>JBAZTE010000044.1:0-2784 GCA_041662065.1 Bacteroidales bacterium | reverse complement strand
TGAAATAATTACAAATAAATCTAGATTTTCCATTTTTAATATGCTATGCTCCTTTCATGGAGCTAAAAAGACCATTCACAGATGAAGATTTCCAGGCAACCCCTGAGCCGGTTCGCCGGTACATTATCCAGCTGGAAGATATGGTAATCTGTCTGTTCAAGGAAACAGAGGATTTAAAAAAACGTGTCACTGAACTTGAAAACCGGCTTAATAAAAATTCACAAAATTCCAGCAAACCGCCATCGTCTGATCCCCCATATAAAAAACCTTTCAAAGAGAACAACAAGAGTAAGCGTAAACAAGGCGGACAAAAAGGTCACAAAGGCCACCAACAAAAATTAATGGAACCGACCACCGAAAAGATCCTGTTTCCTGATGCATGCAGTTGCGGGTGTTCATCCTTTGACCCGGGGAGCATCAAGCCTTTTTACACACATCAGGTGATAGAACTGCCAAAAATTGAAATGGACGTACTGCATTTTATCCTCAATCAAGGTGTCTGCACCCGGTGCGGGGATGTTGTAAAAGCACAGCTTCCCAAAGAGCATCAAACCGGATATGGCCCAAGGATAAGTGCCTTGATCGCTGAGGTCAGCGGCATACAGGGAAACAGCCGTGAGGCGGTCCGCACATTTTGCCAGTCCGTTCTCAATTTTTCGATATCTCCTGGTGCCATCCAAAAAGTGATAGACAGGACATCAAAAGCACTGAAACCGGTGCATCATAAAATAGGCGATATTGCCCGAAACAGCCAGGTCAATCATATTGATGAAACCTCCTGGTTCCAGAACGGTTCGCTGAACTGGTTATGGGTCATGGTTAACAGCACGGTTGCATACTTCATGATTCATAAAAATAGATCAAAAAAAGCCTTCCTGGAACTGATTCAGGACTGGGAAGGAATCCTGGTCAGTGACAATTACGGGGTTTACGCCAAGTGGGTTAATCTTAGGCAAACATGTTTAGCTCACCTGATCCGAAAAGCCAAGGCCCTTGCTGAAAGAACCGATCCCACAACCAGACGATTCGGTGAAATGGTCACCAAGGACCTTCAGTTACTTTGTCATTGGGCAAAGGTATTCCCGGATGATCTGGAGTGGCGGGATTTTTACCAGCGTTTCACCGATCTGATTTTCGATCATCAAGATCATAAAGGAGAAGTTGGCACTTTGGCTCGGTCATTGATTCGGCAGATTGAATTTCTCTGGGTATTTCTTGATATTGAAGAAGTCGAACCGACCAACAACCTTGCAGAACGTATATTGCGCTATGGTGTCCTATGGAGAAAAAGAAGCAAGGGTACGCAAAGTGAAAAAGGGAGCCGCTGGGTCGAACGAGTCTTGTCATTCAAACAAACATGTTCAATCCGGTCTTTGGATTCTTTTCCGCTACTGGTTGAACTGCTGAATTCATATTTCAAAGAACAAGAACCTGATCTGTCGTGGATCTGATCGTTAATTACTCATTGACCCCCGTGAACGTGTACACTAAAATATCCCCTTTATTCACGAGATATTTTTTAGGGACTTTCCGTTTTGTATAATTGTAGGGCTTGAGAGGGTCATTCAAATTTTGAATTCTAATTATCGGGCGTCCTTCGGATCCCCAATCATCAGGTCGAAAAGCTAAACCATTTGTAAATTTTGCAATCTGAGATATTTTCGTTATAGGAAATGTCATCCCACCATCCCCTTCAACGCCAGCAACTCGCGCACAATACCGGTTTTGATCTGTGTCAGGTCCTTGTCCTCCATCTCCCCGATCTCATTGGCTATCAACCGGTCCAGGATCTTGGATGGTTTTTCATATTCAATCTCCTCAAAGACCATTTTCTTGTACCGGCTGAGGGACAGATCATATTTCTCATCCTTGATCTCCTGGTAGGGGACAAAAAAACCTTTGGGGTTTTTGCGGTCCGTGTCTGTTTCAGGATCACGGCTGTTGAATGTTGCCACGATGTTCTGGAGATCCCCGTGGTCTTCCCTTTTGGTGCGTTTGTCATCCAGGGAATAACCGTCGGATTCCATTTCATAGAACCAGACGTTCCGGGTGGCAGGTTCGGTGATTTTATCTTCTTTGTCATAAACCTTGGTGAAAACCAGGATGGCGGTGCTGACCCCGGCATAGGGCTTGAATACGCCGCTGGGCATGGTGATGACGGCTTTTAGCTCGCACCGGTCCATCAGGATTTGTCTGGCGGCCACAAAGGCATTGCCCGAACCGAAAAGCACGCCCTGGGGCACGATGATCCCGGCGGTGCCGCCCCGCTTGAGCATCCGCACCATGGTTTCGATAAACAAAAGTTCGGTCTTGGTGGTGGACAGGCTTAAATCCTCGTTGATATCCCCTTTGTCAATGGACCCGGTAAAGGGCGGGTTGGCCATGATGATATTGTACTGGTTGGGCTCGTTAAACCCTTCGCTCAGGGTATCCTTGTAATCCAGCAGGGGCTCGTCAATCCCGTGCATCATCAGGTTCATCATGCCGAGACGCACCATGGTGCTGTCAATGTCATAGCCCTGCAGGCTCTGATCCAGGATTTTTTTGGACTTCTGGTCATATGCCGCACTGACCGAGGTTCTGACAAACCCGTCCTCATCCGGTGTTAGATCCTGTCCCCCTGATTTTCGGGCAATATCCGTCACAATGTACTGATAGGCGCCCAGAAGAAAGCCGGCCGTACCGCAGGCCGGATCACCGATCCGGTTTCCGAGCTGGGGGTTGACCAGTTCTGCGATCAATTTAATGATATGGCGGGGGGTTCGAAACTGACCGTTTTTTCCG
>JBAZTE010000043.1:0-2815 GCA_041662065.1 Bacteroidales bacterium | reverse complement strand
TGTGGACGGCCGTTCCGATTGCTGACAGCCGGTTCATTAAGCCGGAAGATGTGGCGACCGATGTATACGGGTTCATGAAAGAGGGTAATGATATCAAAGTCCGGCTGAGAGTGGTGGGACAATACTGCGTGGGCGTGTATGATTATGCCGTGCCGGATTCATTGGCTTTGAACGACAACAAGCCGATGTATCAGTTCAACACGAAAGATATCGCCACCAGGCGGAACGACCTTCCGACAGCCCAGGCAGCCCTGAAGCTGATCCGGGTGGTACCGAACCCCTATTATGGTAACTCGGCCTACGAGCTTACGCAGTTGGATAACATGGTTAAGATTACCAACCTGCCGAAAACCTGTACGGTATCGATCTACTCGCTCAACGGCAACCTGATCCGTCGCTTTATGAAGGACGCTGAAGTCACCTATCTGGATTGGGATCTGAAAAACCAATATGGGATACCGATCGCCAGCGGTGCTTACATCGTTCATATCAACGCACCGGGAATCGGCGAAAGAATCGTTAAATTCTTCGGGGCCTTAAGGCCACAGGATCTTAACTCACTGTAGGATGCATAAATGTATAATGAAAAAGATTAAAAGGAATATGAAGACATATGCCAAATACATTCTGGGTCTGGTTTTATTCGGACTCGTTGTTGCTCCTGCAGGATTCGCGGGTAATAAGCAACGTATTGGTCAGGCTGGTGCAAGTGAACTGCTGATCAATCCCTGGGCTGGCACTTCAGGTTGGGCTGATGCCAACTCTGCAAGTGTTAGCGGACTGGAAGCTCTCGGTATGAACGTTGCCGGTACAGCTTTCATAAACAAAACGGAAATCGGTTATGCCAACTCAAATTGGCTGGTAGGAACTGATATTTCGATGAATTCATTCGGATTTTTGCAAAAAGTCGGTGACGCTGGTGCACTCGGTGTTTATGTCATGAGTATGAACCTGGGTGATATCGAAGTCACGACCGTGGAAAGTCCGGAAGGTGGACTGGGTACTTTTAACCCGAAATTCTCCACTATCGGTCTCTCCTATGCCAAGGAGTTCTCCAATAGTATTTATGGAGGTGTTGTCCTGAAAATCATTTCCGGAGGTATTGCTGACATGAAGACTACCGGTGTTGCTTTGGATGCCGGTATTCAATATGTTACGGGATCACAGCGGCAATTGCACTTCGGGATTACCCTCCGTAACGTGGGACCGACCATGAAATACACCGGTGACGGTTTATCATTCAGGGGTATCGTTCCACCCAACGGAGTAGACATGACAGTTGAACATCGTTCCGCTGAATTTGAACTGCCTTCCCAGGTAAAAATAGGCTTGGCTTATGATTTTAACTTTGGTGTTGGACAGCGCATTACTTTAGCCGGGAACTTTACATCGAACTCCTTCTCCAAAGACCAGATACATCTTGGTCTGGAATATGACTTCAAGAACATCCTGTTGCTGAGAGGTGGTTACCTGTATGAAAATGGTATCAATCCATTTATCAAGGATGACTTTGCTGATCGTACCACGGTTTTCACAGGTCCGACCGGTGGAGTTTCGTTAAGGGTTCCTTTGAATAAAGAGAACGGTTCAGTATTCTCAATCGATTATTCATACCGGGATACTGATCCATTCCAAGGTGTTCATACCATTGGTGCACGGATTATTTTGTAATTCGAGATTTCTAAATAGGACAAAAAAAGAGTCCCGATTTCCGGGATTCTTTTTTTTGTTTTCATAAAACAGCTTAACTATGAGCAAGGTTGTATACATGACCGATGCAGGTTTGCGTAAATTGAGGGAAGAACTTGACCGAATGGTGAATATTGAGCGTCCGAAAATTTCCCAACAAATCGGCGAAGCCAGGGATAAAGGTGATTTATCTGAGAATGCTGAATATGACGCCGCTAAAGAAGCACAGGGTATGCTTGAAATGCGGATATCAAAGTTACAGGAGATGGTGGCCAATTCAAGGATCATTGATGAATCGAAGCTGGACAAGAACAGTGTTCAGATTTTATCTACTGTCAAATTGAAGAACACCAAATCTGGTACAGTGATGACATATACCCTTGTTGCCGAGAACGAAGCAAACGTTAAAGAAGGAAAAATTGCAATCAGCACCCCGATCGGGAAAGGGCTGGTTGGCAAAAAAATCGGGGAGCATGTCACTATCGAAGTGCCATCAGGACAGTTGTTTCTGGAAATCATTGAAATCACTCATCTAAATAATAGCTAATGAAAAGGGTGGTCTTATTTACCTTGTTAGTATCAATATTGTCTCTGACTATCAGTGGAAAAGAATATAAAAAGGCCGGAGCTACCAAGGATACCAGCCAATCCGATATAAAAGGATTTGCAGCGGCCTGCGCACTTGGTAAAACCGTTACTGAGATCTCTTTGAACAATATCAGGACATTCGTTCATATGGATGGACTATTGTGGACTGATATTACTGGCGGCACTGCCGGCTATGAAGTTCCGAAGGGTTCCGGTAAAACCTCCATTTATTCGGGAGGGATTTGGATCGGGGGAACCGATGTGAACGGGCAGTTGAAATTGACAGCCATCAAGTATAAAGGGGCACGTAATTACTGGCCTGGTCCGTTGATCATGTCAGGGGAGCAGCGCGGTACCACCGATGTTGAAGTTTGCTACCAGTATGACCGTCACTATGAGATTACCCGCTACCAGGTGGAAGCTTTCCGGGAATGGTATAATACCCCGGCAGACAAGAGGGATTTTGAATTCAAGGGATATTCGATTCCGCAGATCATTCTGGATTGGCCGGCTCATGCCGATGCGGCTGCCGGTTATG
>JBAZTE010000042.1:0-2853 GCA_041662065.1 Bacteroidales bacterium | reverse complement strand
AGCGCTGACAGCATACCGGCTACTCAAAACCAGTCGGAAGGCTCTTGGATTTAATGGGGATCGTCTGGTAATCATGGGACTCTCATCAGGAGGCCATCTTGCCGCAAGGACAGTCCAAAAACTCGGTGAAAAAGAACTACCCGACGACCTGATCCTTCTTAGTCCTTCCAATCTGAATGAAACTACAACCGGTACTGTGTTCCCTGAAGTAACACCCCCCATTCAGCCAACTGCCCGGCTTTTCACCTCATTTGCAGCCAACGACAAGGCTGAGTGGATCAAAAGTTGTGAGGAATACACAAAAACCTGGAAAGGATATGATGGTTTGGGAACCTTTCATTTGTTGCCTGATGGCGCAGATGTCCCGAATGGCAGTGCCAATCCAGTCGACAGAAAACTGACACTGGCAGGTCTTCTTAAATCGTTTCTTGAAGGAACCCCCGAGATTTCTAAACCATTGCAAAACCCGGCAGCGGTGCCAGTTGCAGGATATGCGGTCAAGCGTCATGCCGAAAAATTGGCCCTCGTGGCCAAAGAAAAATTTGACCTGATCATGATTGGGAATTCGATCACCAATAACTTTGACAAACCTGATTATCAGCCTGTATGGAACCAGTTTTTTGCCCCGCGCAAAGCCTTGAACCTTGGCTATTCGGGATACAGGACCGAAAACATTATCTGGAATATTCAAAACGGAGAGCTCGAAGGCCAATCGCCGAAAGTGATAGTTTTGGAAATTGGAACCAACAACATTGACGAAAAAAATTATCCAACCCGCCATACAGCTGGCCAGCTTGCAGGAGGCATTGAAACCATCATCCAATTGTTGCGCCAAAAGTGCCCTGAATCTAAAATAATTGTGATGCGTTGCTTTCCGGGATGCTATGGCGGTCCGAATCCAACCTCTCACCGTGCAATTTTGGAGCGAGCTTCGGACATTGTTTCCAGTCATGCCGACAGGAAACATGTTTTCTATTGCGATGTGAACCATGTATTTCTTAACCTGGATGGATCGATCAACCACAACATGATGGGCGACTGGCTTCATCCGACACCGGCCGGGGCAAAAGCCTGGGCGCAGGCTATGGAACCTTTACTCTCGGAACTGATGGGCGACAAATCACTAGATTCGGAAATACCGGACAACACCGCAATTGTACCGATATCGAAACTTGAAAATGATGGCTACAACTGGTGGGACCGCCATGCGGAAGTCCTCCGCCTCAAAGATTCGATCAATCCGGAAATTGTTTTGATTGGTAACTCCATCACCCATTTCTGGGCTGGAGAGCCCGGAGCAAAAAATAATGAAGGGAAACTCATGGCACAAAGGGGACCCAAGGCATGGGCTTCGGTTTTTGGCAATTACCGGGTGCTCAACCTCGGTTTTGGTTGGGACCGCACCCAAAACGTACTTTGGCGGCTCGACCATGGTGAATTGGACGGGCTTCACCCCGGTGTGGTTATTATTCACATTGGCACCAACAATACCAGCGAAACCAAGAACGCCAGGATGAACACGGCTTCGGAGATTGTTGAAGGCATTCAGGCAATTTGTCGAAGGGTGCGCTCCAAAGTCCCCGGTGCAAAAATTATCCTCATGGCAATCATGCCCCGCGAACACATCCCAACCCATCCTCGACGGATACTGATCAATGAAATCAACAAGCAACTGGTAACCTTCGCAAGGGATAACAATATTACCCTGGTCGATATCGGTCCTAAATTTCTTTCGCCGGATGGTACCCTATCAAAAGAGATGGCCCCGGATTTCTGCCATCCTTCGGAAAAAGGGTATCAAATCTGGGCCGATGAGATCCGTCCATACATCTCTGAACCATAATTTTAACTGAATATCAATCCAAATTGACTATGATCATGAAAATCCGAAATCTCTCAATTTTAGCATGCGCCATTGGTCTCTTCTTTGGGCGAAGTGAAACGCTGGCTGCCGTAACGAAAATTTATATTTCGACCACAGGTTATGACATCAATCCGGGCACAAAAGAATTGCCTTTAGCCAGCCTGGATGGAGCGCTCTTAAAATTGCGGTCAATAAAAAAGTCATCGACTTTGGATGGAACGGTAGAAGTGATCGTAGGTGATGGGAACTATTTTTTAACCAAGCCGTTTATTTTGGGTCCGGATGATTCAGGAACGGAAAATTCTCCGGTGATCTTTCGTGCAGAAGATGGTGCACATCCGGTTTTCAGCGGGGGTAAAATAATCAACGGATTTGAGAAAGTATCTGAGTCACTCTGGAGGGCAAAAATATCTGAAGTTGTGGAATTCGGCTGGTATTTCGAGCAGTTGTATGTAAATGGGAGAAGAGCTGTTAGGGCAAAATCCCCCAACAAAGGATTTTATTTTCTGAAGGATGTTTCTGAAACGATTTTGGAAAAGGGGAATGGGCGTTTTCCTAAATTGGGAGTCCAGCATTTAATGCTTTTCAAGGATGGAGCCTCAAATGTGTCATCATTATTGGCAGAGGATTACAGCGATGCGGTGATCACCTTTTACCACAAATGGGACAATACCCGAAAAAAAATTGTTGGATATAATAAAGATTCTTCGATCGTCTACACGGTCGGACAGGGGATGAAGCCCTGGAACAGCCTAGATAAGAAAACGCGTTACATTCTTGAAAATTACAAGGCGGCCCTGGATACCTGCGGGGAATGGTATCTGGATCGTTCAGGGTATTTGTATTACATGCCACTTCCGGGGGAAACAATTCAAAATCTCGAAGTTGTCGCCCCGGTGACAGATCAACTGGTCATTTTCAAGGGTGACGAAAAATCGGGCAAAACAGTTGGCAATATTCGGTTTGAAGGCCTTTCGTTCCGGTATACG
>JBAZTE010000041.1:0-2956 GCA_041662065.1 Bacteroidales bacterium | reverse complement strand
GCATTGAAATGAACTGATCCAAGATAGTCCTTATATTTTAAAAAATCCTTCATATTAATCCCCTTGACACTAGTTCTTCAATTATTTGTTCAATCTGATATTGCTTTAATTCATTATTCGGATGTGGTTTATGTAAACGTAATATGTGATTTAATTTTTGATTAATGAAAGCAACTCTTGAACCAGATGTGTTACCCCTTTGGTTTTCTTCATAACCCAAATTTGATAGCCACCGTCGTAACTCATTGTAAGTAAAATCTTTGGGTTTTAGCAAAAGCCTCTTACAGGAGTTTCGGAGATAAGCTCTTCTGAAAGCCCAAAACCATTGATTAACAAGCTTTTCCGCTTTTTCAACACGTAAGACCCCTCAAAGAAAATCATCTATGTGACAAAAAGCTTCTAAAAATATAGGGTGCCCACATTTTTTTCTTGACATGTAAGACCCTACTTGATACATATCGATCATGTCACACTTCCATGTTAAAATGAAAAAGGGAAGACCCTACCTATATGTGAGGGAAATTGCTCGCGTTGACGGCAAGCCCAAGGTTATTTCCCAGACATATATTGGCTCTCCTGAACGCGTCGCTAATCTTATCAGCGGCCAGGTGCCGCCCATTCAAATATTGAAAGTCGAAGAATTCGGGGCACTATGGCTGGCCCAGCAAATTGACAAAGATATTGATATCTGCTCTATCATTGATTCTGTTGTCCCAAAAGGTGATCGAGAAACAGGGCCATCCATTGGAGAATATTTTCTTTATTGCATCTGGAACAGGATGGTCGAATCCGTCAGCAAGAACAAGCTGCCGGAATGGTACCGACGGACAGCCATCCAGCATATTCGACCAGTTGATATCAATGAACTCACCAGCAAGCGCTACTGGGAGAAATGGGACCGAATAGATGAACCGCATCTTAAGACCATTACCTTGAAATTTTTTCAAAAGCTATGGGATGTGGAATCACCATCTGCCGATTGCCTCTTGTTTGACACGACCAATTATTACACCTTCATGGCAAGCCACACTGAATCGGAGATAGCCTGTCGAGGTAAAAACAAAGTTGGCAGGCATAGCCTCCGGCAGATAGGTCTCGGACTTTTGGTATCCCGGCAGTCAAGACTTCCCCTGCATTATTCGGTATATCCAGGCAATCTGCATGATAGCAGGCAGTTTGAAGCTGTTATGGATGAAATGTTCGGAATTGTCTGCGAATTGAACAAGACCAAGGAGCGCCTTACCGTTGTAATTGACAAAGGAATGAATGCGGAGGGAAACTACAGATGGATTGATGAGCACTCCAGGGTCCATTTCATTACGACCTACTCGACCTATTTTGCGCAGGAGCTTGCGGCTACACCACTTGACAGATTCGACGTCGCAGACACTTTGAAAAACCGGCAGCTTATTGAGAAAGATCATCATGCGGAATGTCTTCTGGCCTATCGCACCACGGGAGAGTATTGGGGAAAGGAACGGACTGTCATCGTTACCTTTAACCCGGGAACAGCGAGAAAAAAGCTCTATACGTTCCAGGATAAACTCGAAGTGATCCGGCAGGAACTGCTTGAGATGCGCTCAAAAGTCAGGGAGGGGCTCCCGCAGTGGCGAAAAACAGCGGCTGTCAAGGAGCGATACCTGCGCCTATGTGAAAGGCTCCATATGTCATCAGATCTTTTCACCCTCCAGTTCGAGACATCGGAAGGAGGCCTAAGCATGAGCTTCCGTAAAGATCCGAATAAAGTGAAACAAAAGCAGGCTTTGTTTGGAAAAAACATCATCATCACCGACAATACGGATTGGATGACAAGGGATATCATCGAAGCAAGCCTGGATCGCTGGCAGGTTGAAGACCGATTCCGGTTGAGTAAAAATGATGACCTTGTCGGCGTACAACCGATTCGACATTGGACTGATAGCAAAATCAGATGTCACCTGTTCACATGTGTAGTGGCCATGACTTACCTTCGCCGGATTGAACTGAAGCTGTCAGCATCCGGTGTAGAACGATCGGCAGAAGATGTGATGGATGATATGAAACACTTTCATTCTATCCTGAGCTTCCAAAAAGGATCAAGGTCGCCAAGCCGCCGCCTTGAAACCCCGAGTAAGACCCAAGTCGAAGTCCTATCGGCATTCGGCGCTCAGGTTGACGAGAGTGGGGTCTTACAGCTTGCCATGAGTTAAACCCTTACAAGTCAAGGCTTTTGACGCTTTATACCCCCTTATCCCCGAAACTCCTGTTCAATATGTAAAAAGACAGATACTGAACTTTTATAAACACACCTTCTTTGGGAAAGTGGTTTGAAATAACAAAAATGAATCTAACTTTTTCTGAAATTCGAAAGTTTTGCAGAGTTATCTCATGCTGAAGACTATAATGTCAGGCCTCTTTTAGCTTGACAGAAACTCAAGATTACTTGTAACCAAGAATACTTCTTCCGGCAATTCACCATCCCAAACCGATGGGTAACCCCGGCCTGGATTTTCTTTGGCGGGGGATTGCCGCGGCCGGTTGATTTATGGCCTTTCAGGTGATATTCTCAGGAAAAATTTTAACCGGGCGGGCACAATATTCGGCCCTGCCGGTTTTAACCCTGTTGAAGGCAAAAGAAAACATGGCTGCGGATATCAAAGCACTGCTGAGCACTGAATATACTCTTTCCGGCGAGATTTCCCGTCTGGCCGGGGAAAACGAAAACTATCGGATTGAAACACCGGACGGGGCTTCCTTTGTCCTGAAACTCGCCGGCGAGGATACTCCTCCCGGAATCCTGGAAATGGAGCATCTTGCCGTGGAAAGCCTTGTCCGGGCAGGCCTGGGCGTCGCCCTGCCCCGGGTGATCCCCACCCGGACCGGGGCCGTGGAGGCCTGTGTCCTGACTGGGGACCGGGAAAAGATCCGGGGCCGCCTTCTTGCCTTTGTTCCGGGAGAGGCCTGGTGCAAGGCCCTT
>JBAZTE010000040.1:0-3502 GCA_041662065.1 Bacteroidales bacterium | reverse complement strand
AGGGAACTGATACTAAAGGGGATATCTTTCTCAAAAATACCGGTGCGTTAAAATCAGTCTGTTTCGAATAGTCGCGACATACAATTTTTACATTTTATAAAATAGATATTTTAATAGAGTGTATGAAAACTTGTCACTTCCCCTTCATTCTCCTTTTTTTCATGGGTGCTTTGTCGTGTGAAGCACAAAATACCTCTTTAAAGAATGATATTCTGAAAGATGTTGATGTGCTGATGGGTTCAGGGGCTCAGGGTATGGTTATTCCGGTGGCAGTCGTTCCTCATGGGATGGTTCAAATTGGACCCGATACCCGAAATTCGGGCAGCGGCTACCATTTTAATGACCGTACAATCATCGGTTTTTCGCATACACACAAGAGTGGCGGTGGATGCGGCGATTTTCTGGATATCCTGCTTCAGCCAACTACCGGAGAACTTAAATTCAATCAGGGGAATGAAAATGAACCGAATTCCGGGTACCGGTCACGGTTCAGTCATCAGGAAGAGCATGCAGAACCGGGATTGTACCGGGTAAAGCTTTCCGATTATGGCATCGATGTGGCGCTGACTGCAACCAAACGATGTGGCTTTCATCGGTACAAATTTCCTTCCGGGAAGGTTGCTCACATCATATTGGACCTGGTGCATGGCAATTCCGGAGCCTGTACCGTCGTTCAAAAGGACAATTATGATACAGTAACCTGTGCATCGTTGAAGGTCATTGATGATCATCGGATCGAAGGCTTCAAAGTATCGAGCGGATGGGCCACTTCCATGCATATCTATTTCGCAATGGAATTTTCAAAATCCTTTCGGGAACAGGGGATCGAATCCAATGGCGTTTATCGCTCGAAGGCGATTGGATCTTCCAGCCATCATATTAAGGCGAATTTTGATTTTGATGTGAACAAGGATAGCACCGTTTTGGTTAAAGTCGGAATATCTCCGGTTAGTACCACCAATGCATGGATGAACCTGAATGCTGAAATCCCCGGATGGAATTTCGACGAAGTGGTTGAACAAAACAGGGCGGAATGGCGGAATGAGTTAAGCCGCTTCAGGGTTGAAGGAGGTTCTGTGAAACAACGGGTAATATTTATGACAGGTCTCTACAATGTCCTTATTTATCCCATGTTGTATATGGATATCAATGGTGAATACAGGGGACCTGACCATCAGGTTCACCGGGCAAACGGATACAGCCATTACTCCGGATATATTGGAACCTGGGATATGTTTCGGGCCGCCAATCCCTTGTTGACACTGATAAATCCTGAAGTGGCCAACGATTATATAAAAACGATGCTATCCCATTATGAAATTTCTAAACTCTTGCCCGTTTGGGTAGTTGCCGGAGAAGAGACACATACCATGCAGGGGTTTCATTCGGTTCCCATGATTGTTGATACCTACTTCAAAGGCATCCGGAATTATGATGTTCAGAAGGTCTATAAAGCAGTAAGGGCAACGGCGATGAAGGATACTTTTGGACTGGATATGCGAAGGTTTGTAGGGTTACTCCACTACAAAAAATACAATTATGTTCCGGCCGATCTGGAATACGAATCCGTGGCAAAGACCCTGGAATATGCCTACGACGATTGGACGGTAGCACAATTTGCCAAAATGTTGGGACATCGGAAAGATTATGATTATTTTATTGCCAGGGCTGGAAATTACAAAAATGTATTCGACAGTTGCACCAATTTTATGCGGGGCCGAATGGCGGACGTTTCGTGGCGTACCCCATTCGACCCGTTTTTCTCAAATCACCGGTTCGATGATTTTATGGAAGGAAACGCCTGGCAGTGGACTTTTTTTGTTCCGCACGATCCGGTCGGCCTTTCGAAATTGATGGGAGGAAATGAGGTGATGATCAGGAAACTCGATTCCTTGTTTGTTGTGAAGCCTCAAAAAAAATATGCTTCTGCCTCAGGCGATATGAGTGGATTAATTGGTCAATATGCTCACGGCAATGAAGTTAGCCAGCATATTCCTTATTTGTATAATCATCTAGGCACCCCATGGAAAACACAGGAACGGGTGCGGATGATTTTGTCCACACAGTATGATAATACCCCTGAAGGTTATTGTGGAAATGAAGATACCGGCCAGATGTCGGCCTGGTACCTATTCAGTGCAATGGGTTTTTATCCGGTAAATCATGGTCTGGGACAATACACTATTGGCTCACCATTGTTCGACCGGGTGGAGTTTGACCACGGATTTGGCGGTAGACTAACCATCATGGCCATGAACAATGGCAAGAACAATATTTATATCCAATCAGTCAAGCTAAACGGGAAAAGTTATCTGAAGAATTGGTTTCAACACAAGGACCTATTCAGCAAAGGTAATGTGACGATCGAATTTGAAATGGGAGATCAACCCAATTTTAGATGGGGAGTTGGAGCGGCAAATTGTCCTTCATCCATGTCAGTAAAATGATATTGAGTTGCTCCGGGTATGATTATAAACTTAAATACAATCAACGTAAAATAATGAATACTTTAAAATCAGTTCTATGAAAATAAATGTTTGGATTATGTTGGTATCCAGCCTTTTTGTCATCAATGGGCTATTCGCGCAAGAGGCTCCATCGAAGGAGTATATGGCAAATTATGAGCAGGTAATGAAACGTACCGAATGGTGGCGCAACTCCCGCTTTGGTATGTTTATCCATTTTGGCGCTTATGCTGTTCCTGCCAGGGGAGAATGGGTAAAATCGGTTGAACATTTGACGACGGAACAATATCAGAAATATGTCGATGATTTCAATCCGGTAGACTTCGATGCAAAATCATGGGCCAAAACTGCGAAGGCAGCCGGCATGAAATATGCGGTGCTTACAGCCAAACATCACGATGGCTTTTGTATGTTTGACAGTAAGTTAACCGATTACAAACTAAGTACCCGATTCGGGGGGCGTGATTTGGTAAGGGAGTTTCTCGATGCTTTTCGAGCTGAAGGAATGAAAGTAGGACTCTATTATTCCATCATCGATTGGCACCATCCCGATTATCCGAATGTGGGTAACCACCCGCAGCGTGGCGACAAGGAATTTGCCAAACGGATTTTCAACTGGGACAATTACTTGAAATACATGCATGGACAGGTAGAAGAACTGGTCAAGAATTACGGGAAAATCGATATCATGTGGTTCGATTATTCGTTTGATGAATATTATGGTGAAAAATGGAAAGCCAATGAATTGATAGAGATGGTGCGGAAGTACCAGCCTGGTATCATTTTAGACAACCGGCTTTCAAAGATAGATTATAGCGCTTCTTCAAAAGAGCGGTTGGTTAAAACACTGGGCGATTTTGAAACGCCGGAACAAGGTATTCCTGATACACCGCTTTTGGATAAATATGGTAATCCGGTTCCCTGGGAAACCTGTCTTACACTAAACGGGGGCTGGGGCTATACAGAACAGGACCACAACTGGAAATCACCGGAACTCATCATCCACAGCTTGGTGAATTGTGTGAGCAAAAACGGCA
>JBAZTE010000039.1:0-3675 GCA_041662065.1 Bacteroidales bacterium | reverse complement strand
GCTGTTGGAAAGCGTATCGGGCACATAAACCGTGTCGGCCTGGTTCCCGATAAACGGCGGGGGGTTGGTTGTCCCGAAATATACATCGTGGCTTTCCGCATCGCTTCCGGCTGTCCAGTTTAAACTTGTAACCACGGGGATATTAGTGGCCATATCAACCGGATCAGGGTTGGATGCCTGCCCCGGAAGCGCTACTGCAGTAGTAAAACTCCATACTGCCCCCACGGTTGTCCCCGAAGTATTTTTCTCGTCTATCCGCCAGTAATAGGTGGCGCTGTTGGAAAGCGTATCGGGCACATAAACCGTGTCGGCCTGGTTCCCGATAAACGGCGGGGGGTTGGTTGTCCCGAAATATACATCGTGGCTTTCCGCGCCGCTGCCGGCCGTCCAGCTTAAACTTGTAACTGTGGGGATATTAGTGGCCGTATCAACCGGGTTGGGATTGGATGCCGGATCCGGGAACCCCGTCTCCCTGCCGAAAACACGGAATTCGAGTATGCTCGCCCAGGTACCCGTATAAACGGCCGCACCAGTCACGGTCAAACGGACGTAACGGCCGATGGCCTCGCCAAATGTGTCCGTAATCGGGCTCGCGGCAGAACCGGGCTGCGTGTTGTTCAACCGGTTAACAACCTGGGTATAAGTTGAGCCACCATCTGTTTTTATTTCCACTTTAAACTGATAGGCCCTGTCCAGGTAGCAAACCAGTTCTGTTTTGCTGAGCAGGTAATCCTTCCCTAAATCTACCTCTACCCACTGCGGCATCGGGCCGGCGGACCATCGCAGGTCGCCGTTGTTATCAATATTGTCCACAACATTTGAGGCGGCGCGGCTGGAGTCATTTTCCTGGCTTGAATAAGTAACCGGTTTAAACAAGGCCAGGTTGCTGATTGCACCGCCTGAACCCGATTCAGTTGTAAAGCTCCATACGCTCCCCTCAGTAACGCCTGACGCGTTTTTCTCGTCAATCCGCCAATAGTAGGTGGTACTGTTGGAGAGGATGCCCGGATCATAACTTGTACCGGCCTGGTTCTGTACAAACGCGGGGGGGTTGCTCGTCCCAAAATAGACGTCATGGGAAGTCGCACTGCTGCCAGCGGTCCAGCTTAAATCCTTATTTATTGCAACACCGGTGGAATCATTGGAAGGGCTGGGGTTGGTCGCTTGCCCGGGTAAAGATCCAAAACATCCATTTGCATGAGGACTTGATGAGGTGGTTACAACCCCGGGAATTGTGATATTTCGCGGATTGTTCGTATAAGTATCTGTGGTGAATGTCAAATCCGCCATGTTTGCATCCGAAGCATTGGGATAATATACCCCGTCACCCGGATACTGCATCGTGGTATTGTAAAAGGTATTGTTCCCAACGGTTGTTGTCGAATTACGGGTACCTGTCATTTGATACGAATTGATAATTACATTGCAGGATACAGTCATGTCCAGTTCAGAGCTTTCGTGTGCAAACCAGCGTGAAGCCTTATTTACACCAACTATCGTGTTCTTATCAAATGCAACATTTTTAGATGAATAATAAAAATTGCCGTATTCAATAGTGCCGGTTGGACTTTTTCCTATGTCGTAAATGATGTTCCCTGAAATCGTTGCATTTTCAACACTATAAGGCAAGCCTCCAGGAGCGGCAAAAGTGATGCCCCGGTTTGAATCGAATATAACATTATCCTTTATAATTACATTTTTTACATGGTAATGCCCGTCAGATGCTGTACCCCAACTAGTGGAGCCACCGCCGTTTATGTCGGTTCTCCTGTATCCCCACATATAATTATTACTGACAATCATGGGGTTGTTCGGGTCGTTGGAACCGCCCTTAAGGTCGATGGCGTTTTCTGTCCATGCCCATAACCCGTTTGGATCATGGTTGCCGCTGCCATCGGTATAAACGTCGCTGTCCACATAAATATGGTTACAATCGACAATTGTCCCCGGATAATCCACTTCATGGCCACCAATAAGTTCAGGATGGCGTATCGGCATGACGCCATCATTGCAGTTCCTGATTTCATTGTTCAGGATTTTTGTGTTAACCAGAGTAAATGGGCCATTCCAGGGGGAACCATCAAGCAGAATTGCCAAACGGTCTGCATCTATACCGGCTGCCGACATCGGGTCGAAACGTGAGTTTTGAATTGTGTTATTCTGGGTGTAAGGTGGCTCTTCTGTACCTTGAACAATGATTCCTCCATAAAAATTTGTTAAATGGAACCTGTTTAAGACTATGTTCTGAGAACGGTTTCGTACAGTAAAACAGTAGCCGGCAAATGCTTTGTTGATGCCTGACATCCTGTCCACCACCCAGTAGTGTGCATCGTCAAAAACAAGTTCTACATTCGCCTGTTCTGCGGCACTCAGTTTTGCCGGGTGTGTATTGTTCCCGTTGTAAAGGCTAATTGTCCTCTGGTTTCCCTCCGAGCCGTCGGCGGTTATTGTGACACCACCCAGGCTGGTATAATCGCCTGGCTCTACGTAAAAATGCTTCTTGTCCGAATCATTTATATGGCTCCAACCGGATGCCGCGCTTATCAGGAAGTGTTCGCTGTTTCCGGGGTCATAGGCCGGGATGGTTACCTGCACCGAGTAAACGCTTTCGTTTTCTACCGCCTGGGTGTAGTTAAACAGAATAAGCAGAAAACTTAACAGGGGGATAAAAAGGCCACTCCTTCGTGCGAAAAGTTCAATCATGTTTTTCATTTTTGTTTGTTTTAAATCAATTAATTGTAACAATTTCAATCCTTTGAATAGAAAACACATACAGATTTATTGTTTTAGTAATTTGTTCCTATTCAATTGTTAGTACATGCCTCACTTTGTGAGGTAACGGTTACTGTTGTGGCCACCCGGGATTTTGTTCCAGATTTGGATTTAACTCAAGCTGACTCTTGGGTATGGCATTAAGATAATCACGATCAATTTTAAAGGCATAACCATTAGGAATAATATTCTGGTAAGGGTCGAGGAATCCATCCTCATCAACAGGATAAGGGTTCTTCCCAATTTGAGAAGCAAGAAATCCTTTGGGGCGTTTCCCAACAATTACCTCATCGAAAGCAGCCCAGCGCCTTAAATCAAACAACCGAAAACCCTCCGCGAGAAGTTCAACCCGTCGTTCCCTCCTGATTTCATTAAGCGTGGAAGACAGATCCGGGAAATCCCACTCAGGATCAATGGTAATATCTGCAAGAACCAAATTTGGCATGCCAACCCTGTCCCTAAGTTTCCTAATAGAAATATTTATATCATTCTGGGTTATCGTACCTAATTCAGCCTTTGCTTCGGCAAAATTGAGCAATACCTCGGCATACCTGTAAATAATGCCCGGGGTTTCTTCAACATTATACGCGTGGTAAATCAAATTTTCATTATAACTTTTCCGGAGAATGTAACCGGAAGGGGAATGATACTCTGTTCCCGAATTGAGTCTGTCATAAACTTCACTCCAGTTTTGTGTTGTACCGTCCCCGACTTTCCATGGTGCATCCGGGGGTGCAATGGATTGATAAAACCTTGGGTCGCGGTTTTGCATTTCGTCACTAAGTGTGGTGTATCCTTTGAAAAGTGGGTTGCCCGATATTGGGTTACCATCGGTGCACAAATATGAATCAGCCATTCCTTTTGTTACCGAATGTCCATCGACCGTGGACATTTGGTAATTTT
>JBAZTE010000038.1:0-3889 GCA_041662065.1 Bacteroidales bacterium | reverse complement strand
TTCATAATCCCGGTAAGGCGGGACCGGATGGAGACCATGACATAAAGCTCAAGCTGTTTGGCAAGATTGTCATCGCCCACAAGGATCAGCGATGCGGCAACCGTCTGCCGGGTTGTCTGGAACAAAAGGGAACACAGGTCCCATAGGGAGTCTGATTCGACCCGTTGAGCATCATCAATGATCAGAACAGGATGGCGGGGATTCGCACTGCCGGATAAGGTCTCGATGTGCTGTTGAATACGTGTGATCAAAGGCATGCCCCGGCTTTTAATATCAACGCCAAGGGCTTGGGCCAGAACTCGTGTCAGGCCGTTTCTTGGATGGCCTGCATAGGGCAGCAGGACCGGCAGATAAACATTCTTATCAAGGGTTGAGATTAATGCATGGATGAGGGTGGTTTTACCGGTTCCGGAAGGCCCGCATAGAGCCGTGCTCTTTCCGTGGTACACAAGGCGTTTGATGGTTTCCAGCTTTTGCCGGTCCACTTCGGACATCCAGAGCTGACGCTGGACATAGGTGTCGGCAAAAGGATGGCGCTTCCATCCAAAAAATTCGTTCATGGGTAGAAGATCTGTTAAATTTGATTCTGTGTGTCGCATATCTGTCTCCTTTGAGCATTTTGAGTAGGATCAACGGGTTTGGCCGGTTTCATATCAGGACCATACCAGACCGTATCAAGATTCCAGGGCATAAACCAGATATCCAGCCGTTGCCCTGGAAGGGAATCCATCACCTCAAAGCTGCGTTTTTTTAGCCGGATCGTATTGTTTAGATAAACCCTGCAACGGCGTTTTATCCTGAACAGCGGCTCAATCTGTATTGCTTCCGGCAGGGGGTTGCAGGCGCTTTGATGGCTGAGCCGCTTTTGAAGCGGAGAGACCCCCAAAGAGCTGTGGACACGCTTGTGATAGGAAGATACCCATTCCCTGAAGGCCTTGTTGAGCCCATCAAGGGTGTGAGCCGGTGGTGTTTGCCCGTCAAGGAACCTGTCCCGGACAAATCGAAAAAATCGTTCCACCTTGCCACGCCCCCTTGGCTTTCCAGGAGGGGTGTGGATCAGGTGTATCCCCAGATTGGCACAAACAAATTTAAGATGCCTGCCGGCATAACAGGCACCGTTATCGGTGTAGAACCTGAGCGGCTTGCCGTGGGTTCGTATCGAAACCATAAGTGCCGTCATCATCACTTCAGTACTTTCACTGGTGAAAAAACCGGCATGAACCACATACCGGGTGGCATCATCTATGATGGCATGCAGATATGTTTTGCGTTTCTTGCCGCCTACTTTGATATTGGGTCCATGAAGAAAATCAGCCATCCAAAGCTGTCCGAAAAACTGGTATTCAAAAGGCCTTGCAGGGACATGAACCGTCAGATGGGGATCCCTTTGCAAATTGGCTGTTTGCGCAAACCGGTAAAGGGTAGACCGGGCAGGCAATCGCATGTTCCAAAGTTTTTCTTGGACCAATTGGTCCAGGATACGCGAGAAAGTCCATCTGGGATGTTCGTGCCGCAAATCAAATAACCGCTTCTCAATGGATTGGGGAACCGATCCATGGGTCCCAATGTCCTTTCTTGGGGCATCATTCAGGGCCAAAAGGCCACCATTACGATAGCGGTAGAACCACTTTCTAAGGGTCTCCGGAGAATAAAGCACAAAACGCCCGTCCGGCTTTCGATATTGCTGGGATGAAAGCCGGATAAGGACCTCTTCAAGGGTTTCGTCATCCTCATTTCGATGAAGAAGGATGCTGATGATGCCGTATCGCCACATGGCAAGATCGGCTGAGTCAGGTGTTGGCATGGCCACCTCCTTTTTAAGGGGTTAAAATGGGGCCATATCAACATAACCTGCTGTTAATAATCAATGTTCGTGTTGTGTTGATGGTAATTTTATCCATCTTGCAGGGAAGAAACTCTGAGAAAAATCCCTGGTAAAATCCGGCCAGAACAAAAGCGGGTTCAAGCCCCAATCCGTCACTTTCCTTTCTTGATCAAGCCAGGTAATAAATTTACGGCACAAGGGTTTAAGTCGCTTTACCACTCCTCGTCCCAAAGATAGCTTTCTGGCGACGGCAGCCTGGTTTATCCCTTTTTGGATCATGGCATAGCAAGAAAACAGTTTTTCATAAGCATGGCGGATTATCGGCAATAAAGGTGCCGGTAAAACAGAGAAGCTATACCATGTGCATTCCGGAGATTTGCACAGATACCGTTGAACCCTGATCTCAGTGTCGTTTTGAGGATCATTTCTTGGGTAAGTTCCATTACGGACAACCAAGGTGGTTGAACAATGGCTACAGCGAATCAGTTGATTTTTCTTGTCGGATGGAGCGTTTTCTAATAAGGTATTTTTCATAAGCAGGGCCGGGGTTGTGGGTTGATATCATCTGGAAAATTTTATCTATACCACAATCCCCCCCTCTTATCCCCCCCAAAAGGGGGGAGGAGGATGCCAAGGCATGGGCGGTTCCTGCTGTCATTGCCGGTTTTTGGTTTTAATTGTAAATTATTATTTTTGAAAGAAGGCTTTTTCTCATCATAGGTAAACGTCTGTGCAAAAACTTGCTTGGCCTTCAGGTAAAGAAGTGTAGGAATCTACAGTGGTGGAACGAAATAGGCTGCTATAATTATCTAAATGCTACCCGGGTTTTAATTACGGCAGATGGGGGTGGTAGCAATGGTCATCGACTTCGATTGTGGAAGCGAGAAATTCAAAAACTTTCCAATGAAATTGGGCTTTCAATTCAAATATGTCATTTTCCACCAGGAACAAGCAAGTGGAATAAAATTGAACATCAAATGTTTTCTTTTATGAGCAAAAACTGGCGTGGTCGGCCACTTGATAGTTTGGGAACAATTGTCAATCTCATCTCTAACACAACCACAAAAAAGGGTTTAAAAATAGAAGCAGAGATTGATGATAATGAGTATGAAAAAGGTATAAAGGTCAGCGACATGGAAATGCAACGGTTGAATATAAACCGGGATATTTTTCATGGGGAGTGGAATTATGAGATAATGCCACAAGAGACTGAAATTTTTTCATCGCAATAAAATGCATATGTTATTTTTACTTGCTCTCTAACCAACGATAAAAATGACGTGTACTCCGAATTATCGGTGGGGTATACGTTGTTTTTATATGAACAGTCAGAGAATATAAGTTTTTGTTTCTTAATAACACGAGTCAGGGTCAAAAAAGGTGCTGCTTTTTTTAGTATCCTCAAAATTTTAATTAAACTATATGAGCCAACGGTAATAATTCAGCCCATTTTCCAATAGTGTTTTTTATAAAAAAATGAATGAGTCCACCAGCCCAGCTCAAGTATTATCCGATCTTTGATACTCATCTGTGGTGAAATAGTTAGTTTACACCGCCTGCCTGTTTTCCAATGCCTTGAAATTTTCTTTCAGAAACGAAATAGACGCTTTTGTACTGGAAACAATTTTGCTATAATCCGGAAAATCTATCAACCTTATACCAGGAGGCAACATGCCCACGACCCATGATAATCTGAAAGAAGCCTTTGCCGGAGAAAGCCAGGCCAACCAGAAATACAGAGCCTTTGCAAAAAAAGCGGAAAAAGAAGGATTTGCAAATATCGCCAAGCTGTTCCTGACCACTGCGGAAGCCGAGCGGATCCATGCAGAAGGGCATTTAAAAGCCCTGGACATGATTGCATCCACTGCGGACAATCTTCGGGCCGCCATTGCCGGGGAAACAGAAGAATTTACCCATATGTATCCGCCCATGGTGGACAAGGCGGTTGCAGAAGATCATAAAGCCAAGACCATGTTTCAATTTGCCGTTGCAGCAGAAGCGGTCCACGCCGAGATCTATACCAAGGCATTGGAGGCCGTTAAAAAGGGGATTGACCTGGATGTT
>JBAZTE010000037.1:0-4168 GCA_041662065.1 Bacteroidales bacterium | reverse complement strand
CCTTAGTTCTGAAAGCAAAACGCTTGATGGATTGAACCCACACTTCGTAATCATCGACGAATACCACGCACACAAAAGCGATGAACTGTTTAACGTGCTTGATTCTGCCATGGGATCGCGGCAAGATCCGGTTATGGAAATAATCACCACTGCCGGCTTCAACAAAACAAGCCCGTGTTACCGTTTCCGGGATGTGGCAATCAAAGTGCTCGAAGGTGTGATCGAACAGGATGACTTGTTTCCTTATATCTTCACCATGGATGCCGATGATGACTGGGAAGATTCAACCCTGTGGCGCAAAAGCAACCCGAACCTTGGCATCAGCTTACGGATGGAATATATGCTTGATCGCTACAAAGCGGCGAAGAACAACCCATCGAAACTGCACGAATTTAAGACAAAGAACCTGAACCTTTGGGTTGATGCCGCGCTGGTGTGGATTCCTGATGAAGTGTGGATGAATTGTGCCGGTGATATCCTTAACCTGACAGGCGAAAGCTGCACCGGTGGGCTCGACTTATCAAGCACCAGGGACTTAACGGCATTGGCTTTATGCTTTCAACTGCCCGATGGCACCGATGCTTACCTGTGGTTTTTCTGGATGCCGGAAGATAACATTGCTGAAAGGGTGAAGAATGACCGGGTACCATACGATTTGTGGATTAGCCAGGGCTTTATCAGGACCACACCGGGCAATGTAACCGATTACGACTTTATCGAAGCCGATATCATGCAGCTGAAAAGCAAATACGATATCGAAGCCATTGCATTTGACCGGTGGAACAGCAGCCAGCTGGTGATTAACCTGATGAGTGAAGGCGTGAACATGGTCCCGTTCGGGCAGGGGTATGGAAGCATGAGCGCACCCACCAAGGAGTTTGAACGGACCATCTTCACCCGGAAAATGAACCACATGGGTAACCCGGTGATGCGTTGGATGATAAGCAACGTGGAAATCCAGCGCGATCCTGCCGGAAATATCAAGATTGACAAGGCAAAAGCCAGTGAAAAGGTGGATGGACCGGTTGCAGCTGTGATGGCAAAGGGACAATCAATGACGCCAAATGATAACATTGACATAAATAAAATCTACGGAGAAAGGGGAATTCGCACATTATGAACAAAACAACGGCATTGCAGGTATCACCTTACCTATTTCCACTGCTTACCATCCACAACCCGCGCGACTTTAGCGATCCGGAAGATATCATTGCCTTTGTGTGTGATATTTATGAGGTTAGCAGAAAGGATCTTCACACGGAAAAAGGAATGCGGGGCGTTCAGCATTTGATGACCATAAGGCAAATTACTTTTTACATGCTATGCAGGTTCACATCCTTAACGCTGATAAACATCGGCAACTTCTTCGAAAAGGATCATGCAACTGTTTTGCACGCTGTAAAATGCGTAAGAAACATGAAGGAAACCAAGGATAAGAAGTATTATACTTCCATTACGATGATTGAATTGGTGTTAAACAATAAATGTAAAGTGTATGACCGCACAAGAAACTAATGCAGCCAGCCTGGTAACGGTTGAAGGGTTTGTAAACCGTTACTTTAAGCACCTGAAAGTGTGCAAAACCAACACAGAAGCCTACGAAAAAACAGCCGAAGAATACCGCGAAGCCTTTGGGCACGATAAGTATTCGGGATATGACAGCTTTCGCAGGGTTAAGAACAGGAAATTTAAACAGAACTGAATCATGACACACCAGCAACTTATTGACTTTTGGAGAGAAAGAATACAAATACTTGAACTATCCGCAAAAGTATCAAGCACAAGCCTGCAAATTGACAGGTATAGTGAACTTGCAAAACAAGCCAGACAATTTTACATGCAGCTATGCCAGATGGAAACAAAGGAACCGATTACAATTACTTCAACGGATTGATGTAATGAACCTGCTCGAAATCTACCGTATCACTGTATCCGAAAATAACCGGGCGGTTATTGATGAACCGGTTAAGATTATTTCAACGAAATCGAAAGAACGCTTTATTGTTACCTACAAAAAGCGGAAACGAATTAACAAACACGCTGATGTATGGCTTTCTTACAGAATCATTTCTTCTGAAAAACTGACTTTGATTCAACTTTTAATGGTCATAATATTTAACAGAATCATAATCAATTGATACCCAAATAATAAAAAGCCCATAGGTGGGACATTGTTCCGTATTTTTACAAATATGGGACATTGTCCCACATCAATTTCACAAAACCCGTTTTAGTTTTGTTGGCACAGATTAGTGCCAATGTCGAAACTTATACTTTTTGGTAAACCGGTTTTTGAATTCGTTTCTGAAAAGAGATCCACACCAATCATTACCGGTAACTTAGCCGATCCCACCCAGGCACTTATTCAGGCACTTGGCAACAACGCTGTTGGCAGTATCAATGTAAACGTGAATACTGCTATTACCCTTTCGGCTGTGTGGCGGGCTATCAATGTAATCAGCAGCACGCTGGCCGGGCTTCCTTTGAAGCATTACAAGATCAGCGATGGCGGGCGTGAGAATCTTCGCACCAGCGCGGCAAGCAGATTGCTGAAAAAGCCGAATGAAATGATGACCGGTTATATGTTCAGGGAAACCCTGACTGCACTGGCTGTTGGCTATGGCAACGGTTATGCCTACATCAAACACGATGCATCCGGAATTCCGGTTGAATTAATTCCCATCCACCCATCGGAATGCCTTCCGATTAAGTTTCAGAATAAGATTTATTACAAAATCCTGATTGATGGCAGTTACCAGACTGTTACCAGCGAAAATGTAATCCACATTCCAGGCCTTTCATTCAATGGCTTGGTTGGTTATGGCGTGGTCACCATTGCCCGCGAAAGTTTGGGCGGTGCCCTGGCTACTCAGAAATTCGGTAACAAGTTTTACGAAAACGGTGCCAACATCGGTGGCGTGCTCGAAACACCCGGCGAACTTTCCGATTCAGCTTACAAGCGATTGAAAGAATCATGGAACGAAAAGCACCACGGCGTTGAAAACACAGGAAGCACTGCAATACTCGAAGGCGGCACCAAGTTCACCAAAATAGGCATCGCACCCGAAGAAGCACAGTTTCTGCAAACCAGGCAATTCCAGGTTACCGAAGTTGCCCGTTGGTTTGGGGTGCCACCACACATGCTGTTTGATCTTGAACGCTCAACCAATAACAACATTGAACAGCAGGCCATGGAGTTTGTAACCTACACCCTGTTGCCGTGGGCCAATCGCTGGGAAGAAGAACTTTCGCGCAAACTTGTGAAATCAAATGCACAGGATAGCGAATACATTGAACACGAATTCAACGGCCTGCTTCGCGGTGATTCAAAAAGCCGGGCAGAATATTACAAAGGGCTGTTCGGAGTTGCCAGCATCACCCCTAACCAGATTGCTGAATTGGAAAACCTTCCGAAAGATCCATTGAACGGTGACACCCATTATGTGCAGGCGGCTTATGCACCGGTGGATAAGATTGCTGCATTCTATGAAGGCAAGGCACCAAAGGATTCTAAAGATACCAACGACATAAAAGATAAAAACGATGAAGCACAATAACGAAACTGTTGAACGCAGGTACCTGACTATTCCGACTGAATTGCGGGCTGCTGAAGCTGAAAGCCGGACCGTAATCGGTTCTGCAGCCGTGTTCAACGTGCAAACAGATCTTCGCTGGTATAAGGAACAGATTGATCCTGCCGCTTTTGATGAAGTGCTTGCCGATGCCAACCACGATGTTGTTGCATTGTACAACCACGATCCTAACCTGGTGCTGGCCCGCAGGTCATCCGGAACTTTGAAAATCTGGAAGGAAGAAAATAAACTGATGTATCAGTTTGAAGCACCCAACACCACTGCCGGCAATGATCTGCTTGAAAGTTTGAACCGTGGCGATATCCGTTCAAGTTCGTTCGCTTTCGAAGTCAGCGAACAGAAATGGCAGTTTGATGAAGCCGATGATCGTAACGATTTACGCACCATCCTGAAGGTATCAAAGCTGTGGGATGTTTCACCGGTCACCTTCCCTGCTTATGAAGATACCGAAGTTGCCAAACGAAGCAGGCCGGCCAAAAGCGAAAAGCCTGTATTCGCTGAATCAGAAGTTAATGCCAGGATGCGAATGCTGGAACTTGAAAATAAATTATAACCCAAAAACCAATTAAACATGA
>JBAZTE010000036.1:0-4390 GCA_041662065.1 Bacteroidales bacterium | reverse complement strand
TTTATTAATTATCTCCTTATTCTTTACTAGCATAACATTGTAAGGAGACACCATACCTTAGATCTTTCGGTTGTTTTTCACTCGGTTTTTCTTCGTGAGGAAATCATTTCTACAGAGCATGTATTTTTAAGTGAATGTTCAAATAACAGAAAATTGAATTGTCCACGCAGGTTATGGAAAAAAAAGGAGATTCGGTTTTTAGAGCATACGATATCCCGGACAAATATTGTCCGGTTCTGTGTGATCACCTCACTTGCTGTTTGTTGTACCCTCATCACGGCACTCTCATTCTCCCGCTCGATTGATTTCATCACTTACCAGTTATTCTTTATTCCCATCATCTATGCTGTGTATTTGTATCCAAAACGTGGATTGTTAGTAGCTCTTATCTGCGGAGTGGCATACCAGGCAGTCGGCTATTATTACCGCTACCCTGATTATGGGGCAATGGTCACCGTTACCTCTGAAGTGATTCTCTTTATCATTATTGCAAGCATGATCGCTTACTTTATTGAAAAAATACGGGCTGGCGAAACCCGCTACCGGTCAGTATTTGAGCACTCACAGCTGGGTATTGCACTTTTTAGTCGAGCTGATTTCACAATCCGGCAGACAAATACCCGGTTTCAGGCTACGCTTGACTATACCACAGAAGAGATCAACGGCAAGCCGTTTTCATCGCTCTGCCTGACACCGAGAGAAAAAGAGAGGTTTTTGGAGAGATTCCAAAAGAATGAAGCTACGGAGAATTTTGAGGCACGTCTTGCAACAAAATCGGGTGCGGGCTGCTGGGTAAATCTCTCATGGAATACGATTGATGAATCCACCATCAGCTGCACAGCGGTAAATATCAACGGCCGGAAGATCGCAGAGAGACTGAATAATGACAATATGATGAAATATCGTCTGTTAACCGAGAATTCCCCCAATGGCATCCTGCTCATACATGACGGGACTATCCGGTTTTCTAATCCGTCATTTTCCGTTTTTTCAGGCTACAGCAAGAATGAGTTTGCAGGAAAAAACCTGGCTGAGTTTGTTGATGCACGTGACCAGGATGATTTTATTGAATTTGCAAAGCCCGGGTCGGAAAACAAACCTGTTCACTAAGAGAGAGAGATCCGGTTTGTTACCAAAACCGGCGGAATGCGATTGGGTTCACTCACGGCAAATCCGATTCTTCATCTTGAGAAACCGACAACGATGATAAATATTGTCGATATCTCAGAAAAACAACGTCTTTCTGATAAAATCCTTGAGGACAACGAAAGACGGCGTGGGATCATCATCACGGTTGCCCATAAACTGCGCACACCCCTTCAGCCGATTCTCGGGTATCTCAACCTCCTGATTTCCGATCCGCAGGGTTTTGGCATTGTTGAAGATACAAAAAAGATCCTTGAACGCTGCCTTGCCAGTGTGGATCGTGAACGCCAGATCATCAACCAGATGCTCGATCTTTCTGTGCTTGACCGCGGCAAACTCCAGTTGAGTTATTCAACGTTCTTACTCGAACCTCTCGTAAAAAACATCCTAGATACAAGTGAATACTTATCAAAAGCAGACGTTACCCTTGATATTCCCGAATCAGTAACACTCACTGCTGATAAAGACCGCATCTACAGTGTGATCGACTCCCTGCTCTCAAACGCGGTGAGTTATTCCAAACCCCCGCGCAAAATCAGGATATTTTATCGTTCAGAAACCGGTGACTCACACCATCACATTTCCGTACAGGATAACGGGATAGGTATTGAACAAAATGTCTTCTCATCAATCTTTGAACCGTTCCAGCTTGCTGACGCATCAAAATTGTTCCGTCGGTATGACCGTATCGGACTTTCACTGCCCATAGCAAAAAAAATTGTTCAGATGCATAGCGGAGATATTTCAGTGGAAAGTGCAGTAAACACCGGTAGTACATTCACCATTCACCTTCCCAAGGAGATGAAAAATGCCTCATAAAATTATGCTCATTGAAGATGATCTGCCCATATTGGATATGATGGAGATCCTCCTCAAGCGTATCGGTTATGAACCAGTCCTCATTCATGATGTGTCCGATGCGCTCAGACAAGTGAAGGAAGACCCCCCATCACTCATCCTCCTCGATATCATGATGACTCCTATGAACGGGTGGGAATTTTTAGAAACACTCCGGGGAGAGTATTGTCTGAAGGATATACCGGTACTGCTCTTTACGGCATCACCTTCCGTTGAGGAAAAGATCACCGTAATGAATGATCCCCGGTTGGGTGTGCTTCAGAAACCGGTCTCCATCATTGAGCTCAAAGCGGGCATTGAAAAATTTTTAGAGAAATAATCTACTGTTTTTTCATTCCTCGATAACCACAGTTACCAGGAACACATTACCTGTTTTGAAAGAGCGGTAACATTTCTTCGATCTTCTCATCGGATGCAAAAATGATCAGTGCATCCCCTGCGGTAATCATCTGATCAGCATCCGGATCAAAAACGGTCTTCTCCCCATGCCGGAACCCGAAATCTGCAATGCCAAAACGATTCCTGATATCCAGATCGGCAATAGTCTTTCCCACGGAGTAAGAACCGGGTTCGACGGGAATCGTATGCACCCGGAGGGAATGCAGCAGGGTATCTATGCTGGGTATTGTCCGGCCGTTCTCCGGGTTCTTGATAAATTTCGCATATCCCCATTTCTGAAGACGTGAAACAACCTTCTGTATCTCTGTTTCAGGTAGGTGATATTTCCGCAGTGCGCGGGTAAAGATCTCCCGTGCGGCCTCGAATTCTTCGGATATCCCCTCATCCGCACCGATATCGAGGAGCTTTTGCGTATTCCGGATATGCTGTATCCGGGCCACGATATGGATGCGGGGAGAGAGTTACCGGGCGAGGTGAACGATACGAGGTATTGCTTCCCGATCCGAGACTACGACAACGAGTGCCCGTGCGTTATGTATACCGGCATGTTCGAGGATTTCTCGCTGGGCCGCATCCCCGAACATGAAATGGGGGCGGAAGGTGGATCGCTCCTGCCGGATGATCTACGGGTTCAGTTCAATGACCCTGTAGGGAATGCCGGCGATCGCAGCGGCCCGTGCAACACTTTTACCGGTTGCACCGTACCCTGCAATAATCATGTGACCGGAGAGGATTTTCTCAGAATCATGCTCAGTCTGCCCGGGCAGGAATACCCGTTTTGGTGCAAGCCGGTAGAACAGTTCGACAATTCGCGGGGAGGCGTTCATGGCAAACGGCGTCAGTGCCATGGTGATGATCGCCCCAGCCAGAAAAAGCTGGTAACGTCCGTCCGGGATAAGGTGGGAATCAAGGCCACTCTTTACAAGGACAAAGGAAAATTCCCCTATCTGGCAGAGTGCAAGCCCGGTAAAGATAAAGACCCGGGCGGGCATGCCAAGGACTGCGGCAGAAAATATACCTGTCAGGATCTTGACTGCCAGAACAATGATGACGATAAGGATAACCCAGTTGAGATCCGCATATACCGCACTTGTATTGAGAAGCATGCCAATCGAGAGGAAAAAAATTGCTGCAAAGACATCCCGAAACGGAATGATATGGCTGAGTGCATCAATATTATAATCAGATTCACCGATGATGAGACCAGCCACGAAAGCACCAAGCGTTACCGAAAGGCCGGCCTCGCTTGTCAGCCATCCGACACCTAAACAAGTGCCGGCTATGGTAATGAAGAACAACTCGCGGTTCTTCTGGCGGGCAACCCGGTACAGGAAAGCGGGGATAACCCATTTGGCAAGGATGATGATGACCAGTAAGAGCCCGGCAACTTTTCCAATCTGGTAAGGGAGCCGCCTCTCCAGATCAGGACCACTGCTGCCTACAAGAAGCGGCGTGATGAGGAGCATGGGGATGATTGCAAGGTCCTGGAAGATGAGGAACCCCAGGAGGGTCCTGCCCTGAATCGTATCGACTTCCCTTCGTTCCTGCAGGATTTTCATCACAATTGCTGTACTGGAAAGAGATACAATAAACCCAAAGGCGAGTGCTTCATTGAACGGGAGCTTGAAATACGTGGTGACAAGAGTAATTGCCACAATGGTTGTGGTAACCTGGAGCAGCCCGCCGATGATAACCGTTCGCCATGAATGAAGGAGTTTTTCAAACGAGAACTCAAGACCGATAGTAAAGAGCAAAAGGACGATTCCAATCTGGCCAAACGTCTCGATAGCAGACTGGTCGGAGATGATCCCAAGCCCAAACGGCCCAACCAGCATTCCGATAACAAGAAATGAAACAATACTCGGGAGCCGGAAGTGATGGCCAAAATACATGCTCTGTAGAAATGATTTCCTCACGAAGAAAAACCGAGTGAAAAACAACCGAAAGATCTAAGGTATGGTGTCTCCTTACAATGTTATGCTAGTAA
>JBAZTE010000035.1:0-5422 GCA_041662065.1 Bacteroidales bacterium | reverse complement strand
AAATTTTTGAAGGGTTGTAAAATGAGGAATTGTTGTGAGACCCAGTACTGCCCGGATACGATCCATTTCTTCAAGGTTCCAGATGACGGTGCGATAGTTTTCTTTTCGATATTCTTTGAAAAGAAGTCGTGTCAACCGCTGATGTTGAGTGTAATCTCTCCTGGAATACTTACAAGAATATGGGGTGAGTCGAGTGGACTGGACAAGGGAATATGCATGTTTGATAAAACTGATAAACCGACCGGACGATTTATTAATTGTCTCCTTATTCTTTACTAGCATAACACTGTAAGGAGACACCATACCTTAGATCTTTCGGTTGTTTTTCACTCGGTTTTTCTTCGTGAGGAAATCGTTTCTACAGAGCACATATTTTCACCCCCGGTTATATGAGTGCTTTGGTGTAGCATGCCGGCTTCTTGCCAAAACGGAATGTTTTTTATACATTTTTATGACTGGATCGATGCTGCTTGTTACACGAGTCACCGTCTTTTATTTTTTTAAACACATGTGTATGAGCAGGGAAGATTGTGAGAAAAAATTCCGAAGCCTGGGATAAGGACTACTCGCAGAGAGGAGCCATCTGGAGTGGTGCAGTACACCATCTCCCGGCATTACCCCCGGGTTCGCGGGTACTTGAACTGGGTTGCGGCAATGGGAAGGGCCTGGCAAGCATGTGCCTGCGTCACTGGGAAGTGACGGCAATTGATTTTTCACCCTGTGCTGTCAGGATGTGTAAACCGATCATTGATGCGGTGCACAACGGATCTCTCTGTGTAGCCGATGTCCGCAGCATGCCCTTTGCCCCGGATGTGTTTGACGGGGTGATCGCCACTCACGTTCTTTCGCATATGTTGTGCAGTGATCGATCTGGTGCGGCTTTAGAAGCAGTACGTCTGCTCAAAAAAGGAGGTACCCTGTATTTTTCCGGATTCTCTCTTGAAGATTTTCGTGCCGGTACGGGGTCTGGTGTAGAACCCGGAACGATTCAGCAATGTCTGGGGATTTGCACGCATTTTTTCACCGAACAGGAGGTGCAGGTGCTCTTCTGCACTCTAACTCTGCAATCCATCACCACAAAGCGGTGGTCCCTGCGGATTCGCGGACAGGATTTTCCCCGGGCTGAAATTCAGGCAATGTTTATTAAATAATTCATAAGGGTTTTTCCCCACACCCAATTATCTCGTAATACTAAGAATTTTCCCTTTTTAGAAACGTTTATACCGAAAAAACCCATTAATCCCAGACGGAGATTTTCTATGAAAAAACTGCTTTTTCTCGCAGGTATCGTAATAAGCCTGTTTCTGTTACTGGTCCCCGCGATCAGCGCGATTGGCGGGGATCAGGGATGGATTGAGATCCGCTGCAATGTGGATGATGCAAGGGTATATTTTGACAGTGTGGAAAAAGGCGTTACCAGTGGAGGTTCACTCACGGTCCCGGTGTACACCTCGGCTGCCCCCTATCATTCATTTACGGTGGAAAAAGCCGGCTGCACCACGTATTCCGAGGAACTTACTTCACCATCATCCGGTGAGACAAAAACGGTGTATGCCACCCTCAATCCGGTAGAAACCCCGGTTCCGGTAAATTACGGTTCGATCTATGTCGAATCCTCACCATCCGGAGCTTCAATCTATTTCAATGGGAATTACCGTGGCAGTGCACCCCTGACAATCAGTGAGGTCTGGCCGGGCAGTTACACGATATAGGCTGAATTGAACGGGTATCGCACGTTCACGACATCAGCATCGGTCTCGTCCGGAACCCGTTCAACGGTTTATTGTCCGCTCTCCTCAATGGATACATCGGGTTCCCTGTATATTCTCTCCGATCCAACCAATGCAAAAGTGGTACTGGACGGACTGGAAAGGGGAACTACTCCTCTCACGCTCAACAACCTTGCATCAGGTACCCACATACTGGAACTCGAAATCGACCGTGGATGTTCCGGCAGGGGGGACAAAAATCGTTTCCGCCTCCCTCAACCCGATGCCGGTAAGTACGACCGGCTGGGTATATGTGTCCTCAAGTCCCGGGGGTGCCTCGGTGATTATCGATGGTACGAATTACGGCCAGACTCCCGGAAGCGGTTCGCTCAAACTGAATTCTATTGGTGTCGGGGATCATACGGTTACCCTCACCCTTGCCGGATACCAGCCATACACTGCCAGAGTTACAGTCTATGCTAACACCGTCTCTGAAATCAGTGCTCTCCTTCAGTCTGCCGGGCCAAACGCCGGGGTTGGTGAAGTATCGGTCTCTTCAACACCTGCTGGCGCAAATGTTTTTATTGACAATAATTTTGTGGGAATTAGTCCGTTGACCCTGAAAGCGATCCCTGTCGGAAGTCACATAGTAATGGTCCGGTTGACTGGCTACCAGGATTATGAAGTTACTACCGCAGTAAACGCGGGTGCAACCAGTACCGTTGTTGTAGGATTATCACCGGCCATTCCAACCACGCCGCAGAGATCCGGTTCGATCTCCCTGATGGCGTGCGGTGCCCTTCTCGTGCTTGCGCTCTTCTCCATCAGGAAAAACCAGCAATCTTTTTTTTAGCGATTGTACCTGAATTCATTGCGGGGAAAAAGGCTGAACTGACCGTGACCCTGACATCCGCAAACCTCTGGCTCACCGGAGTCATGACACGGCAGGTTGTTGTTTTTTTTTTAAATAGCCGGCTTGAGCACGCTCACTCGTTTTATTTTCATGCCATCGATCATACGGGCGTGACACTGCGCGGGCGGTTTTTAGAAAATGTTGAGGAAAATGTCCTTTAGGAGACGAAAGGACCTGCCCCCCTTACTCATGAGAGGGGAGGGTTACCCTCATAGTTGCCGCAGAGAATAACTGAATGAATGGGAAAAAAAGGATTTCTACAGAATAAAAAAATCTGCACTATTCCCCGGTTCGATCTTTTCAGGGTTTTATCAGACCGGAATTTAATGGTGACAAAAAATATGAGTGGATACAGAACAAACATTTGATTTGACACCTATGAAAAAAGATGGCTGGATCGTATTGATAATTGTACTTCTGCTCTTTTTTACCGGGTGTGTTTCCCCCAACCGGAATTATGATATCACGGTCAGCAGCCTTGATCCTGATGGTTTTCTCCAGGATGGGGTGGGCAATTTTGATGTATATACCGGAAGTTTTCAGGTAGCCACCCCGACAAATAGCACATTTGACAACGTTGACGTGGATATTACCCTGGTTCCCTCTGCCACGTATTGCCATGGATTGACAAAAACATTCAGCATTCCACGGTTTTTCCCTCATGAGAAAAGAACAGTACAGATTTCCATTGCCGAATTAGGTAATCTCGATTGCCAGTATGATTAGACCTACCGGGTTTTTACTAAAAACACGTTATAATGGGTATTTCCGGAACGAATACACGGGATCGCAATCGTTGCACCGGCTCGGATCTATGCACGGGAATCTTAAGGGTATGATAGTGAATGTTGACGCGTATCTTTGAAAAAAATTATAAGGAAAATCTCGTTAATACGATCGTACCCCGGATACAACGGTTTGAGATATATCGGGGGACAATTCCTCTTTGTTCGTTGCGAAAAAACCTATACCCGTAGGGAACGCTTTTGCCATAGTAAAGTTACGCGTCATTTGAGGAGTCTGGATCGTCAGGTTCGGGATTGCGACATTAAATTCATGGGAGGGATACCAGTATATTCCTTTCCCGTAAGAGAATGCCGCATCATTGACGATAAAATCGGCACCGGAGAGATCGATGCGGGTGATTTGGGCATCATCATAATTGAGGATCTTCAACAGCTTGTTCTTGAGATCCTGTTTTCCCAGCAAAAAAAAGATAAATCGTGTGCCTTCATCCACCGTGTAATTCACGTGGATAGCTGCCGTCCCGTTATCAAGCCGTACCGTAACATCCTGAACCTTGATGTACCCGTAGCGTTCTTCATTTGCGGCTAATGCAGGAGTGACAAGGGACAGTGAAATGATGAACAACAGCACGATAGCACAGGCTCGCATGGCAATACAAATCTGTGAATACACCTTAAATGGTTTTGGGTAATTCAGTACAGGTATCCATTGTTTTTCCTGGATTCATGCCGTACCAGCAATTTAGTAAAAAGATCTTTCTCCAGCAGTCCGGTTGGTCAATTATTTAAAAGTCAGGGAAAAATATTCGTGCCAAATTTTTGAGCAATCGCATTGATTGCACGTGCAAGTGGATCGGTTACCTGGGTAAAGATGGTCATAACGGATAACGAGTCAGAAGATGGATTGATTGCCGTTGATGGACTGGGTTGAATGGGAGTAACATTGATAATAGTGATCGGAATCAGTGAAGCAGTCGGGGTAACCATGTAAATCGGTATTAGTTTTTCGGGATTCGTATTGTCAATGTAATAACCGACATATCTCTGGGTAGCAAACCAGACCCTGTCTTTTGCATCCACATTCACCGTTCTGACAATTTCGGATGTCCCAATCCCTTCAAAACGGGTCAGGTGACGATATAACTTCCCCTTACGCCAGATATATATTCCGTCATCAGATGCAATGTAACGGTTGCCATCGGATCCGGCAGCAATGTCATTGATGGTTATTTGTTCCTGTGTCAGATCACCGGCAGTCAGGACATCCTTAAAATCTGATATCGTATCATAGTGAATGATATTTTCAGGGTTGAAGAAATATACTCCACCCAGCGGATCTTGTTTCACATGCTGCATCTGCCCGGCGGTACTATCTTTACTTGCCAGCACCTCAACCTTGACCGGGTCATCATGAGCACGTACAATCCACAAACCTTCATTTACCGTAGCAATCACCAGCGAATTGTTTTTTGAATAATTGCTCCCGGAATCAAGGGTCATGCTGTCGATCTCATAAAATCCCGGCCCGTTCCTGGTCATGGGCTGGAACCATGTCCACTCACCATTGCGGTAACGTTGAATACCTGCATGGCCGGTTGCAACCCACATGTCATCGTTCCAGCGCTGGAGATCATTAATTCGTATATCTTTGAGCAACGGCTGATCGCGGATTACCTGATAATAAACACCATTGTAGATCTGAATACCGCCGGAATACCCGATCCATAGATTTCCCCGGTGATCAAATTCAACTGCGGTGATAAAATTATCCATCAGCCCCTCTGAAATATTGTCTAAGTTGACATGCCGGGTACTCCATGTTCCATTGAACGTGGACAACCCGAATGAAGTTGCGATGAGGACATCACCGTTCGGGCTGTTGATCTGGTCCATGATCTGAGTGAACCTGATTTGAAGTTGGAATAAATTGCCCTGTAGAAAACCTTGCTCCAAACAAATTGTATGAACCTGTCAAGGTTCGCGAGAATGCTCTTACATGAGATTTCCTTCATCTGGATCTGATATATACGGGATTTCAAGTCAGCCCCGTATCT
>JBAZTE010000034.1:0-5429 GCA_041662065.1 Bacteroidales bacterium | reverse complement strand
ATCGTGAACCCGGCTTTTTTCAAAAAGCCGGGTTCACGATTCAAAACACGCATTAATACTTCTGAAGATTGATTTCGTCCGGTATCGTAAACGTTTCCTGGTCGAAACCAAATTCTCTGTCCTGAAAAGAAGATACGGGGCTGACCTGAAATCCCGTATATATCAGATCCAGATGAAGGAAATCTCATGTAAGAGCATTCTCGCGAACCTTGACAGGTTCATACAATTTGTTTGGAGCAAGGTTTTCTACAGAGCACAATTTTCTGCACGCTTTCCTGGATTGCTTCCTGGGAATTGTGGAGACGCTCTTCTTCTTCAGCATAGCGTTCAATGACAAGGATGGTGTACTCTGCGGCAACACCAATGGTCGTGGATCCTAACGTTGCAGTAAGGGGCGTGTGAGCAATGCCAAGCGCATACATGGCCACTGCATTCCATCCGACAATCGCAATAATCGGAACCAGGGGAGAGACTACATGGAGATGCCGGTATACAAGAACGAGATAGACAAAGATCATGATAAAACCCAGGATTGTCATTGAATCCTTGGAAGACCCCATATCATGCATGAGCGTAGTAAAAAAAATTAAATCTTCCGGAAGGCTGCACAGTAATTCCGACCGGGGGTTCAATGAATGCAATGTCATTGATCATCTGCACTTTGAGAGATTCCTGAGGTTTGGATTCGAGTTTTATAGTCCCAAACTCTACAACTGCATTCATAGATCCGCTGACATAAGGTTTCTTTACTAAATCCGGAATCCGCGTCATCACTTCATTGAGCTGACTCTATGTCTCGGGCATGACCCCGTTGTTATAGGCAAGAACATACGTAACAATACTCGTAGACTTTGTCAGTTCCGGGTGGTGCGAGAGCTCATAGTCCTGGAACTGTTTCATCCATTTGAGAGTATCGAGATCCGTCACACTCTGCCTCTCAAAATAGATCGTTGCGCTATCGGTCGATCCGATGACCCTGCCAACCGTATCCATGGAGATTTTTGCCGGCATATCGCTGGGAACAAAACTGTTCTCATTGGAGTCGATGGGAATAATCGCATCCAGCTGAAAACCGATCACGGCGATGAGCCCTACGACAAGAAGGAGCGGGACGGGGTTTTTGGCAATTTTTACCGAGGTATTCGAAAGGAATCGGGCATAGAACCAGCTTCCTTTTGCTCCTTTTTTGCGGTGGACCTGATTATCCACAAGGGTATCACAGGCTCCTTCACCAACAGCATAGCAGACTTTGGGTTCTTCGTGCTTGGGTTTGTAATTGAGAAGAATTGCTAGGGTGGGCATTCCGATAAGCGAAACACAAAAACAGGTCATGACACCAATGATCGCGACAAGTCCGAATGAACGGATCATCGGGACGGGAGATATGAACATGGCAAGGAATCCTACGGAGGTTGCAAGCATTGCATACATCACGGCAGGTCCGGTCTTTGTTACGGTAGTCAGGACTGCCGCATCGAGAGGGCCTTTGCGGGCTTCTTCATCAAACCGTGCGTGGAACTGGATCGCATAATCAATACCAAGTCCGATAAGCACCGGGAACGCCCCGATAACTGCCATGTTCAGCTGAATACCGACTATTCCCATGAGGCCCAGGGTGGTAATAAGACCCATCCCGACAAGAAAAACGGGCATGAACCGGTAACGGACATAGGCAAAGAGGATTTCCATGACAATGATCATGAGAACCATCGCAGCTCCTATCAGGGTGCCCATATCCTGGCTCATGGAAGTTTTCATTTCGGCAGAGAATGCAGGACTTCCGGTCACGGTTACCGTAACACCCGGGGGAGGATTTGAAGAGGTCACGACTGATTTTACATTATTCAGTGCTGCGGTTTTTGCATTGTCAGATAATCTCTGGTTGATCTGGATCTGCACAAGCGACATAACGTTTGACGGGACGGCAGTAGCCCGGGTTTCCGGAGGGCTTCTAGCAACAATGGCATCTATCTGTGCCCTGCTCTGGGGGAGGGTGCCACCGTTCGCACTTTTTAAAATATCCACAATACTATTTACGGATTTAACATTCTGCTGCTCGCGAATAGTATCTTCCAGCCGGTCCATGTAATTGAGTACGTCCGGGTTTAACGGATCGCTGGCATCAATGATGAGGATCAGAGAATCGGATTGAAATGTATCGATATATTTATTATATAAAATTCCTTTTTGGGAATTCGCATCCAGATATGTTTCTGCCCCCGTCTGCATGGTAAGCTGTGTCATACCAAACAATGCTATGATGAAAACCGCAAGAAGCAGTCAGGCAATGAGTTTCGGGCGCCGGTTGATTGTATTGGCAATTGAGGTAAAAATCTCACTTATCATGTTTTGTTACCTGTTTTTTTAAAATTTTATCACGTATATCCAATCATCAAACTAAGTGCTTTTTACGGGGAGATTTTTTTAAGAATAAAACAAGAACGAGGGTAAAATCCCTCATCCGGCATTATTGCTTTTTCTTGCGGAAATGATATACAAGATAGATAATACCAATAATCGCTGCGATAACGATTGGCAGGTAGATGGGATTAGACAGAATAGCTGTTGCACCGGCAGGAGAGGTCACATTTACCTTGACTTTCATGGTATCAGAGATATACGTGTTATCGAGTTCATCCCGGTACCGGATTTCTGAGTCAAGCCCGTATTCCTTGATGGTTGCCGATTTATCCACGCTCATGGCATACGACACAATCCGGGACTCGCCGGGTTTTAAATCACCGATATAGCCAACATCATCATTGCTGGTAAAAGGATCAACCGCACTTATCCGTGCCTGCGCACTAGATACGGTCGTATCACCGGTATTTTTATATTCAACGGAAATGACTTTCTTATTCCCCGGATTCATCACTGCGGGGAGTGAAACGATTTCAAAATCTGTTTTACCCCCGACAGGTACTCCAACCGTATCACTGCGGGAAGTAACAAAGCCTCCTTCATTATTCTGGTATACTACGACAACGTCGACCGGATAGGTCTGTTTTTGTGCATCGCTGGAAACGGATAATTTATACCGGCAATCCACCGTACTGCCCCGTGGAAAGTCCCCGATATAGACACTGCTGTCGGTAGGGATGATGGGGCTGTTGCCATTTCTGGTAAGTTTTACAATGGATTTTACCCCATTATCAGATCCGGTATTTTTAATCTTCATATTGACGTACCCTTCAATTCCTACATTCAGGTTTTCCGGAACTACTGAAAGGACATCGATCGATATATCCGGTTTAATTTTTATGGGGATGATGACCGTCTGGTTTTCTGTTTTGTAGGTGTATCCGATCGTATCAACACCGTATTGTTCTGCCGTATAAAGATACGTGTAACTGATGTCTAATGGGAGGTTGTAGATTCCTGCCGGTGCATCAGCATTGATCTTGGTTGTGAACGGGGCATTTGCACTGCTTCCCCCTTTGAGATCACCCAGCATCTGGGGATCGGATTTGATGACAAGCGGGGCATCCCCGGGTTGTAATCTGACGGTCAGGAACTTTGCGGTATTCGGGAGATCATCCCTATCAACAAGACCTGACTGGATAAATTTGAATTCGTTGAGCCCAGTATTTTCAATAACAATAGTCAGCTGGGATTCACTACACGGGCTGAACTCATTGGTACCCGAAATATATGCGGACAACTGCGGGCTGCCGGACATGTATTTTGTTCCTGCCATTGCAGGTGCAATCAGGCATGCACAAAGTATGAGCAGAATGCATGATATTTTTACGTAATTCGCCATTGATCGATCTTCCCCTGTTACTTGCTTTTTTCACGTAACGGTTTTTATGTGTTATGTCAGTGCTGCCAGCGTGAAATTTTGCTGTAAATGCAGTTGATGTGCTAATAATAAAGATATGATTGGTGCTTATATATTCTGATTATGGGTAACTCACAAATGTAACCTATAAGTGAAACCTTTATCTGTTACGTAAACCAAATTGGATGAGAATCAGCATATGAGAAACGTCATGGAAGATACAGAACCATGGAACCTTTTAAAGAAGAATTTATCCTGATAAAAGAGATTTTAAAGGATTCCCCCCAGGGAATGAGCGTCACAGAAATTGCACGCGCCCTCAACAAGAACAAACATTCTGTGGGGCACTATCTTGGCATCCTTCAGGTATCCGGTTATGTTCAGATGCGGAATTATGGAAAAGCAAAAGTCTTCTCGCTTGCTTCAAGGGTCCCCCTGGATCCCATGTTCGGTTATACCGAGGATATGATTGTCGTTCTCGATCAGGATAAACGGATTGTCCGAATCAATGATCCCTTCCTTACATTTATACAAAAGTCACGAACGGAAATTCTTGGAAATTCTTTTTCTTCCCTCAATGTAACGGGATCCGCTGTCGAAGAAATTATTGAGAACATCAGGGTGTCATTGAAGAATGGTATTTTTGATCAGGAAGTTGAGATAAAAAACCCTGCACTCCAGTTTTTTCGCCAGAAAATACGTCCTGCTGTTTTTGATGATGGTAAACAGGGCATGATCATTATCCTTGAAGATATTACTGCAAAAAAATCTGCTGAAACTGCTTTGCGCTTAAGTGAAGAGAAGTTCCGCCTTATGGCAGAAAATCTTCAGGACGGGATCATTATTTATGAAGATGGCAGTGTTATCTATGCAAACAGTCGTACAGAAGAGATCATTGGGTACTCCCATGATGAATTATTGACCATTAAACCGCCCGATCTTGCTGCCCCCGAAGAACGTGAAAGGATCCAAAAGGTTATTGATGAATGTCTCATTTCCCGGAATGTTCCTTCCGATATAAGGTTCTGGATTGTGAGGAAAGACGGAACACGTCGTTATATTTATAACCGGATTACATCAATAGAACACGAAAACTCGGTTTTGCGATACATCATTATCACCGATATTACTGAATGGAAGCACGTACAGGATGCACTTGAAGATCAGCTGGGATTTTTACAGCACCTGATCGATACGCTTCCCAGCCCGATTTTTTATATGGATATTTATGGGAGATACATGGGTTGTAACCTGTCATTTTCTCAGTTTATCGGAAAACGTTTTTCTGAGATAGCTGGAAAAACCTGTGATGAGATTCTGGACCCGGACGATGCTCTAATTTTCACTTCCCATAATCATGAGCTTTTAAAAAACTCGGGAACGCTGACTTACTCCGGCCCTATCTCCCTTCCCGGGAGGACAAGGCATACCATCACCATTCAGAAATCCACGTTTTCAACAAAAGAAGGGGTCGCTGCAGGTATCGTGGGACTTATCCTGTCCAACAGGGAAGATTAAAAATTTTGCCCTGTAGAAAACCTTGCTCCAAACAAATTGTATGAACCTGTCAAGGTTCGCGAGAATGCTCTTACATGAGATTTCCTTCATCTGGATCTGATATATACGGGATTTCAGGTCAGCCCCGTAT
>JBAZTE010000033.1:0-5590 GCA_041662065.1 Bacteroidales bacterium | reverse complement strand
AAACGACATTGATTTGTAATCTTTAATTCCCATTTCCTCTCATCATCCCAACCAAGGCCTCCAGCACCGAATCCACATTGGGTTTGGAGAAATATTCCCCGTCAGTACCGTAAGCGCCGCGGTGGTCGCGGGCAGAAATCACCAACGGTTGCTCATCCAGCGCGTAAAATGCCTCTTTCTGCTCCAATATCTTCTGAAGCATATACCCGGTTCCTCCGCCAGGTACGTCTTCATCCAACAATACCAAACGATTGGTTTTTTGAATGGATGCGGTAATAAGGTGATTTACATCAAAAGGAGAAAGAGTCTGAACATCAATCAACTCTACCGAAATGCCTGTTGATTTTAAGATTGAACATACTTCCAGTGCTATGGTCACATTCCAGCCGTAAGTAACCAGCGTCAAATCGGAACCTTCCAGCAGAATTTCAGGAATGCCCAGTGGAATACAATACTCTCCAATATTATCAGGCAGTTTCTCACGGACATAGTATCCCTTCAATGGCTCTATGACCAGGGCCGGTTCATCCCCTTTGAGGAGGGTATTGTAAAATCCCGCCGCCTGCGTCATGTTTCGGGGAACGCAAATATGAATCCCCCGAATCGAACCAAGCAGCATGCTCATGGGGGAGCCTGAATGCCACATACCCTGCAACTGATGTCCACGGGTCCGGATGATCAATGGCGCAATCTGTCGGCCACAGGTTCGGTAATTCAAAGTAGAGAGATCATCAGCCAGCGTCGGAAGTGCATAAATAAGATAATCAAGGTATTGTATTTCGGCAATTGGTTTGAATCCCCTCAATGCCAATCCGATCCCTTGACCAATAATGGTCGTCTCGCGTATACCGGTATCGAAAACACGGTGAAGACCGAATTTCTCCGACAACCCTTTCGTCTCCTGGTTGACCCCGCCCAAAACTCCTGTGTCCTCACCGAAGGAGAGCATCAAAGGATATTTTTGAAGGAGCAGGTCAAAATTCTTGTTCAGCAGTTCTGATCCCGTTACCCAGGCTGGATCATTGCTGTATTCTATTTTAACAACATCCCCGGATGGAAATTTTGATGCTCCTTCCGACCGGGGAATGCTGAAAAGCCGCTCGCCTATCTCTTCTGAAGTTTTTATCCACGAGGCCAACTGCAGATCCTGTTCTTTTAATGAGGGATTTCCGGCAATCGTTCGATGCAAGGATTTGGCAAACCGGATCAATGCCTTTCTGGTAGGATAAGCCGCCTTTAACAATGCCTTTAACTCGGCGGATTTTGTGGAGAGAGGAGCAAAACTATTTGAAATTGAGTCAACTACTACTTTTAAAGTGGAACTCTCAACTTCAAATCCGGCGATGTAATTGGTCCAGGCCAGGTCGCGGGCAGCACGTGCTTCCAACAATGCCTCATCTTCCAGTCTTGCCAAATCATCCGCGGTACCATATCCCTCGTGGAGGATCCACTCTTTGAATTTTACGATGGCATCATAATCATGCTCCCATTGCAATCGTTCGGCACTTTTGTAACGCTCATGTGACCCGGAAGTTGAATGGCCCAACGGTTGTGTCAGTTCATCAATATGAAAAATGACCGGTTGATGGTTTGCCCGACAATGTGCAATCCCCTCATCAAAAGTTTGGACCATACATGGATAGTCCCACCCCTTACACGAGTATATCTTACAACCAAGGTCATTTCCCTCTGCTTCGAACCCCTTCATCGCCTTCGATATGCTGCCTTTCGCCGTCTGCAAGTCCACAGGAACACTGATTCCATAACCATTGTCCCAGATGGCAACAGCCATGGGGACCTGAAGCACGCAAGCTGCATTGATGGTTTCGAAAAACATCCCTTCCGAAGTACTGGACTCGCCAATTGAGCCAAATGCCACCTCATCACCGGTAATTTTGCCTGCCGTGTGTGGTGCAAATTCGGGATGGTCCCTGACAAATTTGGATGCCTGGGCAAGGCCGAGGAGCCGGGGAATTTGCCCGGCGGTAGGAGAAAGGTCGGCTGCGGAATTCTTCATCAATGCAAGCTCTTTCAACTCTCCAGTGGCTGATATGTTTGCAGTTGAATGATGGTTATTGAAATTGCGGCCTCCGGTAGATGGATTGTTGACCGTATTGGTATCCCCATACAGCTGGGAGAAAAACTCTGTTGGGGTCATCATTCCAGCCGCCAGCATGAATGTCTGGTCGCGATAGTACCCCGAACGCCAGTCCCCATCGCGGTAGCTTTTCACATAGGCTATCTGGGCCAGCTCCTTTCCATCGCCAAATATTCCAAATGGGGCCTTACCAAGATGCACCTCCTTCCTTCCAAGAAGGCTCAACTGCCGGCTAAGAAAGACGGTATAATAATCTTTCAGAACACTATCTTTTGTAAAAACAGACTGACTTACAGAGAATTTCGAACCCATCCAATAATTTTAAACAATTGACAATGGACAATTGAAAATTGACAATTTCACACCTAATGACTTCTTTAACGAAAAATGAAGACTTAAGTTATCTGAAATAGCGCACAAAAAAACCGGGAGGTGGATTACCTCCCGGCTATTTTGTTGATTAAATCCTTGTATCATCCTAAAATTATGACACTTACACAAATTCTAATTGTCAATTTTCCATTGTCAATTGTCAATTATTTCGTTTTCCCGTAAATTGGTCCATAAGTATCGCAAGCCCTGTAGTCGGATCCCTCTTTATCCATTCCGAAGGCGCTCCATGAGGCTGGACGGAAAATTTTGCCCTCTTCCACATTGTGCATGCAAACCGGGATCCGAAGCATCGAAGCCAGCGAAATCAGGTCGGCGCCGATGTGACCGTAACTGATGGCACCATGGTTGGCGCCCCAGTTGGCCATTACGCTGTAGACATCCGCAAAGGCCCCTTTGCCAGTGGTGCGGGGGGCAAACCAGGTGGTCGGCCAGGTCGGATTGGTACGCAGGTCCAAGGTATTGTGCACCTCGTCAGGAAGATCAATAGTCCACCCCTCGGCCAGCTGCAAAACAGGACCGATCCCTTTCACAAGATTGATGCGGCTCATGGTTACCGGCATCTCTCCCTCCGTTTTGAAATGGGAAGAGTAGCCGCCTCCGCGGAAATAGCCAAGGTCGGCAGGAGCCCAATCGGTTGCATCCAAACAAGCTTGCGCCTCGGCCTCAGAGATCTCCCAGAATGGTTTCATGATAGATTGGCCGTTGGCTTTTTGCTTTCCTGTGGCATCCAGGGTCGTTGAGCCCGAATTGATCAGGTGAATGATTCCGCCGGCTGCTTTGCCGGTGAGTTTGCTGCCTGTTACCCGCTCAACAGATTCTGGACTCCAGTAGGTACGTACATCGGAGAAAATTTGGGCCGTATTGGTAAGCAGATGCCCAAACAACATGGAGACACCATTTAACGAATCATTTTCAGTCGCAAAGACAAAGGCCTGACGAATGCCGTTCCAGTCGAACGAGGAGTTCAAAATAGCCTCCATAAAATCACCATTGGGCAGATGGTCTGTCCAGGCACGCTGTCCCTGGAAACCTCCAAGAATGGCGTTGTGGCCCAGCGCCTCTTCACCAAATCCCAATTCTTTCAGCTTTGGGTTTCCGATCATCAGGTCGCGGGCCGAAAGGGTCATCTTAACCACCATCTCCCACTCCCAGTCTTTGCGCTCCCTGGTTGCCTGACTGGCAGGATCGTTGAAGTCCTTGCCCTCTTTGCAGTTAGTTTTTACCCAGGCAAGCGCTTTGGCGTATTCGGCAGGATCGTATATCCCGCGCTCGGCACGGCGAACCAATTCCGACATATCAATCACCTCTGTGCGGATACCAAGATAATCGAGCAAGAACTCCTGATCGACATATGAACCAGCAATGCCCATCGACATACCACCCAGTGAGAGGTACGATTTGTTTTTCATTTGCGCTACCGCCAGGCCGGCCTTGACAAAACGCAAAATCTTCTCTTTTACATCTTCAGGGATGGAGCCGTCTTTCTTATCCTGAACGTCGTGCCCATAAATACCGAATGCAGGCAGTCCCTTCTGCGCATATCCTGCTAGCGCTGCCGCGAGGTATACTGCACCGGGACGTTCGGTACCGTTGAAGCCCCATACTGCTTTGGGCAACAGCGGATCCGTATCCATCACCTCAGTTCCGTAACACCAGCAGGGTGAAACAGTCAGCGAGACACCTACGCCCGAACGGGCAAACTTTTCGGCACACATGGCAGCTTCAGCCACTCCGCCAATGGTCGAATCGGCAATCACACATTCGACCTTTTCACCGTTTGGGAAACGAAGATTTTCGCTGATAAGCCGTGCGGCAGCTTTCGCCATGTTCATGGTTTGATTTTCGAGCGATTCCCGCACTCCTTGTAACCGTCCGTCAATAACGGGCCGGATCCCCACTTTGGGTAGTTCTCCAATTAATCTGTTTGTAGCCATTTTTGATATCAATTTTACGTATTTCTATATGCTATTTTGTCTGTTCTCATTCATATTCCGGATTCAACATCCCTTTGTGTCTCCTTCGTGGAGAACTTGGTGACCTTTGTGGTTAGACCTCTAAAATTTCACCACTAAGGGCTCTAAGGAAAACACAAAGGAGACACAAAGTTTGTTTTGATCTTATCCTCAAGGAATACCCTCTGCAAATACCGGGTTTTGTCATCGGAAGCCGTAAAATTAGCAACTTTAGATAAACCCTGCACCGACTACCTTTAAAAAGTAGCCCCAAAATTCGTTTTTCTCTCTTTTTTGCCTTAACTTACTAATAGAAAGTTAAACGCCAAAAGAATGGAAAACCGACAATTTTTCCCTCCTGAAATTGCCAAAAGTAGTTCCGAAAATTATTTTTCAGAAAATCACTCAACCGGGCGAGTCATTTACATCGCCGTTATTTTGTTCCTTGTTGCCACCATTTCATTGCTGCCTGTTGTAAAAATTCAGGTAACAACCCAAAGCGAAGGCGTGGTGCGATCCGGTTACGAAGACAATCCGGTAGTTCCGGTCATATCAGGTCAGGTGATATCGTGCCGGATCGTAGAAAATCTCTTCGTCAACAAAGGTGATACCCTGCTGTATGTGGCCTCCGACAAAATTGACCACGATTTCATGCTGCTCAATTTCAGACTTAAGGAAGATAGTTTACAACAGTCGGATCTGCAAAAATTAATCCTTACTAAAAACAGTAACCTCCAAACAGCGCTTTACAGGCAGGAGTACCGCTCCTTTTCTGACAGGTTGGCCGAACAGAAGACTCAATTGGATCAGGCAGAAAGGGAATTTCTGATGTCGCAAACACTCTATCACAAAGGAATCGCCCCCAGGCACGAATTTGAAACAGTAACAAACCGGTATCAGCTTGAAAAAAACAGATTGGAAACGATTCAGGCACAACAATACGCTGTCTGGCAGGAAAAACTAAAAGAGATAACTCTTGAGATGGCAGATTGGAAATCCAAAATCGAACAGTTAAAAAAGGAGAGGATGCAGTATTGCCTGACTGCCCCAATTGCTGGAACCATCACCGGCTATTCAGGAATTCGGGAAGGGGATTTTGTGGTGCCCAATCAGCTAATCGCCAGGATTGCTCCCGACGATAAACTGT
>JBAZTE010000032.1:2084-6071 GCA_041662065.1 Bacteroidales bacterium | reverse complement strand
CCAATATCCAGGCCAAAGGCGTTCTGTATCTGCTGGAACTATCAACCCGAAGCCACCTAAATAGCACCAAGCTGTTAAGCTTTGCTGAATACAGTCTGGAACACGTCATGCCCAAGAAATGGCGTAATAATTGGGGAGAGGTAGGGCTATCCAAAGAACAGGCGGATTTGCGCGATGATCTATTGTTGACCTTAGGTAATCTGACCGTCATCACCGGCCAGCTCAACTCCGCCATCCGCGATTCCGATTGGAATACCAAGCTAAACGGCAACGGCAAGCACCTTGGGCTTATGACCTATTCGCAGGGAATAGAAATATTTTCCAAGTATTTCCAGAGAGTTGCTTGGAACGAAGATTGTATAAAAGAAAGGGCTCAGGAACTGTTTGACCTCTCAGTCAACAAGACCTGGAACCAAAATCTTATATAATGTAATAAATGGAAATCGGTTCAGAAGTCGCAATCCCCAGATATGGTGTAGACGCCTTAGGCCGGCATAATTATTCACAAGAGAGTGAAAGCGGTCTGCCCAAATCCTATGCGGAACTCATTTCCCAAAAAGTTAAAGGAAGGGTAGGCAAAACGGAGGGAATTTTTCTCGATGTCGGCGGAGGCACGGGAGAATTGTCAAAGTATATTGCATATGGCTTACAGGTTAAGTCGGTAGTGTTGGACTATTCCCAGGTTGGCTTGGCAGTAAACAAACCCGAAGGTGCAGTCGCCGATGCCAGACACCTCCCGATAGTGGATCGGGAAGTCGGAGTTCTCCATACAAAAGACATGGTAGAACACCTTGATGACGCCGGTCTTGCTTCTTTTATTTCCGAAGCCTCAAGGGTACTCAAGGCAGATGGTACGCTGATAATTACCGAAAAAGATTATTACCCGGGTTTTCCTTTTTTCCAAAAACCTCATGTCATAGTTGAGTCAGACGGAAAAACAGGTCATGAAGATTTCAAACCCGGCGAAAGTTACGCCGAAGTCGTAAGCAGGATTAAATCAAATTTGGGTGATTCGACACATGTAGGTGTCCCTTATTATCCGCGTTCTCAGTCTCAGTTGATTCAATTGATGGAAAAAAGCGGTTTTATTTACGAGGATGCAGAAAAATGGCAAACGAAAAAAGGCGAACCCGACTGGTTCAAAGGCCTTCCCCGGAATGTTATGTCATTTAAGCTCAAATAAACTCTGAAATAAAAAAGAAGAGCATGGACGACGAAGTCAAAAAATACATCGCCAATCAACCTTCTCCCCAAAAGCGAATATTGGAAAGACTGAGACAACTAATAAGGAAGACTGCGCCTCTTGCCAAAGAAGGCATGAGTTATAGTGTACCGGCCTTTAAATTAAAATGTATCTTGCGTATAAACTAATATCCTAAGTATGTAATTGACCAAATGAAGCTTGATTGGGAGAAAACTAAAAATATCATTTTCATGCTTATCATTTCTATCATGACTTTCTTTGGCTTGGAATTATTTGAGAAACAAACTAACAAGTCCGAGTTCTACGAAGGTGACGGTTATTCATATTTTAAGTCAGTGAGGCGAGAAGGGTGGGAACTGTGGATATATTCCACCGATAAGCCGGATACAGATAATATTACGTTTAATCAGAGAGACCTATCATCCAGAGAGCAGTGTATGACTGAAGGCCTAGCTAGAACCCGAGAACGTGGTAGCTATCAATGTGGTTACAACTGTTATTCCATTAAATCTGAATTTAAAGACATCCGACCTGCAACTGTCGATGTCTGTGAAATAGTGTGTGAGACCAATGGTTGTAGAAAATAACTTCGTAGCTAAACATCAAAACTCAACGATTTGTGACCCCGGAGGGAGTCGGACCCTCGATTTCCTGGATGAAAGCCAGGCGTCCTAGGCCACTAGACGACGGGGCCAAGATCACAATCTAAACGCTATTTTATCAGTTTTTGGAGTGGGATTCGACCCTTACTGAATACAAGATAGGTTTATTCAGTCATTACCGGACCGGCGATTCCGTTTCTCACCAATTGGATACTCGTATAAAAATGGTATTTGGAACACTGACCGGTAACTTCGGTGTCAAAACGGACAGGGGTTGTAGTCATACACCGGTATTCACACTGAGAAGAATCAGTACAAGATTTTCCGGCACCTTTTGTTAGCATATCACACACAGGAACGAAATTTGGGTTATCAAATCTAAACCACTGGCCGCCAGCACTTATACATTCCTGTTTGGTACGTGATGAGGTTAAAGGATTGGGGCCGGGCTTTGCAGTCTTGTTTTGAATAGGGGGGCCAAATACACACCGGCGAAAAACACCCCTACAAAACAAAACACGCCAATATATGTTTTTATTACCCCGTTCACTCTACTTAATATCTCACACTCAGGAGTGTCAATCAATTTGGCGACATCACAACCGCACCAATTCCAATGCATTAGTCAGATTTGGCTTATTGAAGTGTTGGCCGTGTACGGCCACAACCGTATCTCCGCGGCTCACCAATTTCGAGGCAATCAGCTTTTTAACCACCTCAGCCGTCATGCTGAAATTTCCTTCCGGAAATGTCGTTATAAATGAAGTCACCCCAAATGACATTGCCATCCTGTCAGCTGTTTTGCTGGAATCAGTAACCGCCAGAATCGGCACATTAGGCCGAAACGCTGAGATTGCCCTGGCCGTATATCCGGTCTCCGTAAATACCACAATGGCTTTGATTTCCAATTTATGTTGCTCATGTACCATTCTGTAAGCAGCCGCAGCCACTGCCTGAGTATTGTCTTCCGCTTCTTCAAAAAGTTCCTTTACGATTGCCGCCCCTTCGTTGAATTTGGCAATCCTCGCCATCGCTTCAGCAGCCTGCAGCGGATAGATTCCTGAAGCCGTCTCTCCGGACAGCATTACTGCATCGGTTCCGTCCCACACCGCATTTGATACGTCCGTCGCCTCGGCTCGGGTAGGTCTCGGGTTTTCCGTCATGGACTGTAGCATCTGCGTCGCCACTATTACCGGCTTTTTGGCTTTCCTGCATTTTGCGATCATCATTTTTTGCCACGACGCCAGTTGTTCAATTGGGACTTCAATTCCCAGGTCTCCCCGCGCCACCATCACCGCATCCGCTTCCCCGACAATCTCATCCAGATTATCCAGTGCTTCCTGGCTTTCAATCTTGGCCACAATTCCTACCTCCAGATTTCTTTTTGTCAGCTCGGCCCGAAGTATTTCAATATCCTTTTTGCTCCGGCAAAATGACAACGCTACAAAATCCACTTTGGACCTGGTTGCCATATCCAGTTTGAGCAGGTCCGAAGCAATCAGGGACGGCAGTTCGATGTTTTTCCCCGGCAGGTTCAGCCCTTTTCTGTTTTTAATAGTGTAGTGGTCCCGGGCTATTGCTTCAAAAGTTCCCCTGATCTTTCTTACTATTTCAAATTCCAAAAAGCCATCGTCTATAAGCAGCGAATCCCCGGTTTTTAAAAGTTCAAATACTTCCGGATGGGGGATAGCCACCTGGATTTTTTCACTCTCAAAATCCCGTCCGAAAATTACCGTTTCGCCTTTCTCTACTTCAATCTCAGCCTTGTTCTTAGTTTCAATCCGGATCTCCGGTCCCTGCAGATCAATTAATATTCCCGCAGATAATCCCAGTGACGATGCTGCTTCGTCCGCCCTGGCAATTCTTTCTTCGTGCCAGGATACGTCATTGTGTTTCATGTTGAACCGGAACACATTTACTCCGGCCGACAGCAACTCTTTCATTTGAGGTAGTGTTTGGCTGCTGGGACCAATCGTAGCTACAATCTTTGTCTTTTTACTCATAAGCACCTGATTTTACGCTCATTTCACCATTGCTGGAATACCCTGGGGTTGAAAATGGACTTTCGTAAGGGGCAGATGCACTCAATCGCCACTCCCAATGCCGTGTTGTATACGTTCCAATACTTGCTCCACCTCAGGTATTTCATATCATGTACATCCCACGCAAATATCATCTCCA
>JBAZTE010000032.1:0-2074 GCA_041662065.1 Bacteroidales bacterium | reverse complement strand
GTCTTTAAGCGTCCATTTGCTTTTATCCTCTACTACCTCGGGCTCATGATTCAGCATGTCAATCCGGTGGTCCCCGTCGGTAACTACTTTTACAATCGCGGCTTCCACTTCCTTATTAGGTCTGTTCGAAAAATCCTGTGGTTTCCATTTACCCGCAAATCGCCTTTCCAGATGGGTCGCAGTTTCAGCAATTCCCTTTCCTTCCTTGTCCAGTATCAGGTTTGTTTCCACACCGCGTACGAAATCAAATACCATCCGGTATGCTGTAAATTTTTGCGCTTCGGACAATCCGCCCTCGCGGAAAAACCGGTTTACGGTCAGAATGTCCTGGTCTTTAATCGGCCCCAGTCGGTCCAGGAATCTTTCTGCCAGCAAATTCTGGTCGGAAATCACGCAGCCCAGGTTTCTTACCTGTTCCGAACTCTCTTCTCCGTGGCACAGATAGGAAAGTACTGTCGGAGCGGCAGCATACATCTTCTCCACCTGTGTTTCGTAATTACTGCCGTCAAATATGTTTTTGACTGCTTCTGCCACTTCGTGAATCCCGGCCTTTTCCGGAATCTGACCGATCTCTGGAATCTTTCTTTTATCTTTATCCGGTCCTAGGTATCCTTCCACAAACGGCATCCAGTCGGAAGCTGTAAATTGCAGTTTTCCGGGTCCGGCTTCTGCACGGGCCATCACGATATTTCCGATCAGTGCCTGTGCCAGTGTCCTTCTTCCTTCCGGATCCGTAACCAGTATCGGAAACAACTCACATACCCGGTCCAGAAACCTCATCTCATCCCCGTGGCGTCTTATTTCCGCTGAAAGCCGGGGCAGGATGACTTTGCCATAGTAAGTCTCATCAAATTCCGCCGCACACTTGTCCATATCAAACCCGGGATATTTCAAAGGCGCATTCCAGTTTCCCGCATACTCCGGCCGGGTCGTTTCCATTTTTGCCCTGGCCATATCGTGTGAAAATGCACTTACTGTTTCTGCCAGATCATTCCTTCGGTGTCCGGTAGGCGGAGGCGGCAATGGGCGATCACTCATCAGATCCAGAATTTCTCCAATTGTCTTGTGATATTCTCCGCTGTCCGGAATAAATTTCTGCGACGGGGACTGCCCGGCGGGTCCTCCTTCAAACCCCAGCAGATAATGACCTGTAAGCATTGCAGCTGCAACCGTCTCCGGTTTGGCGTGTTTGGCTGCAATGTGCGCGTTTTCAAACTGTTCGCGAAGGGTGGGAAAATTCGGATTCTCGGTAAATTCCCTTACGGCTTCCGGGAACACCTGGAAATATCGGCTTACCAGTTTGTGGTAAGCCGTTTCTTCGCTAAATTGTGTCAGTTTCTTTTCCGCTTCGGTATCAATTGTGCTAAACGCCAAAGTTCGAAGTAGGGGTCTTCGGAACCTGTCTACCGCCAGTACCTCTCCGTCCTCCGTAATATTCAGGTTGTTGGTGTACAGAAGCAGTAGATCCTGCACTTCCCCGATAGTCTCTCCGCCCTGTCGCACCAGTCCCATCACAAATTCTCCGTCCCGCTCCCAGGTGTCATTGCGGCGAAAGAAAGCCGGGTCGTTGTATTCTCTCCGCCTGTCCGGGGTCGGCTTGATCTCCGGATCAAAATAATGGTGTTCCTCCAATTTTTCCGCTTTTTCTTTGTCCTTGGCTCTGACTCGATGGTATCTCCCGTATCGCCACGCACTCTCAACCGTTTTCGGTAACTCCACCAGCGTCTTTCCCGTTGTGGTCTCAGAAAAAACTGGATGCCCCTGGCCCGCATCCAGGCTGTCGGTACTCATTAAATAAATATACCTTATAATCAAGGCTGCATGAAACACCGCAAAACCCTGATCGCAATTGCCTGGCCGTATGTTAACGGCGAATTGCATATCGGCCATGGCGCCGGTTATTTGATTCCGGCAGATATTGAGGCCCGTTTTCAAAGAGCCATCGGCAACGACGTCCTCATGGTTTCCGGATCGGATTGTTACGGCACCCCAATCACCGTTGAAGCAGACAGAAGGGGAGTCACCCCCAAAGAAATTGCCGATGAATACCATGCCAAAGGCGAGCAGCTTTTGT
>JBAZTE010000031.1:0-6881 GCA_041662065.1 Bacteroidales bacterium | reverse complement strand
TCTCCATCAAGGCATATCGTTGATAGGCCCGGTCAAAAATGCCGTATTCACGAGCCGGAACCGACACCGGGAGATCTTCCTCCATCAGTTGTACTGAGTCGGCGAAATACTGATCAGTAAGAACAAAAACAGGAATCTGGTAACGATCAGCCAATTCAAAACTTTTTCTGGTGACATCGATAGCCTCTCCAATCGTACCGGGGGCAAAAACAATCCGGGGGAATTCTCCATGTCCGGCATAGAGCACTAAGTTGAGATCTCCCTGCTCGGTCCGGGTGGGAAGACCTGTGGCCGGTCCCGGACGCTGGCCGACAACGATGACGATTGGCGTTTCCGTCATCCCGGCAAGAGAAACGGCCTCCTGCATCAGTGCAAAACCACCGCCGGCGGTGGCCACCATAGATCTGACACCGGCATAAGAAGCACCCAAGGCCATATTGATGGCCGATATTTCATCTTCAGCCTGCTCAAAGTGAGCGGGAAGGGACATGGCGGCGGTAGCGAAATAATGCATGATCGACGTGGCGGGTGTCATAGGATAGCCCGCCATAAACTGGCAGCCTCCCAGAAGGGAGCCAAGGGCAATGGCCTTGTTTCCATCAAATATATAATGGCATCCCGCCTTCGAGGGGATCGGGAAAATACCTGCCATTTCCCATTGGCCGGCATATTTGAAGCCTCTCCGCAGATATTTTAATTTATTCGATTCAGTGACAGCGGCTAATCTATCGGTATCCACATCAATGACGGCAAGAATGACCCCCACCAGAATCGTATTGCTCACCGTAACATCATGGAATTCCTCACGGGCCTCCCTTGCGACTTCCCCAATTAACGTTGGGGACAGATAAAGACCTTTATCGTAAAGATGAACTCGGTGGCGTATTTCCGTTTCTTCATCAAGAGCGACTATCATATCCCAAGAACCACCTGTCAGGGCATGAACAGAATGATCGGCGATACGAATCATGTGGAAATTATGTCCGCCCCGCACCCGGGACATATAATTTTTAGTGGCAAAAAAATAATAATTGAGCCGGGAGAGGATATCCGTTAATTCCAGCTCCATGGAAAATGCCCCCAGCCCTGCCTCTCCTCCTATCAAAACGCTGAATTCCATAGCTGTATCCCTTTCCTTACCCTGTCCCATTTAACTCTTGCACACAGGCGTATCATACGTCGGTGCCTTAGCGCGGAACTCAATCAACAACCGGGCGTCTGCTGCTGTCAAACACCCAATGGGTCCGGTGCTGCCGATGGCATCGGCAGCCCTTGGTTTGCACAAATCGCCTATTTTCATAATAAATTAAAATTATTATCCCAAAAACTATTGCGTTGAAAAATCACGGCGTAGCCTTCACCAACATGACTTGCCCTTTTGCCCCGCGAAAGACGCGTTCGGCTACCCTGCCCATCAGATGATGAATAAAACCGGTCTTTCCGTGGGTGGCAATCACAATGAGGTCGATATTCTTTTCCAACTCTTCCTTGAGTATCTCTTCATAGGGCGAGCCAACTCTAACGTTCGCAAAAACCGTGACACCATCGGCTTCCTTATTCTGCTTTATGCTCATTTCCAGTTTTTCCTTTGACGCATTCATACTATCCGTTCTGTATTGATCGACAAACTCCTGTGTCAGGCAATAGTCAACGCACACTGCCGAATATCGTCAACGACATGAAGCAGATAAACTTCTGATTTGAATTGCTTGGCCAGCATTAGGGCCTCTTCAAATGCCTTATTAGCATATTGAGAGAAATCTATGGGTACGAGTATTCTTTGAAATGTTTTCATACTTCTCTCCTTATATTTTACTGTAATACTTATTTTACAGCCATCTCTATTTGCCTTAGCCACACCCCTCCTTTCCCCGATCACGAATTATGGAGAACCTCGATGTCCCGGATCTGGAAACGGTCAACCCTCATCATACCTCCGCAAGATCATTTTGCTAACCCGGCGCCGGCCATCAGTTGTCACAATAATTTGATCGATCAATAAATTACGTCATGGTGGCGAAGGCAACGCAAATCTTTTCGACATCATGATGGAAAAACTAATCCATGTGGCACGGGAAAACAATAATCAATAATTGGATGGGCTATGGTAGGCATAATCTATCATCAGCAGGGACTTTTCCCTTATTCAGGAAATCCAAAAGCAATAAAGTGGGGAGTGAATAATGGACATATATTTAACCGGGCTGGAATTGACTATTTAACCATATCGAACTCCTCCCCCCTTTTTTTGAGGCTTCAATGTTTCCATGAAGGCTTTTGGATGGAACAGCCGTTCCGCACCTATCACCGGAACGGCCGTTGCCAATCATATTTTTCGGAACCCTATCCTAAGATATTTAGCCGTCGTGAATCAGATATTGCCTGATTGCGCCTCCGGGAAAAAATTAATATTATTAAACCCAACATTCTATGGCCATTCAATCGGAAATAAATCTTATCCGAGCATGGCCGTTGCCTTAGAGACGTATGTTTGGGAAAGGTGTAAGATTAATATTTTAGATGGGCTGCTTCTACAATTAAAAGAGAAAGGGGGTGCAACGAGGGAAGTTTTTAAATGAGATATAGTTAAACAAGAAATAAACCAAGACCATGGAATTTAAAGGAGGATAAAATGAAGAAAACGTTAGTTTCGATGCTGGTGGTTGCTGCCTTGCTGATGGTGCCGATGATGGCGATCGGGGCGGAGGGGGCCGTAAGCGGTTCGATCCAGGGATTCATGTGCGTAACCCAGGGTAAGGTTTGCCCCATTGGTAAGGAAGATCCAATGGCCGCCGTGGAAAATGTTTTTGTGCTCCTTGTTGACGCCGCGACTGGGGAATACTATTTTGTCCCGAATGTTGACAGAGCAGTTTTGGCACGTCACATCAATCAGAATGTAAAAATCGATGGTACCGTAAACATAAAAATGAAATCCATCAAAGCAAGTGATATCTATGTAAACGGGAAAAAGGTCTGGAGCGCAAATTGGGAAGATGAATTATACAATTCTGTTCTGGGCGGCTTTCCAAATAAGGGCCCCTAATTCGACTAAACTGGATAGTTGATTCCACCATCTTCATCCCCCGGTGCGAACCGGGGGATGTTTTTTCCAAAGCAAAGGCGATAAGACAAGGTCGATATTAGAGACCATTTTTCAAATTCCTCATGAATTCATCTTTATTGTCCGGCAGTTTCGTACCCCGGTAAATCATCTCGCCCTTCCCATTGATGCCGACGACATGAGGAATCCCCGTAAGACCGTAATTGTCGGTTGCCACCGTACCGTCCGAATCCAGAAGTATTTCGTAGTTGATGTGCATTGATTTTTTAAAGCGTTCGGCAATCTCCTCCGATTGTTTATAATCGATCCCGAATACAGCAATATTTTCCGTCCGGGCCTTTTCAGCGAAATGTTTAATCTCAGGAACTTCCTTCATACAATTGACGCACCAGGTTGCGAAAAACACCAGGACAACCCCTTTCCTGCCCTTGAGATGGCTTAATGTCACTTTGCCTTTCCCCAGGGAAGACAGCGTGAAATCCGGGGCAGTTTTTGCCGGAGGGCTATTAGCTTCCCGGGACTGGTTATTCAGGGGCACGTTCGCTTTGGGAATAAGACTGGGAGCAGAGTTCGCAGCCGGAATTGGCAGTGCTTCCACCGAAACATCCTGGGATCGGGGCTTTATGGGCAGGTCCGTTCCAGGAACAGGGGCAGTTTTCGCCGCCGGAATTGGTAGCGGTTCCAAAACTACCTTGGCTTCAGGTTCCCCGGATGAACTCGTTCGGGGCACAGGTGCTCCGGAGATGTCCGTAGGGAGAGCCGGCGTCGGGGAGGATTCCGGGTTCGCCAGCAATTTCGTCAAACTGGGAAAATCCGTATTTTGACCTACGAAAACAAATAAGAGGCTTGCGGTGACTATGACCAGTAAAGCGAAGCCTTTTTTAACATTTTCCATCCATACCCCTGCTTTGGGGAGCTTATAAAGGAACCCGGTAAACGTCCCGGCCAAAAGGATCAGTGCCCCTTGGCCTAACCCGAACAGAAAGAGCAGAATGCCCCCTTTTGCAGCTTGAAGAAAAAAATCGACGCCACTCACATTTTTAAGTGTCATGGCAATAGCACCCAGCGCCATAGCGATAATAGGGCCGGTGCACGGACCAACAATCAAGCCGCCAACACCTCCAATCACAAACGCTCCCACCATTCCCTTACGGCTGGTCGATTTTGCCTGGAGGGATGAGAATATAATGAGCGTGGGAAATTTAAACACATCGAGCATGAAAAGGCCCATGAGAAGGTAAAACATCGCTATTGCATATAGAATCAACCCATTACCCATGATGGACCCAAACGTCCCTCCCACCGCGGCGACGATAATGCCCAAAAGCGCGTAAACGGACGCCAAACCGGTCACCATGGAAAGGCTCAACAGAAAAGACCTCCAGCGTTTTGCATCCGCCTGGTTACCGATATAGCCGACAGTAAGGGGAAGGACGGGGTAGGTGCATGGTGTGATGGACGTTAAAAGCCCGCCACCAAACATAAGAAAATAAAGAATAGCTGAGTCTTGCCGCAATGACTCTTCCAAAAGATGATGAATCTGGTCAATCAATTCGCTGTCCCTTCATTTCCTTATTTTAGTCCTGATAATTCGACAATCTCATTCAAAGTTTTTTGAGTATCATCAAAGCCTCCTTCTGAAAAGAAGAATCGTGTTTGCCTGCCCCCGTCATTCAGCTTGACCCCTATGAATGTGGGTGTGCCGTGCACATAAAGGGTGTCTGTAATCGCCATGTTCTTATCCGGGAAAAGGGGGAATTCCACTTTATACCTTCCCCGGTAGGCATTGACTTCGAAAGCGGTGTTATCGGCGCCGATTCCAATCATCTTTATGTTGTCTTTCAACTGCGGATTTTGTTGAATCTTCTGATAGAGATCATTTACATGAGCCGCCGCTTTCTGGCAATTAGGGCAATAAAAGCTAAAGACCTCAATGATCAGCACCCGGGCATTTATTTGCCCGATATTGAAGTTTCCCGTACCCGACAAACCAAGATAGCTCTTGTCGTGTTCATTTCCGGGGACAGGAAGTTCAAAGGCGGGAATGATCTTGCTGTCGGCTGGTTTGGGCTTAGCTGCATCACCGAAGGTTGTAAAAGTTTCGGCCCCAAAAGAGGCACTTGCGGACATTAGTAATACAACTAATATCAGAATGACGACGACACTTTTTATATTTTTTCCCATGATTTTTCCCCTTTCATTAGACATTATCTTTAGTCGGGGAGCATGGCAAATCAATGGTGAGCGAAACTCCTGATCGGCAGACATGATCGCCCGGCGGCTTGGTGGGAGGATTATCCTTATGCATAGGGTCGTCAGATTTCGATCCTTAAATTAAAATCGTCTCGTTGAAACATCCGCGTCCCTGTCATGCATCACATTGGCACTGAATAATCCTTCGCGAGATGATGACTTGACATGATGGAATATTTTCCTCAAATTGTTAAACTTCTGAGAAAAATGGCAGTAGATCGTCTGGTAATAGGGATCGCGTTGCCTTTCCCTGACCGGGATTCCTTTTAAAACCTCACCTTTCAGAACATCCATCGGATCAACCTGGAGAGTCGTTAAACAATAAGGACACCCATAATAAAGCTGTCCGGTGAAAGGATCATGTCCCTGATGCTTGAAGACTTTTCTCTGAAGGTCATTCAGGTCTTGATCGGATTCGTCGATGTAACCTTTCAAACTACAGTACGCACAATTAATTTCTTTTGACGTCATATTGGCCATATCCTTATCCCCAGTAAGTCGCAATCAAATGATCATTTAATATTTCTTCCTTTGTTTTCTTCTCTTTAATTTCTTTTTTTCCCAAATCAGTCAGTGAATTATCGAATTGGCCCTGAGAGAAACGATCGCCGGGATTCATTATTCTTATTTTTGTGTTATCATTTTCAGTATTTTTTATTCTATCATTCATGTAAAATATTTTCCATAGAGGCTCAGCGAGTTCATATCTTCATTTTTAATTAAACTCATCAATGTCCGGATAGGGACTTGCATGTAAAACTGTGAATAATCAATTGTATCGACATCACAAGGGGCAAAATATATTTCGTAAGTATCAATAACAACACTTTACAATTCGGGTAGTTAGGGCTGCTTATTTCCGTAAATACACGATATTACGGATGATTTTTATATTCCCTGCACTTGGATGCCCGGACACCCAAAGAAAAAACATGACACCTATGAGAAACTGATGCTGCCTGTAAACGATACATTACCCAATCTTACCCCTCTGGTATCAGGGTGTAACCGGCCCTTGCAGCTGACTTTTAAAGACCAGATCAACATCCTGGTGTATTTCCATCTCGAAGAGCATCACTCAGGACGTCACCTTTTGCAGGTTCTCAAGGAGGACGATTTTGCCCGGCGATACATCGCCCCGGAGAAAGGCATTCAAAAGAGCAGTTTCTTCGAGGACATCAATTCACGGAGCCTGGAGCAGATGCTGGAACTCTTCTGGAAGCTCTACATGAAAGCAGCCAGGCAACTGCCCAAAGGGCATGCGGCACTGGGCGATCTGACTATTATCGACGGCTCCTTGATCGACGCCGTTTTGTCCATGTATTGGGCCGTTTATCGAAACGGCGCCAAGAAGGCCAAGGTTCATATCGGTTTTGACCTGAATCGTGGCATTCCCAAGAAGATTTTCCTTACCGACGGCAAAGGAGACAAACGACCTTTTGTCAGCAAAATTCTCGCCCCCGGAGAAACGGGCGTCATGGATCGCTACTATCAGCGCCATAAGAGTTTTGACGACTGGCAAACAGAAGGGAAATACTTTATCTGTTGCATCAAGTCATCCACCACA
>JBAZTE010000030.1:0-7592 GCA_041662065.1 Bacteroidales bacterium | reverse complement strand
ACAGAACATACGGGATGATGGTAGCGGTGTCCAAACCGAACATGACCAGATTTAAGCGCTGGACGGAACTTTCTTTGTCTATATCCTGCTCCACAATCTTGGGGTTGATTACATTCTTGTAAATGGCTGCGTATTCTTTGAGCTCGCGAATTATCGTGTCTTTGTCCAAGTTGTATTTGGCCATTAATTCCTTATATGAATTGAAGACTGAATCTACTTTGAAAAACCTTTCCTTGTCGTCCGAGTTTACATTGATGTCCGGATCCTGGATTTTGATAAACAAATACGACTGTAAAAACAGGTCAATGTTGTTCCTGATATTGCGACCTGAAGTTACCTCTTGGTCCCAGTAATCCTTTATGTCGTCGTCTTTCTCGAAAACTCCTCGCCAATTACTTTCGAAGGAATCCAATGCGGATTCGCTGAACAAGTAATTCTTGAGCAGCTCCGAGGTGGTCAGACGGACACCTAGGGAATTGATGGTGTCGAAGATCTGCTGTTCATCTTCCTTGTGCTGGAGATCGATGCCTACAAACAGGATATTGGAAAGCAGCCTGTTCGGGTCGATTTCTCCCGGCTCGATGTTTTTTAGAAAATACTGATAACAATTATTGATCCGGCCTTTTTGTTCCCGGGGATCCAAATCCTGTCCGTTGAATATCTTTTCGAATACCGGCTTGTCCAGATAGTTGTGGTCCAGGATTATTTTGCCGGAGAAATGGGTAAATATCTCACTGAATCTCTTAGTATCGCTGTTTTTTTCAAAAAGGGCTTTGAAAAACAAGACTACTGTTGTTAATCGCTGTTGGCCGTCGATTATGGTCCGGATATTGTCATCTGCTACCGAAGTCTCTTCCTGTTTGAGAATCACGGAACCCATGAAATAAGGAGTATTCGTGTGCGAAGCGTAACGCATGTCATCCAAAAACCGCTCCCACTGTTCCTCCTGCCAGACGTACGATCTCTGAAAATAAGGGATTTTTAACCTGTTTGCCCGGTTGAATATGTCCGGGATGTTTCTTTTGCCTGCTTCCATACTAGCCTTTGTGAGACTTATCAAGGCTGATTATAACCGAAAACTTTGCCAAGAAGAGCATTTACTGATGCTATACTGATTTTTACCTAAGGATGAGGATACTTATACTTGAAGACGATCTGGGAACACTGACCAAACTGCTCGAATATCTTGCCCGATTGGAAAATAGCCTGGACTTAAAAGTATCTGTCACCGTTTTTTCTGAATTTTGGCAGGTGGAGGAACATTTGAATTCCGGTACAAAGGAGAAATTCGACTTCATACTTCTTGACCGTGACTGCAAAATAGGGGGGTCGTTCCACATTTTGAATCTGGATAAGTTTCCCGAAGCTGTTGTGATCGGTATCTCTTCTGTTCCCCGATATAACCAGGAGCTTCGTGATAAAGGAATTAAGCTGATTGTGGACAAGGACTATAACAAGCTTGATGAGTTCGCGCAGAAAGTGATGCTACTAATCAGAGAATACGATTAGAGTACGTATGCCCAGCCGGTATTTTTACCGGAACCCCATTTACCGGTGCCATAGCTTGCTGACCAGTTTGTACCACAGGCATTGTCCAGGAATACCAACTGCCATTGATCATCCCCGGTAGCTTTCCAAGTGCTGCCAAACCGGCCATCCTGAAGTGCTGACGCTGCGCGGCAAAGAGCCCGGTCTCCTGATCCCCAGACCGGCATACCTGCCCGTTGTAATACTCGGGCTCCCATAATGTATCCCTGTAAACCTTCCCAGGGGTAACCGGTAAAACCGGGGGATGAGGAACAACTGCCACCCCGACGCATATCGTCCGGGATGATTCCGTCTACATTTATCCTGACACCATTGCAGGTTTTGATACAACCTGCCGGATTTATGATCCTCGGATCACTCTCATTGCACTGCCAGGACAGAGAGCCATAAACAGCCTGTGAGGGTTTTGGTCCCGTAAGACCTTTCACATAGTAATCCCGGACTTCGGCTAGCTTGGCAGTGTCGCCGAGATATCTGTAGATTGCGGTAAGTGATCCAAAAGCATGGGCACCCCAATTGTTCGGCCTTTCCTTAAACATATCCAGAAGGGTTTCATTCATCTGGGAACACTTGTATGTTTCTGCCATTGCCCGCATCTTGTTTGCAAAAGCAGTGGTGCGGTAACTGATCAGATCGGCGGCCATGGCATAAGCACCTGTCTCACGGGCCCAAGCCAAAGACCTGCCGGTAGGAGTGAAGGTTTCAATCTTTTGCAGGGCTGATACGACTTTGCTGCGGTATGCAACGTTTCCGTTCCTGGCATAAACAATCGCTGCGGCCAGAACTTTGACATTGGTGTCGTCATCCTGATTGTCCAAATCCGGAGAAGGAGATACGGCAAGGCTGTCAGCTGCATTTTTTACTGCAGTCCAAGCTTCTCCGGTCATGGGTTTTGAGGCCAGTTCTGAAGGTGATGTCCAAATTCCGGTTATCGGACTTAAAGGCGGGAGAGTCGGGACCGGAGTTACAACAACAGTGGTCGGAGTTGGGGTAACGGGTCGGGGGGTCGGGGTGATTGTAGTTGATGGCGGCTGCGTCGGAACAATTGTGGGACGAGGTGTGGGGGTGGGAGTAGGAATTGAGGCTTCCGGTGATCCGTGAACCTGGACTGAAACTACCGACCAATCCATTTCACTGTTTAAGGTACCTGCCATCCGTAACTCCACAGGTGATGATTTGTAGGCCTGAACCAAAGCGAGTCCGGCCCGATCACCATCAGATCCGCGGCCATACTCGATAACTTCGGAGATACCAGATCCGGGAGTGTGAGTTCGAAGCCGGAGAGCGACAGCTCCAAAGACAAGCGAATTCCTGTCTGTCAAAAATGTCTGGGAATAGTTTGCAGTATCAACACCTCCGGTACAGGCGCCATTTATACCCCGGGTATTACTGGCAAGCGGATCAGAAATCGGATCGGTGAGGTCTACTGCTGAAAATCTGGAGACAGCTATAATACTATTTAATGGACTTCGGGACAGCGAGGCTGTAACCGAGCCGCTTGTGGTGGGGCTGCCAACTGCCATCCAAAGATCTGTTCCGGTGGAGGATCTGGCGGCGCACTGGGATTTGATCCGGGACCAAGTGAGACCAAGGCCGGAAACAGAGGTTACTGACGCATAGGGCTTGGTGGATACTGCGGCCAGATACAGAGAAGATGAGGCGGCGGTAACGGATGAGGCGGTAACTCTGGAACTGTCACTTGAACCTCCGGTGACAACTTTTTCAAGTTTGGGTGGAATCGGGGCTGCCTCTACTCTGGAGTTGGTATTTCGCAAGATTCCTAAAACTAAAGCCGGAAGCAGGACCAGAAGAAACACCAGAATAGATAAATTTCTTACTCCACTTTCAGTTGCAGTTTTCTTTACCATATCTTTAAGGTGTTTTTATTATATTGATATGTTCGTGAAAATGTAAAGCGAAGAAGCGTAATATGGAATTGTGAGCAGAAGAACTGCCGGGATGGAAGCATTGTTCGTGGGACTGAGTGTTTTGTCGGCGCATACAATTCTTTCCCGGACTGCTTACAAATCTTTGAGGGTAATCGACGGGGATACCTTTGAAACAACGGAAAACCAACTGGTGCGCATAAACGGAATCGATGCCCCGGAAACGGAAATGTGCGGAGGTGAAAAAGCCCGGGAAACATTGGGTAAACTGGTGATGAATAAACCACTAAACATCAAAGTCCTGAGAAGGGATCCTTACTACCGATTGGTCAGTGATGTGTATGCAGACGGTAAATCAGTAGCTGCAATGATGCTGTCTTCCGGAAACGCGGTGCGAAGAATAACAAATGAAGAGATTAACAAAACGGAGCTGAACGCTGCCCAAGACTATGCGAAGGTAAATAAGATAGGGATATTCGGTGAGGAATGCACCCAAAGTTCCAATCCCAAAAACAACAAGTGCAATATAAAAGGCAATAGACGAAGCGAGCATACGGACAGATTTTACCGATACCCGGGATGCAGTCAGTATGACAATACAGTGGTCCAACTTCACCTGGGTGATATGTGGTTTTGCAGTGAAAAAGAAGCGAAGACGGCAGGGTTTAAAAAGGGCGGAGATTGCTTATAAAACTTTTTTAAGTTTTTCGATACTTTCGGAGTCGTAGACGGAGACCAAGTAGATGGGGTGCTTTAAGAGAGTTAATTTTTTGATTTGCGCGGATTGGGTCTTTTTGTCTACCAGATCGGTCTTGGTCAAAAGGATCAGGCGGTCTTTTTTGATAAGCTCCGGATTGAATTTCTCCAATTCCGCACTGATGACGTGGTAATCCGCCAGAACGTCAGCAGACTCCGCGGATATACAGTGCAGCAACATCCGGACTTTTTCGATGTGCTTGAGGAATTTGGTTCCCAGTCCTTTACCGCCTGACGCTCCTTCGATAAGGCCGGGAATATCGGCAATAACCTTGTGGCCGAAGGCTCCTAAATTGGCCTCTAGTGTGGTAAACGGATATGCTCCCACTACAGCTTTGGCATTGGTCAGTTCATTCAGGAGACTGCTCTTGCCGGCATTGGGCAGGCCAACCAGCCCATATTCTGCTATGAAACGTAAAATTACTTTTAATTGTCTTTTTTTACCCTCGAGTCCAGGCTGGGAATAATTCGGGGAACGATTCTTCCCTGATTTGAACTCCAGATTGCCTCTACCGCCTAAACCGCCTTTGCAGATGAGAATCTCCTGATTAACGTCTGTCAGTTCGAAGGTTTCACCCGTGACTTTGTCGGTAAGGGTGGTTCCAAGCGGCAAAGTCAAAGACAGGTCTTGGCCTTTTTTACCTTCGGAGCGCCGGTTTGAACCTGGCTGGCCATCCTCTGCAGAGTGATTCTTCTCACTGGAGAACTGGTTTAAGGCCCGAAGATCCGAAGTGACATGGATATAGACATCGCCACCCCGGCCTCCGTTGCCGCCATCCGGTCCCCTGCCATCGAAAGAAACCTTGCCTGCGCCACCATGTCCTGCGCTTATTACAATATCGACATCGTCTATTAACATAAGGATTTATTATACCTGCTGTGAGCCTAATATCCTATAGTTGTGTTGACATTGGGTACTATTAATGTATAATAAACGTCTAGGATTTGTATTTGAAATAGTTCGTCAAAGATATTCAACATTTTTTTCGTTTCGTAAGTAAACTGTATCTTTCTTCTACTCCAGATTCGACTCCTTTTTGAACTATATGAGTTACCAATTTCACCAACGGGGCGGTTTCCGCGGCTCAAGATCCAATTTTCGGGGTCAGAGTTCACGTGGAGGCAGACCCGTCCGTTCATTCAACCCATATCAAATAGTCCGCAGCAGCGAGCTGCAATCTGCAAGAACATTTGAACCGGAAGTTATTGAGCATCAGTTTTCTGATTTCGGGATTTCTCCCGAATTACTTCTTAACCTGAAAAGAAAAGGTTACGAGAAACCTACCCCGATTCAGGACAAGACAATCCCGGAAATACTAAAAGGGACTGATGTGATCGGCATTGCCAATACCGGAACCGGCAAGACGGCGGCTTTTCTGGTTCCCTTAATTGAGAAAATACTGAAAGATAGACAAGAAAAAGTACTGATACTAAGTCCGACCCGGGAACTGGCTGCACAGATTCAGGCTGAGTTTTATGCTTATTCTTCCGGAATGAGGATTTCATCCGTTCTGTGTATCGGCGGAGTCAACGAAGGACCGCAAAGATACAATCTGCGAAAACCGCATAACCTGGTAGTGGGTACACCGGGAAGACTCAAAGACCTGGTTAATGACCGATTCCTGGATTTATCGACATTCCAAACTGTAGTCCTGGACGAAGCTGATCACATGGTAGACATCGGATTTTTGCCTGATATCAAATACCTGGTTTCCAAAGTTCCTGTCAGCCGACAGTCACTTTTCTTTTCTGCCACTATTGACGGAAAAGTACAGGAGATATTGAGCGCTTTTGTAAAAAACCCGGTTACCATTTCGGTTCGAACCCGGGACACAGTGGACAATATCCGACAAGTTATTGTCAAAGTGGCCAACCAAGCCAAGAAAGTAGATCAGCTGCATGACATGCTGATTAAAGATGAATTTGAAAAAGTGCTGATTTTCGGGCGAACCAAATGGGGAGTCCAGAAGTTGTCTGATGAATTAGTCAGCCGGGGATTCAGGTCCGGGGTAATACACGGAAATAAAAGCCAAAGTCAGAGACAGAGAACACTGGACAGCTTTAAAAGAAATGAGATCAAGATCTTACTGGCTACTGATGTAGCGGCCCGGGGATTGGATATTCCCAATGTAAGTCACGTAATCAATTACGATCTGCCGGAATCGTCAGACGCATATATCCACAGAATCGGAAGAACGGGAAGAGCAGATAAAAAGGGAACAGCGTTGACGTTTGTAGACTAAACTGAACGAAGACTGAGATCTATTTCTTCGTCGAGATGAGGAATTGCGATATCCGAAATACTTAAATCTGCCTTAATCTGGCCGGACAGAATATGGCGAGGTCCGTCTTCGCCATGAGTGATGATTACTTTTCTGACGCCCCGGATGGCTTTCAGCCAGTTCATTAATTTTGGCTGGTCGGCATGAGAGCTCATCACCTGGATGTCGGTTACGGTGGCATTAATATGTACACGCTGGCCATCAATATTCACATCGCGCTCCCCCATCAGAATCTCCCGACCCAAGGTCTGCTCGCCCTGATACCCAACAATCAGAAGCCGGGTGTGGGGATTGTCGAGAAGAGCTTTGGCATGACCTACTATTCTGCCACCGGTCATCATACCTGCCCCGGCAATAATTACTTTGACTCCGTTTTGAATGTCGAGTGAAGCGCTGTCTTTCCTGGTCTCACAAACCTGCAAACCCGGAAAAGAGAAAGGATCGGAGGTCATAAAGTCTTTCCTGATTTCGGCGTTTAGAAAACTTTTGTGTTTTTCGTAAATATTGGTCGCTTTTTCGGCCATGGGACTGTCCAGGAAAACCGGAGTTTCCGCCCTTATTTGTCCTTGGGACTTGAGGTGGGAAATAATATGGAGTAATTCCTGAGTCCGTTCCAGTGAAAAAGCCGGAATCAACAAAGTGCCGCCGGTCTGCTCGACCAGATTGATCTCTCTTTGAATCATTTCCTCCGGTTCACCGGGCGGATGAACACGTCCGCCATATGTCGATTCGATAACGACAATGTCGGCGCTTTTTATAAGTTCCGTGGGTTTGGTCAGGTCTTCAGGCGTATTGCCCAAATCGCCGCTGAATACGATTATCTGGCCATCAACTGCAACCTCGACACTGGAAGATCCCAGGATATGTCCGGCGTCCCTTAAAGTAATTTTGAAATCGCTGACCGTAAAAGTCTGGCCATAATTGACGACCCGGAAACGATTGATAAATTTGTAAACAGTTTCCTTGTCATACAATATCCTTTCCGGATGATCCTCTTTGGCAATCTTGGCACTATCCAGAAGCGACAACATGGCAAGATCCGCTGTGGGCGTAGTCATATAGACATCACCCATGAAGCCTTTGTTTTCCAGTATCGGCAGTCTGCCGCAATGATCCAAGT
>JBAZTE010000029.1:0-7784 GCA_041662065.1 Bacteroidales bacterium | reverse complement strand
CAATATTGTGCCTTACGCCAAAACATACAACCTTCCTGTAAATTGTGAGAAGAATATCTGCCTGAAACCGGAAATGAAACATGGTGATCTATATGGTAAGCAACCCATCGAAATCAGGTATTTTTTCGAGTCGGTACTGAACGGTGGGGTGCCCTTGCCAAAAGTAGGAATGGTTATGAAAAAGAATTCGACGGCTGAATCAGGTTTCACAGCAGTTGTTGGATTAAGCGCTGCCAGTTTTTATTATTGCCCCGATACCGTATCTCTCAGTAAAAACAGGGTCTGGTCGGAAATTACCGCACAAATTGATCCGGTTCAGAAAAAAATAAGCTGCAAAATCCCTGACGTTAATTTTGAATACGCCTTTTTTTATGTGACCGATTACCGTGAGGTATCCGTATCGAGTCCGATTTTTATGAGAACTCATTGAAAGTACAGGTAATGTTTGATATAGAATAGAGTTATTAATAACGTAATTAATTTGATAATGGGAAAGAAAGAGACAAAAAATCAAAGCAGACGCCAGTTTTTGGGCTATTCTGCTCTTGGTCTGGCAGGATTAACGATCCTTCCAAGTTGGACAATGGTCAATGGAAAACGTATTGCCCCCAGTGACAGGGTTGTTTTAGGGTTTATCGGGGTTGGACAACAAGGTGTTTCCGATTTCAAAAGTTTTTCGAGCTGTCCGGGGGTTCAGGTTGTGGCCTGTTGCGATGTTGACCAACTGAAACGCGAACGATTCAAAGGTAAAGTCGAAGCCTGGCAGAAATCTCAGAATGTGGCATCCCGATGCGATATGTACGAATTCTACGAAGACCTGCTTGAACGCAAGGATATCGATGCCGTATCAATCGCAACACCCGACCACTGGCACGTGCTGGTTGCCATCCATGCCTGCAAATCGGGCAAAGATGTCTATGTACAAAAACCATTGGCCTTTACCATCCGCGAAGGCCATGAAATGGTCAAAGCCGTTCGCGGCAACAACCGTGTATTGCAGGTTGGCAGCCAGCAGCGTTCAAGTAAGGAGTTTCAGCAAGCCATTGCTTTGGTACGGGGCGGGGCAATCGGTCACATCGAAACAATCTATGCCAAAGTAGGCGATCCTCCTAAACCGCTGGATTTACCGGAACTACCCATTCCTTCCACGTTAAACTGGAACCAGTGGATGGGCCCGCTGAACGATCCACGGATTCATTATCATCCCGATCTTTGCCCGCCCATTTCGCTCGATCCGGTTCAGGACGAGAAGCTTTGGGGAGCCTGGCGCTGGTACCGCGAAACCGGTAACGGGTTTACCGCCGACTGGGGCGCACACATGTTCGACATTGCCCAGGCCGCCATTGGCATGGATGGTTCAGGCCCCTGCGAATTTATTCCCAAAGGATACAACGGCGCACAGTACCTGACCATGAAATATCAAAACGGCATCGTAATGACCGAACAGCCATACAGGGAAGATAACCGCCAGGGCATTAAATTCAATGGCACCAAAGGTTGGTTGAAAGTGACCCGGGGGTATATTGAATGTTCAGATCCTTCATTGACTCCTAAAGAAGAGAAGAAAATAGGTGCAGGCCAGTATGAAGTCAGTTCTCCGCACATGCAGAACTTTATCGATGCTGTCCGTTCAAGAAAAAATCCAATCGCACCGGTTGAAGTAGGTTGCAGCACCAGTACGCTCTGTTGTTTGGGCAATATGGCCACCGAATTGAAACGTCCGGTTAAATGGGACCCGGCCACACTGAGCTTTGGAGACGACACCGAAGCTGCCAACCACAGGCTATATCATTATCAGTACAGGGGTGCTTATTCTTGGTAGTCCTATAAATGACTTTCTTAGATCTGTGACAGATGCAACTGAAAAATAAATATGCGACGATTTCAATCCTGGTTGGAGTCCTGGTCGTCCTGACATTCGGGACTCTTAATTCTCTCTGTGCGACAGAACCTTCGATGAAGAAAAGTGAGGATGTTGTTGTAATTGAGAAACCTGAAGGCGTGAGCATCGAAAACGAGCTGGTACGCGTGGACCTTAATCTTAAAACGGGTACATACAGCGTCGTTGATGTACGTGATGGGACGGTTGCGATTGCGAACGCTCACGGCGAAGTCGATGGATTAGGGGCCGATCCGCAAGGGTTTGTCACACGTAAGCTTGACCCGAAGGCAAAGTTAACTTGGAAGGTGAAAGCTATCTCCGACCTTCTTGGAGAAGGAAAGATGCTTATCCTGGATAATCTCAGGAGCGACTCCCGGGAATTTTTCACCACATTCACGGTGTATTCCGGCAAAGGGTTTATTGCACTTGGCAGCGGCATCATAAACAATCGTCCCTATGCAATCCGGGTCAAGAGTTTCCAGCCGATGGCCGGAGGCAATGTTTTCCCGGGATTGGAGATGAAAGATGCCAGAAATCTTAATGGAGGCGCTGGCTCAACAAAAAATCTGGTGCAGAATGGCACTGACCGGGCCTGTGAAAACAGCCTTTTGTTGACGTTTAAAGGCAATGGACAACGATGCAGCCTGGTCATGGGAGGCCTCACTTACCAGGATTTTGCAAAGTATACGGCCATCGGCAGGTACGAGTGCTGGGATATGTACCCCGATGACCAGATGCCCGAACTTGGCCAGACCTGGCGGACCATTTGGCGTCCGATGGATGAACGAAGAATTCCGGCAAACTTTCCGGCCCTCAATGCCCAGGTGGCAGCAGTCGATCCTGTGGGGCATCTGGTCGATCCGGGGACAACTTACCAACCCAACGACCTGTTTTATGTTGATGTTACTACAGCAGATCCTTTTTTGGCCCTGGAAATTTATGGACGGGCATTGGCTGCCGCCACAAAATCACATCCCAATACCTACAATAATCTGACTGTATGCGGGTGGTTTAGCGGGCGCAATTCGGCCAAACAATTGGTCGAAGAGATGGATGTGGCACGCAGGCTTGACATGTTAAAAACCATCCCGGTCGCGGTCCGTCTGGAGCCTGATACCTATTGTGGAGCCGACAACGGAAACACAGAGCAGGGTTGGTGGGACGATGCCCATTGGCTCAAATACAAACACCTTACCCCTCCTTACGATACCTTCAAAAAATGGATACAAGCCGTCAAAGAGCGCGGAGGCACAACCGAAACTTATTTCCAGTGTGGCATGCCCTCCGACGACTATGCCGAGGCCTTTCCAGGCCATATGCTTAGAAATGATATTAGCAGCCTTCACCGGCGTCATGCGCATATTCATCCTCTGGTAACTTATGATGCCACGGATCCCGGTTTTCAGTCACACATGCGCAATGTATGGGCCTACCTCAAGGAGGCAGGACTGGGAGGTGTTAAATTCGACTATCCTGACATCGCATGGAGGCCCGAAGGCGGCTTCGAAGACAAATATGCCACAACAGCCTCGGCCTACCGCACATGGTTTCAGCTTTGCCGCGAGGGCCTTGGACCTGAAGCGCTTATTCATGAACGCGCCCTTGGCGAGAACTGTCTGGATGTAACGGCAGGCATTGTGGATTTGCAACGGGTTTGGGGAGATGCTGATAAATGGCAACCGGGAATGGCCTCGATCTGTGGATTACGTTGGTATAAAAACCGTGTGGTCATGAGCTATTACCCCGACAGCAAGGCTTTCACGGGATTCAACGAGAAAGGCAGACGAATGGAGGGGGTAGTCATGGAACCACTCAAACGTCAGGCGATCATTACGATGCTTTATGTAACAAGCGGTCGCATCGAGTCTGCCGCATCCCTGAATTTACTCACGCCTGAAGTTGTGCATGACCTGGGGCGCGCATTCCCCATGCACAGTACTCCGCAAAGCGCCCGACCCGTTGATGCATTCACAGGAATCAAAAGTCCGCGCGTTTATTCATTTCGTATCAATGATCAATGGCAACAGGTCACCTTCTACAACGATGGAGATTCTCCGGCAACCATTAGCGCTCCGCTTAGTGGAGACCAGGTCTCAACCGGATCACTCGGGCTCGATGCCAACAAAAGCTACTATGTCTATGAATTCTGGAGCAACCGGCTGATAGGAAAACTTTCCGGTGCGGCCACGCTCCAACAATCCTTAGCAGGAGGGGAAGCACGCATGTTTTCAGTGCGGGAAGTACTCAACTACCCGCAGGTACTTTCCACCAACCGTCATCTCATGCAGGGATATGTTGATCTGGCCGATGTCAAATGGGACGCAGATAAAAGGCGTCTATCAGGTATTGCCAAAGCGGTGGGTGGAGAACCCTTCAAAATTGTTTTGGCCCGTAATGGAGTCAAAGCCCGAAATGTAAGCGCCAAAGGTGCAAGGGTGAAACTGGAGGCATATCCTTCGGATCCAAACCTCAGTGTGCTGGTACTCGAACGGCCTGATAACGGAGATGTTTTCTGGCAAATTAGTTATTAATCGCGTGACTAAGGCCAATCGTTGATTTTATTTTAAGGACCACATATGATTAGATATCGGAAAGAAGATTTCCGTTTTATCAAAATTAGTTGACTTATTAAATTTTCAGGAAGTAATATGACAATATGGAAAGCACCACGGAAGCAAGACAAACAACTATGCAAAAGGTATTAAATTTCAATTACTTACCAACCATTTCATTATTTTTAATGATCTTGTTTTTGACTGGCTTTATCCCAAAGAAAACAGACAAAAATAGAGGGGCTGGCCAGGACTGGCCTGTCTATCTTGGTGATAATTCCAGTAGCCATTATTCTACTCTTACAGAAATCAACAAGGGAAATGTAGCGCAGTTACAAGTTGCCTGGGAATACCATACCGGTGACGATATTTCGGAAAACCGGTCTCAAATCCAGTGTAATCCAATTATCATTAGTGGTACTTTATACGGCACATCACCTAAACTGAAAGTTTTTGCCCTCAATGCCGCTACAGGGATCCGGCAATGGGAGTTTGACCCTGATCCTGAAAGCAAATATGCGAAAAACGTCAATCGCGGTGTCAGCTTCTGGCAGAATGGAAGCGATAGACGGATTCTGTTCACATCAGGTCCTGATTTGTTTGCCCTTAATGCGGAAACCGGAAAATTGATTGAATCTTTTGGTAATTCAGGCAGGGTCTCGCTAAAGGAAGGATTAGGCGAAAAATCCAAAGAACTGTATGTCGTGGCCACTTCTCCCGGAATTGTTTACCATGACCTGTTGATCATCGGTTCAAGGGTATCTGAAAATATGGGCGCTGCACCGGGATTTATCCGGGCTTTCAACATCCGGACAGGAAAACTTGAGTGGGTTTTCCACACCATACCACAACCCGGCGAGTTTGGCTATGATACCTGGCAGAAAGAAGCCTACCTGACAACCGGGGCTGTCAACTCATGGGCCGGGATGAGCCTTGACCAGGAACGTGGCATTGTTTATATCCCAACGGGCTCGGCTGCTTTTGATTTTTGGGGTGGAAACAGGAAAGGGGCCAACCTGTTCGCCAATTGTATCCTGGCGCTGGATGCCAAAAACGGGAAACGCATCTGGCATTTTCAGGTCATACACCACGATTTGTGGGATAGGGACTTGCCTGCGCCGTCCAACTTATTAACGGTGACCCATAACGGCAAAAAAATTGATGCGGTGGCACAAATCACCAAATCGGGATTGGTATATCTTCTGGACAGGGAAACTGGGAAACCATTGTTCCCGGTAGAGGAAAGGCCTGTTCCGGGTTCTGATTTAAAAGGCGAAGAAGCGTGGTCCACCCAGCCATTCCCGTTGTCACCACCGCCCTTAATTCCCCAGTTTTTTTCGGAAGATGAAATCACCAATATTAGCCCGAAATCGCATGACTATGTTTCTGCTATCCTTGCCAAGACACGTACTGGCAGGCCACTTATACCCCCCAGCACACAAGGCACCGTTATTTTTCCAGGTTTTGATGGCGGAGGCGAATGGGGAGGTGCAGCTGTTGACCCTGCTAATTCAGTGCTGTACGTAAACTGCAATATCATGCCCTGGATACTGACCATGGTAGAAATTGGTCAGGATAAAAAAGGCAATATGGGTGAAGGTGAACTGGCCTATCGAATCAATTGTGCCGTCTGCCATGGTACCGAACGTCAGGGTGATCCGACAGGCATTTTCCCGTCATTAAAAGCGGTTTCAAAAAAATACACCAAAGAAGGGATGTTGGCATTGATCAACACAGGAAAAGGATTTATGCCCTCGTTCAAACAATTGTCCGAAAATAAAAAAGGTGCACTGGTGGCATTTCTGAGCGGACAAAAACCCGTACTGGATGCCCATTCAGAAGGAATGGAAAATAACATTGGCGCTGTCCCTTATACCCATACCGGCTACAACCGCTTTTTAGACCAAAATGGTTATCCGGCCGTAAAACCGCCCTGGGGCACCATTTCAGCTATTGATTTAAATCAGGGCATCATCAAATGGCAGATACCGCTCGGGGAATATGAAGAACTGACGGCCAAAGGGATTCCGCCAACAGGTACCGAAAATTATGGGGGACCCGTTGTTACTGCCGGAGGTGTCCTCTTTATCGGGGCCTCGAAGGACGGTTATTTCAGGGCATTTGATAAAGATACCGGCAAGGAACTGTGGAAATACAAACTGCCTGCGGCAGCTTATGCCACACCAAGTGTTTACCAGGCAGGGGGCAAACAATATGTGGTAGTTGCCTGCGGTGGCGGGAAATTAGGAACAAAATCAGGAGATAGCTATGTGGCATTTACCTTGCCGACAATACTAAGTAATAAAACAAAATAAACAGAATTAATCATGAAAAAGTATTCAAATTATTTATTGACCGGACTTAGGATGATAGTGGGCTGGCATTTCCTCTATGAAGGCATTACCAAATTAATGTCCACCGGATGGAGCGCCAAAATGTACCTGATGGGCTCGAAATGGATTTTTGCAGATATATTTCACCAAATGGCTGCCTCTGCGGGAATAATGAAAGTGGTTGACTTTCTGAATATTTGGGGGCTTATCCTGATAGGTTTGTCGTTATTTGTCGGGCTGCTGGTCCGCTGGTCGTCCATTGCCGGAGCTGTTTTATTGCTCTTCTATTTTGTCGCTTATCCGCCCATCCCCGGTTATACATTTGGCGCAGTTACCGAAGGTAGTTACCTGTGGGTAAACAAAACCTTGATTGAGTTCTTTATTTTGCTGGTTTTTACCGCACTTCCAGTGGACTTTTTCTTTGGTTTCGACAGATGGATCAGACGGTGGAAAGATGAGAAAGCCCAGGTGCCTGTTCCTACCGTGAAAACTGAGGGAGATACTTTTCATCGTCGCGAAATGTTACGGGATTTGATCAGTGTACCGGTAATAGGCGCTTTTGCTTATGCTGCCTATAAAAAGAAAAAATGGGACAGTTTTGAGGAGAAATTTATGACCTCGAAACCGGATGCCACAAGTGGTGCAACACTTAAAAGTTTCCAGTTTGCTTCACTCAATGAACTTAAAGGGCCTTTGCCCAAAGGAAAAATAGGGGATATTGACCTTAGTCGTCTGATCATGGGTGGCAATCTGATTGGAGGCTGGGCACACTCACGCGATTTGATCTACGTTTCAAAACTCGTAAAAGCCTATCATACCGATGAACGTGTGATGAATACTTTGCAAATAGCAGAGCAATGCGGGATCAACGCGATCATCACTAATCCGTCCCTGGGTCGGATCATGAATAAATACTGGCACGAAACAGGTGGAAAAATCAAATTTATTTCTGATTGCGGGGTTAAAGAAGGTTTTCTGGAAGGTATCCGGCAGTCGCAGCAGGCAGGCGCTTCAGCG
>JBAZTE010000028.1:0-17711 GCA_041662065.1 Bacteroidales bacterium | reverse complement strand
TATTTTCAATCAGATGTTTGATGTCTGCTGATTCCACGGTGTGAAACTGGACCTTCGATAGTTCATTCTGGATGTCGAGGTAATTCTTTTCCTTAACTTTCTGAGTGTCAATAACCGATTTGAACTGTAATTCCAGATCTTCAGCTTCTTCCTGGTAGGATTTCATATCCTCTGCGGGAATATCGTACACTTCAACGGATTGGTTGCCTATCCGGTCAATTTTGGTAGCCGGCTCGCCGTTCTTGCGCTTGCGTGCCCATTTCTTTTTGACTTCCTCCAAAACTGTCTGGAAGGCCCGGAAATCTTCGTCGGGTGCCTGCATGGTCTCAAGATCGCGAAGTTCATTGTTGATTTTCACGATGGTTTTAGCGGATGCATAAGCCAGCTTGATGCTCGGAACTCCGTTTAACCGGGTCAGTAGATCTCGGACCATCATCAGTTCGTTGTTTTTTAACGCTCTCATAGATTGTGTATTAAGTATTATTAATTGGTAAATTGTAATGGACTATTTATGTTCGGATCAGGGTGATGGGAATTTCGCTTCGGATTTCATCAGAAACCAGATCGGGTAAATAAGTCAGATCGATATCGTATAAAATCAGGTCAAGAATGGTTGGCAACAAAATTGTATCATCCTCGGCCATGGCACGTTTGTTATAAGCCAACTGCTGTAAGCCATCCCGTGCCGTCTGAAAATTCAGGTTGACTTCTGTGATTGTGTCAGGATCAGTAATCTGTTTGATGGCTCCCATGCTGTGAAACATTGCAAACATCTGAGTCTCGGTTAATTCTAATCTTTTATACATCGTGTCTGGTTTATTGTGCCCCTATCCAGGTGAAATCAACCCATTGTGACCTGACAATTCCATAAGAAGTACCATAGGCATTAATGGCATAGGCACGGTAATAAATAGTTGCATTATTAATTCGTGAATGAATATTGGAATCGTAAACTCCGGTCCCGGCAGTGGTAGTAATCTTGGTATCAGAAGTGGACGGGGTACTATTGGAAGTTGACCAGCACATCCCTCGCTCGGTTATAGTCGACCCTCCATCAGAAGTGACTTCATTACCATCGACATAGAATTCGCTGAATGACGGAGTGGTATTATAGGTGGATTGGTTAGGATCCATAAACCCGGTGGTGACGGATGGGGTTGTTGGTGAAGATGTTGTGAAGTCGACTTCGGTACCATAAGAAGTTCCCTGGCTGTTGGTCGCATAAGCCCTGCAATGGTAAGTTGTACCTGGTGAAAGATTGGTTATTGCCACGGAGATGGACCCGGTTCCGGTGCCGGAAGTCGCATAGGAGTTACTGATTGTCGGTGAACCGGTGGTATTCCAACATATTCCTTTTCCCGTGACGGATGCTCCACCATCGGCGCTAACGTTGCCGGCCACCGTTGCCCCGGTTGAACCGATCGATGTAGCAGGTGAGGTTGTTGTTACGGTTGGTGTGGTTGCTGATGCTGATGTGGTGAATGATACCTGAGATCCATAAGCTGTACCCGCAGAGTTTGTTGCGTATGCCCGGCAGTAATAAGTTGTCGAACCAGTCAGACTTGAAAGGTTTGAAGAAATTGCACCAGTGCCTGATCCGGATGCTACGGTTGAGTTAGCTGTTGTTGGGCTTCCGGAAGTATTGTAGCAGATACCTTTGCCCGTGACAGTACCCCCACCATCTGCGCTGACATTCCCGGCCACCGTTGCGGTGGTTGAGGTGATTGATGTTGCTGGTGAAGTTGTAGTAACGGTCGGGATGGTAATGGCTGTCGAAGTCGCAAATGAAACCTGAGTTCCATAAACGGTTGCGTATTGATTTCTGGCGTAAGCACGGACATAATAGGTTGTACTGGCCGATAAGCTTGAAAGGTTGGCTGAAAAACTGCCGGTAGTTCCAGATGCGGTTTGTTTTGAATTGGCATCCGTGGGATTCTGCGAGGTTGCCCAACAGATTCCACGTTCCAAAATAGTATATCCACCATCATCCGTCACGTTGCCACCGGATGTGCCTGAATTGGAAGTAATGGAAGTTACAGCGGTTGTGGCACTGACTGTTGCCGGTCCTCCAGGCATATAAATCAGTGTTGGTGAACCGAGAACGGTTCCATTGGCATTCGTTGCATAGCAGTTGAAATAGTAATTACCACCAGGTGACAAACCGGTGATCCCTTTTGTAAAGGATCCGGTTCCGGTTGCGACGGTTGCCGGAGTTTTGCTATCTGTAATGGAAGGAGCAGCACCGATTTTATAGATGAAACCACGATCAGTGACGGAGGAACCGCCATCGCTATTGACGGTACCATTTAATGTTATCGTGGTTCTTGCAGTCGTGTTGGTGGCGGCATTATGAGTAACCGTTGGCACGGATGATGGAGTAATCCAGCTCCCACCAGTGGCAGCCAGGGAAGTCCCATCAGCATTGGTGGCATAGCTTTTATACTCATAATAGGTACCAGGTATTAACCCGGTTATGTTAGCGAGGAATGAGCCTGAACCGGTTGGTACGGTTGCAGAAGTTTTATTGTCTGTAATTATCGGCGTACTACCGGCCTTATAAACAAATCCGCGATCTGTAATGGAATGGCCACCATCATCAGTCACCGTCCCGTTTAGAGTGATGGAGGTAGAAACTGAATTGGTTCCTCCCTGAACGGTCAGTGTTGGTAGGGTTGATAAAGTTGTGAATGATACCGAAGTTGGTGATAAAACGGTTCCAGCAGAATTAATGCCATAGGCTTTAACGTAATAGGTTCTGTTTTTAAGGAGACCTGCCGGATAGTTAAATGAAAATGCGCCGAGTGTTGACTGAGCGCCAAGCCCGCAATCAATAAATGTTGCGAGTGTTGGTTCAGCATCAAGTCTGAAATAAAATCCGCGATCGGTGCAGGCAGCTCCTCCGAAATCTGTTATGGCGCCATTAAATGTCGCTGTGGTAGCGGCAATATTTGTTACTGCCGAAACCGACATGGTCGGGAGCACGGCTGAAGTGGTAAAGTTTATGCTGGAAGGGCTTAACTGTGTTCCGCTGGCGTTGGTTGCATAAGCTTTTACGTAATATGTCGTTCCCGGGGGAAGGCCTGTTCTCGCCAGGGTGAATGCTCCTATCCCGGTTGGTACTGATGCGGATGTTTTGTTGTCGGTAATGATCGGATCGGAGCCGATCTTATAAACGAATCCTCGATCTGTGATTGACTGACCTCCATCAGCAGAAGCATTTCCGTTTAAAGTTGCGGATGAAGAGGTAACGCTTCCGGCTGCCTGCGTGGTAACGGTTGGAAGACCTAGTGTTGTGAAAGAAGTCTGCACTCCGTAATACGTTCCGGTTTCAGTGGTAACATAAGGCCTGATATAATAGACCTGGCCCAGGGTCAGGCCGGTTGCCGTACTTGAGAACGTGGCTACTGATGTTCCCCCGTTAGTGGTTTTAGAATCTGAGGTGGTCGGACTTCCGGTAATGTTCCAACATAAACCACTGACAGTGATTGCTGTCCTGCCGTCGGTGGTCACGGTTCCTCCGACGGTTGCCTGGGAAGAGGTTACTCCGGTAACTGAACCGGTGGAAACCGCCCCGGGATATCCATCGTAATAATATTTGAGCTTAGGATTGTTATATTTTCCTCCGAGCATTTTCAGGAAGATCGGGTTTACGATGCTGAGCTGAGCCACAGCAAACTCGTTAACGGAATCCTCCGGATAAGTATAGCCCCCGACATTGATCAAGAGGTCACCACCGGTGGCTACGGATGTAAATGCGTAACCGTTCTGCCATTCAGGTGACATACCGGTTGGATTATCCGGATGAAGGAATGTGGTTGGCAATTCATTGCCGGAAATATAAGATCTGGTATAGGCACCGAAATCCCCCTTGTCAAAATTGGCGGGAAACTGACCGAAGCGGTAATACCATGTTAGAAAATAGTAGGTTCCCCCGGATATGGCTGGTGAATAGTTCGATCCGGCAAGGATCAGGGTCATCCGCTCGGATGTGCCTGGGAATACTTTCATGACCGGAAGCGTTCGGGTTCCAACAATTTCAGTTGTGAAACTTGCGGTTTGGCTGTTATTCAACTGCCAATGACCCTGGGAAGTGAACGCCGAATCGGCTCCCTGAACCAAATTGTCACCAATAAATGGTAGTTGTAAGAAATCGTAATCATAGGTGATCAGACCGACTCTGAGGTACTTATCCCCGCTTGCAAACTTTTCATTCAAGTAAGCTACGCCGGCTGAATTGAGCGTAAAAGTCTGCTCGCCGGATGCAAATAAAACTGGATCAGAAATGACCTGGGAGTATGGATAAAATGGGTAATCAACAAAGTTGGTTCCCCCTTCATACTTCACCAATACCATCCTGCAAGGGGTGTAGGTATTGCTCAGACAGGTCAATAGAATTTCCGCTTTGGAAATAACGCGCATCGATGAGATCGAGGAAAGATCAATCTGAAGGTAGGATCTGGAATTATCCACATAATAGTTACCCCTGCCGGCGGTGACCGCATTGGTGACTTCAAACCTGGTCCAGACATCAAGAAATGAATCATTACCGGAAGACTTGGCAGTGGCATTGCCAGCTGTGCAATTCAGTAGGTGATTGGTGAGGGTTTTGAGATGGTTATTATAAAGACCAAGGCCAGGACCGGATTCATTAGATCCTTTTGTCATTGACTTCATGGTTCCACCAGTAATGGTTCCGTTTAATTCGGTGGACCCTTCAGACAAGGCATGGTTATAATCATACCAGGAGGAAATCCGATAAGGTTTGGTGGTGATCCGGGTGCGGATATTGAGTGGATTGAGTGAGTTGATAACCAAATAAGGAGCAAGCCGGTCGTTTCCTTCAACCAGGTTGGTCAGAGATTTATTCTCGCTTCCCAACCATTCTTTCTCCTTCATGATATCGCTGACCTTCAGGAGGCCGGTTCTCTGCAACGGGTTATTTGCCATTTTTCAGAGTCTCCAATTCGTTGGTCAAAGCGGCCACTTTGGAATCCAGGTACTGCACTGCTGATGCTAGAATGGCGGTGTAATGATCGTAATACAATCCAAGGGTACCATCTGGCCGATGCTGAACCATTTCCGGAAGAATCTTTTCCATTTCCTGTGCGCCAAAGCCAAAATCACGTTCGCCGGATTTTTTGCCTTGTACCCAGGTGAACCAGTATGGATTTGTTTTGCGAACCATTTCGATTCCGTAATCCGGTTGCATACGTTCGAAATCGGTTTTCAACCGCATGTCGGATACAGAGTTAAAGAAATAGCCATCGCCGGTTGCCTTTACATCACCAGTTACCTCGATTCCATTGGAAAAGTACCCGCACCCAGTGACGGAAAATCCGGCAGTTGTTGTTTTGGCCCTTGAAGTACCGTTTGCGAACATCTCGAACCAAGTGTCGCTTGACACTTTTTGGCCTTTGGCATACAATACCCCTCCGGTGACGGATTGCAGGTAAATCATTCCATCATTGGCCAATACCAGGGTGGATCCATCCGAGTAGATCGAGGACGTATAGGTTCCTCCGACAAAACTAACTCCGGCATAAGCACCATTTATAGTCAATCCTCCGGAGCTGATCCCACCTGTTACGGCAAGCGATCCAAGGGTTCCCAGAGATGTGAGTGAAGAAGTTATGACAGTAGATTTAAGCACTGTCCCGGTCAAGGTACTGGCATCAGAAGCGACCGTGATGTTAGCAGAACCATTAAAACTGGTTCCGTTAATGGTTCTGGCCGTTTGGAAAACCGTTGCGGTTGCTGCGTTGCCCGTTGTGCTTTGATTTAGCGTTGGAACATCGTTAACCGTTATTGTCCTGAACGCAGCACCTCCCGCTGAAGCGGAAGGTGCTGCCAGGAATGAGTTCTGGGCACGACTGGTGGATAATCGGGGATACAGGGTATCAAGGTAAGTTTCATCCACCTTCAGGGATACATCACCGGTTCCGGTGTCTGCTCCGGATGAAGCATTGATCAGAATACCGGTTGACGCAACCACAACCAGTTTGGTCAGCAACGCTGAACCGGATGTTGCTGTGTTAAGATCGGCCCGGCCGATGCTTCCGTCTGTTACCTGCGTTCCCCGAATGTTAGTAATGCCCATTGATTTCTACTTTCTGTAAGATGCGCGAACCTTGTCGTTTGTCTGGGGAACCACCAGCATGGTGATGGTAAGTCCTGAGATGGTATAATCATTACCGGCTCCTGGATCCAAAAGAATTCCGTTCAGGTACACTTCCTGGGATCCTGCTGCCGGAGTATTGGCCAGGGTGTAGGTGGTATTGGCACCGTTGACCAAACCTCCGGGGGTTTCACCGGTTACAAAATTTGATGAACTATAAACCGTTGGATTGGTCCCCGCGGTTACCCTGCCATAGGTGTCAACCGTGACAGAAGTATATGTTCCGATGGTGCAGATTCCACTTGCCAGAGCAATCGTCGGGTTGCCTGCAACACCATCTCCATTGGTAACGGCGATCTGACTGGCCGTTCCGGTAATGGTTCTTGGGGTAATAGTTCCGACAGCGGTCTGGACTATGATCCCTACACCTGCTCCGGACAATGAGGTTAATACGGCATTGGATGGTTGGGCGCTGATATCGGCACAGGTTAAAACCCGGTTGGCGCCAACGGTTACCCGGCCCCAGTTGTCAAATGTGAAGTTCGGAATGTTTGCCCCGGATGCCCCGAGTGCTGCTCCGGTAGCAATGGCATATAGGTCAATGTTGTCGGCATTGACAACGATGCGTGTTGCTGAAGCGGTGCCAACGTCCAGAGTGCTTCCGGTTTTAGTCAAACCTGAACCGGCTGTGATGGTTCCCGCCCCGGAGAACTGTACAAATGTGAGGGTTGTGGTACCAAGGGTAATGGCTCCGTCCGTTGACAAGATCCAGCCGCTATCGGCATTGGTGGTTCCTTCGCACACAAAGGCGAATGATCCGGATTTCATCAGGAGTGCGGTGTTGGCATCCGCGGAGCGGGTCCAGGCGCCGGCAGCTGCCACGTAAATTCCGTTTTCTCCACCGGTTGTCTGGGCCTTTACCAGCACCCGGTCACCGGCAATGACGGATACACCATCTATGGTTTGCACTCCCGAAAGAGTAATGTTTGCTGTGGTAGCAACCCTGACGGCATCTTTTGCAGATATCCCGGCTGAAGCATTCTGGATATCAATCAAGCGGGCTGCATCATTGGCTGATATCGGCGCGGCCAGGTTGGTTAGCTTAAAATTTCCCATGGACTGATCGGCGGTGAAGGCGACCGTCCCCTCCTTTTTGATAAAACTGGCTCCATCGGCCAGTTTGGTTGTGACGATTGCTGCCCCTGCAGCAACGTCTGCATCGACAATCCCAAGATTGACGAGTTGCGCTTTACGAATTAATGTTGTTGCCATAATAGCTATTGAATTAGGTGGTTAAGTAAGAATAGTCGACAATGATCTTGTCGTTTGTGTAAGGTGCAGTTGCGAAGATGATCTGGTTTCCTCCCTGTTCGGTGTAGTCCTCTCCACGGAATTGGCGTACGCCGTTCAGGAACACATGAGGGGTTAATTCGACAAAGTCGTGAGAGGTTAAGAAAAGCTTATTGGTTCCATTAACTGCCCCGGTAAGTCCATAATCGGAAATTTGCGAAACGGGGTCAGATACTGGAACTACTTCTCCTCCGGCTCCAATCAGCGAATCAATAATGTCATGCAATATCTCCTGGAGATCTACTCCTGTTATAACCCGGGCACGATTTCCATGGATGCGCTCGGTAACCCGGTTTTTGAGAGCCAGTATGGAGAATATTGCCATTATTACTGGTTTACAAAGTCGCCGTTAAAGTCATTATTGAGATCTGCCGCCACGATTTCACGGGAATAGTTTTCATTCGAAAAGGACTGTGTGTATTCAAAATCAATGGAGAACAGTTCCTCCTTATCCTTGCGGTGAGCAGCTTGGGTGGTGGTTATTATGACAGGTAGCAGTTTTCCTCCGGTTATCCGGTAGACGTTTTTCGATAGAAAAAAATCCCGTATCCAAGCGGTGGTTTCCGGTGTTACCCAACCTGTGTTTGCTTTAAACTTTCGGGTTTCGGTAGCCGAGAGCTGAGAAAAGTGGTGATCCATTTCGGTGAAATCAGATCCCAGAACCGAGTTATACAAAACCCGGTCGTATTCCAGGGAATCTTCTTGATCGCCGGTGAACCGGATGGTGTCGTACCCTCCGAGGGAATTCAGGAATAAGAACAGGCGTTCGGTTTCATGGTAGTCGTAATCGAACCGGAATGTCCGGATCTCGCTCAGGCGTTCCATATGATCATTTTCCATCCACACCTGGTAATACTCGAGTTCATCGGTTTCCCAACCGGGAACCTGCATAACCGATGGTGTGCAGGTCAATTCATATACCGTTTTTACGGTCGGGTCATCAATTGAAAATATCGGGTAGGATGAACTTCCGGTACCATTTTTAAAATGGAATGATATCCGCAGAACTAATAAAGGTGTTGGCTCCTGCAGAATGAAGAAAAGTTTTTCAGTTTGATCTCGGGTTACCAGTTTTTCTAAGGGTTGCCAGGTCAAAAAATAGTTGTTGTACTGAAGTTTTGCCCAAAATGAGGTATTGCCGTGGTTATAAACTGCTTCTTGGAGGCCTGAAATCCCGGCAGAAAGAACGAAAAATGAATCTGATTCGGTTAATGCCCGTGCGATGATATCCCCACCATATTGTTCAAAGTATCGGATCCGGTATTCCCGACAGGCATTCGGACGGGCCAGCATCAGTGGGGCAGTGGGTTCCGGGAACTGAAAAAGCGGATACACATGATCATCAAACAGGCGGTGGATATCAAAGGTGGTAATCCCTAAATCATTGACCGGATGAATATCTTCTCCGATTTTTACCCAGGTATCCCCCGAAGCAAGCATGACTTGCATTCCTAATTTGTAGAATGGTCTGGCGATTTGATTGCGGCCACTCATACCGGCCAGTGGTTTTAATTCCGATGTCCATGAACATTCCCAATCGATTGCATATTGATCGCCCATTTCTTTGGCTTCCAGTACTGCTGAAAGCCCTTCCTTCGTGATAGTGAAGTCATTGGACAAATAGTAATTCAGGGATATGGATTTGAAGAATTTCTCAAACCAGTCCTCAGTTGAACTGTTCCCGGAATTGTCGAATATCTGTGTACCGGAATCATCTGGGATGGGTTTACAAATAAACCTTACCACTTTCGCATTCCATCTGAATTCTATCCAATCATCCTCGAACCCGGTACCATAATTGGTGAATTGCATGACAAAGAAAATCTTGGAACCAACTTGTTCCAGAAAGTTGTCCGATTGCAATTGAAACCGGACCGGGTTTCCGGTCAACGCAACTAAGGGAGGTGATTTGAGAACAGTCAGCATCAATGAGTTTTATATGACAATTCTAGGTCAGAAGCGATCAAAATAAAAGGACAGTTAAAAGAGCCGCAACCCGTTTCGGATGGTCACGGCTCTTGGGTAACCTATGAGTAGAGAAGTAAATTAACCCGGGTCAAGGTCCGGTTTCGTTACCGGATCCTCGACCGGTGGTTCTATTGTGGGTTTGATTTCTTTTTTGGACTTGAATTCCCGAACGATTTTAAAACCCCATTTAGCAGTCTCGTAAATTAAGGGACCTACGTTAACGAGGTATTTCAGGAAAATCGGTAAGAATTTCAGCAACTTCCACATGTTAAGCTGCTTTGATGATCCTTGCCAAAGCGATACCATCCCGTGCCACGTCGTTGATCGACATGGCTGTTTTGAAGCTCTGAACGATGATCGCTTTCGCCTTGGCGGTGTTGCAATTCAGGCGGTCAATGACGAATGCAACGATTTCAGCCTGTTCGGTTTCGTCAAGATCCTGGAACTCATCCCAAAATTTGGCGGCTGACCGGATCACTTTCGGGACCTGTGGGATATCTCCGATGAAAAGGATGGTATCCTTGAGGTTGAATTTCCCGTCACTCATGGCCGACTGTACGTCCTCGGTAATGTCCAGGACAAAACCGACACAATTCTTGATGTTTTCAATGCCTTCTTTCATTCGTAAATTATTTAGTGGTTAATGGTTAAGCGGCTCGTACTCATGGAGCCCTCAATTTTTATTATTGCATTTTGCGAGCATTTGCTCGTGAGGGGTTCATGATACTTTTATTTATAGGGTACAATTAATAATGAATCCATGTTAGTGAACCGGCAGTCGATGTGCGTCCAGGTCGGGGTGCCGCCTTCGATGGTAGTCAGGCCTGATGCCCGGTACAATTCAAAATTCTTGATGATATCCGCCCGGATCTCCATCGGAGACATCCCCTGGATGCGAAAGTCAATGGCCCGGCCATGGCGGTGTTGGGAATTAGTTGCACCTATCGTGCAGGCGTTATCCCGGAATGCTGAGTACTGATAATTCCCCCCGGTGAGGTAGTTATTTATGGTAACCGGCTTCCCGAACCGATCCCGGATGAACTGCGCCATTTGCACAATTTTCGGATCGATGAACCAGATTGATTTATCAACATAATGCTCATAAATAGCCGGTGGCACGAATTCATGAATGGAAAAGTCCTTGCTTACTTTCATGGCTATTTGTGGTGCTGTTTGAGAAGTTCAATGTCGGTCGTATGACCATGGAGAATGCCGGAGTGGCTTTTGAGCCTGTCATCTACCAGCTTACACCTGGCCTCGCAATGTTTTTCCAAATTCGTCATGGTGGTTTGTGAAGTGGCGAAAAGGATCTTCAGATTTTGGATAGCCTCGGTCAGGGCATCTGTTGACTTGATCCACTTTTGGATCCAGAACCCAACGATCCCCAGAAGGATTACGATCAAGGTTCCGGCTAGGGCAAAAAGTTGTTCCACGTTGTCCAATTGTCTTCAGTTTGCCCGAAAGTAGGATACAGGGACTTGTCAAAAAAGGACAGTTTACTTAGACCGGGAGCCTGAAAACCCTTCATCAGAAAAAGATTTGGTGTTTTCCTTCGAATTATCTATCTTTTAAAGCATGAGAGGATTATTAACATTTACCGAGATATTGGCTCGTCGAAGGTATTTTTGAATACATATTCCAGATATACACAAAGAGCATGTACAAAAGGTGGTTAACTAAACATTCCTGCCCCCACTTAAAATGTAATTAGCAACCTCAAAAATATACACATATGAAAAGGTTAAAAGGTTCTCTAACGTCAGCGTTACTAAAGCTTTATGCATTAACTCTTTTCTGTTTTAGTTCTTTAACACTTGCTAATGCTCAGAACTCTATCTACTCCGATCCTGTCCGTATTTCTACTGATACGAGTATGATTTCAACAATGGCTGCCTGTGCGCTTGATAAAAATGGCCACCTGCACATTATTTATGTTGGTTGGTACTATGAACTCGGTGCTCCATCCAATGTTGCCAGCGAAATATTCTATACAAATAACCGGAGCGGTGAATTTTTTCAACCTGAAAAACTCCCAAAGGCCGAACTTCCATCCATACCAGGTTATGAAAATGGTTTCTACTATTCCAAAGAGCCAACCATTGCGGTAGATTCAGGCGGGACGGTTCATGTAGCCTATTATAGGACAAGATTTCAATTAGAGGGAGCAGGTTTTATATGTTATACAAATAATAAATACGGTGACTTCTCTGTTCCACAAATTCTCTACTATGACCCACTCATCTGGTGCCCGCACTGTTATAGCTTTGGGAAAAACATCGGGTTAGCTGTAGGGCCGGATAATGACAGTATTCATATTGTTTTTCAAGGAAATCCCGGCACTGGGCATGGAGGTGCACTTTATTCTATAGGACTTAATGGAAATTTTAATGTGCCCGTAACCATCACACAAAAGTCTGGTGATCCGACAATAAAGATCGACAGGGAAGGTATTCCAAACATACTGTACTGGATTAATTCTGACACGACAGATATTTTTTCAAGCGGGAATTTAGCCATATCAAAAATACTGGGTGGCCGGTTTTCATCGCCTTCCATTCTTTTTGAATCAGCGGATCCTCTGGAAAGTACATTTGCTATTGATCAGTATGACAGTATTCATGTTGTTTGCCGACATCGGCCCGATTTTGCACAAATTCCCCAAATGAATTATATCAGAGGAATATTCGGGCAGTTTAGTCCGGTGATACAATTGCCGACCAATACTCTGGTTTCTCATATGTACTCCATAGATGTTGCGAAGAATCAAATAGAATATATCGCTTACAAGCAAGCTGCCGATAAACAATCGCTTGGGTTCATGTATAATGATGGAAGTGGTTTTAAAGACATTTCACCACAAGATTATCATAAATATGGGTTCATTTCGGCAGGACCCAAATGGTTTGCTCTTGATAAAGCAAACAAAATGGGATATTTTGTCTTTACAACCGAACAGATAGAGTTAGTTCAGGTTGATTTGAGGACTCCCTCTATACCTTTATGCATTGATCAGCCAAATAACGCAACCAACGTTTCAATTACTCCAATATTCAGCTGGTATCAATCAGACAGAGCAATCGATTATCACATTCAGGTTTCGGCTACTTCGGATTTCAGTGATATTGTCGTCAATAAAAATAACATTATTGACACCATTTCCACATTAAGTGGTTTATCTTACGGCAAGACTTATTACTGGCGTATCAATGCCAGTGGGGCAGGCGGGAAAAGCGACTGGTCAGAGATATGGAATTTCACAACTGTCAAAGCAGTTGGTATAAACACTTTAAGTTCGGAAGCGGGTTTTCAATTTTACCCTAATCCTGTAAATAATGTACTTTTCCTGGAGGGCATTGAAAATGAAAATGCCAAAGTTTCAATTTTTTCCATTGATGGTAAATCATTAAAACAAATGAATGGCACAGGAATTAACCAGGTTGATTTGAGCGACTTACCGAAAGGAATCTACTTGCTTAGAGTATTAAATTCGAAAACAAATTTTACAAAGAAGTTTATTAAACAATAAGCGTAATTATAATCGCTTAAGCTGACCACTCAGTACACGATGTTGACAGTTGTCCTGGATCTTATCGCATCAATCTCTCCCTGCTGATCCCGAAACGACTGAAAACTAATGATTATCAAGTTGCTGCATGCCTTGAGCCATTTAATTCCGGGCCAAGCAACAGCCAATTATGGATCTTAAGATAATTTAGTTAGTCAACAGAATTACAATTGCTTAGAATCCGAAAAGTACCACGCAAGGGCCAACCCGAAGGGTTGTAGTGCTTGAAAGAAGAAATAACAATCAAACAAATCTATCTTTTACAGATTGAAGGGAGTCAATTTTCCGGCCTAACCGATAGTGGTCTTGGATCTTATCGCCTCAAACTCTCCCTGCCTCTCCCTTAGCGACTGAAAGCTCACCAACGCTGGCCGCTGATGAGCATCCCTCACCTCCTGCATCATCCGGTAATTCGCGATCAGTAAATCCAGAAGTTCTGCCGGAATGGTTTGCTGACCTGATCCCATTTCGGGATACTTCCCCCCTGCGAATTGGTTCACCCTTGCGGAATTGATTGCCGAGAGGATCCCCGGGAAATTGGCTTTGATATTTCGGGTGGTGGGTCCATCGATCACGATCTCCGGTTCACGTTCCGAGAACAGCCCAAGGGTTGGTTTTGAATAGTAGCCGGTCTTGACATTACCCAATAAGGATGCCTGGTAAGTTCTTCCATCGTTTGCTCCGATGACCGGATATTTTCCTTTAGCAAATTGTTGGGATTGGATCAGCGCCACATTGGCTCCGGTCCGGATGATTGCTGCAGCAGTGAGGAATGCCCGAAGGGTTTGAGTTAGATCAGCATTAACTCCCGCATTGGAGTTCACCCTTGCCACTTCCATTACGCCCTCGATAATCGTTTGGGCAATGGCAATTTTCTGCTGACGTTGAGCATATTTTTTCTCAATGGCTGCTTTTTGCTTATCGGTAAGCCCGGCAGCTGCAAGCTCCCGGTTCTTAGATGCCTCATACATAGTGGTAACGGCATCCATGATGGTATCAGTTCCCCGTGCCCAATCCTCCATCTGCTGGAACTGTTTTTCAGCCACTTGCTGATCCAGAGCTTTGATTTTGTCAGTGTATTCGGTATAGCCGATCAGCTTGTCGTCCAATTCTTTCTTGAGTTTAGCCTTCTGACCTTCATAGGTTTTCTCCATCCAGTAATCCAGTTCCAATTGCTGCTGGACATACCAGTCGGGCAACTTGGCGTTTTCACCGGCCTCCTTCAGGAATTTCTTGCTGTCCTCATCCCATTTTTCAGAGAATTTATCGTATTCTTCATATAGCTGCTTGGATGCCTCAGCAGTTTTTTTCTGTCCGGCTTCCCTGGCTGCGATAATGACATCCTGGATCTTTTCTTCTTCGTCGGCTGTACTCTGACCATGTTTTTTGAGCCTTTCAATGGAGGCGTTCAGGTAGCGGAGTTCTTCGGTATCCAGTTTTTCGAGGTAAACGTCTTTGTCATCAATGCCTTTGGCATACTGCGCTTTAATGATAGCGTTCTGGTTTTTGTGGAATTCCTCGATATCCTTAAGAGCCTCAGCGCGTTTGAACTTTTCTTCATCCCCAGCATCGAGGTTGGACCCGCGGGCTTTCTTAAGCTCAGCATCAACAGCAGCAACCTTTTTCTGCAGCCGGATGTATTCTTCCGTTCCGATTTTGGCATTATTCAGCGCAAGGGTGTAACGATCCAACTTTTCCTCCATCATCACAATGGACTCAGTACCGATTTTGTCGCCTGTCGCTTCGGAGGTAAGGATATCGGTGAGTGTCAGCTTTTGATCCTTTAAAGACTTTATCATGTCTCCGGATTTCCCCAGGGCAACATCGATATCTGCAACTGCTTTCAGGCCATTGGCCCTTGCCTTTTCGAGTTTTCCGGAATTGCTCCAGGTGGTGAGGAATTGCCAGGCATTGAGCTGGGTGTTATCTGCTCGGAGTTCTCCTCGTTTTGATTTTTGAAGATCATAGTTAGCCTCTGCCAGTTTAATAGTGGCTTCCAGTTGCTGCGCTAATTCCCGTTTCTGATCCACTGACATGCGGTTCAGTTTATCCTGGTCTTCGGAAAGCATCTCATACGATGCGCTAAGTTCTTGATTGGATGTAATTAATGAATCAACCAGTTCTTTTTTGCGTGCCTCCATGGCCAGGGCTTCCTTGCTGTGCCGTGCATAAATCATTGAAGTAGCGATGAGGGCAGTTATCCCGGCGATAACCAAACCGACCGGGTTAGCCGCTTGCGCGGCATTCAGGAGCCACTGGGTTACAACAGCCGTTTTCTGCACCAAAGTAAGTTTTGCAATTTGAGCAGTTTGGGCCTCGGTCATGAGGATCTGAAGCGTGGTAGATTTGATGCTCAAAAGTTTGGCCGCGCGTTCCCAGACAGAAACTGCGATTGAAGCAATCAATGCGCCATTATAAGCCAGGATGGCACCTGCCAGCGAAACGATCAGGACCCGGTTGTCGCTGATAATTTTAGGGAGCGCCATCATGGTCCGGAGGAAAATATTCAGGGCATTGGTCGAGAAGATCATGGCCGGGGCCAGCTTTTTCCCGACTTCAATATACATCAGGGTAACCTTGTTTTTCGCCTGGGCCAGTTTGGCGGCCATGTTGTCGGTATTCTTACCGGCTTGTTCAAATGCAACTTTGGTTCCGGTAACCCCTTCAGTAAACCGGTTGATAGCATCCCGGTTCATTACCAGCACTTCACCCATTTTCGCCTGATGCACTCCAAATATTTTAACTGCTGATTCACCGCTTTTGTAACGAGCGCTGAGCTCATCGATCGCACGGTTGATATCGAATACTCCATCCTTAAATCCGATGCCTCGTTTGCGAAGCTCCAGCAGGACGCGGTCGAGGGCAGTACCGGCTACTTCAGCCAGTTGGAATTTTGGTGCAACTCCTTCAATGATACCGGTCATTTGCTCGATGGAGATTCCCATGAGGCTGGCCGTGGTCCCGGATTTCTCCATGACTTCCGTTAGGTATGGAATTTCCCCGGCACCGACCAGGGATCCGGCCGCCAGGGTATTGATGATCCGGTTGACCTCGCCGGCACCCAGGTTAAACTGATTCATGGTGGTTGTCAGTGCGAGGGTTGCGGGTTCGAGCTTGGATTTGGCAGCCTCCGACAAGGTGATGGCTGCCTCGGTCACTTTGGTCAATGCCTCCTTGTTTTTCAGCAGTTCCGGGCGCTGGGATCCTACTTTGGTATAGGCATCGACAATATCAGTGGCTGATTGCTTGATGCGCACCCCTGTTTCCGTGACGGATACCGAGAGGTCCTTTGCCCGCTGACCCAGCCATTCCAATGACCGGCCGGTTAATCCGGTGAGTGCGGATAAGTTATCCAAACGTTCTTCCATCAGCATCGATGCCTCGGTGGTTTTCCGGAAGGCCATAACCACACCAACAATGGTAGCAATAGCTGCCACACCCACAGCCTGGAACCGGTTGAACCAATCGCCCATGGCACCCATGGTTTCTTTCCAGGAGCGGTTCATGTTTTTCAATTGAAGGGAATGCTCGTTCAGAATTCCTTTCAGGGATCTAATCTTCTCCCCGTGGGCCACATATTCTTTGGAACCAACGATCATTTTAGCCTGTTCATTCACCAAAAGTTGCATCTCGGCACGGATGCTTTTGATATCATTATTGATCTGCTTGCCATTGATATACAAGTATATCTCCCGGGTGTATTCTCTGGCCATCAGGTATTGAGTTTGAGATTTTTAACATCGAAAATCTGATCCGCTTTGGTTTTGGCGATAATGTCAGCCAGCATGGGAATTGATTTTGTGAATACCGGGTTGAACCATTCTTTGGGATGGCGTTTGAGTGGTCCTTGAACAGGATGAATAAAGGCATTCTGCGGGGTGTTCGCGGAATGGCTTTTGTTATCCTTTCGTTTTCCTCTTACCACGGTTCCGGCCATCATGATATATCCCCGGCCAACACCTTTATGAAAAAAGACTCCATGCCTGGGGAAGTTGAATATTACGGCTTCTGTTTCACCATAATCCTTCTTGGTCTTATACTGCAACCGGGTCATCAGTTCCTTCTTCCCTTTCATGGACAGCCTGGCAACACTGCTCTTGAGCATATTGCGTGTCTTGAATCCCCACTGGTCGATCAGGGCATTGTACGAGGCTGTTTCAGTCGTTGACATCTGAGTCATTCCAAGCCTCCGGATTAACATCGTTATTAACTGGCCACGACAATTCGAAAGCATACCGGAAGCCGTAATGAATCAGGTTCATGTCAGTAATGGGCGTACCGGTGATGGTTTTCGCATGGAAATAACCCAGACAATCGGCCTTGTGTTGGCGCTTATCGGATAGTATTCTAACAACCAGTTCATCGCCGATCTCTTCCAGGGAATCCCACAGTTCATGGATCGCATCGAAATCGCCTTTATCCTTTACGTGGCCCAGGAGCATGAACGCGCAATTAACCTTCTTTTGGAGGTTGTCGGAATCGTGATCCACGAACTCGAAATCATATCCTTCCAGGATGAGGGCCGGATAGTTCAGGTTTGACTTCATACCGGTCAGCATTTCTTCGAGTTCAAAGCGAAAGAAATGTTTCTCCCCAACCTGGTGGTTGATCGCGCTATGCTGGGTGGCCAGATTCTCAAAGTAGGAAACCAGCTCAGCGAATTTTGCCTTCATGTCTGTTGGTTTTGATGCGTTTATCCAGGTACCGGAGGAC
>JBAZTE010000027.1:0-21023 GCA_041662065.1 Bacteroidales bacterium | reverse complement strand
TCATCACAAAACCTGATACCTGTTGAGAAAATCGTGGAGAAGATGTGCCACACACCGGCCGAGCTCTTCCATGTCAGCAACCGGGGGTTTATCCGTGAAGGCTATTTCGCTGATTTAATTTTGGTCGATCCCGACGATCCCTGGACCGTGAATCCCTATAATATATTATACAAGTGCGGATGGTCGCCCTTGGAGGATACCAACCTGAGGTCGAGGGTGACCCATACCTTCGTGAACGGGAACCTGGTTTATGATAACGGGATATTCGACGAGTCGGTCCGGGGGATGGCACTGGAGTTCGATCGTTAAGCCAGCACGAACCTTGCCGTTTTCCTGCTGAGCTGCTGAATGAGTATGCGACGGCCACCGGTCATTCTTTCGATGGCGGCGGGTGTGTACCTCCGGATGGTGACCAATTCCAGGTCGCTGTTATAGAGGATCCTGAAGCGGGGCAGCATGGCCTGGATCAGACTGTTCACGCGGTCCATGTCGGCTGTCACACAGATGGAAAAGCTGATGGCGCCGTGTTGCATGAGGTTCACCTTGATCCTGTATTTGGATAATTGTGCAAAGATCTCCGAAATCATATCCTCCACGATAAAAGAAAAATCACGGGGCTGGAAGGAGATCAGGAGCTGGTTCGTTTTCCGGATATAAACCGGACCGGTCGGCGGAATGATTTTCAAATCGTAAATCCGGGTGCCGGAACCCTCCGGATGCCAGAAATCCCTGACCCACAGAGGGATCGACCGGTTCTGAAGGGGTTTGATGGTTTTCGGATGAATAACTTTAGCTCCGAAATAGGCCAGTTCGATGGCCTCCAGATAATTCATCTCATCGATCTTCACCGTATCGGTAAATTCCGTAGGATCGGCGTTCAGTATGCCCGGTACATCTTTCCATATCCAGGCTTCGGTGGCATCGAGGCAATAGGCAAAAATGGCAGCGGTATAATCCGACCCCTCGCGGCCAAGGGTCACCGAATCCCCGCTTGCCGTACTGCCGATAAACCCCTGAGTGAGGATAAGGGCGCCACCTCCGGTTTCCGTTGATTCCGATTCAACAGAATCCCTGAACTGCCGGGTCCGGTCGCGGGTCTCAGCCCAGTTAATCCCGGCATCCCTGTAAATTGCATCCGTCCTGACCACCGTGCGCGCATCGAGATAATGGTGGTTCAACCCGTTTTCTTCAAAATAGGTGCGAAGCAGGGCTGTTGACAACAGTTCACCGTAACAGACCACGTGATCATAAGCTTTATCGTAAACGGTTCCGGGATCTTCCAGCAGCCGGGCATGGATCTCCGCAAGCATGGGTTTCATATACCGCGACCATGATTCATCTGGATTTGCAAAAAGCCGGCAGGCCATATCAAAATGATATCCCCTGATCAGCTGCATGCCCGGTTCGGTATCTTCGCCGTTAAACCACGAGCGGGCAACACCTTCAAAAGCATTGGTCATCTTATTCAGGGCCGACACCACCACCACTGAAGGTAATGGCGAGGTCTGCAGGATTTTCAGCATCTGCGCAACGGCTTCCGGGGTTTTGAGGATGCCTCCTCCGAACTTATGTACAATCATACCTTGTGGCTCTAAGTTGTCAACTTTTTTAAAGTTGACAACTTAAAGAAAAGTTGTCAACTTTAAAAAAAAGTTGACAACTTTAAGACATGAAAAGATACTCCATCACCACCCTCAACGATTTCATCATCCAAAGGCAGACAGATTTTCCCTATGCCAGGGGTGAATTGTCACGACTGCTGAGCCATTTCGGGATCGCCGCTAAAATTGTGAACAAAAAGATCAATAAGGCCGGCCTGGTGGATATCCTGGGGACCTCCGGGAACACCAACGTTCAGGGTGAGGATCAAAAGAAGCTGGATGTATTTGCAGATCAAACTTTTATTGCTGCCTTGCAGGCAAGTGGCGAAGTATGCGGCATTGTCACGGAAGAAAATCAGGAGATCATCACTTTTGATGACGATTTATCCCGCGAAGGCAAGTATATTTTCCTGATGGACCCCCTCGACGGGTCATCCAACATTGAGGTGAATGTGGCCATCGGAACCATTTTCTCAGTATACCGTCGGGTATCACCGCGCGGGCATTCGGCGCGGCCGGATGATTTCCTGCAGGAAGGCACCCGCATGGTTGCCGCCGGTTATGTTGTTTACGGCTCCTCAACCATGCTGGTCTATACCACAGGCAAAGGGGTCAACGGGTTTACCCTCGATCCGTCGATCGGAGAATTCTGCCTTTCGCACCCGGATATCCGGACCCCTGAATTCGGATCGATCTATTCGGTGAATGAGGGCCATTACCTGAACTTCCCCGATGGGGTCAAGAAATATATCAAGTACTGTCAGGAGATCGATCCGCAGACCCAAAGGCCATTCACTTCCAGATACATCGGCTCGCTGGTGGCTGATTTTCACCGCAACCTGCTCAAAGGTGGGATTTTCATCTACCCGTCAACGGCAAGCTCCCCAAAAGGTAAGCTCCGCCTCGCCTATGAGTGCAACCCGATCGCCTACATTGCCGAACAGGCCGGGGGAAAGGCCTCCGACGGCTTCAACCGGATCCTCGATATCAAACCCGATTCGCTGCATCAGCGCACCCCGTTCTACGTGGGGAGCAGGAGTATGGTGGAGAGGTTGGAGGAATTTATGCAGACGCGAGGAGGATAAGAGAGGTTAAGAGGGGTAAGAGGGGTTAAGAGGGGTTAAGAGAGGTAAGAGAGGTTAAGAGAGGTTAAGAATGGGAGGGTCCGGGACTGCGGAAATCCTGCTAGAGTGACGGGGTCCCCGCCTGCGCGGGGATGACACTGCTACCGATCTTTTTTTCGTTTGTCGATCTTTCTTTCGTTTACCGATCTTCTTCTTCGTCCACCGATCATCTCTGCAGCATCACGTCCTCAAAATCTCCAGGTGACCCCCAAAGTGGGCATCACCGGCAACTGATTGATCCTCTTCATCGTCAGCCGGTCGATATAAAAAACATTTTGCCGGTTGTACAGGTTCATCACGCTGAAACTGACCTCCAGGTTCTGTCCGTTATGGAACCGCCAGGATTTTTGGAGGGAGATATCGAGGCGGTGGTACCAGGGAAGACGGCCGCCATTGAGTGAGGCATACCAGACTCCGATATCGCCCGATGTGGCAGGATCGAGGGTAAAACGTCCGGTGCCGGTGATCAGGGTCTCATATAAACCATAGGTTTGGGTAAACGGAAATCCAGAACCCAGATTCCAGCGGACTTTGATATCCCAGTCCCTTTTGGAGCCCAGCTTGTAGCCGCCCACAAAATTCAGGTTATGACGGCGGTCGAAATGCGGGGCAAAAGAAATAAATTCATCCTTCCGGGTCACATAAGCCAGCGAATAAGCCAGATAAAGATTCCAGGCCGGCCCGCTCCAATCAGCCAGAAGATCAACACCGTAGGCCAGTCCTTTCTCAAAGACAAAGAACCTCGACAAATATTCCGGTATATCATTCCCAATCAAAACATTAAGCACAATGTCATAGAGCTTGTACCGGTTATAATTGATCATCCGGTAATAATCCTTGATGTAGGCCTCGACGGATAACTTCAGATTTTTCGGTCCGAGGTAATTCAAACCACCAACTGCGTGCCAGGCCAGCTGGATTTTATCATTGATAAAGGTACCCCGAAAGGTATTTTGTATGTAAGCCGGTGATATGTAATAGCCCTGGAAGATATTCACTACATCCTCGGTCGATGACATGGAAATCAGGTTCTGGGAATATCGGCCTGCCGCGAGATTAACACTGATGAGGTCACTGATACGGTATCTGACTTTCAGGCGGGGCTCGGGTGAAATGATGGATTTATCTGCGTAATAATGGAATCGTAATCCGGGTTCTATCAGAAAGCGTTTGGTCTCAAAAGTTCCGGTCAGGTAGGTCAGCAGTTCCGTTGCAAAATATTCGTCTTCTTTCAGCAGGTTGCCGGGTCCGGCGAAAGCGTGTAAGGTATTTGACACATTCATTTCGGTACCCCATACATATCTGAAAACGGGGCCATTATAATAGATTTTGAACATCCCTTCCAGCGTGTTGTAACGGGTAGTCCTCGGGCGCTTTTCGGATTCGACGAACCTGCCGCGGTAATCGGAATAGTACAGTGTCGATTCAAACAGGAGGTTGCTCCCCGAAGGAGAAACCAGAAACCGGAGTCCGCCGCCATTATTCACCCAGGTGGAACGCATCAGGCTTGTATAATCGGCGCCGTCAGTGAAATGCATTCCCATCAGGTCAAGCTGGTCTCCCTTGCGGCCAACCAGGCTCACCTTCCCGAACAGGTCATTGTAATTAAAGGGAATGCCGGTACTATCGAGATACGGATAGAGCGATTCAGAAGTTTTCTTAATATAAGATCCTTTGTTGGTGAGCATGATGGAAACCGACGACGGGTTTTTCTCGGTCATCTTTTTCAGCGGCCCCTCAACCATGAATCCGTATCCGAAGGTCGATGCCGATGCCTTGCCCTTGAATTCACGCCGGTTGCCGATCCGGGTTTTCACATCGATCACCGAGGAGATCCGGCCTCCGTAGCGCGAATCAAATCCGGCGGTATAAACATCCACCGAACCGATGGTTTCAGTATCGAATACCGAGGCGAAACCAACCGAATGAAACGGGCTGATGACCGTCATCCCATCTATTTTAACGAGATTCTGGACCGGCTCCCCTCCCCTCACGTAAAACTGGCCTCCGCGGTCACCGGTGAAGATGAAACCGGGAATGACCGCGAGATATTCGGCCAGGTCGGACTGGCCGGTCAGTCCAGGTACGCGGTTCAGCGTGACCTGGTTCAGGTGGTGCGCCGACACGGGATTGATGTGTTCCTGCCTGATCCGCTCAGCGTTTATGGTAGCAGTCTGTAATTCATAGGTTTGGGGCTTAAGGTTGACAACGAGCTGCTCCATCCCGGATTTGCCCAGGACAATAGTTTTCAGTTCATCGGTATAACCCAGGTAGGAGATTTTAATGGTCTGGGTGCCCGACAGGACATGCAGGAGCAAGAAGAACCCGTCACCATCGGTGACGACACCCTGGCTGGTGCCTGTCAAGGTAACGGATGCCAGGGGCAGTGGCTGGCCGGTTGAGGAATCATAAACGAATCCCTTGATCGTACCCGTCTGGGAAAATGCCTGTGCCATACCCAGCAGGACAAGCATCAGAATGGCTATTCCTGATTTTTTCATCGCAGCAGGGATAAAAAGGGATTCACCAGTGTGGAGTCGGGATCGATATACACCCCCGTATAAGGATAGGATAAAAATCGCAGGTGAGCTGTCGTGTCATTGCTGGCCAGGAAAGTATTAAACTTCTCATAGGGTCTGACATTAACGAGGCGGGCGGCGGAGGTTGCAAAGAAAAGCCCCATCCCCCCGTCAATATTGCTGAATGACTGCCTCCTGTTATCAGTGAACCGGTCAGCCACATAAAAGTATTGTGCGATTGCCGAGTCACCTGTGCAGACGGTAAAATCGAACCGGTAAAACTGCCGGAAATCAACATTCGGGTCATCGGGTATCGAACGGTCGAAAAGCAGCCACCAGTCGCTGAGTGTAAAGACTTGAACGCCAAGCTGGATACCCAGGGTTCTGGCCAATTCCACATGCGGCATATATACCGGTGTCATGCTGTGATTGGCTTTGCGGCAAATAACTTCACCATCGAACATCACATCGACGTATTTTAGAGAAACGGTGAGAATACTTGCCGGGGCGATACTATAATTAACCTGAAAAGGCCTTAGCGGATCAGTCAGATTATATTTGCCGCGATCCACCCAGAACTGTTCCGGATAGATAAAAGAGGGCAGGTTCATGGTTTTGATTTTTGAAGACAGCACCTTTCCGTTGGCCGGATCTTCTATCCGGAGCGTGAATGTCCGGCTTGGAAAGGGCCAGTAACCATCGAGTTCATAAATCAGGTTACTATCCTGTGAAAATTTGCCCCCGGTTTGCGGTGGACGCATCACCCTGCTGAACGGATGCTGCTGGCCGTTAGATTCCTCCAGGTATACCCTGATGGAAGTATCCGGCAGATAATGAGCCGGATCATTGATCATCTGAGTGGCATCTTCATTGCCGGCGATGAGTTTTCGGATTTTCACCTGCTGGAAAGTCCCGTTGCCATCGAGACAACCCAATACAAACAGCATTTGCGGAGCATCATCGGGATAGAGGTCAATCTCGTTACTGCAGGAAATCGTAAATCCCCAGAGAATGGCCGCTGACAGGATCAGGCGGGAAATTTTCATTGAGAACCGGGTTTAGTAGAGGGGACGAACGAAGGTACAAAATAAAATAGAGTTGACAACTTTAAAATTTGGTAAGCGACACGGTGCCCACCTTCGGAAATCCTACCAGCGTGACGGGGTCCCCGCCTTCGCGGGGATGACACTTCTCCGGGGGTGATCGGGTGATTATATAAATGATTTTTGAGATATCTTTACTTTCATAACCATATCACCATGACCCGTCTGAATTTCTTATCTCCTGGAACATATATCTTATTACTGATTTTTGCCTTCTGCCTTCTGCCCTCTGCCCTAACTGGCCAGTCGCGACCAAAAGTCGGACTCGTCCTGAGCGGCGGGGGCGCAGCCGGCCTGGCACATATCGGGGTGATCAAAGTGTTGGAAGAGGTGGGCATTCCGATCGATTATGTGGCCGGAACGAGTATGGGATCTTTGGTTGGAGGGTTATTTGCGATGGGATATACCGCAACCGAGATGGAAAAAATCGCTAAAGACATGGACTGGGAATCGCTGTTGGGTGATGTGGTTCCCCGTAACGACCTGACATTTGAGTACAAGGACCAGATGGAGAAATATTTTTACGATTTCCCTTTCAGCCGGGGCAAGCTGCAATTACCAACCGGTCTGATAGCCGGGACCAATATTACCAATACCCTGGCCGGACTCACCTGGCCTGCCTATAATATCAAGCTTTTCAGCCAGTTGCCCAGGCCGTTTCTATGCATTGGTGCCGATGTGGTCACCGGTCAGGAGGTTGTTTTAACAAGTGGTTATCTCCACGATGCCCTACGGGCCAGTATGGCCATCCCTACGGTTTTCACTCCGGTGGAAGTGAATGGGAATCTGTTGATTGACGGCGGATTCATTAATAATTTTCCGGCTGATCACCTAAAAAAGATGGGAGCCGATATCATCATCGGAATAGATGTCCAGCGGGAGCTTTATAAAATAACCGAATTACGGTCCGTGATTACCATCTTAAAACAGATCAGCACGTTAACCCGCGAAGATATCAATGCCAGGAACCGTCTGCTGTGTGATGTTCTGATCCGGCCAAGCACTCCAGGCGCCAGTACGCTGACCTTTGGACTGACCGATTCGATTATCCGGACGGGTGAGAGGTACGCGCGCGCCCAATGGATAACCCTGAAAAAATTAGCCGATAAACTGAATAAATATTCAGACTCCGGAAGCCATCCGGTTATTCCCTTGACCAAAATCGACTCGGTGTATGTCAGGGAACTGGCTTTTACCGGTCTGGAAAAGATCAATCCCGATTTTGTACAATCCAAAATGAACCTGCCATTTCCGGCCTGGCTCAGGGAGAGGGGTATATACCGGGCCATGCAGCGGGCCTACGGCACCAATGAGTTTACCAAGATCACCTACCAGCTTGATTCCGTCACCGATGGCGTCAGGCTGACCGTGAGGGCACAAGAAAAAGAGTTGAATCTGGTGCATGTCGGCTTCCACTTCGATAATCTTTTTAATGCATCCCTCCTGGCCCGGGCAGATTTCCGCAACTTACTGAAATCTGGAGATCAATTAGGTGTTGATCTGAGTCTCGGTGAGAACCCCAATATCAATGCCTCTTATTTTTTTCTGTTCCATAAACGGCAACAGTACGGACTGGTCTTTGATTTCGGCCGGCTCAAGGCTTATGAATATCTGAATAACCATAAGGAGAGCAGCCAGATTTACCGTGACTTGACTCTTGATCTGGTTATGCGCACCACTTACCGGAATCAGTTTGCGGTAACCGCGGGTATACAGGGTGAAATCGCCTGGATAACCCCAAATATAGGGGACTGGCAATTCCAGTCGTTCAACTCGAAAATGGTGAATTTCTACGTTCAGTTCAAAAAGGACAATTTTAACAAGATCCCATATCCAACCAGGGGTGAGAAAGCGGAAATCCTGATCAAAGAAGTCAACAACCTGACAGAAAACGGAAATATCCCTGCCCTGGTATTTGATTTCCGGTACCGGAGAGCCTTTGAACTATCTCCGAAAATCAGCCTGCAGCCTTCAGTACTTGCCACTCTAACCCTGGGTGATTCGATCCCTTATCCATACCGCAGTTATATCGGCGGGTTGGGATATTATCAAAAAAGTCTAATTCCGTTTGTTGGGATGGATTACATGGAACGCGCTTCTAACCAGGCTATTATATTAAGAACAGATATTCAGTACAGGTTAAAAACCAATCACTACGTTACTTTAAAGCTGAATGTCGGCAAATCATATAACACATTCAGCCAGTTTACCGATTCCACCTCCAACCTGGCCGGACTGGGAGTGACTTACGGATATTCAAGTCCTATCGGACCCGTTGAGTTCACCCTTATGGGTTCAACCACCAGTAAGAGGCCATTCCTGTTCATTAACCTCGGGTATTGGATACGTTAACCAAACTTTATTTGTTTTTTTAAACAAATAACCTATTTTTAGGCTTGAATAATTTCAACCATTAAATAAGTAAGACTATGAGAAGATTTACACTCTTGATTTCCGCGTTAACATTATGCGTGATGACTTATGGACAGGTTGCCAACGAGGGCATTCCCGTTCCGTTTAAAGATGATCCGGTTCAGATTACGACTGCCACCTCTTCAATTAAAGGTAGTGGCGACGTATTCTGGTCAACATCCTTCAATTGGGGTGACGTTACCACCAATACCTACACCCTCCCTACCGGATGGAGTGTTGCCGATATTACTGATCTGGGTAACATTTGGATGTGGAGGTCACCTTATGACACCATTGGCGGATGCTGCACATGGAATGGTCCATCTTCAAACTTCAAGACTCCGTTAGACGGATATCTTGTTGTTCCTGCAGATGAGTATAACCGTCGCGACGGTATCGGCACCTCGAATGCCATGAATACCTACATCATCAGTCCGGTGATCGACTGTTCTGCCAAGACATCAGTAACCGTTAAGTTCAAGCAACTTTTCCGCTTGTGCTGCGGTTCAACCGACATGTTTATGAGTGTTACCAACGATGGTGGCGTTCACTGGGCTACCTACGACTGCCGTTTCGGATTACCCAACAACAGGGTTTGCGATGCACGTTATCAGAATGTTGAATTCAACATTACCGACGTTGCTGCTGGCATGGCTAACGTACAGCTAAAGTTCTCGATGTCGGGCAACACGCACTACTATTGGATGATTGATGATCTGGAAGTTGCTGAAGCTTTCAACAACGACCTGATCCTCGCTGATTACTGGTCAGAATTCAACGGTGGGTTCGACGCTACCATTGGTCACATCAACTACTGGCCACTCTCACAGATGGGCATCGCTTCCCCGGTTGCCGGAACCATTGGTGAATACACCTTCAAAGGTGCTTTCCTGAATAACGGTAATGCCGATCAGGAAAATACCAAACTGCAGATGACTATCCTGAAAAATGGTGTTCAGACTTATCAGGATGTTTCGGATCCTTCAACCATCTGGACCCTGGAACGTGATACCGCAACGGTGAACTCCACATTCCTTGCCTCAGATTTTGGCGATTATCAGTTCAACTTCAACGCCATCTCGGACAACGCTGAAGAGGTTCCTGTAAATAACTCAATCAAACAAGGGTTCACAGTGACGGATACCCTGATGCATCGTGCCGACTTTTCCGCAGAAGCAGGTAGCAATACCGGTGGATGGGTAGGTGGCAGTAACGCCGGCGATATGGTCGGTGTATTCTATGATGTATACGTACCAGTTGAAATCAACTCCATTACCGCTTATATTTATGGAGTGACCATTTCACAGGTGCCAACTTTCCAGTATGTCCTGCAGAAGGATATCGAAGGCGAACTGGTCGAAATTATCACGAGCGATGTTATCGATGCTACTTTAGAGCAGCGCGGAACTTATGTGACCCTGGATGTTCAGAAAGACGGCGAAACCGAATTCCTGGAACCGGGAAGTTATGTGGCCTGTGTTCGTTTCTGGGGTACTGCCGAGGGTGATGCTGACGGTACGAACGGTATGTCGATCGGCTGGGACATGGACAACAGCGCAAACAGCTACACCTACAACTATCAGGCTGTTGGTGGAGGCTGGTTCAATACCGGCAAAGTTAACATGATCGGTATGGTTATCAATGCAACCGGCGGACCTACCCTGGCTCCGGTTACTTTTAATGTAAATATGACCAAGCATATCGCCAGTGGTGAATTCATTCCGGGAACCGACAATGTGGATGTCATCGGTTTAGCTGCATCATGGAACGGTACCGCCGCAATGACTGACGTTGACGGTGACGGTATTTATACGGCTACCGTGGATGGATTGAGAGTCGCCAGTGTATTGAATTTTAAATATCGCGTTAACGGTACTCCGGAAGCTTATCCTTTAACCGGTGATCCTTTCAGGAAATATACCGTCCGTTACTGGAACATCCTGAACAACACATACAATGGTGGTGTTACCTCCGGTGTTGATCAGAACAGCCTGGTTGCTTCTTTCAATGTTTATCCGAACCCGACTTCGGGTGCATTTACGGTTAACGTAACCAATACCATTGCTTCTGATCTCATAATCAGCCTGACCAATATCCAGGGACAGGTTGTTTATCAGAATAAAGTTGCCAATACCGTTAATTACCAGGAAACCATCGACAACAAACTGTCGAAAGGCGTTTATTTCCTGTCGGTAAACAATGGCAAAGAAGTTAAAGTACAAAAAGTTGTCATTCAATAAACAATGGACCGTAGGGGAGGAGCAACGGCTCCTCCCGTTTTCAGAAGACAATATCGGAGAAGTGTCATCCCCGCGAAAGCGGGGACCCCTTCTGATAAAAAGAAAGGCCGGGGAAGTTCCCCGGCCTTTTTTTTTATACGATTTATCAAATCAGATAAGGCGCTCATCAAGTTTCCCCGCCCACATAAGCATATAATTGCTCATCAGCGAGTTTCGGTTAATTATTAAATTTCCCGAATCTTAACTTTACAGGGAATAATCTTACAAAGGAGAAATTATTATGAAAAAAACTTTCCTCTTAATTCTGCTATCATTCTTGATGAGCGCAGCCAGTTTTGCACAGATATTACAAAACTCGCCCGGTGCAAGGATCAGCCTTCAGAATGAGGCGTCACAGCTGACCGTTCCCGCGGCCAAAGGCGGGGGCGACATTATCTGGCAAACCACCTTCAATTGGGCCAATCCCGCTGATCCCAGGGGATGGTCGCTGCCTGACGGTTGGGAAATCAAGGATAATTTGGATTTAGGTAACCTGTGGGTCTGGATCAAGGATACCGTCAAAGGGCAGTTTACCAATGAAAGAGCCCCTTCCTATTTCGCTACCAGATCAGATGGATTTATTGCCGTTCCGATGGACGGATACAATTTTCGGGATGGCATTTCAACCAATAATCCATCCGATACGTATATTATGACCCCGCTGATCAATTGTTCGAATGCCCCTTCGGTGGTAATCAAGCTGAACCAGTATTACCGGTTTTGCTGCGAGAACAATAATACAGGGCACCTTGAGCTCATGGTCACCAATGACAATGGCAGCCACTGGGCTACCTATGACCTGAGCTATGGCATCGGACACAATACCTTCACTCCTGTAAAATACCGTTCACCCGAGATTAATATTTCGGACGTTGCAGCCGGCATGCCCAATGTTAGGATCAAGATATATTTTCATGAAGTACCCTACTATTTCTGGGCTATCGACGACCTGATGCTGACCGAAGCGTTTGATAATGACCTGGTTCTTGAAGATTCCTGGTCGGAAGTCAATATGGGTTTCGACAGTCCGATCGGTCACACCAATTATATCCCGTTCACCCAGATGGGCATGAACTCAACCGTTGCAGGCAAAATCGGAGACTATCAGTTCAGGGGAGCCATGCTGAACAGTGGAGTCGCTGACGCAGAGGATGCCCGGCTGAATGTTAAAGCCCTGAAAAACGGAACACAGGTTTATACCGGCAATTCCCCGGTGTCAACCATCTGGACCATTGAACGCGACACGCTCAATACCACTGACGTTTTCAGCCCCGATGGTTATGGTGATTACCGGTTCGACCTCACGGCATCCAGTGCCAACGGAGAAGACAAGCCCGTCAATAATTCGGCTTCCTATTTCTTTACTGTAAACGACACCCTTTATCAGCGGTCGGATATGTCGGCCGAATCCGGAACCTATACAGGAGTTTGGGCAAACGGGAATACAGGAGGCGACCTGTTATCGGTCCGGTATGACATCCAGACCCCGTGCGAGGTTAATTCCATATCGGCCTATCTTTATTCCTTCACACAATCCATTAATCCCACCTTTCAGTTCGTACTGCTGAAATACATGGCCGAGGATGATGCCTATAATGAACTGACGACCACCGACATCGTTCCCATGGACTCCAGCAAACTGGGTTGGACCACCTTGCCTCTGGTAAAAGACGGTGAATCTGAATTTCTGGAGCCGGGTACTTACTATGCAGCGTGGCGCGCCTGGTCGGACGACGGGAAAGTGGGCATGCGGCTTGGCTGGGACATGAACGACCGGGCGGAATTTACCGGTTATAGCCTGATTTACCTGACTTCCATTGCCACGTGGTATAGTTCCGACAAACTTCCGATGATGGGGATGAACCTTAATGCAGCCGGCGGACCGACAGAAGCTTCGGTTACATTCAATGTCGATATGACGAAGCATATTACCAGCGGGGAATTTAATCCGGGAACCGATGCGGTTGACGTGACGGGTTTGGCAGCCTCATGGAACGGTACCGCAGCCATGACTGATACCGATGGAGACGGCATTTATACCGCTACCGTTGATGGATTGGCAGTTGCCGGCATGTTGAATTACAAATATCGTATCAACGGCACTCCGGAAGCCTATCCGCTGACCGGAGATCCTTTCAGAAAATACAAAGTCCGTTACTGGAACGTCTTGAACAACACCTTTAACGGCGGGGTCACCACCGGGGTTGATCAGAACAGTCTGGTCGCCGCTTTCAGTGTATATCCCAATCCGACTTCGGGAGCTTTCACCGTAGCCGTTACCAATACAACGGCTGCTGATCTGGTTGTCACCCTGACCAATATTCAGGGACAGGTGATCTACCGGAACAGGGTTGCCAATACGGTGAATTACCAGGAGACGATCGACCCGGGGTTATCGAAAGGAGTTTACTTCCTGTCGGTTAACAATGGCAAAGAGGTTAAGGTACAGAAAGTTGTAGTGCAGTAATTCGTAGGGGAGGAGCCATTGCTCTTCCCATTCCCGTAGGGGAGGAACCACGGCCAAAGCCGTCAACTTAATGATCAAATTGGTCTTTTTAAGAGAAGTTAAAAGGTTGAGATTCCAATTCAGAATTCCGAATGCCGAGTTGGAGATTCAGGTTAATATGAAGTTGTAAATTAATACTTCACAAATACTTGGATCTAATTATTCGGCATTCGGAATTCTGAATTGGAATCTCTGACTTCAAACTTTTCCAAAAGAAAGTCGATTTAATCTTTTAGGTTGACGGCTATGGAGCCGTGGCTCCTCCCTTTTTCACACGACCAAAGGGTGCAGAACTCAGCTACAAGAGTGAAGATGGACGCTTAAAACATTTATTAAAAAGTGCACATACGAACCCGAAAAGCTCACTTGCCAATCTTTCAACACGATAGTTAAAAAGCAGGAATAATTCGGAATTAATAAGATTAACTTTACATACACTCAAAATTCTAACATGAAAAAATTTACACTGTTATTCGTTCTCATTTGTGCCGGGGCTGTTACCTTCGGCCAGGTGCTCCGGACGGCGGATTATGCGCCGGTAAAACTTGACGGTTCTGAAAATCAGAATTTGAGCCCGAAAGTTGAAAAGGGAGGTGGAGACGTGATCTGGCAGACCACATTCAACTGGGCAGATCCTACCAATCCAAGGGGTTGGTCGCTTCCCGAAGGTTGGACAATCAAAGACGTCAGCGATATGGGGAATCCATGGATCTGGCTGAACGACACCCTGATATGGTATGTCGGCACTTCAAAACGGACTCTGAATCCGCCGTCATTCTTCCCGACAAAGTCCGACGGTTATCTGGCTTTGCCTATTCAATCGTACAACCAGCGCGACGGGATTACAACCACCGTTCCTGCTGATTCATGGTTTGAAACACCACAGATCGACTGTTCCAAGGTATCGTCGGTGGTAGTAAAATTCACCCAGGTTTTCAACCTTTGCTGCCTGAGCGAAAACGTCGGCAACCTGCAGATGCTGGTAACGGTTGACGAGGGTGTCCACTGGGCTACCTATGATGTTCAGTACAACTGGGGAGCTAACAATGCGACTCCGACCCGTTTCCAGACTCCGGAGGTCAATATCTCGGATGTGGCTGCCGGATCACCGAACGTGCGCATTCGCTTTTATTTTCACAACGGGAACCAGTGGTATTACTGGATGATTGACGACCTGAAACTGGTTGAAGCATACAATAATAACCTCGTATTGGAAGATACCTGGCTTGATTTCGACGGTGGTTTTGGTGCCACGATTGACCAGGTTCATTACTGGCCGCTTTCCCAGATGGGCATGGCCGGAGATCCTACCGGAACCGTTGGTGCCAACTATTTCAAAGCCGCTGTTCTGAACAGCGGAAATTACGATTCTGAAAATGTCAAACTGGACCTCAAGGTTCTGAAAAATGGTACGGAAGTTTTCGCCGATGCTTCACCGGCTGCGACCATCTTTACACTGGACAGGGACACTGCAATAGTTGTAAATCCTTATCTGGCAACCGACTATGGTGATTACAAATTTCTGTACAATATTGTCAGCGATAATACCGAAGAGGTGCCGGGCAACAATTCAACCTCGATGCAATTTACGGTTAACGACACCCTGGGACATCGGGCAGACTTTACCGCGGAAGCCGGTGTGAACACCGGCGGATGGGTTGGTGGAAACAATTCCGGCGACATGATGGCCGTTGCTTATGACCTTTATGCACCTGCCGAAATCAACTCCATCACCGCTTACATCTATGGATGGACCCCTTCACAAACACCTCAGTTCCAGTTTGTTCTTGTAAAAGATGTTGATGGAACCTATGAAGAGTGGATTACCTCTGATGTGATTGACATGGACTCTACCATGCCCCGCACCTGGGTTACCCTTCCGATGACCAAAGACGGTGAAACCGAATTTCTGCAACCGGGCAATTATTCCGCTTGCGTACGAATGATGGGAGTTGATCCTAATCGCCCCACCGGTGTGGTTGGAATGTCTGTCGGTCGCGACTTGTCGACCAAATATGCAGGTTGTGCGCAGTTCTATGCCACCTCAGGCTGGACAGGTTTAGCCGGCGGTCCATTGGCCATGATCGGTTTCAACGTCAATGCTTCCGGCGGACCTACCCAGGCTCCGGTAACCTTTAATGTCGACATGAACAAGCATATCGCCAGCGGCGAATTCAAGCCAGGAACCGATTATGTTGATGTTGCAGGAAATTTCGACAATTGGGCAGGATCAGCACACATGACCGATCCTGAAGCTGATGGAATTTACACCATTACCCTCGACAACTTTGTGGTTAACTCTAAACTCCAATATAAATACCGGTTGAATGGAGTCATAGAAGCTTATCCGCTGACCGGCAATCCTTACAGGAGTTACACCATCCGTTACTGGAACGTCCTGAACGACACCTTTAACGGCGGAATCGCTTCAGATGTCGAACAGAGCAGCCTGGTCGCTTCTTTCAGCATCTATCCTAACCCGACTTCGGGTTCCTTTACCGTTGCCGTCACCAACACCGTTCCGTCTGACCTGGTAATCTCCCTGACCAATATACAGGGGCAGGTTGTCTATCAGAACAAGGTTAAAAATGTGGTCAACCACCAGGAATCCATCGACAATAACCTGTCGAAAGGTGTTTATTTCCTGTCGGTAAACAACGGCAAAGAAGTTAAAGTTCAAAAAGTTGTTGTGCAATAAACCGTAGGGGAGGAGCAACGGCTCCTCCCGTTTTTGCCCGTAGGGGAGGAGCAACGGCTCCTCCCGTTTTCAGCAGGCAACATCGGAGAAGTGTCATCCCCGCGAAAGCGGGGACCCCTTCATAAAAAAAAAGAGGCTGTCCCATAAGGGCAGCCTCTTTTTTTAGGTTTCCGGCCGGGCCGGATTCGCTGAAATTATTTCTTTGTCATTTGTTTATTATTTCCTAACCCAGCCTATCGGGGCCTCCGGAACACCCTCAAAGGCAATTTTAGCTTTGCCGTCGGCAGTAGTGATGATGATCGGTGACAAGGTTCGCGTCTGGGTTTGAAATGGACCTTGTATAAATGCGAGGTTGGCATCATTTGTGTCAAAGGTGGTTACAACCTGACTGGCTCCGGATTCATAAATATCCTGACCCAAACATTGAGACGCCTCCTGGTCAAGCTGGTCCAATTTCTGAGCCAGAACACCAAGAACAGTATACTCATGGTTCGCTCTGGCCTGGTCATTTCCGGAAACCGCATCCCTTAAAGCTCTGTTCCGTCCTTCAATATATCTTAAATTTGAGTTTAATTCCGTCAGCTTCCGGCTTAAACAATTTGCCCGCATTATGTCCTTTTCGCGGCGTGCCCCATCCAACATCTTTGATAACCTTTCGTTGAGCTGACTTGCCCTCCTGGCAATGGATTCCCCTTGTGCGACCTTCTCCTCATTGGTGAGTGCGAATCGGCTGCTCGATCCGGGGTCTCCACTTTTTAACGGCTCTCCAGTACCGGCGGTTCTGGAAATAGTGAAAAGGTGTTTTTCTCCATTAACTTCCACCACCTCGGGAGTTTCCGGTTCCCATTTTCCATCCTTTGAAACTTGCGACTCGTAGCTGCCTTGCTTCATCAGGATGGTCATCCAACCGCCGGAACCGGTGGTTATCTTCCTCCATTCCGTGGTACCTGATTCCCGGAACCGGAATGTCACATTCTCACCGTAGACCGTCATATTATCCTTTGTCAGCGCATAGGACAATAGTCCATGGAGTATGGTGAATTGATCAACCACAGCCAGGTCGAAATCCACCTGAGTGGTTTCGGACCCTGCGACTGTTATTGTTTTTGGCTCCGGAAGCTTGAATATCGACTGTGTCGATGGATTCTTAAAGCTTAAGGCAACCGAATAGGTCCCTGGCGGAAGGGAAGTTGAAGACTGGCTGCTGCCTTCATTTAAAGTGAAATCAATAAATGGTGGGTTAAACACATCATTCGGAACAGTAATCTCAATTTTAAAGTCAGCCTCTGTAAGGTTAAAGTTGTATCTTAAGAGCAGGGCGTCATAATCTGCCGACCTGAGATTGATTTGCACGTTGCTATGCTCTGTTGTCAGGCCCAGACCCCATGTTGAGAGGTGTTGCAACCCAACTTTTACACCGGCGATGCCATACGTTGCTTCCCCTTCACCCTGCCACCTACCGTTTGCAGGATCGAAACTCATCAGTTGCAGCTTATCGCCCTCTTTAATGGCCTGTTGAGTCAGTGGATTATACATTTGGGGATTCACGGGCAATGTCAGCCCGATTAAGCCTGAACCCACCTGACTGGCGACATTTCCCTGTTTATCCGTTATTTCGATATCCATCCAGGCTCCGGGAACCATAAAAACATCCACAACCGTTCCATCTGCCTGTTTAAAATTTCCGTTTATCCCTCCCGGTAAAAGATCCGAAGTATTGACTACGCGGGTATCATAAAACCTGGTTTCAAGAGAAAGGGGACCCTCAAGCGGGATTCCCCCAGCTGTCCGGAGAACAACACCTTCGGCAAGCTCAATTTTCGCACCGGTGGTTCCCAAGGTCTGTTCAACCGCAGCATCTATTTTTCCACCCGTGGCGCCTGCGAAATCATCCACCCTGACAGAAGTTACCCCGCTCGGCAGGTCATCAGGTTTGACCATAGATACATATATCCGGTGCTGGCCCTCATTGGTGATCCTGATCTGCCTGGTTGCGGGCAGGTATCCGGGGTAGGTAGCCTGGAGGACCAGCTGCACCGGCTGATCGATTGACGGTACTTTAGCATAGGGATCGAGATTGAGTTCAATGGTTCCGGTCGCGGTGGAAAACTGATTCTTTCGTTTACCTCCCGGGGTCATAGTCAGCGATTGGTCGGATCCTGCAAAGGAAACTTCGATTTTATCTATCCCGGCCGGCGCCACCATTTCACCGGTAGAGGCATCTTCAAAAACAACCGTCACATAGGTTTTCATGAAGTTATTGGACAAGCCGAGTTCCAGGTCATCCACACCGAATTCGTCCTTTTGGCAACCTGAATAAAACAGGATCATGCCGGACAATACAAGGATTGGAAATATTCTTTTCATGTTTGATTGGTTTAAAGGATTCGATATGACAGTTCGATATTCAGCACAGGCCACCAGGTATAGGGCGCGATCATTTTACCGATTACCATGATGTTCTTTTCGCTGGCAGTTGGGGTGAGCATCCCGTTGCCAATGAGAATGGCCCTGGGAGTTGCATGATAAAAAGTGCCCAGCTCGACAGAAAACCCTAATTTTTTCGATCGGCTAAGTGTATGCCCGAAGCCGATCCCGGCATAGGGGGAAATGTTCCATGAGGGGTAAAGTAAAATTTCAAGATTACCTACATCCTCCGGTTTAACCTGAACATCCTCATAAGGAAGAGCACCATTTGCCCCTGCCGCTATTGACAAGCTGGTCCTGTTGGTAGCTGCGCCCAGCGTCAGGTGAAACCAATCCGCAAGATTGTAGTTGAACTTTACATGTGCTCCGCCGGTATACAGCCTGCCCTTCAGGGCCAGGCTGCTGCCCTGGATGTCCATGTTCTGATTAACTTTCAGGTTCAGGGTACTGTAACCTGCACGTACATCGATTTTAGGGCCGAAACCCTTAATTACCTCCCCACCGATCCCAAAGGTGGAAACATTGAGACCAATACCCCACTGACTGGCAAAGAGCGTGTTTTCGGAAGGGTTTTTTTTCGATTGTGCCTGTCCGGAAAACGAGGCAAGGCAAATAAGAAGCAGTACTGCTGTGTACCGTAAAAGACCAGGGGTTTGTTTCATATCATCGGCATTTAGTTAAAAGCTGTTGTTATAATGCTTTTAACAAGCCGATTGTGATATTGTTTAACTTTGGGTTTAAAACTTGAAAACCACCCCAAGGCTGGGCATGATGGGGAGCTGATTGATACGGGTCTGGGCGACTCGATCGAAATAGAAAACATTCTGTCGGTTATACACATTCAACACGCTGGCTCCCAATTCAAGCTGCTGCCCTGATGGAAATTTCCACGCCCGGTTTACCGAAAGATCAAGGCGGTGATAAGCCGGAAGCCGGCCTTCATTGACCGGTCCGTAAAGGACGGCCAGGTTTCCCTCGCCATACGGATCGATCCAGAAGGTACCCTCATCACTTTTATATTCTTCGTAAAAACCGGTGGTTTGGGTAAACGGGAACCCCGATCCGATCTGCCATCTGGCTTTGGCTATCCAGCAGCGGTCCTTGCCAAAGCGGTAGCTGGCCAACAGGTTGAGGTTGTGGCGCCTGTCGAAATGAGGCACGTATTTGGTGAATTCATCCTCCCGGGTGACATAGGCAAATGAATACGCCGCCCAAAGCGAATAATCCCTGGCTGAATAATCCAGGAGGAAATCGATCCCGTAAGCCCATCCGGTTTCATAAATATAAGTGGCCGACAAATATTCGGGATAATCAGGATTATAACCCAGATAGGCATAAATCTGATGGTGATTGTAATTGATCAGACGGTAAAAATCTTTCACATAGGCCTCAGCGGATAATTTCAGGTTATTCTGATCGAACCAGGATAATCCGGCAACCGCATGCCAGGCCTGCTGGGTAGGTTTATAGATCCGCTGGCCCCTGAAATAATCCTGAACCCTTTCCACACCGATATTATAAGCCTGAAAAACCGACACCACATCCTGCTCGGATGATGTAGAGGTCAGATTCTGTGAATAGAGTCCGGCTCCAAGGTTGAGACTCAGGTTCTTGGAAATGTTGAACCGTGCTTTCAGCCTCGGTTCAGGTAAAAGGGAAAAAATGGCCGAGTATACCCGCAGGTGAAGTCCCGGCTCCAAAATCCACCGGGGCCAAAGAATTTTAGTCTGGAACAATATGATGGCATCACTGGTATAAAGATCATCCATTATCCGCATGCCATCATATTGTGTATGAATAAACTGAGTATGAATGGCCGAAAACTCCGCTGCCCAGGTCAATTCGAACCGTTCCAGGATATGTATCCCCTTAATGCTCATATCCAGATTATCATAGATGGTACTTTTCGGTGTGGTGGCAGGATCTTCATAAAGGGCAGCATACCGGCTCATGGCCAGACGGTTGATAAACAGGAAATCGCTTTGCGCCGGGGAGATGATAAATCCAAATCCGCCGCCGGTGGTATTCCATGTTGACCGTATCGAGTTTTTATAATTTACGGCATCGGAATAATGAAGACCAAAAACATCAAATTGGTTCCCGTTTTTCTCCATGAAGGAAACTTTGCCGTAGAAATCGTTGTACCGGTAAGGAAGGCCAAGGGAGTCGAGCCAGGGATAGACGACCGGGGCGGTAGAGCGCAATATCGATCCTTTGGTCGACAGGACATAGGAGATGGAACCAATGCTGTTCTCCGTCATTTTCTTGATCGGCCCTTCGAACAGGAGACCATATCCGATGTTTGACTGGCTTGCGGTTCCCTTGAAATTGGTCCGGTTACCGGGCCGCGTCCG
>JBAZTE010000026.1:0-26885 GCA_041662065.1 Bacteroidales bacterium | reverse complement strand
CCAATGTTTATGTTTATGCTCCGGACGGACCTGAACTGGCCGATTTCGGCAAACGAGTCGGGGGATATCAGACCAGACACGATAACCCGGCAAAATGGGTGATCAAAGAGTTCCGCGGTCCTGGTTTTTTTGAGAAAATGATCTCGGAAAAGCCTGGCAATGTGCTTATCCTCGCGGGTAATAATGGAAAGAAAACCGAATACATACTTACAGCTGTCCAAAATGGGATCAATGTGTTTGCCGATAAGCCGATGGCCATCGATCCGGATGGATTTGACCAGCTGGTTCAGGCTTTCGATGAAGCAACGCGCAAAGGGGTGCTCCTCTATGATATCATGACTGAACGATTCGAGATCTCATCGATCTTACAGAAGGACTTGTCGCATATACCGGAGGTTTTCGGAGAACTTCAGACCGGGACACCTGAAGATCCTGCCGTCACCAAGGTCAGTGTCCACCATTTTTTCAAATATGTATCCGGGACCAAACTCACCCGTCCGCCCTGGTTTTTTGATACGGATCAGGAGGGGGAGGGAATCGTTGATGTCACCACTCACTTGGTCGATCTGGTGCAATGGGCCTGTTTCCCTGATCAGGTCATCGATTACAAAAAAGATATTCAGATTTTCTCGGCCAGGCACTGGACAACGGATATCCTGCCCGGGCAGTACCGTGAAGTGACCGGATCATCCACCTATCCTCAATACCTCCTTCCACATTTAAACCAGGACTCACTGTTGCAGGTTTTTTCCAATGGCGAAATCAATTACCGGATAAAAGGGATCCATGCCCGGGTTTCGGTCATCTGGAATTACAAAGCACCGGCCGGAGGTGGAGATACCCATTTCTCAGTCATGAAGGGATCTTTGTCCAGTATTGAGATCCGTCAGGGACCGGAGCAGAAATTCAAGCCGGAGCTGTATGTTTTCCCCACTAATAACAATTCAGGCTTTGTGAAGGTAATTGCACAGTCAGTTGAGGGGCTCGCTCTGAAATACCCGGAAATTTCCGTAGTGCCTTTTAAAAACGGTTATCATATATTGATTCCCGATGCGCTTCGTGTGGGTCATGAGGCTCATTTTGCCCAGGTTACTCAGAATTACCTGACTTATTTGAAAAAGGGTCAGCTGCCCGTTTGGGAAGTACCTAATATGCTTGCGAAGTATTGGCTGACCACCCGGGCTGAAAAATTGTCCAATGATTAAAGGTGCCCAAAGAGATCAATTGGTTTGGGCCAGATTGTTCCAGTCGGGCGGATTAATCCCAAGCAAATTCTTCACAAAGAAGTCCATCCGTTTACGGTCGCCTACCGGACCGCCTCCCGAATGATCCATTCCCGGAACGACCAGCAAGTCGAAATCCTTGTTGGCCTTAACCAGTGCATTCACTACCTGCATGGTGGAAGAGGGGTCAACATTGTGATCCGTCTCACCGACGATCAGCAGCAGTTTTCCCTTAAGTTTGGAGGCATTGACCACGTTTGAGCTGGTTTCATACCATTCTCCAACCGGATAACCCATCCATTGTTCGTTCCACCAGATTTTGTCCATCCGGTTATCGTGACAACCGCACGAAGAAACGCCGACTTTGTAGAATTCGGGATGAAAAAGCAGGGCTCCGGTTGAACTTTGTCCACCGGCTGAAGTGCCGTAAACACCAACCCGCGTGATATCCATATACGGATTCTCCTTAGCCGCCGCCTGCATCCAGAGGATTCTGTCAGCGAACCCGGCATCGCCCAGATTTCTCCAGCACACATCATGGAAGGCTTTCGACCGGTTGGCGGTACCCATACCATCAATCTGGACGATAACAAATCCAAGTTCGGCATACGATTGCATACCGGTTTGGGTGGAAAAGGTTTTAGGAACGAAGGAGCCTTGGGGCCCTGCATAGATGTTTTCAATAACCGGATACTTTTTAGCCGGATCAAAATTTATCGGATGTATGATCACTCCCCATATATCGGTTTTCCCATCGCGTCCCTTGGCCGTGAAAATAACCGGGGGCCTCCATCCGGTCTCCAGAAGTTTGGAAATATCCGCTTTTTCCAGCTCCAGCACCACAGATCCGTCTTCGGATTTCCTTAATACACTGACCGGAGGAGCATCCACCCTTGACCAGGTATCCACGAAAAACGACTGATCTGGCGAAAAGGTGAGTGCATGGTTTCCATTGCCATCGGTCAGGCGGACGAGTCCCGTCCCATCGAAATTCATCCGGTAAACATGAATGAAATAGGGATCTTGTCCCGGTTCTTTACCGCTTGCCTCAAAAGTAATCTGCTGCTTTTTTTCATTCACCGAAAGTACGCGGCGGACCATCCATTCTCCTTTGGTGATCTGATTAATCAACTGGCCCGATTTACCGCTGATCCGGTATAGATGATTCCAGCCATCGCGCTCCGAACTCCATATGATTTCAGCACCGTCTCTGATATCAAACCGGTACCGGTATCCGCTGTAATTAATGAAGGTCGGGCTGGTTTCTTCGATAAGTACTCTGACGGTTCCGTTCGTGCCGTCAGTCTCCAGAATCCGGTATACCTGATGGCCTCTTTCATTATACTCAAAGGTAAAGGCACGGTTATCTTTTCTCCACTCAAAATGTCCAATATCAAATTGTTGCGAAAACAGCTTATCACCTGGTATAAATTGCTTCTTTTCCTCTCTTAAAAACAGGACCGGCAACTGATATGGCAGCTCATCGCCAGGCTTGGCATATTCAACCGAGGAGAATTTCGGCTGCACCTGATCGGCAGGCGAGGATTCAACATAATTGACCATTCTTTTCCAAGCCGGCCTGAATTTCACCACCATCAGTTTTTTTGAATCGGGCGACCAGTAAATATCGTAGGAAGAATAATAAAATCCCGGAACACCATCCTTGCTGTACTGAACCGCATCACCCCCCTTATGAGGTTTTATCCAGATGTTATAATCCCTGATGAAAGCATCCCATAAACTGTCGGGTGAGACTACAGGCTTGTTATCCAATTCATTACGACTTTCACTCCAGTTTCGGGCTGAACGTGGTCCCAGTCTTTCCATGGAAACTGCCTTGCCTTTGATCAGGCTCTTTTTCTTCAGGTCATACGTCCAGGCAAAACCATCGGTGTTAAATGTCATGGTTTTCAGATCTTCGCTGAAGCCTAAGTTCCTGAGAGTTAACTCATACGGCTTAACCGGTTTTGTGCCCATTGCAGAAAGCTGGACAGCCAGTTTCTCTGCATCAAAAGCAGGACTTTTTTTCGCCGCCGTGGCATTAACCAGATAATACTCGGTTCCCTTGTCAGTGAGGGTTGAATAGCAGAACGTATTGCTTTTTCCTATCCACTCGGGCCGGACACCGCTGTGAAGAATTTTGTCCGATACCAGTTTGCTCAGGTTTTTTGCTTTGTCATAGTCGGCCAGGGTTCCCTGGGCATGCATCCCTTCAACAATAGAGAATAAAACGGCCAATAAGATGACTGAATGGGTAATTCCGCTTTTTTGCATAATTCCGGATATTAACTATAAATAAAAATCTTGTCGACGATCCTTTAAAAGATCATTATGTGAATTAATTGATTTATTGTCAGCATGATGAATGTCAATATCGAGGGTGTTTACACCGATTTTTGACATTTGGCCGGAGGATAGGATATTCCCGTTAACGCAGGTAATCTGGCTTTTGCCGGTGAATTGAAAATCATCATCCCCCCTGATTTCCTGTCCAATCCGATTGGCCGTTACGGCAAAAATACGATTTTCGAGGCACCGGGTCACCATGGCATTCTGGCAATAGGGCATCAACAGGTTGGAAGGATGAGCTATAATCTGGGCACCCTTGATGGTCAGTGTACGGCAAACTTCAGGAAATATCCAGTCAAAGCAAATCATCATGCCAATCTTCATGCCTTTTACAAAATGAACCTCAAGAGGTTTATTTCCGGGACTGAACCATAACTTTTCCTTATTAAACAGATGGATTTTCCGATAGGTGGCAACAACCGTGTCCTGATAAACCATGATGGCTGAATTGAAGATCTCATCACCCTCCTTCTCGGTAAATCCCCCAACGATAATCGCACCGGTAGAGGCAGATAATTGCATCAGGAACAATGCGGTGGGTCCGCCGGTGGTTTCCGCCAGTGAAAAAGCCTCCTTTTTGGAAGTGAAAGCATAACCTGTTGCAAAAAGTTCAGGGAGGACCAGCAGGTCTGCTTTGATGCCTTTGCAAAGCTCGGTTATCTGGGTGAAATTAGCCTGTTTTTCCCCAAACTCCGGTGAATTCTGAATATATCCTACAATCATCTTTTGGTTTATTAGCTTTCTAAAACAAGCTCCGTGTCGGCATATTGTGTTTCCCTCTTGATGTCACTGCCGGGTTAACATCCAGTTTCAACAAATGTTTCCTGTTTCCGATATCAAAAGCAGTAAGATAAGTTAGCCGGGTTATTTTCAGAAACTTCTCATAATTGATGTATTCCAGTACATCCCTGGGGGTATGGTAATCCGGAGTGAATCCGCTGAAAAACCATACAGATGGGATACCGAACCTGATAAAAGGATAATGGTCGCTCCGGAAATAAACCCGCTGCGGATGCCCGAGGTTTGAATAAGAATAATCGAAACCAAAATTAATATTTGCCTGTTTATTGACTTTACGGATGGAAGCATCAAGCTCTGAACTGAGCAGGTCGGATCCGACAAGATAGAGGCTGTCGGTATGGTTTCGGCCCAGCATATCAAGATTCAGGCAGGTACTTATTTTCTCGACCGGGACCGGGCAGTGGTTTACAAAAAAATGCGATCCGTACATCCCTTGCTCCTCTCCGGTAAACCAGGCAATGATGACCGAACGTTTTGGCCGTTCGGTGAGCAGGGCCTGAGCGATTTCAATAAGCGCTACCGTTCCGGTTCCGTTGTCATCCGCCCCTGCAATAACTTCGCCGTCGCTGATACCCAGATGATCGTGGTGAGCTGTGATCACAATGTATTCATCCTTCAGGATAGGGTCTGAACTGGGAATCACCGCAATAACGTTTCTGGAACTTTTTTCCAGGCTTTCCACCTCGACATTTAACTGGACCCTGGTTTTCACCGGTTGTTGTAAGGTCAAGGGTTCTTTATGTCTGACGGTTTGGAACATAGCTCCAACCTCCTTGGCGGTTATTCCAAGAATGCAGGCTGCCAGATCATGGCTGATCGCCGCCTGGGCAAACGGCAATGAAGGTCTTCCGGAAGGCTGCTGCCTGGTCGATTGGGCAGACTGCCCGGCCGGCGCACCCCTCCGTTGGGTATCAAAATTTTCGGTCATCCTGCCTGCAGGAAGGCGCTCAAACACGTTCATTCCAGCTTGCCTCTGAGCATCCAGTTCAGGCGGAATAATGGCCAATATGGCTGCGGCACCCCGGTCCCTGATCATACGGATCCTCGAATTTAACCGGTAAGCATAGGTGGATCCAAGGTCCGTAATCGCTCCAGGCAGGGGCGCGTCAAGAAGGATAACCACCTTGCCTGCAAGGTCAAGATCCTTCAGATCGTCCCGACCATTATCCGGATTGCTGATACCCAAACCAACAAAAATGGCCTCGCCGTCAAAACTTCCCGAGCTGCCGAAATTGCCTCCGAAGGATTTGCCATAATAAAAAACCCGTTCGTCCTTTTCCGAGATGACACGGAGACGGGTGTTCGGTTCTGAGACCGTGGTTACTAGCATGGGGATCGGCTGGTAGAAAGATCCATCAGGAAGGATGGGTGACAGCCCTGCGCTTTTAGCCCAGTTTCCGAGGTATACGGTGGCAATTTCAAGCTCTGCTGAGGGATTCATCCTGCCGCGGAACTCGGGAGCTGCCAGAAAACCCAGGTGGAAACGAAGTTCATCTTCCGAAATAGTCTTCAACCCTTTATTCTGGCCGGCTGCTGTCATGGCAATTAACAACAGAAGGCCTAAAAAAGAAAACTTGCGAATGTTCATGATAGTAAAATACTATATGTAAGGTCGTTACTAATTTTATATTATAATGCGAATGATTCAGGGAATATTTAAAAATCCGCGAAAATTCGCGTTCCCGGAGGGATCCGCGTCATCCGCGTGCCATTCTCCGTGCCATTCTCCTTGCGCTCTCTAAGCCTCATACAACATCTCAAATCCGTACAGCATGCCAAGGGTCTCCACCTCTCGTTTCAGATCCCCGAAGAAGGTAACCCGGTGCCAGCCCCATTGATCCCATTCATTAAGCAGCTTGTATACATCACCTTTTACCTCCACTGCCAGCTTACTGCGGCAGGCCATATCCTCATCGACGTTTTCAACGGTAACTCCCTGGTGGAATATGATTTGCTTGCGATTATGATCGAACTCAATCGTCGTAGTCATTGCACCCAACGGCATCAGCGACCGGATGGATGCACCCTTTCGGTCCTCCGAGTGACTCCGGATATGGAAGGGATTATAAGGTCCGTCAGGACCATACACCTTTGTCGGCGCCACGCAATGGGCATAAATGATCTGATTTTTCGAGGTATCGATGACCGGGTCCGAGATGAACCCGGGGATTCCGGCCTGATAGGTCATCATCAGCTTGGTAAGGGTTGAACGCTGATCGGCTTCACAGGCACCAACAAACCCCTGGTCGTCGAGTTCCATAAAACCGATGCATGGATAGGCGCAAACCATCTTTTCAGAATAGATCCCGCCAAGGCAATTAACTGTAATGGCCTGTGCATTATGGTTTTCCATTACCCCTGCCATGGCAAGGTACATGGCAGCCGATTTTCTTATTTCATCAATTTTCGGTTCAATCACACGGCCTGCACGGTTGATCCACTCATCAGCCTTGGCTTCATAATCCTTCTTGCTAACAGCATTATAGCGATTATTGATCTCCGGGAAATCGATGCCTTTTACCTTGATTCCATAGGTTTCCTGGAGTTTTGTATCCGGAGCTCCACCCACCACGAGCATCGTTGAGTTCGCGATAAGCTTCATGGTAACCAGATAGCCGAGGGCTTTTTTGACATCGTTAAAGTCGGAGGAGGAGACCGGTATGACAGGTAATTTTTTCCGGTGTGCCCAGGCGTAGGACGTCAGGAATTCTCCTGAACCGGCATACAGGTGATCAACCATGATCATCGGCTTACCGCTCTGGGCAAGGGTTTCCGACAAATCTCCCCAAAGGCAGCCAAGCAGGAAATACAGATAACCGTCCACATTGGGATCTTCATCAACAATCCGTTTGGCCTCCTGGGCTGAACCCGCCATGGTGGTTAAGAACCTAAAATCCACCTCAGGGCAGGTGGCCAGCAGTTTCTCCTTGTATCCGGCAACCTTTGACTCAAAATCATAGCCGATATTCGGCCAGATCGGACCGGAAGGGTCGGGATAGGCAAAAATCGTTTTCACGACCGGTTTCACTTTAGGGCGTGATAAAACCGGCGCCATGGAAAAATTCATCGATGACCCGATTGCCGGGTACAGCGATAGTCCGGCAGTGCATACCGCGCAGCTGCTCAGAAAATTACGGCGGGAAAGGTTCTGCTTCATAATATGCTGATTAGTTAATGTGCCAATTATCGCCTTCCTTCAATACGGAGAAGTGTCATCCCCGCGAAGGCGGGGACCCCGTCATGCTAGCAGGATTTCCGCAAGCGGGGACCCCGTCACACTAGCAGGATTTATCTAGTTAAACTTACTCTTTAGTTTCATTACCGCCTCAATATCAGCAATCTCCTTCGGCACCTGTGAAGTGATGACCTCATTGCCCGATGGTGTAATCAGTACATCATCCTCAATCCGCACTCCGATATTGATATATTTTTTGAAGATGGGTTCCACCTTTTGCAGAAAGGCTTTCCATTCTGCCGGCAGTATATTCCGTGCTCCCTTTTCCAGGTAGTCCGCCGGAAAATAAAGCCCGGGTTCCATCGTGTAGATCATTCCGGGAACAAGAATGTCAGATTTCCCCCTGATATATGGTCCGGCTACATCATGAACAACCAAACCGATATGATGACCCCAGCCATGCTGCAGCCAGATGGTTTTTTGCCAGACCTGTGTCGTATCGGTCAACAAGCCCAATGCATACAGACCTTTGTTCAATTCAGCGCTCACGGTCCGATAGGCTTCATTGATGCTTTTTCCGGGTTGCATCTGTGCAATGGCCGCCTTCTGTGCATTAAGCACTACCTGGTAAATGTCTTTTTGCTCTTTGGTAAACTTGCCTGATATAGGAATGGACCGGCTGATATCGGCTGTATAGTTCTGGTATTCAGCACCGATATCAAATACCATCATTTCACCTGGCTGGGTGACGCGGTTGTTTGCCCCGTAATGAACCAAAGTTGAATTCGGACCGGAAGCCGCCTGGGTGCCAAAGCTATAACCGGTGGATCCAAGTTTTTTAAAGGTATAATCCAGGATCAGGTCAAGATCTTTTTCGTTCATACCCGGTTCAGCGGCTTTCATCATTTCCACGAGTCCCAGGGCATTGATTTCGGCTGCTTTTTTAATCAGGTTGATCTCAGTTTCATCCTTAACCGGCCGCATCTCATCTATCTGGGGGGTGATATTCCTGATGGTTGCAACCCGGCCTATTCCAGACCCTGCCTGTTCGAGCATTTTTAGCTGATTCATTTCCATCCAGATGGCAGGATTTGAAGAAATCAGTTTCGGAAGATCTTTCGCACACTCTGCGCTGGCTTTAATTTCAATGCCTGCGGGCGGGGTATCCGTGGCGCCATAACGACTTGACGGTTTGTAAACAACCGATTTGCCAGTTTTTCCATCAATCACCAGAACCGCATTCAGGGTTTTAATGCCGGTGAGATAAAAAAAGTTCATACTCTCACCGCCGGCTGTAACATAATCCTGTCCCCCATTATTGACCAGGATGATCAGCCCTTTTTCGGTTTTCCCGATCAATCTGTCGCGACGGGCCTGGTAGGAGTCTTGCGCGTTGAGAACGGTCAGCGGGAGTGACAGGAGGACGAGAAGACTGAGAGACTTTGAGACGATGAGACGGGGAGACGGGGAGACGGGGATACGATAAGACGATGAGACTTTGAGACTGGGAGAGTAAAAGAATTTCATAGGGTTGAATTTTGACTAAAGGTAAGAAAACCTCTAATCGGGTGGTATGTTGGACAGCATCTTGCGCCTTATGCCTTGCGCCTTGCGCCTTGTGCCTTTATTTTATTCCTTTCCCTTGTGGGCCGCAATTGCCAGTATCACTCCAAGGATAATGCTATAGATGGCTGCAACGAGTATGCGGTACTCCGAAGGAAGGAGGAAGTTGAAGGTCTGGGCCGGAATCCAGAACAAGGGAATAGTTTTCTTAAAAACGAAGTCCCATTGAACACGCCAGTTGATGCCGGCAATGATCTCCCTGACATCCATCGGGGAGAAAAACCCCCGCAGGGTTCCACCGGTTGTGGATATATGCGTATCGGTGATTTTGTGAACAGTCATGAAAACTGGGGCAAAAAAGAGGTTCAGCATGGTACCGACGGAAAATGCAGTAATGAGCTGGAGCCAGGAGAATTGGCTGAAAAAATCGAGGTTGAGGATATCAGCGGGATTAGCAGTAGGAAATTTCACTCCCATGGTGGAGAGCATGGCTGGTGCCCCTTCGGCAAAAATCACAAAAGCCATTTTAATGGAAATTCCTAGAAATCCCCACACAATGGCCCTTGGCAAAATTCCGAATCCCTTCAATGGATAACCTCCTTCTCGTATCCTTAATCCGAGGATTTCACCCAGGGTAGCCAGGATAAAAAATTTGGTAAAACTCATAACATAAGGCAATTGGTGATTTATTGCCCGATAGGAATCTACCAAAGAAGGGAAAATGAAGAATGGGACGAAAAGTCCCAAGAAAATCAATGCTAAAACGAGGTCACCTTTTCTCATTCAAAAAAAATGCTAATGCGCTAATATGCTAATGTGCTAATATGCTAATGTGCTAATAAGGCCACCGTGCAATCTCTCCCTATTCTTAACTCTCTTAACTCTCTTAACGTCCTCCCGTCCTCCCGCCCTCCCGTCCTCACGTCCTCACGTCCTTAACGTCCTCCCGATAAAACCTCAGCAACCGCGAGTTACCCACTTCCCCGCTTTCCGTTGCTTCAAACGGGAACTGCGGCGCCCGCACTCCGCTTCCGAACCAGCCCGGACCGATGAAAACCCTTGCTTCATCCCAGATATTTTCACGGATCAGGGATTCAAAAAGGGTTGGACCGCCTTCGATCAGGACAGACTGGATGTTCCGTTTGTAAAGATCTTCAAATACCTTGGCCCAAACCGGTTCTTCGGGTAATATCCTTCTGAATTCCAGGTTTAACTGGTCGGGCTGGACGGTGCTGGTATAAACCACTGTCGGTATCTCCCCGTTGAACAGGTGCAGGGGCGGTTGAAGGATACCCTTACGGTCGATCGTGATCCGCATGGGATTTTTACCTGTCCATACCCTGGCATTCAACCGGGGATTATCGAGTAATATCGTTTTTGAACCGGCAAGGATTCCCTGCTCCTCGGTACGCCATTTATGGACCAGTCGCCGGCAGGTTTCGTCGGTGATCCAGGCTGGTTTTCGGTTTTCGGGCTTATCCCGGAGGGTATCGACAAATCCGTCCGTTGTCTGGGCCCATTTTAAGATCAGGTAAGGCCGTTTTTTCTCATAAAAGGTATTGAAACGGCGATTGAGCCAGCGCGATTCCTTTTCCATAACTCCGGTAATTACCTCAATACCCGCCTGGCGTAATCTATCCACTCCACCGCTTGCTTCGGGGTTTGGATCGGTTTGCGATAGGACCACCTTTCCGATTCCTTTATCAATAATCAGATTTGTGCAGGGTGGTGTTTTTCCTAGATGATTGCATGGCTCGAGACTGACATAGAGGGTGGAGCCGGGCAGGAGCGACTGATCTTTGACCTGGTTGATGGCTTCCACTTCGGCATGAAGATTCCCGAAGCCGGTATGGAACCCTTCGCCAATGATTCGGTCGCCATGAACGATCACCGCACCAACCATGGGATTTGGAGCCACAGATCCCAATCCGTTAATCGCCAGATCGAGACAGCGCTGCATGTAACTTTCGTGGTTAACCGCCATGCACGCAAAGATAGTGAAAAGAGGTTATCGGGTATCGGGTTTCGGGTTTCAGGTATCAGGTACAAGGGCTTGAAACCTGAAACCCGATACCTGAAACCCGAAACCCCTTCCTCGTTTCCGTAAACTTCCCTACTTTTATCAACATCAATCCATTAAACCAAACCAAGATGTTCAAAAACTTTTTATTCCTGACATGCACTTTGGTTATCTACCTTAGCTCATGCAAGAACGAGCCTGAAACGACACTCGACCCGTCAAATCCTTTTTCGGGCAAGTATACCACCCCTTTTGAGGTTCCGCCATTTGATAAAATCATGAACGCCCATTTTGTACCTGCATTTGAGCAGGGTATGCTGGAACAAAAGAAGGAGGTGGAAGCAATCGTGAACAACAGGAAAAAGCCAACTTTCGAAAACACGATCCGGGCTCTCGATAAAAGCGGTAAGCTTTTGGATAAGGTAAGTGCTGTTTTTGGTGGATTAAGCTCTGCCAACACGAATGACGAATTGCAAAAGATCCAGCTCGAGATGTCGCCGAAGCTCGCGGCTCACGGTGATGAAATCGATCTGAATCCGAAATTGTTTGCAAGGGTAAAAGCCATCTATGAGGACCGTGCAAACCAGAAACTTACCGGGGAAGAGAGGTATATCCTTGAAAATTCATACAAGGAATTCATTCGGAATGGAGCAAACCTGTCACCTGAAAAAAAGGACATCCTCAAACAGATGAACCAGGAGCTTTCCGTTCTGGCAGTGAAATTCGGGCAAAACGTACTGGCCGAAACAAACTCATTCAAGTTGATTGTCGATAAGCTTTCTGATCTGAAAGGATTGTCCGGATCAGCCCTGGATGCAGCAGCTGAAACCGCCAAAGTAGCCGGTCATGAAGGTAAATGGATGTTCACCGCACAGAAGCCAAGCTGGATTCCATTTCTTCAATATGCCGAAAACCGGGAGTTGAAAAAGCAACTCTATGACGGATGGCTCCAAAGGGGCAATCACGGGAACGATAAGGACAACAAAGAAATCCTGGCTAAAATCATGAGTATCAGGGCTAAAAAAGCTCAACTGCTTGGATATCCGACTCATGCGGATATGGTGATGGAATCGCGCATGGCAAAGAATGCCACCAACGTGATGAATCTGCTGGATAAGGTCTGGGCACCTGCATTGAAGGCTGCCATCAACGACCGTGATCAGATCCAGCAGATGATCAGCCGTCAGGGAGGTAATTTCAAGCTCGAAAGCAGCGATTGGTGGATGTATACCGAACGATTACGCAAGGAAAAATTCAATCTCGACGAAAATGAGCTGCGTCCCTATTTTAAACTCGAAAATGTCAGGAAGGGTGCCTTTGATGTAGCTAACAAGTTATATGGCATCACTTTCTCCGAGATCAGGGATATTCCGAAGCCTCACGCTGAAGCGATGGCTTTTGAGGTAAAAGAAGCTGATGGAACTCATTTGGGGGTTTTATATCAGGATTTTCACCCGAGGGCAAGCAAGCGACAGGGAGCCTGGTGCGGCGGATACCGTGGGCATTCCGTTGAAGATGGGGTTGAGATTAAGCCGGTGGTTACAATGGTATGCAATTTTACCCGGCCGAACGGCGACCAGCCGGCCTTGCTGAGCCTGGATGAAGCTTCAACGTTGTTCCATGAATTCGGTCATGCCCTCGACAACCTGTTTTCAAGGAAAACCATGCAATCTGTTTACCGCGCGCGCGATTTTGTGGAACTTCCGAGCCAGATCATGGAGCACTGGGCGACGGAGCCGCAGGTACTTAAAACCTATGCGCTGCATTATAAGACCGGCGAATCGATCCCGGATCAGCTGATCGACAAAATGGAGAAAAGCCGCATGTTCAACCAGGGATTTACCTCGGTGGAATTTTTATCAGCCTGTTATCTTGATATGGCTTATCACATGCAAAAGGATACCATACCCGTTGATGTTGCCAGTTTTGAGAAAAACCTGCTCGATAAGATCGGCCTGATTCCCGAAATAGAACCGCGGTATCATAGCTGGTATTTTACCCATATCACGGGTGGGTACGACGCCGGATATTACAGTTATGAATGGTCCGCAGTTCTTGATAACGATGCCTTTGAGGCATTTAAGGAGAACGGGATCTTCGACAAGTCTACCGCTGAATCGTTCCGTAAAAATATCCTTGAGAAAAACGGTACAGCCGATCCGATGGATATGTTTGTCAAGTTCCGGGGTCATCAGCCGGATATAACGCCACTGATGCGGAACCGGGGATTTTTGAAGTAAGGCAGAAGGCAGAAGGCAAAAATTAGACTTATGACTTAAGATTTTAAGAAATAAGAAGGAAGTGTCTCAATATGAGGCCATTATATAAAATTAAAAGCTATGTATTTGAACCTTTTCTTTCAAAATTCAAAACCACTGCCCAATCTGAACCTTTTCATTCAAAATTCAATACCACCAGCCAATCTGAACCTTTTTATTCAAAATTCAAAACTGGTCCTCGGATCTCTAAACTTCACCTTCTCAAGCCAAACCCTAACCAATAACCCCTAACCAATAACCCCTAATCAATAACCTCTAACCAATAACCCCTAACCTCTAACCGAAAACCCGCAGTCCATGACCTACTCCGACCTCCCCGCCCTCCTCTCGGCCTCCCTCAGTCCCCTTTACCCCGACCGCGAAATTGAATCGATCGCGAGACTGGTACTGGAACATATTACGGGATTGAGCTGGGTGGAGATCCGCTTGAATCAGACGACTGCATGTTCTGCTGATGAAGAGAATCTGATCCGGAAAATGATCGTCCGCCTTGAGAAACACGAACCGATCCAATATATTCTCGGTGAAACGGAGTTTTTCGGGCTGAAATTAAAGGTACTTCAGGGGGTGCTCATTCCGAGGGGGGAGACGGAAGAGTTGGTGGACTGGATAGTGAAGACGCAAGGCTCAAGGCTCAAGGCGCGTGGCACAAGGCACAAGGCGCAAGGCGCAAGGCGCAAGGCTCAAGGTTCGCTCGGCAGCATTCAGGGTGAGGATAGGGGTCCCCGCCTTCGCGGGGATGACAGAAAAGGGGTTGGTGGTGAGGGGAGAGTATTGAGAGTGTTGGATATTGGGTGTGGGAGTGGGGCGATTGCGATTGCTATTGCAAAGTATCTACCAGATGCAGAAGTTTTTGCGGCGGATATCTCGGAAGAAGCTTTGGAGCTTACGCGTGAAAACGCCGTCCTGAACGGAATTTCGGCAGGGGCAGATAATTATCTGCCCCTACATATATTTCACCTCGACATCCTGGCACCGGTGAAGTGCGGGTTTTTCGACCTTATCGTATCGAATCCGCCCTATGTGCCTTTGGGTGAAATGACCAACATGGATCTTCACGTGGTTGAATATGAACCCGAAACCGCACTTTTTGTGCCAGATCATGATCCTCTGTTGTTTTATAAGGCCATCTCGGAGTTTGCCAGGAACAATCTGAATCCCGGAGGAAAGGTTTTTGTGGAGATCCATGACCGTTTGGGTGAGGAAACAGCCGAAGTATTCCGGAAATGGTTTTTAAATGTTGAACTTCGTAAAGACATTCACGGTAAGGACCGGATGATACGCGCATACAATGGATAAAAATCAGGCATTAAGCAGGGCCATGGCCTTATGCTCCCACCAGGAATACAGTGCGAGCGGCATTCGCAGTAAATTGGAATTCTGGGAAACTGCGCCAGATGATATTGAAGCAATCCTGGCCCAGTTGTTCAGGGAGAAGTTTATCGATGATCTCAGGTATACCAGGGCCTATGTGAAAGACAAAGTCAGACTTAACCATTGGGGCCGTATAAAAATCCGGTATATGCTTTCGATGGAAAAGATTAGCCATTCAATTATCGACCAGGCTCTCATGGATATCGATGAAGAGCTTTATGCCGATGCGCTCCAGGATCTGCTGAAAAAAAAAGCACGGAATCTGAATAGAGAAGCCAATCCATTCACCAAAAGACAAAAACTCATCAAATTCGCCCAGGGCAGGGGATTTGAAGTGGAGCTGATATTGAAGCAGATGAAGGATTTGACGTGAGGACGTGATTATAACCAATAACCTCTAACCTACAAACCTACCCATGAATAAGAATTTCCTGATCATGCTCCTCATCCTGACCGGAGCTGTGCAGCTGAATGCCCAGAAGCAGGTAATCGACCTTTCCGGGACCTGGGGATTTCAGCTCGATCCAAACGATTTTGAGCGCGCTTTCGAAAACAGCGGCGCCCATAAGGATCTTCTCCTTGACCAGGTGATCTTGCCCGGAACAACGGATTCAAATCAAAAAGGGATCAAAACAACCAATAAGCCCATCAACCGCTTGTCGAGGTATTATGAATATGTCGGTCCGGCCTGGTACCAGAGGGATATTGTCATTCCTCAGGATTGGGAAGGCAAGTCGGTTCAGCTGTTTTTCGAACGAATACTTTGGATCAGTTCCGTGTATGTCGACGGTAAACTTGCGGGTACGGAAAAAAGTTTCAGCACACCTCACCGGTATGATTTGAGCACGGTTCTCACTCCCGGCAAACACAAGCTTTCAGTTTGTGTCGACAACCACGTGGGACCCGAATTCGATCGCTGGAGCCATGCGTTCACCGAATATACCCAGACCTGCTGGAACGGGATCGTCGGGAAAATGGAACTCCGTGCTTTTAACCCCATCCATTTTAAGAGCATCCAGGTTTACCCTGATATTGTAAATAGAAACGTACGCATAAAATGCACCCTTGCCAATCAAACCGGAAACCAGGTAGATGGAATGGTTTTTATATCGGCAAAGGCTGTCAATACGGAGAACAGTCATCAAACCCCGGAATTCAGCGTGGCATTTTCCGGCTCAGGTGATCAAATCATCGCGGAAACCTTGCTGGAAATGGGTATCGGAACTCAACTCTGGGATGATTTTTCACCTGCCTTGTATGAATTGACAGCCTATCTGGCCGGGACCGCCGATCGCAAGACCATAGGTGATGCCCGTACTATTACTTTTGGCATGAGGGAAATTGGTTCCAGCGGTGCTCAATTCACACTCAATAACCGGAAGATTTTTCTCCGTGGAACACTTGAATGTGCTGTTTTTCCACTCACTGGCTATCCGGATATGACCGTAGAAGGCTGGATGAGGATTTGCAAAACAGTGAAGAACTATGGGTTGAATCACATCCGGTTCCACTCCTGGTGCCCTCCTGAGGAGGCTTTTATAGCAGCTGACAGAACCGGGATACTCCTCCAGGTAGAGCTTCCATTTTGGTCTGAAGCAACGAAAACTACCGATCCACTTTGCGTATTCCTTAAAGACGAAATGGGCCGGATACTTGACCGTTACGGAAATCATCCGTCATTTGCCTTGCTCTGCATGGGCAATGAACTGCGCGGCAACTTCGATTTCATGGCCGGTCTGGTGAAATTCGGCCGGGAAACCGATTCCCGGCATTTATACAGTGGCTCCACTGCCCGAAAGCATCTTCCCGAAGATCAGTTCTATGTGTCTCACCAGACCACCGGAGGCGGGATCACCACCTATGGAGCACGGGGCCCGCAAACCGATTATGATCTCAGAAAAGGATATGATGTACTTAAAGTGCCCGGAGTAGCTCATGAAGTGGGACAGCGTGCAGTGTATCCGAATTTCGATGAGATTAAGAAATATACAGGACTGCTCTATCCGAGAAATTTCGATCTTTTCCGCGATACCCTGGCTAAACACGGAATGCTGGACCAGGCCAAGGATTTTTTCAATGTTTCCGGAAACATGACCGTCATGCTTTATAAGGAAAGTATCGAAGCTCTTTTACGAACCCCCAACAGCGGCGGATTTCAACTGCTCGACCTGCACGACTTTCCGGGACAGGGTACAGCATTGGTCGGCATCCTTGATCCTTTCTGGGATTCGAAAGGATTGGTGACACCCCAAAAATGGCGCGAATTCTGCGGACCTACCGTCCCGATCCTCCGGATGCCCAAGCGGGAATATTTCACCGATGAATCTTTTATCGCTTCAGTTGAGATATATCATTACGGGGAAGAGCCCATCATCGGAGCAAATTTGTATTGGGATATAAAATCGGCTGATAATAAGATTATTGCATCAGGAAAATTTAAAAAACAGGTCATTCAGATTTCCTCCCTAACCCCCATCGGTGATATCAAGGCATCTCTGTCGAGGGCCAACTCTCCCCAAAAACTTACCGTGACTGTCTATGTGGGGACCGATATAAGGAATGAGTGGGATATCTGGGTGTATCCTAAAAAAATGCCGCTGGTGAAGCAGGATGGATATATTATTGCGTCACAAATGGATGATGCAACAATTTCTGCCTTGCAGGAGGGTAAAAATGTATTACTTCTTCCGGACATCAAACAGCTGGAAGGGAAAAAAGGATCATTCCAGAACCATTTCTGGTGTCCGATCATGTTCCGCTGGGAACCGATGACCATGGGAACCCTGGTGAGAAGCCAGCATCCGGCTTTCCGGGATTTTCCATCTGATTTCTATACGGGCTGGCAGTGGTGGAATATCATCAGCAACGCAATGACCCTCGATCTGGAAGGTACTCCGTTTGACTTCAGACCCTTGCTGCAATCGATCGACACCTATGACCGGTGCCTGAAGGAAGGGATCATTTTCGAAGCCAAAGTAGTGAAAGGCAAACTGTTGATGGCGGCTATCGATTTTACTAAAAACATCGAAACCCGTCCGGCTTCACAACAATTACTTTATAGCTTGAAAAAATATGTGTCCGGCCCTGAATTTAATCCGGAGCAGTCGCTGCCGGTTACCTTCTTCAGCAAGATGTTTAAAAAGCCGACGCCGACCGCTGGCGCTAAAGTAATTTTGTGCGATAGTTATGAAACCGGCAACGAACCTGATAATATTATTGATAATGACCTGACCACAATCTGGCATACGGCCTATGACAACCCGGGGAATTTTGCGGTCACGAATAAAATGACAGAAACCGATTATCCGCATGAGGTTCAAATTGAATTAGCTTCGGAGATCAATTTCAAGGGCTTCATTTATTATCCGCGCAAGGATGGACGCAATGGCTGGGTTTCAGATTATGCATTCTATGTTAGCAATGACGGCAAAAGCTGGGGCAATCCGATTATCCAGGGGCGACTGGCGCAAAACGATCAACCCAAGGAGGTGCTATTCCTGGCACCCCAGAAAGCCAGATTTATCCGGTTCATTGCGCTGAAGGGCTTTGGTGGCCAAAAGTGGGCTAGCATGGCGGAACTGGAGCTGGTAGGTGAACGCTCGCAATAGGTCATAATAAATCCGTACTTATATTTATATTTGAATATTATACGTATAAACATGAAATCCGTAAACTATACCAGCTCGCTTCCTTCAGACCTTCTGGAAATGCTTGAACAGTACGCCATCAGGTTCAAGGTACCAAAGAACCGCATTATTGAGAATTCGCTCAAAGCTTATTTCGAAAAGCTTCAGAGAGCGGAGTATATCTATTCATTTAAAAAGGCAGCGGGTGATTCTGAAGTTGTTAACATGGCAGAGGAAGGGTTGGAAGATTACCTCAAAATACTGGATGAACCATGAAGCAGGGAGAAATCTGGATGGCCGATCTGAATCCGACGAAGGGCAGCGAGCAGTGGGGAATCCGACCGGTGGTCATTATCAGCGGTAATGCGATGAATGATAATCTCGGAATCAGTATTGTGTGTCCCTTATCAAGCAAGATAAAAGGCTATGCCGGCTGTTTGGTTTTGACCAAAGATGCAATGAATGGATTGGAACAAAATTCAGAAGTGATCACCTTTCAGATCCGTACGGTTTCCCAAAACCGGTTAATCGGTAAAACCGGGAGAATAACCATGAACCAACTGGACATGATTAAGAAAGGATTGGACGAGATATTAAGATTTTGATTGTAAAAAAGGATAATATAACCTTCTATTGCGAAGATGTAAAATGGCACCAGCCCTCCTAAAAATCATTTAAAGTTGATTGATAAATGCAGGAACAACTGTATATTATGCTTTTAAAAAATAGCACTTATGGGAAAATCTTGTTATTTCATCCTTCTGTCGGCACTGGCCGCAATGGTCGCCTGTGAGTCTAAAACCAGGACCACCATGCAGGTGAATCAGGATCCGGGAAGCGGACAGATCGTTATGGCCGAAAATGGCAAACCTGTCCTGCGTTACAATTACAAGACGGTTTTTGAAAAGGATGCCCTGGATACCCTGGCCGCCAATAAATACATTGTAACGCCCAATGACACTTTCATGGCAAATCCAAGTATTTATGCTGTCCCGCGCAGCAATTACATCCACCCGATTTACGGTCCTGAAGGGGAAATGCTCACTCGCGACTGGTCGAAGGATCATCCTCATCACCGCGGTATATACTGGGCCTGGCCTGAAGTGGAATTCGGAAGCAGGCGGGGCGATCTTCACGCTTTGCAAATTGTTTTTGCCAGGCCAACAGGCAGGATTAAGCTTGAAAGCGGGAAGAAATATGCTCAGATAGAGGCTGAGAACCTGTGGATGTGGGGCGACAGCATACCCATTGTGAGCGAAGTTGCGGTCATCAGGGCCTATCGGACAACAAAACAGGGAAGAATCATCGACCTGGCATTCCGGTTTGTTGCCCTGAAGGATAGTATCACCCTGGCACGTCGCGATACAAAATTATATGGCGGACTGAATATTCGCATGCAAACGCCTAAGCAACAGGAGATCTATACTTATACCGATTCGTCAAACGTTGTACCGAGGCGTACCTGGTCGGACCTGAGCGGTTTATTTGCAGAAGCCACTGCAACCTCCGGGATGACGGTTATTCAGCATAAACAAAATCCCGACTATCCGGGCGATTGGATTCAGTATCCTGAACTATCGTGGTGCCAGCCTACTTTCCCGGCTTCCGGAACACGGTATAAACTGGTCCGGGGTCAGCCATTGATCTTGCATTACCGCATTCTGGTCCATAAGGGCACCAAACCTGCCAATGAGGAAGCTTCCCATTTATGGGATACCTTTAATGCTAAAGCAACCTCCCTGCCGACTTTCACCTTTGCACTAACTGAAGCCAAAAAATAAAACATTCAAAATCATGAACGCAAATAATTCCAATCGACCCTATTCACGGCGGCACTTTATAAAAACCACTGGTACCGCGGCCATCGCAGCGCCAATTATTATGCAATCTCCCTTCCTTTACGGAAAGGGAAACTCCCCCAGCGACAAGATCAATCTCGGAGTCATCGGCTGCGGAGGATTGGGCAAAGCCAATTTAGAGGCTTGCGCATCCCAGCCTAATGTGGTGGTAACTGCCGCATGCGACGTCTGGAAAGAACGATTGGATCCCGTGGTTGAGAAATACAAGAAAACCTGCACGGGATACACCGATTTCAGGCAAATGCTTTTACGGAAAGATCTTGATGCCGTAATCATTGCCACCCCTGCACATTGGCATGCCATAATGGCCATTGCCGCCTGCGAAGCCGGTAAGGATATCTACCTGCAAAAGCCAATGACCATGCATCTTGCTGAAAGTCTGGCAGTTCGGAATGCGGTTAAAAAACACAATATCATTTGCCAGGTCGGTACGCAGATACATGCTTCCGAGAATTACCGCCGTGTTGTCGAGCTGATTCGCTCAGGGAATCTCGGTGAAATTGGCACGGTCAGAACCTTTTTTGTGATGAACGAAGGCCCAAAGGGTATCGGCCTGGGAAATAATACCATGAATATCCCCAAAGGAATGGACTGGGATCAATGGGTGGGACCGGCTCGAATGCAGCCGTTCAATCCCAACCTGGTGAAGGATGCCTTCTATCATTGTTTCTGGATGGATTTCAGCGGTGGCTGGACACCCGGCATGGCTCCCCATATCATTGATCTGCCCATATGGGCACTTGATCTGGGTTATCCTTCGGAGGTCAGCGCTGCAGGCGGAAGGTTCATCATCAAGGACGACGGCGATGCCTATGACAACCATGAGGTCATCATGCGTTACCCGAACCTTACCATGACCTGGATGCAATCCTCAACCAACAGCTATGGCTTTGATTTTTTACGTGGACAGGAGAGCAGGCGCAGGCTGGGTATCTATGTTCATGGGGTCAACGGTACCTTGCAGACCGATTATGACAATCACATTATTTTGCCCGAAGGCGACAGGATGAAAGGAATGGAGACTCCCCCGGTATCCTTGGCTCCGTCCCCCGGTCATGAACTTGAGTGGCTCGAATGCATTAAATCGCGCAAGCAGCCATCCTGTAACCCGGGGTACCATGTCAAGGTTGATGTCCCATTGGCACTCAGCACTTTATCCTTAAAACTTGGAAGGTCAATCCGGTTTGATCCTGTAAAGGAAACCATCATCGGGGACAAGGAAGCTTCGGAACTGGCAATTCCGGAATATCGCTCCCCTTGGAAATTTCCGAAGGAATACCTGTGATCTATGGCGGATTATTAAAAAACCGGCTATATCGCATTCTCACTTCTACCAGGCGTAGATCATCTTCCTTGAGATGGTTTGTTCCTTGGTTATCAGGGTGTAATAAAAAACACCCGGGGCCAGGTTATACTGACCAGGAGAAAAATGAATCGTATGCTTGCCGGCAAACCTTTGTTCTCCATTCAAAAGTACGGCCACAATATGACCGTTGAGGTCGCATACCTTTAAGGTCACCGGTCCCGCTTCAGCTAGTTTAAATGAGAAAAATGTGTATTCATTAAACGGGTTGGGACTGTTTTGTTCTAATACTGTTGGTCCTTTTGTCTGTTCTTCCTTACCATTGGATCCAGTATCCACAATGGCCCCCCACAAGCTGTTGACACCGTTATCCTGGCGCGACCAGGCGGCAAAAACATGGTCGTCATATGCACTGACCCCCAGATAATGACCAAAGAAAGCCGTGCTGTAAGGCACAAAAGGCGTGTCGCTGATCTTCATGTTTTCAAAGCTGGAACCTCCATCGCGTGAAATGGCCAGATATACATCGGTCCTGTTATCGGTATAATTCCGGCGGTCATAATAAGTAATGTACAAGTACCCGGTAACCTGATCGATGCATAAGAAATTGAAGAATTGTTGTTTGCCCGGAGGATCATCGTTCACTCTTTTCGGTGCCGACCAGGTCTTCCCCCCATCTGCCGATTTTACAACCCAGATATCGGAGTCCGCCGTTCCTTTCCGGTTGTCGGACCAGTTGATATAAATCGTTCCGCGGTAATGACCCTGACTTCTGTCGCAGCTGATCACCGGAAAACTTGGGGTCAGCTGCATTCCCGGTACTTCGTAAATCCATAGTACCGGCGACGTTATCCGGATATCGGAAGGAAGCCAGGTTTTTCCTTCATCAATCGATTTATCAAACATTAATCCTGCCGGGCTCCACCAGCATACATAAACCTCCCCGTCGGGCCCGGTGGCCGGATAGGAGCCATGGACGCTCCAAAAGCCCCCCGATGAATTTCCGCCTTTATTACTGATCCTTACCTTCTCCGACCAGGTCAGTCCGCGATCTTCTGATCGTGCCAGGAAAATGATGGTGGAATCCCTGGGATCGGTGCTGCCATGCCGGTTGAATTGTGACCAGGTGGTATACAGGTTGCCTTTAACAGGATCAAATACTGCCCACTCCTTATCAATATGCATGGTCCCGTTCAGCGCTGTGTAACTGCCATTCGTCCAGGAACTTTCTGAACGGTTCTTTTTCTGGCAAACCACCCGGCTCAAATTTGGTACCAGATGGAAATAATAGTAATCACCCTGATCATCACAAACAATGACGGGATCGCAATTTACGCCGTAGGTGGATTCCAGCACCCCACGCTGCCAGGTAAGCCCGCCATCTTCAGATAAATAGTAATTGTTGTTGTTTGCACCCACCAGAATCTGGTTGCTATTTACGGGATTAATACAAACGGAGGGCTCATTGGGCACCATTCCGTTAATCGAGCTTCCAATCCTGACATTGACATGCTGGGCGTAACTCCCTTGTTGTATCAGGATTATTAGGATAAAAATTGCTGCTAAATATTTCATGGTGAAATGATCATTTCGGTATTGGCCTGGGCGAAGTAATGTTGCCGGCTTCTTTTGATATGTTGTACACAAAAAGCGAGTTATCGTGGCGGATATAGAGCCTCCCATTTTTAATTGCCGGGTGTGAACAGTGGAATTTGGTACCTCCCTCCACCTTAAAGGATCCGACGGTCTGAAGTCCTGATTCAACCGGTTTTATCAGGGAAAAAATTCCATCAATATCATAAGCAAAGATCAGTCCATCAGCAGCAACCGTGGTGACAACCATCGATTTGACAGGGATGGAACCTATGGTTTGACCGGTGAGCCAGTCGACGCTGTAGTACTTTTTGCCCTGGCTTTTGCCATAGAGCCGGCTGCCGATCAGTACCGGATCTCCTTCAAGCGGGAAAAAATCAGGGTGGGTCCAGACTATCTCTGGCGGGGTGTTGCCTTCAGCCAGTTTCAAAAGAATGCTTCCCTGCTCATTCAGGGTAAAAAGATATCCGTTGTGGTATAAAGGTGTGCCTACGGTGGTAGGAGAAGTACGGGGATGCCTCCAGGCGGGGGTGCCATCCGCAGCATTCAGGGCCAGGATAGACCCGGCATCCTGGTAAATATAATACTTCCGGCCTTTATGGTTCACCAGGATCGGCGAACCATATCCGGTGATCTCCTGTTCTCCGGAACTGGCCCAAATCAGTGAACCGTTCCTTCGGTTTAGGGCAACAATGTTCTTCCCGGCTCCGCCGGGAGCGCAATACAATACATCGCCATCAACTATCAGGTTATCCAGAAAGCCACTGGTTTTTTTTGGCCCGTTAAACTCCTTTATCAGGTCCTTTGACCATAAAATGTCCCCGTTCACCGAACTGAAACAATAGAGAACACCCAAACTGGTTACAACATAGCCCATTTCCCCGCTGATTACGGGGGTCGAATAGATTCCGGGATATTCGCCCATGAAATCGGGTCCCAGCGGTTTTTTCCAGGCTAGGGCCCCATTGATGTCAAAACAAAATACATAACTTATGCTGTCGATGGTGCCTGTGGTATGAACCCGGTCAGAGGTAACTACCGCCGAGGAAAACCCGGATCCCAGACCGTCATAGCTCCAAAGCAATTGAGGCCCACGTTCAGGCCAGCTGGTCAGAAGATTTTTCTCGGGATAGGTACCGTTGCGTTCAGGACCCCTCCATTGTGCCAGATCTTCCGGTTGGTTGATGGCGGGAGAAAATAGAATGGCCGGAGCAATTAGCATCCACTGTAAAAACTTATTCATTTTTTCAGGATGATATTTAAAATTGTTTTATCAACTTTTTGGTAATCATGCTTTTGTCTGTGTAGAGGTTGAAGAAATAGGATCCGGGACTAATACTTGTAAGATCAATTGTCACGTAATGTTTTCCGGCGGTTTTGTTTGAGTTTAGCAAGGTATTGACCAACTTTCCGTTGATATCCATAAGATCCAGTTTAACCGGTCCCTCCTTTTCCATGGTAAACTCAATGGTGGTTTGGTCATTGACCGGATTCGGATAATTCTGCATCATGGAAAATCCCTGTCTTACCGTTTGATTAGCTTCGGAGGAGGCCGGAATGGGTTTCCAGGCCGGATTTATATTATGCTCCTGCAGACTTGCCAGTACCAACGGACTTGAACCTTCGGAGTTCATGATTTTGATTACATATCGTTCATTAACCATTGAACTGTAGGCGATCTGCTTTCCATCAGGGGACCAGTCCGGTTCTCCATCCTCCCCCGGATTATCCGTCAACCTCACCGGGTTCGATCCATCAGCGCGGATGACATATACTTCATGATCTCCGCTTCGATTGGACTGAAAGGCAATTTTTTCACCGTCGGGCGACCAGGCAGGCCACCAGTTTTCATTTCCTTCGGTGCTGATTTCCATAAGATTGGAGCCATCTGGATTTACTACCGCGATACTGGAACCATTGGCTTTATGATAGCAGATGGCGATTTTCGAACCGTCGGGCGACCAGGCAGGGTGATCACCGCTAAAGTTGCCGACACGATGCTGGTTCGTACCATCAGCATTCATCACCCATAATTCAGCCCGGTAATTTTCAAGTGAATACCACCGGCCGAAAGCGATAAACCGTCCATCCGGCGACCAGGACGGCGGTCCGTCGCAAACATTGGCCGTATTGGTCAAACGGGTGATGGTCGCACCATCAATATCCATAATGAATTCCGACCAGGAAAGGTCGTTGTAATGAATGTAAAAAGCGATTTTCGAGCCATCGGGTGACCATGCCGGTCCGCATTCACGCTGTGTACTGTTGGTCAACCGTGTTAAGCCGGTTCCATCAGAGAAGATCGTATAAATTTCATTGTTGCCATCGGGTCCGGTATTGGAAAAGGCAAGCTGGGATAAGCTGCCTGGCTCCGGGAGCAAGGAGAATTTTATGATTGCCAGATCGGTTGCTCCTGAGGAACTGAGCGAAAAAGTACCCTGACCCGGATCCATATCGACCCCTGATCCATTGAAATTCAGTACCGTATACAGATGCCCGGATAAATCAAGGGTTACCGGCCCTCCGTTTTCTTCCGCTCTTCCACCCAGGATCATCGACCAGACATAATTTCCCGACGGACCAAATTTTGCGTAGAAACAGTCGGTGCCGCCTCCGGAGGTAACCCGCACATTACCTGCACCCGGATCCAGATCAATGGTGTTTGAAAATAATCCGCACAGGTAGACATTATCTTCAGCATCCAGTGTCAGCCCGGTATGATAGTCATCACCGGTGCCACCGAAACCATCAGCCCACAAAAAGGTGCCGGCAGCGGTGAATTTTGAAAGGGATAAATCCCAGCCACCTCCTGAACTTAGGATGGTAACGCCTGATCCGGGATCAAAATCGATATTGGCCGATTTATAAACGCCGATGACCAGAAGATTCCCTGAACGGTCAATTTCGATCTCGCCCCCAATATCATCGGCGGAGCCTCCTATCCTTTTGGCCCATAAATAATTGCCTTCGGCATCATACTTGGCCAGATACATATCATAACCCCCGGCTGTGCTTAAAATAGCCGTTCCGGCACCCGGATCAAAATCAGCGTCAGTCGACATGAAAGGCCCTGACAGGTAAATATTTCCTGAATTATCGGTATTGATGCTGTTTCCAACCTCATAGAATGAGCCTCCTGCTCTTTTAGCCCACAAATAATTGCCTGATGGATCATACTTGGCAAAAAACAGGTCCCCACCGCCCGCATGAGTCAATGTGGCTACTCCCGGTCCGGGATTAAAATCCACCGTGTCATTGAAATAACCGGTAATCAATATATTGCCTTCTTGATCGGTCCGGATATCGTGACACCCGTCGTACCCTGTGCTGCCCATGCTTTTTGCCCAGATATAGTTACCATCGGTGTCATATTTGGCAAAAAAGATGTCGGAGTATCCGGCAGAACCCAGGTTCACCGTGCCAGCGCCCGGATCGAAATCACAACTGGCCGATGAAAACCATCCTCCGATAATAGCATTACCGGAGCCGTCCACGGTGACCAAACCGGGAATATCTTCACTCGCACCGCCTATCTTTTTGGCCCACAAATAATTACCCGCAGGATCATATTTTGCAATGAAAATATCGACACTTCCTCCGGATGAGCTTAACCAGGCATTCCCCGTCCCGGGGTCAAAATCCACATTGGATCCTTGAAAGCTTCCGGTCACAAAAATGAAACCTTCGTTATCGAGTGCCATGCTTCTACAGCTTTCCTGA
>JBAZTE010000025.1:0-27333 GCA_041662065.1 Bacteroidales bacterium | reverse complement strand
GAAGAAGCAAAATAAAAATGGTTGCACCGGCTTCCCCTGAAAACGTGTAATATCCGGATTTATCAAAAATGAATCCCAGATCGCCGTGCAGGGCACGGTTGATGGAATCATATCCTTCGCCGTAGAGGCTGGGAAATAAAAAGATCAGCACTCCGAGTAAACCTGCTGCCACAAACCAACGCAACCATTTCGACCTGAGTTTCTTGAACAGGTCATCGACCCCTACAATCACCTTGGAGAAATAGAGGGACACCAGTGCGGTAAAGACTCCCAGCAAAATAAATAGGGGGACCTGTTTCAGATGAAATACCTCGGCAACTTTCAGCGGGATCAGAACATCCTGGCTCATAAAAAGATAGGAGGCCAGGGTCGCACTTACTGAAGCGAAAAGCAGGGGAACCATCGAGGAGAGAGTCAGATCCAGCATAAGAACCTCGATAGTAAAAATAATAGCAGCTATCGGAGCTTTGAAAAGTGAGGCCAAAGCACCAGTTACAGCACATCCGATCAGCAGAATGATCTGCCGGTAATTCATGTGTAAAAGCTGGCCGAGGTTGGACCCGATAGCCCCGCCGGTTAAAACCGCGGGTCCTTCCAAACCTATGGATCCTCCAAAACCTGCCGTCAGTGTGCTGGTCAGGGCTGATGAAAACATGTGATGGGGCTTGACTGCCCCTTTGGTGCCGGAAATTGCATGCAGAATAACAGGAATTCCCAAACCGATCCGCACTTTGAGAATATAATGAACCAAAAGGACCACCAGGGCAATTCCCACGGCCGGATAAACGAAGAACCAATAATTATGCATATCGGCCGAGAATCCATGAGTCAGCAGGGTGCGGATCAGGTACACGCCGTTCTTCATGATTACCGCTGCCAGTCCGGATAACAGACCGATAATTACTGCCGCCACCAGGAAAAAATTCCTGTTGGAGATATTCCGTATCCGCCAGCGTAAAAACCGGACCAGTAAATTATAACGTTTTCTGCTTTTCACACTGATGCCAAATTCAAGAACGGCTTAAAGTTAATCACCAAACTCGCAATTCCAACGGAATCCGTATCTTTAGCGGTTCTAAAAATTAGTAAATTATTGGTTATGAAAAGAGACACCGCAATTTTTAACCTGATCCGTAAAGAAGAAGAACGGCAGAGAAATGGAATTGAACTGATTGCATCCGAAAATTTTGTAAGCGGGCAGGTACTTGAGGCTATGGGTTCCGTGCTGACCAATAAATACGCCGAGGGATATCCCGGTCACCGGTATTATGGCGGCTGCGAAGTTGTTGATGAAACCGAACAGCTGGCAATTGACCGGTTGAAACAATTATATGATGCTGAATATGCCAATGTCCAGCCGCATTCAGGGGCTCAGGCCAACATGGCGGTTTTTCTGACCGTTCTTAAGCCGGGCGATACTTTCATGGGCCTCGACCTGTCGCATGGCGGTCACCTCTCCCATGGGTCGCCGGTAAACAGTTCGGGAATTCTTTACCATCAGGTATCTTACGGGGTCAAGGAAGAAACCGGCCGGGTGGATTATGAAATGATGGAGAAAGTTTCGTTGCGGGAAAAGCCTAAAATGATCATTGCCGGAGCATCCGCCTATTCACGTGAATGGGATTATGAGCGAATGCGGGCGATTGCCGACCGAATCGGAGCTATCCTGATGGTAGATATGGCGCATCCTGCCGGACTCATTGCAGCCGGGTTGTTGAAAAATCCCGTGAAATATGCACACATTGTCACCTCCACCACGCACAAAACACTCCGGGGGCCGCGCGGAGGCATCATACTCGTGGGTAAGGATTTTGAGAATCCATGGGGCATTGCCACCAAAAAAGGGGAAATACGAAACATATCATCGCTGATCGATTCGGCAGTATTTCCGGGAATTCAGGGCGGGCCATTGGAGCATATCATTGCTGCGAAAGCTGTCGCTTTCGGTGAAGCATTGAGCCCTGAATTCAAGGTGTATCAACAGCAGGTCAAGAAAAATGCCGCTGTAATGGCCGAAGCATTCATGAGCAGAGGATACAAGGTAATCTCCGGGGGAACCGACAATCACAGCATGTTGATCGACTTACGAACGAAAGTTCCTGAAATAACCGGAAAACAGGTGGAAAATGCACTGGTCAGAGCGGATATCACCGTGAATAAAAACATGGTACCGTTTGATTCCCGCTCCCCGTTCCAAACATCGGGTCTCCGTGTGGGTACCCCGGCCATCACCACGCGCGGATTGAAAGAAAAACATATGGAACACATTGTCAGTCTCATCGACCGGGTCATCACCGATATCATCAATGAAGACCTGATTTTGAAAACAAAACATGAAGTGAATGAAATGATGGGCGGACTGCCCATGTTTGCCGATTGATCTGATTAATAAAACAAAGTATCATGAAGAATAAAAGATTAGTTCTCATCACCGGAATCCTGGTTCTTATTTCCGGCACTGTCCTGTTGTTCAAACTTAATACCAGGACGGATGAAAGGAAAGATTATGAAAAATTCCTCGTATCCGAATACCGTGGACTGCCTTCAGTTGAATCGACCGTGCCCAATAATTCAGGCAAAGAAAAGTTGGACCGGCCGGATGAGGCCGCTTTTGCCGATTATATAAAAACACTGGATCCGAAAATCAAAGCTGTACCCGGCGAGCGCATTATTGCCGCCAATAACATCACCGATGCTCTGGCCAGGATGAAATCAGGAATGAACCAGCTAACCTGGACGGCTCAGCCCACCAATATGGGAGGTAGGACAAGGACACTGATGTTTGACCCGAATGATGCAACCGGCATGAAACTCTGGGCCGGTTCTGTCACCGGCGGTCTCTGGGTCAACTCCGATCCTGCCGGCGGTGGTGCCTGGGAGCCAATCAATGATTTTTGGTCCAACCTGTCTGTCAGCTGCATGACCTACGATCCAAATAACAAACAAACTTTTTACGTTGGAACCGGTGAAAGCCAGACCGCACTCATCATATACAGGGAATCTTCAGGCCGCGGAACAGGCATTATGCGTTCGACCGACGGAGGACAGACCTGGTCGCCCATGCCATCCACTCAAAACTGGCCGTATGTGACCGATATCCTGGTCAGGGATGAAGGTGGTGCCAGTGTAATCTATGCTGGGGTCGTATCGGGCGTTTATAAAGGGATCGCCCACCAGGCAACCCCAACCAATGGCCTTTATCGCTCTACTGACAACGGGACCAGCTGGACACAGGTCCTTCCGAATATACCCGGGAAAGACTATTCCTATGCACCTTCTGATATTGAGACCAATGCCGATGGTACTAAAATTTTTATCGGGACAACCTATGGGGTGAAAAGCGATATAACCGATAATGACCGCTCCGGTGCCGCTTGTATTCTGAGTTCAACTGATGGGTTAAGCTGGAACGTTAACAGTAACTACCAGCAACTTATCCTGGCTCAAACCACCAACAAATATCCGGGAAGGGTTATGCTTTGCCAGGCTCCTTCCAATGCCGACATGGTATTTGCTATCGTCGCATCAGGATATGTCCGCTCCGATGGTTTTATCGGTTATGGATGCCAGTATCTTTTAAAAACCTCTGATAAAGGGGCAACTTGGAATCAGGTCAACTTTCCCGGAGGATTTGCTTCTTTGGCATGGCACGCATTTGTTATCGCCGTGAGTCCCCTCAACCCAAATATTATTTGGGTCGGTGGTTTGGATACCTGGAGGACAACCAACGGTGGTACTTCCTGGACCAAGCAATCCAATTGGGCTGAAATGTATGGCAATGGAGCCGATGATTATGTGCATGCCGATATCCATATAATGAAATACAGGCCCGGATCTGACACAGAACTCTTTATTGGCACCGATGGTGGAATTTTCGGAACCCGGACAGCCAGTGCACCGGATACCGGAATGAAATTTTTTGAAATTGCCAATCATTACAGCACCCTGCAGTATTATTCCTGTGCCATGCATCCTGATGCCGGAGCCATCCATTTTCTGGGCGGTTTGCAGGATAACGGATCCATGTTCTATCGAAAAGGGAATACTCCGACTTTCACGGATATGCTTTCAGGAGGCGACGGAGCTCTGTGCTTTATTGATCAGAACGAACCTTCCATCCAGATGACCACTGTTTATCACAACGCTATATACCTGTATTCCGGAGCCAAGGAGAGCGATCCGCAAGGAGCAGGATATAAAGGTCTGAATACCGGAACTTTTGTCAGTCCAATGGATTATGACTGGAAAAACAATATTCTTTTTGTCAACGGCGCCAATGAACAACTGCAATTTCTGAACACCTTCCATGTTTTAAACGTTGCTGCAACCGGAATCACCGGAAGCAATACCGGCAAACAACTGGCTACACATTCTGCCGTACCCTACTCCAATATCAAATGGTCGGAATGGTCGCCTGCAAACCAGCCTAATGTTTATATCGGAACCGAAGCCGGCAAACTATTCAAATATGCTGATGCCTCGCATACAGGCACATTGACTGAACTCACCTCAACGGACTTTCCTGCCGCCAACATTTCAAGCATTGACATTGCGGGTTCTGAAGATACTCTATTAGTAACATTCTCCAATTACGGAGTTCCATCAGTATGGCTCAGTGTCAACGGTGGTACCAACTGGAAGAATGTCGAAGCCAACCTGCCGGATATGCCAATCCGTTGGGGTATATTTCATCCCAAATCAGGAAAACAGGTAATGCTTGCTACTGAAACCAGCATCTGGACAACCGATAACATCCTCGCTCAGAATGTTATCTGGAGTCCTGATAACAGTGGTCTGGCAAATGTCCGAATTGATATGCTTAAATTCCGGAAATCTGACAATACTGTTTTGGCCGCTACACACGGAAGAGGCATGTTTACAACAACATGGTTACCATCTTATACTAATGGCAAAACCGATGAGCCCCTTCTTTCCAATGGCATGCAGGTATTTCCCAACCCGACCGACGGGAGGTTTGAAATCAAGCTGGAGAATCCGGGGAAAGGCAATCTGACCATCATGGATGTCACGGGACGGGTTATAAAGGATGACTTGATTTCAGAACAAACCGGTACCTGGCAAAAAGCTTATGACCTGACCCGTGAACCGAAGGGGGTTTACCTGGTTAAAGCCGCTTACGGAGATAAATCTTTGGTTTCGAGAATAGTACTAAAATAAGGCTCAAGGCTCAAGGCTCAAGACATGGATTAAGGGGAAAGGTAGAATGATGAGATTCCAATGCAGAATTCCGAATGCCGAATAATAGATTCAGGGCATAATGAAGTTGAAATATACTTCATGCATACTTGAATCTCACACTCGGCATTCGGAATTCTGCATTGGAATCTCAACTCTCCGCCTTCAATTTTACTTTAAACTTGGCCCTTATTAACTTCTTTGAGCCTTGAGCCTTGAGCCTTGAGCCTTGAGCCTTGAGCCTTGATTGAAGATCCATTCTCTTCAGTCGCGAAAATTGGAAAATTATAACAGCTTGAATTTATAGGTGATGGTACCCTTTTGAACCGGGGCATCCGGACTGGTCACCTTGTTGAATTTTGCGACCATTGCAGCTTTCCGCGCGGCATCCCACAACCTTGAATCAGTGGTGGTTGTGCCCTTCCCCCCGGGAACAGCGGCAATAACGTTTCCATTCTGATCCACACTGATGGTCACGACCACATCTCCATATTCGTTCACAGAGTATTCAGGCTTTGCCAGGGATCCGATCACATTCCGACCCTCAAGGCTGTAGGAAATTCCGGCACCCCTGCCCCCTCCCGGGCCCTGGTTTTTCGAATCCACCGAACCGGTAGGATCGCCTTGATTGCCCGAGATCTGAGTATTTCCCTGTCCCGAGTTCCCCGCATTGGCAGCATTTCCACCGAAAGATTTGCCCATGCGGCCTTTGATGGCATTTAACTGAGACTGCTGTTGTTCCTGTTTTTTACGTTCAGCCTCAATCCGCGCGTTTTCGATGTCGACTTGCCGCTTTTGTTCGGCTTCAATACGCCGCCGCTCGATATCGGCTTGTTTCTGCAATTCCCGTTCTTCCTGCTCCTGACGTTTTTTTTCATCAAGCTTCTTTTTCTCGATCAGATCCTTTTCATTATCCTGTTTCTTCAATGTGGGTGCAGCTTCATTATCCTGGGTAAGCAATTTTGGGGCTGTCTCCTTGACTTTTTCCTTCACCGGTTTGGTTCTAACAGGCGGTGCGACGGTGCTGACAGGGCTTTCCGACTGTTTGGGCTCCTGCTGTTGCGGTTCCACATCCCCCATTCCGGCAGCATCAGTCCCAAAATTGATAGTTATCCCCTCGGAATCCGGCAGTTTTGGGGCACCATAAAGTCGAAGCAACAGCAACAGGGTAATGACGAGCCCATGGAAAAGCGCTGTTGCGATTAATCCCCGATATTTAGCCGCTTCTTCCATGAGTTTACTTAGCGACGGTCGCCAGTATCAATTTGTACTTGTTGTTTTTCGCAATGTTCATCACTTTGACCGCCTCTCCAATGGGTACCACTTCATCGGTATGCAGGCTGATAACCCTCTCTTCCTCAGGAACTCCATCGAATTTCACCCGCAAGGCTCCTTCAAGCTGGTCAAACTGAATAGGTGATTTCTCGAGGTATAATTGCAAATCTTTTGTAATCGATACGGTCGTGATCGGTTTGTCCGATACCTGACCGTCGCTCCGGGGCAGCAGCAATTTCAATGCATTCGGACTGATCATTGTGGTGCTGATCATAAAGAACAGCAAAAGGAGGAAAACAATATCCGTCATCGAAGCCATGCTGAACTCCGGCGTGATTTTATTTCGGGTTTTAATTGCCATGTAATCTGTATTTTATCAAACCTACTTGGCCGGTTCATTCAGCAGGTCCATGAACTCGGAGGAGCGGGTCTCAAGAATAAAAACTATGGTTTCGATTTTAGAAACCAGGATGTTATAAAAGAAATAGGCAGGAATACCGACTAAAAGACCGGCGGCCGTAGTTACCATAGCCGTATAGATCCCATTTGATAAAATACCGATATCAATTGTGCTGCCTGCGAGAGACATATCATAGAAAGCCCGTATCATCCCGAGAACCGTACCCAGAAAACCCAGCATCGGCGCTGCACCGGCAGCCGCACCCAGTGTAGCCAGTCCGCGCTCCAATTTGTAAATCTCGAGCCTCCCGACATTTTCAATCGCCACATTAACATCGGTCATGGGCCTGCCAATACGGGATATGCCTACTTCAATCATGCGGGAAACAGGTGTATTTGTCGATTGTGAGAGCCGGATGGCTGCCTCTATCTTGCCGTCATGTATGAATTCACGAACACGGTTCATGAAACTCTGGTCCTCGATACTCGCCTTGCGGATCGCAAAATATCTTTCGACGAAAATATATACAGCAACTATGGATAGAATGAAAATGGGAATCATTACCCACCCTCCTTTGAGGGTAAGGTCCCAGACTGATAAACTCGGATTCACAGTTTTAACAGCTGCGCTCGCAGCATTTGACTGAAAACCTGACAGAAGCATTAACATCAAACTCATGGTTTTTTGAAATTAGTTATCTCAATAAAAGTATGGAAAAAACGAACCAACACGACTGTTTAGTATACCCGGTTTTCAGACGAGTTGTTAACGCCTATTTCCGGGATAATTTATCCAGGTATCTCCTGAACAATTCACCGAAGGTATCGAACTCTTCCCGATAAAACAGCCCAACTCCCTGTGTATAAGGAGCATATTCATACAACAAATGATCATTTGCACGTGTAAAGGCTTTTACCCTCACTTTTCCGGATTCCTTGATCTTGTACTCAACTTCAACATCACCAACCAGTTGGTTCGTACTGGTAGTTGACGGCCGGACATCATAATTCCCATTGATATTGATTGTCATCCGGTTATCCAGAAATTGTTTCGAAAGAGCAACCTCCACCTCATCACTGCTGAGCTGGTCGCCGGCACGGTAATTGAAACCTACATCAAAATCCTTGCTGATCTGCGATAACCAGTAATTAAGCTGGTTCGAAAGCACCTCGGTGGTGGTCGATAAACCGGCATTTTCATAGCCCCGGCTTGTTCCGCTGCCCGTTCCCTGCAATGGGGTAAAACGGTTAAGGATCAACAAGGAAATAACCTGCTTGTTGAGTTCCTCTTTGGTCAGGTTTTGCAACTGCGTCCGGGCAATATCGTTGCTGGTCGGAGGGAGCACAATGTTAAAATCGAAATTGGGATTTTCCAGATATCCAGTCATAAGAAGATGACATTCGACCGGTATCCGTGCCGCCAGGTCGGGATTCGTCTCATCCTGCAGCAAGTCATAGAGGGAGGCTTTCGTTCGGTAGACGGCGTCGATATCGAGCTGGGCATTTGACACATCCCCGGTCCATTTGAGCGTAGCACCGGGCTCAATAATCAATTTTTTAACCGGCATATTCTGCAGGGTAAACTGATAATCCCCCTGCTCAATCGTATAATCACCGGTCAGGGTAAATCCGGAAGTGGGTGGAATAAAAACTCTCAGGTTACCACTTCCTTTTGCGTGAATTATATCTCCAACCTTGGAGTCAAATATCAGCTGAACCTCCGCATCCGGCGTTACTTCAAGATCAATATTGACCGTGGCACCATATAAATTGACTTCATACCCCTTATTGTCCACATAGTAGAAATCAAGCAAATCGAAATCAGAATCATCAATCGGTTTTTGCACATAAGTCACGAAATCCATTAACCTGGCCTCGTCGGTTGTAGAAACCGGGACAAAGAATTTTGTTTTAGCAGTGGTCCGGGCAGAAACATCGATATTGAGGCTTCTGAGCGGACCTCTGATGGTACCACGCCCGGTCCCGTAGCCTCGTCCCCAGTACCCGTAATTCCTCGATTCGATCTCGTTCAACAGGACAAACTCCTTGAAATCCAGATCAAAATCAAGACTTATTTTGTTGAAATTCTGATGCCTTACCGCTCCTGAAACCGTGGCATGGTGCCCCTCCTCATCCTGAACATCCATCTTGTTTATGGTAAAGGCATCGGGAGTGATCACCAGCTTATCGGTAAAGTAGAACCGGGTATTCAAATAATTTAAGATAAACGATCCTTTTTGCATCAGGACCTCTCCTGATATCAGGGGTATCTTGCTTGTCCCGCGAATGTCAACTTTGCCGGAGACCAATCCCTTAACATCAAGCAAATCATCATTTACAAATGGATTCGCGATATCCATCCGCAACTTGTCAACGGTCAGGTCAAAATCCAGGCTGTCACTCACCGGATTATATTGTCCGGTCAACCGGAGCGTTTTGATTGTTCCCCTCTGAATCAATACCTCCATGAGCAGGGGCTCCCCGGTTCCAGCACTCCGGCTCGACAAGGTAGTGGTCCCCATAGGCTGGCCATTGACCGACAGGCTGTCAATCCTGACTTCAGCAAGAAATTTGGCTTTGTTCCGCATATCATATAACCGTGCATCTCCGGTCATCCTGCCTTTCAGGGCAAAATCTTCGGGCCCGGTAAGCCTGGTTAGATTGTCAAGGCTGACATTGTTGAAATCAACAAACAGGGTGTCCGACTGATTACGTGAAATGGCACCCTGCACACCGAAGTTCTCGGCATCGTGACTGAGCCGGAAACCGTCGACCAAAATTCTTTCAGGATCAGCCATAATCCGGAAATCGGACATTTTCCATAGACTGTCATTAAAGACTATTTCCGCTTGTGGGAAAATGACCTCGCTGCGGAGCTTTCCTGAATCGGTCTCCGACATAAAACCTGAACATCTGATGGTACCACGCGTACCGGTATTTCCGCTGCTGGTCCAGTTCAGCATAGCTTTCATTTTATTCGCTGTCAGGGAACCATCTAGACTGATCTTGTCAAAAATGGTATTCCGGTCAACCTGGATTTTATCCACCGCACCGGAAAGGACGAGAGAGTCCCCGATTGACCGGATGCGGATATCGAACCCGGTAAACTGACTACCCGAGGTGACAAATTGGGGAGAGATCCCTTCGATCGAAACAGTCTGGTCATCAGCTTTATAGAATCCTCCTAGCCGGGTATTGTCTTTGAACTGAAATCCGGGAAGAAAAACACGGCTAACCGGGGTGAAATTTTTTAGCTGTAAATTAAACGCAAAATCGTTCAGGTGATCGGGCCGGATGGCCTGTGTTTTCGTCAATGCCGGGATAAATCGGGCCACCAGTGATTGTACCTGTGCTGTGAGGTCATCAAGATGGACATTGCCGACCATCCGGGCATCCACATATTCCGATTCAAAAATAATTTTCCTGTGGCCCAGTTCCGGAACAGAAGTCAGTGAAAGTTCGGTAACCGGCAGGGTTCCCCTGCTGTTGGTATAACTTGAATTGGTCACTTTGATCTCTCCATCCATGTCATCGATGGCTTGTCCGGTAAAATTGCCGTGCATATTGGCCTTCAGCTCCGAAACCGTATCGTTTTTTATGAAATTCAGTGCATAAAGATCTGCATGATTGACCTTTAAATTGAAATCGAGTATAGGTTTCTCATGGCCAAAGTCAAACCGGCCGCTCAGGTCAAAGTCGGAATTCGGGTCCCTCATTTTCAGCGAACCGTCGAACCAGCTTTCGGTCGCCCGACCATCGATACCCAGATCCGTGAAAGTATATCCGTTAAAGTCGAATTGCGCCACGTCTCCGGCGAGCAATGCCTTGACTTCCTTTTCTCCGTCCCATATACCATCCACATCCAGATTAAAATCGATTCCCGACACGCCGGACGGACTGACCAGCCATTCATCAGGATTAAAGCCGGCTGCTGAAACTGATCCTTTGAAATTGTATCCTGTAACCGGCCAGTTCTTGTTCACCTGCAAATTGGTAGCGATCTCACAATTTCTGATATTCCACTTGCCGGCGGTAATGAAATTGTCAAATTTTCCGGTAAACACCCCGTTATATTCAATGACCTCCAGGTTTTTGATTAATTCAGGAACTGCAAGTTCAAACCCCGGTATTTGTCCGGACAGGACTTCATTGGTCAGGTTGGTAACGTAAAGGGTTAATGATCTGGTTTTTAGATCGAAGAATGTCTCTTTTAATGATCCCGGATACATATATAACAGGTCGCCTTCGAATGAAACAAGGTTTTGCCAGTTCAAGCTGGTATTCATCAAACGGGCATTTTCAAGCGAGCCTTCAAAAACCCCTGATATTTCGAGAGGGGCAGTTAACCCAATGTTGATGCCGGACAAAAGGGTCAGGTCGGCCGGACCCAGGTAAGTTTGCCGCCCCAAAACAATGTTTAAACTAAGCTCTTCCCCTGCACCCTTTTGCTTCCATACGCCTTGAACATGAGAACTGGCCGATTCGATCCTGCTGTTTGCCGTGAGCAGGGATAATCCGTTTGCGCGGATACCGGTCGAATCGATCGTCACACCGGCCGAAAACTTATTTAAGGTAAAACCACTCTTTTCTTTGAATGAGATCAGGTCGATCCCGGCTTTAACAGTTGAACCGTCGAATCCGATATTCTTAACCGCAAGCTCTACCTCTTTTAAAAGAATATTGTCCCAATTCACCATGCCCGGTTTTTCCAGGATGCCGAATTTCCGGTACTGGAATCTCCCGTTATGGAGAAAAAACTGGCTGGCTGTAAACGCAAAACTGCCTGTCGACCCCGTCGTATCGTTTGATTTCAAAGCCTCCATGAACAATTCATAATTCATTTGTCCTGAAGGCAGCTGGCGCAATTGTATCACCGGATTTTCGACCATCACACGGCCAAGGTCAAGGATCACCTTATCCAGGTCAAGATGTTTAACCGAACAACTGATCATTGATGAATAGAACAGGGTATCGCTAAGCGGATCCAGAATGCACAAATCTTTTACCTCTAATCGTTGCGGCCAGCGTATTAAAACTGATCGCACAGACATCCGCCCCTCATACTTCTTTTCAATCTTTGCCAGGAACAGCTTGACCAGCCAGGTTTGCGTTCTTTGGGTCCTGATGGCAAAGAAAAGGGCAATCAGCAGGAATGCTGCGACGAGCATTCCAGTCAGTGTCCGTTTTATTGCTTTTGTAGGCAAGGAGGTAAACTTTAGTATTTTTGAGCCGGAAAATTACAGCAAATTAGTATAAATAACGGTCGCGACCGGCAGATAATATGAGTGTTACCATACTTGGCATTGAATCTTCCTGTGATGATACGTCAGCGGCTATCATCCGTGATGGTTTACTGCTATCGAACCGGATTGCAAATCAGGATGTTCACCGATCTTTTGGCGGTGTTGTTCCCGAACTGGCGTCGCGTGCGCATCAGCAGAATATCATTCCCGTTGTTGACCTGGCGATGAAAGAAGCACGGGTGCTGCCTGAAGATATCAATGCGGTCGCCTTTACCCAGGGTCCAGGATTAATGGGCTCGCTGCTGGTTGGTGCCTCCTTCGCCAAAGGGTTCTCCGTTGCACGCAATATCCCCCTCATCGCTGTCAACCACCTCCAGGGCCATGTCCTCGCCCTCTTTGTGCGCAAACCAACCGTCACCCGTCAGCCGTCAACCGACAATCTTCAACCCACTTTCCCATTCCTCTGCCTCCTTGTCTCGGGGGGTCACACCCAGATTCTTATCGTGCGCGATCACCTGGATATGGAGATTATCGGTCAGACTATTGATGACGCTGCAGGGGAGGCTTTTGACAAATGCGGAAAGGTGATCGGCCTTCCCTATCCCGCCGGACCAGTAGTTGACAAACTGGCAAAAGAGGGAGATCCACTTGCCTTTACCTTCAGCCGGCCGAGGATTTCCGATCTGAATTACAGTTTCAGCGGTCTGAAAACCTCCTTCCTCTATTTTCTGCGTGACCGGTTAAAGGAAGATCCGGAGTTTATCGGTAAAAACCTTAACAGCCTTTGCGCCTCCCTGCAATATACCATCGTTGAGATCCTTATGAACAAACTCCGGCAGGCTTCCAAACAAACAGGCATTCGTGAAATAGGCCTGGCCGGTGGTGTTTCAGCCAACTCTGCCCTTAAAACAGCCATCCGGGGCGAAGCCCTCAAGCGTAACTGGAATGTATATATTCCAGAATTGGCCTATACCATGGATAACGCGGCCATGATTGCCATCACCGGGTATTACAAATTCCTCAAAGGGGAATATTCCGGACAGGACGTGGCACCTTTAGCCAGAATGTGAGAACCCTTAGACTTCCATTTATTCCAATACCAGCCGGGCCATACTGTTTTTTTGTCCGGTCGAGACCTTGACAATAAAAATTCCCTTTGACTGCCCTGAGAGGTCAAATGCTTTCTGCCACCTGCCCTGCTGCTCCCGGATCTGTTCCTGTAAGATCACTTTTCCGGCGATATCCATAATCGTCAGCTTCGAATTTTCAGGATGATCAATCGAAACCTCAAACTTTCCTTTGCTTGGATTAGGATACACCTTAAGCATGTCAGTCATTTCAATCTGACCGGTGCTGCTGCTGGAATAAACCGGATTCCAAGTGGCGGTAAACATCCCCCGTCCGTGGGTGGCAGCAAGAACGGTATTGTCCGATGTCCTGAACTTGACCATATCAACCCGGACATTGGCCATGCCCTGTACGTCAGGGGTCCAGGTTACCTGCTGAGCAAAAATATCATTAGTGGTCCAGATACCGATTTCCGTTGCCAGCATAACCTGGCGCGAATTTTTAGGATGAAAGATACCCCATCTGACGGGCATATCGGGCAGGTTGGCTTCGACATTCATCCAACTTGCCCCACCATCAACCGTGATAAAGACAGAGGGTACCCCATAGTTGGAATAAGTGACCATCAGGGTATCCTCGGTTTGTCCGATATCAATACTGCTGATATAGGCAACTGGCAAGGCAGCAGAAGTCATGTCGGTGAGTTCTCCGAGAACCGGAGCCTGGGCGAGCCGGTATAGTCTTCCTGCTTCGGTTCCAATATACAAGGTACTTTCATCCTGACCTGAATTCACGTTCCATTTGATGCAGGAATAGGGAACGGGAGATTGGGTGGGTATTGCCAGAGGGGGTACGGATCTATCCGGTGTCAGGCCCCTGTCGGATACCCGGACAACCCTGAGTGTGTTTGCATTCTGTCCGGCAAATCCGCAACCATTGGCATAGAGAATGTTGTACCTCCAGTCATAATCCATTGGATTACAAAAAGTACCATTTCCATAGTTTATGATCGACAAGGGGCGAGCGGTTTGGGGTGTATGAAAGCTGATCAGGTTAAGATACGTGTAGTAAATGGTACTGATCAGCATATCGGGCTGATCTTCATCGATAAAGCAATAAAAACCATCACCTCCTGATAGAGTACTTATAATCGGCTGACCGCTAAAATCTGCATCGAGCAGAGAACCATTATCCTGTAAGCCGCCCACATAAAATTGCCGTCCGGCCTCAGGATGGATCGCGCCATAATAGTATTGGAGTGTGCTGTAGGCCCGGTTCCTTCTTTCGAACACCGGCGATTCGGCTGCTGCCTGGTTGGTGTAAAACAGCCCTCCATCCGTTCCGATCAGCAATTCCGATGGGTTTTCCGGACGGAACTTTATCATGTGAATATCGGCATGGACAAATCTTAATCCCTGTTCCTCATTACGCGGAGCCCAATAAGATAGTTTCTGCCAGTTGGCACCGCTGTTCCGGGTCCTCCAAACATCAAGACCTCCCATCCAGATTGTGTTTGGATCGCCGGGATCCACTGAAATGATCATCGCATGCCATGCCAGATTGGCTAAGGTTCCGCTTGCAGCGTCAAGGGGAAAAGGAGAAGGGATTTCATTCCAGGTTACACCCTTATCGATGGATTTCAGCAGGTAACGATCGGTATAATAAACGAAATTATTATCCCCGTTAAAGCCTCCGGCGATGATCGCATATATGATGTTAGGATCTGATGGGGCATTGGCCAGCATGACGCGTCCCGGATGGGAATACGGATAATGGTTCCTTTCCCATACCTCCGTCTGCGTCAGCTTATTATAATAATCATCCATAACGCTCCATTGCGTGCCATTATCCGAATAAAGTATACAGGCAGCCCCCGTCTGATCCTGACCATGATAGGTGGTGCCGACAAACAGGCGGCTGCCATCGGCCGAAGTCTCAATATCCGAAGGGGCAAAAGGCCGGGTTCCACCAGAAATAACCGGAAGAACCTGCTCCCAAGACTGTCCGTCGTTCACCGACCGGTAAAGGCCGTCGCCCGGAGAGCTTTCGTGTGTTTTTCCTTTGTAAATGCCCGAAACAACACCGGCATAAATGACGCTCTGCCCATTTTCATTTCTCACAAGAATGTCAGTGACGTAAGCCCAATCCTTGGTCGATGGAATCAGTTCCCAGGTCTGTCCCTGATTCAAAGATTTCATAATCCCCACTCCGCGTGAAGAGGATTCACGATAAATCCTGAGGGCAGTCTGGCTCTCCCCCGTTCCGACATAATAGATGTTTTTATTGATCGGGTCGGATGCCATGCAGGCCACTGCCAGGCCTGGCCAGAAATCATCGGCCGGATGCCATTCCTCATTGGCGTAGGCATCATTGTTAAACCATAATCCACCCGTCACCGAACCTGCCCAAACCTTCTTTTGCAGGGGATCATTAGGATCGTTGAAAATCACACGGGTTCGTCCGCCCATATTACTTACCCGGTTGGTCCATGTGAGGGACGATCTCCCGGTTTTCAGGGTTTGCATGGCCTGAGTCTGATCAAAGGCATGTTGGAGCCTCCCCAGGGGAATAGCCCCGGTTGAGGGATCCATGGTCTTGATGTAATCGGTGTAAGCGGCTATATCCGGACGGTCCAAGCGGGCCTCCTCTTCGGATTCATCCTCGGATTCACTGCTTTTTGCCTCATCCATGGGGATGGATTTTGAAACTTTCAGAAGATGCCTCTCATAGGCAGACCGGGGATCCAGTTTCTTTAATAATGGGCTGAAAACAATTATGGCGGACAGTGACAGCAATGCCAGTCCGGCCACTAAAAGTGAACGATTTTTCATGATAACTGATTTTAAGTGATTAACCTGCAATAACATAAAGAACAATTATGATAGTTCTTACAGGTCGGGCCGGTCAAATCGGCGATAGGCAGGCGGGCCTATCACCAACGTGGCATAAAAATAGGGTCAAAAAATCAGGTGAGCCTTACCAACCGTTAAGGCAAACAGGCCATTCGTCAAATCTTACACGATACCACTGAAACCCATAAAGGCCATCGCGAGGATTCCGGCCATAACCAGGGAGATGGGAAAACCCTTCATTCCTTTGGGAACACCCTGTAATTCAAGCCTTTCACGTAATCCGGCGAAAATGATAATAGCCAATCCGAAACCAAGGGCATTGGATGCAGTGAAAACGATCCCCTGCATGAGATTGTAGTCATTCTGAATCGTCAGGATGGCGATTCCGAGAACGGCGCAGTTGGTAGTGATCAACGGGAGAAAAATGCCCAGAGCCTGGTAAAGGCTGGGAGAAATCTTTTTCAGTATCGTTTCAACCATCTGGACCAGTGCCGCAATCACGAGAATGAAAACAATGGTCTGCATGAAACCTATATGGAAAGGATCAAGTACATATTTCTGCAGCAGGAAGGTAACGATGGTCGCCAGTACCATCACAAAGGTTACGGCGGCCGACATGCCTGCTGCCGTTCCCACTTTGTTTGATACCCCAAGGAATGGGCAAATCCCCAGAAACTTGGCCAAAACAATGTTATTGACCAATATCGCACTGATAAAAATAATGATGTATTCCATGACTCTGGGATTATTGGCTATTTATTTCCTTTCAGCCTGTTAATAAATGCGATCAGGTAACCGAGGGCAATAAATGCACCTGGCGACAAAATGAAAACCAGGATAGTGCTTGCATTTTCACCGACAAAACGGATATTGAAAATGGAGCCGTTTCCGAGCATCTCGCGGATGGCCCCGAGGGTGGTCAGGGCAAGTGTGAATCCTATTCCCATACCCAGACCATCCAGAATCGAAGCAATGACCGTATTTTTCTGGGCAAAGGCTTCGGCCCGTGCGAGAATGATGCAGTTAACCACGATCAGGGGTACGAAAACGCCCAGGGCCTTATACAGTGTCGGGACGAAGGCCTCCATGGTCATCTGGACAATGGTTACAAAAGAGGCAATGACCACCACAAAAATCGGGATTCTTACTTTGTTCGGTACCAAATTCTTTATCAGGGAGATGACCAGATTGGACATGGTTAATACAAAGGTTGTGGCTACTCCCATTCCCATCCCGTTGATCGCTGAGGTGGAAACTGCCAGCACCGGGCACATGCCGATGAGAAGCACCAGCGTTGGGTTCTCTCTCACGATGCCATTGGTAAAATGTCTGAGATTGCTCATTTCTTTCCTCCTTTTTGATAAGCGTCGTAGGCTCTCATTATAGCATCGCAAAATGCACGCGAACTGATTGTTGCTGCTGTGATGGCATCAATCTCACCTCCGTCCTTCTTTACTTTGATCTTATTGGTGGCTGGATTTTTCCCGGGGAATTGCTTCTTAAATTTCGGTTCCATCATTTTGGTGCCCAACCCCGGCGTTTCCTTATGGTCAAGGACTGACGTTTCGATGAGCGTTCCGTCGGGCTTAATGCCTACCATCAGGCTGAATGAGCCGCTGAAGGCTATATTGGTTTTTGTATTGATAGCAGTTCCAACGAGTTCCCCGTCCTTTTTAGCCGGAAAACACTCCAGTTCACCGAGATCGGACTGAACGGTATATTTTTCCTCACTGGGATTATTATTGAATTCGGGAACCACCTTTTGGATGGCTTCCAGTTTTGCTTTTTCTTTCGATTCAGCGATAGGCCCTTCGGTAATTTTGTTCATATACCCGAGAAGGCCCGAAGCTACCGCGCAAACCCCCAACAGGGAGAGCACCATGGTTTTCAGATTTGATTCCAGTTTAGCCATTTTTCAATTCCTCTCCGAACCGTTTGGGTTTGACATATTTATCGATCAGGGGCACGAAAGCATTCATGATGAGTATGGCAAAAGATACTCCTTCAGGAAAGGATCCGAAAATCCTGATCAGGCAGGTAATCAGCCCGATCCCAGCACCGAAAATAAGTTGGCCCACCGGGGTCATAGGGGAGGTGACCATGTCGGTTGCCATGAATATTGCGCCCAGGATGATCCCTCCGGCAAGCAGGTGGAAAAGCGGATCGGCATATTTACCCGGATCAATCAGCCAGAGGATGCCGGTGAACAGGCCCACCGTTGCAAGAATCGAAACCGGAATATGCCAGGTAATCACTTTTTTATAAATCAGGTACAAACCGCCAATAATCAGGGCCAGGGCTGATATTTCACCAAGCGACCCTCCCATATTTCCGATAAACATCTGGGCGTATCCCGGAATTTCTTTCATCAACTCTGATAAAGGCTGGCCATTTTTGATACCCTCCTTTAAGATGGCAAGAGGTGTTGCACCTGTTGTAGCATCGAGATAAGCCAGTCTCGACTCGATTGCCTTGGGCCAGCTGGTCATCTGAACAGGGAAAGAAATCAGCAGGAATACCCTGCCCACCAAAGCCGGATTGAAAGGGTTCTTACCCAATCCGCCGAACGACATTTTGGCAACTCCGATGGCTACCAGACTACCGATGATAATCATCCATACCGGCAGGTTGCTCGGAACGTTAAAAGCCAATAGGACCCCTGTAACGGCTGCTGATCCATCCCATAAGGTGGATTCGGCTTTTAACATGAACCGGTTGATCAGATATTCGAAGGCCATGCATGATACCACGGCAATACTGGTGACCACTAGGGCTCCCAATCCGAAGAATATCAGCGATACCGCAAATGCCGGGATCATGGCAATCAGCACCCGGTACATGATTTTCTGTACCGATTCAGTACCCGACAGGTGCGGGGAATACGATACGGTTAACAGGTTAGTTGCACTCATTTACTTCTGGATCTGATTATTCGGTTAACACTGGTTTTTCCGAGGCGTATATAATCGAGCAAAGGTCTTCCCGAGGGACAGGTATAGCTGCAAGAGCCGCATTCCATGCAGTCCATCACCTTCGCGATTTCCATATCATCCCAGCGCTTCGCTTCTCCAAGGCTCATCAGCAGGTAAGGCTCCAGGCCCATCGGGCAAACCGAGTTGCATCTGGAACAGCGGATACAGTTCAGGGATGTCCGGCGATTCGATTCGGAAACCGGCATCATCACAATGCCTGAGGTTCCCTTGGTCACCGGTACATCAATCATCGGCAAGGCCCTACCCATCATCGGTCCGCCGCTGATCACCTTGCCGGTATCTGAAGGCAAGCCTCCCGCTGCTTCAATCAATTCATTGATAGGAGTTCCTATTCTTACCAGGTAGTTGGCCGTGCGGTTCATGGTTTTTCCGGTAACGGTCACCACGCGCTCAACCAGCGGTTTATTCTTGTTGATGGCCTCATAAACGGCAAATGCGGTTCCAACATTATGTACCACAACCCCAACATCGATCGGTAGTTTACCCGATGGCACTTCACGACCGGTGATGGCTTTTATCAGCTGTTTTTCACCTCCTTGCGGATATTTCACTTTCAGGACCTCGACACGGATGCCCGGAAACCGGTTGCATAATTCCGTAAGGTGTCTGATCGCATCGGGTTTATTGTTTTCAATCCCAACGACCGCCTGATTAACTTGTAAGGCCTTCATTAACAGTTGCGCTCCAATCAGAATTTCCTCCCCTTTCTCCAGCATCAGCCGGTGGTCGGAAGTCAGATAAGGTTCACATTCAACTCCGTTGATAATCAAGATCTCGGCCTTTTTTCCTTTTGGGATGGTGAGCTTAACGTGTGACGGGAAAGTTGCCCCTCCGAGTCCGACAATTCCCATCTGCGTTATCCGGTTAATAATATCCGCTGAGGACATCTCTTTCGAGTTAATCACATCGGTAGTGCGGTCGATCGTTTCCAACCATTCATCACCTTGAACCTCAATGAAGATTGCTGTTCTTTTATACCCTGATGAATCCGGAGCCGGTTCAATTTTTTGAACGGTGCCCGAAACAGGAGCATGCAGGTTGGCTGAAACAAAACCGGTGCTTCTGGCAATAAGCTGACCGGCTTTCACTGCATCGCCCTTGGCCACAACCGGCTCAGCCGGTGCTCCCAAATGGTGGGCAAGGTGAATGCAGACCACTTTGGGCAGAGGCAAAACTTCAATCGGAGATCCTGATGCCTTTTTGTTTTCAGGTGGATGAACACCACCCCTTGGAAAGGTTTTCAATGATGAATCCTCCTTGTATTAATTAGCTTGATTATCAATGGCTACTGGTTCAGCTTCAGCTACCTTACGGGGTGCGAAGTTGATTTCAAGAATCGAATCGGTCGGACATACCGCCACACATTTGCGGCAGAGGGTGCACTTGGCCGGATCGATATATGCGAGGAAATTCTCAATGGTAATCGCATCGAATGCACAGGCCTTGACACAAGCCTTGCAGGCGATGCACGCCACTGAGCAAGCTTTTTTTGCTGCAGCCCCTTTATCCTGGTTCACGCAGGAGACAAAAATCTTCCGGTCCTTTTTATTTTTTTTCCGAAGCTCAATGATCGTTTTTGGACAGGCTTTGACGCAGGCACCGCAAGAGGTGCACTTTCCGTCAATGACTTCCGGAAGAAGCGAAACGGGGTTCATGTGCATGGCATCGAATGTGCATGCTTTCACGCAATCGCCTAAGCCAAGGCAACCGAATGAACAGGCGGTATCGCCTGAAAAAAGGATAGAAGCAATTTCACAGGTGCCCACGCTGTCATACTGTGTGGTCCGGACCCGGTGATCAGGGCTTCCGGAACAACGGACAACAGCCACCAGCGGGTCCTTGACCACCGCTTCTTTGCCCAATGCTGCGGCAACTTTAACCATTCCGTCATTGCCGCCGACCGGGCAAAACAGGGCATCCAGCGTCTCCGCCTTTACACAATTTTCAGCAAAACCCCGGCATCCGGGATATCCGCAACCTCCGCAGTTTGCGCCAGGCAAGACAGCCTCCACATCATCAATTCTCGGGTCTTCGAAAACCTTGAACTGCTGGGCAATCAAAAAAAGGATAAACCCTGAAAGCCCTCCGATAACACTTAAACTGATGATCGTTATAACGACCGTATTCATAAAGAAAAATTATTATTCGGTTTTACGCAATATGAATTCAATGGATCTGGAAATACGCTTTCTGAACAGGTAAACAACCAGATAATAGGGGATCAGTGAACCCAGCCCGATCAGGGCTGAAAACCCTTCTCGTCCGGTTATCGCATTCAAAACAAAAATCACCAACAGAAGAATCACCAGCGGCAGACCGTACCCATACCACACCGCTTTCAATCCCTGGCTCTGTGCCAGGATCACTTCTACCCGGTCGCCTGCCGACAATCCGGGCAGGTGGCTTTCAACATCAACAAATTTGTCTTCTGAATCTGAAACGGAGCAGACACCCTTGGCATGACACGCTGCACAGGCCGACTGCGCAACAAACCTTACTCGGATATGTGATCCGGAAACTAGCTCAACAATCCCCTCATGAGTTACGGTTGCCCGGCTCTCCATTTCTTAGAGTTTATTTAAAAACACGCAAAATTATCTTTACCCATGCTGATAAATATTGCCATTTGTCAGGTTTTTTAAAATTAGTCTACTTTTGCTGTCACAATTAAAAAAATGGAATACACCAAATACGTTCTCGACAACGGGCTCCGGGTAATTGTTAACAGCGACTTCAGCTCACCCATGGTTGCTTTAAACATCCTTTACGATATCGGTGCCCGGGATGAGGATCCTTCATTAACCGGATTTGCGCATCTTTTCGAACATCTGATGTTCGGGGGTTCGTCAAACATCCCTGATTACGACACTCCACTTCAATTGGCGGGAGGCGACAACAATGCCTTTACCAATAACGACTATACGGATTATCACCTCACCTTACCGTATCAGAATCTAGAAACAGGATTATGGCTTGAATCGGACAGGATGAATGAGCTGGCGTTTTCACAGGAAAGCCTGAATGTTCAGAAAAAAGTGGTCATCGAAGAATATCGACAGAGATACCTCAACCAACCGTATGGTGACGCCTGGTTATATCTCAAACCACTGGCATATAAGGTCCATCCCTATTTATGGCCGACTATAGGCAAGGAAATCAGTCACATAGAAGATGCCAGGCTGTCGGATGTAAAGGATTTCTTCTATAGCCACTACGCCCCCAACAACGCCATACTCACCTTATCAGGATCAATCAAATCCGAAGAGGCGCGTAATCTGGTGGTTAAGTGGTTCGGATCCATTCCCGCGAGAACGGTCAAACTGCGCAACCTCTCTGCCGAACCGGTTCAGACGGAATTCCGTTACCTCGAGATTACCCGCCCGGTGCCGAGTCCGGCTGTTTACCTTGCCTGGCATATGGGTGACCGTTTCAGCCGCGAATATTACGTTCTGGACCTGTTATCGGACATCCTTTCGAATGGCATGTCGTCAAGGCTCTTTCTTCGTCTTGTTAAAGACCAGAAATTATTCAGTGATATCGACGCCTATATTTCCGGTGACCGTGATCCGGGGCTTTTTGTTATCAGCGGCAGGCTTGCTAATGGAATCACCGCTGAATCAGGGATAAAGGCCATAAGGGAGCAGATCGCAAGTTTAATAAATGACCCTATTAGTGACCGGGAACTCGACAAGGTTAAAAACCGCGCAGAATCGCAGTTCCTGTTCAGCAACATGAATGTACAGAGTAAAGCCTTGAACCTGGCCTATTTTGAATGGATGGGTGATGCTTCGATGATCGACAGGGAGCTGGAAGTCCTCCGCTCGGTAACGATTGCTGAGATGAAAACGACTGCGGACCAAGTGTTCAGGGAATCCAACTGTTCATGTTTGGTTTATTTAACGAATGGGGAGAAAGAATGATGGACAGAAAGATTCAGCCTGAAATCAGAACCGTGACCAGTCTCGGGCTCACACATCCTGAGACTTCACGATTATCGAATGGAATAAAAGTGGTGGTCATGCCCGCCGGAACCGAGCCTGTTTGCAGGATTGACCTGGTTTTTAATGCCGGAAGCCGTTATCAGGATATCATTTTCCAGTCGTCGCTGACCAATCAGATGATTCCTGAAGGGACAGCCAACCTTTCAGGTGGCAGGATTGCGGAAGAATTTGAATTTTACGGAAGCTATTTTAATGTTTCCGCTGATCGCGATGAAGCCGATATCACCATACATAGCCTCGAAAAACACCTGGAACCCGTGCTCAGGCTCCTGAGTGAAATTCTGATCCAACCTGCCTTTCCGGTTGAGGAGCTGAATGTTATCAAGGCAAACCGGATTGAATCCATGAAAGTAGATGATCAACGGGTGGAGAGCCTGGCCAGGAAACAATTCAACCGGCTGATTTTCGGACAAAATCATCCATACGGCATAGTGGGTGAAATTCAGGATATTGATCCGGCAACTCCGGCCATCCTGGCTGATTTTCATGCCCGGTTCTATAATCAGGAAAATTGCCGGATCCTGATCACGGGTCCGAATCCCGACCGTTACCTTCCTCTCGTCGAGCTGTTTTTTGGAACCAACTGGCCGTTAAGCAATCCAACAATCACCGGCCACACCCCGGTATTGGAACCGATCCGGCCGTCGATGGAAAAGCTGGACATCATCCCACGACCGGAAGCCGTTCAAACAGCAGTCAGAATGGGAATGCCCCTTTTCAGCAGGTTACACCCTGATTTTATGGGCCTTACCATAGTCAATACCATTTTAGGCGGATATTTCGGTTCCCGCCTGATGAGCAATATCAGGGAAGAAAAAGGATATACATACGGAATCGCCTCTCATCTCATCACATTGAAGGATTCAGGATATTTCGTGATCGGATCAACCGTTTCAGCCGAAGTTTGGAAAGAAACGGTGTCCGAATGCCGGAAAGAGATCAATCGTTTGTGCAACGATAAGGTAGAAAGTCATGAACTTGAGGTGGTGAGAAATTATCTTACCGGCCAGATCCAGCGGTCGGTCGATGGTCCCTTCCAGATGGCCGACCAGCTCAGGGGGTTGTGGATGCATGATCTCGACCTGAATTACCTTTCTGATATGATGAAGCTCATCAACAGCATTACACCGGAGGAAATCAGAAGTCTGGCGTCAACATACCTGGATGCTTCAAAAATGGTGGTAGTGGCTGCCGGACCCATTAAAAGCTCAGATTGATTTAGTAAATTCACGGTGGAATAGCATCGGGCATGTTTGAACTGACCACAGAAGAAAAATCCAGGATACAGGAAGCTTTTAATGATCTGTTAAACGGACTTCCCAAGAATTTGACCAGGGCCGACAAAGACCTGATCAAAAAAGCCTATGAATTTGCCTGTAAGGCACATGGAGGCGAAAAAAGGAAATCAGGAGAACCCTATGTGCTGCATCCGATTTCTGTTGCAAAGGTAGTATCTGAAGAAATCGGACTCAGAACCAGGAGTATCGTTAGCGCGCTTTTGCATGATGTGGTTGAAGATACCGAATACACCCTGGATGATATCGAAAAGGAATTTGGTCCGCAGATCCGTTCGATCATTGACGGATTAACCAAAATTACCGTTGTTTTGGACGGAGACTCCTCATTGCAGGCCTCCACCTTTCGTAAATTATTACTGACGCTGGTCGATGACGTGAGGGTCATCCTGATTAAACTTGCTGACCGTCTGCACAATATGAGGACGCTCCAGGCACTCCCCCGAAAAAAACAGATCAAGATAGCCAGTGAAACTTTATATCTCTTTGCTCCCCTTGCCCATCGTCTCGGACTGTATACCATTAAAACCGAACTGGAAGATCTCAGCCTGAAATTCAAAAACCCTGATGTTTATAACGAACTGGCCAATAAAATCAGTCATTCAGAGAAAATCTCCAGTCACTTTATCAATAAGTTCATTGAGCCGATCAAGGAGAAACTGGAGGAGGAGAAATTCAAGCTCGATGTTTACGGCCGGCCTAAATCGATTTATTCGGTCTGGCGTAAAATGCAGGAGAAAAACGTACCCTTTGAGCAGATTTATGATATTCTGGCAGTCAGGATCGTATTCAAACCCAAACCGCGTATTCCGGAAATCACGCAATGCTGGCATATCTATTCAACTATAACCCAGTTATATAAGGCAAAAACCGACCGGTTACGCGATTGGGTAAGTCGACCAAAAGCCAATGGTTATGAGGCCCTTCATGCCACTTTTATGGGTCCTCACGGCAAATGGATCGAGGTCCAGATCCGTTCCGAAAGAATGAATGACATAGCCGAGCATGGATTTGCCGCACATTGGAAATACAAGACAGGCGATTCTAAAGAAGGTGAAATTGACCGTTGGCTGAAAGGGGTTTCCGATATGCTCAATAGCCAGGAAACCGGCGATATAGAATTCCTGGAAGACTTTAAGCTGAATCTGTTTGATGCCGAGATGATCACGTTTACCCCAAAAGGTAAGGAAATCATTCTTCCCAAAAACTCCTCAGCCCTGGATTTTGCCTATGAAATCCATACTGCCGTTGGCAAGAAGGCCATCGGCGCAAAAGTCAATCATAAGCTTGTTCCGCTTTCCACCCGCCTGAATACGGGGGATCAGGTGGAAATTCTCACCTCTGATATCCAGAGTCCGCAGCTTGAACAGCTGGAATTCGTAAAAACCGCCAAGGCAAAATCCTGTATTAAAGACTCATTCAAGGAACAGCGGCGAAAAGAGATATTTCACGGGCAAAAGACCCTCGAAGAACAATTGAAACAGCTGAACTACCGGCCTCAGTCCAGTGTATTCAGGAAACTTTTCGACGAGTTTCAGGTCAACAGCAAAGATGATCTTTACCAGATCCTCGGGCGTCAGGAGACCCCGCTTGAGGAAATCAAGAAAATTCTTCGGAAACGCTCGCGTAGCAAGACCGTAAGGTTCTGGGACCTGCAATTTTTCAGTTCAAAGAAAACCGAACAGCTGCCGATCAATTCGGGAGCCAATTCCAGTCTGGTCATCCAGGGAAATCCTGAAGAGAATGAATTCCGCCTGGCCACCTGTTGTGAACCGATCCCGGGCGATGCAGTTATCGGGTTCCGAAATGATGAATCTTCGGAAATTATCATCCATAAAACGACTTGTCCCACCGCCAGCAAGCTGATGACCAGCCATGGCGACCATATCGTTGCAGCCAAATGGACTTCGCACAAGGTGATGGCTTTTCTGGCCAGGATAAACATGACGGGAATCGACCGTATGGGACTGGCCAATGATATAACCAATATCATATCTAAAGAGTTGAGCGTTAACATCCGTTCAATGAACCTGGATTCCCATGATGGAATATTCGAAGCAAATTTTGATCTTTATGTACACAATACAGAAGATATCAACAATCTCATTTTAAAACTCAGCAAGGTTAAAAGTGTTGATTCAGTTAAGCGAATGGAAAAAATTGAAGATTCTTAAAACATGAATTGTTCCAGTATACAGACTACCGTTAAGGAGATTTTTTCAGAATATATCGAGCGGAAAGGCCAGAGGAAAACCCCGGAGAGGTTCGCGATCCTTGATGAGGTTTATGCTCAGGAGGGCCATTTCGATGTTGAGGAACTGTACCTTCACATGAAAAATAACAATTACCGGGTGAGCCGGGCTACCCTTTATAATACCATGGAATTGCTTCTGGATTGCGGCCTGGTAATCAAACATCAATTCGGAAAGAACATTGCCCAATTTGAAAAGGCCCATGAATGCAAGCAGCACGACCACATTATTTGTACAACATGCGGTCGTGTCGATGAATATTGCGACCCCAGGATTCATGAAATTGAGAAAACCGTGGCGAGTATAATGAAGTATAACATCAGCCATCATTCCTTATATTTTTACGGAACGTGCAAAACTTGTCAGAAATCGAGGTAGATTATTTCTATTTTTGCGCTCTTTGTTCACTGATTTTTTCATTTAATACGATTGATCATGAAAGTTGATGTTCTACTCGGCCTGCAATGGGGAGATGAGGGTAAAGGGAAACTGGTCGATGCGCTCACAAGGGATTATGATGTGATTGCTCGTTTTCAGGGAGGGCCAAATGCCGGTCACACCCTGGAGTTCAATAATCAGAAGCACGTTTTGCATACCATCCCAAGCGGAATTTTTCATTCCGATAAGCTTAACCTGATTGGCAACGGATTGGTCATCGACCCGGTAGTTTTCAAAAAGGAAGTCGACCGTCTGGCCGGTTTCGGGATGAACATCCGCAAGAATCTATTCATATCCAAGAAATCACGTCTGAAGATCGGG
>JBAZTE010000024.1:0-30790 GCA_041662065.1 Bacteroidales bacterium | reverse complement strand
GGAGATCCCGGGCGGGAAAAAACTGATTTACACCAATATAAGCATGGAGCTGACCGCTATATCGGATTTTGCTTCCAAAGGCAGGGAAAATCCGATGTTTCGGGAGCTCGGCCGGCTGGTGCTGAAGCACAATGGCCTCTGGAATACCGAAGCGGAGCTGGTGCTTTTGTATAGCCACTCAAGAATGGCACGCGGATGACGCGGATACCTGCGGTAACGCGGATTTTCGCGGATTTTTTCTATGGGAATAATCGTATAAATGCGTGCTGCGAATCATCCGTGAAAGTCCAGTTCCCATGTTTTTTAAATCAAGATCTTTTATTTTTCAGGATATGCTAGATAATTGGAATTCTCTGCAAAACGGGTCAGATATAAGGGGTGTGGCTACTGAAGGCGTTCAGGGTGAACCGGTCAATCTTTCGAATGAAGTGGCCGGGAAAATCGCCGGCGCTTTTGTTGCCTGGCTGTCTGAAAAATTGGCCTCCAGACCCGAAAATTTTACTATTGCAGTTGGCCGTGATTCACGGATATCAGGACCGGCTCTGATGGAGGCTTTTATCAGCGGATTGCTCCGCGCCGGTGCCAATGCTGTCGAGTGCGGCCTTTCCTCCACTCCGGCCATGTATATGTCGACCGTTTTCACCAAAACCAGGTATGAGGGTGCGGTTATGCTAACCGCCAGCCATCTCCCGTTTAATCGTAACGGTATGAAATTTTTCACACGGGATGGGGGTCTGGATAAAGCTGACATCACTTCAATCCTCGAAAGGGCATCCTCAGGAAAGTCATTAAAATCTGATGTTTTCGGAATTTTATCTTCCTTCAGCCTGATCGGTGAATATTCGGATTTTCTGGTCGGCCGGATCAGGACGGCTGTCAATCACCCGGAATATTATAGTACACCCCTTCTCGGTTTTCACATCGTCGTGGATGCCGGCAACGGTTCGGGCGGATTCTTTGCCGATAGGGTACTACTGCCACTGGGCGCCGATACCCAAGGCAGCCAGTTTCTTGACCCCGATGGCCGGTTCCCGAATCATGTGCCTAATCCTGAGGATGATGCAGCGATGGAATCCATTCAAAAAGCCGTTCTGGAAAACCATGCCGACATCGGGATTATTTTCGATACTGATGTCGATCGTTCAGCGGTGGTGGATCATACCGGGACCATCATCAACCGGAACCTGCTTATCGGATTGATATCCGCTATTATCCTGGAGGAACATCCGGGTACAGCAATCGTTACCGATTCAATCACCTCCGATGGCCTTTCCAATTTTATCAACCGGGATCTTAAAGGAATACACCATCGTTTTAAAAGGGGATATAAAAACGTAATCAATGAGTCGGTCAGGCTGAATAAGGAAGGCACCGAGTCATGGCTTGCGATTGAAACCAGCGGCCATGCTGCATTGAAAGAAAACCACTTCCTCGACGACGGGGCCTACCTGGTTACGAAAATCCTGATCAAAGCGGCTCAACTTCGATTGAAAGGGGAGAGTTTCCATACCCTGACCAAATCCATGCAGCTGCCGTTTGAGAGCAGGGAATACCGGATAAAAATAAACAACCCCGGCTTTAAAGCTTATGGAACCCAGGTGATTGCTGACCTGCAGGTATTTGTCAAAAAGATTGATGGCTGGAGCATTGTTTCCGAAAATCATGAGGGGATCCGGGTAGCCTGCAAAAGGGAGAGCGGCAATGGCTGGTTCCTGCTTCGTCTCTCCCTTCACGATCCGGTCATGCCCCTGAATGTGGAATCGAACCAGGCCGGCGGCGTGAACCTGATTATGTCATACCTGCGGGAATTCATAGCTAATTATAAGGAGCTAGCAAACTAGTATAACCTTCGGAGCAGTGTCATCCCCGCGAAGGCGGGGACCCCGTCACGCTGGTAGGATTTCATCAGGCGGGGACCCAGTCACGCTAACAGTATGTTCCCGAAGTGACCCGCTCATTCACCGGCCACCAGCATCCCCTTTTACCAGAATCTTACCTGCATCACCCCCTGTCCCGTAAGTTCAACTGTGGGAGGTAGCTCACCTAGGATGGTCTCGCCTGTGTCACAGTGATAAATTTTTCCACCGGAATTTGGTTTCAGGGTGAATTTATCCGGCGTTTTTCCAGGATTATACAAGGTCAGGATGAACCCTTCACCATCGTCGGCCGGCTTAAATGCGATAACGGTTACGGCCTTGGCATCGAGAGTGAAAGGCACCGAATAAACATCCTTGCCGGCAGGCCGGATAACCAGCGGTTGGCTGAATCCGGTGGCAAACCGCGAAGCTTCGGTGGCGTCAAAAGCGGCATGAGGTCTCAGGATGTATCTGAAAACAACAGGACCTTCCTGGTGCTGGCGGTAATTGGTTCCCCAATGATTATTCATGGCCCAGGAATAGAATGTTTGGGTGGGCTGGACTTTTTTTCTCCAGATATCCGGATTATTCTGTGACCCGATCAGCGTGGCTGAAATTTCCCCCACTTCCACCAGCGGTGCATCCAGGGTGACCCAGGTAATGCCTTCATTATCATTGGATACATCGGCCCATCGACCAACGGTGAACCAGTTTTTACAGGCACTCGGCATCTGATCCTTCTCGGGTATCATCTGACCCAGTGGCAGGTCCAGTCTCATGATCCCCTGATTAACCGCAAACGGAAATCCAAAATTCACACTCTCCTTGTTTTTATTCTGCGCATCAAACCATTCACCGATTTTCTCAGGCATCGGTGCACGCTTTTTATCTACAACGTTGACGATAACCAAAAAGTCAGCATTGTCGGCCAGCCATAATTGACGGGTCAGATTGTTGCAACCCGGGGCCTCAGAGGTAATTTCCAAACATCCGACCAACGGGCCCTTTTCTTTTATCGTGATTTTGACTTTTCCGTTTCCTTTAAGATTTGACAGGTCATTGCCTTCCAGGAAAATATATTGGTTCGCCGCGCGGCCGCCGGTTTTGTCGATGAGGTTCTTCCCGGTCCTGTTGTCAATCAAGGAAATAATGTCCCCCCTTACCGGATCTATTTCGCATTGAATCAGGTTATTGAGGATAGTATTTTGCCCAACGGCAACAGATCCTTCCGGGAAAGCTTTTCCAGGCATCAAACTATAGCGTGAGGATGAAAAGGGTGCCACAGTTACCCCGAGAACGGCAAGTTCACCATTACTCAACCTCTGTGTTTTCAATGGTTTTCCGGTTTCATCAACCACCTTCTCACCAATGGAACTCTGCTCTTTCGATAAGAAAACCATTTCATTCCGTTTCCAGCCGGTAGTATTAACGATATCTAATTTATGAGGGATGACATCAACGGACAGGGATTTGCATAATTCATCGGTCATCAGGGCTGCATCATCGGCATAGCTTTTTTTGATTTCCCACTGTTCTTTGGTCATCTGATTTTCAGGATCCGTAATGCTGCACCAGGCACCCCAGGTGTGCTCAGAATATAATAGCACCTTATTCCATGCTTCTTCAAATTTTTTAGCCGGAAAATTTTCCGGGTTTTGCAAAGCCCAAAGAACCTCTGCCTGACTGAGTTTTTCGGCTGTATTCCGGTTAAGGCCTGTCTCAAGTGCGGACGATCCTGCCCCGTCTTCCCAGTAAGGAGTCCAGTCGCCGGCGACCGATGGGATCTGATTTCCATATTTCTTTTCAAAAGCGCCAAAAGCCTCACTCGTGGATGAGATAATAAATTTCGGCCAGGTATACTTTGTATTCCAGTCTTTTACAAATTCACAGATGGCCGGGTCGGGAACAGCATTATCCCCGTGACCGCTCCAGCGGATATGGGCAATATCATAAGGATAGTTCATTTTGCCCAGCTGTCCGAGGTAATCGGTCACCCATTCCGGGGTCAGTTTCGAAATCATATGGGAGAGAGCATAACCCTTCAGCGGTATCCATACCAGGACTTTCTCCTGTCCGGATGGGGAAACCCACCAGAATGGCTTGTTTTCCCACTTGACCAGGATATCTCCGATCCGGTCGAAATAGTTTGGAGCTACCGAGAAATAACGGATACCCGCCTGTGCCATGGCGGTCACCGTTCCCCAGGTATACCCGGGCACGTCGCTGATCATTGCAGCGTCAATTTTCTGTCCGGTGGTTTTTGCCAGTTGCGTCGTATATTTAAAAAGGTGCAGGAGTTCCTCGGGTCGGCATAACCCCGTTAATTCATTCAGATACATTCCGTTAAAAGAGATCTGTCCGTTCCGGGCCGCCTCAAAAAAATCCTTTTTCGCCTGTTCGCCCAAACGGTTCAGGTATAAATCAGCTGCCCAGGTTACCTCCACATTCCAAATAAAACGGGCACCCTCCGGGTATCCAGCCGTTTGTTTGGCATACCTGATGCCGTCAACCAGGTTCTGAACCTGTTTGGCTTCAATGGCTGTCTGGATTTCAGTATACCCGATATCGGTGTGGGAATGTGGCAGGATATACACTGTCATTTTCCTTACCGGATTGATCAGCAAATCTTTGACGGCTAACTTTTGATCTCCTTTTTGGATTGTAAACTGAAAAATTCCCGCCTGGGTTACTTCAGGGCGCTTTACTTTAATAATCTGGCTTCCGGGAACAATGCTGACAGGCATCAAAGCGGTCCCGTTGGAGGTCAGCTGGCCTAAAAAGGATTTACCGGCATACTGAACAGTCAGGGTCACATCCCGGTAAAGTTGCCCCCCTTCGGAATAAACGCCCTGTGAAGCCAATATATTGGTTATGGCCAGATAAGAGCTCATGGGTTCTGTTTTAAGTGAGGAAGGTCCTTCAAGCCTTAGCGCATCATATAATATCCAACTACCGGATTTTGATGTGATTGATATTTCGTTGACTCCCTTTTTTAATAGTGTTGAGGCAAATGCGACTTTAATTTGATAAGGCTTGCCTGCTGACGGTTCGCCATTGATGGATTGGTCCCCGCCTCCGGCTGGCATATCCAGGGAGAAAACCTGGTTGTTTATCTTGATTTCGAGTTTTGGGGGTATCGAGTTTTGTGTATCGGCCAGATCAATGACCAGATTACAGGAGTCGCCCTTACCTCCTTCTTTCATGCCAAAGGCAACTGTGTAAGTGTGCGGCCTTCCACCGGCCCAGGCATCACCGGGACCAGGCTGCACATAAGGCCAATCCTTCGAAGCATCGGATGCTCCAACAATATAGAACCCGTCTTGCGAGAACTTCCTGTGATCCGAAGGAGCCAGTGCAAATTCTGCCGTGTTGCGGTCGGTCTTGCCGATCTGCCAAACGATTTTTGTTTTTTTCTCAGATGCGGTCAGTTGCATCGTAATAAGGGCCAGTCCGATCACCAGACCCATTTTTGAAAAGTGAGGAGATTTTGCCATTTTGAGTAAAAGGTTTTTCCGTGTTTCGTTATCTGCGGCCCATGTGCCTGATCTGAAAATCCTGAATTGTTACTTTGTTTTTCCCGGGATAATAGGCCTGACAAATCATTTTTGCGTCGGCCGGAGAGGCACCGATTTTTCCCCGCAGCCGCAACAACTTCCAACCATGGCCGATATCCTGTAATGATCCGGAATCTTCAAAATAGATTCCATCCTGATCCGATTGCAGCGACCTGGCGATCAGCCGGCATCCGGCTTCCTGGTCATTGCTTAAAATCCGTACTGTGACTTCCAGATAATCACCAGCCCTGATATCAGTTATCGGTATTTCACGGCTAACGGGTGCGGCCGGCGATAATTCCTTTTTATCCTGCAATTCCTGTACCTCTAGAAGCGTGGTCCAGTTTTCACTGTTCCTGATCCTGATCACGCGGTCCTCATTGGATGGATTGGAGAAAAGGGTATCTGCCCTGAATTGTGTTCCATACTTCCTTGCCAGTATTTGCATATACGTCAGCATTTGCCCGGCATTTCTGCCCGGAGAGGAGAAAAGAAAGATATCCCGGCCGCTGAAAAGAATAGATTCCGGATCCGCCAGGGCAGTCCGGAATAATCCCGGATTCTGATCCGCCCCTTCATAGGTGAGTATATTAGGGTACAACCGGCTGCATTCCGGGTAATAAATCTGTCTGCCGGCCACGTAACTCATTCCGTAAACCAGTGCATTTTCAACAACGGGACCGGCCAGCCAGGTGGGCTCAATGAAAAGAAAATCTTTTTTGGTGATATGGCCAGCGTAAAATTCACTTGTTTTCAGATTGGCGTTTTTCTGCACTACCCTCGACCGGTATTGGGCAGGCAAAGGCATGACGGATAAAAGAATCAGGAGAGTTAGAATAATGGCACTCGAATAGTTATGGATCTTATCCGATTTGATAAGAGGCCTGGCCAGGTTCCAAATGATGAACAGTGCCAATCCGCAGAGGCTTAATACCGGGGCAAAATAATAAACCTTGAAGTGCTTGGAAACCAGGATGAATCCAATGGCTGAAGCAGCAATAAACCCAATCAGCAGAAGTATTTGCCGGTTATCTGCACCGGTGTTCATCTTTCTCAGGTAATGAGCGGCGATCAGTCCGATGGAGAGGATCAGGATCATGGTGAAGGCCGGATTATTAGTCAGCAATTCCCCGAAATTATGAATAAAGGACTTCCAGTTAATCACCTGCTGCGATCCGGCACCATACAGCCCGTCATGGGAAACCACCCCCGAAATGAACCGCCTGAATTCCTTGAATTTGTCTAAAATCGGCAGGACGCTGATTATAAAGGCCCCGGCAATGGATGCGGTATAGATCAGCCGGTTACGGATGTCAGGAATGAGAAGCAACGGGATGATCAATACCGGGAGAAAATTAAATTTAGTTGCAAAACCGACTCCCATCAATATCCCCGAAAGTATCGCATAAAGTCTGGCTGTATAATTTTCGGTGAATAAATATTTTATGGTAATACCCGCTAAAACCAGGCTGTAAAGAATCAGAATCCGGTCGGGATTATAACGGATCGGCATATCGATCAAAACTGCACTCAACAGAAAGGAGGATTGCAGAATAACCACACCCATCATCTTCCCATGGGTTTTCATCGCAAGTCGCCCAAGCCAGAAAATCAATAAAAACGTGAGCATCGAGAGGAACAAGGAGGAAAACGAGAGATATAATTCGGGGCGGGAGATTACATCCTGGGTAATGGGTCCTTGCCCAACGAGAATGTGGGTGGCACGGATAAACAGGCCGGTGAGCATCTGAAATGGAGTGCCCGGGTGATCGGTATGCCCGATATTATGAAAATTCAGCGTGGCGCAGTTGAGCCCGTTGAGCAGGTAAGGATACTCCGGATCTGATCTGGAGAGGGAATAGGGACCGCCTAAGAGGTTGAGCTGAAGGCTCCAGACCAGGTAAAGGACTGGAATGATAAAAAGGATGAGTTGCCGTAATCTGTTGGTGGACATGGGTTCAGGCTTTTGATGACTGGGATATACAATCAACGGGTAAATTTTATTTTTCTCGCAGAAAAAAGACTCATACGTATCAGCAGGATTCCATGTTTAAACCGGCTGATCTGGGTTGACCCATATTCCCGGTCGCGGTACCTGACTATCACTTCAGTAATTTTCAAATTTAATTTTGCTGCACCAAAAATCAGGTCAAAATCTCCGAAAGGATCGAAATCCCCGAAATATTTCCGGTTATTCTTTATCAATTCGTAGTCTTTTTTAAAAAGGACTTTTGTGCCGCATAGTGTATCCTTTAACCTCTGACCAAGAATATAGGAAAAAAACCATCCGAAAAACTTGTTAGCCAGGTAATTAAGAAATCGCATGGCATCCTTGTCCATGGGATAGACCAACCGGCAGCCGTTGATGAATTCCCCCCGGTTCATCGAAAGCGCTTCGTAAAATTTCGGCATGTCCTCCGGTGGGGTGGTGAGGTCAGCATCCAGGATCATCAGGATTTCCCCGCTCGCCGCTTCAAAAGCCTCCCTAACCGCGTTGCCCTTGCCTTTACCAGACTGCTTCATGGCTTTTATGTCCTGGTCGGGATAGGCCGCTTTTACCCTGAGTATTTCGTCCCAGGTATCGTCACTCGAAAAACCTTCGATAAATATGAATTCCTGATGGCTGCCGAACGCAGGAGTATGGGTGATGGCATTTTCAATATTGCCTTTTTCATTCCGCGCCGGAATCACAATACTTACTGAATACTCCTCCTGCTTCCTGAATACAGGCCGTGCTGTGATCAGGTTTATCAGGCAGAAACTGTTGAATCCCGGAAGATTGGCAATAAAAGTGTTGAATATCAGGTTTAAAACCGGCACATAAAATGGCATGAGCAGTTTTCGGTCAACCTTTACAATTTCAAATTCTTCGATATTCAATAATCCGGCTATGTCATTTACCGTCAACCAACTCTGAAGGGGCTGTTTCGCTTTAAGTCCAATCATTTCGCCAAATCGGAGGACAGGCTCCCACAAATAGCTGTATGAGGAAATGATGATCTTTGTTCGGGGATGGATCAGGTTTCTGAGATTTCTCACCACTTCCTGGATGTCCCACAAAGAGCTGAGCAGATCGCTCATGATGACATAATCGAAACGGATATCTGATTTAAATTCCCCGGCATCTGCATGATGGAATTGCAGATCAGGATATTTAATCCTTGCCCTTTCAATCATTCCTTCCGAAAAATCAATGCCGCATCCTGTTCCCGGTTTTACTGCATTCAGCAGATCGCCGGTCCCGCATCCTAGTTCCAGAACGGTTGAACCTTCAGGTATGATCATGCGATATTGCTTTTCCAGAGTTCGGTGGTAAAACCGGTTACGTTTCAGCCATTTGTCGCGACGTGCCGCGAGGCGATCAAAATAATCATGGATCAATTCTCTTCCGGTATCTGACATGCTTCGATTGTTAACGCCTTAAAATTAACATCAATTATATTTCCCCAATGAATTATTATTTGACTGCAGGCTGTTAGGATAGGATGTATAAATATAAATTTTAGTCAAATAATTGCCATTTAGCATCTTATTCACAAATATCTCCATTAAATTTAGGTTGGAATTACAATCTTTATCAGATGAATGATCAAACCGGGTTCCTCGAAAAAATCAAACCGCTACTAGAAGACTCTACCCACCTTTTTCCAAATTATCTTTCCGGATTATCACATGATATCAGGACGCCATTGAGTGCTATCATCGGTTTTTCCGATTTGCTGGCTGAACCCCGCGTTTCCAGGGTCGATCAGCGCAATTACTGTTTGATGATCGCCCGTAGCTCACGCAAGCTCCTCGACCTGATGTCGAACCTGATTGATCTGGCCAAGATGGAAACCGGAAACCTTGAATTGTTCAGTAAAAATGTATATATTAAGGACTTCGTCGAAGATGTGAAGCTCGAGTTCAGGGAGATGGTTACCCTTTATGATAAAAACCATCTGGCCATTACCTATTCGGCCCCAACGGATAACCTGGCCTGTGTTTTTACCGATAAAGGGCGATTATTTCAGATTATTAAAATTCTGTTGGAGAACAGCCTGCGGTTTACGAAAGAGGGAGGTATCAACCTGCTGATTAAAGAGGAACCGCTCTCCCACTGGACCATCGAAATTCGTGATACAGGTTGTGGAATTGATCAGGTGACCATGGCCAACTTATTCGATATGTTTCCTCCTGCCGAGGTATCCATGGCAAAAAAAATGAAATCCCGCGGAATGAGCCTCTCAGTGGTCAAAAAACTGTGCGATATGATGGAAATCAGCATCGAAGCCCACAGTCAGCTCGGCGTTGGTACCGTGATGAGGCTTTCGGTACCGATTAAAACCAGATAACCAACGAGTTTTCGGTAACACAGTAATTTACCCTCGGAGCAGTGTCATCCCCGCCACCACAAAGCTACCTTCGGCAGCAGTGTCATCCCCGCGGAAGCGGGGACCGCTTGACGCTAACGAGGTATTGAAAACCGCTCCAGCTGAATGCCATGTTAAGGGGAGCGGTCCCCGCTTTCGCGGGGATGACACTGCTGCCGAAGGTAAAGTACTTCCAACTCCCTACTTCTTCATATGTCTCTCCATCTCCCGGTCCGTGTCCTTCTTCTTCAAATCCTCGCGTTTGTCGTGAATTGCCTTACCGCGGGCCAATCCGATCTCCAGTTTGGCTAATCCGGCGTCGGTGAGAAAAAGTTCGATCGTGACAATGGTAAACCCTTTCTCTTTTACCTTCCGTTCGAGCTTGGTTAACTCATGTCGCGAAAGAAGAAGCTTCCGGTCACGCTTGGGAATATGGTTGTTGTGTGTGCCAAAACTGTATTCAGCAATCTGTAATCCCCTGGCATACAATTCCCCGTCTATGAAATTGCACCATGAATCCGACAAGCTGGCCTTTCCCTGACGGATCGATTTTATTTCGGTGCCGTAGAGTACAATTCCAGCGGTAAATTTCTCAAGGATTTCATACTCCCTGTATACCTGTTTGTTGGATATGCTGATCTTATTGGCCATTCTGTTTTCGTTGGGCACAAAAGTACTACTTTTATTGCTCATGATTAAGCTTGATCGATCCGGAACTGGTCTGCTGGTGGTGTTAGGCCACACCGCCGGAGGAAAGACCGCCCTGGCTGCCAGTCTGGCCATCCGGTTGGACGGTGAGATCATCAGCGCCGATTCGCGACAGGTATACCGCGGCATGGATATCGGAACCGGTAAGGATCTTTCTGATTATCAGGTTGGTGAGACGAAGGTAAAATATCATCTGATCGATTTGGCCGACGCAGGGGAAAAGTATTCCCTCTTTGATTTTCAACGGGATTTCACCAGGTCTTATGTAGATATCCGGAACCGGGGCAAATTCCCTATCCTGTGTGGAGGAACGGGACTGTATATCGAATCTCTTCTCCGGGGATACAACCTGGCGGAGGTTCCGGTCAACGAAACCTTCAGGAAAAGTATTGCTGATCAATCGATGGAACAGCTCACCGAACTCCTGATGTCCTTTGGTCCAGTTCATAATCATTCAGATACCACCAGCCGCGAACGCCTGGTGCGCGCCCTGGAGATCGCCTCTGCAAAAAAAACTGCCCGACCCCCGGATCCGGTAATCAGCAAGATGAATGCCAGGGTATTTGGTATCAGCTTTGACACGGAAATCCGCCGGCAGCGGATCACCCAACGGTTAACCGAAAGACTGGAAAATGGGATGATCAATGAGGTAAGGTCGCTCCTTCTGACGGTTAAGCCTGAAGATCTGATGTATTATGGCCTGGAATATAAATATCTGACCCAATACTGTATGGGGGAAATTTCCTATGATCAGATGTTCACCCAGCTTAATACCGCCATCCATCAGTTTGCAAAACGCCAGATGACCTGGTTCCGCGGGATGGAACGACGCGGCATCCCGATAACGTGGATCCCCGGGGAAATATCTTTGAATGAAAAAATCGACCTCGTTTTGAAACAGCTCTAAATTCCCCTCGGAGTTGTGTCATCCCCGCCACCGCAAAGGCACCCTCGGAGCGGTGTCATCCCCGCGAAGGCGGGGACCGTGTCGCTTATCATGACATTCTGAAAGAGCCGTCAAGGGCACCTCGTTATCGTCGGGCGGTCCCCGCATGCGCGGGGATGACACTTCTCCGAGGGTGAAAAATGTTATTCTTCTAGAAATTGGGGCTCAGCAGGAACTGCTCGTAGAAATCATCAATCACCTTAACAGCCTCTTCTGCTGTATCAACCAGGTGGAACAGGTCGAAATCAGTTACTGCTATGTTGTGCTCTTTTGAATGCATCACTTCCTTCATCCACTTGATGAGCCCCCCCCAGTATTCCTTGCTGACCATGACAATCGGGAATTTGCCGATCTTGCCGGTCTGGATCAGGGTAAGGGCTTCGAATAACTCATCAAAGGTGCCAAACCCGCCCGGTAATACGATAAATCCCTGGGAATACCTCATAAACATGGTTTTCCGGACAAAGAAATAATCGAAACTGATCAGCTTGTCCGAATCCACATAAGTGTTACGGTTCTGTTCATGGGGAAGGTCGATATTCATCCCGATGGATTTTCCTTTACCACGCTGGGCCCCTTTATTTGCAGCTTCCATAATCCCCGGTCCTCCCCCGGTGATCACCCCGTAACCGAGTTTGGTCAGACGATATCCGATCTCTTCGGCAATGATATAATATTTGTGATCGGTGGTGGTCCTGGCCGAACCAAAAACGGCGACACTCGGACCCAGTTTGCCAAGTTTTTCAAAACCATAAACAAACTCAGCCATCACCTTGAAGATCTGCCAGGAATTTTCAGTTTTTAATTCATTCCAGGATTTGTTCTTAAATGCGTCCCGGATCATATCGTCTTCATTCATATCGGCTTGTTTGTTTTGTTGTACGAAATTAATACTTCTTTTAGGAATTTACCGGTGTAGGAGCCTTCCTGAAGGACTATTTCTTCGGGTTTGCCGGTGGCGACAATATTTCCGCCGGCCAGTCCACCTTCAGGGCCCATATCTATTATATAATCCGCTACTTTAATGACCTCCATATTGTGTTCAATAACCACAACCGTATTTCCCTGCTCCACCAGCCGGTTCAATACCCCAAGAAGTACGCGGATATCTTCGAAATGCAGGCCGGTAGTGGGTTCATCTAAAATGTAAAGCGTGCGGCCGGTGTCTTTTTTTGCCAGTTCGTTGGCCAGCTTTACCCGCTGTGATTCCCCACCTGATAAAGTGGTCGAGGATTGGCCAAGCGTGATGTAACCCAGACCGACATCATTCAGGGTACGCAGGGCTCTGACAATGCCAGGGGAATTTTCAAAAAACTCCATGGATTGACTGATCGTCATATCCAGTATGTCCGCAATGGATTTGCCCTTGTACCTGACTTCCAGGGTCTCCCGGTTATACCTTTTACCGTTGCATGCTTCGCAATGAACATAAACATCCGGGAGGAAATTCATTTCAATGGTTTTCATGCCTGCACCCTGGCAGGTTTCGCAGCGCCCACCTTTCACATTGAATGAAAATCTGCCCGGCTCATAACCCCTGACCTGAGATTCAGGAAGCTTGGCAAGCAAGTTCCTTATCTCCCCGAAAACACCGGTATAGGTTGCCGGATTGGACCGGGGCGTCCGGCCGATCGGTGACTGGTCAACCACGATTACCTTGTCGATGAGTTCCATTCCCTGTATTGATCCGTACGGCAACGGATCCTGTACCGACCGGTAAAAGGCCTGGCTCAGAATAGGATGCAGGGTTTCGTTGATCAAGGAGGATTTCCCGCTTCCGGATACTCCGGTGACGCAAATAAACTTCCCAAGCGGTATGCTGATATCCACATTCTTCAGATTATGGCCGGTGGCCCCTTTCAATACCAGTTGCTTTCCGCTGGAAGTCCTTCGGTTTACCGGTATTTCAATTCTCTTTTCCCCTTTCAGATAAGCTCCGGTCAGTGTGTCAGCCCTGATAATGTCGGCGGGTGATCCGGTTGCTACAATCATGCCGCCGTGACGGCCGGCATGGGGGCCCATGTCAATTACGTGGTCGGCCGAGAGGATCATGTCTTCATCATGTTCCACAACAATCACAGAATTGCCCAGGTCACGGAGCTGCTTCAATGCACCGATCAGCTGAAGGTTATCACGGTGATGAAGCCCGATGCTGGGTTCATCAAGAATATACAAAACGTTCACCAACTGTGATCCTATCTGGGTAGCCAGCCTGATGCGCTGACCTTCGCCGCCGGAAAGACTTTTGGTGCTCCGGTTGAGCGACAGGTAATTCAAGCCGACATCGAGCAGGAACTTCAGACGCGACCGGATCTCCTTCAATACATCCCTGGCAATCTGCTGCTGTGTGGAGGATAACCTGGATTCAATATCATCGAACCAGGTCAGGAGCTGCGAAATGTCCATTTCGGCCAGCTCGGCGATATTCTTGCCATCGAATCGGAAAAACCGGCTTTCTTTTTTGAGCCTGGTGCCTTCACATTCGGGACAAGGGCTGGTCCGGATAAACTGATCCACCCATTTCTGGGCTTTTTTGGAGTTTGATTCATCCTTTTGCTGGCTGATATAAGTGACAATCCCTTCGAAACTCAGAAAATAGTTGGACGACAGGCCTAACGGGGTATTTTCCAGCTTGAACGATTCATCCGATCCAAGCAGAATAATCTGAAGCGCCTCTTCGGGCAGATCGCAAATGGGATCGTCCAGTTTAAATCCATATTTTCTGGCAATGGCTTCCAGCTGCCAGAAAATCATGCTTTGCCGGTACTTTCCAAGCGGAACTATGCCGCCATCACGGATGCTTATTTTGTCATCCGGAATGATCTTGCTGTTGTCGATTTCATGCACATATCCCAATCCTTTGCAAACCGGACAGGCACCCTGCGGACTGTTAAAAGAAAAGCTGTTGGGAGCCGGTTCATCATAGGAAATACCGGTGGTGGGGCACATCAGGTGCCGGCTGAAGAAGGTGGGCATCTGACCTTCAAACCCCGTAATCAGGATGACTCCCTTGCCTTCTTTCATCGCAGCCTGAATGGAGTCCTTCATGCGTTTCGCCTGATCGGGACCGGCCACCAGCCGGTCAACAACCATTTCTATATTATGCGTTTTATACCGGTCGAGTTTTAAACCGGGGAGCAACTCCCTGATCGATCCATCGATACGGGCATAGATATATCCCTTTTTCCGGATTTGTTCAAAGAGCTCCTTGTAGTGCCCTTTCCTTGATTTTACAAGCGGCGAAAGAATAAGAATTTTTTCACTGGTGAACTTTTCAAGAATTCTCGAAAGAATATGATCATCGGTATACCGTACCATTTTCTCCCCGGTCTCCCAGGAAAAAGCTTCCGCAGCCCGCGCAAAGAGCAGTCGCAGAAAATCGTATATCTCGGTTGTGGTACCCACCGTGCTTCGTGGATTTTTACTCGTCGTTTTTTGCTCGATGGAGATTACCGGGCTTAATCCGGTTATCTGATCCACATCCGGCCGTTCCATGCTTCCGAGAAATTGCCGGGCATAGGCCGAAAAGGTTTCCATATACCTTCTCTGACCTTCGGCATAGATAGTGTCGAAAGCGAGGGATGACTTGCCGCTCCCGCTTAAACCGGTGATCACCGTAAGTTTGTGACGCGGAATTTTTACGTCAACGTTACGAAGGTTGTGCACCCGGGCACCGGTAACTTCAATAAACTGGTCGCCTGTCATTTTACTATAAATGAATGACCTCCCCGAAAGCGGCGGCAGCAGCCTCCATGATGGCTTCGGACATGGTCGGGTGTGGATGTATGGTTTTAATCAGTTCATGGCCGGTGATTTCAAGTTTCCGGGCAACTACAATTTCTGCGATCATTTCAGTGACATTACTGCCAATCATATGAGCGCCAAGTAGTTCTCCGTGACTGGAGTCGAATATCAGTTTCACAAACCCATCCTTGGCGCCGGCTGCACTTGCTTTACCTGAGGCGGTAAATGGAAATTTGCCCACCTTGATGTCAAATCCGGCTTCTTTGGCTGCCTTTTCCGTGTAGCCAACCGAAGCAACCTCGGGGGTGGTATAAGTACATCCGGGCACATTATTGTAATTCAAAGGCTCCGGATCCAATCCGGCAATTTTTTCCACACAGATGATGCCCTCAGCTGAAGCTACATGCGCCAAGGCATGTCCGGGTACGATATCCCCGATAGCATAAATACCCGGTGCCGAGGTCCTGTAAAATGGATCTACTTTTATTTTTCCTTTTTCCAGTGCCACTCCGGCCGATTCAAGTCCGATGTTTTCGATGTTGGGTGTAATGCCAACCGCCGAAAGAACCATTTCAGCCTCTTTCGTCTCCACTCCCTTTTTTGTTTTTATCGATACAACACAGGTCCCGTCTTTAATTGTTACCGATTCAACCGAGGAATCAGTCATAATCTTGATTCCGGCTTTTTTCAGCGAGCGGGCCAATGCTTTTGAAACCTCTTCATCTTCCAGAGGAACAATCTCGGGAAGGAATTCAACCAGGGTCACATCCGTTCCCATCGTATTATAAAACGAAGCCAATTCTGTTCCGATAGCTCCCGATCCCACAACGATCATGGAAACAGGCAGTTTTTCCAATGCAAGTGCCTCCCGGTAACCGATAATTTTCTTGCCGTCCTGTTTCAGATTCGGTAATTCCTTCGACCGTGCCCCGGTAGCAACAATGATACTGGTGGCTTCATAAACGGTAACCGAACCCGAGGCATCAGTAACTGAAATCTTTCCGGATCCGGCGAGCTGTCCGAAACCCTGGATCACATCGATTTTGTTTTTCTTCATTAGGAATTGAACGCCTTTACTCATTCCATCAGCTACCGTCCTGCTCCGCCCGATGATGGCAGTAAAATCCGGCTTAACGGTTCCATCTAAAACAACCCCGTATTCAGCTGCATGCCTGACATAATCGAGAACCTGAGCCGACTTAAGCAAGGATTTCGTTGGTATGCATCCCCAGTTCAGGCAGATCCCTCCTAATTCGGCTTTTTCGATTATTGCTGTCTTGAGACCAAGCTGTGCAGCCCTGATGGCTGCAACATATCCGCCCGGACCGCTGCCTACCACTATCAAATCATAATTCATAAGTTCCAAATTAAAAACTTGTAAAAATACGGCCAATTATTGTAATTTTCAGATGGAATTTTCCGCAGAGACGCATATATGCGTCCCTACATTAAACCCAAACGGAGATTAAATGTTATGAAAAAGTTCAAATTCACCCGGATCCTCCTCATCATTGTGGCGGTTATAGCCGTAGCATATGCTGTTTGTCCGCAATACCTTAGAAAAGCTTTGGTGTATCAACAGGTTGATATTGATGACTATAAGATTTTTGATAACCGGGTGGTAATCGCCGGGAATTCTGAACCCTGGGCCGAGATACCCGGATATGATAAGAAAGAAATCCCGGCACCTTATGTGGCACAGTTCGACAAGTTCAAGACAGTAGCCTTCCTCGTAATAAAAGATCAAAAAATTCTTTTTGAGAAATTCTGGGATGGCTATTCCCCAGATTCAAAGTCAAATTCTTTTTCCATGGCTAAGTCTATCGTATCACTGCTGATAGGTATTGCCATGGATGAGGGATTTATTCAAAGTGTTGATCAACCGGTTGGCGATTATCTTCCTGAATTCAAGGAGGGTGATAAAGCCAGGGTGACCATCCGCCACCTGTTGGAAATGAGTTCGGGACTGAGCTGGGATGAGGCTTATTCCAGTGCCTTTTCAATGACAACCAAGGGTTATTACGGAAAAGATCTGCCTGGATTGGTGCTGAATCAGACCGTTCTGCGCGAACCGGGCATATTCCATGATTACAAAAGCGGCAACACCCAGCTGCTGGCTCTAATTCTGGAAAGGGCAGTACATCAAAAGGTTAGCTCCTATGCTTCCGAAAAACTATGGATACCGATGGGTGCCCAGCACGATGCCCTCTGGTCGGTGGATAAACCAAACGGTGTGGAGAAAGCTTATTGCTGTTTTAACACCGATGACCGCGATTTTGCCCGGTTCGGACAACTCATACTGAACCATGGCAAGTGGAACGGCAAACAACTGGTGTCAGAATCCTATCTTAAACAGGCACTGACTCCTGCCAGTCATCTGATCGATGTGAACGGCAAGAATGTGGATTACTATGGATGGCAGTGGTGGCTGATGAAGTATCGCGGTTACGATGTTGATTATATGAGAGGAGTGAACGGACAATATGTGATTGTAATTCCGGATATCAACACGATAATCGTAAGGCTGGGTCATAAACGCGCCACCGAAAGGATCAACGGGATTCCGGCTGATTTCTTCACCTGGATAGATACCGGCCTGGAATTGGCCGGGGAGAAATAGTGTTATCGGGTTGTACCGCCCGCCCGGTTGTTATGTTTATGATATTCGCTGATCAGTTTGGCTGCCCCCTGAAAGGAAGTGATCCGTCCTTCCATCACCTGCCGTTCAATATCTTTCAAGCGCCTTGAAATGTGAGGGTCGTGGTAAAAACCGTCGAGGAGCTGTTCCCGGATGGTGGAGTACATCCAGTTTTTTGATTGTTCCCGGCGCCGTTTTTCGAGGAATCCATTCCCGTTGACATGGTCAAAGAATTCATTTAATATCCCCAGCAGGGTATCGAGCCCCTGATTTTCACGTGCGGAAATGGCAAGAACCCTGGGCGACCAGCCGCTTTCAGCCGGAGGAAATAAATGCAACGCATTCCGGTATTCCATGCAGGCAAGATCCGCCGATCGTAAATTATTACCATCAGCTTTGGTAATCGCAATTGTATCAGCCATTTCCATGATTCCGCGCTTGATCCCCTGTAATTCATCCCCGGCACCGGCCAGCATCAGCAGGAGAAAAAAATCAACCATGGAATGAACGGCAGTTTCCGACTGACCCACACCAACCGTTTCAATAAATACCACATCAAACCCGGCTGCTTCGCATAAAATCATGGTTTCCCTTGTTTTCCGGGCTACACCTCCCAGGGAGCCACCTGCTGCCGATGGTCTGATAAAGGCGTGAGGATCATTGCTTAGCTGTTCCATGCGGGTTTTATCCCCGAGAATGCTGCCTTTGGATTTCTCGCTGCTGGGATCGATGGCCAGTACGGCAAGCTTTTTGCCCAGCGCGGTCAGACTGATCCCAAGAACTTCGATAAATGAACTTTTACCAACCCCGGGAATACCGGTAATACCAATCCTGATCGAACAACCTGAATGAGGGAGGCAACCGGAAATAATTTCCTGAGCCATCTGTATATGGTCGGGCCGGTGGCTTTCAATCAGGGTGATGGCACGGCTTAAGATCGAACGGTTACCAGCAAGAATCCCGTCGATGTATTCGTTTACGGTCAGCAGGGATTTCCTTCGCCTGATGAAACGCTGCGCCGCTTTGGGATCAACCGAAGGTGGATGCTCAATTCCGGAATTTACGCTCAGAGCGGAATCTGATGGCCGATCATTTTCTTCCATGCTATTTCCCCGAGGATTCAACATTGCCCAGAAAACGCAACACAATGTTCGATTGTAAAGGATCATTAACGATCAGCGTTACAGTCTGAAACTGTTTACCTGTTTTTCCGCGACTGTCAAAGGTGCATTGCAATATGGTCGATTCTCCTCCTTTGATCTCGTATTTATCAGGTTTTGAGGCGGTACATCCGCAAGTGGTCGTTATTTTCCGGATGATCAGGGGATCCTTGCCTTCATTTTTAAGAATAAAATCATGTGCCACCGGCTGACCGGGAGTGATGGTCCCGAAATTGAAGGATTCCTCATCCAGTTTGGCTTTTGGAGCCGACAACTTCTTCTCGGTGGACCATTTGCTGAAATCCTCATCAATGGTGGCGCTTACCGCCAGCATATTGTTGGCGACCGTGACTCCGTTGAGTGAAAATATCACTCTGGTTAGAACAAATCCCCATTCATTGACTTTGGTGCCGTCGAAGGCCACATATAAAAGACCGGTCTTCTTTGGCTCCAGGGTAGCAGGGGTCACGGTAAATTTTATGTGCGCAGGAGGGTCAACAACAGCAATATTCAACAAGGAATCACTGTCATTATATATCCGCATGGTATCCACCTTGATCTGGGAATTGAAAACAGTTTGCATGGCCAGATGATTAGTGGCTAACCGGAGGTTTCCTATCTTTACGGGAAAATCATCCGCTGCTGTTTTGGGCTTCGGACTGACCAATCCTACAATATATAATACCATGGATGATTCCCGGGCATTCGATTTAACGGTAATTCCCTTGCGAAAGGCTCCGGGCCGACCGACCGGGTCAAAAGTGACCTTAATGGTTCCGTTTCCACCCGGGGGTATCGGCTCCTTGCTCCATTCGGGAACCGTACAACCGCAGGTGGTCGTTACATCATTGACAATCAGCGGCTGGCTCCCGTTATTAATAAAAGAAAATATATGGGTCTGCAGGCCTCCAAGTTCCGTGATGTTGCCAAAATTGAAACTTGTTTTATCAAAAGTTATGGAAGGTTCGGTAAACTGGGCATAATTATTGTAAAATTGACCTCCCGTAATAACCAAACAAAGAGCTAATATCAAGCGTTTCATATTGTCAGAATTTGTGCAGGTAAAACCATTCAAAATTAATAATTTCAGCCGTCATTTAGCGATGGGTATAAAGTCTAGGATATTGGCGGGATTGCTGGTGCTGATCCTTTTTCTGACAGGTTCTCCGGCCAGGGCTCAGTTCTATAATGGCCTTAATATGAGCTTTGGAAAGAACCGGATCCAGTATCCTCGTGCGGATATTCTCGAAAGTGAATTCTTTGCTTCCTTTTACAGATATGACCGGTACGATGTCTATTTCTATCCCAAAGGGAAGGAACTGGCCGAATATGTCAGCCGGTTTGCTTACCGCGAATTGACCAGGCTCGAGAATTTTTTTGAATTCTCCTTGTCGAAACGCATCATTTTCCTGGTGTATAACCGGTTGAATGATTACCGCCAAAGCAATATCGGACTCGTTTCAGGCAAGGATGAAACCAATATCGGAGGGGTTACCAAGATCATCGACAATAAGGTATTCCTTTATTTCGAAGGAGATTACCGGAAGTTCGACCAGCAGATAAAAGCGGCCATCATTGAGGTGGTCATGCAGGAAATGCTTTACGGGGGTACCATGCGCGACAGGCTGGCGAGTTCCACCCTGCTTAACCTTCCCGAATGGTATTATCATGGTCTGATAGCCTTTCTTTCAAAAGGCTGGGATGTTGAGACTGAAAACAGGGTGAAGGACGGGATATTGTCGGGCAAGTTCGATAAATTCAACCGCCTCGAAGGACAGGATGCAGTGTATGCAGGTCAGTCAATCTGGAATTTCATTTCAGAAACCTTCGGGAAGTCAGTGATCCCTACGATTGTTTATTTTACCAGGATCAACCGGAACACGTCTTCCGGATTCCTGAATGTTTTGGGTACCAACCTCAATGCACTGAGCTATGAATGGCTCCACTTTTATAAAACCCGGTATGCTGAAAGTGACCGTCCGTGGGGCATTCCGGAAACCCAGCTGGTTAAATTGAAAAACCGGAAGGGCACCGAGTTCCTGAGAGCGAGGCTAAGTCCCGACGGACATTATATCGTTTACACCTCCAACAGCGAAGGGAGTATCAGGGTTATACTTTATGATGTTCAGGCGAATAAATCTAAAAAGATATACCAGACCGGTGCAAAACTGGGTCAGGTTGAGGATTATACATTTCCCGTGTTCGCCTGGCATCCGTCATCCGGACTGTTGGCGATGATAATGGAATATAAAGGGAAAATGAGGTACAGCCTGTTCCCTCTCAATACCCGAAAATGGGAACATAAGGAAATAAAACAGTATGATAAGATCCTTGATTTTTCCTATTCGGATGATGGACTGAATCTCGTATTGTCGGGAGTGGTGGATGGACAATCCGATATCTTCGTTTATAACCTGCTCGCGAATACCAGCGAACGGATCACCAATGACCGCGCGGATGATTCCTCCCCACGGTTTATTGATAAATCTTCGAGAATTCTTTTCACCAGCAACCGGAAAGACCTTTCACTGGAGGACCAGCACGAAAAACAATCCGTCCAGCCCAACCAGGATATTTTTATTTATGATTACGCCGGTAAATCTGACCGGTTAACCAGGCTGGCAGACGATGCTTATGCCGACCGCTTCGAACCCATGCGTATGCCTGATGGAAAATATTACTTTTTGGGTGACGATAATGGTTTGAGAAACAGATATATGGCAGAGTATGACAGCGCTGTTGTTGCTATTGATACCACCGTGCATTATGCCTTTAACACCCGGACAACCCCACTGACGAATTATAACCGCAATATCCTTGACCAGTCATTCTCCCCATCCACGAATGAATGGTCATCCTTGATTTATCAAAACGGAAAATTCAAGCTGGCACGGGGAACTTTAAACCAGGATTTGCCGGGTACCAGCATGTTGCAGCCAACTGCATTCCGGAGTAAGTTGTCCAGGGATCTGGCCCGCCAGGATAGTCTGGCAGCTTTAGCAGCGGCGGCCGAAACAACGCCTGTGGTGACTCCTGCTTTGCCGCACCGTCCACTGGTTCTGGGTGGCGATACTGCGGCTCTGAAAGGGAATGTCAACATCAATAGTTATGTGTTCGAGAGCGAAAAAAATGCTCCGGCTCCTGCTGCCAGAGCTCTGAGAACCGCTGACCCAACCTTGAAAGATCCGGTTACGGGACGCGCATTTGATGTCCCCCCCCTGCGTATTTATCAACCCGCTTTTTACATCAATTATCTGGCATCCCAGGTCGATTTCACCTTTTTGAACTCCTCTTATCAGGCATTCACAGGAGGTGCTGTATATTATAATCCCGGATTCAACATGCTGTTTAAAGTGGGAACACAGGACCTTTTCGAGGATTTTAAATTGATTGGCGGCGTCAGGTTTGGAGCTGATTTTGAGAGTAATGAGTATTTGCTGAGCTTCGAAAACTTGAAGAAACGGCTTGATAAAGAGATTATATTCCATCGCCAGGTTTATCAGACCCCTACCCAGGATTACTACTCCATGGTCAAGGCAACCACCCAGGAACTTTTCTATCTGCTAAAATATCCGTTCAGCCAGGTAAATGCACTCAAAGCTACCCTTAACGGCCGAATCGACAGCTATCATTACCTGTCGACCGACCAGCAGAACATGAATAAAAAGGGCTTCACCAAGTATTGGGCCGGTGTTAAACTGGAATATATTTTTGATAATACACGGATGATCACCCTGAACTTATATGAAGGGATCAGATACAAGATCTTCGGAGAGTATTACCAGCAAGTCAACGGTAATTGGTCCGATGTTTTTGTTGTGGGAGCCGATTTCCGTCACTATCAGCCCATCCACCGTACGCTCATCTGGGCCAACCGTTTTGCAGTGAGTACCTCATTCGGGGGCAGCCGGTTAATATATTATCTGGGCGGTGTCGACAATTGGACCAATCTTTCACGCACCATTCCGACCTTCGATACCAGTATGCCCATCGATACCACCCAAAATTTTGTTTATCAGACTCTTGCGACCAACATGAGGGGTTTTTCGCAGAATATCCGAAATGGAAATAGTTTTGCCGTGTTCAATACGGAATTGCGCTGGCCGATTTTCCGATATTTTGCCAACAAACCCATCAACTCCGATTTTCTGAATAATTTCCAGGTTATCGGGTTTTTTGATATCGGATCAGCCTGGAGCGGACCTTCCCCGTGGAGCGAGAAAAACCACCTTAACCGGAAAGTGATCCGGAACGGACCCTTGGTCATTGTGATCGACAAGGGCAATGAGCCGATCGTGGCAGGTTATGGCTTTGGATTAAGAAGCCGGTTGCTGGGTTATTTCGTTCGGGCCGATTGGGCATGGGGAATTGAGAATCACGTACTTCTGCCACGAATATTTTATCTTTCCCTTAGTCTGGATTTTTAATTGAGTATCATGCAACCGGAAAAAATAAAAGGAATGGCAAACCAATGGTCTGAGGAGATCATATCCATTCGCCGAACCCTCCATACTAATCCCGAGTTATCATTCAAGGAATACGCAACGGCTGATTTAATTGAGGGCGTCCTCGATCGTTGGGGCATTAGCCATGAACGGGTTGCCGGAACCGGGATCACCGGTTTGATCCGGGGATCAGGTGAAGGTCAATACCTTGTTTTACGGGCTGATACGGATGCTTTACCAATTTTTGAAAAGAACACTTGCGGCTACCGGTCGAAGAATGACGGGATCATGCACGCCTGCGGACATGATGTTCACACCGCCGCCCTTCTGGGAGCGATAAGAATTATCTCGGCACTTAAACAGGAATTCAAGGGAACGGTCAGGTTTATCTTCCAGCCGGGAGAAGAAGTCCTTCCCGGAGGAGCTTTAAAGATTCTGGAATCCGGGTTGCTTGATCATCCTGAGCCCGACTTTATAATTGCCCAACATGTTTATCCCGAATTACCTGCCGGATCGTTTGGATTCCGTGAAGGTCCCTATATGGCCTCGACTGATGAAATACATATGGAGGTGAGGGGAATTGGCGGTCATGGAGCACTTCCTCACAAACTGATTGATCCTGTACTGATAGCCAGCCACGTTGTCGTTGGCCTTCAGCAAATAGTCAGCCGTAAAATTCCCGCCGGCATTCCCGCAGTCCTTTCATTCGGCAAATTCGACGGTCCGGGTTCAACCAATGTCATTCCGGCATCGGTAAAACTGGAAGGAACCTTCCGGATCATGGACGAAAATTGGAGAAAAATTGCCCTCGACAAAATAAGTCAGATGGCTGACGGGATCGTTACTTCCATGGGTGGAACCCTCGATTGCCGGATTATCCCTGGTTACCCGGCGCTGAACAATCAGCCGGAACTTACGCACCGGTTACGGAATTTAGCGGTCACCTATGCCGGTGAGGAAAATATTTCAGAATTGCCGCTCAGGATGACCGGCGAAGATTTCTCCAGATATGGACAACGTTTTCCAGCCGCCTTTTACCGTATGGGAACCGGCGGAGCGAATGCCAATCATCCCGTCCACCACCCTGAATTTGACATTGATGAATCAGCCCTGGCGCATGGGGTGGGGATGATGGCGTGGCTTTCAGTTGGGATTTTGAGGTAGAATGAAGGGGTCCCCGCCTTTTGGTTTCGTACAGAGTGAAGCGGTCCCCGCCTTCGCGGGGATGACACAACTTCGATTGTGATTTTATAGAAAAAGCGTCATTACAAATCATTCGGAGAAGTGTCATCCCCGCCTTCGCGGGGACCGCTTCACTTAGCACTGCGTTCTCTAAAGTACCTCCTGAACCCTAACCCGCAAAGCATCCAGATCATCCGCCGACGGCACATATTTAACCTTTTCAGTGGCCACCACCTCAAATCCCGATTCGGTCATTATTCTGGTCATCTCTTCAATTTGTTTTGGACCCCACCCATACGATCCGAATACAATGCATTTGCGGTTTTTAGGGGCTAAGCCGGTGAGATAAGTGAGAAAGGCCGACATGGTAGGTAACATCCGGCCGTTAAGAGCTGGAGAACCAATGCAAATATACTCTGCATCAATAACTTCAGTCATTATATCAGAAATGTGATTATGCTGCAGACTAAGGAAGGCGGTCAGATATCCTTTTTGGTCAAATGCATCCTGTATCGCGAGCGCCATGGCTTCCGTTGAATGCCACATCGTGTCATAAATAATAAGCGCTTTTTTGCGGGTTTCATTGCTTGCCCAGCTTTTATAACCACTGATGATTTCATTGATATGCTTGCGCCAGATAATTCCATGACTGTTCGCAATGACTTCAATTTCAATGTCCTTAATGCCTACCAAAACCTTCTGCACCTGCTTTGAATAGGGTAAAACAATGTTGGCATAATATTTCCGGGCTTCATGCAGGCTGATATCCAGGGGATATTCATCATCGAACCGCTCAGAGGATGCGAGATGCTGTCCAAATGCGTCATTGGAGAACAGGATTTTTTCTTCCGGCATATATACCACCATATTGTCCGGCCAATGAACCATCGGCGTGAGTATAAAGTGCAGGTTTCTTTTACCCAGATTCAGGATGGTTCCTGATTCCATGGGTTTAAAGTTCCAATTTTCCTTGTAATGCTCACGCAGTCCGGATTCCCCTTTTGGAGAGCAGAACAGGGCTGCTTTGGGGGCAATTTTCATTATTTCCGGCAGCCCGCCCGAATGGTCCATTTCAATATGATTACAAACCACATAATCAATTTTCGATGGATCGACCACCGACCGGATCCTTTCCAGCATCTCTCCCGTCAGATACGATTTTACCGTATCGATCAGTGTAATTTTCTCATCGATAATGAGATAGGCATTGTAGGTCGATCCGCGCTGGGTCAGATAGCCATGAAAGCTTCTTAGATTCCAGTCAATTCCACCCACCCAGTACACTCCGTCCTTTACTTCAACTGCCTTCATAATTTATTCACTGATTTCAAAAAATTCGGTTTTTCTCACTCCGCATAAGGGACAAATCCAATCATCGGGCAAGTCTTCAAAAGCCGTCCCGGCAGGGATACCGGAGATAGGATCACCTTCCTCGGGATCATAAACATAACCGCACGAGCGGCATTTGAATGAATGGCTATGCATGTACAGGTGATAAAAGTTGTCGGTTAACGGTCAACGGTTAATTGGTTAATGGCTAACGGTAAATGATAGGTTGACAAAAGGTTAGTTGGTGGCGGTTTTTGTTGAATCTACAAATACACGCATGGCAAGTTCCCTGTCGAGCATGAGAAGGCCATAACCGTTATCACCAATCATTTTTAGCTGAACCAGAATTTGCTCAGCATTGGCTTCCTCTTCAACTTGTTCTGCAATAAACCATTGCAGCACGGTGTTCGTTGCATGATCCTTCTCCTCGACGGCGAGATTGGCCAGGTTATTAATCAAAGAAGTCACCTGTTGCTCATGACTTAATGTTTCTTTGAATACATCGATCGCATTTCCCCATTTGACAGGCACTGCGGTAATCGGTTTCAAGGTAACCTGACCACCCCGTGAATGAACATAATCGAAAAACTTGATCGCATGGGTAACTTCTTCCTGCCACTGGATTTTCATCCAGTTTGCGAATCCTTTAAGATTCTGGGATTCGAAATAGGCAGACATCGACAAATACAGGTAAGCCGACCAAATTTCGGCATTGATCTGCTCATCGATAGCGGTTTGCATTTTTTTACCTATCATCTATTATCCTTTCCATAATCCGTGAATGTTGCAATACTCTCTTGCCCCAACAATAGTTTCGCTGGCAGCAACCTGAAACTCAGCTTCCGGCTGATCTCCCGGTTTCAGGAATTTCATGTAGGATCCTACGCTGGTCAGCAGTTCAATCCATATTATGTAATGCGCCTCCAACATAGGGTGATCCTGCTTTTCTCCAACTTTTACCAGATAGCCGCCTTTGATTTTTTCAATAAAGGGTACATGCTTTTCAATGGAGGTGTCGGCAGTGGATTCTTCCAGATAGTTCATCGGCTGTCCGCAGCACGCCAGCGTTCCGCCGCCAACACTTAAAACTTCTGTGATGTTGCCGCAAACTCCGCATTTGTAAACTGATTTTCTTTTTAACATTGATCTTCTCCTTATGTTTAATCTGTAACAAAGTTGGGGATTTTTAGTTTAAGGATGATACTTTGAACCCGATAGAATTTCTTTGGCACTGCTGATTTTTATAAGATCGCTGAGACTAATTCCTGATGACTTGACGTAACTGCTCACTATTCGGAACCCTATCCAGGTTCCGACCCGGCCGGGTGATTCATTCCCAAAGTCGCGTGTGAAAGGGGCTTCCTCAATGAATTTTCTGATGGTCAAACGCTCAGATGAGAACAATACTTTCTGTTCGGCCATATACTTCCACATCGCTTTCTCCTGACTGCGGCACCATCGCAATTGATCTTCAGTATAATGGAATAATACCCCTTCACTTATTTCAGGTAATAACCTGCTGGTAATATAATAAACCATGCCTTCATAGATCATCCGGTCCAGAAAAACCACATCGGTGGACGGTGCGGGTATTTCGCTGTATACCCAGGCTCTCACCGCATCGCCCGGAAGATTCTCCGGTTTCATATCCTTCCTGATGTACTCAGGCAGGCCCAACCCCTGATAAAAATTGCAATCGGCACCCAGATAATGGTCAATCCCGATGCCAAGGATTCCGGGCAGAGCGATGAACGACTGATTAAATCCTGATTGGAAAGTAACAAGATAATCCGGATGAGCGTTACCGGTCTTTTCCGACCATCGTTTAAGTGCATCCCTGATTTCGAGACATTTTTTGTCATAAATACCCGCCGATCTAGTAATGGTCTGATATACATGGTTCATCAGTGAATCATTAACAAACCGGTTCAGTTGTTCGTTATAACCGGGAAGGGTATCAGGACCGATCCGTATGACCTCCTCATTGAAAACCCTGAAAAATGGAATAAGTTCCTTATGATGAATACGGATGCTGTCGGATAATACGGATGTTGGAAATGAAAAAACGAGTTTTTCGAACCGGACAATTGAATGGTCATCGTGTTGATCACGCTTTTGACAGGATGTGGATCCGATGAAAAGGATTATAATAAGAATGCCTAATTTTGGTTTTGACAGAACGAGGTTTATTTTCATCGTATATTAATAAATACTAATTGCTGCCGACAAAACGTTAAATCTACTGAAATCTTGCAAAAAGAATGAAAACAAAAATCTTTGTGCTGGCATTGGGACTTATTTTTAATTTCTCATTGCTTCATTCACAGCATTCTATCCCAAAGGTAAACCTCGCCATCCATCTCCAGCCACACATTAACTGGATACATGGTGATGAATCATTTATCGGAGAAGCGCCGGTCAGGATGGGTATCGAGGGCGGATTAAGATTGGATTTCAGGGCTCAGCGTTTTTATGCCTGGTCACTGGGAGTGAACCTGAATCAAACTGGAGGTAATATATTATATAACGATGTGTTGGTGCTCGACCTGGATAAGGGGAGGGATACTTTGCGCTCAGGTACGAAGGTTACCTATAATCTTCAGTATGTTGAGATTCCTGTAGCCCTGAAATTCTTTCTTCCGGAAATTGGTTACTCAACATGGTTTGCCGAGATTGGTCTTGATCCGATGTGGAATATTCGTGCGCTGATAAATGCCAACGACAATAATGTTGAAAAAGAGCCTTTTCAGCAAGGGGTTGCAAAGTTCAATCTGGCTTATCATACGGGAATCGGCATTCATTATTCTCTCGGGGGTCGCCTCAGTCTGCAGTTTGCCCTCCTTTACAAGAATACTTTTTTAGATATTACCCGGGAAAATGAAATCCGTAAGGCGGATAATCTCCGGATAAATCAAATTGGATTAAATATTGGATTAGTTTTTTAAACAATGAAAATCGCCATAGCTCAATTAAATTTTCGAATTGCGGATTTTGAAGGAAATCTGAACATGATGCATGATGCCATTCTAAAGGCAGAGAAGGAGTCGGTTGATCTCATTGTTTTTTCGGAATTGGCGATTTGTGGTTATCCTCCGCTGGACTTACTTGAGCAGCGTGATTTTATCGACCGGTGCAATGAAAGCATCATGCAACTCACCACCGATACATCGAAAGTTGCTGTCATTGTGGGCGGTCCGGCCATTAACCCGAATGAAAAGGGCAAGAAACTATTCAATGCAGCTTATTTTTTGGCTGATCGAAAAATCATGGCGGTGCGTCATAAAACCCTGCTGCCAACTTATGATATTTTTGATGAATACCGTTATTTTGAGCCTAATGATGAATTCAATCTGATTGAATTCAAGGGCGTCAGGATTGCATTAACCATTTGTGAAGACATATGGGATGATCAGCCTGTTGAGAACACATTCTCACGAACCCGTTTATACCGGGTTTCGCCGATGGATATTTTATCGCGGCTTCAACCGGACCTCATGATCAATATCTCGGCAAGTCCCTTTGCGGCCAACCGTTTATATGCCCGGGATGAGGTGCTCCGTCAGAATGTCCTGAAATATAAAATCCCATTATTATATTGTAATCAGGTGGGAGCCAATTCTGAATTGATCTTTGATGGATCATCCATGGTTCTTGACAGTATTGGACGGATAGCGGACCGGTTTGATCCTTTCGCCGAAGATGTGCGTTCATATGTCGTTGAGAATTTAATGAAGCCTGCAGATACCCGGAATGCGGAAGGTGAAAGCAATCTCAGCGAGGAATATCGCATCGAAATGATTTATAAGGCACTGGTTTTCGGCATCAAAGACTATTTTTCCAAGATGGGCTTCAGGCAAGCCGTTTTAGGCCTCTCAGGCGGGATGGATTCTGCACTTACTTTGGTGCTGGCGGTGGAAGCTCTTGGTAAAGAAAATGTTCTGCCCGTTCTTATGCCGTCGCGCTATTCGTCCGATCACTCGATTACGGATTCAGTTGAGCTGGCCAATAATCTGGGTGTGGCCTGGAGCCGGATACCGATAGATCCGATGATGGATTCCTTTCTTGAAAACCTGAAACCTGCTTTCCGCGGAAAACCGGAGGATGTTACCGAAGAGAATCTGCAGGCCCGCATCCGTGGAGTCATACTGATGGCCCTGGCTAATAAACAGAATATGATCCTGTTGAATACTTCCAACAAAAGTGAGGCTGCTGTGGGTTATGCTACTTTATACGGAGATATGAATGGCGGATTATCTGTTTTAGGGGATGTTTACAAGACCGATGTATATGCCATAGCAAGATATATTAACCGAAGTCACGAGGTCATACCACATAATATATATATAAAGGCACCTTCAGCCGAGTTGCGGCCCGGACAGAAAGACAGTGATTCATTACCTGAGTACAATGTTCTGGACCCGATCCTTTACCGATACATTGAAATGAAGGAACCGGTGGCCACCATAGTAAGCCACGGATTTTTGCGTGAGGTGGTAATGAAGGTCACCACACTGGTAAACCGGACAGAATACAAACGATTTCAGTCTCCACCTATTCTAAGGGTCTCATCAAAAGCCTTCGGCATGGGAAGGAGAATGCCCATTGTTGCGCGCTATTAATTAAATATTAATTAAAATATTTGGAAATATTTTTTAATGTGATTAATTTGGCGCGGTTATGGGGATTCCTGTATCCTTATACGATGAATCTAAAACGACTTTAACTTTAACTTTAATTTTTAATTCTCACTTAACATTATGAGTAAACACCTACGTTTCGGAAAGCTGCTCAGCTTGTTGGCAATTTTGCTAACGCTGAGTTTTGCTTGGAGCCAGGCTCAAAACGAGAGCTCCCGGAAGAAGTTGTTGACTTTTGG
>JBAZTE010000023.1:0-33401 GCA_041662065.1 Bacteroidales bacterium | reverse complement strand
AATTTAAACTCAGCGTTGTGCCCGTTAAGGGTGAAAGTCGGCGTTTCAGCCTGATCGAAAAAGGCCGCATTAACATCGGTAAAATAGATGGGAGATACCCTTGCTCCGCGGATGATGCCACCTTCCTTGAAAGCATAAAACCGTCCGGGTAATATGGGGTTCCCTTCAAGATAAAGATTTTCCTTTCCCCTGAAAATAAATATATAATGACCAATGTCCTTTAGAATAAGGAAAACAATTTCACCATCCAGGTTTTCCCGTTTGATGTGTTTAATTGCCGGTTCTTTGGGATTTTCATCCTGGTTGATCAGAAGGAAATCCCCGTGGTTGCCTTCCTGGCTGGTGAGTCCGTAAATAAAGGACCGGTAAGTCTTATACTCTTCGGCACCTATTGAAAAGACGCGTGAAACATTCAGGAACAGGTCATTCGCTTTCTGGCTGACGGCACTCGACCGGGCTAATTCCAGAAAACGGAGGAAAAGCATGATCTGTTCAGTCCGGTGAAGCCGTCCCTTGATATTATTGCAAATGGTTTCGGCCTGCTGAACCATGTCGAAAAGAGGCTCCTCCTCTTCCCCGATTCCATATAAATCGATCAGCTCATCAAACAGTTTTTTGTATTCCTCAGAAGATGAGATGCCTAAATGTAATTCGAGGTAGGAAGAGAACGATCTTCGTGCATGTTCCCTTTCCGATTTGGTCAGAGCCGAAAAAATCGCGAACAGGTTAATGAGCGCATTGAGCGTAACTTCGTTCATTGGTCACACAGGTAAAGTGAAATAACCACTTACTTGACCAATTCTTTCCTGATCTGCTCAATCATCGGTCCAACTTCACCAAGCTGTTTTGCTGTAAATTCCTGATTATTATTAAAATAATTCATGATCGGTTTCATCTTCTCAAAGATCGGCGCTACAGCTGCGTCCGCAGCGGTCATCTCCAACACCGAGTAATTAGCTTGGATACGCTCTTTCTGCTTGCCGATAAAGTTGATCAGGGTGGCATTGTCTTTCGACATCAGGGCAACCTGGGTCAGAATATATAACCCTTCGATGTTTAAGCCAATATAGAACTGTGCTATAACACCCGGATGCTCCATGGTATAGGTGCTGGATCCTATCTTGTTCCAATAATCCCTGACAATGACATTCAGTGAATCTGCATTGCTTTGGTTTTGTTTGAATCTTGTACCGGCTTCCGTCAGATCCGGATTTCCTTCCAGGCCCAATTTTTTCATCAGGGTTCTATTAACAACGGATAGCTGTGCAACCGCATCATCGCGTTTATAGGAATTGGCATAAGCCTGATCAAATAAATACATTCCGAATGCAAAGCTCTGATCGACAACCGTAAGATATTTCTCCACATTCTGCAGGGGAACGGTGAGGTTAGACATGTAGGATACACCGACACCATTAAGAAAATTTATCAATTCCACTGATTTTGGAGATGCTTTAATGGTTTCAACTATCATTTTGGCGAGTTTTGCCGGATCATAACCGCCAACCTCAACGGTGGCAATCTGACCTTTTGAATTAGTAACCTTATCTTCGGTTGCCTTTGGCCGTTGGTTACAGCTTGAGCAAATCGCGACCGCTGCGAGAAGGATAATTCCGGTTTGTAACAGGTTCTTTTTCATAGTGGTAATAATAAATCTGAAGAATGTTTAAGCTTTAAGAAGAGAGCACAATTTAAGAAAGTTAACACTAAAATAATACCGGTTTTAGAGTTTTAATGAAATCATAAACTGGTCCTTTGAGGGCATTTCGCCGTAGGCTCTCGAATAACCCAGCGACAGGGTCGACTTAAGCATCGAGAACAGAACGATTTCCAGATCAAGCTGAATACCACTGGCGTAATAATTGGTCTGGGGCTGGTCGTTGGCAAGGTTTGTGAATAAACCCATTCCGAAAAGGGTTACCCTTCCATAGGTTGAATAAAGCCCTTTAAAACCAAGTTTCCGGAACCTGATGGGTTTTAAGTTTAACTCAGCCGAAAACTTCCCATAATTCAATGCGGAGATGGCATCGATTTCCATACCGGGAAAACTCGACATTTCCCGGTATTGCTGCGAGGACCGGTAATCGAGGAAGTTGTTTCCGAATCCTCCGAAATAGAAATAGGAGTTGGTCTTATCGGATCGGCCCAATGATTGTCCGAGTGATGTTCTGAACCACAGCGAGGTATTCCGCAGGGGCAATAAAAATCCCAGGTCGAAATTGTTGATCAACTGGGGATAGAAGGTCTTCTCCGCGAAAAGGGAATAAGCATACACATTCCAGTCGTAGCCCTGTTCCGGTTCAATAGCGCCCAATGATTTCCGAAGCAGGCTTTTGTGATAATTCACGGTACCCACAAAGAGATTGCGGTAATCCGATTCAATATTCTGATATCCGGGAAGGGTTTCCAATCCACCGTAAACGGCCAGTTTAACATAGAAATCTGTTTTATTCGGCGCAAACCGGTTGATGAGTTTATAATAGCGTGTGGAGAAGGAATATCCGGCCCGGCTGAATTTGGTTGGGCCGAAGAGATCATAGAAATCGGCGTAATTGTAATTTCCGGTAAAAGTCCAGCTCCAGAAATGATATTCCGCTGCAATATGAGGAATCTGTTTCGTTGGCAGGCTGTTGGTGGGACTGACCGATAATTTCAGGGTCAGGGCATTCAGGCCCATCGGATCCATAAAGTTGAAACGGTAACCGGCTGCGATATAGTTCTTATAGCCCTGTATAATCGGATAGGCACCGGCCAGCCTGAGTTGCTGAACAGGGTGATACCGCTTTTCGACCACATGGAGGGAGTCCAGATTGATTTTTGAGGGGGGCGGCAAGGTCCAGCTTTCGACCTGCGGATATTGCTGATAAATCCGCTGGCCCAGGTAGGTGATTGAATTCACGTCGGCCAGGGTATCGATCTTCATGATGCCGGCCACCATCCCTTCATGTGTATAGTTAAAGACGATCATGGAGTCGGCCGAAATGGGTAATGGCCGGAAAAATCCCGTTTCGGCATTGGTCAGGATTTGCGCTTGCAAGGTTTCAAGAGAGATTCGGAATATATTTGAAACTCCTGTATAATAGGATGTTCCATAAAGATATTTTCCATCTGGCGAGAATACGAAGTTGGCGGCCGGATTATCTTCGAATTCATAGATCACCTTATAATCCATTTTGCCGGCCATCAGGTCGGCGATTTTATATATTACCAGTTTCTGGCTGCCGGTAACATCCGACAAAGTAACCGAGAGCAGGCTTCCATCGGGTGAGATGGCCGGATCGGAGTAATCCTGGCCAAACGGAAGGGTAACAATGGATTGAAACTGAGTGTAGGGTGAAATAAACCGAACCAGGCTCGACCGGCCGCTCATGCTTTGAATTCCCCATAAGGAATGATCATGGGAATTCATGACCAAATCTCCTGACCGGGTGAATTTGATCAGGTTAGACGTTTTACCGGTCTTCAGGTCGATGGATTGCAGCCCCCGCCAATCCTTATTTTGCGTGGAGGCAAATATCGTTTTCGAAGAATCATCATAGGCGAGGCTGGTGACCAGGTACAGACTCGGGGTGAGTACCGGGGCTATGGGAGTCATCTTTCCGGTAGCTACATCCAAATAGGTGATATGGGATAATTTACCCGGGTAGTTTACCGCCAGCAGCAGCTTTTTTGATACCGGGTCATAATGTTGTCTTGAAACCGAACCCAGCGGTTTGTCCGTAATTTTCCGGAAACCGGGAACGGGGTACTTCTTAATGTTTTCCAGATTCTGGTGTTGAAAGCCATTTTCCCACCGGATCCACTTGTCCCACTCTTCCTGGATGGGTGTTCCGTATACCTGTTTAAACTGAGCCGCATAAAACCGCTTGCTGTTATCTGTCCTGGTGTAAAATTCTTTCAGTTTTTCGATTCCGTAATGGTAAGCCAGGTAGCTGACGAACCTTGTTCCATACAGATAAGAGTTCACCCCTACCTGGAAGTCTATGGTGGTTCCTTCCGTCTCCAGCCCGATAACATTATAAAAATAGGCGCTGTCGAGCACCATGGTGCGGAATACCATTTCATCATATCCCCCCATCACCCGGCCAATCCCGCCCGACATCCAGGTTTCCATAAAAACGGCAATCCCCTCATGGTACCAGCGGGGTGAATACCATCGCGGGGTGGTGAAATAGCTGTATACCATCGAAAGTGGATCACGATTGTCGGCCATCACTTTTCCGCCCAGGAGGGTCCTGAAAAGCCGGTCCTGTTTGGAAGATTGCTCACACATCACCTGATGGGCGAGCTCATGACTCATGAGCCATTGCATACGCTCATTGGCCGGTACTACGGAAAAGGTGTAATCAAACGGGGCAACCGCGATGTTCAGAAAATTCCAGGGTATGACATTAGTCCCCCCATTACCGACATCCGTGAAATCATTGAACAGGATGTTTGTTTTCCCTGAGGGCTGGTAATCCCAGAATTTTTCATGAAAATATAGCGCGTTTTCAAACGACCTGACGGTATGCGGTACCAGATAGGAGGTGTTTTTGTCGAGGAAAATAAGTTTGACGTTGTTGGTTTCGTAATCCTGCAGATTGATTTTATTCTGTGCAGGCAGGAGCAGGCCAACTGACAGCATCGCAAGAATAACAACGGTCAGAGGAACAAAATTAGCGAACCTGGAGAAATTCGATGTTGTCATATCAAAGAGGATTTACTGACAGGAATTATTGTCAACCATGGCCATGATAGCGGACGGCCAGTACCGTGATGTCATCTGACTGTGGAGCCCCTTTGGAAAATTCGGCGACATCCTGAAAAGATTCTTTTACCACCTCTTCTATCGGATTCGACAGGTGATTTTTCAGGAAATTTTCCAACCGTTCTTCTTCATAGAGCTCTTCATGTGTATTGAATGCTTCGGTTACCCCATCCGTGTACAGGTATAAAAGGTCACCGGGTTGGAGCACCACTTTCTTCGATCGATATTCGAAATCGTCGAGGCAGCCCAGGATGGTCCCATCCGTCATTTCCACCTTGCTGATCCCGTTTCCGGAAACAATATATGGCGGGTTATGCCCTGCATTCACATATTCGACCTCTCCGTTTGCAGTATTCAGAATACCATAGAAAACCGTGACAAACATGCACGAAACACTTTCATTGCACAGGAGCCGGTTTACATAGTTCATGCAATCAACGGTGGATATTCCCTTGATTCCGGTAGCCCTGATCAATGTCCGGCTGACCGCCATGAAAATGGCGGCCGTCACACCTTTTCCCGAAACATCGCCTATCACAAAACCAAGACGTTCACTGTCGATCATAAAGAAGTCGAAGAAATCTCCACCAACTTCTTTGGCTGCTATCATGGATGCATAAATCGAAAACTCGGTGCGATCGGGGAATGGAGGGAAGATTTTGGGAAGTATGGCCTGTTGTATTTCACGCGCTGCCTGCAGATCCTGCTGGATGGAAATCAGCTGATCATGCTCCCTGGCACTTTTCCACGACAAGGTAATCTCCTCAAGGGTTTTGTTGATGGTGATTTCAAGATCCTCGAAGCTGATGGGTTTGGTAACAAAGTCGAAGGCACCCCTGTTCATGGCTGTCCTGATATTTTCCATATCACCGTAAGCCGATACGATGACCGTTTTAAGCCAGGGGTTTTTCAGCCCTTTCAACTCGGTGAGGAGGGTTAGCCCATCCATTTCGGGCATATTGATATCGGAAAGGATAAGCCTGATCTCCGGTTCTTCGATGAGTTTGGACAGCGCCTCCAGCCCGTGGTGTGCAAAAACAAAATCATAAACACCATCCCTGATCTGACGGCGGAATTTTTGCCGGATGAGTGGCTCAAGATCCACTTCATCATCCACCACCATGATCTTTACCCTCATTATTGATTGATCATCCATGATTAGCCCCTGTTTGTGTATTATGTTATTGGGAGTGTTATCGTAAATTCGGCATATTCACCCTGGGTTGAAGCCGCGTTAATTTCTCCGTGATGTTCGTTGACGATAATGTCATAGCTGATCGATAATCCCAGCCCGGTACCGGATCCGGCGGGTTTGGTTGTGAAAAAAGGATTGAATATCCGGTCGAGGATTTCCCGCGGGATCCCCTTACCATTGTCCCAGATCCGTATGATGATGTTTTTTCCAGCCTTTTGCGTGGATACCTTTAATACCGGAGCATAGGAGTCCTTTAGTTCCGATTTTTTCTGTGAAGTGGAATAGCAGGCATTATTGACCAGGTTAAGAAAAACCCTGCTGATATCCTGCGGAACAACAGGAATGATTCCAATGGACGGGTCATATTCCGCTTCTATCTTGATGTTGAACGTGTTGTCGCTGGCCCTCATTCCATGATAACCCAACGCAACATATTCAGCTAGCAGCGCATTGATATCCGTAGGCAGGATTTCGCCCTGCTTGCCGTGCGATTGAAGTAAAATCCCGCGGATGATGCTGTCGGCCCGCTTGCCATGCTGGTTGATCTTTTGAAGATTACCGTTGATATCCTCCAGAATGCCTTTCAGATAGTCGATATCCCCGGGATCGATGCTTCCAGACAGTTTGTCAAATTCTTCGGTCAGCTCATTGACCAGTTCCATGGAAAGCTCGGAAAAATTGGTGACGAAATTCAGGGGGTTCTTTATTTCGTGTGCAATACCCGCAGTGAGCTGTCCCAGTACCGCCAGTTTTTCGGATTCCAGAAGCTGGGTTTGAGTTGCCTTCAGGGAAGCAGCGAGTTCTTCAATTTTCTGTTCCAAGGTGCGGTTATGCTCTTCCATGTTCAACGAAAGATCCTGATCAGGTCAATCATTATCAAGAAACGTGTTGAATGGCTAAATAATAATGCCCAGGTTGTCTTTTGCCAGGAACCCATAAAAACTGTTGATTCCGTCGACAGAGAAAAAAACATTCTGGAGGTCGCTGACTGAAAAGAGGTTGCCGAAAAGTAAAACACCCAAAGGGGTGCTTCCCAGTTGGGAAGCGACAAGTGCCTGCAGACTGTAATTATTAAAGAAAATATTGAGTTTATCACTGGCTAAAACGACAAACCCTATCATCTGATAAGCTGCATCAATGATACCCAACTTGCCGCCTATTGTAAAAGCCAGAGGATCCCTGCTGCTGACAAATTGCAAACTGGACCGGTCATAAACTACTTGAAGCCCGGCACCTAAATCCGGCCGGCTCATAAAACAACCCAGCCCCCCGTGACCGGCCATTAACGCCTGAAGGTCCTCCTTGCTCATTTTTTGACCTTGGAGCTGCTCTTTTGACATGACCGCTCCAAGTTGTTCCCTGCCCAATATCCGATTGAGATCGCCCTGCGACCCATAGGCATAGTTAAGGAAACTGCCGACCTGCTCCCTGTTGTTCATTAATGAACTCAACTGAACGGCGCCGATAAGCAACTGGTCACGAATGGACTTGAGTTGGGTAACCACATTTTTATGTTCCTGGAATGTTTTGTTACCCAACATGAAATTATCCAGATTCACAAAGGCCTGGCTCAGTACCGCACTCTTCTGGTTGAGGCCATTCACGTATACTGAAAAATCGCGGAGTTGTTTTTCAACATCCTGCGAAAGGTCGGCTGTGTCTTTTAAGTAATAGCCGGATAATAAGGCAATTGTGCTATTCAGCGTTTTGTTGTTGTTCTTGATAAAATCAGAATATTCCTGCAGGGCTTTCAGCTGTTCCGCTTCACCTGCCTGGCTTCCCATTCCCTGTGCTTTGAAAGCCAGCAGAGTAGTCTCTATATTGGTATTGAATTCTTCGGTAAAGACTGAGAAATACACCAATCCCTGGATCATGCTTCTCAGCTGGGACGTATCTTTCAAAATCTCGCTCCGGAGTTGGATGTCTTTAGGTGTCATCTGGACTTTGCGGAACTTTTCAGCCTTCCCAAAAGTCCCTGTAAGATCCGATTTATCGGTTTTTGGAAAATCAACACTGATTCCAATTAAAAAACCAATGCAAAGGGCTGCAAACAAGCCGATTACGAATAGCATGGTGTTTTTCGATTTCATGGCGCTGTTATTTCAGGTTTATTAGCGGACGTTAAGATAAGAAATCTTATTGTGATTCAATCTAAAGCTGGTTTAGTTTCCATAAGGTACGGTAATTCATCCTGATCAAAGGTGCAAGCGCAATTTCACCCGTTTTACCGATTTGTTTCCGCAACTGGCCAAGTTCCCTGAGCATGGGTTTCAGATCTTCTTCAACCAGGATAGGAAAGTCGTTTTGCCTGAGCATGACATTGCGTTTGGCTTTTATGGATAGCTCCAGATAAAGTCCTATGTACCAGTACATGTCAACTATGGTTTCAGGGCTAAACCGCTCTTTCAGCGACAGGAGGTAGGTGCCTGCCCTGGTTGACCGGAACTCGCCCTTTCTGATCATGCCGAGCAGTTCCACTTCGCTGTTAAACTCAATTTCGAGCCATTGCTGCAGCCTTGAATTGCTAAAATAGAAAACCAGGGCAAAGACAGCCGGAAGCAGAACCATGATCAGCAAAGTCTGCAGGACCGGGTTTACCAGGAAAAAATTGAATCCGGCATGCAACAGAATGGCCAGGAGCAGTCCGGGTAAAAAGGCCAGCAGCCTGTTTTCCGAACGGCTGAGGCCGCTGATAAAGAGCACGGAGAGGAGGGCGGTGCAACCCCCATGCATGACCGCGGTTCCAAACCCCCGGATCACCCAGATGAGCAGGTTGTATTCCAGTGAAGTGTTATTGAGCAGGTAATAGATGTTTTCCACCAGGGAGAAGCCGGCTCCGATGGCAAAACCGTAAATGGCCGCATCGATCATAAAACCGATCTTCTTACGGGATATCAGGTAAATAATAAATAATGCCTTCAAAAACTCCTCCAATACGGGAGCCACATAGTGAGAAAGAAAATCGAAATCCAGTGAGAAGGATTTTGCGGTAAAAGTATTCAGGAGGTAACTCCCCAATGTTGACAGAACGCCCCAGAACAAACATAATATCAATATGTTTACCCGCACGAGCTTAAAACTGTCGAGCAAAAAGAGAAAAGCTAAAAAAAGCAATACGGGAAAAAAACTGAGAATGATATTCATAGAAGACTGCTTAGCGTATGATTGAATCCGTTCGTGCCAGTATGCTTTCGGGTATCTGCCAATTCCCTTTCACCAACCGCCGCACGGAGTCATTGATAAAAAGTTTCTCCGGAACCACATTCTTGATCTCTATCTGATTGGTAGCTAATCCGTTGATAAGGGAAACGACCATTTCGCCCGCAGTTTGACCCACGTTGTAGTAGTTGGCCCCAAGATTAACCATTGATCCTTTCAAGGCATGCTTGGGATTATTTGACATCACCGGGATATGGTTTTTGGCAGCTGCCCCGATATACATTTCGATCGCGGATTCGACAATGTTGTCGCCGCCGATCCAGAGGGCTTCCACGTTTTTCGAGCCCACGGCCAGCGCTGCCTCATACACCTGGGATACGGTTTCAACGCTCATTTCTACCAGTTCAATGCCAAGTTCCTTGCAGATGATCCTGGCTTTTTTGACACAGGCTTCGGAGCAGGTTTCACTGGTGCACCAAACGACACCAACTTTTTTCAGATCGGGTTTCATTTCCTTTGCGATTCTGAAAACATCCTCTACCGGCTGGAAAGTTCCTATCCCTACCAGGTGCAAGGGATGCTGGTCGGCAGCCGGTCCGGTGATCCCAACCCCGGCAGCCACCGGATCGGTTACGGCACAAAACACATGAAGGACCTCCCCGTTTTTATTGGCATTGGCCATGACTTGCAATCCCGGGGTGCTTATCGAGACCACCAGGTTAAATTTTTCGCTCACGATATTCCTGGCGATGGTATTGGCGGTTGGCATATCGCCTTCGGCGCAGTAACGGCGGATTTCAATCCGCCCTTTCCGGAAGACTTCAGATGCCTGTAGGATGTTCATCAACCCTTGCTCGGTTTCTTCCAGAATCTGATTGGAATTAAAACGGAACACGGCAATCCTGGTCTTTTCAATATTCCGCGCACTTCCCGTACGGTTCTGCAAATCGGATAGCAGCAGGATGGCGCTTACTCCGAACAGGAATATCAGGGGCCGGATAAATCTTTTCATACGCCTGGATCGGATGATTTACACATAATTGCTTATCAATAACTCTGCTACCCCGTTATCTATCTGATCTTTACGCCGAAGCTCATCAAAGAGCGCGAGGAGGTCGGTCACTTTCAGCCGGCGTTTCTCGTCCCCCTTAAAATCGTATTTTATTTTGCCCTGATGCATCATGATGACCCGGTCGCCGAGGTTCACCGCCTGCTGCATGGAATGGGTGACCATCAGGGTGGTAAGTTTTCCGTCGGTAACGATCCGTTCGGTAAGTTCGATCACTTTGCTGGCGGTTTTCGGATCCAGGGCAGCGGTATGTTCATCCAGGAGCAGCAGATCGGGTTTCAGCCAGCTGGCCATCAGCAGGGTGAGGGCCTGGCGCTGTCCGCCCGACAGTTTCCCGATCGGGGTATCGAGGCGGTCTTCCAGGCCCATATTCAGGACCTTGACTCGGCTTTTCAGATCACGGACCACCGAAACCGGCAAACCCCAGCCCAATCCCCGCTTTTTGCCCCTTTTGGCAGCCAGCGACAGGTTTTCGGCGATTGACATGGCCGGGGCGGTACCGCTGAAGGGATTCTGAAATACGCGACCTATCTGGCAGGCGCGTTTATGCTCGGGCCACCGGGTAATGTTCTTGCCATTCAGCAGGATGGTGCCTGAATCGGAGATGAAGGTGCCGGCCACGGCATTAAGCAAGGTTGACTTGCCGGAGCCGTTGGTGCCCAAAACGCATACAAAACTGCCGTCTTCAATAGAGAGGTTAACATCCTGCAATGACATCACCTCGTTGATCGTTCCGGCATTAAAGGTTTTATAAAGATTGGATATTTCTAACATGGGATTATCTGAATAATTTGATCTTTTTAGTCTGCTTCATAAAACCCGGGAGCACCAGAGCCAGAAATACAAATCCGGCCGTAATCAGTTTCAGGTCGTTCGGGTTCATCCCCCAACGGAGTGCGATGGCCACCAGCAGGCGGAACAGGACGGCGCCGATCACCGCACCGGCAATCACGAGGCCCAGACTGTTGTCACTGATCAGGGCTTCTCCGATGATCACACTTGCGAGGCCCCATACCATCATCCCGATACCCATCTGGACATCGGCAAACCCCTGGAACTGGGCCAGGAGCGAACCGGCGAGCGCTATCATTCCATTGGACAGGGCCACACCGAAAATGATCATCATTTTGGTGTTCACGCCCAGAGCCCTGATCATCTGATCATTATCTCCGGTAGCCCGCATAGCCGTACCGATATTCGTCCGGAAAAACCACAGCAGCAAAAGGCTGAAAGCCAGGATGATCAGAAAACAGAAAAGGAGGGTCCACAAGTCCTTTGCCGGAACGCTCCAGCCAATCAGGTTCACCACGGTATCTTTCCCTGAAACGGAAACTGAGAATTGTTCGAACCAGGTAAAGAGGGTACTTTGTGAAAGGAGCGGCACATTGCTTTTGCCCATGACATGGAGGTTGACCGAATACAGGGCAGTCATGACCAGAATCCCTGATAATAAGGGGTTTATTTTAAACCGGGTATGAATGAGGCCGGTTGCCGAGCCGGCCAGCAGTCCACCGACAAAGGCGAGTAAAGTAGCCAGAACAGGGCTCATGCCGGCCACAATCTGGGAGGCGGTAATGGCAGCGCCGAAGGTGAAGGATCCCTCCGCCGTGATATCCGGAAAGTCAAAAATCCGGAAACTGATGAATATCCCCAGTGCCAGCAGAGCCAGGATGAGTCCTATCGTGATTGATCCGATTAATAATGTCATTGACCTCGGGTTTTAAAGGTTAATTAAATTTTCCGATCCAGGCCACCCCCTGCTTAAAGGTGCTGTCGCCCAATCCGGCGATCTCGCGTGAGTCATGGATCAGGTGGATCACATCCTCCACGATACTGCTGTCAAACAGGTGGGTTATCAGCTTGCCTGCTGAAAGTTCATTTTTAGCCAGCGCCTGGAAAGGAAAAACGGCGGCATGGGTATGGATATAGTCTGACGACCCGGGTTTTACGGGACGAAGGAAAGGCTTCAGGTCCTTACCGGGATTTCTGGAGAAGAACCCGACCGATAGGGTCAGCATACGGGAATAGGCCGGTTCGGTAGTGAAATTTATGTTTTCACGAATTCCGGGGAAATCAAAGAGCTTTGTTCCGCCAACCGGGGGTACACTGAGGCTTACCCCTACCAAACCGGCACTCTCGGCTATCATGAGGAAAACAAACTGTTCCAGTGCTGCCGACCGGGCAAATCCGGAAACCAGGTTTTCGAGGGAAATCGGAGCGGCCAATTCCATGGGTTCGAAAGATACCCGGTTTGAAAAGGCACCTGTGGCCTGAATGGAAAGGAGTGCATTGATCTCGGGTTCTAGTTTTCCTGCCTTAACGGTATAATCGGGAATTTTTGATCCGTCGGACGGCTTGTAAGCCAGGGCATCACCTAACGCGATAAATTCCCCGTAGCGGCTTCTGCAATCTTCGAAGCCCTCGCCGATGGCACCAATCCCCAAGCCATAATGATTGGCCGCAAATCTGATTTTTTGGTTATCAGCCGACTGGAAACCGGAAGTCAGGGACAACTCCGGATTACCTGTCAGGTTCAGGGTCATCTTTTCGCCGGAAAGAATTTCATTATCGAAGCGATATTGATTAACCTCCAGAAACTGGGCGGTCACTTTTTCCAGCGGCGCTGCCTCCTGGGCGGTCTCTGTCAGGAGACTGAACATCCCGACCATTTTAAGCACATCGGAGACGACTTCGGGTAAATCTTCCAGAACAAAGAGGCCGCCCAGTTTCTTGATCTTCTTATATTGGCTCACTAAAATCCTGATGCCCATGGAGCTGAGATACTGAACGCCGCCCATATTCAGGATGATACGGTATGACCCGTCGCGTACCAGGCCGTTCAGGTAGTCATCGAGATGCCCGGCCCAATTGGCATCCAGTCTTCCTTCAAGAAAAACCCGCTGATCATTGCCGGGAGGCCCTTTTCTGATATCCAGCTTGTTATCCATTCAATTACGATTATTTTATTTTTTTTTAATGATTTGCAGGGTTGGAAAATCCTGGACTATTTTACCGGGAATGGCAACATTGAGCAAACGTGCGTTTTCCTCGCTCAGGAGGTAATCTGTTTTACCGACATACTTGTAAGGCATTCCTGCAGGATCCTTACCTGCCAGAACTTCAATACCCATCTGCCCGGCCTCATAACCGGCCTGGAAATAGTCGCGGGCGCACACCGCTATGGCACCCTGGGGAATCTGTTGGGTAACAAAGCCATAATAGGGAATCTTTCTTTCGAGAGATATTTTCACAATAGCTGAGCTTGAGCTGCCCGTCAGGTTATCGGAAATCTGGCAAAAAGCGCCTATTCTTTGAGCCACCAGGGTATTGGCTGCATCCACCACTTCCGAGGAGGTATTGACCGGAGCGGTAATCAGTTCGATCCCGTGTGCTTTAGCGGCTTCCTCGAGGTGGTCTTTATAGGACACGGAATTGATCTCAGCAGGAGTAAAAACGGTACCGATCTTCTTAATCCGGGGATGGAGGTAAAGCACCATGCTGATGAGTCCTTCAAAATCGCTCATCGTACTGATGCCTGTGATGTTTGGCAGATGATCCTCGAATGATGTTCCCAGTCCTGCAGCAAGCGGATCCCCGACATTGGTGAATACGATTTTATATCCCGGCAGTTTCTTGGCCAGCATCTGCACGGTTGGGGTAGAGCTCGCAAAAATCAGGTCCCAGGTCTGGCTGCCAAGCGCTCCGGCTATACTGTTCAAGGTGGAAATATCGCCCTGGGCATTAAACGTTTTCAGCGTAAAGTTTTGGTTTTCTACGAGATTGTTGTCTGCAAGTGCTTTACGCATTCCTTTTTCACAGTCTTCCGAATTAGGGCTGTCGACATATTGAACCATGGCCAGTTTTAACATTGTACCGGGTTTGACCGCTGGTTTTTCCTGATTGCCCTGCAGGGTATTCTCTTTTGGATTGCTCCTGTTCTGAAGATCAGAAAAGAGCAAAACGGCCGAAACGAGGAGGAGGGCAAGGATACCCCGGGAAACAGATTTCATAGATTTGCCATAATTAATCAATTAATTACCCGTGTGGCTCTGGAAGTGACTGTTTCCGGCACTTCCAGCCCCTGGTCGGCACAGGCTTTACGGTTAATGAGCAGTTCAAATCCCGTAATCGGTTGAATCCGGTTTCCCGATACGGGTTTGCCTTTCAGAATTTCAACGGCCTTAAGTCCAGACTGGTATCCCCATTGGTCGTAGCTCACACCCAGCCCGATTGCAGCTCCTTTTTCAGCCTGCAGGGGATCGGTGACAAACAGGGGTATTTTTTTATCCGATGCCAATTTTGCCAGCACCGGCAAGCCCAGGTAGATGGTATTGTCGGCCGCAGCCACCAGGGCATCGATTCTCTGACCTGCCAGGTACTGGCCGGCCTGTATGATGTCGTTGGTACTGGTCACCGCAGCGGTCATCAGTTCGATCCCACGGTTGGAGAACTCCTTGCTGAGCACTTTTACCGAGTATTCTGCATTGGGTTCGGCATTGTTATAGGGTATGCCGATCCGTTTCATCCCGGGTATGCATTCCTGCATGACATCAACAAAATCAGCAACTTTCAGCGGGTCAAATATACCGTTGAGGTTGGCCGGTATGGTTTTAAATCCTAACTGCTCCGGTCCAAACGCCACGGTAAACACCACGGGGATGGTCCGGATAACCTGTGCGGCAGCCGTCATGCACGGGGTACTGTTGGTGATGATCAGATCCACATTCTGCGAAAGCAGGGATTGAAGGATCGTGTTGATCATTGACAAGTCGCCCTGAGCATTGTTATCGAGGATTTTGATATTCTGACCATCGATGAAGCCGGAATCGGAAAGTGCACGAAAAACTCCCGCCTTGGCTTTGTCGAGTACCGGGTCCTGCGTGATCTGCACGTATCCGACCGTGATTTTTTTCTGGGATGGCTGGCATGCGGCCAGGCTACTGACACCAAAGGCTAGCAGAATAAAGTTTTTAATTGTCATTGAATGATAATTTTCCCGGTATAAATTTTTTGACCGTTGTTTAATTTAACAAAGTAGAAACCCCTGGCGCGGTCTGATAAATTAATCTCATGGGTTGACCGTTGGTCCAATTTAAAATCAGAAAAAATTCTTTCGCCAAGAGAATTGAATATTTCGATGGATGTTATCGGGGTGGTGCTGGTGATGGAAAATTTTCCGCCGCTGGGATTGGGATACACAGAATAGTCCATTGGATGGATTTCAAAATCGTTTTTACCGGAAATTCCCGTATGATATTGGTAATGGGTACTATCCCCGAATTCCACTACTGTTCCGTCAGTAATCCAGGTTTTAAAAGATTCGCTCATGATGAAATTGTTTTCATCGAATGCGGAAAGAAACTCATAACTATTCACCCAGATGTTTTCGTTCCAGTTTTCCCCTGTTGACCTGGTCCGGTTATTATTGGCATCATAGGTATTGATTTCCTGAGATTGATTTACCCACAAACTGTCATTCCAGAATTGCTGCAAATCAAGGGTCAGGTTATTTTTGGCATCATAGGTAAAGGTATCCTTGCGGTCATTCAACCAATTGTTTGCATTCCAGATCTGATCGATTGAACCGGTCTGGTTGTTATGCACATCGTAAGTATAAGTGCTGAGATAATCATTCACCCAGGTTCCGTCGGTCCAGCCCTGCTGTAATGTACTGATCAGGTTATTACCGGCATCATAGGTATACGTTGATTGAGAAGAATTTTCCCAGGCTGTGCCGGTCCAATTTTGCCCCAGGTCATTTATCATATTATTATTTTGATCAAAAGTCGAAATGTTCTGAAATGCATTTTCCCAACCGGTGCCGTTCCATTCCTGCCAAAGGAAGCTGGTTTCATTATAATTGGCATCATAGGAGATGGTGATTTGAAATTCATTCAACCAGGCATTATTTTCCCAAATCTGTTCATAGTAATTGAGAAGATGATTATTTGTGTCGTAGGCAGAAAAGAATTGAAGTACATTTTCCCATTGCCCGTTTTCCCATTCTCTCCATAATTCACTGATTGCATTATGATTGGCATCGTAGGTGGTGATGAAAAGCATCTCATTTTCCCAATCGGTGCCATTCCACCTCTGCCCTGTTTCGCTGATGCGGTTGTTGTTTTCATCGAAAGAGGCGGTGTAATGATACCCATTCTCCCAGGCTGTACCATTCCATCTTTGCTGAACATAATGGGACTGCTGGTTGTCAGCCGTATACTCCATTTCAATAAATCTTATTCTGGGCTTCCAGCCCGTACTGAGGGTATCCCATTCCCAAAGGTTGATGCTGTCAATGATTTGTATCAATGAGCCCGGATTAAAGGCCTTTTGTTCCATCGGAGACTGATGACTCCTATGGGATCTGGCTCCGGATGTCCCATTCATCTTTTCAGTGATCAATGAATGGGCTTTTTCGTAGGTGCCGGAGGCTACTCTTTTGTTTTGTGCAACCGCATTTACCGATAAAGCAAGAATTGCAAAAAGAAGTACTTTTTTCATTTTTTTGATTTAATGAAGATGTTTTTCCTGGATTACGGAGTATTTATTCATTACGCGTTTAATAATAGGTTCACGGCCCACTAAGGTAAGAAATGAATTATTTATTCCGTAATTATTCTAAATTTGTTACAAAGTCTATTTCCCAAACCAGCCATGGCACCACTCCTCCTGCACGATAACCCTTTCCCAGGTATCCGGAGTTACGAGATTCATGAAGATGAGCTGTTTTTTGGACGGGAATTGCAAGTTGCTGAATTGATTGAAAAATTATCGCAAACCAGGTTCCTGGCCATAGTCGGTTCTTCAGGCTGCGGTAAATCATCAATCATAAAGGCCGGAGTCATTCCCGCTTTGATGAAAAATAAAACAAATCATTTTTCAGCAACCTGGAAATTAAGTGTTTTTCGCCCATCGGATGACCCGATCGGTAATCTGGCCCAATCACTGGCCGATGGCAAAAACAAACCGGAGGCGGTTGCTGAGGAGCTGCGGTCGGGTAATGACGGATTGGTCAAAGTGTTGAGCAAATTGGATAATCCGTCGCAATCAAGATTAATCATTGTTGACCAGTTTGAAGAATTATTCAGATTTAAAAATAGCCGGACTGCTTACCATACGATTATTGAAACCGCCGCATTTGTCGAGCTTCTTTTAACCGCTGTGGGTCAAAAAGAAGTACCCGTTTTCATCATTCTGTCGATGCGCACTGATTTTCTTGATGAATGCACTGAATTCAGGGGGCTTAGCGAGATCATCAACAAAGGATATTATCTCGTTCCGAGGATGAACAGGGAAGAGCGCCGGCTGGCTATCACGGGACCTGTAGGGATAAAAGGCTGCAAAATCACGGATGAACTGGTAGAGTGCCTGTTAAACGATGTGGGGGATGATCCCGATCAGTTGCCCATCATGCAGCATGCCCTGATGCGGACCTGGGAATACTGGACGCTGAACCGGATCGGTGACCAACCGATCGGTATGGAACATTACAATGCCATTGGCACCATGAAAGAGGCCCTGTCGGTTCACCTCGAGGAAATCTTCAATGAGCTGAGGGATCATAAGAGCAAATATATTGCTGAAAAGCTGTTCAAGGCACTGACGGATATTACCAAGGACAGCCGTGGAACCCGCAGGCCGACGCAGTTAAGTGAAATAATGACTTTGGCCGAAGCCCGTGAAGAAGAGATGATACGGATCATCGACAGCTTCCGTAAAACCGGTTGTGCTTTTCTGATGCCGTCGGCTCATATTGAACTCAATGCCGATACCACGATCGATATTTCCCATGAAAGCATTATGAGGGTATGGACGCGGTTAAGGAAATGGACCGAGGAGGAGAGCCGGTCGGCACAACTTTACCTGCGGCTTTCAAAATCTGCCGAATTATATCAGGAAGGAAAAACCGGGTTGTGGATCAATCCCGAACTTCAGCTTGCCCTGCAATGGAAGGAACAATCGAAACCGAACGCCACCTGGGCCATGCGTTATGACCCCGCCTTCGACCGGGCCATGACCTTTTTACAGTACAGTAAAAAACAAAACGAACTCGAAATCTCAAAAAAAGAGAATCAGCAAAAACGGAACCTGAAGCGGGCACGTACCTCAGCCATCGTCCTGGGTATCGCATCCATCATTTCCATACTTTTTCTGCTTGTTTCGCTAAATCTGAGGTTTAAGGCAGAAGCCAGCCGCAAACAGGCGCTGGAAAAAGAAAAACTGGCTGTTTTTGAACGTAAACGGATGGAGGAGCAGCGGAAAGAGGCTATTCTCCAGAAGAAAATTTCGGAACAGCAGCAGCAGATCGCCGAGCAGCAGAAAATGATCACTGAGCAGCAGCGCCAATATGCGGTCAAACAACAGGGTATTGCCCAGGAACAAACCTCAGTCGCCATTCAGCAGAAAAGAAAAGCCGATGAGTCGAAGCAGGAGGCTATTGTAGCCAGGGATGAAGCCCAGTCGCAGCGCAAGGAAGCCGTTACGCAGAAGACCATTGCGGAAAATGAGCGCATCAAGGCAGAAGAATCTGAGAAGAACACGCAGCGATTGAGGTTGTTGGCGATATCCCGGTCCATGGCCATTCAGGCCGGACAGCTTTTTAATACCGTTAAGGATGACCTGCCCGGTTTACTGGCCGTGGAGGCCTGGCAAATCAACCAGGAGAATGGCGGGTTGCCGGATGATCCTGTAATTTATTCTGCTTTGTCGGCCATTTCCAACGACCAGGTGATCCTGCGCGGACACGAGGATGGGGTACGGTCGATGGCGCTGGCAAAAGACGGCAAAACACTTTTTTCATGCGGCGACGACAACAAACTGCTGATGTGGACGCTTGGCGATACGCCGGCGCCGCCGGTGCAGCTTGCCATTCCGAAACAAATGCAAGGAGTTATGCGATCGATCGGACTTACTTCGGATGAACGCTGGCTGATTGCAGGATCAACGAACGGAGACCTGGTGATCTGGAATCGCAGCGCTCTCAAAGATCCCCCCCGGTTGGTCCGTGGTCATGCGGGAGTTTTGAACGAACTGGCCATGCATCCGGGGAAGAATTTTTTTGCTTCGGCGGGTTCGGATGGTAAAATCTTTTTGTGGAAATATGAAAAAGACCAGTTTACAAAAACGGTCGTCGACTCTGTTGCCGGGAAAATAAACTGCGTTTCATTCAGTCCTGACGGGGCAGTTCTTGCCTATGGAACAGGTGGTGGAGCGGTAAAAACCATTTCCATAACCAAATTGCCTGCCGTTCCGGTCGTCCTCCTGAGTTCCGGTAATTCCGCACTCTCAGTGGCCTTCAGCAATGACGGCAAGTCGCTGGCAGCTGGATTATCCAATGGCACCATCAAGGTATGGAACAGGATGGAACCTGCTTCCAGACCCCTGGAGATCCTGGGAAGACATGCTTCCGGAATAACCGCGTTAGCTTTCAGCCATGACAGCGGTGAGTTGGCTTCATCGAGTTACGACCGGACCATGAAACTGGCAGCTTTTCCTTCGCAGGAGGCAAAACCCATATCGATCGAAAACCATGATCTATGGGTGTATGATGTCCTCTTTACTCCGGATGATAAGAAACTGATCTCGTGCAGCGCCGATAAAACCATCCGGACTGTCTCGACGGTCAATGCTGCCATGGCCGAAAACCTGAGAAAAAGGTTAACACGGAATATGACCAGGGAGGAATGGGAAAAAATGGTGGGCGGCGATATCCCCTATAAGAAAACCCGGGCTGACTTACCCTAAAAAAACGGTGGTTAATACAAACGAATTGAGTATGAATCAGTTGTTTATAAAAAGATCGAATTGGAGGCTATTATGGATCCTCGCCTTAGGGATCTTTATCCTTCCCGCTTCACTCAGTGCTCAGCAATGCAGTGATGTTTCGCTGAATGAAGCGCGCAAGAATTATGACATCGGCAAATTTTCGGAGGTGATCAGTTCGCTGCATCCTTGCATCCAAATCGGGTTCAATGAAAAGCAAAAGGTGGAGGCTTACCGTTTGCTGGCCATGACTTATATTGCCATTGATTCAACCGATCAGGCTGCCATTGAAACGGGATACCTTCTGCAGATCAGCCCCACCTACGAAGCCAATCTTTTCGATCCGCCGGCTTTCATCAGGATGGTCAACACCCTCAGACTGACCGGAGGCGGACAGGTGGTGACTTCAGTTTCGAAAAAAGCGGAATCGATCTATGAGGCACCGGCAACCATCGTTCTGATCACCCGCGAGGAAATAAAAAAAAGGGGCTATAACGACCTGGTCGAATTGCTCAGGGATGTTCCCGGTTTTGACCTGACCCTGTTTTATGGTCCCGAGTACGCCAATATCTATCAGCGCGGGTTCCGGCAGAACAATACGGAAAAAACACTGTTGCTCTTTGACGGCATCGAGGAAAATGACCTGTGGACCAACTGGGCTTATATCGACCGTCAGTATCCGCTGTCCAATATCGAACGGGTAGAAATCATCTATGGCCCGGCATCAACGATGTACGGTCCGAATGCCTTTGCCGGGGTCATCAACGTGATCATGCAGAATTCATTGGACGCCATCAAACCGGGCCGTAATATCGGCATCAGCGCAAACGTGAATACCGGCACCTTTAAAACAGGAACGGCCGACCTGAGTATTTCAGGGAAGAGAAGAAACATTTCATTCACTCTCGCCGGCCGGCTTTTCCGATCCGGCGAGATGGACCTTTCGAGCCAAAAATATTTCGATTATAATCCTGATGTATACAACGATGTGGATTATAACAAGCTGCTTGACATCAGCTCCGGGGCGAAACAATACCTGATCAGCAACCATCTTCCGTTTTCAAATCCATATTATCAACTTTCGGAGGACTCCACTAAACTTAGTCTTACTCAAGAGGGTGCAGAAGCGGCCAGGAACCTGGATAAATCAGCTTATGATCAGATAGTGAACGGCCATAAAATCGGGTTCACCAACCAGACCACCAGCGGACTGCTGAACGGAAAAGTTAAAATCGGAAATTTCACGGCAGGTTTCCAAACCTGGAAATACAGCCGCGGAGGCACCACGCAATATACGGATACCTATGTCCCGGGTTCAGCCAACGGATTCAACTGGGTTCCACAGCTCACATACTTTTTTACCAAATTTGAAAACCAGATGAGTGAGAAAGTCTTTTTCTCCAATCTGACAACATACAGGATCCATGCCGTTACGGATGAAACCAGTTTTGCCTCGGTTTCCAATTATGCCCGCGGCAACAAGAAACTGACCGACCTTGTCGTCAACAAAACCCCCGACTGGCTTACCTCCTACATGTATGAACTCTCTAAACAGCTCCGTACAGAATTCAAGGTCCTCTACCGGCCGGTTTCGAGGTTCGATATGGTATCGGGTCTTGAATTGAGAAACAGCACTCTTCAAGGTGCCTATTATACCAGCGGGACTCCAACTCCACAGGATTCAGCAGTGATACTCCCTTCTCCCAAAGGCGGTAACGAGTTTAATGTGTGGGATATCGGGGCTTATTCGCAAGGAACCTACCAGGCGTTCCGCAATTTCAAAATCACTTTCGGATTACGGTACGACTTTAACCGGGTACGCGATAACGACGGCTTTGGCAGCGAGATCAGTCCCCGTCTGGCTCTGGTGTATGCCCCGGGAAAACTTGCGTTTAAGGCCATTTATTCACGGGGGATCATGAATGTATCGAACTGGACAAAATATTCAGCTGTCGGAAATCGTATTTCGAACCCGTCCCTGAAAACCGAAAACATGCAAAATTTCGAGATCAGTGCAGGGTATCGCATGAATAAATCCTTTCAGGCGGATGTGGCGATTTATCGTGATTATATTGATAATGTGGTTGGTACAGTTAAGGTGGATGCCACTTCAGGAAAAGTCCAGAACCAGAATATCGGCAAATTCAGGATTAACGGACTGCAGGCCAATGCGGTATATCAGATCGAATCATTCTCGGCTTATTTCAATTATACTTTTTGCGATCCCAGGCAAACCTTTTCTGAAACCGGGGCAGTCGAGAACCGGGTGGGAGATATTGCCAGTCATCAGTTTAATATCGGGGCCGACAAAATGTTTTTCGATAATCTGGATGTTAACCTGCGTCTGAATTTTGTTGGGAAAAGGCTCACCGGTACCGGGACTACTGTTCCATTGAATTCAGATGTTTTCCCAGCTGTGGCCATCCTGAACGGGGCAGTGACGTATTCAAACGATAAGATCGTTCAAGGACTCTCCCTGCAGCTGGTATGCAACAATATTTTAAATGCCAATTATTACCATCCCGGAACCAAAGCCGCCGATGGCATCAATAGTCCCACTGCCATTTTGCAGCGGGTCAGACATTTCCTGGTTAAAGTATCCTATGATTTTTAATTCATCAAAATAATAATGGAATTCAACAAGACAGTAGATCGGGAGTCACTCTGGGGAGAATTTTATGAGCCGGCGCACCCGGAAGTCAACCATGCCGAGGGGTTGAGAGTAGTCCTTTTTGTGAGCTGCAATTGCGGGATCAATGTCCTGAACAACCTCATCCGGTTCGGGGAAAAATATCCCGGATTACTCCATGTGCAGGGAGTGGTTACCGATGATCCTGTTGATCCGAATGCAAAGATTTCATTGAAAAAGAGGGTCTGGAGCCAATATTGTTACGAAGACAGATGTGTGCTGAAAGAGAAAATCATTTCCACCTGCATGAATTTCGGGGTTCCCTGTTACACGGGCTCGGTAAAGACCGACTACTTCCGCAAGATTTATGCCAGCTGGAACCCCGAAGTCCTAATCATGTTTTGTTTTGGCCAGAAACTGGATGCCATCCTGTTTGAATTTCCCGTATTTGGAGCTTACAACCTGCATCCTTCGGATCTCCCGAAACAAATCGGAGCCGGTACGCAACCTTTTCAGAATGCCATTCGAAACGGATTAACCACTTCCCCCCTGGTGATTCACCAGGTAACCGATATGATCGATATGGGCCCGATTGTTGGGGTTTCGCCGCCCGTGAACATCATGTTGCACGACGGCACGTATCCTGTCAGCCTGCTCACCCTGCTGGAAAAGATAACCAGTGTTGGAGGCTGGATGTGCATAGAGCTTGTATCTCATATCATTGAATGGAAATCAAGGGGCAACACCGGCCCGGTCGGCTGGATTGCATTTGACGAATTATTGCCCGGTGAGATCAAGCGATTGCTGATGGCACCTGCAACGAATGATTTGACGGAAATGTATGAAGTACCTGCCCATCCCTTGCTAATGAAATGACTGCTGAGGCATGAAACGGAAAGAATGGTTCACGAAAATACTGAATATCCGGGATGAGGAATTCAAACCCGTTTTCCTCATGATGGTTTTTTCGTTTTTCATCGGACTGTCGCTCACCTTCTATTTCACTGCATCAAACGCTATTTTTCTAAAGCATTTCCCGCCTAAAATGATCCCGCTCTCCTTTATTGCCTCAGGGGTCATTGTCTGTTTTGCCTGGTGGATTTTCTCGAAAATCGACAGCAGAACCAGTTTGTCCCGGCAGGTAACCGTTAAATTTCTCTTTGTTTTCCTGAGTGTCCTGGCGATCAGCATCGGAGTGTGGGCCTTCGACAGCGCCTGGCTTGCTTTTGTGATGTATACCTGGGTCAGGGTGATGGTATATATCACCCTGGTGAATTTCTGGGGATTGGCCGGCAGGCTATTCAATATCAGGCAGGGGAAAAGGATTTTCGGATTGATCAGCGTCGGTGAAGTGATTTCGATCATCATCGGATATTTTTCCATCCCCTTCATTCTCAAGGTAGTGAAAGTTTCTGACCTGCTTTTTCTGGCTTCTTTCTCCCTGTTCATTTGTGTGATCGTGGTGATGATTGTCTTCCGGACTTTCAAAGATCAGCTTCTTGCGGCCAGGGCTCCGGCTGTCAAGGTTAAAACCCACTCAAAGAATGAATGGAATTACTGGAATCTTCTTAAAAAGCCCTATTTCCTGCTGATATCGGTGATGGCGCTCCTGCCTATTTTCGGATATCTTTTTGTCGACTACCTGTTTCTTGCCCAAACCAAGCATGAGTTTGTCAACAATCCCGAAACGATAGCCCGCTTCCTGGGTATATTCCTTGGATTTGTAGCCATTCTGGAGTTGATCTTCAAACTTTTTTCAGGGCGGTTTTTAAATAAATTCGGGATTAAACCCAGCCTGCTTGCGCTTCCTGTTATTTTGATATTCAGCATTTTTCTGGCGGCGGTGTTTGGCTCCCTGTACGGAACGGCAGGAATGTTTTTTGCCTTCATAGCCCTGGCCAGGCTGTTTGAACGATCGATCCGGGGGGCCGTTTATGAGCCGGCATTTCAATTGCTTTACCAACCGGTGCCGACCGAGCAACGCCTCCCTTTTCAAAACCAGATTGAGGGCATCCCCAAAGCCATGGGCACGGTGATCACAGGAGTGGTCATATTGGTTTTTTCCAGTATTCCGGCCTTTACCCTGGTGCATTTCAACTGGCTGTTTATTGCGGTACTCGGTCTTTGGATCTGGATGGCCTTTAAAATGTATGACGAGTATCGCAATATGCTTAAAACGAAGCTGAGCGAGCTCAAACACATGGAACGCAACCGGCAGGAGCCAATGGTTGAGTTGATCAGGAACGCTTTTACCCGCGCCAGGCCGGAAAAATATCAGAAGTTATATGACCTGTTCGACAAGCTGGAACCCACTGCCCTTGCGGCAGCGTTCGACCAGAATCATGAAAAGACGGACCAATCCGGATTTTTAGCGCTTCTGGAAAAAACGGGTGGCAAAGAGGAGGATTATCCATTTGAATATATGGTTGAACTTGCGCGCTCGGAGGACGGGGATACCCGGTTAAAGGCCGCTGAACTGCTTGGAACATCCGCCCGGTACAACACCTATAAATTGCTCATCAACCTGATGAAAGATCAGGACCCGGCTGTTAAAAATGCAGCGGTTATCTCATCGGGAAAGATCAGGCGGGTTGAACTCTGGCCTTTCATTATCGAGAACCTGGTGATCCCTGAATACTCCTATTCAGCCGGTATTGCTGTCCGGATGATCGGAGAACCGATCTTGCAGGAGCTGGACCGGTACTTCGATAAAATCAGCGGTTTTAAGCAGGTGCAGTTGAAAATCCTGAAGATTTATGAATCCATCGGCGGGGACAAAGCCGTAAAACTGCTGCGTGAAAAAATTTACCATCCGAGCCATGATATCCGGTTCCAGGTGCTGCTTTCATTGAGCAATCTTGAGTACCACGCCTCGGTTTCCGAGATCCCGTTCATCAAGCAAACCATTGAAGATTCAGTGGAAACGATGGTCTGGATCATGGCTTCACTGGTGGACATCAGCGGGGTACCAGAGGCTATGCGGTTGCAGCAGGCACTCTATCAGGAAATGGAAGAGAAAAAAGAGCATGTTTTCCTCCTGCTTTCGCTTTTGTATGATTCGAAAACGATCAGTCATATCCGTGGATATATTGAAAGTGAAGACACCAACGCAAAAATTATTGCCCTGGAGATCAGCGATATGATGATTTCCGATGATTTAAAAGTGCTGTTTTTTCCTGTTTTCGAGGATCTGCCGATAAACGACCGGCTAAATCGTTTCAGTGTACGTTTCCCGCAGGAAAAACTCACCGTTTTTGAAAGGATCGAAGATATCATCATATCCGATTATTCAAGAGTAAACCGCTGGACTAAAGCCTGTGCCATTGATCTGTTGTCGCGCATACCACCTGAAGATACTACCGGAACTCAGGAACTGCTTGCTGCCAACATGGTAAATCCTGACCCGTTGCTGGGCGAGCTGGCAGCATGGGTTCTTTATACCCATTACAGGAATTATTATGTCGATACACTCGTCCGCTTTGAAAAACGGGACAGCATCCGGTTATCCGGAATCCTGGAAAAAATCAGGTCCCGTGAAAAAAACACCGGCATGCTGATGTTCGAAAAGGCCGCGATGATGAAAAATACCGAATTATTGGCTATGGTCAACGAAATACATATTCTGGACCTGGTTGCCGGAATCGATATTGGTGAATCCCGGCCGGATTCTTTGGCTATCCCCACAGATACAGGTCATGACGTACATATTCCAACCGACAGGATCAATGAACTGATGACCGGTGATCCGGAGATGACTGAACGGTATATCCGTCTGTTTTTTAACACTAACAATGCTTAAACGAACGACTATGAACAAGGTGGTCATTCCTTTCCTTTTATTCATTTTCACCGGGATTGTCATGGGACAGGCCCCGTATGAAAATGAACAAGGATTTCCGTTCATAAAAAACTTCAGTTCTTCAGATTATAAGGCACATGCGCAGAATTTTGCGATTGTCCGCGATCGCAACGGGATACTATATGCCGGGAATTTCGCCGGTGTGATGCAATATGACGGTGAATTCTGGCGCCTGATACCCACCGAAAAAACCACCAAAGTATCGGCATTGGGGATAGACGGCAGCGGAACCATTTTTGTGGGTGCATTGGGTGAAATTGGTTTGCTGGCCGCCAATTCCCTTGGTGAACTCTATTTTAAAAGCCTGATCGACTCCACATCAGCTCTTTCCTTTCAGGATGTTTTACAACTATTTCCGACTGCGGAGGGAGTCTATTTTATAACCAAGAAGATCATTTTCAGGTGGAAAGACGGGCAATTGACCAACTGGCAGCCGGAATTTGAGATCCTTTCGGGATTTTATGTTGATCAGACCCTTTATTGTCAGGTTAAAGAGAAAGGCCTGATGATATTCAGGGAAGGGAAATTGTATTCGGTACCCAAAGGAGAGGTATTGACCGGTGCCATTGAAATCAAGACAATGCTTCCTTATCCGGATAAGCAGGTGCTGGTGGGTACCGGAACCCAGGGACTATACCTTCTCGACGCGAACGGTATCCGGAAGTTTGCCACACCAACTGACGGACTGTTCATGGAAAACCTCATCACGGCCGGAGTGGCCCTCAACGATCGAACCTATGCCATCGGTACCTCACGCAAGGGAGTGATCCTATTATATCCCGATGGCCGGGTCAAGCGAATTATCGATAAAAAGGCTTCATTAAGAAATGAATATGTCCAGGCACTTTATGCCGATGAGAGCAACATGCTTTGGGCGGCACTGAACAACGGGATTGCCATGATCGAAGTGCCATCGTCACTCACTTTCTTCGATGATAAATCAGGACTGAACGGGGCCGTGATCCAGGTATTGCGTCACCATGGCCGGTTATATGCTTCCACTTATCAGGGACTCTATTTTTACGATGAAAAATCCTTTGGTTTCCAGCCGGTTCCGGAAGTAATCACCGCTTGCTGGTCGCTGATTCCGTATGGAAAGGATTTGCTCGCCGCTACTTCACAGGGAGTTTTCCTGGTTACCGACCGGAACGCAAAAATGGTGAAAGAGGGTTTTGTGTTGTCGCTTGCCGGTTCCTCCCTGGATCCGGGATTGGTGTATGCCGGCGAAATGGGCGGACTCTTCAGTCTTCGACACGAGAGGGGAGTATGGAAATCATGGAAGTTAAGCGGGTCGGAGGAGGAAATCAATGACCTGGCAGAGGACCGGTCCGGTAATATCTGGGGATCAACCCTGACCCAAGGTATATTCAGGTATTCGCCCGGGACAGAATCCATGGAGTTTATGACTGAAACTTCGGGATTGCCTGAAAGCGTGGGAAGTACCATTAACCTGACCGGCGGGAACATGAGTGTTTCCACCCGCAAGGGGGTATACGTTTTTGATGAGGGGAGCCATGCATTCAAACTGATCAACCTGCTTAAACCCGATACCACTGCGGAGACTCCGTGGTTCTCCAAAATCGTTGAAAACAGCATCGGGGATCTTTGGGTGAACTCGGGTGATGAAAGCCATTTGATGCTCCTGCAAAAGAAGGGCGAATTTTTTGAACCCTATCAGGTACCTTTTCTTCCGGTCGCAGACTATGTGATCTGGTCCATTTTTCCGGAGCCCGGCGGGGTTACGTGGTTTGGGGGCCCTGATGGCCTGATCAGGTACGATCCATTGGTAACAACGCTTAAACCAGATCCTTATCCTTCCATGATCCGGCAAATCACCACCGCAAGGGATTCGGTTATATTCGCCGGAAACAGGGGACCAGGGGATATTCCCGATATGGAGAGTGCTACTTTTGAATATCAGGATAATTCATTGCGGTTTGAATTTTCAGCCCCATTTTTCTCACCAAAAGGGGAGAACCAGTACCAGTACCTGCTGGAAGGGTTCGAGGATACCTGGTCAGACTGGACCGCGCAAACCCGGAAGGAATATACCAACCTTCCCAAGGGGAAATTCGTTTTCCATGTGAAAGCCCGCAATGTGTATGGGAAGATGGCCAGGGAAGCGGTTTTCCCGTTTTCCATTCTATCGCCCTGGTATACAACCGTGTGGGCCTACCTCTTTTATTTTATACTGGCCAGTGGGTTGATTTATCTGATTGTTATTGTCAGAAACCGCCAGCTGCTGAAGGAAAAACGCATTCTCGAACAGCGTATTGCCGACCGGACGGCGGAGGTGGTTCAGCAAAAAGAAGAAATTGAAAAACAGTCGGATGAGCTCGCCGGTAAAAACGATGAGCTGGAGAAAATAAATACCACGGTTAAATCCATCAATTCGGAAATAAAATTTGAGAATCTCCTTCAGTCGCTTCTGGAAAAAATGAAAGTCATTAAGTCCGTGGAGAAATCGACCGCACTGATTTTCGATAAAAACAGCAACGCCTTCAAATTCAAGGCCAGTTTTGGCTGGGAATTAAGTCAGCTTGCCGAAGTAAAACTCAGTCTGGAAGAGGCAGAAAAGCGATATCTGAAAAATGCCGAGGAGGTATTTGAAGATATTTTCCTGAAAACAGATTTTTCAGGTTGGGAGGGGGTGTCCGTCCTGAATGACCTGATCGTTCCGAAAACCATGCTGATCCTGGTCATTCGGGTGGAAAACAGGGTGGAGGCTTTTCTTATCCTGGAAAACATGAACCGCGAGAATGCATTTGAAATGAAGGATCTGAGTTTTATCCGGAATTCAAAGGAACACATCATTTCAGCATTTATCAGGACCCGGATACTCGAGGATTTGCAACATACCCTGCAAAATCTCAAAGAGGCACAGGATCAGCTGGTTCAATCGGAGAAGCTGGCCTCCCTGGGTGCCCTGATTGCCGGGATTGCCCATGAAATACAAAACCCGCTGAACTTCGTCAATAATTTCTCGTCACTGTCGGCAGAACTGGCCGATGAACTCCTGGAAACGCTGGTTGCTTTGAAAGAAACCCTCCCTCCGGATAAATACGCCGATATCGAGGAGGTGATCGGGATGATCAAGGGCAACGTGACCAAAATCAATGAACACGGGAAACGGGCGGAGAGCATTGTGAAAGGGATGCTTCAGCACTCGCGGGGCAAGACAGGGGAATTTGAGCAAGTTACGGTCAATAACCTGGTTTCGGAATATGTTAACCTTGCCTATCACGGCATGCGGGCAAAGGATAAAAGTTTCAACACCAGCATAAAGACGAACCTGGATCCTGCAGTGGAAATGGCAAGCATTGTGCCGCAGGATCTTAGCCGGGTCATTCTCAATATCGTGAACAATTCCTGCTATGCACTGGCTGAAAAAGCAAAGAAAAATATTTCCGGTTTTAATCCGGAGGTAGTGATCAGCACCAGGAAGATCAGGGATAAAATTGAAATCCGCATTAAGGATAATGGAACCGGGATCCCCCAGCATGTTCTTGAAAAAATATTTAATCCATTTTTTACCACCAAACCGGCAGGGCAGGGAACCGGACTGGGCCTGTCGTTAAGTTTCGACATTGTTACCCAAATACATAAGGGGAAACTGGAGGTCAACTCTATGGAAGGGGAATCTACGGAATTCATCATTACCATCCCTGAAAAGCAAAGTTGAGCAAACAAAACCGATTCGGCATGAAGAAACTGTTGTTTATCTTTTCCCTGTGCTGCCTTATTGGTTATCCGGTCAGCGGTCAAACCATGTTTAAGATCAATCAATACAACATCTACTATAACAAGGGGTTCATGCCCATTGTCACGATGTTCACGAACCATAAGTTCAATGAGAAACTGAGCTTCACCAGCTATTTTTATATCAATGCCTATCAAAAAAACAGCTGGGGTGAAGGGTTGGCCGGGGTGACCTACACACCGGTGAAAGGAATTTCGATCGGGCTCCTGGGTGGATTGCAATCGAACGAAGATGTGATCTGGCGGATATCTCCGATTGTTTTGCTCAGCAAGGGACGGTGGTCATTTTTCGGAGCCTTTGAATTCGGCGGTAAACGCTACCGGTGGGATACCATGGGTTTCTATTCTGTGAAGGCATTCAAATTCGGTGCTGAATTCATCCGTTATTACGAGATGTACGCTGCCGGTCCGCGCGTTGAATTCTCATTTATCAAAAAACAGCCGGTAACGGTTTTCTACAGTGGCTTGTGGGACTGGACGTATGGAAGATATGCGTCGATGTTCGGGATTTATACGGCATTTTAACCATCTATATATGTTAACCAATTTATTAAAAACCGCCTTCCGGAATATTTTCAAGAAGTTCGGATACAGTCTGTTGAATATACTTGGACTGACGCTTGGCATTGCCAGTGCATTGTTCCTGATCATGTACGTTACCGATGAGCTCAGCTTCGACCGGTTTCATGTAAAAGCTGACCGGATTGTCAGGGTCCAGTCGTATATTAAAGAAACGGATGATGAATTTACCTGGATCGTAGCCCAGATGCCATTCGGCCCTCAGGCAATCAAGGATTATCCCGAAGTGGAGCAATTCTCACGCCTCTACCAGCAGGGAACCGCCACCTACAAAGCAGAGGATGGAAAGGAGTTCAGTGAAGAGAATGTTTACATTGTCGACTCGGCCTTTTTCGACATTTTCACCTACCGGATTCTGGAGGGACAGGCTCAGGGATCGCTTACCCAACCCAATTCCATTGTTTTAACCCAGTCGATGGCGCGGCGTTATTTCGGTAAAGAAGCTGCTGCAGGCAAGACGCTGCGGACCGGTGACCGGGTTTTTACGGTTAAGGCTGTGATGGAGGATGTTCCGAAAAATTCCCATGTGACCTTTGACGGGTTGATTTCGGCCAATACCTTTCCGGATAATGTAGGGAGCTGGGGTAATTTCGGGGTTTTCACCTACCTCATGCTGAGTGAGGGTACTGATGTGGCGGGATTCCAGGAAAAACTCAAGGGGATGTATGCCAAATACATGGCTTCCATTTTTGAAAATATCGGAATCAAGGTAACCTACCAGCTTACCCCAATAACCAGGATTCACCTTTATTCCGATAATGCTCAGGAGCCGATACCTCCCGGCAATATTCAGTATGTGTATATTTTTGGGTTGGTAGCGTTTTTCCTTGTGTTGATTGCGGCGCTTAATTACATCAACCTGGCAACCGCCCGCGCCACCCGCCGCGCTAAAGAGGTAAGTTTACGCAAGGTTGTAGGGTCGGACAGGAGTCTGCTAATCGGCCAGTTCCTGGCCGAGTCGGTTCTGCTGACCCTGTTTTCGCTTTTGCTTGCAATAGTCCTCATTTCCCTGCTGCTTCCTGCACTGAATCAACTGTCGGGCAAGAGTTTTTCCCTTGATATTCTTTACAGTCCGGTGTTTTTGATGTGCTTGGGCGGGATTGTTCTGGTTGTCGGAGTTCTCGGAGGTAGCTATCCGGCCTTTTATTTGTCGCGCTTTTCACCGGTAATTGTAATGAAAGGTGCCACCCAGTCGGGAAGGTCAGGCAGTATGTTCAGGAAAATCCTGGTTGTGGTGCAGTTTACGATATCCGTGGCCATGATAGTATGCACGTTGGTGGTTTTCAAGCAGCTAACCTATCTCCAGAACAAGGACCAGGGATGGAACATGAATGATGTGGTTACGCTGGTTCTGCCAGACAATGAACCAGTTACCAAGATGCGGGTAATGAAACAGAGATTGGTGCAGAGTCCATATATTCAAAAAGTTGGGTTGACGAATAGTCCGGTTGGAGAAGGATCCCCCAAGGTAATTTTCAATATGGAAACCAATGAGGGAATGCAGCCGAGGGGGATCAATTTTTCCGTGGTGGATCAAGATTTTATTGAAACTTTGGAGATTCCGATGGTATCGGGCCGCGATTTCTCAGTTGATTATATGTCCGATACTCTAAAAGGGGTAATCGTAAATGAGACATTGGCCAACCGGTTGGCCTGGGATGATCCGATCGGGAAAAAGGTGCAGCTGGGTGATGGCCGCCGGATCTTGGCTCAGGTGATTGGCGTGATGAAGGATTATCACCAGACCGGCATGTACTCACAGGTTGAATCGCTTATGCTGCTTTACCGGCCGGATAACCAGGTTATGTATCTTAAATTGAACCACGAAAACCGGGATGCGGCCCTGGCGTTCATGAAACAGGTGTGGGGTGAGATTTTTCCTGGCAAACCCTTTACTTATACCTTTCTGGCAGACAGGTTCAAGGAGCAGTTTGGAGCCGATCGCAACCGGAGCATTGTGTTCTCCAGCTTTACCATGCTGGCATTGTTCATTGCTTGTCTGGGGCTGTTGGGGCTGGCCTTTTTTACGGTTGAGCGTCGAACCAGGGAAATTGGCATACGAAAAGTATTCGGGGCTTCGGTGGACAGCATAATCCGGCTCATCAGCCGTGATTTCCTGATCCTGGTGGGAGTCGCCATCGTGATTGCCCTTCCGGTGGCTGCATATCTGATGACCAACTGGTTGAAGGATTATGTGTACCGCTATGAGATGACCTTTTTTATTTTTCTATGGCCGGCGCTCATTACCCTCGCACTCACCTTAATCATCATTGTCTTCCAAACCTGGCGTGCGGCCAACGCCAATCCGGTAAAATCACTGAGGGACGAATGAGATATCAAAGAGAGGATTACCTGGAATTAATGACATTCGGCCGTTTCCAACGTCCGATGTTTTCAGAGCTTTTCGGGCCGTTGATCGGGCTGGATAAGGAATGGCGGGCACAGGGCGCATCGGAAGAGGAGATCGGGATGACAGCCTTCGACTGGGATTTTGTTCCGGTGGTTCAGTGCGGAGGACACACTGGTGTTTTTGGCGGACCGGCGGAACGGATTATTGAAGATAATGATGAATATGTCATCAAGCAGGATGATTTAGGCCGCAGGACCAAGTTGCTGAAAGGATATTCAACCATTCCCCTG
>JBAZTE010000022.1:0-48241 GCA_041662065.1 Bacteroidales bacterium | reverse complement strand
CCGATAAGCTTAACCTGATTGGCAACGGATTGGTCATCGACCCGGTAGTTTTCAAAAAGGAAGTCGACCGTCTGGCCGGTTTCGGGATGAACATCCGCAAGAATCTATTCATATCCAAGAAATCACATCTGATCCTGCCTACCCATCGTTTGCTTGATGCAGCCTCGGAAACCAGCAAGGGGACAAGTAAAATCGGATCCACCCTTAAAGGCATCGGTCCCGCCTATACAGATAAAACCGGTCGCGAAGGTTTGCGCGTTGGGGACATACTTGAAGATAATTTCCTGGAAAAATATAATTACCTCAAGGAACAGCATCTCAACAAGATCAAGCAATTTGACTATCCAATTGATCTTGAACCACTTGAGAAGGAGTGGATGACTGCAATCGAATTTCTTCGCACTTTCCAGTTTGTGAATGGCGAATACCTGGTGAATGAGTGGCTGGGAACAGGCTTGCGCATTCTTGCCGAGGGCGCCCAGGGCAGCATGCTGGATATTGATTTCGGCAGTTACCCTTATGTCACATCGTCAAATACCACTTGTGCCGGTGCGTGTACCGGACTCGGAGTGGCACCTGGCACGATCGGCAATGTAATCGGTATTTTCAAGGCTTATTGCACAAGGGTGGGCAGCGGTCCCTTCCCAACGGAATTGCTTGAAGAAACGGGTGAAAGATTGCGCACCACAGGCCGCGAATTCGGAGCTACAACAGGACGACCCAGGAGATGCGGCTGGCTTGACCTGGTTGCGTTGCGTTACACCGTCATGCTAAATGGAGTCACCAGCCTCATCATGACCAAAGCCGATGTGCTCAGTGGTTTCGACACCCTGCGCGTGGCCACAGCCTACATAATAAACGGAAAAACCACCACCGAAATTCCTTTCGATACCGACACTCCGGTTGAACCTGTCTTTACCGACTTGCCCGGCTGGTCGGAGGATATCAGCGAGATGCGCAGCAAAGACGAACTTCCTGAAAACCTGAAAGGGTATATCAGATATATCGAGGAACAGCTGGGCGTACCGGTCACCATCGTGTCGGTTGGTCCCGACCGCGAGGCGACGGTACATCTAGGATAATTCCTAATGGCACGCGGATGACGCTGATACCTTCGGCAGCTTGCATGGATTCCTCGTTAGCGTCGGGCGATCCCCGCCTTCGCGGGGATGACACTTCTCCGTGGCAGCCGTCATGGCACCGCGTTAGCAGCGTGCCATTCTTTATTTTACCGGTACCTCTTCGAGGATCTTAACGAGGAAATCCCAGAATTTCTGCACGGTCCCAATGTTGACTTTCTCATCAGGGGAGTGCGGGAAACGGATCGTTGGTCCGATCGAAAGCATGTCCCAGTTGGGATAAACACCTCCCAGTATGCCACATTCCAGACCTGCATGTATTGCTTTGATTTCCGGGATCTTGCCATATAATTTCTGATAAACCTCACGGGCAGCTTTCAATATGGCAGAATCCATGTTTGGTTTCCATCCGGGGTACTCGCCGTCGAACACAATTTCAGCACCGGCCAGGGTGAATACGGATGAAAACATGTTTTTCAGGTCTTCACGGGCCGAATCCACTGAACTTCTCAGGAGACACTTGACAAATACCTCTTTCTCTTCGGATTTCACGATAGCCAGGTTGGTGGAGGTTTCTACCAAGCCGATCATATCCGTACTCATCCTGATCACCCCGTTGGGGCATCCGTAAATGGCCCTGATCAAGCGGGATGCGGAATCCATGGTCAATACCGAGGAAGGTTTTTCCGTATCCTGGATTTGAACTTTTACCCCGGGATCAGCCGACGAAAGTTCGTTCTGGACCATCTTTCCGAATTCAGCTGTTTTTGCCTTGATGCCTTGAATATCCTGCTCTTTAACCAGAATCACCGCAAAAGCTTCACGCGGGATTGCATTACGAAGGTTTCCCCCGTCAACCTTTGATATCCTGACACCAAACTGGTGGGTCAGCTCATGCAGTAAACGGAAAAGAATCTTATTGGAATTTCCTCTTTCGAGATTAATGTCGACCCCTGAATGTCCGCCTTTCAGTCCGGAAACAACAATTTTCATTGCCTTGTCGCCGGCAGGCACCGGCTCCCGGTCGACCGGCAGGGAGATGTTGGCGTTGGTTCCGCCAGCACATCCCACATAAACCTCACCCTCGTCTTCCGAATCCAGATTGATGAATATATCGCCCTTGATCATACCTGCTTTCAGGTTGAATGCACCGGTCATGCCAGTCTCTTCATCAATCGTCATCAGCGCTTCGATCGGTCCGTGCTTCAGGTTTTTTGCAGCCAGAATAGCCATGGTAGTGGCTACGCCGATTCCATTATCGGCACCCAGAGTGGTACCTGTGGCTTTAACCCATTCTCCGTCAATCCGGGGATGGAGCGGATCGGTCTCAAAATTATGCGGGGTATCCGAGTTGGCTTGCGGAACCATGTCGAGGTGACCCTGAAGGATAACGCCTTTGCGATTTTCCATTCCCGGGGTAGCCGGCTTGCGGATAATCACGTTACCCACTTTGTCAACAATGGTTTCCAGACCGAGGTCTTCACCGAACTTCTTAACATAAGCGATTACCGCAGCCTCCTTGCCGGATGGCCTGGGTATCTGCGTCAGATCGTAGAAGTATTTCCAGATCTGCTGCGGATTGAGATTCAATATTTCGTTGTTCATGATAATTCTTATTTTACAATATTCGGCATCTCCAGCCCGTACCCCTTCTTCCTGTCCTCGGCTTTAAGCAGGAGGGCAAATACAATGGCCAGTATTCCCAGTGACATGAAGATGAGCATAGGTATGGTATAATTATAGGTATTGACTGAAATCCCGTTTTTGATCACCTGTCCGGTGATGCAATATTTATCGAGCACCCAGCCGATCAGGGCGGGAACTCCCATCAGGCCCCAGTTCTGAACCCAGAAAATCATGGAATAGGCGGTTCCGAGTTGCTTTTCCGGAATGATTTTCGGAACCGAAGGCCACATAGCCGATGGAACCAGTGAGAAACCGATTCCAAGAAGGATGATTAAGAAGATTGCCACCGGAACCTGGTTCAGGAACGGTATGGAGAACATGGCATGAACAAAAATCAGGATACCGGCTCCAAGCAGCATGATTGAAGCGCCCTTGCCTTTGCGGTCGTAAAGGTTACCGAAAAGCGGCGTCAGCAAAATCGTCCCGAAGGGAAGCAAGGCGGGAATGGTACCCGCTATTTTGTCGGCTACCCCGAACTTATTGACCATCAGGTCCTGTGCATATTTTAGGAATGGGAAAACTGCAGAGTAGAATAAAACACAGAGAATGGCGATATACCACCAGCCTTTGTTAGTGAAGATCTTCCAGATATCAGATGTTTTGAATGATTCTTCATTATCAACGATGGCATTGGCTTTGTCATAGGCAACCTGTTCGGCATCCAGTTTTTTATCCATGAAAGTATAGATAAAGAAAGAGATCAAGCCGATACAGAGCATGATCAGGCATACAAGGATCGGTGCTGACACATGATCGAACGCGCGGGCGATCGGCAGGGAGGTAGACAGGGCCAAAGCGGTACCCAAACGGGCGGTGGCCATTTCAAGTCCCATGGCAAGAGCGAGCTCTTTGCCTTTAAACCATTTTACGATGATTTTGGAAACCGTAATACCAGCAACTTCCACCCCTACCCCGAAAATGGCGAAACCGATAGCTGCCATGAACACCTGGGCATTCATATTGAACCAAAGGATATGCCATACTTGACCGTCGAGTGCATGAGTTGAAACTGCCCAGTATTTGATCGCGGTACCCACTACCATGATGGAAGCTGCCATCAGACCGGTAAAGCGCACACCCATTTTATCCAGGATGATCCCCCCGATGATGAGAAAGAGGAGGAATACGTTAAACCAACCGTAGGCACTGGTAAAGAATCCATACTGCGAACTGCTCCAGCTTAGCTGTTCTTCAAGCATTCCTTTCAATGGTGCCATTACATCGGTCAGATAATAACCGCACAACATAGTAAAGGCAACTATACCAAGGGCAACCCAGCGGGCTGTTTTGGAATCTCTTAAAGTCTTTCTTAGTTTTTCCATGAAACGTGAAATTTTATTTAATCGCTAAAAGTATAAAAAATGATTACCTGCGGAATATGTTTTTAATCGATCCGAAAGAAGGGTAAAATTCAATGGCTGTTGCCGGATCGGAAAGTACCGAAGCCGGAACATAATCGACACGGCCGTATTGGGCAACCAAAAATTCACGGGCAAAGGAGATTTCAATGCCCTTTTTGATTTCCACGCGGGTCTTCTCAGGAATTCGGAAAGCCAGCCCGGGGACTTTCGGGGATTTTGAATCCCCGGTCCATTGAAGCTGATCCATGGGATTGACATCAACCCGCGATAATTGCAATACCACCGGCTCGGCTCCGCTCGTTTCCGGTGCCTCAACGCCGTTGCCTGCCGAGAAGGAACACAGGGTAAACGTCTCCACAAGACCTTGTCCTTTCGGAGTATACTCAAACTTCAATGTCTGGCGGTTGGTCTGTGACCTGCCTGCGAAAAGAGAAACATACCCATCTTCCATGATGGCAAGTTCCCTTACAATAACCTCCAGGGAGGCACCTTCAGGCAGCCGGCTTCCGTCATTTTCCTTATAGGCATAATCACCGTTCAACAGCCTGAATCTTCCTTCCCTCAGGCTCATCAGATTTGTGGCGGCTTCCTGTGCCTGGAGGAGAATTGATTTCTGGTCCTCGACTTTCCGGATAACCGGTATCTTCACAAAGGAAGTATCCGTTCTGACCAACCGGTAAACAGTGTCCGGAATCGGCTCATAGTTTTTGCGCAAAGTCAGGTCGGGATATTGAGGAAAGTCGAACACCCGTTCCGATAAATGCTGCGTGGCTTGCTGACTGACCGCAACATCCGGGCTGACCGGCAAATTAATGCCACGGATCAATCCGTCGGCGGTCAGACTTACATGAGCTCCAAAAGGTTTTCCTTCAGTCTCGATGCGGTACATTTGTCCGGGATCCTTTTCCGGATAGGTGTTTACCCTGATTTCAACCATAGAATATTCAACCGATTCGCGGGTGGGTACACCGGCCAAGCCAAGAAACCGCTCTGCATAGGCAGCAAAAGGACCTGGCTTGGTAACTTTCTTATCCACAACCACTTCTATAGTGAAAACCGTTCTTGGCAAAGAGTAGTACATGGCGTAATCACTGGCACTCAGGTTGGCTTCCACCTTTCTGACACGGGTTTGTGAATTCAACTCTGTCTGCAAGGCGCATCCCGTGACTCCCAGGACCGCGATCAGGATAAGGGTGGATTTCAGATTATTCATTTTTTTCATACTCGACTATTATGTATTTGTAAAAATGCCTGACCAAGGGAATTTACCAGGTCACCCGCCTTGAGGGCTTCCTCACCGAAAGTCCCGGAAGCAATGTCCCCGGCCATCCCGTGAATGAACACCCCGGTTCTTGCCGCTGTAAATGGCTCATATCCCTGTGCGCAAAGTCCCGTGATCAGTCCGGTCAGGACATCCCCGGATCCCCCGGTAGCCATTCCCGGATTACCGGTGCTGTTGAACCAGACAGAACCATCCGGTCCGGCAACTGCAGTATGTGCGCCTTTAAGGACAATAACCAGTCCGTATTTTTGAGCTAAGTCTTTCAGTCTCATCAGTCTGCTAAAATCGTCAGGATCCTCACCGAATAAACGTTTGTATTCCCCCGGATGAGGTGTAAGTATACTATTTTTTGGCACCTGCGGCAAAGAGTGCGGATGGAGATAGCGGAGATTCAGGGCATCGGCATCCAGTACCAAAGGCACCTTACTATCAATCAGCAATTTATTGAGTGCCTGCCAGGTTGAATTTTCCATGCCGATACCTGGTCCGACTCCAATAGCCGAATAAGGGGTAACATCGGGAACCGTGGTCCAATGGTCAGGGCTTGGGTCAATAATTGTCATGGCCTCCGGAACCGCCGATTGGATGATGACATTTGATGCCCCGGGGATAATGGCTGTGGTAAGGCCGGATCCGGAACGGATACAGGAGGAAACGGCCAGCACGGCAGCACCTGTTTTGCCTGTCGACCCCGCAATAATTAATGAGTGCCCGTAAATGCCTTTATGACTGAATTTCATCCGGGGTTTTAACCACCCGGCAACATCTTCAATACCGGTAAAATTCCACGGGGTTTCTGTTAACCGGATAAAATCAGGATGAAGTCCAATCGGAATGACCTTCCAGTCACCTACATATTTATAATTCTCCGGCAGGAAAAAGCTCAGTTTCGGGAACTGAAAAGTCAGGGTCTGGTTGGCTTTGATGATGTGCCGGCGTGAATTCTTCCGGTTATCCTCACCGAACAGACCCGATGGTATATCTATCGATATTACGCGGGCCTTACCCGAATTTATATGATCGATCAATTTGGCCATCAGGCCTTCGGGTTCGCGGGTGAGTCCTGACCCGAACAAGGCATCGATCACCAGTTCATTTTTATCAATTTCCGGCAAGTCGTTTTCACCGGTAATAAAATTGGTGACCAGATTTCCCCTTTGCGGGAGCCTGTCGAGGTTGGCCCTGGCATCGGGTGACCAGTTTTTTTCAGGTTTTACCACATGCAGAAAGACACTCCGGCCTTTATGGGCAAGCAATCTGGCGAGTGCGATTCCATCACCTCCGTTGTTGCCGTAACCAGCGAAAATCCTGACTTTGCAGGGAATCCCTTTTTGACCTTCAAGAAATCCTGCCAATCCGAGAGCTGCGCGTTCCATTAAGTCCAGCGAGAGCACCGGTTCATGGCCGATTGTGTATTCATCTGCCCTTCTTACCTGTTCTGTTGTCAGCACCTTCATAACCCTAAAACTACGCAATTTCAGGCGATAATGGAGCCATGTCAAAAGATTTCTATATTTGTAAAAATCGATAAACAACCAAGTAATAACAAACTAAATCAACAACTATGTTTAAAGGGCATCCCAAAGGATTGATTGTAGCCTTCTTCGCCAACATGGGCGAACGGTTCGGTTTTTACACCATGATGGCAATCCTGGTATTGTTTCTCCAGGCGAAATTCGGACTCAGTGAGTCCAAGGCGGGCGACATATACAGCAATTTCTATTTCAGTATCTATGCGCTTGCCCTGGTTGGCGGGATACTGGCAGATGCAACCCGAAAATACAAAACGATCATTCTGATAGGCCAGGTCGTCATGTTCGGCGGTTATGTAATCATGGCTGTTCCCGGGCTTTCACTGCCGATTACGATGATCGGACTTTTCACGATTGCACTGGGTAACGGTCTTTTCAAGGGCAACCTGCAGGCGGTGGTTGGACAAATGTATGACGATCCGAAATACACCAAGCTACGTGATTCTGCTTACATGTTGTTCTACATGGGGATTAACGTCGGTGCATTTTTCGCCCCTTTTGCCGCTACCGGAATCCGGAACTGGTGGCTGAAAACCAACGGATTCGAGCATCTCAGCAGCCTTCCGGCTTTGTGCCATCAGTATATCGACGGCACCTTGCAGGATCCGGGCCAGTTTCAGACCATGGCCGACAGGGTCAATCTGAGCGGACCGGTTACTGACCTGACCGCTTTCGCCCATACCTACCTGGATGTATTTTCGCGGGGTTATAACTATGCATTCGGCATCGCCGCAGGTGCCATGATCATTTCACTGATCGTGTATCTTTTATTCAGCAAGATACTTCCGAATAAAGAAAAGAAACCCAACGAAAAAACCATTACACTGGGTGAAAAGCCGTGGGCTATTCCGATGGCACTGGCAGGTGCAGCAGTCACAACGTTGCTGGTTAGTCTGGTTAAAGATGTGGAAGCCGGATTGGCATTCGGTCTGTTTGTCGGATTTGTCCTCTGGATTATCGGAATTTCAAATAAAGAGGAGAAACCCCGTGTTTCGGCACTGGTCATGGTATTTATTGTGGTGATCTTTTTCTGGATGTCGTTCCACCAGAACGGACTGACCCTGACGTTCTTCGCGCGTGATTATACGATGCAGACGGTTGACCGGTTTACCAATATGATCTTTAATCTGCCGAATATCTTATCCTTGGTGGCATTCATTGCCGGTATCGTGCTGATGGTTGGGAAAAACCGCGAAAAGAATAACCGGTTGATAGGCGTCGGCTTGTTTCTCATCGGCGGCGTTGCCGGAACATTCCTTTTCCTGAAGGGCAATGCCAGTAATCCTATCGCCCCCGAAGTTTTTCAGGCTTTCAACCCGATGTATATCGTTTCGTTAACGCTTCCCGTCATGGCGTTTTTCGCCTGGCTCGCTAAAAAGGGCAAAGAGCCCACCACACCACGAAAAATCGGATATGGGATGGTCATCGCGGCTGTCGCCTTCCTTCTTTTATTGGTCGCCTCGCTGAACCTTATTTCCCCTCACGAACTTAAAACAGTGGATGCGGTTACGGGAGCCATCAAGTTCAATCCCGTTCCGGATTCTTCGAGGGTAATGCCCCACTGGCTTTTGGGAACCTATTTTATCCTGACTATTGCCGAACTCTTGCTGAGTCCGATGGGCCTCTCCTTCGTATCGAAGGTAGCACCAACCCGGTTTCAGGGTCTGATGCAGGCAGGATGGTTATTGGCTACAGCTGCCGGTAACAAACTTTTGTTTGTTGGTAGTACGTTCTGGGGAAAAATCGCCCTCTGGCAGTTATGGCTGATATTCATCGTTTTCTGTCTGCTTTCGGCGCTGTTTATTTTCAGCATCATGAAGCGACTGGAAAAGATAACATCCTGATATCTTGATCGTTGAACGGCGCGTAGAGACAGATAATTGTCTGTCTCTACCCAATGTTCGGGTTATTAACAATTGTTCATAACCCTGGTTGATACAGAGTGAATACAAACAGGTAAAAAGGTATTGACAAATCGTTTTTGGCGTATATCTTTGATCGTACCAAGTGAGCGATAAAGGTCGCAAATGAGGGTAGGTTCTTTGAACGGGATGAAACAGCAGCGGCGAAAGGCAGGGTGAAAATCAGGTCTGGAGCCAAGGCGAAAGCCACGCTGGCTGCATGGTAAAAACGGACAAAAAACCGACCGGCAAGTACTTAAAATGAGAAATCGGATTAAACCGCTTACCGATTGGAATTAGTTCGGATAATACCTGCAGAGTTTTGCAAAATACCACCTGCATCTGGGGGCAGACGTAAGTCGGGCCAAAGGTGGAATCAATTTTAGGTAAAACAGGAAGGCGCAAGCCCGTCCCACCAGGTTAAAAGAAAATACTCCAAGCGATCCGTAACGGTAGCTTGGCCACAACTGGAAACTACGGTGTCCGGAAGTGGGAAAGGGAAATCATCTAGCGATGGTTTCCCTTTCGTGTTTTATAGGGGTTTAGGGAAATTCTTACTCCATCCCAATTCAGGCATAAGGATATCTCCAGGATCACTATTTTTATAGGATCTTATCAACCTGAATTATGAAGCAAATCCTTTTCCTCTGCAGCCTGTTACTGGCGGTTGCAACCCTGCCAGCGCAGAACTCCATCAACCCCGAACTTTTCAAAGGCCTTGAATACCGGAACCTCGGTGCGTTCAGGACCGGCGCCTGGATCGCTGACATTGCCGCACCCGAAAAACCCGATGCTGCAAACAAATACACCTTTTATGTCGGGACCCGTGCCGGCGGTGTGTGGAAAACCATCAACAACGGGACTACCTTTGAATGCATCACCGATATCCTCGGCGTGACTTCTATCGGGGTTGTAGAAGTTGCGGCAAGTGATCCCAACATCGTCTGGGTTGGGACCGGCGAAGCCTACAATGCCCGTTCATCCTATGCAGGCAATGGAATTTACGTATCAAAAGACGCAGGAAAAACCTGGACCGCCAGGGGATTGAAGGATTCGCACCATATCAACCGTATCCTCATCCACCCTGCCAACCCGGATATTATTTATGTGGCGGTGATGGGTCATCTGTTCACACCCAATGAAGAGCGGGGTGTTTTTAAAACCAACGACGGCGGAAATTCCTGGCAGAAAATACTGTTTATCGACGATAAGACCGGGGTGATTGACCTCGCCATGAACCGAACTCATCCTGAAATATTGTATGCCGCATCGTATGAAAAAATGCGTACCGCGTGGACATTCGAACCCGGTGGCAAGGGAAGCAGGATTTACAAAACGGTCGACGGAGGATCAAGCTGGAAAATGCTGGAAAAAGGATTGCCCGGAGGTGATATCGGCCGGATTGGCATTGACATTCACCGGGGAAATCCTGATATTTTATATGCTGCCATTCAAAACCTGAATCCCGATCCTGAATTTGACCCCAAGAATGCAAGAATAACCAATTCCAATGTGGATGCAACGTATGATGCCCTGATAGGCGGCGAAGTCTACCGATCGGATGATGCCGGCGAATCCTGGAAAAAAGTATCGGACAAGAAAACAGATGTCAGCGGTAAGGCAGCCTATTCTTTCAATCAGATTTATGTTGATCCGGTAAACCCCGACAACGTTTACATTCCGGGCGTTTCGATGTTCTATTCTTTCGATGGCGGTAAAACCTGGCCGATGGGATGGCGCGGAAGGGACCGATTTCAGAGCAATTTCGGAGATGTGCGATGCTTTTGGATTGATCCAGCCGATCCACGGCACATGATGCTGGGCAGTGATGGGGGAATTTACTCAACATTTGATGGCGGTCGGAGCATGAATCATTATTATCATTTACCCACCGGCGAGATTTACGATGTTGAGGTGGATAATTCAACCCCCTACAATATTTACATTGGTTTGCAGGACCACGAAACCTGGAAGGGTCCGAGCAACAGCTGGTCGGGTTCCGTAGGAATTGAAGAATGGGTGATCACCGGCGAAGCGGATGGCATGTATACCAAGGTGGATCCCGAAAATAACCGATGGCTCTATTATACCGGGCAGTTCGGCTTACACCACCGGGTCGACCAGTTGACCGGCACCCGGGTGGACATTACTCCAAGAGCACCTAAAGGCGAACCGCCTTACCGGAATACCTGGGTCACTCCATTGGAGCTCTCACCTAAGAATCCGGGTATCATTTATACCGGTGGGCAATATCTTCTCAAATCCATCGACCGGGGAAACAGCTGGGAAAAAATCAGTCCGGACCTGACAACCAATGATCCTGCAAAAATCAATGGCAAAGGCCATATGCAGTTCTGCACGATCTCTGCCATTTCGGAATCACCGGTTAAATCAGGGGTCATCTGGGTGGGAACCGATGATGGCCGGGTCCACCTGACCAAAGATTACGGGGTGACCTGGGAGGAACAAACCGATGCTCTGTTTAAACTGGGAGCGCCCAGGCAAATGTATGTCAGCCGGATCGTCGCCTCGGCCTTTGCAGCCGGGACAGCCTATATCGCAAAAACCGGATTCAGGGACGATGTGTTCAAACCCTTCGTTTATAAAACCACCGACTATGGCCAAACCTGGGAAGATATCAGCAGCGGGTTGCCGGAGGCACCGGTTTCTGCCATCTGCGAAGATCCTTCCAATCCAGGTGTACTTTACCTTGGCTGTGATCAAGGTGTTTTCGTCAGTTTCACCGGCGGAGCCTCCTGGATATCGTTCCGCCTGAATATGCCGCCGGTCCCGGTAACCGATCTGACTGTTCATCCCCGTGATAAAGACCTTGTTATAGGTACTTACGGACGCGGCATCTGGATAACGGATGTCTCGCCGCTCCGGGAATTGGCCGATAGCGTACTGAAACAGCCTTTTTATCTGTTCAACATTGAATCCAAACCCCAGTTCAATTACTCGGAGAGATCGGATTGGGGCAATTATCATATGATGGGTGATAACCATTTGCGGACCCCCAACGAAACCAATGGATTGGAGGTTTACTACCATCTGAATTCCGTTGCCGAACGCGACCAGGTATTTATTCGCGTCACTGACCAAAACGACAAGGAAACTGATATCAAAGCATCGAAGGAACCGGGCCTGCACCATCAGTTTATACGGACCGACAGGCTTCAGCCGGGGCATTATCGCATCAGTTTGCTCGTGGGGAAAAATCGTGTCACCAAGCCGGCTGAGGTTCTGGCCAGTCCGGTGTGGCCGGTGGGGTATATCAGCCCGGGGACGGTGAGGTAACGAAAGGCACAGGGCACAAGGCACAAGGCACAAGGCACAAGGTGCAAGTTTTAGGAGAGGGAGGAAGGGTGAGGTTAGAGATTCCAATGCAGAGTTTCGAATGCCGAATTGGAGATTCAAGTATTTATGAAGTCTGGAAGAAGGGCGGTGATTTTGGTAATTAATAGATTGCAGATGAAGTCTTTGTTTGGATTTTGGTTTTCATTTGGAGTTTGTGCCTTATTTGTTTTTTGTTCTTTGGGGTTTGATATTTACGGTCAGGATGCAACAATGAAGCAGCCTGTCTGGCCCTCCCGATACACAGCTTCCTATGGGTTTGAACTAATGACCGATCACAATGGGGTCATCATCGTAGCCTCCATCGATACCACCAGCCGGGCGTACACCCTGGGTATGAGGCCGGGTATGGAAATCCTGGGATGGAATACCCTGCCAATCAGGAGGAAACTGGAATCCATGAAAATCAAACGATACCGTAAAGTATTCCCGTTGCTGACCGACGATAAAATCAAACTCTTGCTGTTGCCCCGCAGTCGGCCGGGCGACATAGCCGAAGTGTTTTATATGACACCCACGGGGAATAACAGGGGGATCTCGCTCGAAGCTAGAAATCGGTAGACGGTCTCACTGTCTCACAGTCTTAAAGTTTTAAAGTCTTCTCCCTGGCTTCCTCCATCTGCCACATCGGTGTGGAGGTGGCGCCACAAATACCGACGGTATTACCGGGTTGAAACCAGGACGGGTCGATTTCTTCGACTGATGAGATTTTATAGCTTTGAGGGTTAACATGTTTGCATGCTTCAAACAGGACTCTGCCGTTACTGGATTCCACACCGGAAATAAAAATGATCACATTGTGTATGCGGCAGAAGGCCTGCATTTCTTCTTTCCTTCCTGAAACCTGCCTGCAAACCGTATCCTTGAGCAGCACCCGGATGCCGGCCTCCTCCAGCTTCTGCCTAACCGCATAAAGCTTTTCAATGCTCATGGTTGTCTGGCTATAGAGGGTCACTCTATCCGGCAATGTATCCAGGTCCAGTTCCTCAAACTCCTTGAAAACGATGCCGTTACCTTCAAGGTGGCCCATGAGTCCGATGACCTCCGGATGGTTTGCTTTACCATAAATCAGGATGGACTCCCCCTGCCCCTCCGAGTGTTTGATCCGGCCCTGAAGTTTCAGCACAATCGGACAGGTGGCATCCAATATCTCATTTCCGTTGCGGCGAAGCAACTCATAGGTTTCAGGCGGTTCACCATGTGCCCGGATAAGCACCTTCTGGCCTCTGATCTCCGTCAGTTGTTCATGAGTAACCGTTATCATGCCCGCCTTTTGCAGTCGTTTTACCTCCTCATCGTTATGAACGATCTGGCCGAGACAATATAATGTCCCTTCCTTTTTCAGGATTTCCTCGGCGCGCCGTATGGCCTGAACCACCCCGAAACAAAATCCGGAGCGCGGGTCAATATCGACTTTAAGATTTAGTGACATGCCGCAAAGATAACCCACAAAACCTTTTTCAAATTTCTTTTTGCCGATTTTGAAAAAAATCTATCTTTGTGCCCGAATTGTCCTGTGGTGTAACTGGCAACACGTCTGATTCTGGATCAGAAGAGTCCAGGTTCGAGCCCTGGCAGGACAACAACAAAATCAACCACTTACAAGGTCTTAACCGGGTAAGTGGTTTTTTATTGTGCATACCATTTGCATACAAGTAGTCGATTTTTTCCTCTTGTGAGGTTAGATTCCTTTGATTATAGGCGGTTAGGTCCAGGCAACCCCAAATCATAATTGTTCCTAACCTACCGTCCAGCTTGTTGTAATATTTCCATGAATCGGGTTGACCAAAAAAAGAACAGCAGCCTTTTGTAAGCTGCTGTTCAGATAATCCTTAAATGGTTGCATTGAGGTCAGTCCGGGAACGCTACCGAATTGGAGCAGGCTTTATATAAATCCTTCATCTGACTCAACGTTATTGTAGTCATTCCAGGCATTGCTGATCCCAGTTGTCCGTATTTGACTTTATGCTGGACTTCATTAGGTTTTGAACGAACGAACTTGCCTAACGACATGTTTTCCATTTTCATGGCAGTGCCGTCCGCCCCATGGCAAGCTGCACAATTGGCAGCAAAGTATGCATTGCCGTTGGATTCATTTCCATCCTTGCCAAGATTAGTAAAGGCGACCGTTCCGCTGGGATAAACTCCGGTGTATGTTGCATCATATAGCTGGGAAACATCAAACATGCCTTCCTTTAGGAACTTCACGATATCCCAGATCTGCGAATCCGACAGGCACTGGGTAAGATTAGGCATCTTGTCCCCTTCAGCGGCATTGGTAGACGGGTTATAGGTGGTCAGGTCGTAGGCAATATCGCGCCTTCCATCCGACTTCTTCATTGCATCGAAGAGCTCGGTAAAAGATTTCGTTTGAGCAACCTGGTAAAGGTTGACTGATGCAATATTTGGCCTTGAGGTTTTTGGAGCACGGTTAATATAAGATCCCGCGTTTCCCAAACCGTCCCAGGCATGACACTGTTTGCAACGGAAAAAATCAGATGATGCTTTGAATTTGGCTAAGTTAGGGCTGTTCTGATCGTAACCGGCCTCGGTGCTAAAGAAATTGTCATAAAGAATACCGCCTTTAGCAATGCTGGCATTGTCATAGACTTCCTGGTTCGGATCCACTTTTTTACAACCTGTGATTGTAATAATTCCTAATAACGCTAAGGCAAAAATCCAATTAGTGTTTTTCATAATACGAAATATTAATATATTTTGATTGTGTAAACGGGTTAAGTCAATATTATTCAATTAGTTCTTTTAGAGTACGGTGCTCCATGATATCTTTAATTTGGGAATTCAATTCAAACCAGAAGTCTTTAGCCGGACAAATTGCTGACCTCTTGCATTCGTTTGTTTCGCAGCAACAATTAACCAGTTGCAAGTCGGGGCTGAAAGCACGATAAATTTGATATATTGTTATGTCATCCGGTTTTCTGGCCAGAAGATAGCCACTGCCTTTTCCTCCATGATTGATGATCAGGCCTGCATTTTTCAAGCCAGAAATGATCGAGTCTAAATAGTTGAGTGGTATTTCCTGCTGCTCGGCAATTTTCTTTTGTAACACTGCTCCGGAGTTCAGGCCAATCTCAATAAGTGCTCTCAATCCATATCGCACATTGGTATTGATTTTCATAATGCTAGTAATCCAAGTGAATTAGTTGGATTCAAATATATAAATATATACACATAATAAACATTATCTATGAAAAAATTATCGGGATGGTTGGGCTCCATCGATCTGTTTATGGAATCTTAGCCAAGCGGCTAAGTAATCAATCAAGACTTGGGTTTGGGTTTCGGCAAATAATCGGAAGGCAACAAAACCTTTATTTGAACCGAATTATCCAAATTAGTCCAGGTCAATATGTCATCATTGGAAGATACCGGCTTTGGGAAAAGATGTGAACAGGCTGGAATGCCTTTAAGTGCACACAATCATACACATAAAAGCAAGACAAACGTTCTGTTTTATTTATGGAAGAAAATTGTTGATATCACGGTATTAAAAAGAGAAAAAAAAAGTAACAAAAAATCAAAATAATCGATAAAATCGTGTCATAAAACCACAAGTGTTTTAACCTTTGTAACTAATTAAATTTAAGGAACTTAGAATAAGTTGAACTGATAATATTCTTCATAGATTAATGAAAATAGAAGAAACCGTTTCAGATACCCGGGACCCAGAAGAAGCATCCAGTCTCGAACCTCCAAGTAATCAGCCTGATAGCAGGCAAGAAGTCCACCTCACTATTCAGGCACCCCCAAAAACAGTATTTACCGTCAGCTTAAGGTCTGCTCAATTCCTGGCCAAACACTTTCCGGGCTCCAGTATAAGTGACTGGAACAATTGGCAATGGCAGGTGCGAAACAGCTTTACCTCACTTGATCAGCTGAATTCATTTTTAGGTCTTTCTGAGCTGGAATCCAATTCAAAAGCCTCCGGGAAGAACCTTCCGGTAAGGATTACCCCCTATTACGCAAGTCTTCTCGATCCGGAAAACCCTCAGCAACCCCTGAGGCGCACGGTGGTGCCGGTAGCCCTTGAACTTAATATTTCCCCCGGAGAAGTGGAAGATCCGCTTCACGAAACGCATGACAGCCCGGTTCCGCTGATCGTTCACCGATATCCCGATCGTGTTCTCTTTCTGGTGACCAATTTTTGCTCGGCGTTTTGCAGGTACTGCACCCGGACCCACATGGTTTCAAAACAGGATAAGGTGCATTCGAGCCAGGCTGAGTGGGATAAGGCAATCGATTATATCACTGAACATACGGAAGTCCGCGATGTGCTCCTTTCCGGCGGCGATCCGCTCACGCTCAGCGACAGCCGGATTGAATACCTGCTGGCCCGCCTTCACCAGATACCTCATGTTGAAATTATCCGTATCGGCACCAAGGTTCCGGTAGTCATGCCGCAACGCATCACACGCGACCTGGTAAATATGCTCAGGAAATACCATCCGCTGTTCATGAGCATCCATTTCACACATCCGGATGAGATTACCCCGGAAGTGGTCGATGCATGCAACCGTCTGGCCGATGCCGGAATTCCATTAGGCAGCCAGACAGTTCTGCTCAAGGGAATTAATGATGACGCCCGGGTTTTTAAGAAACTGACGCATGAACTGTTGAAGGTCCGGGTTAAACCCTATTATCTGTATCAGTGCGATCCGATTCCGGGCTCTTCACATTTCAGGACACCGTTGGAATCGGGTTTGGAAATCATTCGGAATTTGAGAGGATTTACCTCGGGTTACGCCATCCCTCATTTCGTTATTGATGCCCCTGGTGGCGGCGGGAAGATCCCCCTGTTGCCTGATTATGTGGTCGGCAGAGAGGATAACGACCTGATCATCAGAAATTATGAGGGGAAGACGTATCGTTTTCCGGATTACATTTAGTTGATTTTTCCACTATGATTATCGGAATAACCTACGATCTCCGCGAGGATTACCTTTTAATGGGATTCAGCGATGAGGATGCTGCCGAATTTGATGTCATCGGCACCATTGAAGGCATTGAAGGAGTCCTCCATAAGCTTGGTCACACAACAGAAAGGATCGGCCACCTGAGGCTCCTCATGGAAGCCCTCCTGGCAGGCCGCCGGTGGGACATGGTATTTAATATTTGTGAAGGATTTTACGGAATCGGCCGCGAAGCACAGGTGCCAGCGCTGCTCGATGCTTTTCGCATCCCTTACGTGTTCTCCAACCCGCTGGTCCTTTCGCTGACGCTCGATAAAGGCATGACCAAAAGGGTGATACGGGATGCCGGAATCCCGACAGCCGACTTTACAGTGGTCGCTGCCCCTGCTGATATCGCACCGGTAAACTTGCCCTATCCGCTGTTTGTGAAACCGGTGGCCGAAGGAACAGGAAAAGGAATATCGGGTGATTCCATAATCTTTAATCCGGAAGCCCTCGACAGCAGGTGCCGGTATTTGCTGAACAGGTTCAATCAGCCGGTCCTGGTGGAGACTTATCTCAGCGGAAGGGAATTTACCGTTGGGATCACCGGTACCGGATCTGCAGCCTCGGTAACAGGAGTGATGGAGGTCCTCCTGACCAGCAAGGCCGAACAGGGGGTTTATTCCTATACCAACAAGGAGGATTGGCGTGAGCGCTGCCGGTATGAACTTGCCGGAGGGGAGATGGTTGCCGCCTGTGAAGAAGTTGCGCTGGCCGCATGGAAAGCCCTGAATTGTGAGGATGGCGGAAGAATCGATCTGCGTTGTGATGCAAAAGGCATCCCGAACTTTATTGAAGTGAATCCCCTGGCCGGAATGAACCCGGTCTATTCGGATTTACCGATACTCAGCCGGATGAACGGCATTTCCTATGAAGAGCTGATTGCAAGGATCATGAATTCCGCGATGCAAAAAACACTCGTTAAATGGGAAAAATAATTATCCTGATCAACCGGCTGTCTGATAAACCGACAGTTGATGAAATAGATGTTATCGACCAGGTTGAGGCAGTTGAAAAAGGCCTTGATGAACTTAATCTTGTTCACGAAAGGGTGTTTATTGATTCAAACCTGCAATCCTTAATTGATAAACTGCACAGTGAACCCGATGCTATTGCATTTAACCTGGTTGAAAGCCTGAACAACAGCGGCGGATTGGTCTACTTTATTCCCGCCTTGCTGGAAAGCCTGAATTATCCCATGACCGGCAATCCTTCTGATGCCATGTTCCTGACCACACAAAAACCGCTGGCTAAAAAATTGATGCTTAGTGCAGGTATTCCAACTCCTCAGTGGTGGAGTGCAAAGGACCGCTTGAATCTTGATCGAAACACCCAATATATTGTTAAGCCTTCAAGGGAGGATGCTTCCGTTGGCATTAACGAAGAAAACGTCTTTTACGGCTCCGACACCGTCATTCTCGAAAAATTCCGCAAACAATGGGGCGATCATTTCTTCATTGAACAATACATTCCCGGAAGAGAATTCAACCTTTCGGTTTTAGGGGGTCCAACTGGTCCCAAAGTTCTCACTCCTGCTGAAATGCTCTTTCAGGATTACCCCGATGGCAAACCTAACATCCTGGGTTATGCAGCAAAATGGGATGAAGACGCTTTTGAATATCATCACACGATGCGCACTTTTGACCTGCCGGAGTCCGATACCGGTTTAATTAACCAGATGAAAGAGATTTGCTGCCAATGCTGGTCGGTCTTCCACCTTCGCGGATTTGCACGCGTGGATTTCAGGGTTGATGAAAATAATCAGCCATTTGTACTGGAAATCAATGCAAATCCATGTATTTCACCTGATTCCGGTTTTTATAACGCCGCCCTCCGGAGCGGATACACATTCACCCAGGTAGTCCAACGAATTGTAAACGACCGATGAAAACAGACCCCAAAATTGTTATCCTCCGGTCTAAAGTCCTGCCTTCAGACCCCGCCACAGTGGAACAGATAGTTGTTTCATCGGGTTTTTTCAGGCCCGATGAAGTTCCCGTCGCCGTTGAGCTGGTTGCCGAAGGCCTTGAAAAAGGCCGCGACAGCGGATATGAATTTGTTTTTGCCGAAGTCAATGGACGAACGGCGGCCTACGCCTGTTTCGGTCTGATTGCTTGCACTTTATATAGTTACGACCTGTACTGGATCGCCACCCATGAGGATTTTCGCGGTCAGGGCCTGGGAAAAATCCTGTTAAACGAAGTGGAGAAGGCAGTTCAATCGCTTGGCGGAAAATCTATTTATATCGAAACTTCCTGCCTTCCCAAGTACGAACCTACCCGGTTATTCTATCTTAAGAACAATTATATCGAGAAAGTCCGGTTTGAGGATTTTTATACGGATGGAGACGACAAAGTGGTATATTATAAGAGGTTGTAGGGCCGAAGGTTTAGCTTCGAATTCAGAATTCCGAATGCCGAGTTGTAGATCCAGGTGTTTTTGAAGGACAAAACCTAAAAATGATGTACAGCTTGTTTATAGATATACATACGCACAATCAATCGTTTGATCGACCAGGTATTATTTCGGTGAGGAATCTTTCATACCTGGAAGTTGCTGACATACAGCCCAATTTACAACTTAATAACGGTTATTATTCGGTTGGACTTCATCCATGGGATTCTGCTGCCGAAGGGTTTAACGAAGATCATTTGAGCGAAATGGTCCGGCTACCTGAGATTATCGCTATCGGCGAATGCGGACTCGACCGGCTCCGGGGAGCGGACATTAAAACCCAAGCGCATTTGTTTGAACAGCACGTCAGGATTGCCGATCAGGTTGAGAAACCTTTGATTATACATTGTGTACAAGCCTGGCAGCAGATCATTTCGATAAAGAAAAACTCGCATTCCGGTGTACCATGGATCATACATGGTTTTAGAGGTAAGCCGGAACTCGCAGCCCAATTGGTTGATCATGGATTTTACCTGTCATTCGGACCCGGCATTTTACAACCCGTTAGTTCGTTAAAAAGGACTTTGCGGGTCATCCCCGATAACCGGCTTTTTCTGGAGACCGATGCCAGCGGGCTATCCATTGAACTCATTTATGAAGCAGCCGTTAAAATCAAAGAATTATCTTTGAGCGAATTGCAAAGGGTCTTGATCCACAATTTCAATACTGTTTTCAAAATCCATGGAACATCCCCAATGGCTGCAAAGGACTGAACTCCTGCTCGGCAATGAGAAACTCGCCAGGTTAAGGCAGGCCCACATCCTGGTCGTAGGGCTGGGCGGTGTTGGCGCTTATGCCGCCGAAATGCTTTGTCGATCCGGTGTTGGCAGGATGACAATCGTTGACGGCGATAAGATTCACGCCACCAATCGCAACCGTCAGCTGATCGCCCTCTCAAGCCTCGAAGGATTACCGAAGGCAGCCACGATGGGGCAAAGATTAATGGATATCAATCCCGACCTTGAACTCACTATCCATGATGAATATATCAAGGACGACCGCATGATAGAGATTCTCAGCGGAAATTTTGATTATGTGATTGATGCCATCGACACCCTGGCGCCTAAAGTTTTCCTGATTTATCATTCAGTTTCCAAAGGGCTGAAAATTGTGAGTTCCATGGGATCGGGTGGAAAATTTGACCCGATGCTGGTGAGGATATCCGACCTGTCGGAATCCTATAACTGCAAACTTGCCAGTATCTTACGTAAAAGGCTTCACGGACTTGGCGTTTATACAGGGATACAGGTGGTATTCTCACCTGAAAAAGTCAATCCCGACGCGATAGTCCTGACCGATGGCGATCAGAATAAAAAATCCACTGTCGGCACTATCAGTTACATGCCGCCGGTTTTCGGATGCTTCCTCTCCTCAGTAGTTATCCGAGAACTAATTGGCTAATATGCTAATATGCTGATTTGATAATATGCTAATGATAAGATGCGTTGTATTTAAATTTATAATAAGTCAATACTTTCTTTTCTCAAAAAAAAGCCATTAAAGTGGAATCTAAGTACTTATTTTCTTCATTAGCAAATTAGCATCTTAGCATATTAGCATATTAGCATATCATGAAATCGATAGCTTTATTGTTTTCAGCCGGTCTGGCAGCGGTACCCTCATTTGCGAAGGATAAGCCGAATATCATTTATATCCTGGCCGACGATCTGGGTTATACGGAGATCGGGCCTTACGGGCAGAGGCTCATTGAGACCCCGAACCTGGACAGGCTGGCGAGGAATGGCATGCAGTTTACTCAACATTATTGCGGAAGTCCGGTGAGCGCCCCTTCCAGATGTGTTTTATTGACCGGTCAGCATTCCGGCCATTCCTTTATCCGTGGAAACCATGAATGGGCTGAAAGAGGTGATGTCTGGAATTTTGCCAAAGCTGAAGGTGACCCGGGACTGGAAGGCCAGTACCCGATTGCCGACAGTCTGAAAACCATTGCCGAATATCTGAAAACAGCCGGATACCGGACTGGGATTGTCGGAAAATGGGGCCTTGGGGCTCCAGGGAGCGAAGGGGTCCCCAATCGCCAGGGCTTCGACTTTTTCTTCGGGTATAATTGTCAGCGGCAAGCGCACACCTACTATCCAAGGCATCTTTGGAGAAATGAAGAAAAGATAATTCTTGATAATGAGCTCATTGTTCCGGGCACCAAACTCCCGGCCGGTTCCGATACATTGGATTATCATAGCTACCGCGCCTTTACCCAGAAAGACTATTCACCGGCATTGTTCATCGAAGAAGCTGGCAAGTTCATCGAAGAAAAGAGCAATGAACCCTTCTTTTTATATTTCGCATCCACCCTTCCACACCTGGCTCTGCAGGCTCCGAAAGAATGGGTTGATAAATATGTGGCGAAATTCGGCGATGAAAAACCCTATCTCGGTAAAGAAGGATATTTTCCGTCCAGAAATCCTCATGCCACCTATGCAGCCATGGTGTCCTACCTGGATTACCAGGTCGGGCAATTAATCGAGAAACTCAAGCAGACCGGTCAACATGAGAATACGCTGATCATTTTTTCAAGTGATAACGGCTATGCTTACAATGCAGGCTGCGATCCTGCCTGGTTCAGTTCCTTTGCTCCGTTTATAACCACTTTCGGTTGGGGTAAAGGCTTTGTTCACGAAGGTGGAATCAGGGTTCCGATGATCGTCTCCTGGCCGGGCAAAATAAAGCCGGGATCACAAACCGATCTGATCTCCTGCTTTTACGATGTTCTTCCCACTGTTTGCGAGATTACCGGGATCAGGATTCCGGAACAGCCTGACGGCATCAGCTTTCTGCCCACCTTGCTGGGGAAAGGAAATCAACCGGTACATGAATACCTTTATTGGGATTTTCCGGAATATGACGGACAGCAGGCGGTACGCATCGGACCATGGAAAGGCCTGAGGCTCAACATGCAGAAAGGAAACACAAAAATTCAGCTTTTTAACCTCGAAACCGATCTGAAAGAACAAAACGATGTATCGGCTGTGCATCCTGAGATTGTCAGCCAGGTTCTGGATATTATGAGAAAGGAGCATCGCAAATCCAATTTCAGCCGGTTCTATATCAAGTCTATTGATAATTAAGAAAAGCTTTAAAGGGTTTACGTTTTTTTCGGAAATAGCTGAACCTTTCGTTCCTTTCCTTCGTAAAATACAGGTAAAACTTAAGGATCATGTCGTTGAGATTCTTTTTATCGGTTATGGTTTTGGTGGCTTTGTTTTTTTCATGTGCTCCATCAAAGAAAACGATAACTCCTGCTAAACCGGAAAAAATCGAATTGACAACTGATAATCAGGATTCGACCGAGTATGAGCTGACCATTATTGATCCGGGATTCGAGTCGTGGTTCGAGATGCACCGGAAGCCGGTCTGGTACTACACCAAAGATTATCTGGCTGCCTGGAATATTCAATATGTGACCGCCTGGAACATGAAAGTGAGGGATGTAAACCTCCGGCACGTACAGCCCGACAATCCGTTCATCATGGAAATCGATTATCAGCCGAGGATTGATTATAGCCTGGAGTTAAACTACAAACTCTACCATTATTTTCTGTTTATCGAATCAACCTGGGGTAAGATTTTGACTTATGACCGAAGGAATTGATTAAATTCCGGCCGAAATTCAAAATCTGAATATGACAAGTAAAGAGCGTCTTTTAGCTACACTGAACCATCAGCAACCCGACCGCGTTTGCGTTGATTTCGGGGCCACACCGGTAACCGGGATTCATGTTTCCGTGATTAATAAATTATGGGAGCGAACCTTTGGCCACCATGATTACCGGGTAAAGGTTACAGAACCTTATCAGATGCTGGGCGAGATTGATCCCGGATTGCGCGATGCTCTGGGGATTGACGTGATTGGAACCCCGGCCCGGAAATCATTGCTGGGCACTGATGAGGATGGCATCTGGAAACCCTTCCGGATGTTTGATGGCACAGAAGTGATGATCCATCACAACCTCAATTACATTATCGACCCTGTTAAAGGCGACCTGCTAGTTTACCCTGAAGGTGACACCTCCCTGAGTCCGAGTGCCCGTATGCCCAAGGACGGTCTCTTTTTCGACACCATCATCCGTCAGGACCCAATCGATGAAAGCAATCTGAATGTGGATGACAACACCGAGGAATTCAAGCTGTTCGCGCCTGAGGATATCAACTATTACAAGAACCGCAAGCGCTATATCGACAGGAATCCTGAATATGGCAGCCTGGTGGTGGTACCGGGAACCGCCTTCGGTGATATCGCCCTCGTTCCTGCACCCTTCCTGAAGCACCCGAAAGGGATCCGCGACATTCAGGAATGGTATATGTCGCCCCTGATGAGGCGCGATTATGTTTATGCCATCTTTGAAAAACAGTGTGAGATCGCCCTCCAGAATATCGATACCCTGGCCGAAATTTTGGGAAACAGCGTTCATGTTGCCATGGTCAGCGGAACGGATTTCGGGACCCAGTCGGGCACCTTTATCTCCTGCGATACATACCGCGATCTCTGGAAACCTTTCTATATAGAGGTAAATAAGCGTATTCATGAACGCACGAAATGGAAAACCTTCATCCACTCCTGCGGAGCCGTAAGGGACCTGATCCCTGATTTTATCGAATCCGGTTTTGATATTCTGAATCCGGTGCAGGTATCGGCAACAGGCATGGATGCCCGTAATCTCAAAAGGGATTTTGGCAAAGACATCGTTTTTTGGGGCGGCGGGGTCGATACGCAGAAAACCCTCCCGTATGGCACCCCTGATGAAGTTTACCGTGAAGTAAGGGAAAGGATTGACATCTTCAACGATGGAGGCGGATTTGTCTTCAACACAATCCATAATATCCAGGGCAATGTACCCGTTGAAAATGTAGAGGCTATGTTCAAAGCCATCCGTGACAGCCACCTGTCGTAGAGACAGATCATTATCTGTCTCTACACGACATTCCGAATAATGCTTGGTGAGACGGACCTTCGTCCGTCTCTACTGTTAAAAGATGTTAACGCTTAATTAGAGTTGACAACTTTAAGTATATAATTGTCAACTGACTTAAAGTCGTCAACTCTAATTAAACCAAAGGAGGACACTGTGATTTTCCGAACCATTACTAGAATTCGCAGAAAATTGATTAGCAGCGCCTTGTTATTGCTAACCACTTTATTCTGCGCTTTGAATGCCGGCTATTCCCAAACCGCCGGAACCTACCTCACTTATGATGAATTGACCAAAGCAGTCAAGACTTTGGTTGATTCTCACAAGGACCTTGCTAAAGTGGAGTCGATCGGCAAAACCGCCGAGGGACGTGATATCTGGGTGATGACCATTGCCAAAACAGGTTCAGTTGCGGTTGGAGATCGCCCGGGCCTGCTGATTGCAGCCAACTTTGAGGGTGATCATCTGATCGGCAGCAGCCTTTCCCTGGAAATTGCCAGGTATCTCATCAATGGTTATGCTTCAGATGAGGCCATAAAAGCCATTCTGGAGAATCACGTGTTTTATATCATGCCAAGGGTGAATGCTGATGGAGCCGAGACTATGTTTGCGAAGGTGAAAACCGGCCGCAAAACAAATTCTTCCGCTTTTGACGGCGACAATGATGGCCGGTTGGATGAAGATGGACCGGATGATCTCAACAACGACGGACAGATCACCGTAATGCGGGTTAAAGATGCGAACGGCCTTTACTGCATCGATCCGGATGAACCGTTGCTGATGAAGAAAGCGGATCCGGCAAAGGGTCAGCGCGGTGAATATTCCATTTATCAAGAAGGTATTGATAATGATAGGGATGGATTTATCAATGAAGATCCCTCCGGTGGGACCGATCTGAACCGGAATTTCATGCATGCTTATCCATTATTCAAGGAGAATGCCGGAAGGTATATGGTCAGTGAAAATGAAACACGGGCTGTCATAGATTGGATGCTGACCCATATGAATGTGGCCATGACTATGACTTTTGGCGAAAGCGATAACCTGATTGTTCCGCCAACTGCGCGGGGCCAGCTAAGTACTGATCGCCCTCTCGACCTGATCCAGTTTGCACAGGCCTCTTTTGCCGAAGCATCAAGGGTTGGCATGGTGACCGCTGGCGGCGGTCGTGGCGGACGTTACGGACGGTTCATGATGGGGGATTTTCCCGGTGGGATGCCGCAAACATCAACTTCTCAGACTGCTTCCGGCCGGCAGCAGCGTCCTGCTCAAACAGCAGCGACAACTGTGAACACCTCTGATCTTGAATTCTATAACAAAGCCAGCGAAAAATACAAGGAGCTGACGGGCATTAAAACCCAGCCGGCTTTACGAAATCCCGAAGGTGCATTTTTTCAGTATGCGTATTTTCAACTCGGGATCCCTTCCTTTTCAACTCCCGGCTGGGGTTTGATCCTTCCGGTCGACAGTACGAGAAGATCAGGCAGGGGAGGCATGGGCCAGAGACCTGGCGGAACAGATGCCGCAGCTGGAGGCGGAGCAGCAGCAGGAGGTGGAATGACAGCCATGGGTGGCGGCGGAGGCCGTAACTCCGGAGGTATAGGATCACAAGCTGGTGGAGGCCAGGGGGAACCTGCATCCCAGGCACCCGGCATTGATGTTACTTATCTGAAATATCTCACAACAGCAAACATCAATGGATTTGCAAAATGGCAAGCCTTCAAGCACCCCGAACTGGGTGATGTTGAAATCGGAGGTTTTACGCCCAGCGAAATATCCAATCCACCGGCTGCAAAGATCGCCGAACTGGCTACCGGTCACGCAAAATTTGCACTCTATCTTTCCACCCTCTATGCCGAAATCAAGGTGGCCAAAACAGAGGTGATAAATGAAGGCGGCGGACTTTTCAGGATTAAAGCCGAAGTGTCAAACGAAGGGTTCCTGCCCACTGCTATCCGGATGGGCGTTCAGGCCAGGTCGGTAAAACCTACCATGGTGCAGCTGGAGGTCAAACCTGAGCAGATTCTCTCGGGCAATGCAAAAACAAATTTTTTGCAAGCCCTCGATGGATCGGGGAAACGTCAGAAATATGAATGGCTGATCAAAGGAAAAACCGGGGATCAGGTTGAATTGAAAGTGGTTTCGCAGAAAGGCGGTACCGATATCTCAAAAATCACTTTAAAATAAGGAGGACCAGAAGAATGAAAACAAGAATAAATTCAATCGTAGGCGCTGGCCTGTTGATCATCCTCCTGGCTTTTATGCCGTTCAGCCTGAATGCACAAAAGTTTTTTTCAGATCCGCAGTTTAAAGTAAAACTCGATTTTAACCGGTGGCACGATGTCAATGAATTATACAGCGACATGGCCCGTCTGGAAAAGGCGTTTCCTAAATTCCTGAAGCTGACCAGCATGGGGAAGAGCTTCGAAGGGCGGGATATTATGGTCATGACCATCAATAATCCCGAAACAGGCACTGAGTTGTCAAAAGCGGCCATGTATGTGGATGCCAATATCCATGGTAACGAAATACAGGGCGGGGAGGTCTGTTTGTATACCATCTGGTATCTGATGGAAAACTATGGCAAAATCGATGAAGTAACCCGATTAGTCAATGAAAGGGTATTTTACATCGTTCCAACAGTTAATCCCGATGGCCGTCAGTACTTTATGGAAGGTGACGGTGGTAATGCACGCTCGGGCCATGTTCCTGTTGATGATGATAACGACGGCCTTTATGACGAAGACGTACCGAATGACCTCAATGGTAACGGAATTATCGAGCAGATCCGTAAATATGTGCCTGGAGAGGGTAATTACCGGATCAGTTTGACAGACAAACGAATCATGGAACCGGTTGCATTCGGAGAAAAAGGCGATTATATCCTTCTGGGTGAAGAAGGCATTGATGATGATGGCGACGGACGGGTGAACGAAGACGGACCCGGTGGTTATGACGGCAACCGCAACTGGCCGATCGACTGGCAGCCGGATTATGTTCAGAGCGGGGCAATGGATTATCCTTTCCAGTTACCTGAATCCAAAGCTGAAAATGAATTTCTCATGGCTCATCCGAATATTGCCGGGGTTCAGGCCTATCACAATTCCGGGGGTATGATTCTCCGTGGTCCGGGTGCCGAATCCATGGGTGAATATCCGGTTTCTGATATCCGTGCTTATGACGAACTGGGTAAAAATGGTGAGCGCATCCTGCCGTTTTACCGGTATATTATTATATGGAGCGGTTTATATACCGTGCATGGCGGGTTTATCGACTGGACCAGTGACGGATTGGGAATCATGTCGTTTTCGAATGAATTATGGAATGGCGATCAGTATTTCACCAGTCCCGACCTGCAAAAGCAGACCGACGATCCCAACAGCCCGATCTCGGGCAACAAGGGCCGGTATTTTTTCGATGATAAACTCGAGTTCGGCGACCAGTACCTGGAATGGAAAACTTTTGAACATCCTCAGTATGGGAAGGTTGAACTGGGGGGAACCTGGAGAAAATTCCTGGGTCGTGTTCCACCACGCTTTATGAATGAAGAACTCTGCCACAGGAATATGGCCTTTTCACTGTACCAGGCCGATGAAATGCCTAAAATGGAAATCGGTGAAACGTTGGTAAAAAAAATCGGCGATAATGTGTACCGCGTATGGGTGGATTTTACCAATAATAAGGTGGCTCCAACCATTACCAGCAGGGCAGCCCAAAATAATGTTGTCCGACCCGATTTGATCACTTTCGACGGCAAATCGGACATCATTTCTGCAAGCTGGATCAATGGCAAGGAGACTTTTGACTACCTGAATCCGGTCACCGACCTGATCGATCAGAAGCAGCTGAAGCGCCTGATCATCCGAAACGGCCATCCGGGAAAAAGCACCCGCACACTGCAATACCTGGTTAAAGGATCAGGGAATGTGATCATTACCTACGACAGTGTCAAAGGGGGGAAAGTAACAAAGACGATTGAGGTTAAATAAGGAAACCGAATATTTTGCACAAGGCCATGTAGAGACAGATCGTGATCTGTCTCTACGTGCATTATGCCGGAGCATTTGATTAAATTTGAATCCATATTGATTCACAAGCCTCATGAAAATTACCATTTCCGGTACTGGCTGCGCACTGGCTGATTTCCTGTATAATGGAATATCCTTTGAGAGTCCGGGTTTTAAGAAATACCTGTCCAAAAAAACCGGTGATGGCGGACTGAGTCCTGGTAAACTTGTTTTCACCGAGGAACTTGAAAAATTTGCCGGACGGCCCTATCCGGAGATTTTTCATGAAATAGCCGGGAGCCGGGCCCCGGATGGAATGAATGTGGGCGGACCCTCGGTGGTGTCGCTGATCCATGCATCACAACTGCTTGACAATAAAGATTTTGAAGTGAAATTCTTTGGAATATCAGGAACCGACGAAATTGCGGACCGGATGCTTGATATACTCTGGCAAACCCCTCTTGACCTCAACAATTACCGTAAGGCATCCAGGCGGGTGACCCCATTTACCGATGTTTTATCGGATCCGGCACATGACCATGGACACGGCGAGCGGACTTTTGTGAATAACATCGGTGCCGCATGGGATTTCTTCCCGGAAAACCTGCCGGAGGATTTTTTCGAATCCCAAATCGTGTGTTTCGGCGGTACCGGACTGGTGCCCAACATTCACGATCACCTGACCGGCCTGCTGAGAAAAGCCAAAGCAAAAAACTGTATTACGGTGGTTAATACCGTTTTTGATTTCAGGAATGAAAAGAAAAATCCTGGAAAACCCTGGCCTTTGGTTGACGATATCAAAGACTTCGGTCTGATCGACGTCCTGATCATGGATTGCACGGAAGCGCTCATGATTAGTGGAAAGACGGGCATTGAAGAAGCATCGTCCTTTTTCGCCCAAACCGGTGTGGGATCGTTTATCATCACCAATGGCGCACAGGAACTTGTTGCCTGGTCAGCAGGGGGGCTATTTGAAAAGAGCGGAATGGTCAGTCTGCCTGTTTCAAAAATAGTAACCGCAGAATTACGTTCCAATCCTCAATTAAAAGGTGATACGACCGGTTGCGGGGACAATTTCGCCGGAGGAATCATTGCGTCCCTCGCCTGGCAATTAAAAGAATGCGAACGAGGGCAGTTCCATTTACTGAATGCCCTTTCGTGGGGCATAGCGTCAGGTGGATTCTGCTGTTTCACCATCGGAGGCACCTATATCGAAAAAGGTACGGGAGAGAAGAGAGCGAGGGTTAAGAAAATTCAAGAAGATTACCTGAACCAGATTGCCGGTTGAATGACACGCATGAAGCAGCACAAGATCGTCCTGTTCGGTGCCGGAAAAATTGGCAGGTCCTTTATCGGACAACTATTCAGCAAAGGCGGGTATGAGGTTGTATTTGTGGATATTTTCCGGCCGGTGATCGATGAACTCAACAGGCGAAAAACCTACAGAGTATGCATCAAATCCGTGAACGAGGAGTATCTGAATATTACCAATGTCAGGGGAGTTTATGCTGATGACGGTGATTCGGTCGCTCATGAGGTGGCAACTGCCAATATCGTTGCTGTTTCGGTCGGCATGAGCGGACTGGCCGGTATTTTCACAGCTCTGGCCAAGGGATTGCTGGAAAGGTACAGGATCGATCCGTGGCTGGCCCTCGATATCATTATCGCGGAAAACATGCGTAATGCCGATGAATACTTCCAGGATCAATTGAGAAAACTGCTACCATCCGATTATCCGTTCGAACGGCTGGTGGGTTTGGTCGAAACCAGCATTGGCAAAATGGTGCCTATCATGCTTGAAAAAGATATGGAAGAAGATATTCTCCAGGTTTTTGCCGAACCCTATAACACGCTCATTCTGGATAAGAAAGGATTTAAAAATCCGATCCCTGACATCTCGGGCCTGGCACCTAAAGAGAACATGAAGGCCTGGGTCGACCGGAAACTGTTCATCCACAATCTGGGCCATGCGACTGCGGCCTATCTGGGATATCTTCATAATCCGGGTTTACTTTATATGTATGAAGTACTCGCAGTCCCGGAGGTTTTGAGATCGACACGGGAAACCATGCTTGAGTCAGCGGATATACTGCTAAAAAAATATCCGGGTGAATTTTCATATTGTGATCTGCAAGAGCACATTGAAGATTTGCTGATGCGATTTCAAAACCGGGCTTTGGGCGATACTGTCTTTCGTGTGGGATGCGACCTTAAACGCAAGCTTGGTCCGGATGACAGACTGGCAGGAGCTATCCGGGGGGCCATGGAGTATGACCTTCCGTACCAAAAAATCCTGTACGCACTGGTTTGCGCGTTTCATTTCAGGGCTACCGATGAAACCGGAAAACTGCTTCCTGAAGATGCTGAATTTGTAAATCTTTACAAGAAAGGATTCAAGAGTATCCTCGAATCCATCTGCCGTTTTGATCCGGTGATCGACCAAATGATTTTCCGGCAAGTCCGGGAAATAGAAAATGGATTAAGAGACGCATCTATGCTTCTAGGCAAGTCTTCACGTCCTTAACGATCCTCACGTCCTCGCGCACTCACTTCTTCACCGCGACCAGTGTGACATCCAACGGAATCATATCATCAATGGCCTTATCGCCCAGATCCTCGAAAAATTTACCGGATCCATACCGGACATCATAGAGTGAACGGTCAAAAACGACACTCGACTGATATACATTACCGATACGTTTGACTTTGAAAGCCACCGGCTGAGTGATTCCCTTAATGGTAAGGTCAGCAGTTACTTCAGCCACGTCTTTCACAAACTTGGAACTCCCCTTAATGGTTAAGGTGGCTGTAGGGAATTTTTCAACACTGAAAAAATCATCTGATTTCAAATGGCCGATCAATCTGTCGTTCATTTTGGGATCAGTAAGATCATCATTAGTGATGGACGACATATCGATCACGAATTCTCCGGAAGTCAATAGGTCTCCTTTGAGTTTAAAGTTCCCCTCTTTTAATGAGACTTTTCCCACATGGTTCTTACCCAGTTTTTTGCCGCTCCAACGAAGAATTGACTTTTCAGCCACGACATGGTAATTCTGTGAGAACCCCTGCGCTCCGATAATCAGTGCTGCAGTAATCAGTAAAATCGTTCCTTTTTTCATTATAGTTCTTAATTGTTCAATGTATAGTTCAACAGAACAGATAAATCCCGGAAAAGATTAGAATTACCTCACTTTTAACTTTTAATTAGGATTTGACGTATGATCGTCTGGTTTTGTCACAACATTTTAAGCCGCCATCCCTTGCCAAATCATCCCGGTAACCTAACTTGGCACTGTGAAACAATAAACCACTGAACCATGTATCCCGCAAAAACAATCAGACTGTTCCTTTTCGCTCTTTTGGCAGCGAATAGCCTTCAGGCTCAGAACCTTGAAACCGTTTGGCAAGATGAAAAGGTAAATTCGATCAATCGTGAACCCATGCACGCCACCTATTTTGCTTTTGAAAACAAGGATCTGGCTAACATCGGTGTCAAGGAGCACTCCAACAGGTTCATGTCGCTAAACGGTTTATGGAAATTCAAGTGGGTAGAAAAACCTGCAGATAAGCCGAAAGATTTTTTCAGCACTGCTTATGATGACACATCCTGGAAATCCTTTGAGGTTCCGGGCATCTGGGAGGTAAACGGTTACGGAGACCCAATCTATACCAATACGGGATATGAATTCAGCCACCTGATGGAGCCCGCTCCACCGAAAGTGCCGACCAGTTACAATCCGGTTGGTTCCTACCGTCGGACCATAACCATACCCGAAACCTGGACCGGTAAGGAAGTGTATATCCAGTTTGGGGCGGTCCGTTCCAACCTGTTCTTGTGGGTTAACGGGAAATTTGTCGGCTACAGCGAGGACAGCAAACTTCCGGCTGAATTCAACCTGACCAAATTTGTAAAGCCGGGCAAAAACCTCATTGCCTTTCAATCCATGCGCTGGTGTGACGGGAATTACCTGGAATGTCAGGATATGTGGCGCATCACCGGGGTTTCCCGCGATGTATTCCTGTATACCCGTGAACCCGCGCATATCCGGGATCTGGAAGTCATGCCCGATCTGGATGCCGACTACAAAAACGGGACTTTGAATGTTTCTTATGAATTAACAGGAAAAATCAAAGGTACCACCCTGAAATATGAATTGCTCCAGGAGGGCAAATCTATTGTTGCACAAGAAATTAAACCGGCACAAACCCCAGTTAAGCTAGTCATCGCTGTTGGGAATCCTGCTAAATGGACGGCCGAAACGCCAAACCTTTACACGCTTATCACCACACTCACAGATAGTAAAGGGAATTTTATCGAAGCTATTCCACAGACCATCGGATTCAGGAAGGTTGAGATTAAAGGTGCCCAGCTGTTAATCAACGGTCAGCCCATCCTCATCAAAGGTGTCAACCGTCACGAGATGGACCCTCTGACAGCCACCTGGGTTAGCCGCGAAAGGATGGAACAGGATATTAAACTGTTTAAAGAACTAAATATCAATGCACTGAGGACCTGCCATTATCCGAATGACCCCTTCATTTTTGAGTTATGCAACAAATACGGGATTTATGTGGTTGGTGAGGCTGACATTGAATCTCACGGCATGGGTTATGGAAAAGAATCGCTTGCCAAATTCCCAAGCTGGTACCAGGCTCATTTCGACCGCTTTTCGAGAATGATCGAACGGGATAAAAATCAGCCCTCCATTATCATCTGGTCGATGGGAAATGAGGCCGGCGACGGCATCAATTTTGAACAGATGTACGCCTGGGGAAAAAAGCGCGACACCTCCCGCCCGATTCAGTATGAGAGGGCCGGTATGTCTGCCCATACCGATATTTACTGTCCCATGTATGATGCCCCCTGGGATCTGGAAAAATATGCCAACAGCAACCCTGCCCGCCCGCTCATCCAGTGTGAATATGCACATGCCATGGGAAACTCGGAAGGAGGCTTTAAGGAATATTGGGACATCTACCGTAAATACCCTGTGTTGCAGGGTGGTTTCATCTGGGATTTTGTTGATCAGGGTTTGAGGAAATACAATGAACGCGGTGATATGTTCTATGCTTATGGTGGCGATTATGGCAAGGACCTGCCATCGGATAACAATTTCCTGAACAACGGCGTGGTCAGTCCCGACCGGAAACTCAACCCCCATGCGCATGAGGTCAGAAAATGCTACCAGAACCTGTTGACGACCATGAAAACGCCTGCCATCGGGACGATCAGCGTTTTCAACGAAAACTTTTACATCGATTTGAAGAATTACTTCATGGAATGGCAATTGGTTGCCGATGGCAAAACTATACAGGCCGGAGTTTATGACGAACTGAAGGCAGAACCGCAAAAAGCCCAGGAAATCCGCCTTGGATACGACGTACCGGAAAAGGCTAAAGAGGTATTCCTTAACCTGACTTTCAAGCTAAAGTCGAGAACTGGCTTGTTACCAGCCGGACAGGAGGTTGCCTGGGAACAGCTGACAGTTAAAGAGGCGGTCATACCGCCAGTCAAATTGGCCCAGTCGACCGAGCTTCTGTCTTACACTGAATCAGCCAATCATCTCTATATCAATGGAGCCTTCACCCAAATTATTTTCGATGAAGGAAGCGGATTCCTCACCCAGATAACCCATCATGGCTTAAATATGATTAAAGACGGCGAAGCATTGAAACCGAATTTCTGGCGCGCCCCTACTGATAACGACTTTGGAGCCAACAGGCAGCGCAAGCTGGTTGCCTGGAAAAAATCCACCCAGAAGCAAGAGCTGAAATCATTTAAGGTGGAACGGAAGGAAAACAATGTCCTGATTACGGCCGGGTATTCCTTACCAGAGGTTTCATCGATGCTGACAATAATATATGAAGTGAACTCCAAAGGGCAAATCCTGGTGGATCAGAAACTTTCGGTGGATAAAACGGCCGATATGAAGAAAATGCCACAGTTGCTTCGTTTTGGGATGCAGGTGACCCTGCCCGACCGGTTTGACCAGGTCCGGTATTATGGGCGCGGACCCTGGGAAAATTATCGCGACCGCAATTACAGCAGTCCGGTCGGTTACTATGAACAGACAGTCAGTGAACAATTCTATCCTTATGTGCGTCCGCAGGAGACCGGGAACAAGTCCGATATCCGCTGGTGGCAATTATCCGACCACGATGGCAGGGGGTTGAAAATTACCTCGGATATCCTGTTCAATGCGAGCGCACTCCATTACACCACTGATGATCTGGACGACGGGGATCGGAAGGACCAGCAGCACTCCGGCGAACTCCGGGAGCGCAAGCTGACCACCCTCAACATTGATCTTCAGCAAATGGGACTGGGTTGCATCGACAGCTGGGGAAGCTGGCCGTTGCCCCAATATCAGATGCCTTATCAGGATTATGAATTCAGGTTTGTCATCACACCGGTGATTAAATACTGAGGTTCAGTACCACCGGAAGATCTTCAGGCCAGCGGTAAAAAACAGGGCCCCGATTGCGGTAAGGACCAGTATGGGTTGAACCATTTGCATCAGTCGGCACCCTGGTCATGTAATTCATCAGAGAGATAAACAACCTGATCGGAAGAATGTTTCAAAAGGTTAATCATGGCTCGGGCTACCGTATGCCCTTCGATCCCCCGGTACTTACGGGCCGGACCCACAAAAAGGAATCCTACGGTTTTCATAAAAGCTTTCCCGACCGATTCTCCAAACCTGAACTCCTTCCGGGAACCAAACAGCATCGATGGCCTGGCAATGACAACCCGGCTAAAAGGAATGTTTCTGATTCCGGCCTCCATCTCTCCTTTGATACGCAAATAATAATTACCGGAAGATGGATTTGCGCCCATGGAGGAAACGACAGCAATTCTCTGAACGCCATTATTATGGGCTATTTTCGCAATCCTGACCGGCAGATCCCTGTCGATTTCCTCCACCTTGCTTACCGAACCTGCCTTCCGGATGGTGGTTCCCAAACAGATGAAAAGATCGGTTCCCATCAAGAGACCTTTATTCGGTTCAAGCTGGCTGAAATCAAGAATATGTTCCCGAATTCCCGGCAACTTAAAGTTCATCGGGGTACGGCCGAAAACTTCCACCGCGGAATAGTCGGGGTGGTTAACTAATTCGGCAACCAATGAGCTTCCAACCAATCCGCTGGCTCCGAATACGAGCGCTGTTCTTTTGTCTGTTGTGCCTGGCATGTTAATCAGAATAAGTAGCCTATGAGTATCTGATTGGTGGTAAAACGGTTGAGGACAGCGGTTCCCAGCGGTGCTTCAAACTGGTACCGGACGATCAGGTCGCCCAGGGTAACTCCCGCCATAAAACCGGCAGATTCCAGATAGCGGTAAAGCAACCCGGCCTGGAAATTGCCGTTGATGGTTGCGCGCATGTTTACCTGGAAGCCAAAACCGGACTGACCGTTGTATTTAACAATAACTGAAGGCTCGAGGATAAGGTTTTTGCCAATGGATGGCGTCCAGCCGCCATACAGGTAAAAATTCCTTGCGAGATAGGGATTCTCCGAAAAATTATCAGCGTTTGGGAAGCTCAGATCACCAAAGGAAACAGATGAATTAAGCAACTGAACGGCCGAAAACCCGGCAAACATGTGGTCCGAAAAATAGTGAACTCCCGCATTTACATCAATAAAATGGACTACTTCTTTCGCGTCGCCGTCGATCAGCGGGTCCGTTCCTGATCCATCCGGAGTGACAAAACCGGATTTATTAATCACAAACTGCTGGTAAAAAGGGGCCAGCCCGAATGACAGCCGTCCTTTGGCGAGATAAACATGGTAGGCATAATCAAGATGAATCCCCACCTGGCTGATTGCACCATAACTAATATTGAACAATCCGCACCCCACCCCGACGTTTCCAAAGGCATTCTGGCCCTTATTGATAAATCCTCTAGGATTGAAATGTTGTTTCTTTGAATTGAGGCTGGTATTCCAGGTCGCTGATTGCCATAACGGTGCGCCCTTGATTCCCAGCCACTGCTGACGGGCCGAAATCATCAGCGGTGCCCGTGGAGAGATACCCGCCATGGCCGGATTGGTCAGGAACGGGTTAAGCAGAAACTGGTCGGCCAGGGGGGAGATCTGGCCGGTCAGCGCCGTGGTGAGACTGAAGAGGAGAAGGAGGAGGTATGTGAGCTTTTGTGGCAAGTCGGTTACTGGTCAGAGGTTAGAGGTCAGGGGTTATTGGTTAGAGGTCAGGTTAGCGGAGGATGGTGAGGTAGCCGGTTAAGGGTTTTTCGCCCGAACCGAGGTTAATCAGGTAATAATAGGTACCCATGGGAAGGGGGTTGCTGTCCTCGCGGCCATCCCAGGGGTCAGGGTAACCCGGCTTCGACTCAAATACAAGCTTGCCGGTAATGGTAAATACCTTAACGATTGCGTCGGGGTAATACTTTAGCATCGGGATCAGCCACTTGTCGTTGATCCCATCACCATTGGTAGTAATGACATTCGGTACTACATTGAGCATCTCAAGGGTAAAATCAACTTCCTTCAAGCATGAATTCGCATCGGTGACGGCGACCTTATAGGTGCCGATCCCAAGAGTTTCGGTCACCAATCCGATCGGAGCCCCGGATAGTGTAATCTGATAAGGAGGCGTGCCACCTGCGATTTGGAGGGTCAGCACCCCATCGTTGCAGGTTTCGCAGCCCGGGGATTTCAATCTGACTTTAATCTGGATGGAATCAGGCTGCCCGATGACCACAGGCTCATTAAAATTCCTGAAACAGAGCGAATCGGCCAGAACACGGATCTGATCATAGGTACCCGCGGGAAGATTTTCAAAGCTGTTACTGGTCTGATACGTAAATCCGTCATCTATGGAATAAAGAAAAACAGGCACCGTATCGTCCATAATGATTTCCAGGGAGCCATTGTCCCCGCCATAGCAGGTATTATTCGTAACGTTTACCGTTTTGATGGAGAATGAATCAGGATCCAATATTTTGATATTAACAGAATCCGTTGAGCTACAACCCTTTGTGGTAATAGTCAGGTAATACCGTCCGCTTTTGGTCACTTCAATGTCTTTGGTCACCAGTGGTCCTGTCAATACATCGGAGGTCCAGTGATAAGTGTCTCCGGTGCCCCCCGTAAGCGTGACCGGGGAGGAGGAGCAAACAGACTGATCCTTGCCTAGTTCGACCGCCGGGTGAGTGTTAAAATAAACCGAGATGGTATCCCTGAATTCGCAGCCGTTGTTATCGGTAACTTTGAGCTCCAGAGGATTAACAGGAGTTTGCATAAGGGTGATGGCCCGGACGGTCATTCCGTTGCTCCAGTCCCAGCTGGTAAAATCACCGCCATCAAGATTAACCGTATCACCCTCACAGGCATTTATGTCAGCACCCAGTTCGGGTTTGATAAAAGGTTTCACGGTAACGGTGAATTGGAGCAGTGTTTCGCAGGCAAATCCATCGGGATCGGTTTTAATTGATCTGACAACATAGATCGTTGTCACAACAGGGTGAACCACAATTTCAAGATCCTTATTGCCTGGTGGATTCTCCCATTCCACCTGGTTTGAGTTTTCAACCCGGAGGGTCACCGGCATACCGGAACAGACCGGCTGAATGGTCTCCGACACAATTTTCGGCCGGGTTCCATCGGCAAGTATTATGGTATCAGTGATTTCGCACTTCTGGATGTCGATAATATTAAAAATATAAGTACCCGCATCCAGCTGTTTTACTTCCCTGGAATTCTGCAGGACTCCGTTCATCCTGATCTCATAGGGCGGGGTTCCGCCTGCAATCCTTGCCACGGTGATTTCGCCGTCGGAACAATCCTTGCACGACGTAGGCAACGTGCAGAATTTGGCTGCCAGGCTGTCGGGCTGGGTAATTTCCACCGGTAAAGGATGACTTATTGAGCACACAGAATCTTCGAGTATCTTAATCGAATAATCTGATGCTGGGGGCAGGTTCTCAAAAATTCCCTGATTTTCAAAATAGGTAAGTCCGCCATCGATTGAATAGTAGAAATTTCTTCCTTCACCTGTTACCTCAATGGTAATCTTTCCGTTACTAGCTCCAAAGCAGGTAATATCCTCATGGTAAATACCGGTAAAATGGAAAAGCGCCGGATCATTCAGTTGGACATGGATGGAATCTGTAAGGCTGCATCCCGCCAGGGTAATACTAACGGAATAATCGCCGGTGGCTTTGGCCAGAATGGTTTGGGTGGTTTCCCCCGTATTCCAGAGGTAGCTGTCACCGGTACCACCCCGGAGAACAATAGGATCTTTCGAGCAGGCTGCGGTATCCCTACCCAGGTTCACCACCGGTCCGGGAAGGAAATGAACTCCCACCGTATCGGCAAAAACGCAGCCATTGGTGTCCGTCGCATTTAAAATCAGGTTATCTATGTCCTTGGAAATTTTCGCAAACCGGCCGGTTTGTCCGTCACTCCAGTTCCATTCGAGGTACTGCGCGCCTCCATCAATGGAGATCGGATTACCCCCGCACGGAGTGAGATCAGGCCCCAGTCGGGGTGGATTTTTAGGAAAAACAAAAATGGTATCGGATACAAAAGTTTCGCACTCGCGCCCTTCATCGCGGCTTATCGCCCTGACCCGTACAATAGTGGTGGTATCCAAACTTACTGTTACGTTATTACCGCTAAGGCCTGCGGGAAAAAGCCATTCAATTTCAGCCGCGCTGGTGACGGATAAGGTGATTGGCTCCCCCGGACAAACGATGGAATCCCCTGAAGAGATGATATTGACACTCGAACCGCCCAATTCATCCACGTGGATGGTATCCGTAACCGAGCAAGTGGTTGACGGCCGGTATACATGTACAACATAATCACCCCCGTTGATCCCGGATAAGGTATTACTCTTTTCGTTAGGGTAATTCTCCCAGGTATACGTAAAATTTTCAATTTTTCCATTCGGAATGACTACAGCATTTCCATCACTGTTGCCACAAAATGCCTTTTTAGAAGTGTGCGTTGCGGTAGGTGGGATCTCCCTCCGGATAATTACCGTGTCCCAGCCGACACAACCATGATAATCGGTCACTTTCACCCGGTAGAAATTAAAGAAATCATCATTGGTGGTTACCGTGCGCGAGCGGTCCTTGATAGAAACATCCTCCCACTCATAGAATGCCCCGTAACCTGCATCCAGGGTTATCGATGTGCCCCGGCATAATTGAAAAGTGTCCTTGACATTGTTTTCGATCAATTGAACAACAGGTAACGGGTTAATGGTCACCTTCCTTGAGTAACTAACCGGATTCCCCGATTTAAAAACGGTAAGCATCACGGTATATTCACCCGGTGATGGGAATGTATACCGGAGTTCGTTTAATGTTGAGGTCCGGCTGACTGTTGCCCCCCCGCCTACCTTAACAATTCGCCAAACCCTTGGGGTATTGGGTGTTATGCTTGGCTCATCGGTGATATAAAAAAGGGTTTCCAGGCCCAGGCAAACATTTTCGAAATAGAAGGGTTCCTGAATTTTGGGGATGGCAAGCGGACCCGGCAATCCGATGCCGCTTGATCCTCCAAGGTTGGTCCCGTTGTCGCTCAGCCGGACGCCACTCTCTTCAAAACGGCTCAGCGCACGCATCGGGGAGTTGATGACTCCCAGGAAATCCTGACCGTTAAAGGCAATATAGATCTTTCCGTTCGGCGCCATCTGCATAGCCCCGCACTCCATCTCGGGATTGCTGTAGAGTATCTTGCTGGTTTTAACAAACTGGTTATAATCGTTCTCATTTGACAGATCAAACTGATAAATCTGTCCATTCCGGGTAGTCCCGTAAAGGAAGTTACCGCTGCCTGGTTCCAGTGCATAAGAAAATCTTCCGGTCGGTGAAAACTCCACCCCATAGACGCTATACTTAAATGCAAATTTATCCATCGCATCGCCCGCAGGGATCTTCATTGAGGCTGAAAGGTTGCCTGTTCCCGTATTAAACCGGATAAGTTCGAAGAATTTTCCGCCCTCAACAGCCAACGCGATCCTGGTGCCGGCATCGTTAACCTTCATTTGCCCGGCCGCCCCGCGGTTGGTCCCATCATCGATGGTATCATTGGCATGAACACTTCCAATGGACTGAGGTACTGGACTTGAAAATGTTCCGTCATATTTGATTTTAATGAACTTGTTGGTATTGAACTCATGCATCAGAAACCAATAACCGGTTTTTTCATCAGGGCGGGTAAAGGGGACCGCAACAAACTTCTCGGTGGAGAGGTTGACGAGTCCTGCAATACCTGTAGCAGCAGAATAGTCATAAATAACCGTACCGGTTTCGCCGGGTTTTATCCTGACCTTATAAAAGTTCCCTCCATAGTTTGTCTGGCTGCCTGTAACGAACGCTTTAGTTGTAAAAATAAAATATTGATCCACCGTGTCGGGATCAGGTACAATGGTTGCCGACTGTGTGGACGAAAGATCTCCGCTCATACCGGTTTTGATCTGCACGTGGTTGGAATTCCACAGACTGACCCCATCGGTATAAAAAAGAAGTTTACCGGTTGAATCGGAAATGGCTGCAGCACCTTCCGGAGCATCCATCAGGCTGTTGCTAAGCGGCACCGGATCAAATCCCGTAAAATCAAGTGCCGCCTTTTTCCCGAAATACCAGAAATTCCCCTGCACCTGGGCTATCGATGTCGCCGTCAGGCCCGTCATTGCAACAATGAGAAGCAGGCAAATCCGGTTAAAATGCCACGGTCCGGATTGATGGATCGGTTTATCTGGTTTATCGAACAAGAGTTTTCCTGATGATGATTAATTCACAACGGCAATCTTACTGGAAAATAATGGTCCTGACTTCCGGTTTACCACAACGAGGTAAATACCGTCAGGGATACTTGCCGCGACCGGGAAAACCAGATTATCCGGATTTTGTTGCATGGTCACTTTCCGGCCCTGCAAATCGTACAAAGCAATTTCCCTGATGGCTGATGGCTCGATTCCGGAAATAACAACCTCACGGCTTCCTGAAAGGTACACCATCCCGATTTCAGGGATCACGACCTGTCCGGCTGAAAGCGGGTTCTCCAGATCAATGACCACATTATCAATAAATGACGATCCGCCGGAGGTGCCCACATTATTCACAAACCGTAACCCCTTGAAAGGATTGCTGTTCGCTGTCCCGCCGATCTGCTCATGCCATTGCCATTCTTTAAGCACCACTTCGTTGAGTGTAAATGAAGCCACACCGGTATTCATGTTCATTGAAAAGTTTATCCGGTTCCACTGATCGGCCATGAAATTAAACGGAAAGGTAGAGGTTCCAAAGGTGAACAATCCGATATTCGAACCCTGGAAATCAATTTTCGCGTTGACGATATTATCATTCGATGAGCTGCTTTTTTGCAATAATTCAGCGGTCATCTGCCCGCCCTTGTTCAAAAACCGGAATTCAACAAAATAGGCAGGTTTGTCAGGAGTTTGCATGACGACACCTGCATCGCTTTTCGGTTTTAGTTCCAGTGAATAGAACCCGTCATATTTAATGTCCCGGTTGGCAACAGCTTTACCGGTCAAAGCCTGGTCAAAGCCGACCCAGAAAGGTGATTCATCAACCACCGGACAATTCGTGTAGTAATCGTTGAACCTTTCGACAAAAGGAATCGGCAGATCCTGCCAGGTCGAAAAATGGAAGATACCTGAATAATACGTGGAATCAGCATGATAGGCCTCCACTCTCCAGAAATATTCCGAATTAGGTTCAAAAGTACCGTCATAGAATTTATCATTCTGAAAAACCGAAACCAGTTCCAGCGATCTCCTGCTGGTACCTACAAATACATTATAATACACACCGGTTTGATCCTTGAAATTGGATTGCCAGCTTATGCGTGATACGGCAGGAAGGTTGGTATTTCGGGCCGGTACGGGATAACAGGGGGCATATGAAGTTGGCTTCGTGCGCAGCATTAGGTTCAGGTTCGATTTGATTTTCGGATAAATATCAAGATAAGATTCATAGCTGACGAAGCAATCCTCATAAGCTGCATTCATTCCTGCGGCAAGATGCCGAACAAAAAAATCGGCCAGCTTGGGGAAGTATTTATCTGCGCCGTAAAGATCCATCAGCATGTTCGGGTTGGTGCCGGTGGTGGTAAATACCAGCAGTCCGAGGTTGGCATTGTGACGGAATTCATAAAGATCGGTCGGCAGAAAATCATACCCATATAATTGGTACAGGGCACGGGTTTTTCCGAATACGGTATAATCGAAATCCTGACATTTAAAGAACCGCAGGTGATTCAGGTTTTGAAGATAGTCGCCGTCGCGCAAAGTCCTGATATTTGTCCCGTCGATACGGAGATTTTTCAGGTTTGGCAGCTTTTCAATACCGCGCTGATCTGGAAAGTTAATTTCAAGATCTCGTATCAGCTCGAGTTCACCAGCCAAGGGCTGCCTGACAAGATCCGTTGCACCAAGCTTGGTATTGATCATAATCCGCAACAACAGGCTCGGGATGTCAGCCACTGCCGAATTGGAAATATAGCGGAAAGGCACGCTCATTTCTGAAGCACCGTTAGTGCCAAAGTCAGCCAACACGCGCAGATTGGCGCCGCCTCCGAGCAGAGCCGGAGCAACCACCACTGTTGATTGCCGTGTTTCGGCGATCGGAATCAAACCGTCATTTAATACAACAAACCTCACCAGCATGTCATGAAGGGAATCGCCCATATTGGTATTCCAGCTTATACGGACACTGTCGCCCTCGGCGGCTGCGGTCAGGTCGGTCGGGGCGGGCATCATTGATTTGGGATGGTAATCCACATAACAGGATAGGAGGGAATGGTCGGTATCAACTTTAACAACAGGATAATCGAGCAGATAAAAACCATTGTACAAACCACCCATACCCATATTAAAATGGAATAGGTTATCCGGAAAATAGCCATCTATAACAAAAGCCTGGCCCAGCCAATCAGCAGGAACCGGACGCCGTAGCGACAGTTGGTGGCGGATAACTTCACCGATATTGTAATCCCAGGTTTCAACCACCCTCATATCCGTACTGTAGCCAAAATAGGTTGGCAGCGTTGTTTTGTATGCTTCGAGAGTGGCCCCTTCAGGCTGCAATTTGCAGGTCACAGCCATATAGAAAACGAGCGAGTCAACCGCAGGATTTCCGATGGTATTCGACATCCGGCTGAAATTCAGTCGTGCAAGATCCAGTTTTGCGCATAACTCACCATATCCGTTCAATACATAACACAATTCATCAGTTCCGTTGCTGGGTGTAGCATAAAAGCGGAATACCTGGGCCATCGCAATAGGCACTGAACCTCCCAACCGGAAATCTTTGGGGAACATATCGAAAAATGTGCTGTCGCAATTCCATGAAGTTGCCAGTAGCGGCGAGATAATGCCGGTTTTCAGCGTTGATCCTGATTTTGTGGATGATAAGGCTTTCCAGCTATCGACAATTGCCGGATTCACGGTATCACGGGCGGCAAAATCTTCGCATAGGGTCCGGATATTGCCGATGATATTTGTCAGGAGTGACGGAGTTTCCGAAGATACGGAAGGGAAATTGCTTTCCCATGAAAAACCCAGGACCGGGGGACAATCAAAACTTTTAGATACCAAAATAAAACCGGTTTCGCCGGCATCGAGGATATAAAAAGGTTCATTGGTTGACTGGCTCTCATGAAAAGTGATGCTGGAGACAGCCTTCTGGCGGTCCGTTGGAAAGTAGTCACTGACCACTTTGCCGGCTATTGCCAGCGCCTGGTTCTTCGTAACTTCCTGAGCATTTAAAGACCAATGGGAGAATCCGATGGTTAAAAAACAGAGCAACAGTACCCGAAAAAAAGTAAGTGATTTCATTAACTTTCAAATTTGTGCGTAACATAGAGCGAATTTAGGGATTTCCAACTATTGTACAGCAATCAAATTCTTACCGGGAGACATAAAAAAATGCCGGCCAAAGTGATCCTGGCCGGCATTTCCTTTTAAGGTCAACTCGTAATTTATCCCGTCATAATCTTAACTATCTTACGCATAGTTGGATTAATCCGCATGAGGCTCGAGTTATCATCGCGAACGAGATAGCCCTTCTTTTTCAGAGCGAGAATACTTTTCAGGCCTGGTGTCTGCGAGATACCAAGGTCTTTTACGACATCACCCGGATAGGTTTTGCCTTTTTTAAGGATATTTCTAAGGATAAGTCTCTCAATCGGCGGCATAAAAAGCCTGCGGATGAGTATCCCGAATATCTGCAGTTTTTTTGCGATCATATCAAATCAATTTTCGGGTTAAAGTCTATAGGTAAACAAATTGGACACTTTATAATCATACTGGGTGAAAAATCTGTAAGAATCTTTTCGGTATGTAATTTACGAAATAATTTCTGTTTTGGTATCAGAATTTTTAAATATTTGATAAACGCACGGCTTAAATTTGTGTTTGCGTTATGTAATTGTTTTCATGTAATCATTTCCCGTTTTTCAATCATTGTTTGCACATGATCAAAGAAGAATTCTTTTTATTTACATTTGGCCGACTTTAACAAAAACGGTCCCGCCATGGGAAAATTATTCCGCCGATATATTAACATCATATTCCTGGCTCTTATCGTTGCTTTACCTGTGAATGCCAAGGATCATCGTACAAAAGGTGACACAAACAAAACGGTTAATATAAAAGACTTTGCAGCAGGCTGCTCCCCCGGAAAAACCCGGACCATGCTGGACCTTAATAATGTACGGTCATATATATGGACGAATGGCGTTTTATGGAATGTATCGGATGCCCCGAATTATGAAATTCCGAAAAACAGCATGAAATCATCCATGTGTTCGGGAGGAATATGGATTGGCGGAACCGATGTCAACGGGCAACTTAAACTATCCGCAATCAAATACCAGGGGGATGTAAATTACTGGCCGGGACCGCTGATCACGCAGGGTGAGCAGCGCGGAACCACGGATATTGAGACCTGCTATGCATATGATAAACATTTTGCTCTCACCCGTTACCAGGTAGATGCTTTCAGGGCCTGGTACAATGCCGACGCAGCCACCAGGGCCAGGGACTACAAAGGATACTCCATTCCGGAGGTTATCAATAACTGGCCGGCGCATGGTGATGTGGCCATGGGATATACATTTAACCTGGCCCCGTTCTGGGATAATAATGACGATGGGTTTTATAATCCGGCCGACGGTGATTACCCGTTCTACGACCTCGACGGAATCCTGCCGTGCGGCACCACCCGCGAGCTCAGGAGGCCGCGTTTGTATGGCGACCAAACCCTCTGGTGGGTGTATAATGACCGCGGGAACATCCACCAGGTGCCTAATGGGGAGGCCATAGGGATGGAAATCCACGGACAGGGTTTTGAATTTTCGACCAATGATGCCCTGAACGACATGACTTTTTATAATTATGCACTGATCAACCGTTCGACCTATACATTGGTTGAAACCTATTTCGGGGTTTATGCCGATTCCGATCTTGGATACTGGATGGATGATTACGTCGGCTGTCATGTTTCCAATGGTCTGGGCTATACCTATAATGGGGACCTTGTTGACGGCGGGGGTGAAAACTATGCCTATGGAGCCAACCCTCCGGCCATAGGGATCGACTTTTTTGAAGGCCCCTATCAGGACCCAAATGGCAAGGACGACTGCAGCAGTTATGACAGCCAGCTTAATCTGATTTGCAACGATTGTATCCTGAACGGAAACATCAACGGGCTTAATTTCCAGGACGGAATAGTGGATAACGAACGTTGGGGAATGAGGCGTTTCCTTTACTACGGCGGAGCAGGCCCGTTGGGCGACCCGGATATTCCTTCAGATTACTATAATTATTTGCGGGGCTATTGGAAAGATAACGAAAGGATGCGTTACGGGGGCAATGCACATCCGTCAGGTGGAGGTACCGGACCCTTTGCGGACTTTATGTTCCCCGGTGATTCTGACCCTTGCGGCTGGGGACAGGGAGGCATTAAAATGCCGGTCTGGACCGAAGAAACGGCCGGGAATGAGCCTGCCGACCGCCGACAGGTGCAGTCGTCCGGGCCTTTTGTACTCGAACCCGGTGCTGTCAATGATATTACGGTCGGGATCGTCTGGGCCCGTTCCTTTGAAGGCGGACTGCTGGCCTCCGCCAACAAAATGATCCAGGCCGATCAGATCGCCCAGCGTTTGTTTGAAAACTGCTTTAAAGTCATTAACGGTCCGGATGCCCCCGAACTTACGATTGTTGAACAGGACCAGAAACTCATTTTCCATATCTGGAATAAACCCACCTCCAATAATTACATGGAGAAATATGTCGAGCGTGATCCGTTCATTGTTTGTCCGCAAAATCAGCCGGATTGCGATATTTTTTACCGTTTCCAGGGATATCAGATATGGCAGCTTAAAAGTGTCGACGTTTCGGTTACGGATGCCACCACTCACAAAAATAACCTCGCCCGTCCGGTTTTTCAATGTGATGTCAGGGATGGGATCAAGCGTATCATCAATTACTATTGGGATAGCGAAATCGAGGCCAATACCCCGATAGCTGAAGTCGATGGGAATAATGAGGGGATTGAACACACCTTCGTTCTGGAAGAAGACAATTTTGCAGAAGGGGTCCGTACCCTGGTGAACAACAAAAGATATTATTATGTAGCCCTTGCGTATGCCTATAACAATTTCATGATTTACAGCCAGAATGATCCCGGTACGTTTGACGGACAGCGCCAGCCCTATAAATCAGGGCGAAGGGGTGCCGGCGGCCCGATCAAGATCTACGAGGCCATCCCGCATATGATAGAACCCGAACAGGGTGGAACGGTGATCCAGGGAACTTTTGGAGATGCTGCTGCAGTTGTTCAGATTGAAGGTCACGGTACCGGTTTGAATGCGGTAGACATTACCCAGGCCACCCATGATGAGATCATGAAAGGGGCCCCCTGGAAAGCCACTAAACTGGAATTCCTACCGGGGAAAGGCCCGATCACGGTTAAAGTGGTTGACCCGATGAACGTTATTGACGACACCTATACCATTAAGTTCGATTCGGTGGATTACTTCATCTCGACGAGTTTCATGAACGGTAAGGTGATCAATGCCAACTGGTATATTTATAATACCAAGCATGATACCGTACGTTCGGAGAGCTTTGTGGCCAATAATTACGACCAGCTGGTTTTGCAGTGGGGTCTTTCCATCAACATTTCGCAGGCGGAGATCCCGTTCAAATACGGATCCATCAACAACGGTTTCCTCGAAGCATCGGTTGAGTACAAGAACCCGGGCGCCGTATGGCTGTCCTTCATTCCGGATGATGACCGCATCGGCTTTCCCAGGGACTGGATCAAGGCCGGGTATAATAACGGGGACAACTCCGATAAGAACTCGGTGTATGAGAAAGTGCTTCAGGGCACCTGGGCTCCGTTCCAGCTCTGCAATATGGGTTTGCACGGACCGGCCTACGACAAGGCAGCCAATGCCATCGATACGAAGAAACAGCGTTTGAGTTCGATCGACCTGTACATCACCGCTGACCGTACCAGGTGGAGCCGTTCGCCGGTGGTTGAAACCACGGACGATCCGTTGCTGAGCATCGGCGGAGTTCTGAAATTTGAACTGAGGTCGGGACTCTCGATCGACAAGACCGGTAAGCCGGGCCTGACCGGGGCCGGAGCCAGCACGAACGAAGCCGATCCGAACTATATCA
>JBAZTE010000021.1:0-57186 GCA_041662065.1 Bacteroidales bacterium | reverse complement strand
TTTCAAAAATGGATCCCGATTACAACAACAAGAATGTCATCCTGCCTTTCTCCAACTGGCAGGGACCTGTATGGCCGATAGCAAATTATCTTTATTCGATCGCTTTGAAAAACTACGGGTTCGATTCTGAGGTCCGCTGGCTGGGAAGCACTTTGGGAACATTGCTGCTTGACGATATCCGGAAATGGGGTTCCATGCATGAGAATTACCATGCTGATACGGGGGCGCCCCTGGCGCCTGCAGCCAGCTATGTGGATGCAAACGGCAGGTTTGTCGGCTTCATTGGCTGGAACCTTTGTATCCAGAATGTGCTTGAAGGGGTGCTGTCGGATAAATGGATGCTGCTGCGGTTGGAATAATAGAAAACCGCCCCGGTAAAAAGGCTCCATCATTTTTTGCTCCAGCCCAGTTTCAGCCCGAATATAAACCAGGCCAGACATACTGCCCCGGCTGAGAATAGGGTATCGCCGAAGATCCGCATCCATCTGAAAGTGGCTATCATGGGTGTATCGAGGAATTCGGCGGAACGTGCATACCACAAACCATGCTTGACCGATGCAATGGTTTGCGCCAGTCCGACCGGCAGAACGCTGATCAGGACCATCGCCAGAAGTCCGATATTGATGAGCCAGAATGACCACTTCAGGGCACCTTCTTTCCATACGGCCTTAAGATCCATTTCACGCAAAACGAATAGCATCAATCCGATCCCCAACATGCCATAAACACCAAAAAGTGCGGTGTGACCGTGCACCGGGGTGGTATTGAGCCCCTGCATATAATATAGCGCGATCGGCGGATTGATCAGGAACCCGAAAATTCCGGCACCGACAAGATTCCAGAATGATACTGCCATGAAACAATAGATCGGCCATTTATAAATCCTGATCCAGTCGGTCGACCGGCTCAGTTTAAGATTGTGCCAGGCTTCGTAACCGATAAAAACCAGCGGGACTACCTCCAATGCGCTGAATGTAGCACCAAGTGCAAGAACTCCCGTTGGGGTGCCGGTAAAGTAGAGATGATGGAAAGTACCGAGAATACCCCCGGAGAGAAAGATGATCGTAGAAACCAAAACGGAGGTGGTGGCGGTCTTCGGTCGGATAAGCTGCATTCTCACAAAAAGGAAAGCAATGATCACCGTGGCAAAGACTTCAAAGAATCCTTCCACCCAAAGATGAACAACCCACCAGCGCCAGTATTCGGCCATGGCCAGGTTGGTTTGACGTCCCCACATCAGTCCGGCACCATAAAATGCGGCGATGGCCAACGAAGCGATGACGAACATGACCAGCATACTTCGGCTTTCGGTTTTTTTCTTCAATGCCGGCAGGATCGCGCGTGAAATCAGGAATAACCAGATAAACAGACCGGCGAAAAGGAATATCTGCCAGAAACGGCCCAGGTCCACATACTCATAACCCTGATGTCCGAACCAGAAATTCTGGACCAACCCGAGTCTCTGCATGATCCCAAGGAACTGTCCGGCCAGCGAACCAACGACAATTATCAGGAGGGCTCCAAACAACAGGTTAACCCCCAGTTTCTGGTATTTTGGTTCATGACCTGAAATGATCGGAGCATAAAAAAGTCCGGTCGCCAGCCAGGAGGTCGCGATCCAGAAAATGGCGAGCTGGATATGCCAGGTCCGGGAGAGTGAATACGGAAGGAATTTTGCCAGAGGTAATCCGTAAAATGCTTGTCCCTCAACGCTGTAGTGGGCGGTTATCACTCCCATGAGTATCTGGACCAGTATCAGGGCCGTGACAATCCAAAAGTACTTGAGGGTGGCCTTCATTGATGGAGTCATGAGGGTTCCGATCGTCGGGTTTTTGTCCGGAATGAAATCAAGCGTCTCTTCTTTTCTGGTTGCATTATACCAGGCGAGGAGGCCAATTCCTGCAAGCAGGATGATCACGCTGAATCCGGTCCAGAGGATCAGGGTGGGCGAGGGTATATTGTCGATCAACTTTTCAGGCGGCCAGTTATTGGAATAGGTAATATCCTGATCTGGCCGGTTTGTGGAGGTGGCCCAGGTAGCCCAGAAAAAAAAAGAATTCATCAGCGCCATCCTTGCAGGATCTTTTACCGTATTGTCCATCATGGCATAAGCATCCCGAAGTGAGGTCATCTTTGGATCATTCATGAACAGTGAGGCATAATACTCACTGTTTGCGCGGTACGCTTTTGCACGGATTTCTGATATAACCAGGGTGCCGGTTGTCTTGTCATAAGTATTGGCACGAATCTCCTTTTTCAGCCGGGCCTGAAGTCCTGCCTGCTGTTCGGGTCCGAGGGCTTCAAAATTGGCTGATCCTGTTTCCCGGGCCCATATATCCAGGATGAACATAGCCTCCCGGTGCAGGTAATCCGCTGTCCAGTCCGGAGCCTGGTATGATCCATGGCCCCAGACTGTGCCCAGCTCCTGACCGCCGGTCGATTGCCACACATTCTGGCCATCACGGATCTGCGCACCGGTAAAGAGCACTTCGCCTGTGGTCGTGACCACTTTTTCAGGGATCGGGGGACCCTGCCGGTAGATTTCGCGCCCGAAAAAGAGCAGCACTGCCAAAGAGATGGTTACAACAAGTGTAAATCCAATCCAAAGTGAACGTGTTTTCATGTTTTCTGATAGTTTATAGGGCAAAGATAAAAAAGTATTTAATAAAATACCAAAAGGTCTTTATATCTTTGTTACAAATTGCATGGTTAAAAAGTTATGAAGTTTATTTTATTTTTACACCTTAAACACAGGGAATGATGTGGTCGAAATCTACCGAATACGCGATAAGGGCTTTGATTCAGGTTGCGGTGAGCAACATGGAGGGGCGCCGGCCCGGATTCAGAGAGATAGCGGAATCGATAGATGCGCCGGTACAGTTCACAGCCAAAATTCTTCAGATCCTTTCCAAAGCATCCCTTGTTGGCTCGGTACGCGGACGGGGGGGGGGATTCTTCTTTGATCCTTTGAAACCGGAGCTGAAGCTGGCCGGGGTAATCCGCGTTCTGGAAGGTGAAAAGTATTTCACAGGCTGTGTTATCGGGTTACCAAAATGCGATCAGGACCATCCCTGCCCGATGCACGCTGAATTTGTACGTATCCGGACCAACCTGGTTACTCTAGCCGACCATGAAACCATTCAGGGACTGGCCAGGAAAACGGTGGAAGGGGAGGGGAGGCTGAGGCGGTAAAGATTATTTTGTCCAGCTCTTAAGCTTCTCTATCTCCTCCGCCCAAATATCCTGATCGGGGGTTTCAAGGATAAGCGGCATATTATCGAATCGCTGATCTTTCATGATTCGCTTGAAAAGATCTGTGTCCAAGGTTCCCTTTCCCAAACTTTCATGACGGTCGACACGGGATTTGAATTCTTTTTTCGAGTCGTTGATGTGCATTCCCCGCAAATACCCAAATCCGATAATTTTATCGAATTCACGGAAAACGGTATCAAATCCTGCTGCTGTTTTGATTTCATATCCGGCTGAATAGGCATGTGCGGTATCAATGCAAACCCCTATCCGTGATTTATCTTCAATCCGGTCAATAATAAAGCGCAGCTGTTCAAATGAATAGCCAACATTGCTGCCCTGTCCGGCGGTAATTTCAAGTACTGCGGTAACGCCTTTGGTTCTACTCAGGGTGATATTAACAGATTCGGCGATGGTTTTCAGGCACTCCTCCTCCGATACCTTTTGAAGGTGGCTTCCGGGATGAAAATTGAGCAATGTCAGGCCTAATTGTTCTGCACGCTGCATTTCGTCGAGGAATGCAGCCCTTGATTTTTCAAGCATCTCAGGATCAGCACTCCCCACATTGATCAGATAACCGTCATGCGGGAGAATCTGCTGCGGCTTATATCCGTATAACTCACAATTTTTCTTAAAGTCTGCTATGCTTTTATCACTCAGTGGCTTGGCCACCCACTGACGCTGGTTTTTTAGGAACAGGGCGAATGCTGTGGCCCCGATATTATGAGCATTGACCGGTGCGTTTTCCACACCGCCTTCGGTACTTACGTGGGCTCCAATGAATTTCATTCGTAAATTATTTATTGTTTCAAGTTTAATTGACTCGTACTCATGGAGCCCTCAAATTATAGTTGTGGCATTTTGTGAGCCTTGGCTCATGAGGGGTTCATAAGTCGATTTTTCAAATGAAACACGAAGGTAGGGGAAATTGTTGTCGCTCCTCTTATTTCCCTATGATAAGTCCTCGTCCGTAGCTTCCCAGCACCAGATCACCGGTTGGCATCTGAATCCTTATATCGTCAATGGCCACCGGGATCAGGCCGGGTGCACGTTTCCAGGTTATTCCCGCATCGGAACTGATGAGCAAACCATTATGAATGCCGCAGTAAAGCATTTCAGGGTTCAGCGGATGTTCGGCGAATCCCCGGATAACCGCTTCAGTAGGCATCAGGGCCGTGAGCGAAACCCAGGTTTGGCCGTAATCGGTGCTTTTGAACAGATAGGGTTTCAGGTCGTTGGCCTCATAATACCGGGCACAGGCCGCATAAATGGTTCCAACATCATGATTCGAACAAATCAAACGGGTGAAAAATCGGTCCGAGGGCATGGGAAGCTTTTCTGAGAGGTTGATCCAGGTCTGACCGCCATCCTTGGTCATCTGAAGGTTTCCATCATCTGTGCCAGCATAGATAACACCTGGTTTTAAAGGAGATTCAGCTAAAGCAGTAATGGAAGCGTAAGGTTTAAAAACCGGCTTCATTCCCATGATGGTCCGGCTTTTCAGATTTTCATTCCGTGATAAGTCGGGACTGATCCCGGTCCATTCCTCCCCCCGGTTTGCGGATTTGAACAAAATATTCCCTCCGATATAGAGATCATGAGGCGGATGTGTGGAGACAATAAATGGTGTGTTCCAATTGAACCGGTAGGGGTTTTTCTTATCGTCATTCCGTGGCTGGATACCAAAGTCTTTATCGGTCCGGAATTCATAACGGCTGATCCCGCCGTATTGGGATTCCCCGTAAACAATCGTCGAGTCCACCGGATCAATCGCAGCCCAGAAACCATCGCCCCAGGAGATATTTGATATCAGGCTGTCGGGGGTCAAAGTACCATCGGCATTGCCGGAAGGTCCTCCCCACACTCCGTTATCCTGCTTGCCTCCGAATATCCGGTAAGGGTTTTGCTGGTCAATGGTGATGGCGTAATACTGTCCGATAAACAGGTTGTTGCAGAATGACCATTTCCGGCCGCTGTCCTGACTCATATAAACCCCACCGTCGTTGCCCAGGAGACGGTTTTGAGGATTTTTTGCATCGATCCAGAGAACATGGTGGTCGACATGAACATCGCGTGTACTCATCAGCATAAAGGATTTTCCTCCATCACGTGTTTCCTGGACCATCGTACCCATGACAAATACATTTTTCTCATCGGTCGGGTTCACATAAATCCGCCCATACCAGTAAGCGGTGGAAGGTTTGATATTCATCAGTTTCCAACTGGTTCCCTTATTCGACGAACTGTAAAATCCCCCTTTCTTCGATTCCACACAGGCATATACCTTGTCCGGATCGGAAGGAGCAATCGCAAGTGCTATCCGGCCCAAGGTATCTTTGGAGAATCCCCTGGTGAGTTTTTCCCAGGTATCTCCACCATCAACCGACCGGTATAACCCGCTTGACGGGCCCCGTTGGATATGAGCCCAGGCATTACGGTACTGCTGCCAGGCGGAAGCGAAGATGGTTTTCCCATCGGGATGCACCACCAGGTCCGACATTCCGGTATAATCATTGATGTACAAAACCTTTTCCCAGCTGAGACCGCCATCCTTTGTCCTGAAAATGCCCCTCTCTTCGTTGTTTCCCCAACGGGCACCGGTGGCTGCAACATACACGATATCGGGATTGACCGGGTTGATCTGGATTTTTGAGATATGCCGCGATTGTTTCAGTCCCATGCATTTCCAGGTACGTCCCCCATCGGTGGATTTATATACCCCGTCTCCGATCGAAGCGGCCGACTGCTCACCGGATGCTTCGCCGGTCCCGGCCCAGATCAGGTCAGGGTTGGATTCACAGATAGCCATATCACCAATGGACAGCGACATACCAGCCTGATCGAAAACCGGAACCCAGCTTTTTCCCTGGTCCCCCGATTTAAAAATACCGCCTGTTGAGGCAGCAATGAATATGTTCTGCGGATTTTTCGAATCCACCTCGATATCGGATACGCGGCCGCTGTTGACTCCGGGACCGATGTATTTGTAGGTTTGAGGCACCTGGGCGTTCAGGAAGATGTTCAGTGAAAGAAAGACCAAGAGACTGAGAGACTTTAAGACGGGGTAAATCATGGTGAATATTTTATTGACCGAATGTAATAAATGCAACGGAATTTTTAACGGAGCCTTGTCATCCCCGCGAAGGCGGGGACGGGGACGGGGACTACCAGATCCATTTCCTGATAAGATTCCGGAACCAGCCGAATTTACCAAGCCAGGCTAGTACCGAGATCAGGAATGGTACCCGGGTCACCAGATTCATCGCTTGCCGTGCTGTTTTCATCCGGTTCCAGATATGCTTTTCAATTTGTTCGTCGTAACTTGATAATTTGCCATTTTTGGCAGCTAACCCGGCAAGAAGACCGCTGCGCACGGCAAGCATGATGCCGTCCCCGGAAACCGGATCGACCAGCGATGCCGCATCACCGGTAAGCAGAAAACCGGGACCGCTCCAGGTTTGCTTTATTATGGAAAATGGAACCATGCCTCCGTGAATGTCACTAATCTGACGTGCATTTCCGAGTATTTGCCTGACCACAGGATGCTTTTGCCTGAACTGATGGAAAAGGTCGGTAATAGAAGTTCCTTTTTTTCGGCGCTGCTTTTCAGGCATTCCAAATCCGGCATTAACACGGTTGCCTTCCATCGGAAACAACCAGAAATAACCCGGGAAAAACCGGGGATGATAAAATACCAGGGGGCCAGTCAATAACAATGGGTCGACCTGATCGAAATAGCATCTGACCGCCTGTCCGTAAATTCCCGGATCGGGCGTGATCCCTGCCAGTTTACGGGCTGCAAGCGAAGGGGCACCATCGGCGGCAATAACAAGAGATGCGACAATTGTCCGGCCCCTGGAACCATCCACACTTTGCGTTAGGAGATGGATCAATGAGTCATTACGTTGATAATCAGTTACTTTTAGCCCGGTGATAACATCTAAATCAGTCTTTTCAATGACACGATTGAGTAAAAAATGATCGAAGATCCTCCGTTCTGCCACATAACCCGGGAGTGTCCATGAGAAATCCACTTTCGTGCCATCAGGAAAAACCAAACCTGATGAAAGAAAGGAAACCGAAGGAAGCTGTTGAAGGAAAGAATCGAAAATGCCCGGACTGAAATTCTCCAGTCCAACCAAAGCGTGACCTGGAATGGAATCACCGCAGGTTTTCTCGCGCGGAAAAACAGCTTTATCAATCAGAAGGACCTTTTTCCCCGAACCGGAAAGCGCAAAGGCGGCCGAACAACCGGCCGGTCCGCCTCCGACAATGACAATATCCGTTTCAATAACGCCGGCCAGGGAATCAACTTGCATAATACATAATTGCTACCCAAGATTATCTAAAATATGCGATAAAAGAAAGCGGTTTGATTTCTCACTCTTTTCAATAACTTTCCGCCACCTAAACATACCCTGCCATGATACGGCCCTTTACTTTTCTTAAACACCGGTGCGCAATACTTTTGCTCACTTTATTGTTTTCAGTGTCTGTTCAGGCCCAAACTCGTTATCAGCCCAATTGGGAATCGATCGACAGCAGGCCCACTCCGGCGTGGTTTTCAGATGCCAAATTCGGCATCTTTGTTTGCTGGGGCCTCTATTCGGTACCTGCCTGGAGTCCGAAAGGCCAATATGCCGAATGGTATATGTACTGGCTGAAACAGAAGTCGTTCGATGGAAAAGTGTACGATTTTCATCAGAATAAATATGGCCCGGATGTGCAGTTCAAAGATTTTGCCCCGCTATTCAAGGCTGAATTGTGGAATCCTGAAGAATGGGCTGATCTTTTTGAGAGGGCAGGTGCCAAATACATCGTCTTCACTACCAAGCATCACTCTGGGTATACGCTGTGGCCAAGTAAGGAGGCTGAACAAACCTGGGGCGAGAATTTCAATCCGGTCAAAGTAGGACCCAAACGCGACCTGGTCGGGGACCTGACCAAGGCCATTAAAGGGAAAGGTTTAAAGATGGGGTTGTACTATTCCCTGTATGAATGGTATCATCCATGGTATCTGAATGATTTTCATGCCTTTGTGGCCGATCATTTTTATCCGCAATTTAAAGATCTTGTAACCCGGTATGAACCTGATATCCTTTGGGCCGACGGGGAATGGGAGCAAACTTCCGAAGCCTGGCGCACGCCGGAACTGCTTGCCTGGTTGTTCAATGATACTAAAAATAAGCAGGTGGTGATCAACGACCGGTGGGGCAATGACACACGTCATAAGCATGGTGGTTTTTTTACAACCGAATATGGCTCCGGAATGGATAATGATGCCCATCCATGGGAAGAGAACCGTGGAATGGGATACTCTTATGGGTACAACAGGGCTGAAAACCTGGAAGATTACCGGAGTTCCCGTGAATTGATCCTGATGCTGGCCGATATCGTTTCCCGGGGCGGCAATCTATGCCTGGATATCGGTCCGGCTGCCGATGGACAGATCCCGGTAATCATGCAGGAGAGGCTGGTACAGATAGGTAACTGGTTAAAAGTGAATGGAGAGGCAATCTATGGCACAAGGATGTACAGGAACCCGGTGCAATGGTCGGATGGCACCAAACCCGAAATCAGGCGGGGTGAATACATGGTTCCCTATAATATCCTGAAAGAAACCCTTGAACCAGATCCCGGCCAGGCTGTTAAAGAAATTTTCTTCACCCAAAAAGGTAACACCCTCTATGCCATCGTACCCAAATGGCCCGGGAAAACGTTTGTCATAAACGATATGGCTGTCGCGCCTCACGCTTCACGCGTCACGTTCCTGCAGACCGGTCGGGAACTTCAATTCAAGGCAACAGGCAACGGTCTGCTTATTGAGATCCCACCATTCGATCCCAACGGAAAATGGGCTGGAGAGGCTTATGTTTTTAAAATTGATAGGTAAAACAGTAACGAATATGGAAGAGAAAAAGAGCTATCCGGTATTCTTATATCGATGGGTAATTCTCGCAGTGTACATGTTTTTATCCATTGTGATCCAGATTCAATGGCTGGCACATGCAGCGGTTGCGCGACCGGCCCAGGTTTTTTACCACGGCCAGTTTAACCCCGACGGGCTGTTCAATATCGATTTTCTCGCCCTGCTGTACATGCTGGTCTATATTGTGATCAGCATACCGGCATCTTATGTCATTGATACATACGGGATAAAAACCGGATTAGGCATTGGTGCCGCGATCGCAATTATTTGTGGACTACTGAAGGGATTTCTCGCCGATAGCTTTTTGGGTGTCATGCTGGCACAGGTAGGACTTTCAATAGCCCAGCCATTTATCCTGAATGCCGTGACCGCAATTACGGTACGCTGGTTTCCCCTGCGTGAACGGGGGATGGCCGCCGGACTTTCCGCATTGGCCCAATATCTCGGAATTATCATTGCCATGCTGGTTACCCCGATGATGATCGGCATCAATCCGGATCAACCGGATTATGGCAGTGGATTCAAATCTATGCTGATGATTTACGGGGTAATCACTGCTGTTGCCGGAATATTGTCGCTGGTCCTGATCCGGGAAACTCCGCCGGAGCCACCGGGGGACGAACTCCTGATAAGGATGAGTTTCAGGAAAGGGTTGAAACATATCCTCGGATTGAGGGATATGCGTATCGTTCTTATCATTTTTCTCTTCGGATTGGGGATTTTCAATGCTGTCAGCAGCATGACGGATGCTATCGCCGAGCATATGGGAGTCAAGGATTCGGAAGGGCTGATCGGCGGGATCATGCTGATCGGCGGGATCATTGGTGCTGTGATCATACCGTGGCTGTCAGATGTGTATAAAAAGCGAAAGATCTTTCTGGTGATTTGTATGATCGGCATGGTCCCCGGAATTGTGGGGCTTTCGCTGGCAGATCATCTGACGTCCAATCCGGATACCATTTACGGCATCACCCTGGCAGGCTCATTTATTCTTGGATTTTTCGTTATGAGTGCCGGTCCGATCGGATTCCAGTATGCTGCAGAGGTCAGTTACCCGGCACCGGAATCCACCTCACAGGGCCTTCTCCTGCTGATTGGCCAGATCACCGGAATGATATTCGTTGCCGGGATGAGCATCCAGCAGAACCATTATATCGGAGCTTTCATGACTCTGTTTGTGGTCCTGACATTCGCCACGATGATCCTTGGAACGATGCTGCGCGAATCGCCGCATTTCAGATGAGCTTGACGCGCGATGCTGCATGGTATATGACAAGAAATCTAAAAAAACTACTTTGGCCTCTCAATAATAACTTTCCATTATGAAATCTCTCATTTCCTTCTTTCTTCTCCTTGGTCTTTCACCCCTACTTGCGCCTTGCGCCTTGCGCCCTGAGCCTTCACTTGCGTCTTGCGCCTTGCGCCCTGAGCCTTCCCTTGCGCCTTGCGCCTTGAGCCCTGAACCTTATTTCCTCTCTTCCCCCGCCCTTTCACCCGACGGGAAAACAGTCGTTTTCAGCTTCGAAGGCGATCTTTGGAAGGCCGATCTTGCATCCGGTAACGCCGACCGGTTAACCGCCATGCAAGGCTATGAAACCAGCGCACGGATATCTCCTGATGGTAAATGGATTGCCTTTACAGGCCGGCAATTCGGCAATGGCGATGTTTACCTGATCCCAATGGAGGGCGGCGAGATCCGGCAGCTCACCTTTCATGCGGCAAATGATGAGGTCGAAAACTGGAACTGGGATTCGAAATCGATCTATTTTACCTCAGGCCGGTTCAACAGCGGGACGGTTTATAAAGTTCCCCTGGATGGAGGAAATCCGGTACGTTTATTTGAACATTATTTCAATACTATCCATAACCTGGCGGAAAATCCCAAAACAGGGGAACTATTCTTCAATGATACCTGGGAAAGCCAGAATATGGCCAGCCGCAAGCGGTACAAGGGTGACTATAATCCTGATATCCAGTCTTATAATCCGAAAACCGGAGAGTATAAAAAGTACACCGAATGGATTGGCAAGGATATGTGGGCAACCATCGATCAGCATGGAACGGTTTATTTTGTTTCTGATGAGAAAAACGGAGAATACAATCTCTGTAAACTCGAAAACGGCAAAACTAAAAACCTCACCAATTTTAAAACATCCATCAAGCGGCCGATCGTTTCGGCAGATGGCTCGAAGGTAATCTTTGAGAAGGATTATCAATTGTATACCTATGAACCAGCATCGGATAAGACTGCAAAAGTGACAATCCGCATCAACCGGAACAGCATCCTCCCAAAAGAACAGAACTTCTCCATCTCAGGCAAAATCAGCGATTTCGATGTTTCACCCGATAACAAAAAGATTGCCTTTATCTCCCGCGGTGAACTGTTCGTCAGCGACATCGAGGGAAAATATATTAAACCAATGCACCTTGTAGAGACGCATCGCGATGCGTCTCCCTCCGAGGTTACCCCAAAACAGTTTGAGCGGGTGATGAGTGTCAAGTGGCTGAACGATAATAAAACACTTCTGTATAACCAGACCTGGAACGGATACCTGAACTGGTTTACCCTGTCGGCCGACGGATCCGGTAAACCAAAACAGTTAACCACGGATAAGGCGAATAACAGGGATATCGTGCTGAATAAGGATATGACCAAAGCCGCCTACCTCAGCGGAAGGGATGAACTCCGGCTGATGGACCTCAAAACGATGGAAAGCAAGTTGCTGGTCAAAGATGAATTCTGGGGATTTCAGAATGGGGAACCGGGATTTTCACCTGACGGTGAGTATGTTATTTATACCGCCAAGCGGAATTTTGAGGACGATATCTTTGTATATCATCTGAAAACCGGTGTGGTCACTAACCTCACTGCCACCGGTGTAGCTGAATCAGGACCGGTATGGAGTGCCGACGGGAAGTATATCTATTTCTCGACCAACCGGACGAAGCCTACTTACCCGACCGGTGGGGGCGCTTCCCATATTTACCGCTTTTCTCTCGACAAAATTGACGCCCCCTTCCGTACCGATGAATTCGAAAAACTTTGGAAAAAGGAGCCGGCTCTCCAAAAGGATCAGGCCGCTAAAAAGGATTCAGAACCTGCCAAAAAGGATACGGAATCCGCTAAAAAGGATTCAACAGCAGTTAAAAAGGATTCTATTGCACCTATTACCATCAATACCGATCGCATCTGGGAACGTTTTGAGATGATCAGTCCGGGTTTTGGCTCACAGGGAGGACCCTGCCTGATCCAAAAAGGAGATAAAACCATTGTCCTTTACTATTCTGATCATGCCATGGGTGCCGGGGCCCTATGGAAAACAGCCCTTTCACCCTGGGATCCCCCAAAAACAGAGAAGATCGAAGGAGCGGCTCCGGGCAGTATAGTAAAGGCCGGCGATAAGTATTATATGCTCACCGGGGGAGTCATATATAAGCTGAATGTCGACGGGAATAAAGCCGAAAAGATTGAAATGGCCAACTTCAATTTCACCCGTAACCTCGCTGCTGAATTCAGTCAGATGTTTGAGGAAACGTGGGCAAATATGGAGGAGAATTATTACCATGAGAGATTGCACGGTGCCGACTGGCCAGCCTATAAGGCTTATTATCAGCAATTCCTGCCTTTTTTGAATAGCCGGAATGATTTGCGTGTCCTGATGGCGGACATGCTTGGCGAACTGAATTCATCACATCAGGGATTCAATAGTTATGGCGAGGAAGAGTCCGGACGACTTAACTATATAACTCTTGAAACCGGCATCTTATATGAAGAATCGGCTCCTTTCACGGTTAAAAGACTGGTCACGCGCAGCACGGCCGACCGGTCAACCATCGATATAAAACCGGGGGATATGCTGGTTAAGGTGAACGGTGAGCCGGTTCAAGCTGGAACCCCCCGTGATGTTTATTTCTACCGTCCGGCCATGGAACCTGAAATGCTCCTTACTTTTAAGCGAAAAGGGGTTGATTTTGATGTTAAAATCCATCCGATGGCTTACAACTCTCTATCACGTAATCTGTATGATGAATGGGTGGACGGAAACCGCCAGAAGGTTAACGAGCTGAGTAAAAACCGTATTGCCTATGCGCAGATGAAGGACATGGGCGGCGGGGAACTGGAGAATTTCCTCATGACCATGACTCGTGACCTTGAAAATAAGGACGGACTTATCCTGGACCTGCGTTATAATACCGGTGGAAATGTCCATGATGATGTCCTGCGGTTCCTCTCCCAACGCACCTATCTCCAATGGAAATCGCGTGGAGGCAAACTGGCTAATCAATCCAATTTTGCCCCTTCCGACAAACCGATTGTTTTATTGATCAATGAACAGTCGCTCAGCGATGCAGAGATGACCTCCGCAGGATTCAAGGCATTGAAGCTGGGTACGATCATAGGAACAGAATCTTATCGCTGGATCATTTTCACCTCCGCCAAAGGGCTGGTGGATGGCTCCTCATATCGCCTGCCCGGATGGGGGTGCTATACCCTCGACGGACAAGACCTTGAAGCTACCGGGGTCAAACCGGATATTTACCTAAAAAATACTTTCCTTGATCGGTTGGCCGGGAAGGATCCTCAGCTATCAAAAGCTGTCGAAGTAATTATGCGAGCTGAAGCTCGCTAAATATGCTCGCTGCGCTCGCTAATTATGCGCTTCGCGCTAATTGTGTTCGCTTCGCGAACTAATTAGGCACGGAGTGAAATCCTTAGCGAGGCGATAGCCGAGCCAATTAGCGCGAAGCGCATAATTAGCGGAGCGAAGCGCAGCATAATTAGCGACCGCAGGGAGCATAGTTAGCGACCGCAGGGAGCCTATTTGCGAGGCGCAGCCGAGCGTATTATCAGCCGGAGCGACTGGTCGTACGTCAGGTAGTTCCATGCCCAGTTGATGAAAATAAAGAATCGGTTTTTGGTGCCGACAATGGCCATCAGGTGAACCAGGATCCAGATCACCCAGGCAAGGAATCCTCCAAAGTGCAGGCGGCCTATATCGACGACTGCTTTATTCCTTCCCACTGTGGCCATGGATCCCTTGTCATGGTAGAAAAAGGGCATCAATTCAAGATTCTCGCGGCGGCGCAGTAAATTTTTAGCCAGTAAACTGGCTTGCTGGATGGCAGGCTGGGCAACCTGGGGGTGACCGGTGGGATACGCATCTTCAGTCATGAATGCCTGGTCCCCAACTATGTAAATATCCTCGAATGCCGGCAACCGGCTGAACCGGTCGACGACAAACCTGCCTCCGCGTCCTCTTGAAGCCTTTTCCATACCTGGTATTTCAGGAACTTTAACCCCGGCCGCCCAAAGAACAGTACCACTTGAAATTTTCTCACCGGTACTCAAGTTGACGGTTGCCCCGTCATAACCCTCCACTGCCGCATTGGTTTTCACCGTGACACCCATATCAATCAGGTATTTTGTCGCTTTTTTTGAAGCAAAGGCTGACATGGGGGCTAAAAGACGGTCAGCGGCCTCCAGAATAAATATCTTCATGCGTGAAAAATCCAATTCCGGGTAATCTGAAGGGAAAACGAATTTCTTCATGTCCGCCATCGATCCTGCCAACTCCACTCCGGTAGGCCCCCCACCTACAACAACAATGTTCATGATACGCTCCTGATCAGCTTCAGTTGGCAGGTTCAGGGCTGCTTCATAATTCTCAAGAAGGATGTTCCGCATCTGGATTGCTTGCGATACCGACTTCATCGCCAGACTATTCACTTCTACTTCCTTATTGCCAAAGTAATTAGTAGTCGCACCTAGGGCCAGCACAAGGATATCATATCCAATGGAGCCTATTGAGGTCAGTATTTCCTTTTTATCCGGATCAACACCCTCAAGTTCTGCCATCCGGAAATGAAAATCCGGAATCCCCTGGAAAAGTTTACGCAAGGGAAAAGCAATGGAACTTGGTTCCAACCCAGACGTAGCGACCTGATAATAAAGCGGTTGAAATTGGTGGTAATTGTTCCGGTCAATGAGCACCACCTGGAAATTCCGCTTGATCAAACCACGAACGAGGCGCAGCCCGGCAAAGCCGGCCCCGACGACTACGATTCGTGGATTTTTTGAAATAGGGATGTTTGGTAATGAAAGCATGGCGCGCATGACTTTGAGAATAGACTTTGAGACTATGAGACTATGAGACTGTGAGACTGTGAGAAGGTTAACAGCTTCTCGACTCTTTTTAACAAAACTAAGGTATTGAATGTTGCGTTAGCAGATGAAATAAATCAATCGCCCCACAACACCCCCCCTGAAACGCGCCCCATCTCAAAGTCTCATCGTCTTTCTTAACCTGCGACAATCAAAATCCTTATCTTTGGTATAGTCAAAATATCAGCATTATGAAAACCAGGATTCCTTATTTTTTTTCAATCTGCCTTCTGTCATTTGTCATCTTCTCCGGATGCAAAAAGGATAATCTGCCGGAAGGTATAGAATGGGCAATTGTCAACAACCCCGCCCGTCTTCCATTGATGAATGACCAGTTGGCATTAGTGTATGAGCTAAAGGTAAAGAACTCTTCCATTGATAGCTACACATTTGAGTCGGTCAGTGTCAAGGATGGTTCAACCTTACTTCTGGAGTTGACCGGTAATAGTCTGGACACAATAATTTCAGTGTATCATTCTTCTCACAAATCATTGCGTGCAGGGGAAACGGCCTTTTTATTCCTGTGGATTGAAGTCTCACCAGATCTGCCCTTGCCCGAAACCCTGACCCAAACCATCCAGTTTAATCGCATGGCTGATGGGATGCAATACTTGAAAGAGATGAAAGTGACTGTTGATCAATCATCTCCGGTTGTTCTGTCTGCGCCTCTTAATGCCCGCCGGTACGCCACGGTAGGGGCCCCTACCAATGATTCCTATCATCGCCGGACGATCAATTTTCTCGATGAAAAATTCTGGACCTCCGAAAGATATGCCATCAATTTTATCGGTCTTGATGACGGTAACCGCTATCGTGTTGGCCGGCAGAATGCGAATATTGACTATTATGGTTTTGAGGATATTGTTTATTCAGCCACTGCCGGGGAGATCATCCATATCATTGATACCATCGCCGATAATATCCCGCCAAAAGTTCCGGAGATTGGTCTTACCGACCTCTATAGGGCGGGAGGAAATCAGGTTGTGGTCAAAGTATCAGAAGGGATATATGTTTTTTATGGTCACCTGGTTCATGCCAGTTCCGATCTGAAAGTCGGAGACCGGATTGAAATAGGGCAGCCGATCGGAAGGCTTGGAAATTCGGGCAACAGCGATGCCCCGCAACTCCATATCGCTGTGATGGATGGCCCGGATCCGCTCTGGAGCAACGGCATCCCCTGGGTTTTTGACCGGTATGTCCTGCATGGAAATATTACTGGATATGACCGGACGAATGGTATAATCCGAGTCGATTACCTGACCATACAGCGCGAAAAGACGGCCAAGAATTTCGGAGGCAACGCGGTGGTGGGATTTGAATAGACGTAAACAACGTTAAGAACGTTAAGAGCGTTAAGAAAGTTAAGATTGGTTCGGAGGTTGATCGGGGATGTGTCATCCCGGCCGTAACATTCTCGCATCGGAGAAGTGTCATCCCCGCGAACGCGGGGACCGTGTCGCTTACCATGACGCTCTGCTGGAGCTGTCACAGGCACCTCGTTAACGGGGAGCGGTCCCCGCCTTCGCGGGGATGACACTTCTCCGAGGGATAGTTGTTCCGTCCCCCGTGTCACCCTTCACGATTCCCAAACCTTAACCCTCCCTCATCAGCATCGATCATCATCGGCACATCGATCTGAACGTTTCCGGCGAGGATCTGTTTGGATAATTCATTTAATATCTCTTTCTGGATCAGGCGCTTAACCGGACGGGCGCCAAACTGGGGATCGTAGCCTTTGTCGGCGATCCAGTCGACTGCCTTTTCAGTGAGTACCAGGGTCAATTGGCTGGCAATTTGCTTTTCCACAATGGATATCTGTATCCTGACGATCTCCTTTATCTGCTCGCGGGTAAGCGGGGTAAACATGATGACCTCATCTATCCGGTTTAGAAATTCAGGACGGATGGTTTGCCGCATGAGCTCAAACACCTTGTCCCGGGTGTCTTCATAAACCGATTCGCGATTGGCCTCGGTCACGTGCGACATCTTCTCCTGGATGATGTGTGATCCGATATTGGAAGTCATGATCACAATGGTGTTTTTAAAGCTAACCAGCCGTCCCTTGTTATCCGTGAGCCGCCCGTCATCGAGCACCTGCAGCAGGATATTGAAAACATCCGGATGCGCCTTTTCGATTTCATCAAGTAGGATCACTGAGTATGGCTTCCTGCGCACGGCTTCGGTCAGCTGACCGCCTTCATCATATCCCACATATCCGGGAGGGGCCCCTACGAGCCGCGATACACTGTGTCGCTCCTGATATTCACTCATATCGATGCGGGTCATCAGGTTTTCATCATCAAAAAGATACTCGGCAAGAGCCCTTGCGAGTTCAGTTTTTCCGACACCCGTGGTACCAAGAAAGATAAATGACCCGACCGGCCTTTTAGGATCCTGCAATCCGGCACGGCTGCGTCGAACTGCGTTGGCGACCGCTTCGATGGCTTCATCCTGGCCCACCACGCGTTGGTGCAATTCTTCTTCGAGATGAAGGAGTTTGTCCTTTTCGCTCTGAAGCATCCGGGAAACAGGTATTCCCGTCCACCGGGCCACCACGTCAGCGATGTCATCGGCATCCACCTCCTCTTTGATCAGGGCTCCGTTTATATGCAGGGTCCCGAGCTCCTGGTTCAGCTCAACAATCTTGGCTTCAGCTTCCTTTATCCGCCCGTAGCGAAGCTCGGCGACACGTTCATAGTCGAGCGAGCGCTCTGCCTGGTCGGCTTCGAGCTTATACTGTTCGATGGCCGATTTGTTTTTTTGGATTTCGTCGACGGTTGTTTTTTCACGCTGCCATTCAGCACGGATTTTGGTCCTCTGATCTGATAAATTGGCGATCTCCTCACTGATCCGGGTGATTTTCTCTTTGTCGCCCTCCCTTTTGATAGCCTCGCGTTCAATCTCAAGCATGCGGATACGGCGCTCGAGCTCATCCAGTGACTCCGGCAAAGAGTTCATCTCAAGTCTGAGCTTGGCTGCAGCCTCGTCCATCAGGTCGATCGCCTTATCGGGCAGAAAGCGATCGGTGATATAGCGGTGCGATAATTCGACGGCCGCGATAATGGCGTCGTCCTTGATCCTGACCTTATGATGCATTTCATAACGCTCCTTCAATCCCCGGAGGATAGAAATGGCGCTCAACACATCAGGCTCATCGATCATCACTTTCTGAAACCGTCGTTCAAGTGCCTTATCTTTCTCAAAGTATTTCTGATATTCATCCAAAGTGGTTGCACCGATCGCGCGAAGCTCTCCCCTCGCCAGGGCAGGCTTCAGAATGTTGGCTGCATCCATGGCTCCTTCTGATTTACCGGCACCCACCAGAGTATGGATCTCATCGATAAAAAGAATGACTTCACCTTCAGAGCCGATCACCTCTTTAACCACCCCTTTTAACCGTTCTTCAAACTCCCCTTTATATTTAGCTCCCGCAATCAGCGCTCCCATGTCGAGAGCGAAAATCTGTTTCGATTTCAGGTTTTCAGGGATATCACCACTCAGTATCCGGTGTGCAATCCCTTCAACAATAGCCGTTTTTCCAGTACCCGGTTCGCCAATCAGGATGGGATTATTTTTAGTCCTTCGGGATAATATCTGGAGTACCCGCCGGATTTCCTCATCCCGGCCAATCACCGGATCGAGCTTGCCCAGCCGCGCCTGTTCATTGAGATTAATGGCAAAACGATTGAGGGAATCGAAGGTGGTTTCAGCCGTCTGGGTGTTCACTCTCTGACCTTTGCGCAAATCAGTGATTGCTGCCTTGAGATGCTTGTCGGTAACACCGCTGTCTTTGAGCATTTGTGCCACATCATCGCCGGCATCCAGCAGCCCGGCCAGGATATATTCCACTGAAACAAACTGGTCACCAGCCTCTTTCGAAAGATTCTGGGCTTTGGTCAGGGCACGGTTCCCTGATTTTGACAGATACGCCTCACCGCCAACTATCCTGGGATAGCGCTGTATGATCTTGTCGAGCGCTGATTCGATCATGGCCGGATTGGCCGAAACTTTTGCCAGCAGGTGATGTGTCACATCTTCTGCTTCCGAAAATAGTCCTTTCAGTAAATGTCCGCTTTCAACAGCCTGGTGCTGGTACCCTTCGGCAATGGTGAATGCCTGCTGGATAGCCTCCTGTGCCTTAATGGTAAAATGATTCAGATTCATGACCTGTAAAATTGATGTATCATAGGATGCATCAATTTGTTTGCCAGATCGGTAAGGGGGTCAGATTGGCAGTGTCTAAGGAGTGGCACAAGCAAATCGTATATTAGATGGTTTCCCTGAATCTTGAACTTCAACATTCAGAATTGGTCCTCGAATCTCATCATTCATACCTCATTGTTTCAACCGGATTCCTCCTGGCTGCCTTATAAGATTCCCAGGATACGGTTAAAACCGCAATCAGTACGACCAGGACACCGGCAAGAAGGAAAATCCACCAGCTCACCGTGGTTTTATAAGCAAAACTTTGCAGCCAGCGGGTCATAATAATATTGGCAACGGGACAAGCTATGGCAAAACCGGCAAATACCCAACGCACCATCCGGTAATTCAGCAGTACCATGATTTGGGTGGTTGTGGCACCATTGACCTTACGGATGCCGATCTCTTTACGCCGGCTGACTGTGACGAACGCCGAAAGCCCAAAGAGTCCGATGGCAGCAATCAGAACAGCCAACAGGGAAAAGAGGGTAATCATTTTCTGGTTTTGTCCGAGCGACCTGTAACTGGTAGCCAGATAATCATCGAGAAACTGAAACTCAAATAACTGACCGGGCATAGTCTGGTCCCAAACTGTTTTGATTTTATTTAGCAACCCTGACAAATCGGTGGTATTGAACCGGATATTCACATAATAATAACTCCAGCTGTCGCTCTTCGGATTTACCGATATGATCAGGGGTGATACGGGTTCATAAAGGGAGGAAAAATGAAAATCATCCACCACGCCGATAACTTCAAATGGCTGGTTACGGATGATCTTTTTTCCAATGGGGTTAGTCCACCCCGCAAAATCCACTAATGCCTGGTTAACGATAAAACCGCTGGCATCAGAAGCTGTTGTTCCCCTGAAATCTCGTCCCTGTTTGAGTTTGACCCCGTAACACCGGAGAAAATTCTCATCGGTATAGAGGGTGCGGATCAGTTCGATATTCTCTTTGCCTTCCAACGAGTAACCATTTGAAGTCAACCCGGCTCCGGGCATCTCACTCGATACACTCACCGCGCTGATTTCGGGTATTTTCTTCATTTCATCCATAATCCGGCCCGCATCTTTTTGCGTAAAACCGTTGCTGATGTTCAGGCTTCCGATCGAGGACCGGTCGAAACCCAAGTCCATACCGTCAATAAACCGGTTTTGCTTTTGCATCAGGATCAGTGTCCCGATCAGCACAACAGCGGCAAAAAACTGAAACGAGACAAGTCCGTTGCGAAAGTATTGCCGTCCCTTACCCATGACAGTATGCTGTATCCCCGACATCGCCTTCTGTCGGCTTAACAGAAAGGCTGGTCCAAATCCGGCTGTAAATCCTGTCATCCCGGCAGCCAACAACGAAATGATAGCCACCAGGCCCGGATTATCCTTGATGGTGAATTCCGATCGGGTAAATTGGTTAAGCATCGGGTAAAAAATAACCAGCAGAAGAATCGAGATTGCACCCGCCAGTAATGACAGTATCACCGATTCTGCCAATATCTGTGTCTGTATGTGGGAACCGGCGGCACCCATGATTTTACGCATACCGGTTTCCCGCACACGGGTGAAAGCAATAGCAGTGGAAAGGTTGATATAATTGATGATGGCAAGAATTAAAATTAGAAATGCTATCGTACTTATAATTAACAGATTGGTTTTACTGCGATTGGTCGGGCAGTCATAATCCAGTTGACTGTTTAAATGAATATCACGTATTGGCTGCAGGCCTAGTGACATTTCCCATCCGGCCGACCGGTATTTTTTATTGATTTTTTCTTCGAGAAACGCCGGAAACTTTTGCCGGAGATGGTCAGGATCGATGGAATGGCTCAGACGGAGATAGGTTAAAAAAGTCCAGCCGCCATCCCATTCCAGGTAAATGCCTTTACGGTTTTCCAGGGTCAGATAGGAGGCTACCGCATCAAAAATAAGATGCGAGTTGGCGGGTGGATTTTCGGCCACTCCGGTGACGACAAATTCCATCCCTTCCGGAGTGATTATTTTCTGGCCCATTGGATTTTTTGAGCCAAAAATGCGGATGGCTTCTGACCTTGAAAGAACCACGCTGCCTGGTTGATTCAGCACCTGAACGGCAGATCCCTGAATCAGGTTGAAGCCAAAGAAATTGAAGAAATCCGGATCGGCAAAGCGAAATCTTCCGGTCGTGATATATTCAGTCCCAACACGTATTTTTTGCTGGTTTTCAGCTGAAACACGACAAAAGGATTCAATGCCCGGAATTTCAGAGGAAAGCGCCGGACCCACCGGTGCGTTGCAATATCCGCTCGTCATCCGCTTATCTCCATTCACCAGGGTTGAGGTTACCCGGAAAATCCTGTTGTTGTCAGGATAAAAATTATCAAACCGGGTTTCCTGGCTTACCAGAATGATAACATATATAAAGGCGGCCAGACCAAGCGAGAGACCGGTAAGGTTGATGAAGGTAAATGAACGGTGCCGGTAAAGATGGCGCAAGGCCAGTTTCAGCTGCAGTCGGAACATAGGTTTGAGTTTGTCAGTTTAACGGATGGATCTTAAAATCGTTACAATCCGGGGATTCATTAACAATCGGTGATTTTATTTAATTTGCAATTTAAATTAATCTGATGGCAAAAGATTGGAAAGACCGGCTGGGGGTTGTTTATTCAACAAGCCCCGATTTCAAATATGACAACGAAGATCAGGCTGGCGAACCGGAAACCCTGCCTGCCAATCAGCAAAAACTCATCGTGCAGCTCGACAGGAAAAACCGAAAGGGCAAAGCCGTTACCCTGATTACCGGGTTCACCGGCACCCATGATGACATCGAAGCCCTTGGAAAACTATTGAAAACAAAATGCGGGGTCGGTGGAACGGTCAAAGACGGAGATATATTGATACAGGGAGATTTTCGGGAGAAAGTATTCCAGTTGCTAACCCTTGAAGGCTATAAGGTTAAAAAATCAGGAGGGTAGGCAGAGGCAGAGGGCAAAAAGCAGAAGGCAGAAGGCAGAAGGCAGAAGGAAGAAGGAAGTTGATGTCTTGTAGGGGAGGAGCAACGGCTCCTCCCTGCTGCAGAAGATTTAAGCCAATAGGTTTGCTTCGCTCATTAATTATCTCCTTTGTACTAAAATTAGCGAGGCGTAAGCCGAGTACAATTACGAACGCAGTGAGTCGGCCTTATTCGTTTCTTCCCACGGGAAAAACTTAATACCGTTGGATGAGGTGGTGGTCCGGCCCATGTGTCCGTAAGAAGCGGTCAACTGGTAAATGGGATTTTTCAGTGCCAGGTCGCGGATGATATGATAAGGCCGTAACGGGAAATTCTCCTTCACCAGTTGTTCAAGATCTGTTGAGCTATATCCGTTCGACTGTTTTCCAAAGGTGTTGACCGAAACCGAAACCGGATCAGCCTGGCCGATTGCGTAAGCGAGCTGAACCTCAACTTCACTGGATATGCCTGCGGCAACCAGGTTTTTGGCTATATACCTGGCAGCATAAGCTCCTGAGCGGTCGACCTTCGAAGGATCTTTACCGGAGAATGCTCCGCCGCCATGTCGGGCCCAGCCACCATATGTATCCACGATGATCTTGCGGCCTGTCAGTCCCGTATCTCCGTCCGGACCGCCGGTTACAAATTTTCCGGATGGGTTGACCAGGAGTTTTGAGGAAGAGGTATAAAGCGAGCGGACAGACTGTGGCAGGGTGTCGAGCAGTCTGGGTATGAGAACGCGTGCGATATCTTTTCCAATCAGCAGGTCGGGACGGTCAACACCCGGAAAATCATTATGCTGGGTGGAAACCAGGATAGTGTCGATAAACAAAGGATTGTTCTGTTCATCATATAATATGGTAACCTGTGATTTGGCATCCGGGCGCAGATAAGTCATTTCCCGTCCTTCACGGCGAATTTCAGCAAGGATCAGCATAAGCCTGTGCGACAAATCAATGGGTAACGGCATCAAAGTTTCGGTACCGGTGCAGGCATATCCGAACATCAAACCCTGATCACCCGCGCCCTGGTTCTCAGGATCGGGCCGAAGAACAGCATCAGCAATATCGTTCGACTGCTGATGGATCAGGTTGGTGATTTCGCAGGTGTGTCCATCAAAGCCGATACCCGGATGATCGTAACCAATCCCGTTGATTACCTTACGCGCGATAGCCTCAGCATTCACTTTTGTTGTTGAACCTACCTCGCCTGCCAGAACTACCCTATTGGTGGTAACAAGTGTTTCAATAGCGACTCTCGAATTACGATCGCCGGCTAAATAGGCATCAAGCAGAGCGTCAGAAATCTGGTCGGCAACTTTATCCGGGTGCCCTTCACTAACGGATTCACTCGTAAATAAAAAAGATTTTCCTTTGGTCATTGTGCAAATAGTTTAATTAAACACTTTTTTGCATCAAGTACATTTGGGATTGTCTGACTGAAAACATTTTTTTGACCAGACTGGCCCGCATTCTATACCACCGCGGCTTGCTTGCTCGGTTGGTGCCCCCGTTACCGGGTCTCTTGATGCAGGGGCAAAGATATCACTTTTTCATAATTCACAAATATCCCTGGATTGAAATATTTGATTGGTTCAGAATCTATAGTACGCTGCAACCAGCAACCTGACATTTGTGACCGGCTTTACATTCATTACCGTACCGTTTGGCTGAATAGTGCCGTAAGCTGCGGTGGTTGCTTCAATCTCTCCGGCAAAAGTGGTTTTCCCCCTGGTAAACATCACCCTGGGCGAAAGCCGGAGGAGGTAGTCGATGTTCAAACCCCTGCCGAATGACGGTCCGATCATCGGACCATTGGCACCGAGGTTTTTACTGTATCCGCCGAAAAGGCCGGCCTGGAAGGTTTTGCCATTGGTGGTAATGTCAAACCAACTGGTAAAGGTGTTCAGGTTCGTGTAGGATTTCAGTGATTTTCCGGCATCCAGGATCTCGGAAACAGCATAACCGCCAATCATCAGCATATCGGTGGCATTCTGAATGTATGCTCCCATGGCTGTGAAAGTCACTGGTTTGGTCCTGACATTCACTGTGATAAACCCGCTGAAACTGACCAGGTTTTCATCAGTATGATAGTTGGCGGTGGTTTTCAATTCCGGTCGGATGGTCTTGAAATCGGCCCCGATGAAAACCAGTCCGGTTTTAATTACCGGGATTCGAAATTGCATATTGATGCTCGGTATTCCGCTGTTTTTAAGGTATTTATTACTTGAGCCATCGAGTCCGGTCCCGGTGAAATCCCTCTCGGAATAAGTTGTGACGATCGCACTGACCGTCCCGATTTTCCGGGTCAGCCTTATTTGGGGATTCCGGGCAAACGGCGTGAACGGAGCGCCGGTATTGAAACTGATGGTGCCCGGAAAGCATTCGGTTGGAAATATAGGATGCCAGGTCTGTCCTATCAGGAGTGAGGTGTTTAACCAATCAAGCCGGGTGAAGGCATGCCGCAGCCTGAATCCGTTCAGGTCGGCTTCACTGGTACCGAAGAATTCGGCCTCAATGGCTCCCGATGTTCTGGCCCCGAAAGCATCGGGCCCGGTAATGTCCCCTCTTAAACGGCTCTGGATGCTTAGTATATGGAAGGAAGGGCTGGCATTAAGATCCACAGAATCGGCATCGTAAACCACATTATCAGGGAACAGGTAAAAATGCCCTTCTCGTAGTCCGTTTGCCGCACACGACTGCCGGGTATCATAAATCACATCGGTTTTTATATAACCGCTTAGCTTGATGCCAAAAGCAGGAGAAGCAGTCTGAGGTTTTGCCACTGTATTCAGGATGAACAGAAATCCCAGTATCAGGAGATTTTTTTGCATCAGATCCAAAGCTTTTCGTTTCAAGGCAAAATTACAATTCGGGTTCGCGACAAAACCTTAAAAAAATCAGGTAAATTTGAGAAAACAGCTGTTTATGAAAGTTACCAGCAAAATTTCCTGCCGCGATTGTCCCCTCCGATGCGATCTTTCTGAGGCTATCAGACAATCAGGGCAGTCATTGAGCGAATCAAGGGCAATTCATGCGAATTTTAAACGGCACGAAAAAATATGCAAGCAGGGAAGTCCGGTTACCCATGCCATATATCTGGTGAGCGGTACGGCCAAATTGTACATCGAGGGAATTAATGAACGCAATATCATCCTTTACCTGATGAAACCCCCGGCATATATCGGTTTGCTGTCGTTTTTCGAAAGTGTGAACTATTCCTATTCGGTTACGGCCATTGAAGATTCCAGGGTTTGCATGGTGGACCTGGATTATGTGAAGGAATTGTACCTCGAGGATCACGACCTGCTCCTGAAACTGAACCAGGCATTCGGAAAGTCTGTCTCGATGATCATGAAAAAAATTATTACACTCAATCAGAAGAATATCAGGGGAAGAGTGGCTGAAAGTCTTATATATCTTTCAGAGTTTTACGGTGGAACCCGGTTTACCCTTCCGATTACAAGAAAAGATCTGGGAAGCCTCAGCGGAATATCCGAGGAAAATACCGTGCGTCTGTTAACGGAATTCAGATCCGAGAGCATTATCAGTCTGGAAGGTAAGGAGCTGGAAATTTTGGATATGCGGTTGTTATCCAAATTATCAGATCTGGGTTGACCTGAAATTGATTCTATTTTAAAGGTAGCCAGAGGGTAAAGGCAGACCCTGAACCCGGTGTGCTTAATACGGTGATGGTTCCCTGCATCATCTCAGCAAAACGTTTTGAAATGTGGAGCCCCAGGCCTGAACCATCATAAGAGCGGGATTGCCCTTCGCTGACCTGCCGGAATTCATCAAAAATTATTTCCAGATATTCTTTTTTGATTCCAATACCGGTATCCTTGATCGTAATGCATCCGAAATTCATGGAATCTTTACTTTCAATACTCGTTGTAACTGAGATTTCACCCTTGTTTGTGAATTTTAAGGCATTATTAATCAGGTTATTCAGTATTTTCGTGATTAATTCTTCATCGGCTTTTACCAAAATTTCTTCCTGTTTCGTAACAATAGAAAGTTTAATGCCCTTCTTGATGATATTGGGTTTAAACAAAGTCGATACTTCATCAGCCAGCTTATTCAAACTCACTGTTTTAAGTTTCATGGTATTGAACTGCGACTCAATGACTGAAAGATCGAGTATCGAGTTGAGCGTATGCAGCAGACGGTATCCGCTCGTATAGATAATCTCGGCCATGGATTTCAAAGAATCATCCTGGATATCCTCCCTCAGCAATTCGGCAAATCCGAGAATCCCGTTGAGTGGTGTGCGAATTTCATGACTTAGATTAGCCAGAAGCCTGGATTTTAGTATGTTGACTTCTTCAGCTTTATCTTTGGCCTTGATCAACTCTTCAAATAGTACTTTCCGCTCTGTTACATCGCGCATGATTCCAAGGACGGTCACCTGATCGTCGCTGTCCAATTTGACCGTACTGACTTCCACTTCTTTTAATTCACCCGATTTGGTCCGGATTTCGAATTCGTATATTCCCGGGATCTCTTCCCCATTAATCCTGGCCTGCCTGCGTTGTTCAATCAGATCGCGGCTTTTATCTGTCAGGGTAATTGCAAAATTGAACCATTCGGATGCGATTTCTTCGGCCGAATAGCCCATGATTTCGCAAAAACGCTGATTGTAGAATACGAAACGATGGCCTGAAATAAGGTAAATGCCATCGAATGCATTTTCAACAACCGACCGGAATTTTTGCTCATTTTCTTTGAGAGCCTGCATGGTCTGTTGCCGTTCGGTCATGTCCCTGGTAACTGAAAGGATATGGGGAACCCCCCTGATGGAGAAAACACGGGCCGACATGAGGGCAGTCTTGGTCCCGCCACCTTTAATACGGAAAACAGCTTCCAGGTTATCAACATAACCATTTACCTGTAACCCCTTTACGAGCTTGTTGCGATCCTCTGGATTGTCCCAAATACTCAATTCCAAAGAGGTTTTGCCGATAACATCTTCGCGCGTATAGTCGGTAAGCTTGGTGAATCCCTCATTAATATCAAAATACATTCCATCCGAAAGCCGGTTGATATTAATTGAATCGGGACTGGTCAGAAAGGCCGAACGGAACAGTTCTTCGCTCTCACGCAGATTTTTTTCAGCACTTCTTCGCGATTCTTCATTTCCAAGGGCAGAAGCGATGATGGTGAAAATCTGTTCGTGTTCAAGTGTCAGTGAGTGATGATTTTGAAACAAAGCGCAGATCGAACCCACATATTCACCGTCGCATAATACGGCCTTTCCAAGATAGGTAACCAGCTTGTATGCTGATATATTGGGATCAGATATTGCGTAAGGAGTTTGCGGCAAGTCATTGATAACGATAAGCTGGTTACTGCCTTTATTGATTACATCAAAGCAAACATGGCCTTCAGGTTTAGAAATTGAACAGAAATCAGGTGGGGTGTTCCATTGCCCGACTGATACCAGCAATCCATCTTCGAGCCGGTTATAAAGGGTGCAGGCGGCTCCGGTGAGTTCCCCGCATAAACGCGTAAGCAGATTGACATTATCTTCAAAGGAATGGCTCAGGCTCAGCAGGTCCTCATTGATCCTCTTAAAAACCTGTTCATTGCGTTTACGATCTGCAATGATTCCTGAAAGGTGGCCCAGATCAATCCGCTCTTTCTGCAATCGCTCAACTTCCAAACGCAGCTCCCGGTTTTCTCTGAGCAGATCATCAGTAAGTAGCGTGTTTTTTTCCATAAAACCAATGGCCAAAGCACAAATATAACAATAGAACCTTCATTGCTGCTGCCAATCACATAAAGATGCCAATCCAACCTGAAGTTAGCCGGTTATATATCATTTTTGAGTTTCACCGATATTGTTACTTTTAGTGCGTTCCTTTAATCTGATATAATGAACGAGAATTATCTGAAAAAGATCCAGGGGCTGTCAAGCCTCATTGGAAATACACCGCTTCTGGAAATTGAATTCCTTTACAAAGGGCAAAAGCGCAGGATTTACGCCAAAGCTGAGAATATGAATATGACCGGCAGTATTAAGGACCGTATGGCATTTCATATTTTGCGAAAAGCCATTGAGCACGGGAGATTACAGGAGGGAAAACCGATTATTGAAGCTACCAGCGGGAATACGGGGATTTCTTTTTCGGCTATCGGGAGAGCTCTGGGCTATCCGGTGACCATTTTTATGCCAAATTGGATGAGCTCGGAACGCATCAATCTGATCAAGGGTTTTGGTGCCACCATAAATCTGGTGAGTAAAGACCAGGGAGGATTTTTGGGAAGTATCGACCTGGCCAACCAGATGGCTGCCGGGATTGAAGGTGCTTTTCTGCCCCATCAGTTTGAAAATATGGATAATGCAGAGGCTCACTATCTTACAACCGGTCCGGAGATCTGGTGGCAGCTTAAGTACCGTAATCTTAAACCGGATGCCTTTGTGGCCGGAGTCGGCACAGGGGGTACGGTAATGGGGGTCGGGCGGTTTCTGAAAGAACAGGATCCATCGATAACCATTCATCCGCTCGAACCCGAAAATTCACCGACCCTGACAACCGGAAGCAAGGTGGGCAAGCACCGGATACAGGGGATATCCGATGAATTTATTCCCCCGATTGTTAAGCTGGAAAACCTTGATTCGATTATCTGCGTGGATGATGGGGACGGGATCATCATGGCTCAAAAATTGGCTGGAATGGGACTCGGTGTCGGGATCTCCTCCGGAGCTAATTTTATTGGTGCCCTGAAAGTACAGAACGAACTTCCGGAAGATGCAGTTGTGGTGACCATCTTTTCAGATGACAATAAAAAATACCTGAGCACGGATTTACTCAAGGAAGAGCCTGTGAAAGAAGGTTTCCTTTCCGCAGATGTTGAACTGATCGGATTCAGGGCATTCAAGCGCGTGTGTTATCTGTGCTGTGATCCAAAAGAGTGTGCTGAGGCAGAATATATCTGTCAGCACCAGGTGTGTGAATTACCCGGTTGCCCGGCCAGAACCTAATCCCCATCGAATTCGAACCAGCTCCGTACTAATCCTGTTTTATCCTCCGGCTCCGATATATGCCTGAATTCATTGGTCCGGTTGTTATAGATATATTCTTTTTGCCATTCCGGATAATTCTTTTGAATGTCCTCCAATGCCCGGATGATGGTCATCAATTCCTCATTGGTCATGGTAGGATGCAACGAAATCCTGATCCAGCCCGGCTTCCGCGAAAGGTCGCCCAGACTGATCATCTCTGTTATCTCATGTGAATCTGCATAGGTAACATTGAGGAGGTAATGTCCGTAAGTCCCTGCACAGGCGCATCCCCCTCTCACCTGTACTCCGTAACGGTCGGAAAGTAGCTTGACGACCAGGTTGAAATGAATACCGGTAATGTAAAATGAGAGTATACCCAATCGCTTCCGGACTTTGTGGGCAAGGATCCTGACATCCGGTATTTTTTTCATTTCAGTAAAAGCCAGCTCAATCAGCTCTTCTTCACGTTCCCTGATTTTGAGGACGCCCATTTGGTTTTTTACCTCCATAGCCATTGCCACCCTCATGGCTTGGAGAAAACCCGGCGTGCCGCCATCTTCCCGGAGTTCAATGTCATCAATGTATTTATTCCCCCCAGGGATTGGTCCAATCGACCGTTCCACCTCCCGGATTGTCCGGGGTTTCACTATTGTAAAGGGACGCATCAAAAATCAAAACTCCCGAGGATCCCGGTCCACCCAGAAATTTGTGTGGTGAAAAGTATATCCCGTCAAGCTTTTCCATCGGGTCCGCCGGATGCATGTTTATTTCGGCATAAGGAGCTGAAGCCGCAAAATCGATAAAACAGATCCCGCCATGTTCATGCATGATCCTGGCCATCTGGTGATAGGGGGTCTCAATTCCCGTGACATTCGAACAGGCGGTAAAAGATCCGATCTTCAGCGTCCGGTATTTATATTCTTCCAATTTTGATCTGAGATCATCGACCGATACCAGCAGGTCGGGATCGGGATCCAGAATAACTACATTAACATCCGACTCGTACCACGACATATGGTTCGAGTGATGTTCCATGTGGGTGATGAATACCACAGGCTTTCTATCTGGTTCTTTCAGATCTTTTCCTGATACATGAGGCGAATTACGCAGTCCGAGGATGCGCTGTAATTTGTTGACAACGGTGGTCATGCCTGTTCCGGCGGTAATAATGACATCATTGGGTCCCGCATTAACTTCCTGCTTGATTTTTTGGAGTGCATACTGATAGGCTTTGGTTATCAGGGTACCGGATTCGCTGGCTTCACTATGGGTATTGGCCACCCAGGGACCTACGACCCGGGTCATGCGATCCTCGATAGGCTGGTATAGCCGCCCGCTGGCAATCCAGTCTGCGTAAATCATTTTCTGAATGCCAAAAGGGGAGAGATAGGTCAGGTCGTAGCCTACCGTTTTTTTCCGGAAGGGTTCAAAATAATCCTCCAGCACTGTTCTTTTCATCATCGTGGTCATTTGGGGAAATTAGGGTAGAGACAGATGATGATCTGTCTCTACAAATGCGCACCTATTTTTATTCCGGTATTGCTGACAAACAGCTTAATGGCAATGGCCAGCAGGATGATACCGAAGAATTTTTTTAAAATCATCAGTCCGGTGGGCCCCAGGAACCGTTCAAACCGGTACGTTGCCTTCAAAACAACAAAAACCACTATCATGTTCAGGACCAGAGCTATGATGATGTTGATGTGATCGTATTGGGAGCGCAAGGAGATCAGGGTGGTGATGGAACCGGCGCCGGCGATAAGCGGAAAAGCTATGGGGACTATGGATGCTCCCTCAGGATGGTCATTTTTGAAAAATTCATGTCCGAGGATCATTTCAAAAGCGATGATCAGCAGGATAAACGATCCGGCAATAGCGAACGAAGAGACATCCACGCCGAATAATCCGAGCATTTTCTCGCCCACGATAAGGAAGGCCAGTAAAACGGCAAATGCCACCAGTGTGGCTTGCCCCGCCTTGATCTTGCCCCCCTTGTGTTTGATGCTTAAAATAACCGGGATGCTGCCGAAAATATCAATGACGGCAAACAGCACCATGAAGATCGAGAGGATGTCGACGATGTTGATTTTCATGACGCTAAGATAAGGCAAAAGGCAGAAGGCAGAGGGCAGAAGGCAAAAATTAGTCTTATGACTTAAGATTTAAGAAAGAAGAAAGAACATCCACCACGAGGAAGTCTTAAATATTTCTAAAATGGTCTCATATTGAGACACTTACTTTTTATTTCTTAAGTCATAAGACTAATTTTTGCCTTCTGCCCTCTGCCTTCTGCCTTTTTCTTTAACCTAGTAAGTAAGAGTCATCTCATCAACCAAATGCTTGGCTCCTGCATATTTGTCCATAATGAACAAAACATAGCGGATATCAACACTGATCGTGCGTTGCAGGTCGGGTTCAAATGCAACATCACCACTCATGGCTTCCCAGTTGCCGTCGAATGCCAATCCGATCAGCTCGCCTTTTGCATTCAGAACCGGGGATCCGGAGTTGCCTCCGGTGATATCGTTATTGGAAATGAAACCAATCTTCATCACACCGCCTTCACCATAGATACCGTAATCTTTGGCCTTGTAAAGTTCCTTGAGTTTTGCAGGGACATCAAATTCCCAGTCACCCGGAACTTCTTTCTGCATAACTCCGTCCAAAGTGGTAAAATACTTGTAGTGAACACCATCCATCGGATCATATGATTTAATGTTACCATAGGACAGGCGCATGGTTGAGTTGGCATCCGGATAGAATACCCGGTCTTTCTGCATGGCCATCAGGCCATCAATCCACAGGCGCTGGCCTTTAGCCAGATCGGAGGAGAATTTCATCAATTCGGCTCTGATCTCACCACTTTTCTTATTGATGGATAAGGCCGCTATATAGGCCAGGTCCTTATCAAGCACCTTCATACTTGGGTTATCAAGGAAAGCTTCGAGTTTAGCCTGATCACAGAAGATCGAAGTTTCAAACATTTTCGCCGAGAACTGAACCCCGCAGCCTTTGAATTTTTTATTGATCAGATCATATACGTCTGGCTTGAACTCGTCAGGTACATCTTTGCAGAACAGCTCGAACATGGCAGCCGTGACTTTCTGATCGGTCGGTTTGTTGTAATCTTTAAAGAAACCGGCAAGATTGGCTTTCATCTGCGTGGCTGATTCCTTCAATTTGGCAGGATCTTTCTCATTCTTGAGCAGATTGGCTATCGCTCCTCCAACCTGGCCGGCCATTCCGATGATTTCCGATCCCTGGCTGAAGCATTCGGAGAAATACTGGCTGGCATTATTGAATGGAGCCCTGCCATCGATGGATGTTTTAATCAGGTTCAGAGCTTCGCCGTATTTTTTCTGTAAAGCCGGATCCTGTGCAATCCACTTGATGAACTGGTCTTCCAGCTCTTTTTTCTGCTCGGCCACTTTCAGACGTTTCAGAGCAGCCACCTGACCGATGGAGTTTTTATAATAATTGGTTGATCCGGAGTATTTTGACGAATACTGGATTTTAACTTTAGGATCAGCGAGCATATCCTTCAGCATGATTTCCTGCTTCACCCCACGGATTTTAATACGGTTGGGGTGGGTGATAGTCAGAACATCTTCCACTTCCATGGAGGTCATATAGCGGGTGGTTCGTCCGGGATATCCCATGATCATGGAATAGTCGCCTTCTTTCACGCCTTTAACCGAAACCGGCAGATAATACTTCGGTTTCAACGGTACATTTTCGGCTGCATAGTTGGCAGGATTGCCATCGGGTGACATATAAATGCGGAAAACGGAAAAGTCACCGGTCTGACGGGGCCACATCCAGTTGTCGGTATCGGCTCCGAATTTTCCGACCGAACTCGGGGGAGCGCCTACCAGGCGAACATCACGGTACTGGGTGTACACCAGGAGAAAGAACTGGTTGCCACCGTAGAATGGAATAACCCGAGCCGAATGAAACCGGTCGGATTTTATTTCCCCCTGAATTTTTTGTGATTCATCACGAATGGCGGCAGCCCGGTCGGCTTCGCTCATGCCATCGTTCAATTTGGCATTGATACGTTCGGTAACATCCTGGATGTAGTCTAGAAACGTGACCGATAAATTGGGGTTAGGCAGTTCCTCACCCTTGCTCATTGCCCAGAATCCATCGGTCAGGTAATCATGTTCCACCGTGGAATGTGCCTGTATGGATCCATAACCGCAGTGGTGGTTGGTGAGCACCAGGCCCTGAGCGGATACCACCTCAGCGGTGCACCCGCCCCCGAAGATCAGGATGGCATCTTTTAGGCTCGAATGGTTCAAACTGTAAATATCTTCAGCTGAGAGTTTCAGTCCCAGCTCGGTCATTTTACCGATATTCAGCTTTTGGATCAGTGGCAGCAACCACATGCCCTCGTCAGCTTTCGCTGACATGCTGAAAATAAGGCTAATACCTAATAATAAAGAAGTAAGTCTTTTCATATGATAATAGGGTTTGTTTAATGCAGGAAAGATAATAAAAATGGGGAGATGGTTAAATCGTCAAGACGTTAAGAAAGTTAAGAAACGTTAAGAACGTAGGGGAGGACCCGTGGGTCCTCCCTTTTGAATCCAATGGGTCCTCCCTTTTTGAATATTGATTTTATAAAGTTTCGTATTACCTTTGCAAAAGAGATGACGACTATTACTCATAGTACCCTTTTAAAGGCCTACCGCTGCCTTTACAACTGCCTGATGGTCTGATTAATCAGATTTATTGACACGGCAAGCTCCCGGTTTCGTGAAGCGTGAAGCGTGAAGCGGAAAAACAGCGATGGCCTTGTCATCCCGGCGAAGGCCGGGACCCCGTCCCGGAACAGGAATGCTGGCGGCCGGGACCACTTCCCTAACTACAATACTTCATCAGATGCAAAAATCAAATTTTCATAAAGTGAGTACGGGCTCCCCGGAGCGCCTCCCCAACAGTGAAGGCAATTTTTATGTTCCGACAACCCATGTAATCGGTCCGGGAATGAATGAACGCATTCAACGGCTCCGCAAGCTCAGTTTCGAAGCTGAGCCTTCAATCAGCATTGAACGGGCATTGCACCAGACCGCATTTTACCAGGCCAACAATGGCAAGTATTCGGTCCCGGTAATGCGTGCGCTGCAGTTTCTGGATCATTGTGAAAAGAAAACCATTTATATCGGTGACGATGAGCTGATTGTCGGTGAGCGCGGTCCGAACCCCAAGGCAGTGCCTACTTTTCCCGAGCTAACCTGCCATTCGGTGGAGGATTTCCACGTGCTTAACACACGCGAGCAGCAGCGTTACCATGTGGATCCGAAGGATATCGAAATTTATGAAAAAGAGGTGATCCCTTATTGGCAGGGCCGCACCATGCGTGAGCGGATATTTAATCATGTACCGGACGAATGGCGCCGGGCCTATGAGGCCGGGCTGTTCACCGAATTTATGGAGCAGCGGGCTCCCGGACATACCGTTCTGGATGGCAAGATTTACCGCAAGGGAATGCTGGATTTCAAGAACGATATCAAAGCACACCTCGATTCACTTGATTATCTGAATGATCCGGAAGCCACAGACAAAGCGGAAGAACTGAAGGCGATGGACCTCGTTTGTGACGCTGCAATCGTATTCGCAAACCGGCATGCTGATAAAGCGGAGGCAATGGTAAGAGAAGAAAAGAATGGTAAGAGAAGGGAGGAGCTTGTTAAGATTGCCGAAATATGCCGGTGGGTACCGGCACATGCGCCGAGGACTTTCCGGGAGGCCATTCAGATGTACTGGTTTGTTCATCTGGGCACAATCACGGAATTGAACGGCTGGGATGCGATGAATCCCGGCCATTTCGATCAGCATCTGGCACCTTTTTATGAAAAAGAAATCGCCGAAGGAAAATTAACACGTAACGAAGCCAAGGAGCTGATCTCCTGTTTCTGGGTTAAAGTGAATAACCACCCGGCACCGCCAAAAGTGGGGATCACAGCAAGGGAAAGTGGCACCTACAATGATTTTACAAATATCAATATCGGCGGAGTGAAAGCCGACGGATCAGATGGAGTCAGCGAGGTTTCCTATATATTACTTGAGGTGGTGGAAGAATTGCATATTCTGCAACCCGGTAATTCGGTCCATATCAGCGCCAAAACACCCGACCGGTTCCTGAATGCCGCCTGCAGGGTAATCAGGCAGGGACATGGGTATCCTTCAGTTTTCAATCCCGAAGCCTATATCATGGAAATGATCGGCATGGGTAAATCGATCACTGATGCCCGCGAGGGAGGATGCAGCGGATGTATTGAGGTGGGTGCTTTCGGTAAGGAAGCTTTCCTCCTTACCGGGTATCTGAATGTCCCTAAGATTCTTGAGGTCACCCTCAACCGCGGGATTGATCCGGTCACCGGTACGAAAGCCGGCATTGATTGCGGGGACCCACGGGAGTTCAAGGATTTTGAGGAGCTGTACCAGGCTTTTCTTAAACAGTTGAATTTTATTGTAGATCAGAAGGTTAGGGTGAGCAATTACATCGATCGCATGTTTGCCAAATATGCCCCGGCTCCGTTCCTTTCGGTGGTGATCGATGACTGCATCAAAAAAGGCAGGGACTATTACAACGGAGGGCCCAGGTACAATACCAACTATATTCAGTGCACCGGCCTGGGCACGGTAACCGACAGCATGACCACCCTGAAAAAGCATGTTTTTGAAGATAAGACGCATAGCATGGATGAGATCCTGACTGCGGTGACCAAAAATTTTGCAGGTGAGGAAAAACTGCGGCAATTCATTCTGAACCGCACCCCTTTCTTCGGAAATGATGATGAATATGCCGATTCCATTGCCTTACGGGTATACAATGATCTTTTCAAAACGATCGATGGAAAACCTAATACCAAAGGAGAAACTTTCCATCTGAACATGCTATCCACAACCTGTCATATTTATTTTGGCAAGGTGATGGGTGCTACACCGAATGGCCGGTTTGCCGGAAAATCGATCTCCGACGGAACATCGCCGTCACATGGCTGTGATACCCATGGTCCTACTGCTGTAATCAGGTCATTGTCGAAACTCGACCAAACCAAATCGGGCGGAACTTTGCTGAATCTGCGTTTCCTGCCAAGTCTGCTCAAGCGCGAACAGGATGTAACCCGTCTGGGACAGCTCATCAGGAGCTATTTTACTTTGGGCGGCCATCACGTGCAATTTAATATTGTTGATACTGATACGCTTAAAATGGCACAGAAGCATCCCGAAGATTACAAAGACCTGCTGGTCAGGATGGCAGGTTATAGCGACTATTTCAATGATATGAACGAAGATCTTCAGCAGGAAGTCATTGACCGCACACAAAACACCGCTTTCTAATGTGCAAATGAAACAAGCACTGATCTTCGACATAAAGCCCTACAGTATTAACGACGGTCCGGGTATCCGCATCACAGTCTTTCTGAAAGGTTGTCCGTTGAGCTGTGTGTGGTGCCATAATCCGGAAGGGATATCCCCGCATGTCCAGAAATTGTATTCACACGCAAAGTGCATTGGATGCAGCACTTGCGTGGAAAATTGTCCGAAGGATGCATTAAGGCTGACTTCCGATGGCATCGTTACCGATGCCGGCCTCTGTGATCTTTGCGGGATCTGTGCCGGCGTTTGTCCGACAAAAGCAATGGAGATGTCGGGCAGGGAAGTTTCGGTGGAGGAGGTGATGAAAGTAATCCGTCGAGAAACGGTGATGATGGACCAATCGGAAGGAGGGGTAACCATTTCCGGAGGCGAACCCATGATGCAGTCGGAATTCCTCATTGAACTGCTGGATGCATTGGGCAGCGAGGGTATGCACCGGGCTGTGGATACCTCCGGGTTAAGCAATCCCGGATTTTTGCTTGAGGTTGCCTCACGGACCGAACTGTTTTTATTTGATCTGAAAATGATGGATGCTGGCAGGCATAAAAGATTCACCGGAGTATCCAATGAAAAAATTTTGGACAATTTGCGACTGCTGGCTGAATCAGGAGCCAACATTAATATCAGGATTCCCTTCATCAGGGGAGTGAATGCGGATGCGGAAAATATCCGGCAAACAGCTGAATTTGTAGTCACCCTGGCTGGTCCGAAAAAGCCGGTCAGCCTATTGCCGTATCATAATATCGCCATACATAAATACGGCAAACTAGGACAGGTATACGACAGCGGTGAGATGAGCGAACCCACAGCGGAGGACATCGATAGGGCCGTTAAAATATTTGGGGAATACGGACTTGATGCAGCGGTTGGCGGATAAATGCGCAAATAAGGCTCAAGGCGCAAGGCTCAAGCCCCAAGTAGGTATGAAGTTGGGTCAAATGCAGAAAGGCTGAAGTGGGAGCCTCCCTCTACCTTTTCGCTTATACTTAATGACTTAGGATCACAATTCATTTCCCTCGGAGAAGTGTCATCCTCGCGAAAGCGGGGACCGCTTCACGAAAACGAGGGGCTAATAACTGTAAGTTGAAAGGCTGAAGGAGGTGACTCTTCAACTTTTTCTTTTCTTGTTCAACTTCTGACTTACTTGCACCTTGCGCCTTGAGCCTTACTTGCGCCTTGCGCCTTGAGCCTTACTTGCGCCTTGCGCCTTGTGCCTTGAGCCTTACTTGCGCCTTGCGCCTTGTGCCTTGAGCCTTACTTGCGCCTTAGTATAACTTCTTATGACATTCGGTGCATGCCATCTCTTTCCATGATTCGTCACCCATCGGATGCTTGAAATTAAGTGATGAATTGAAAGGAGCGATTTCGGCCGAACCGGGAGTACCCTGGGTCATGATATTGTGACAGAGGTTGCAATCATTTGATATTTTCTTTCCTGTGGCGCTGGTGTGTTTGCCATTATGGCACCTGAAACATCCGTTCGCCTCCATATGGCCGATATGATCAGGATAAGCTTCCCAGGTGGCTTTCATTTCGGGGAAAATATTCTTGGAATAACCTGATAACATGCCTGCTGTGGCTTTGTCGATATCGGGTTTACGATTGGCGAAAATCTCAGGATAGGTGGTTTTATAGAAGTTCTCAACGTATTTGATGATGGTATCGTGGGCAATCTGACGGTTTTCCCAGGCCGGGGTAAGGATATCCATGGCCACTTTTTTAATCATCGGCAGGGTAACTGGAATGTCACCCGCAGCGATGCCATTGTCAACAAACACGCTGGGTGAGCGGTATTTATGGGATGGACGGGTATGGCAGTCCATACAGTCCATGACGCGTGGTGCCACCGCCCGAAGGACAGAATCGCTGGCCGGGGCTTCGGAGTCCTGGTAGATCGTGGTTTCACCAGTCAGTTTATTGGTACTTTTCACCCATGGTAAGGCTTCACGGTCATTGGCCGGATCAACATATTCAATCTGGATATTCGGATTGATGTGCCAGTGAATCCCTTCTGTATTGCCCAATGCACTGTGGGAAGCAGCAATTTTCATCCGAAGGTCGATATCCCATTCAGTGTTTGCGGAATCTGTCAGGTAGTGTTTTTGAGAAATCAGTTTGGCCGAATAGAATTTCTCGGGCCAGTGGCACCTTTCGCAGGTTTCACGTGCCGGGCGCAAATTGGCAATCGGTGTTTCGATCGGGTGTGTATAACTGTTGGTCATCACTGCCCATACCTGACGGAGTCCCGAAAGTTTCGATTTTACATACCATCCGGCACCTTCACCAACATGGCATTCCACACACCTCACATTGGCATGTTCTGAATTTTGATATGCCGTATGTTCAGGTTCCATTACCTTATGACAGGTGGTTCCGCAGAACTTGACAGATTCAGTATAATTGAACGCTTCATAACTTCCGATTCCGGTCAGGAATACCAGAACCACCGTGCCGGCAGCAAAAATGATCGTTGCGTTCCGGTGACGCCTGTCTGTGAAATCAATCAGCCATGGTTTGCCTGCCAGAGGCTCCAATCCAAGCTTCATCCTCCGCATTTTTATGATCATTCCGATGGGAATGAGGATCAAACCCAGTATCAGAAATGCCGGAAGAATGATATAGGTGAATAAGCCAAGATAGGAACTTCCCTCCTCATAGAACATGCCCAGAGTGAAGAAGAACAATATGAACATCAGACTGATAAAAGCCACAATGGCACCGGTCATGGAAAGCCGGTTGTTAACGGACTTAGGTAGTTTCATGGATCAGGAATTTGGCTCCTAAAATACAACATATATCGATATGTGCTTTTGACCGCTTTTATTAAATGTTGCTTTCACCAAGTTGAATGACTGATTTTAGCTTGTCTATCTGGTCGGGTGTGCCTAAAACAAAAAGTTTATCATCGGAGGTGATTTTAACATCCGGCGAGGGATTATAGACATAATCGCCGGATGCATTTTTTACACCGATAATGGTGGCACCCGAATTGGTCCTCACCTGAAGATCCCCTATTGTCGCCTCAAGAAAGCAAGCATCAATATCGGTTCCGAGAATTTCTTCCAGCCGCACCTGATCACCCCCGAACAGCAGAATATTGTCGATAAATTCAACCACGTCGGGTTGGATCACCAATTTGGCCATATGAATTCCGCCAAGCTTATCGGGCATGATGACATTGTTTGCCCCGGCTCTTTTCAGTTTATCATCGCTGTAATTTCCTGATGCACGTGAAATAATGATCAGATCCGGATTCATGGCACGGGCCGTCAGCACAACAAAAGTATTATCTGCATCACTGGGCATCGTCGTTATCAAAGCCTTGGCTTTGGAAACACCGGCATGATCAAGCACACTGTCCTGGGTGGCATCACCCTGAATGAAAAGTCTAATTCCGTCTTCCCTGATACGGGCCATGACAGAATCCTTCGATTCGATCACGATAAACGGCTGATTATGCTGTATTAATTCCCGGCAGGCCTGGCTGCCATTACGGCCATAACCGCAAATAATCACGTGGTTGTTGGTTTGGCTCATCATTTTGTGCACTTTTTTTAGCAATAGTAATTCTTAAATCCACCATCGATCAGAAATTGCGTCATGGTGGAAATCACATAAGCAAATATCCCGAAAGAGGAGAGAATCAGGATAATGGTGAAGCTTTTGCCCACATCGGACAACGGGCGTGTCTGGCTGAAACCAACCGTAGCGATGGTATTAACTACCATAAAAAGGCTGTCGAGCAGGGAGAAACCTTCAATAATCCGGTAGCCGATGACCCCCGTAATCAATATCCCTAAAAGGATGGCTCCTGCATAATATAGGTTATTGAGGCCGGATGACTTGCGGAGTTGTTTCATTCCCCCAAAGTTACTACTTAATCCATTTCTTTCGGAGCATTGTCATCCCCGCGAACCCGGGGACCGCTTCACGATAACGAGCGGCTAACTTAACTTAACTTAACACTTACTTGCGCCTTGCGCCTTATGCCTTACTTGCGCCTTGTGCCTTGTGCCTTACTTAAGAGCTCCCACCACCAATACCGGATTATCCTCCCGGCTGACCTGGTCCCGGATATCGGACATCCGGCCGATCAATTTCTGGTCCGATTTCGGATTATCAATGGCACGTTCAGCCATCCCAATTAATTCAAATGCTTGCAAGATGTTGTAGATCTTATTGTTGGGTAATTTTCGATACATCTGTGCCGGTAACGCGGCGCCGATAAAATCATTATAAATTCCCGGGATCAGATAAGCTTTCTGCTGCTGTTTATCAAGGAGATACTCGCTTCCGGTCCAGGAAGTTGAAGTGCGGTCGCCGGATGTTAATACTTCACTCAACTGAAGCTTGCTGAGTATGAGGTATTGATCCGTTTCCAGAACGATCTTCATGCTCCGGTAACCTGGAGTCTCCATGTTATCCGGTACCTCTTCACCATAATTAAAGGCGAGGAATGGAATCAGGGATTTATCACGGATCGTGTAAATGGTGTCTTTATTGCTGTGCGCCAGCATATAACGGTACCCCTCAGGAATGGGTTCCAGATAATTGTCGTGCCAGATGGCGAGATCCGGAGGACCTTTGATGGCATCGATCAATTTGCCCTGGATATCCTGCCAGAATAGATAATAGGTATCGGTAGCACCACCTGGGGTTACATAGGGAACGCATGCCAGGGAACCATAGGCCGTTATCGCAAATTTTCGAGTTACCCCCGGAATAGCCTTGGGAATATCGCCCAGATATTCACCGGTTTTCAGATCGAAATACAAGAGGTAACCGGTCTTTTGCTCATCGGCCAATATCAATCGTTGGTTTTTTTCATCGATCACCCATTCGGCTGTTTCATATTCCCGCGGTCCTTGACCCCTGGAAACCAAAACCCGGATGAATTTACCCAGATGGTCGAACTGGTAAATACCGGATTTTGTCCGGGCAAGGACATATTTATCTGTTATATAATAAGTTGCATTAGAAATCAGGCAATCGGGACGGGTTTCGAGCTGGATAAACCGCAGGTCTGTGGCGATGTCGGAGAGGTTAATTTTGATGGAATCGGTTATATTTTTCAGATTCATGATCATCAGGGTTTCGCCCTTTTGTTCAATCAGGGTAATCGATTGGTCTTTGTGGGAGCAGGAGGCTACCAGGACGATCCAAATGGCTGTCAGGGGAAGAATGACAGATTTCATGGGGTTGGTGGTTTACACGGTAAAGTTACTAAAAGACCCTGCCATATAACAAAGCAAAAGGAAGAGGGTTGAGATTTGAATGGAGAATTTAAGGAAGAAAGTTGAGATTCGAATGCAGAATTCCGAATGCCGAGTTTGAGATCCAAGTGTTTTTGAAGTTGGAAGGCTACTTCATGGTGACCTGAATCTCATATTCTGCATTCGGAATTCTGCATTCGAATCTCAACCATTAAACTTCTTACCTTCAGCCTCATAATCCTCCAGCAATTCTTACCATCGCGCGATAATTCTCCAGCGCCAAATCCCCCAGGACCCTGCCATATGGAGATGCGGAGGGCATTAATACGAATCCACGGCCGGTTCCGGCAGTTCCTTCTTCAAGAGCATGTCTGATCTTTTTTTCGAACTCCGGAGTTGGAAGATTTTCAATATCTGCACATTCAATATTCCCAAAAAGAACGAGCTGGTCACCATATCGTTCTCTGACATAACGCAGGCTGACATCGCCTTGGGGCGGAGGTTCGATAGGGTCGATAGCGTCGGCACCCATTGTAGTAATATCGTCTAAAATATTGCGGATGTTGCCATGACAATGGACCCGGGCATAACCGCCGGACTGATGGATCAGGTCGATCATCGGCTTGACATACCGGCACACATATTCTCGGAACAGATAGGGTGGCAGATAGGGCGGGGAGGCGAATTCCGGACCATAGATACGCCAGAGCCGGCCGGGCAGAAGACGCGCCACTTCCGCAGTTTTCGCCAGGAGCACCTTAGAAAACCTTTCAAGCAACTGATGAAATTTTTCCTGCTCGGTCAGGGCAATAATGGTGTAATTACTCATGTCGAACAGCAGGGCGGCGAGACAGAGGGGATCGGGAGTGTCAATCATCACGACTCCGGTATCTCCGATAGCTGATTCAGCCTGTAAAAATACGGTCGAATCAACCGATTCCCCGTCTCCAAACACCGGGAGCCGGAGAAAAGTATCGAGGTCATTGATGTTTTTCAACAATGGCTCTGTCGTCCAGATCGTATTGATATCCAGGTCCTGCCGGGTTTCCATGGTGAGAACCCGGCTACCTGCCTTTATGGTCCGCCTGATATGCCGGCTGCCGTTGCGAATGGTTGTCTGGTCGGTGGCCATGTGTCCGACCGGATCCGGTGCAATCTCCTTGAAAGCCACGCCGCGCATTACAATCCGGTCTGTTTTTTCCCGGGCAAGTTCGATCAGCGGCTTCCACGATGGATGCGTGAAAATATTGAACGGGTCCTGATCATCCGGATGCTCGTCGTAGCCATTGATTTCATAAAAGCATACGGCAGGACGGTCGACCGGCAGGCCAAAGAGGGTATTCATTAAGCGTTGGCGGCGTGTCATTAATTGAAAAAGTACAGTTGACAACTCTACTTAATAGTTTGTGGTCACTGGTTTTTCGGTAGAAGCCTCATACAGTTTGACTACCTTACCAAAATCCCATCTGGTGCTCTGAGGCTTGCGGATTTCAACAACAACTCCCGGAATGGAGCTGATCAGAGGGCGGTTTTCTGGAAGATGAAGAACAATTCGTGACGGTTGTTCGCGGGTGGGCCCATCAAATTTCACTTCCACGCCTTTAGCAGTCCCGGTGACGGTCAGCGACACATTCCCGAACCAGGTGGGTAGCCGCTCAAGTCGGATAACCTGTCCATCGGCAAGCCACCAGTCGGGGACCGCCTTCAGGAGGTGCAATTCGTTTCCTTCTTCATGTATCAGCATGTGTCTCAGTATGATGGAATAATTGCAGGCCCCGGTTACATGCGGGATCGTATTCCCCCAGGCTGTCCGGCTTTTATAAAAAATCCCCTCCGGAAAGGCATGAGAGGCAGTCGAGTGGAGGAGGGTCCAGTAGAAATCCTGCACCACCAGCTCATCATTGCCCAAACTAAGGTCGGCCATGGTGGTGTATGCCCCCATGTAAGGATGAATTACCCCGGGAAGTCCCATCCAGCGTATCGTTCCTTCCACATAACCGCCAGCGAAATCGTTGCGCAGAAAATCGATCAATGCGGATACCCTTGGATCGGTTTTCGGGAATATCGGTGTTGGCCAGAGAGTTTCGGTATTGCCCCAATGGGTCCCGATGAGTTCCCAGCTGGGCGGAAAATGGCTGAGACCGGTTTTTCCCATGGCTGCATCGATCGATTGGCGATATTGACCGGCCTGTTTTTCCAGATCGGCTGCTTCTACAGACTTGCCCAAAATCCTGGCTGCGTCGGCTGTCACGATCAATCCGCGGAGGTTCCAGAAATCATACCCCACGATATGGTTCTGCCCTGCCCAGAGATATTCTCCGTCGGCCAATGCCTTCGGTAATAACCCCGGATACCCGGGATCATTCTGCGTTTCCTTCAGTGTCTTGATCGTCCAGCCGGCTGCCTTGCGCATGGCAGGATAAACCCGCTCCAGGAATGCCTTGTCAGCCGACATTTTAAAGTACTGCCATAATACCCACAGAGCCTGGCCATTGGCATCGAACTGGCCGGCCTGGGATTCGAACCGGCCATCTTCACGTTGCCTCGGAAGGTAAAGTTCGATGGATTTCTTTGCTGCGTCCCACATGCCGGCTTCTTCAAGTTCCATTACCTGATAGGCCCCGTCACGAATGTAAAATTCATCGTAAAATCCCTCACCGCCACGGACTTCGCCCAGATCGTTGGCAATCATCTGGCATACATGTGCAGCCTTCAATGCATCGGTCGCCTTTTTCTCAGGCACCTCGATGGAGGCGATGGATTGTTTCATCCCATGCCAGTAATCAATAGTCCTCTGCAGCCACGTATGATAATCTTCTTTAAGCAAGGTCAGCATGGACGATGCCTCTTTCAGCGGATAAAAAGGGTACCGGGCGGCCTCCTCCAGGGATTCACCCGGTTTAAGGACGATATCGACATAATGGGTTCCGGCAGATCCTGTTGGATTTATCCGGATATACAACTTGGCCCTGGCCGGAGTGGCTGAGGTGTTAATGGCCTTGTACCGGATCCAGACGGTAAAATTCTCACCCTCCGTCGGCCAGTCGAAAGCCTTCTCCCAGTCTTTCACACCCGGCATCGGTGTGGCCCAAATGGTGAACTCATACCGGATGGCACTGTCCTCAGCATTTACCAGCATGATCGGCATCCATCCCTCAAAAGCCAGTTTCCCCTGTTTCCGGCTGAGAAGGTTCAGATGTTCCCCATACCGTATTTCAATGGTTCCGTGGGATTCGTCAAGGGCTATGGTATTTTCAGGACTGATGCGTGCTCCACGAGGATAATCCTTCAGCCCCACCACGTTCCAGTTGTTGACGAAATAGTCGAACCCCGGGTCGTTTTGAGCCTGTGTGGAGAGGAGAGTGCAGGTAAGAAAGACCAGGATGAGAATCGGTGCTGTTCGGTAAATAGGCTTCATTGCTAAAATTTTTTCTCTTCCTAAAGTTGCCGATTATTTCGGAAATAAGCTACTCCCCATCCCCTTCACCCCATCCCCTTCACCCGATACCCGATACCCGATACCCGACTACATTATTTTCTTTATTTTCGTCTTTGAAAACTACCACACCATGAACCGAATCACCAAATCTTTGCTCCTGACCTCCTTATTGATAAGCGGACTTCTTGCCCAAAGCACCTATGCTCAAACCGAAGAAAAATCCTATATATGGCCGAAGGATCAAAAGGTCATGGAAAATCTAAAAGCCTGGCAGGGATATAAATTCGGACTGCTTATCCATATGGGATTGTATTCAGTGGACGGGGTTATCGAGTCGTGGGGCCTCTGTCCCGAAGACTGGATCACCCGGCCGGGATATGATGATTATTACAAGTATGCCACCGATTACCGAAACAACAAAGCTAAGTTCAATCCGGTTCATTTTGATCCCCGAAAATGGGCGAAAGCTTTTAAGGGATCCGGGGCAAAGTACATGATTTACAGCACGAAACATCACGATGGATTTTGTCTGTACGATTCAAAATTTACTGATTTCAAGGTGACCGACAAGGGCTGTCCTTTCTCGGTCAATCCGAAATCCAATGTTTACAAGGAAATCATGGACGCCAGCCGCAAGGAAGGTCTGGCTGTTGGGGCCTATTTTTCGAAGCCCGACTGGACCACACCCTATTTCTGGTGGCCTTATTATCCGCCGAAGGATCGTAACCCGAGCTATGACATTACCCAACATCCTGAGCGGTGGAAGAAATTCGTTGAGTACACACAGAATCAGATCAATGAGATTACAACGGAATATGGAAAAGTTGACATTTTGTGGCTCGACGGATGCTGGGTCATGCCAAAGTCGGCCATCACTCCAAAGGTTGCGGAGTTCTGTAAATATCCTTTTGATATGGATATCAATATGAAACTGATCGCGGAAAAAGCCCGAAAGACCAACCCGGGAATGCTGGTGGTCGACCGCTGGGTTCAGGGCGAATATGAGAATTACCTGACCCCGGAACAGAAAACGATGGACAGAGCCTCCACTGTTCCCTGGGAGAGCTGCATCACCATGGGAGGAGCATGGGGCTGGGTGCCAGGTGACCAGTATAAGTCCGTTAAGGAGCTCGTGCAATTGCTGGTAAAGATCGTGGCAAAAGGTGGAAACTTGTTGCTTGGAGTGGGACCAAAAGGAACCGGCGAATTTGAACCGGCCGTTTATGATCGCCTCGAAGGAATGGGCAAATGGCTGACCACCAACGGGGAGGCTATTTATGGAACCGTACCGGTCGAACCTTTCCAGGAAGGCAAGATCGCCTATACCGCCAAGGGGCCGGATACCATTTACGCCATTTACATGCCGGAAAAAAACGAAACTTCTTTACCGGAAACTCTCACGATCAAAACCAATCTGAAAGGTAAATTGTCGGCTGTCCTGCTTTCGGATGGGAAAAAGCTGAAAAGCAAAATAACCCCGGAGGGGCTGGTGGTGGGGATTCCATCATCGATACGGACAATGCTGGCTCAGGAAGAGGCGGTTGTCATTAAGATATCGAGATTCTGACAGATGGAATGCGACGCCCATGGGCATATTGACCCGGATCGAATCTAAAATCCGGATTTTTATCTTCCTTCAGCTTGAGTGATCCGCCACGATCCTCCACTGCCCGTTGATCTTTCTCCACAACAGGGAAAAATGCCCCGATAAGGTATCTTTTTCCCTGACCTGGGTATATTTCCCGACCTGGAACCAGGCATCATCACTGATTTTTTCCAGATGGATAAAGTCGAATTTAAGGGTTCCCTGTTTTGCCTTATCCGGATAGCTGGCCTGGTATCTTTTTAAAGTAGCCTCCCATCCATAGGTAATCCCGTTTTTACCGATGAATTTCAGGGAATCCGAATGCCAGTAATTGTGCATGAACCCTTCAAGATTGCCTGCGTTCCAGTAGTCCTGCGACTGCTTCATGGATTTCATGATTTCATCTTTAGCCTGCCCATCGGATTCGGATTGGTGCCACTTCAGCTGTCCGGCCTTAGGCAGCGGCCCATATGGTTTGGGGGCATTCTGGGCGAAAATTGAATATCCGGCTGATGGCATCAGCAGGGTTGCGACGATTATTGCGAATCTGAGTGGTTTCATGATATTGTTTTTTTACATATCCTTGATAGTGATGAGCCTACCTGGTTTGGTATCCAGTCTTTTCATCATGCCCTGAAATTTCAGGGTGCATGGTCCTCCATTTCTGGATTGAACGGTGACCTTAGTCAGGCTGCCGTCTTTCCATTCCATCCCGATAACAAACCCTCCTCGGGCAACGAGTCCGCTGATTTTACCGGTTGTCCAGGCCGTTGGAAGCGCGGGCAGAAGCTCAATATCTCCGGTATGGCTCTGAAGCAGCATCTCAGCAATCCCGGCAGTGGCGCCAAAATTGCCATCAATCTGGAAGGGCGGATGAAGGTCGAAAAAGTTCGGGCTGGTGCATTTCGTGAGCAGCACATCTATTGCTTTATTGGCATTGTTTCCATCGCCCAATCGGGCCCAGAGATTCACCAGCCAGGCAGCGCTCCAGCCGGTGTGACCGCCACCGTTAGCCAGACGGAATTCAAGCGATTTTCTTGCTGCAGCCTGCAGTTCAGGGATTCCTTTATTAATCTGCCTTCCCGGATGGAGGGCAAAAAGATGGGACATATGCCTGTGACCGGGTTCTGGCTCGGCGAATTCAGCCGGCCACTCCATCAACCGGCCATCGGAACCGATTTTTGGTAAAAGAAGGTTCTTGCGGGCCTCCAATACCCTTTGTGTAAAATCGTCATCGATGCCCAGAACTTCGGCTGATTCCAAAAGGTTGGTAAACAAGTCCCAGATAACTTCCTGGTCGTGCGAAGGGCCCATGGTGAGATATCCGGTACTGCCGTCGGGCGCCTTAAATGAATTCTCCGGCGAGCTGGCCGGACCGGAAACCAGCTTGCCCGAAACCGGATCCTTGACGAGCCAGTCGAGGTAAAATTCCGCTGATTCTTTCATCACGGAATAAACTCTTTTCAGATATTCCTTGTCGCCTGTAAATGCATAGTGTTCATAAAGATGCTGTACCATCCAGGCCCCCGCACCAAGATGAAGTCCCCAGCTCGGCCATTCGCCGGGAGCCGTGAATCCCCAAACATTCGTGATGGGATGGATCGCCCAGCCTTTGGCATGATAATGGATTTTAGCCGTACGCCTGCCGGGCTCCACCACGGATTCAATCAGGTCGGTCAGGGGCATCTGGCATTCGGATAGATTGGTGACCTCAACCGGCCAGTAGTTCATCTGAACATTGATATCGGTGTGATAATCGCAATTCCAGGGGGTCTGAATGGCATTCGCCCAGATGCCCTGCAGGTTGGCAGGAAGTGATCCGGCTCTCGATGAGGAAATTAAAAGATAGCGGCCATATTGGAAATATAATTCGGATAACCCGAGGTCGGTTTTGATTTCCTTGAATGCCTTCAACCGCTGATCCGTCGGGATGGAATCGGCATCCGCAACCGGCGTAATATCGAAATCCACGCGCCCCATCAGGCTGTGGAAATCCTCCTTGTGTCTTTTGATTAAATCAGGATAGGATTTTTTTAAAGTCCGGGTGATCACCCCGGAGGTGATCTTTTCATAATCATTTCCTTTATAAGCAGGAGGTTTCAGAAGGTAATCGGTAGACGCTGAAAATAACAAGGTGACGGCATCTGCATTTTTTACAATGACTGTATTGTCCTTGAATTCCAAAGTTCCACCGCTGTTCAGGGTTTTCAGCCTCGACATCCACTTCATGCCATTCCCGTCGGTGCCATTGTTCATCCAACCCGTCATGATTAATTGTCCGTCGCGGGCAATAGTCGTAAATTGCTCCGGACGGGTCAGGGACCCGGTAAAGCTGATGCTGCCTTTCTTGTCGGCGGTTAGCCGGACCACAAGTACCTGGTCCGGAAAACTGGTAAAGGCTTCGCGTGTATAGTTAACACCATCCTGAGTATACCTGATCCTTACAACGGCATCAGTCATGTCGAGCTCCCGGTAATAGCGGGTATAGGCTGATTTTGTTCCAAAGTCGAGCCACAAGTCACCAAGCGTCTGATAACAGCCAAAGGGAACAGTGGCCCCGTTGCCGCTATCGGAGCCGGCACCCTTGCATACCTGGGTTTTCTCGGCAAGCTGGTGGGCTTCCTTGTATTTTCCTGAATAAAGAAGGCTCCGGATGGAGTCGAGAAATTGAAAAGAGACCGGATTATCATTATCAGCTGGAGACCCAGACCATAACGACTTTTCATTCAGCTGGATACGCTCAAGATTGACGTCCCCGAATACCATGGCACCGATACTGCTGTTTCCCAATGGTAAAGCTTTAAGCCACTCTGTGTCATTCTTCCAGCCGTTCGTTCCGTCGTGAACTACAGCGCTGGCAGGCTGGTCATACCAGAGCCTGAGATGGTTATCATTATTGGTCTTTGTACAGGCCGGTCCTAATCCGGCGATGATTAGCAATAAGCAGACCAGAGCGGGAAGACCCCCATACTGAAGTCTGGGGTTGGGAGTGATGTTCATATACTTGGAATTTGCATCTAATATACGCCGATAATGATCACATTCCCTCCCTTGATCTCGCTGCCGATCTTAACCTGGTAACGATAGATACCCTGTGCCAGATGACCTTTGAACGGGATGGTTTTGGACTCGCCGGTCTGGATAAATCCTTCAAATACATGTGCTACCAGTTCACCATTGGAACTATAAAGATCCAGGATAACCATGGAGCCGACGTCCACTGAAATTCTGAAGTTTACAGGACCTGGTGATGGATTCGGGAATACGAGGATGTTAAATCCGGGACTGAAATCAAAGGTGGTTTTAGCCGGGTTCGGATTTAATTCATAATTGGTGTTCACTTCATTGAATGTGGCAATGGCCTCCTTCGTTCCCGGAACCATGGAACCGGTTGCGGTTGTCTCAAGGATGGATACCGTAATGGAAGCAACCAGACTGTCACCTGTTATGACTAGCGGGATGTTCGGATTATTCATGTTATCAGTCAATATCCTGCCTTCAATGGCAAATGTAACCGAACCTGCAGCAGGCTGGCCGTTAACCAGCGGTGCTCCGCCCTGAACAACGGCGGTAAGCGTTACCTGATCGCTGTAATGGGTGAAGGTACTGGCATTTACCTTGATGGTGGTTTTTAATTTCCTGACAAAGATATCCGCAGTGGTTGTGGCAATATCATTCACGGTGTAGTTCTTCACCTCAGTACCGGCAAGCCTGAACCCTGTTCCGGTCACAGTTTTGTCAATGCCGACTTCCGGTGTGTCAAAGGTGGCGATCCCTCCCACATAAGTGATATTGTCCCCTTTAATAGCCCCCAGCAAAGAGCGTGTGTCGATGGTGGCTGCAGCGGTAGCATCATAGTCCTTACTGAACGCAGTAAATGTCCCGACAATCGGCTTCGGAGTAATGATTCCGAGATCCACCGGTTTCCATTCAACCGAATAGTTATTACCATTATTCCCATCATTGACACTACCTGCCGGGGTCATCGTTTTTGCTTGTCCAACATGTTTATTGTTAAAAGTCTGTGTGAATTCCGCTGTGTCATCAAAAGCAAGGTTAGGTGTTATAACCGGTATTTTATCAGAGGTATTTCCTCCGTCATATACCTTCCTGTCGGCGACTGCAGTCACGGTAATGGGTTTAACAGTAATCTCAAACCTTGAAGCAGTATCCATGACCACCTCATATTTGGGGCTGGTGGTCAGGGTCCCCCTGCTGACATGGTATTGCCCGACATTCTCACCGGCTTCACGGACCAAACGGCCTGTAAAGGTGTCACCGAGATCGAGGTCCGGAGTATAGGTGTAGGCCAGAACCGGATCGATATCTCCATACATTTTGGTCTGATCAGCAGTAACTTTTACATAGATAATGTACTTGACCTTTATCCTGAAATCACTGGAAATGAATGTTATGTCATAATTATTACCTGCGCTGAGCGTGCCTGACATGATTGGATACAATCCCGGGTTTTCACCTGGCATACGGGTCAGAAGTCCGGTAAATACATCACCAGGTATAAGTTCCGGTGTATAGGTATAAGTGAAGATCGGATCCGTTTCACCATAAACCTTCTGCAGGCCGGAATCGGCCATGACCGTGATGGGTTTCGGTGTGATGTTGGCGGTAGTAGTCAGGGTGGTCTGGAATCCGTATTTCCCGGCATCAGGACCGCTGATGGTAATACCGCTGACTGTGACCGTTTTGTCGATGCCCACATTTTTAGTATCAAAGATTGCGTTCGCGTAATCAACGGTTATCTGGTCGCCTGGTCTATGATTATCGGTAAGGGTAACCATTGCAGCCGTATTGCCGTCATATACCTTGTCGATACCTTTAGCATAAATCTCCAGGGTGAATTCGTGCAGTGATATGGTAAGAATAGCTTCGCCGCTGATAGCTGGCGGAGCACAGATGCCGGTCACAATAACCCGGTAGCGGTAGTTGGTCATCGATATCGGTGGTGACGCCAGCTTCAGCGAGTCGGTGAATGCGCCAGAATAAACTCCTGTGTCGGTCAGGTTGATATAACCGCTACCGCTATTAACCTGCCATTGATACGATAACCCGGTGCCGGTTGAATGTACCCCGAATCCCGTACTGGCCGGATAAACAATATGCTGATCTTTAGGTGCGGTGGTAACAATGGTGGCAGAGTTAATGGCAACGGTGGCGTGTGACGATACTACCCCGCAACCGCCGGTATTGTTGAACGAATAAGATATATCATAGGTTCCGGACAAGCTCCTGGCCGGGTCGATAACCCCTGAAATACTGTCAATCGAAAGTCCGACCGGCACTGCAGCAAAAATACCTCCCCTGGTACCGGTGATAACAGGTGTAACCGGAGGATCGCTCGGACAGAAGGAGGAACCGTTATAACTGATTTCAGCAACAGGAGCTACAATGATGGTTACAAGGGCGGTAACCCTGACAATCGTACATCCGTTGTCCGGCGTGGTATAAGTTACATTGTAGTAGCCGCCGGCACTGGTCGATGGGGTAATTTCCCCGGTAGTGCTGTTCAGCGTCAGTCCTGCCGGCGTAGAGGTAAAGGTGCCTCCCGTTGTTCCGTTGAAAACGACCGGAACCGGCTGACCCGAGGTGCAGAATGGGGAACCCTGGTAATAAATACTTGCTGACGGAACGGGGGATATGATCACCGTGGCATTGGCAGTCAAGGCTTCACACCTTCCGGAGGCTTCAATTTTGTAGGAAATGGTATAGGTACCTGCTAAACTGGCTGACGGGGTAACCTCCCCGGTTAATGAATCGAGCATTAATCCGTCAGGTGTTGCGATATATTTTCCTCCGGTGGTTCCTTTAAAGGTGACGGGTTGTTTCCCTGTCAGTGACATGCAGAATGGGGAACCTGCATAGGCAATTTCGGCAACCGGTGCTTCGGAAATGGTTATCCTGGCATTCGCGCTGATCAAGCCACATCCTTCATCAGTTTTGGTATAAGTAACCTGGTAGATGCCACCCTTACTCGATCCGGGCAGGATTTCACCCGTACTTGCACTGATTGACAGTCCGGCGGGTGTGGAAGAATACACACCGCCCGCTGAACCCGTGAAGTTAACGGTTGCCGGACCTGAAGTGGTACAGAATACAGAATCCGTATAAACAATGGCGGCATCACCCTGGTTAATGGTAACGTTTGTTTCAGCGTTAACCAGACCGCAAACTCCCGAGGTGTTAGCGGAATATCTGACGGTATAAGTTCCGGGAACACTTAATGCCGGGCTGATGGCACCGGTGGTGGAATTAATTACCAATCCGGCCGGAGAGGCACTGAAAGATCCCCCGCCGGCACCAATGAGTGATACCTTCTGGTCTTCAGTTAATTTGTTGCAGAATGGCGATCCCGCATAGTTAATTTCAGCGAAAGGTGCCACGATGATGGTAATGGAGCTGGTTTCAATAACTGGACCGCAACCACCGGCAGCATCGATTGTATTGGTTACTTCATAGGTTCCGGCAGTTGAAGCGGACAAATCAACTTGTCCGGTATGGATATCGATAAATACCAACCCCGTCGATGAAGTAAAGGTGCCGCCGATACCACCACCGGTAAATTCCGGATTCGGATCGGAACCATTGCTGCAGAAAGGATTGCCCGGATAAGTAAAGGTGGCAACAGGTAATTTGGTGAGGGTGACAGTGCGAGATACCACGGCCGCTGAACAACCTCCGGAAGCCGGAATGGTATTGGTAATGGTATAAGTGCCTGGCAGGCTGGCCGACAAATCAATCTGTCCCGTTGCTGAACTTTCAAATACCAATCCTGCAGTGGAGGTAAATGTACCGGCTACCCCGCCATTGCTGAAGACCGGAATCGGATCGACACCATTGCTGCAGAAAGGACTGCCGAAATAGGCAAAGTCCGCAACCGGCATTTCTGTTATGGTCAGGTCGACAGTTGCAGTCACTGGTATACATCCGCCATTGGCTGGAGTGGTATAACTCACACGATAATTACCTTCCTGGCTTGCAGCCGGAGTAATCCGTCCTGTCAGGGTGTCGATGGATAAACCGGCGGGAGTGGATGCAAATGCTCCGCCCGGTGTTCCGTTAAATGTGACATCAGCCGGATTTCCGGAGGTACAGAATGGTGCACCTGCATAGGAAATATCTGCTTTTGGAGAATCTGAAATACTTACCTGTGTTTCAGCTATTCCGTTTCCGCATCCACCGGTGGAAGTTATGAGGTATGTCACGGTATAAACACCTGTCTCACTGGCTGCCGGAATTATATCACCCGTCGACGGATCAATGGCCAAACCAACCGGTGAGGCTGAATAGATACCTCCCCGGGTTCCTTCAATCGTCACGGATTGTCTGTTGAGGTTTGACTTGCAGAAAGGAGTGCCGGTATAAGAAATCCTGGCAAATGGCTTAGGAATAGTAACAACGGTCTGTTGTGCAGATTTTGGACCATTGCAGCCGGCGGCAACAACGGTTATTACTGAGGTCCCGCTCCATGATGCCGCATAAACAACATTTCCGGTGGATGGATTAATAGTGTTTCCGCCCATTACGCTTGCAGCATCGAGAGAATAAGTCAGCGCGGTCGTATTATCAGCTGTTGCATGGTAGTTTTCCGATCCTGCCCCCTGGCAACGCTCATTGGCCACACTGAAGAAGACAGGCGTTCCTACGGTATTGGTGATGATTACATGCACCGGGCCAATAGCCGAACATCCTTGCGGTGTGGTCCCCTTGATGTAATAAATTCCCGATATCGCTGTCTGCGGTGTGGAGAAAGGAACGGTGGCGTCTGCATCCAGCCAGTAAGAGTAGCTGAGTCCGGGAGTGCTGCCTGCCGTCACGGCGCCAACGGTCAGATTAATTTTGTCGGGTTCGCAGGCAGGTGCCGGGTCGTTAATGGTAAGTACAGGCGTTTGGTTGATGATCACGCGAACCGGTTTAATATCATAACATCCGGCATTATTTACCGCCTTGATGTAATAGGTTCCCGATGTTACCCCGTACGGATTTTCCAATTTCCTGGTGGCTTCAGCATCGATCCAGTAGGTCAGGTCCAGATCCGGACTGCTGCCTGCGGTGATCATGGCAAGGGTCAGATCAGCGGATCCTGGAGAGCAGATACCTGCAGGGTTGGTGATGATCAATGAAGGCCCTGCATTAACGATAACATCCATCGATGCGCTCTTGCTCCATCCGTTCGGATGAGTGTAGCTGTAGGTTACGTTGAAAGTACCCGGGCCTGACAATGCCGGATCGAAGGAGGTACCGGTAACTCCAGGTCCTGAGAATATGCCCCCTGCAGGTGAGCCTGACAGGCTGACCGGTCCGCTTCCGGTGCACAAAGGACCAACCGGTGTTATGGTTACATCTACAACTTCATTCACCGTAATGGTTATAGTGACCGGATCTGCACACTGACCGGCAAATGGAGTAAACAAATAGTCAGCCTTGCCGGCAACTGCTGTGTTGATGACGGATGGATTCCATGTTCCCGTAATGCCATTCTTTGAGAACTGAGGCAACACAGGCGCCACAGAATTCTGGTTGAACGGACCAATCGGGTCAAATACCGGGGTGGTCAATGGAAGTATGATAACCGTCAAAGTATCGGTGGATGCACATAAGCCTGCATCCGGAGTAAAGAAATACGCGGTGGCTCCGGTTCTTGTCGTGCCGATTGTATTTGGTGCCCACGTACCGGAAATGCCGTTTTGGGAAATTGAAGGTAATGTTGGTGGAGTGGAATTCTGGCAAAGTGGTCCGATCGGTACAAAGACCGGGTGGGTTTCAGGACTTACGATTATGCTGATCGTGATAATTTTCGAACATAATCCACTGTCGGGAGTGAAAACATAGTTGGTGGTACCAAAGGAGGCGGTACTAATACCCGAAGGAGCCCAGGTTCCTGTAATACCCTCGATAGATGCACCTGGCAGTGCTGGTGCCATGGCATTCAGACAGAATGGTCCGATCGGGGCAAAAGTAGGCTCAGTCACTGGAAGGATGGTGATTTCCATGTCGGCATTCTGAATACAAAAACTTGAATCCGGTGTAAAGTGGTAAGTACTTTTTCCTGCTATTGTAGTGTTGATAATGGCCGGATTCCACGTACCGGTGATTCCCTCATTGGAAACCAGCGGCAGGACCGGAGCGGCGGAGCCGGCACAGATCGGGGCGATAACCGGGAAGGTAACGGCGACAATCGGATTGACGGTAATCTCGATTTTCCTTTCAACGGCACATAAACCGGAATCTGGGGTGAAGGTGTAAGTCACTGTTCCGGCAGTGGTTGTGCTGATAATGGCCGGACTCCAGGTACCGTGGATTGCATTAAGCGAGGTGTCAGGTAGCAGAGGTGCTATAGAGTTTTGACAGAGCACGCTGATCGGATCGAACTCAGGAGTGGTCTCCGGACTGATCGTGATGGAGAGTGAATCGGTGGTTGCGCACAAGCCTGAATCCGGGACAAAACGATAGATGGTGGTTCCGAAGGCAACCGTGCTGATGGTGCCCGGAGTCCAGGTTCCGGTAATTCCCTCGATGGAGGCAGTCGGCAGGGCCGGCGGGGTGGCATTCAGACAGAACGGCCCGATGGCATTGAAGGTCGGTCTAACCAACGGATTAACCGGGATGGTCAGGCTCGAGGTATCGGCACACTGACCGGCATCCGGGGTGAAACGGTAGGTGGTGGTGAGCAGGCTGTCGACCTTGGCCGGGGTCCACGTACCGGTGATTCCCTCATTGGAAACCAGTGGCAGGACCGGAGCAGCGGCGCTCAGGCAGATCGGCCCGATGGCGTTGAAGGTCGGTTTAACCAGCGGATTAACCGGGATGGTCAGGCTCGAGGTATCGGCACACTGACCGGCATCCGGGGTGAAACGGTAAGTGGTGGTCACCAGGCTGTCGACCTTGGCCGGGGTCCATGTTCCGGTGATTCCCTCATTGGAAACCAGCGGCAGGACCGGAGCGGCGGAGCCGGCACAGATCGGGGCGATAACCGGGAAGGTAACGGCGACAATCGGATTGACGGTAATCTCGATTTTCCTTTCAACGG
>JBAZTE010000020.1:0-79305 GCA_041662065.1 Bacteroidales bacterium | reverse complement strand
TCCGATCTTCACGCCGTCATACCTGGTTTTCAGCACCAGGGCGGCATGAAAATGGCCTGGGTCGGCGACCATGAAGGTAACTTTGGGGTCATCATTTACTATGGTGCACGAAGTCACTAATAGTAGAGCTGTCACTAGTGTCAATAGTAGAGTTGTCAACTCTAAGTATGGTTGAGCCTTGAGCCTTCTATAGATAATCCGTACCATAAGGTTTGCGCTGCGTCCTGGATAGCATTTTATTCGCCTCGTCGCTGTTTGTGAAACGTTCATGAACCGGGTCCCAGCTCAGCTTTTTCGGAATCTTCATTGCGATATGACTCAGCAGGCAAGCCGAACACGAACGGTGAGCCACCTCAACCGGCGCAATCGGCTGGGTATTGGATTTTATCGAACCGAGCCAGTTTCCGTAATGATTGTCGCTTTTAGTCAGATGGATTTCATCGGGACCGATCACGCTGGTAATGATTTTCGGATCGCTGGCATCCAATACTTTGCGATTCGCATCAAAGCTCACCGGATCGCTTTTGGTCGCCTGGTAATTTCCGCGGGTCACAAAAATCCAGCCTTCAGAACCCTGGAACCTTACCCCGTTCGGCCGGTCGCCGCTGACAAACATGGTTACGCCATTGGCATATTTCGCCTTGACTTCAAAATTCCCGTGCACATTCCAGAGACCTTTTTTCGGGAATTCCGCTTTAGCTTCAATTTCCATGGGACCCGAGTATTCCGTTCCCATACCCCAGTGGGCAATATCCAGATGATGGGCTCCCCATCCGGTGATCATTCCCGCTCCGAACTGTTCACAGCGGAGCCACCCAGGACGCGAATAATCGGCCTGGGGATGAACCCTCTTTTCAGTATAGTAAACTCCGGGTGTTGACCCCAGCCACATATCATAATTGAGGTTTTTCGGAACGGGCATTTCCACCTCTTCATCACCCGAAGGATCACCGGGCAATCCGATTTGTATGGTGTGTAACTTGCCGACCCGCCCGTTCCTGACCAATTCGCAGGCATAACGGAACTGGTCGGACGACCTTTGCTGACTCCCGATCTGAAATATGACCCCGCTGCGATGCACCATATCACTCAGTTTGCGACCCTCGGCAATGGTCAGGGAGGTAGGCTTTTGCAGATAAATATGTTTTCCGGCCAGGGCCGCTTCAATGGCAGGTTGGGAATGCCAGTGATCGGGAGTGCTGATGACCACTGCATCAATAGCCGGATTCAGGAGCATTTCCCGGTAATCATCATACAACCTGACATCAACCTCTTTTCCACCATACTTTTTCCCGTAATAATTTTCGATAAAAGTCTTGGTTTCAGCCAAACGCCTGGAATCGAGGTCGCACGCAGCAATTATCCGGGCCGAATCAAATGGAAAAATTCCCACCATGTCCGCCTCGTGGGCGATCCGGCCACATCCTATCTGTCCGATCTGTAACCGGTTGGATGGCGCATTTTTGCCAAAAACGGATGATGGTACAATACTCGGAATCACCATAGTTCCGGCTGCGGCAACAGAACTGATGCGAAGAAAATCGCGGCGTTTGAATGAAGTCGTTGTCATAGGTAAGAATTAGTCCCGATAAAGGTACAAAATCCCCCCAGCCACCCACTTCTTACATTAGCATATTAGCAAATTGACCAATTAGCATATTATCCGAGGTACCGCAGCCTGTCAAGCAAAATAGGAATCTCTTCAGGATCGATGCCGTGTTTCAACAGCTGATCGCGGTCCTGATCAAAAACAGTCAGGAATTCATCAAAATCAATTTTCCCCGCTGCCAGACTTTTCCTGTACCAATCGATGGCTTCAGTCCTTTTCCCCTCGCACCATTCGAGATGCCCCAGACTGATCAGGTCGTGATGGGTCGGCTCCCTTTCAATCAGTTTGTCGTAATATTTTCTGGCCTGATCAAATCGCCCGAGTACAAATGAACACCATGCAATTGGCCGCCAAACTTTATGATTGTCCGGCATCAGGTATTCGACCTTATAATAGGATTTCAGGGCCCCCTCATAATCCTGCAGATCGAGTAGACAATGGCCGATGGAAATCTCGGTATTCAGATCGTCGGGATCCAGTATTTCAGCCTGCCGGTAATAAGGCAACGCCAGTTCAGGCTGCTTGAGGTAACGATAGCAGAGCCCCATTTTCTTAAGGTTCCACAGATTATCGTTTAACAACAGATCGGCTTTCATGTAAAAATCGAGAGCTTTCTGGTAATTTCCTGATTTCTGCCAGGCATAAGCCAGTTTTTGCAGCACCTCCGCACTCAAATCACCCGATTGTTCCAGAATACCAAAAGCTTCCGCTGCCTCACGGTAGTTTTTCTTCTGAAGATAGAATCCGGCTATTGAATATAAAGCATCCTTGTCGCCGGTAAAAAGGTCCCGGTAGAAATCCTTTCTGTAAAAGTCTAATTTCCAGGTAAATATATCATCAAATCCTTGCTTATCAGGATAGAAACGATAAAACCGGTACAGGTCCTGAATATATTGGCGGATCACACGACGAGCCTGCTGCAGGGGATCGAGGATTTTGTCACCATCGAGCATTTCTTTGAGTTGCTCTGCCTCGGCATGAAGTCCATCTGAAAGAAACTTCTGCATATCCGAAGGCATCGATCTGATTCCAAAACAGATACTGTATTTATCTGAATTACACAGATAAAAGCTTTTCTCCACCGAATCCAGAAATCCTTTCATCCAGGTAAATTCGCCGGACTCCTCCAATGCAAGAATTTCAGGATGATTGGTAGTGAAAGGGAAAAACCAATTGATCAGGTGCCTGAAAAATGGAAATCCTTTCAGCATCTGGAAAGTTCCTATGAATACGTCATCGCCTTCCATCTGCATTTCTGTCAACTCCTGCATTTTATCCTTCAGGCCCGGTGAATCCTGGAAAATCTCCTGCCACTCCGGGTTCTCCTCATCACTCAGGTTTTCGCCGAGCAACTTATCGAGATCGAGCTTATTCCTGATCTGGGGGGTGAGTTTGAGCATTTCAGGAAGGATCTCTTCCTGCATCCGCCGGCTGAGTTGATCGGTATCGCGTCCCCTGATCATTTGCATGATGACTTCCTGAACCATTTTCTTGAAATCCTGAAATTCATCCAGTACTATAAATCTACCACGTATGGCCGGATAATGGACAAGGCGGGTATCATAACGGAAAAATGCAAGTATTAATCCGATGAGTGCACGTTGGCGTAATTCCTCTTCATCAGAATCAAAAAAACCGAACAACAGTTCAAACTTGCGCTTATCAAAATATCGTAAAATACTAAAATTCAATGCGGTAATTAAAAGTCCCTTCTCAGGAACCGATAGTACTCCGGAAACTTTAACCTGCTCCACGAGCTGTATTTCCCGTTCATGAAATTCATCGGTCAGCCAGATCACATGGAATAATCGTGAAAGGTCCCGCAGGTACTCGGGATCCGAGGGATTGATTCGTTCGGGAGTACGGAGAAAACTCTGGATGAATGACTCCAGACCGGGATCATCCCTGAAAATCCGTTTACGTACATGAACATATTGGGTGGATAAACGGGTCAGGAGAAATTCCGAAACCCGGTCACTAAGTTCGTACAGATCTGCAACGATTTTGCGGTAGACCTTTTGCCTTTCGGGGTCCTGAATCCCTTTCAGGGTATATTCGAGCATAAACCGGTAGGTGATATCGATCTGTTCCAGCTCTTCGGTCCATGTATTTACGCCAGCCTCCAGGAGCATCGGCCGCAAATCGGTCATCGCCTCTTTCAATCGTTTCACTGACAAAAGGTCATGAATCCTGCGCGTACTGCTAAAAATTTCTTTTTCAGTCATAATGAAATTTTAAGCAAAAACCGGACCGGAAGAAGTCACTTTTTATATCACCTGTGCCTGCAACCAATACACCCCTGCCCCGGCCAGATACCCAATCAGCGCCAGCCAGCTTATTTTCTTCAGGTACCAGATGAAATCGATCTTTTCCAGTCCCATCGCCGCAACTCCGGCAGCCGAGCCGATGATCAGGATGCTCCCGCCTGTACCGGCACAATACGCAAGGAATTCCCAGAAAAGTCCATCCTGCACAAAATTCTGCAGATAAGCAGGATTAGCTGCAGCTGTCAACATGTCGGGCGAGACAACTCCATACATTCCCATGGCACCAGCCACCAGCGGAACATTATCGATCACACTCGATAAAACACCTATGATCAGGTTTATAACATAAATATCTCCCACTTTCTGATCGAGCCATTTCGACAACAGATTCAGTTGACCGGCTGACGACAGGGCTGCCACCGCCATCAGGATTCCCAGAAAAAAGAGTACGGTGGGCACGTCCACTCGCGCAAGAATGGTGGATACTGCAAGCTTTCTCTGATCTTCATGTGGTTTTTTCCGGTGAACCAATTCCGTCATCAGCCAGAGAACCCCCAATCCCAAAAGCATTCCCATAAAGGGAGGCAAATGGGTTAAGGTTTTGAATACAGGAACGAAAAGCAAAGCACCCATTCCGAGGAGAAGGAAACCTGTCCGCTCGCCAGCTGTATTGATTTCACGCTGATCGGCCTGGCTGACCTTAGGCCTGACGATAACCGGCTTCGGGAAAAAGAAAGTGATGATCAGTAGTGGGATGAGGATGGAAACCAGGCTGGGAAGGAAAACTTTCAGAATAATGTTCACGGCCGTGATTTGTCCGCCAATCCAAAGCATGATTGTCGTCACGTCCCCGATCGGCGACCAGGCGCCTCCGGCATTAGCGGACAGAATGATCAGCCCGGCTATGAGCCATTTCTGCTCCCGGTCAGAAACCAGTTTGCGCAAAAGCGCTACCATCACAATGGTGGTTGTCAGGTTATCCAGCACGGCCGACATGAAAAAAGTGATGAATGCAATGATCCAGATCAGCCTGGTAAAGTTGGTCGTCCGAATCTTATCGGTGATCACTTTAAATCCCTGATGCTGATCGATAATCTCAACGATTGTCATCGCCCCGAGCAGGAAAAAGATAATTGCTGCAATTTCCGACAGGTGGAAAAGAACTTCATGCTCGCCCACGAATTTCATCATCTCTGAATAACCGGCTCCCGGATTGGCCGTCAGGAAAATGTTCCAGTCACTGTTAAATCCCTGGTTCAGGATGCCGGGCAGTCCCAACATGTATGCCACCCACATGAGGGCTCCTAAAATCAGTGCAGTGGCCGCCTTGTTGATTTTTATCGGATGCTCCAGGGCGATCGCGATATAGCCCAGGATAAACAGGATAATCATGAATATGAACATGGTGGCTGGGATTGATGGTTATTGACGACCACAAAGGTAGTCAATGATGAATAAAATATTTTAATAATCAGGTATTGAGGATAATCAAACGGAGGGGACATGACAGCATGATTCGATCATGTCCCTGAAGAAAGGAAAATCAAAACTAAACCAGTATTAACCCTATATATTAAATATCAAGGCGATATCTTCCTGAGAAATTTCCAGGATTATTTGCTATTGGATTTTAAAAACAATTTTAGCTACTACCATAAGCGCTACCACTCCAGCAAAAATAAGAAGTGCTTTGACCAGATCCGGAATTTTTTTCTTTTTCATGATTGTTATACTATTTAGCCCTAATAGAGATCCTGTTTGTGTCAATTATTCTGATTAACTCATTGTTCTTTTCATTTGCCAGACTCAGGTCCTTTCTCAATTCTTCGAGGGTTCTGGACAAATGCATATTTTCGGAAAGCATGGATTCTTTTTCTAGCCGCTCCTTATCGAGGGTTTTGGATAGCGTCGCTGAATCCATTCGAAAGTAAACCACCACTGCGATCAGCAGGGCACAGGCACATAACGCTATAGTTCTCCAGATACGGGTTATGGATTTCATCGGAAAGTCCGCAATCCTATAATTGGCGAACTTAGTCTGCGGGAATTAAAATGGAATGAAAACCGGATTAAAATGAGATTAAAGATCTGATGGAATCCTCTTGATCCGGGCCAGAGGTAACCTGATCATGAAATCCGAACCTTCGCCTACCCGTGAACTTACGGTGAGGCTGCCTTTATGAATGGCGACGACTTTCTCTGAAAGAGATAACCCTATCCCATGTCCGTCGCTTTTTTTCACCGACTGGCTCCGGTAGAAAGGTTGAAAGATCATTTGAATTTCATTTTCGGGTATGCCGATTCCCTGATCGGTTACATGGATGACTATATCAGCTGCCTCTCTTGACAGACCCACCACAACCCGATGATTTTCAGAATATTTACAACCATTTTCGATCATATTTGCAATAGCGGTTTTCAGCAACATACCGTTACCATTTACCGTAAGCTGGTCCTCATCATCAATCCCGTCATGAATTTCAATATCAACCAAAAACTCCGGAGAGCGGTCGATAAGCTCACTCCTGACCTGCCACATAAGATCATCGATCCTGAGCAGGGTAAAATTAGATCCGGTCAGTTCAGCGCTGGCCTGGGCCAGAAGGAGTAGTTTTTTTGATAATTGGTTCAGGTTGCGTATCTCTGCTAAAACCGTGTTTACCGTAGCGGCATATTCCTGGTTGGTCCGAGCTTTCATGAGAACCACCTCCAACTGTCCGGTTATAACAGTAAGCGGTGTATTCATCTCATGCGATGCGTTGGCAATAAAGCTTTTCTGCATCTTAAAAGAAGTTTCAAGCCGTTCCAGCAGCTTATTGAAAGTTGCTGACAGCCTTGCTATTTCATCCTTGCTGGGTCCCTCATCCAATCGGGCATTCAAATTGGAAACACCTATTTTATCGACCTGCGCCATGACTTTCAAGATCGGCTGAACCGCTCGACCAGCGAAAATCCGGCCGGCAAAATAAACAATCACCATACCGGCCACAAACACAATGATCAGTAGCCATCTAAGGAAGGCCAACTTCTTGAATCCATAGATATCAATTGCCGCAATAAACACCACAATCCGTTCATTCGGATTCGTATAGAACTTACCAAGAACTTCATACTGGTCAATCCGGCTCCGGGCACGGTTGTTCAGGCGAACCTGGTCAATAAGAGCCGGCGCTATGTTGATTTCTCCGTGTTCATCATTGGAAAAAAGCACCTTATTCTGGTAATTATAAATGATAATCTTTTCATAGGGTAGGCTCAATGGATTATTACGCTCTATCTTTTCCAATAATACAGCATCTATTTCCACAATATCGATGAGCATTTGCCCCACCCCTTTTGCTTTCGCCTCAAGCTTTGCGTAAAGATCTTCCACCCTGGATTCGGCAAATGAGATATAAATGGCCAGCGACAATACAATCTGAATCACCGCTACAATGATGGTAAACTGGAGACTTATTTTCTTCCGTATTTCCATCTATTCGGCATCAAGCGTATATCCCAGACCTATTCTTGTTTGGATCAGTTTGGGTTCAAAATCCCTGTCGACCTTTTTGCGGAGCAGGTTTATATATACATCCACGATATTGGTCCCGGTATCAAAAGTGATCTCCCATACTTTCTCCGCGATTTCGGCGCGTGAAACAACCCGTCCCTTATTCCGCATGAGAAATTCCAGCAAAGCATACTCCTTTGCTGTAAGATCAATGGATTTACCACTTCGATGGGCTGATTTCTTATGGAGATCCAACTCCAAATCCGCGACCTGAAGAAATGAACCGGCCATATAACCTGCTGAGGACCTTTTCGCCAACGCTTTGATCCGTGCCAGTAATTCCATGAATTCAAACGGTTTAACCAGATAGTCATCGGCTCCGGCACTGAAACCATCCAGTTTATCATCGGTAGTACCCAGGGCGGTCAACATCAGAATGGGAATCTCGACATTCTTCTCCCGGATTTTCCGGCAAACCTCAAAACCATTCATGACGGGTAATACCACATCCAGAATGATGAGATCGAAAGACTTGCTGACGGCCAATCGGTATCCAATCTGCCCGTCAAATGCCGCTTCCACCTCATATCCAGCCTCTCTGAGTCCCATTCGCAGAAAATCAACCACTTTCACTTCATCTTCGATGATCAGGATACGCATTAGGCAGGGTTTTTTCAAAGATAGGGATATTTGGGGACGGAGGACGAAAGACGATAGACGGGGGACGCAAGAACGTGGAGCGTGAAGCGTGAAATCGGAAGAACGTTCCTCACGATTCATTTGCCGACCCAGAAGACGTTTTTCTCCGGTTCGAGTCTCAACTGCATCCTCGTGAATTTAGTAGCGTTTTTGATTTCCGGTGTGGCGGTGCATTCTGAGAACTGGCCGGTATGAGGATTCCATTCCTCCAGCTTAAAGTTGCCTTTAAGGATCACCGGTACATCAACCGGTGTCCCGGATGAATAGCGGGTCAGGTCCGCATACGGGGCAGACGTGTTATTTTAACCAACATGAACATGGAAAGTTGCCTGGATATTTTTGGCAGAATCCGGTCAACGAGATTCACGATAGGGTAACTGAAATCGGGTAGCAGCTGCCGATAGGATACTCCTCCGCTTAACAAATACAAAAAAGGGTTTCGATATTCTATCTGATTGATGATTAGATCAGGGAATCTCTGCCGATATAATGTTGCGTCCCTTTGAAATACAATCCAGGGCAAGGCGCCGTTCGCACCGGATAACGGGCCTGAGGAAGGAATGGTCCATGGCCCATCTGGTTCAAAGGGCTCATGATGAAAATTCCGGTATATGAACCGTCCCCAAAGTGTGTTGGCCGGTTCTATCATAATGAGTTTCCCATTATCGACCAGCACCCGGTTAACCTCTTGAAGAAACTTATCGGAGTCAGGAATATGGTGCATGGTATCGGTCATGAAAAGAGCTGCAACCGATTGGTCCATAAAAGGCATGTCCAGTGCAGAAAAGGTCATGTCATTGGTCGGTAAATCGATCACATCTGACGATATTACCCTTGAATCCAGCTCCTTTAGCCCCCCCCACCCCGAGCCTAGCTCAACGAGCAATCCGGGCGGTGCTGATGTGATTTCACACACAAATTCGGCATTCCATTGCCGGTATAATTCACGAAGAAACTTTTTTGATCTGATTAATTTTCCATGATAAAGCGTTCGCTCCGGAGAATCCAGGGGAAGGTCGATCCGGTATTTGAATTTCATAAATAAGCGGTGGCAAGCATCAACAAATATAAGCAAATCTTCTTCTTCGTCCCCCGATCTTTCTTTCGCTTCACGCCTCACGCCTCACGTTTGAGACGCATAAATGCGTCTCTACAACACCGCCACCCCCTTCTCGAAATCAAAAAACGTCTTACGCATGATATCGGAAAGCATGAGTTTATAGGTGATGTAGGCGCTTAACCGGGTGTTGTAAGCATTGTTGAGCCGCTCGCGCTCGAGGGCCATCGACTGACTGTCGATTTCGCCGTTGGCATAACGCTGGCGTGAAATATCAAAGCTCTTTTCAGCAACAATGACGTTTTTCTCGAGTAACTGAAGCCGGCGCAGACTGCTTTGCAGGCGATCGACGGTCGAACGGATATCTCGTTCAATGGAAATTCTATTGCCTTCGAGCTGCAACTCATTCTGTTTTAAAATAGAACGTGCAGCCTGAACACGCGCATGGTTTTCACCCCAGTCAACTATAGGGATCGATGCGGTAAGTCCGATCCCCAGACTGCCCGGGCGACTGGTAAGGTTCTGCCAGGTCTGATCGAATGTGGCTCCCACCGGAATCGACCGTGCATCTTTCCCGACCCCGATAAAGTTGTAATTAAGCAGGATCGTGCCGCTGGGCAAACCTTGTGCTCTCTGCTGCTTGATTACCATTTCCTGGAGTTCGATCTGAATTTCATTTTCCCGGAGCTCGGGCCGGCTTTGCAAAGCCAGCGCCACCGCTTTCTCCATATCCACCGGAACCACCTTATAGGTAAGTTCCCCGTTGATGATCACACTGTCGCGCAGACTGATACCCAGATTTTCCTTGAATTGCCGAACCTGCGCAGCATAATCCACTTTGGCCATATCATACGTATTGACCGATGCACTCAGATCGACATCCATTTGCAGGGCTTCCACTTCACGGATCAATCCTGCCTTGAATTTGCTCTGTGCAATGTCAGCAGCCTCCTGCTGCCTTTCCAGGCTAAGCCGGGCAATGTTCATCTGCTCCTGATAGGAAAGCAGGTTAAAGTAATCCTGGCTGACCTCATATACCATATTGAGCTCTTCTCTTTTTAACTGTTTCATCGATAGCTCATAAGCCAATTTTGCCTGTTTAAAGCTCATCCTGATAGTATTGTATCCGAAAAAAGCCTCAATCGGCTGCCGGAGACCGATGCTCGAGCTTATCTGGGTATTCCGGTCCATTGCATAATAATCCACAAAATTCTGCGCCCCGGTCCGGATATAGAGGCTCCCGTCGGTAGGCAGCGGCTGGCTGATCGTCAGGTAACCGTTCAGCTGATTTTGTCTCACCGGGTAAAATGAAATTCCGGTGCTGTCCTCCCATTGCTTGACCGTCTCGGTGTATTGCGGTAAAGTCATATCGAGACTCGCATGTGTTTTCAGCCTGCTGGTTGTCGCTTTCAGGTTAAAGGATGCCGTTTGAAGTTGCTGATTAAGCATCTGCATCCGGATACTTTTCTGCCGGGCCAGCAGGATGCTGGTCTCCAGGTCGAGGCGGTAAACCTCCTGCGCCTTTGCTAAAGGGGAGATTATCAATGCTGCCAGACAAATAACAGTCAGTTTTATAATGAAATGCATGGTGAAGAGGTTAATGGTTAGAGGTTAATGGTTAGAGGTTAGAGGTTATTGGTTAGAGGTTAGAGGTTAGAGGTTAATTGAGGTTGGACGTGTCGGAGGTGATTAATCCGTCGCGGATGAGGAGTATCCGTTTGCAGCACGCAGCGATGTCTCTTTCATGGGTGATGATCAGGATGGTATTGCCTTCTTCATGAAGCTGTTTGAAGATGTCCATGATTTCCATGCTGCTCGCCGTATCAAGGGCACCGGTGGGTTCGTCGGCCAGGATGATGCCCGGGCTGTTGACCAGTGCACGGGCGATGGCGACGCGCTGCCGCTGACCGCCCGATAGTTCCGATGGCCGATGACGCATGCGGTCGGAAAGTCCGACTTTCTCCAGAGCCTTCTTCGAAAGATCGAGTCTCGTCATTTTATCGACCCCGGCATACATCAGGGGCAGCTCGACATTTTCAAGGGCGGTCATTCTGGGCAGCAGGTTGAACGATTGGAAAATGAATCCGATATGCTTATTCCGGATATCTGAAAGATCATCGTCGTTCAGTCCGGTCACATCGATCTGATTAAACCGGTAGGTTCCGGAACTCGGAGTATCCAAACACCCCAGAATATTCATCAGGGTCGATTTTCCTGATCCTGAAGGTCCCATAATGGCTACAAATTCATTTTGGGTTATTTTGAGATCGATACCCCTCAGAGCAGCAACTTCAATACTATCCAAGTGGTACTCTTTTCTCAGGTTTTCAATATCTATCAGCATGATTGACTATTGTTTATCTTAAATTATTCATGTCGGATGGAATCGATCGGGCTCAGGTTGGATGCCTGCTTGGCCGGGAGATATCCGAAAGTGATACCCACCAGGACCGAAAAACCGAAAGCGATGAGAATACTGTACAGGGTTATGGTGGTTTGAACTTCCGTTGCCCAGGCTATTCCCAACGAAAGCGAGATCCCAAGCACCACGCCGATGATCCCGCCGGTGATGCTGAGTACCACGGCTTCGGTGACAAACTGGCCCATGATATGCTTTTTCTTACCGCCGATAGCACGGCGTATGCCGATTTCACGGGTCCGCTCCAGTACCGATGCAAGCATGATGTTCATAATCCCGATACCCCCCACGATCAGTGAGATAGCCGCTATGGAGGCCAGCAGCAGGTTATAGATCCGCGTTTCCTTCTCCTCCTGTTTCATCAATTCATACGGAACGATGATGCTGAAGTCGTCGTTGTTGAAATGGCGGCGGCTCAATAAGTTGCGGATCACATCTGCAGAAGGGAGGAGCTGGGTTGATTCCGAGAGTTTAACCGTGAGCTGCTTGACTTCACTGGTGAATTGATTTTTTTTCGGGATCCTCTTGTTAAAAGTTGAGAGCGGGATGTAGATGTCGTTGTTCAAATCGCGGGAAGCCAGCTCCCCGACTGTTTCAGTGAACAACGCTTTGGGCTGCATCACACCGATCACCTCGAACCACTGGTCCTCCACTTTCACGCTCTTGCCGATCGGGTCATCATAACTGAACAATTCCCTGGATATCCCTGCACCGAGCACACACACCTTTAACTGCCTGTCATATTGATCACTGTTGATAAACTCGCCCTTTTCCGTCTGATAATTCAAAATAGATACGATCGATGGCGTAACCCCGATAACCGATGATTTGGCCGACCGGTCGCCGACCTTTGCCTCCATCTTGACCTCGCTTTGCGGCGAAACACTCACTACCCCGGGTACTACTTCAGCGATAATCCGGGCATCATCCACCGACAATCCTTTGGAGAATTTCATCCGCACCGCCTCCAGTTCGGGATCGGTCAGATCCTTATCCCGGATAATGATATTGCTGACCCCAAGGTCCTGGTACTTGGCGATGGCCTGTTTTTTCGTTCCCTCCCCGATTGAAATCATCGCAATGACCGAAGCGGTTCCGAAAATGATTCCCAAAATAGTCAGGAACGACCTGAATTTATGGTCGATGAGGCTGATAATGGCCTTGTTGACATTTTCCTTTATCTGCATGGTTTAGCTCATATTTTATTCAGAACAGTTTCGAACGGTACCAGCGGCACACCTGGTTCAATCCCGCTGTAAATAAGGGTATGGTGACTGTTCGAAGGACCTGCCTTGACCTCCGTTTTCCCGGCCACACCGCCCTTTTTAAGAAACACATAACTCTTCCCGTCTTCTTTGTAAAGACAGCTGTTTGGAACATACAGTGCATTGTCGGTCTCATTGCAGATATACTCACAGCTGACTGTCATTCCGGGCTTCAGGCGCAAGTCCGATTCCTGGATTTCAACGACAACCTTGAAAATCATCTCTTTTTCGCGGGCGGTGCAGATCCTGCTCAATTCAGTTATTTTTCCGTGAAAGGCAAGTTCAGGAAGGGCATCGAGCCTGACCAGAACCGGCATTCCCATACTGACTTTGGTGATATCCGTTTCATTGACATAGGTGCGCACCTTCATGTGGTTGATATCGGGTATTTTAGCTATCATCATTCCGGTATAGGCCCGATCTCCGACTTTCAATGATCTCGGGGGGTAGTAATTCTGGCTGTTCCCTGCCTGGAACATCCCGTCGATAGGACACGTTACGAACATTTGGCCCAGCACTTCTTTGGCTCCTGCCAGTTCGGCCTCCACCTGCTTCTCCTTTATTTTCTGAATCCGGAAATCATAGTTGTCCATGACAGGTTTCTGGGCCAGCTGCCGATTAATCTTATCCATCCGGATGGTGGCCTGCTTGAAATCCAGTTCCTTGATTTTACGGTTCTTTTCGGTATCGAATTTACTGCGTTCCAGCTCGAGCTTTTTCAGGTCGAACATAGCCTGCTCGGTGCGGAGCTGGGCCTTCAGTTCCTGGATATTATTATCCATCTGCACCTGAAGCTTCTTACTCGCTGCCCGCTCACCGTCGAGCTTTTCCTGTGTGGTAATAATCACCTTTTCAATGGAAGAAGGGTCGATTCGGATGACCGTGTCCCTGGCCTTAACCAGCTTGCCGGTTTCGGTAAGTTCCACGATCTTGAATTCATAACCATACTCCCAACGGATCCTGGGCATGAGAATGGCAACCGAACTGATGGCTTCCAGTTCACCGGTTTCGGTGAACGACTGCCGGAAAAGACCTTTCATGACTGTAAATTCATCCGACTTGCTGCTGCAGCCTGACAATGAAAGAATAACGGCAAGGGCCAATAATATCCTGAATGTTTTCATAATCTGGAATTATTTGGTTTTACCGTTCTTTTGTGTTTCCTGTTTATTCAGGAAGGGATCGGTCAGGGCGATCTCGTCCTTTTCCGCCAGGCCTTCGCTAACCACTGCATAATCCGTATTGATGGCCCCGATTTTCACATCTTTCCGTTTATAACCAGATCCTGATTTAACATATACATATTCAATGCCCTGCGATTTAAAGATTGCCTGAACCGGCACAAACAGCACATCATTGATTTCCCGGATTTTAATTTTGCAGCTTACGGTGAGCCCGGGCAGCAGGTTTTTGTGCACGCCGTCGATTCTGATCGATACGGGAAAAATCTTGATTTTAGATTCATAATCCTTGTTCTGTGCCAGGTTGGCCACAGTGGTGATTTTGCCGGTATAGGTGGAATCTGAATAGGCATCGACCTTGATAATCACATTCAGGCCGGGAGTGATCTTTGATATGTCAACCTCATTGATCTTGACCTCTGCCAGCATTTCCGAGAGATCGGGAAGTTCGATAAGTGACCCGCCGTACGGCTGATCCCCCACCTTAAGTTTCTGGCCGGTCATCCAGTTATCGCGGAGTATGGCGATGCCGTTTGAAGGACTCACCAGGAAGAGGGAATTGATTGAACGGTTGGCCTCCTCAAGAACGGCGTTGTACTGTTTCATGGTAAGGCTTTTCTGAAAGAGTTCCTGCTGCTGGATCTTTTTGCGGTTTCCGATCTGTTCGCGGGCCCGTTCCAGGGCGATATTGGCTGTTTCCAGTTTCAGGTTGATCTCTTTGCGCGTGATCTCCGATTCAAAAACCGCCTGATCGAAATTGATTTTGGAGATCTCCTGCGAGAGGCGGGCAATTTCCAGATCGGCCTCCAGGTCTTCGATTTCAGATTCCTGGGTCGCTTTCAGCTTGTCATATTCCGCTTTTGCAATTTCAAGCTGCTGCTGCGAATTGATGATGGCTTTCTTGAATTCGGTCGGATCAAAAATGACCAGCGTATCTCCCTTCTGAACCTCTTTCCCGTCTTCCACAATCCGTGAGATCTTAAGCACTCCGTAACGGTAGGAGGTTGACGGCGACGTGATTCCGACCGAATTCACCGCCCGGATGGTCCCCTGCTCGGTTAGTTCTTCAGTAAAGGTTCCCCGCTTGGTCAGGGCGGTCTGTACTTCCTGGACTTTCTTGGTACTACATGCGGAAAGCACCAGGAAGGATAAAAAGATCAGATACTTACTCATAGGATTTATTCTTTTTTCTTTACGATATAATTCTGGGAAGGCTCTGTCAGGGCGACGGTTTCCTTACCCGTCAGACCCTTGCTGATGATGGTCTGGGAGCTGCTCGCCAGACCGGTTTCAACGGGCACCGGGTGAAATTTATCGCCATCTGCCACATAAACGACCTTAACGCTGTCCCTCTCGAAGATAGCCAGGCTCGGAACCACAAGGGTGTCCCTCACCTGATTTACGAGGATACTGCACCGCGCGCTTAATCCCGGAGGCATCTGGGAGTGGCAGCTGTCGACACTCACCACGATGTCATAATATTTAAACTTGGCTTCGGCTGATATGTATTTCATTTTCGAAGCCATGGACTTCGTCTTGACCAACCCTGTGGTTTTAAGTCCATTGGCCGCATCTATGATCATCGTAACCTTCTGGCCCTTCTCAATCCTCTTATAATCAACCTCCTGAACCTCAATCTTGACCTGCATTTCGGAAAGTTCAGGAACCGCCATGAGCGGAAGTTCCGAAAAAATCATGCCTCCGGGTTTGGGATATCCGCCCAATTCCATCGCATTTCCATCCCCGAAATCCACCATGACCCTGCCGGTCATTTCAGCGGCTATCAGAATACCGGTTGTTGTGGCATACAGGGTGAGTCCCTTTACTTTTTCCTGATTACTCTGAACCTGATTTTCTGCCTGTATAATGCGTGATTTCATCTGGCGGATTTCGGTCTCATCGATGGCCTTTTCAGCCAGGTATTTTTTTTGCAGCTTCCTTTCCTGGACCTTCAGTTTTTCAAGCTCCAGTTTCATCAACTGCTGCTTCACCGGTGGTGCATAATTCATCTGAACCGAGTCGAGCTTGCTGATCGACATACCAGCTTGATTCTCCTTCAACCGTGCGTCGAGAACCGCCAGGTTCAGCGCATTATCTGCCTCCAGCTTGGTGAAATCGGCTTTCAGTATCTCGAGTTTGCGGATCTGGTCCTCCAGCATTTGGACCATTTCATCGCACTTCATCACACAGATCGAATCGCCTGGCACCACATGGCTCCCTTCGGGCCTGACCCATCCGATGGTAAGATTTCCGTAATAGCCGCGGGGAGCCATAATACTCAGGGAATTAACCGGTTGAATGGTTCCCGTCACCGTAATAATCTCATTGAAATCGGTGCGGCTGAGGTCGCAGGTTACCAGGTTGGTTTGTTTAGGTTTGCAGGAAGGCAAAAAAATGAACAAAACAAAAGCAAGTACGAAGAAATTCTTCATATCAAATCACTGTTAATCTGTTTGTTGCTAAAAACTTAATTTAATCTGATGGTCTTTAGGCGAAATGCAATTTACGGGTTACGGGTTTTCTAAGGTGGAGAGACAGGATATTGAAATCGAATTTACTAAATCTTTAGATATCAGGTTTTAGACTTTCCGTATATGCGGAATCTTTTTGGTAAACGGGTGCTTTTGGCGAGTTATTGTTACCGGGGTCACAAAAATATCGTGAGGCGTGAAGCGTGAGGCGAAGAAGAAGATCGATCGACGAAAGAAAGATCGACAGCAGTGTCATCCCAGCGCAGGCGGGGATCGGCACTGCTGTGGAGGTAAGTAACGGGAAAGAAAATTAATTAAGCGGAAACTTTTCTGGCTTATTTGCTTATGTTCGTTGCGTCATTATTCGCAACGAATAAAATCGCAATGGAATTGAATCCAAGGATTGCGGGTTCTCATCCTTACGGTACCCGGCACCAAGCCGACTTTGTTCGGGAATCCCTAAGATGAAGGATATGAAAGTATTAAGAATTATCTGGTTATCATTTTTACTTTTTCAGACTAGTCTATCTTTTGGTTACCAGGTAGATACAAATCAACAAAAAGACATCCGAGGCACCATCGCCGCCCCATCTTCACTCCTCGATGGCCATAAACCTATAGCCCAATGGATCTGGAACTCCGGTGAGAAAAATCCCCGGAACCAGTACCTGCTGGTCAGGAAAACAATAAACCTGAATCAGAATATTGATAGCGTAACCGCCTATATATCAGCATACGCTGTTGCCGATATTTACATCAACGGTCAGCTTGTTGATCGCTGTCCAATCAATTGCGATCCGGAATATCAGGTGTATGAGAAATTCGATCTCACGCGGTTCTTTCATCCCGGAGAAAATATCATTTCAGCCATCGTGTACAATTTCGGCATCGGCATGCATCACCGGATCAACGCCCGCGGAGGATTTTTTTTTCAGGGGAAAGCCGTTCTGGCAGATCATTCCGTGATGGAGATGAATAGTGATGGGTCATGGTTGGTTTCCACAAACCATGGCTGGGAGCGGGATACGGAGCTGAGAACCGGTTCGGGGGAAGGTGCTCCCAACCTGATCGGGTTCATTGAGAAATTTGACGCCCGTGAAGTGCCTGAAGAATGGCAGCTAAGCGGTTTTGATGATTCCCACTGGGAAAAAGCCTATGTCATAGGAACTCCGCCGCTGAAGCCCTGGAACCAGATCGTTCTGGTGCAGCGTCCAACGCTGTTCCGAGAAATGGTTTATCCGGTGGACCGGTGGGAGGTAAACGGCTGGGTGGTCTATGATTTTGGCCAAGAGGTGACCGGGGTGCCGGTGATCGGATTGTCAGCCGGGGAAGATGGAACCGATATCACGATAGGAACGGCTGAGCGCCTGTTCCCCGACCGTACGGCCGATTTTAAAAGAAGGGTCAGGTACGAAGACCATTATATCACCCGAAAAGGAGATCAACAGTGGAGCCCATTTACCTGGCGGGGATTCAGGTACCTCACTTTTCCGGTCGACCTTGAAATCAAAATTCTGGATATCGCAGCGGTTAACCGGCATTATGCTGTTCAGGATGAAGGTTCATTTGAATGCTCCGATCCGCTGTTGAACCGGATCTGGAATGCTGGCCGGTTCACGTTGAATCTGTGCAGTCAGGATACCTATATGGATACACCCTGGAGGGAGCAGACCCAATATATTGCGGGCGATTCCCGGTATCTTCAGAAATATGCATTTTATGCTTCCGGGTTGAGTTCCGAATTTCTCACCCGCTACAATATTTTGTCGGGTGCCTGGTCGCAGCGATGGGCGACCGACGGTTCCATCCGCTCACGCTACCCCACCGACTGGTTGATCGGGGAAGGCACTTCGGGATATCTGGTTGATTATGAACTGGAATGGGTAATCATGTTGGGTGAGTATTATCAGTATTTCGGAAACAAGGACCTGATCCTCCAGGTGTATCCCAACCTGATTAAGCTGATGGGTAAATTTGAAACATTGATAGGCAAGGAGCACGGAGTTTTATCGGGTGTTCCCGGTTGGATCGTTCTGGATCATCCGGATACTTACCCGATGGATCAGCAAAAGGAGATCACGGCCCTTAACTGCCTCTATTATGGTGCATTACGACAGGCATCCCGTCTTGCCAAAGCAGTTGTAAGTGATCCTGATCAATCGAAAATATGGGATAGCGAAGCTGCAGAACTTAAACAAAATATTAAAAAATGGTTCTGGTCTGCGGATCGGAAGCTTTATGCCGACAGTTATGGCAGCAAACATTGCAGTCAGCAGACCCAAGTGTATGCCCTGCTTTACGGTCTGGTTGATGAGGCGGATAAGAGCTGGTCTGTCAGCTACATAAAAGATCAGGGCCGGGCCAGCGAAATGTCGTTCGCCTATTATGTAGTTTACTCCCTGTTCGATCAGGAGGATAAATATGCGCTGGAATATATACGCAAATACTGGGGCGATCAGATGAAGCTGGCCTCCTTCAACGGCGGTTGGCAGGAGGGGTGGAATGTGGAAGAATGGACGGGTGATATCGGATCCACTTCCCATGCCTGGTGCTCGGGCCCGACGGCCCTTCTCCCCCAAAAAGTGCTTGGCGTAGAGCCGGTTATAACCGTCTCTACAACCGCCTGGTCAGAATTCAGGATAGCTCCCCACACCGGCGACCTGAAATGGGCAAAGGGAGTGGTGTCCTCGCCAGCAGGAATAATTCACGTGAGCTGGACCCGAACCGGTCAGCTTTTTGAGCTGAATGCCGAGGTGCCGGAAGGGACCAGGGCATTGATCAGTGTGCCGGGGGAAAACATCATGGTCAATGGAAAACCGGTCAATGAAATTGCTGGTATTGAGATTGTCAATAAAGAATTAAAGCATTTGGAATTTATTGTTTTAGCAGGGAAATACCAGATAAGCTCTCAAGAAATGAAGTAAACATTTTTTGTCAGGAACGTAATTTTTTCAAGGATCGCATTCGTGACGATGGACGAGCAATCAATGACCGCATCGTGAAGCGTGATGCGTGATGCGGATGTATTATAACTTCACACTCAACCCATAGCGGAAATTCCCGGATTTCACATGAAGCCCGGAAAAACTATATTCGGTATATACTCCGATATGTTTTGTAAAGTAAAAGGCTAATCCTACACCCTGCGAATTCTGAAACTTCAATCCTTTGGCCGGTATATAATCCTCTGGCGAGGAATAATAAATGCCACCGTACCGGCCGAGCAGATATAAATCAAACCTGAAATCGGGTTTCTTAATGAGAAAGGTCAACGGATGAAAATTGAGACCAATCCCGAAAAAGGGGGTATTCTGATTTTGATAAATCAGCCCCTGGCCGATAACCGGCACAGGCCGGGAGCTAATCCGGCTGTAACCCACATATAGCCCGGTCTCCAAAAAATTCAGGATTCCGTAATTCGCTTCGAGCCGATAATTTCCAAAAGTGTTTTTTACCCCGCGATCGGAGACAGACCAACCCTCATAATTTCCGTAGCCGGCTTTGAAATTCCACCGGTTTTTAACATAGGAATCTTGGGCACTTACGGTCATAAATGAGAAGATTAGTGCAAATAAAATGACGATTTTCTTTTTCATGGGTTTGTCTATTTTTCTTGATATAGCCATTTTTTAAATCGCTGATTGGCAGGTTTCCTAACCCTTTTAGGGTCACTTTTATCAAAGTAAACCTTATAGGAAACAGAAGGAATGACAGGAAAAAAGCTCATCTGGTAAAGGTTCATGGGTTGAAATTCTGTCAGGTTCTCTGCCCGTTCCAGATAATCATTTGTACTGGTGTTGTAATAGTAATAATAGGGATTGTGCCGGTTATACAGATTGTACACAGAGAAAGTCCAGGTTGCCTTCCGGCCTCGTTTAGTCATCGTATTCAGCGTAGCCCCGATATCCAGCCGGTGATAATCCCTGATCCTGGCGCTGTTGCGCTCACCGTATACCAGTACCTCGTAATAACCATAAGTCCCATCCCAATCCGGAACATCCTTCAGCACCAGCTGACGGCCCAGGACCGGTGTATAAGGCAGTCCGGTCTGATAGACCCAAACGAGGTTCGCTGACCATTTTTCATTGAACTGATGACTGATATTCAGCGATGCGGTATGAGGCCGGTCGAAGTCGAACACAAACTCCAGTCCCTTGTTGATCTGAGGGTATTTCCGGGTGGTATGCGACCAGGCATAACTGACGAATCCGGTCCAGGCACCATATTGCTTTTTCAGCATAAACTCAACGCCGGTGGAGGTTCCGGTACCCCCCGAAACGATCTTGCTTCGCCACTCCTGATCGCCCATCAGGCTGCTGTAACCTTCGCGATAGGTGGTCAGGCTATTCAGGGTTTTGTAGTATGCGGATAGTTCCGCAGTGAACATGCCATTGCGGAAACTACCATTCCATCCCAGGGTAAACTGTTCAGAGACGGCCGGATCGATTCCGGATCCTGCCGGTACCCATATCTCGCTATTCATAATACTGCCGGGCGTAAACAGCAGCTGTTCGTTCTGGGTTACCCGCTGATAACTGAGATCAAGATATTGCTTCGGCGACAGCTTATAACTCAGGTGCAACCTCGGTTCAATCGAGAGAGAATTGAACCCTGGCGTTGAATAACCAACCATTCTCAATCCCAGGTTGGCTTCCAGCCTTTCGGCGATATTTATTTTATTATCTGCATAAAGGGCTGATTCAAAAGCCCTCAGGAGTTCAGGAACCGGTTGCACATGAAGATCGGATTTATAAAATGAATTGGGATTATGGCTCAAATAGGATGCTTGCAATCCCGTTTCAAGCGACCAGGATTTCATGATCTGAAACTTCAGGTTCAACCGTAAAGAAAGATCTGAAACGGAAGAACGGTAATTCTGGTCGAAAACCGGATGCCTGACCGTATCGGTAATCGCATAGGATTGAAAAAAATCGAGACGGTAGCGGGTGTATGACAGGGTGTTGGAAAACAAAACCCTTGGGGATACTACATGAATCCAACGCCCTGAAGTCAACCAGTTACCCCAGATATTCTTCAGGCGGTTATTTTGTGTTTGGCCGGTGCTCTTTTGATCGGACCAATAGTTCAGATAATCATCTCCCTGGTACAGATTGAAATGAAAACTATTGCGTTCATCCGGTTTCCAGGTAAACTTGCCGTTCAGGTCATGAAATCCATAAGCTATCACGAATTTACTTCTCGCTATTGATGTTCCAAAGGCCATTAACGGATCGGTCAGGGTTTTCCTGGCTGTGAAAATAAAACTCGAGTTCCTCAATTTTGTTGGTCCTTCCACACACATGGATAAATCGGTAATACCGATACTCAGCGAACCTTTAAGCCCTGCTTTGTCCCCCTCCCGCTGGGTAATATCCACTACTGATGATAGACGGCCGCCAAATCGGGCTGGAAAACCGCCTTTGTACAAATCAATCGAATTTATGATATCCGGATTGAAAACCGACATAAATCCCCCGAGATGATTGACATAAATGACGGGTATATTGTCGAACAGATAGAGGTTCTGACCCGGATCACCCCCTCGGACCAGCAATAAACTGGATCCCTCATTCTGGGCCTGGATTCCCGGTAACAGCTGCATGCTTTTGAGTACATCTGGTTTCCCGCTAAGCGAAGGAAGCAGTTGCAATTCAGCAATTTTCAGGGTCGTAACATTGGGGAGTGCTGTCCGGAGCCCCTTTATTTCAACCGATGCCAGCTCCCGGCCGGGTTCCAGTTTCACCTGTACCACGGTGTCTTTTGCGGAGACGAAGGTTAGTTCCGACGATTGATACCCGACAAATGAAATTCTTATTGAACAGGGAACTTTAGCTGCCAAAGAAAAATAGCCACTATTATCCGTGCTGGTTCCACCTGCTTCTCCGATGAGCGAGATATTGGCACCGATGAGAACCTCTCCGGTTTTCTTATCCATGACGAAACCTGAAAGGCGCATCTGGTGCTGTCCGCAAAGCCCAAGGGCCCAAAGTAACATTACTCCTGTCAGACAGCCCTTTAAAACGGTTAGTTTATTCATCGTCTCCAGGGTTCAGGGGTGATGACTTCAGACCTGTAAACGGCGCAACCGGCGACAACCCCCATTCCGTTCGATACATTGGAGAAAAGCGGAAAGGCTTTGTATGACCCGAACTGGAATTCAGGGTAGCGACCGGTATTATAGAGGTATAGCTGCTTCAGATATTGATAATACTGGAATGAGATTGTCTTAAATTCAACAACAAGTGGGTAATATTGCACCAGGCGGATATAGGTAACCGGATCATTCCAACCAATAGTCGCGGACCCGTAGTTCATTTGAAGCGTATAGGTGGTATCACGAATCTTATCAGAGCTAAAAACCGGGATCAGCATGCCTTCTGCCAAAAAAACAGGGTCAGAGTAATCAATGAGGTAGGTAATGTGATGGTATTCTGACTGGACAGAATGTTCCGTATGGAAAAGCCGCAGGGTCACCTGAAAATATTGCACCTTTTTCTGGTCAACCGGGAAAGTGATGCGCACGGCCGGGAAGAATTGTCCTTCCTCATTGAATGCGGCAAAATTGACATGCTCAATCCGGGTGGGGGAGACCCGCCCCGGTATCGTATCACTTGCCGATATCTCATCAAACCCGGGAACCAACACATTAATCCGGCAGATGGTCCCGGTCTTAACCCGGGTTTTACCCATATAATATCCATCTCCAACGGGTTTAAGTACCTCAGAAACAGAATCATTTATGAAACAGGATACCGTTGCGCCATCCACAACGGTCAGGGGTATTAAATCCATCTTTCCGGCCAGGGAAACGTGAACTTTGACCAGACTGTCCGCAACCAGGAAACTGTTTACCACCGGAACCTGAGCAAAATCGGCAATTCCATCCGTAACGCGTTCCCGGCATCCCAATAAAACCAGCAATAATCCAATTATTGCAACTGATTGAATTATAATTTCTTGCAAAAATTGCAACTTTCGATAAAGCATGACTTGTCAGGTAAAGGTGCAGGAAAAACAACGGGGTGCTTAAAGGTAACAGTTTTGTCGTGGTGCGAAACGCGTGAAGCGAAAAAAAGAAGAGTGACGCCTTTTTTGAACTACGGTTTTGAAAATTCATTCATTTTAAATATAAACTTTTATATATTTGCAATGCAAACTAAAGAATTAAGAATATGCTGCTTGAATCGGAAATAGAAGCTGTGCTGGAATCACAGAAAAACAAATATCAGGATGTCAAGGACCTGATAACACGGTTGATATTCAACCAGCTCCGGTTTGACACCGGATTTGTGCTGATTATTACCGGTGTCAGGCGATGTGGGAAAAGCACCTTTGCGAGGCAGCTCCTTAGCCGAAATCATATCAAAGGAAGCTTTCTCAACCTGGAAGATCCCCGTCTCGACGGTTTCGATCTTCAGGATTTTGTGAAACTGGACCGGATTCAGAGCCAAATGGATAAAACTTATTTCCGGGTGTTTGATGAGATTCAGAATGTTCATGACTGGGAGAAATATATACGTTCTGGTCAGGAATCCGGGTTTAACTATTTACTCACTGGTTCCAATGCTACCATGCTCAGTCAGGAGCTTGGAACCAGGCTGACCGGAAGACATCTGAGCTACGAAATGTTCCCGTTTTCTTTTAATGAATATCTGGTCTTTACGGGACAGGTACCAGGAAAATCCGGTTTAGAAGGGTATCTGAACGATGGAGGTTTTCCGGAGTACCTCCGGTATCATGAACCGGAAATACTGAATCGTTTACTGGATGACATCCTGTATCGGGATATAACTGCACGACATGGGATTAAGCACCATGAACAATTGAGGCAACTGGCCATTTTCCTGATCTCAAATGCTGGAAAACCAGTCACCTATAACAGTCTTGGCAAGCAATTCGGGTTCGGATCACCCAATACAGTTTTGGATTATATGGCCCATCTGGAAGAGAGCTACCTGATCTTTCAGGTTTTCAAGTTCGATTATTCCCTGAAGAACAGGCTCAAGAACCCGCGTAAGGTATATACAATCGATCCGGGTTTTGCCACGGCAAACTCCCTTTCCTTTTCAGCTGATACCGGAAGAAAACTTGAAAACACGGTATTCCTGAATCTAAGGAGAAAATACAAGGAGATATACTATTTTGCCGATAAGGGGGAGTGCGATTTCGTGGTTCGAAAACCGGATGGAACAACAGAAGCAATCCAAGTTTGCACCCAGCTCGATCCCGATAACCTGAAAAGGGAAACGACCGGACTGATTGAAGCCCTCAATTTTTTCAATTTATCTGAAGGGACCATTCTTACCCTGGATCAGGAGGATCTTCTCGACCTGTCCGGAAAGCATATCTGGCTAATACCCGCCTGGAAGTGGTTGGATTAATCCTCTTTCACGCACCTCACCGGCATGTACAACTGCACCGATCCAAAGCCCATCCAGCCTACCCCATCCCGGCCGGCTGACCATTCCCAGATGTCCGTTCGAACATGGTTCGGATCAAATGGGCCTGTCGTTGAAAAGAACCAGGATTTCTGAAAGGTTTCATGAAACTCATAAACTGTGTCGTAGGGAATGGGGATGCCCGGTTTCCATAGAAAATAATAATCACCATAGCCCAGGTCCTGTGCGTTGAAATCGGCTTTGCCCCCATACCTCAGTTCTTTAACATTCTGTTCTCCGCCAAGTGATGAAAAGAGCGTTTCCCAGTCCTCTTTCGAAGGCAGCCGCCAGCCAAGGGGGCAGATTTCGGTATATTCATTATCACTGCGGTTTTCAATGACTGCGCCCACTCGGTACATTTTACCCGCCTGGTCGCACCATTTGCTTTGCTCATACAAACATTGCCATTGCTTGACCCCGGACGCCTGCTTTTTGGGGATCATGAAATTCAGGTTTTGCGACATCCACCATTGATTGCCGATCTTGACCGTACCATAATAATTGTCATCCCGCTTATCCTTGAAAAACCCTGTCTGATTGGTGTTGCCTGAAACAAAGAGACGTTTTTTATACAGTGATCTTACTCCTTCTTTATCCCTTACCTGAATTGTGGTATAATATTCTCCCGGTTGGTCAAACTGGTGGAACAGGGTCTTTTCCAGATTAAAAGGGGTATCCCAGTTCCCATCACCGTCGAAATCCCACCTGACCTCAAGATCGCTGGGTGCCTGGGTATCATCGGTGGATAACCAGCAATCAAAATAAAATTGTGTCAGGATGTTGCCGTAAAGCGGACCCACCTGAAACATGGCCTTTGGCGGAAGGTTCTGATCGGCCGCGATAAAATCTTTGGATACCTGGTTGTATAGTTTAGTTTCTTTATCTACCACCCTGAGCCCGATCGTCAGGTCTCCTTTCTGGTTGACAATCAGCTCCCTGGTTTTTGCTGTTTCCGGATTGGTCCATTCCACGCGCTCGGGTAACATCCAGGAAAACAAGAGTTCCCGGTTGATATCCTTTGAATGATAGGATCCCGATGCATCCAATATCAGGGTATCTCCGACGCGGATAAGCGTATCATTAATGGTAAAATCCGGAATGATCAGGGAATCCCTCATGTCAACAACCACTTCCCTCGAAAAGGTTGCTGAACGCCCCGATGGGTCCCTGACTTCGACTTTCGGGTTATAAACACCGGCCAATTTATATTGATAAGTCGCAGTCGGACTTGCCGTATACTGTTGCGTCCATCGGCCATCCCCCATAAAATCCCACCTGAATTTAAGCTGGTCCAACGAATCTTCATCGTCAGCCGTACCTGTGGCATCGAATGTGAAAGCAATCAGAAAATTCCCGGTACCCGGACTGACCGTGAACAAAGGACGTGGTGCGGAAAATCCCTGATCCACCAAAATCGTCAGTTCAGCAGTTTTGACCTGTTTTTTACCATCGGAATATTCCATGCTGATCAACTGGCTCCCGGGTTTCATGAAGCGGTGCTTCAACTGATTACCCGTACTGAATGGGGTATCCCAAACTCCATCCTGATTCCAGTCCCACCGGTAAAACAGGATTCGGTCGACCGGACCGGAGGGTGCCTCGCTGACCTTAATCTCCATTATATCCGTAGTCAGGCCTTTTGCAGGTTTAGCGGATAAGGAAAGATCCGGCAACTTTTCCGGCTCGCCGTTTTTATCGCATCCCGGCAAAACGGCAAACGTAATCAAAGCCATTAAACTATATATTACCAGATTCAGTTTCATTGCTACTCATTAAACACCAGTTTTTGGACCAGTTTTTCACCTTTTACGATGGTAATGCGGTCCATATCCCATTTCGTCCCGAACCGCCCGCCCGGGAACCCTTCCCACAGGCAGGTATCGCCCAGACAGGTGCAGGTGATGCCGGCCTGGAAATAATATTCGCCGGGTTGCAGTTTAAAAGTGTAGGTCCGTTCACGGTCCGACACGTTTGCACTGATCAGAAAATCGCCCCGGTAAAGGTCATAAGCCGTTTTGGCCACGCTCAGGTCAATCCGCTTGATCCCATCCCCACGGACACTACTGGCGGGCGGAATCGGAAAATCAAACTCCACGGTCCCGAATTTCTGATCCGCAGTGGGTCCATCCGGATCCACCGGAGTCACAGGTTCGCATCCGATGCTTGCCAGCAACAAAACAGACATTAGGTATCTGATCACATTATTCATTGGCTCCTGTATTTAATTCATCTCCATGGATATCACTGAATCCCAGTTTCCGGGTAAGCTCACTGTTTGCCAGTTCGTTTATGGTCGTATTTGACAATTGCAGATTGTTAACGTAAACCAGCTGGAGGGAGCTGAAAACCCCGATCCCATTGACCAGGTTGGAATACTGGTTCAGGGAATTGGAAATGGTTGTCTGCTGTAGATCAGGCGAAACCTGCAGGGCCAGCTCCTCACCTCCTTTATACAGAAGGAACCGAACATTGATCATGGTTCGTACCGCTCCATCGCGAACCGGAACCTGTTTAACCATCTCTTCCATAAACCGGTTTCCGCTCACAAAGCCCGACATCTCGATATCCGCTCCTAGTCCAAGGATAGGACTCATTTTCAGGTAAACCTGGTTTATAGATGTCTGTTCCTGAACGATCTCTTCATAATTCATAATGTAAGTCCCCTGAAAAATGCCCAGCCCTTCGCCGGGTGCCCAACGGGAAGTAAACTGCACGCCGGCCTGCAGGTTAATTTTCCGGCCGGGAACCTCCAATGGATCGTATACCACAGGAGCGCCGGGAACAGTGGTTATCCCGGTAACGATCCGGTTGTCATCTGTAAAATGAATGTACAGGCGATAAGTTGCCAGCCGGGCCGGCTTAAAATCAGCATAATACAATCGCAGGTTATCCTCCGGAAAGTAGCCGGAATCCTTAGGAGGTGAGGTAACGGGCTCAAACCGGACCAGCTGAACCGGAAGTCCGCCCGACAATTCCTCGATATACACGGTTACCGGCAGGTTCCAAACGGTTGAATCGGTGACCGGACGGTCATCAGGATGGGCCGGATCCGTGAGATAACTTCGTTCCAGCCTTACATATTGTTCATTAACGTCCGGATTCAGCAAACACCAGACCACCGGAACCGGATCGGCCGAAGTATTCAATTCAAAATCGTTGGAGCAGGAAATAAAAAGAGAAATCATGAGGGTCACCCCTGTCATGTAAATTACTGAATGTCTGATAAATAATTTCATTCAGAAATAAGATTTTCACCTAAATCAATGGGGGATAATCAAAGGTATAAAAAGGGGCAGGTACCACAAAGGAAATTTCGGTTTTTATTTTGATACGAAACGCGTGACGCGGAAAGGTGACGCATAGAGTGACCCTCGGAGCCGTGTCATCCCCGCGAAAGCGGGGACCGTGTCGCTTAACATGACGATCCACAAAAGCTGTCAACGGCACCTCATTTCCGTCAGCCGGTCCCCGCTTTCGCGGGGATGACACGGCTCCGAGGGTAAAGATCAGGTAATTACTTCATTGTCACCACCATCTCCCCACCGGCAACAAGTTCCTGGTGGGTAATATATGTCCGATCCAGCGGTTTACCGTTCAGTGTTATCGACTTGATATAGAAATTCTTGTCGGTCAGATTTTGAGTTGTCACGGTAAACGTTTTTCCGCCTGTGAGATTCAGTGTTATCTTGTTGAATGAGGGCGTACCGATCTGATAAATCCCGTCGGCCGGATTCATCGGGAAGAATCCTATGGCGCTGAACACGTACCAAGCCGACATCTGCCCGCAGTCCTCGTTGCCGCAAAGTCCATCGGGCTGATTGGTATACAGGGTGGTGCATATTCGGTGGATGATTTCCTGGGTCTTGGCCGGTTCACCTGCAATATTATACAGATAAGCCACATGGTGGCTGGGCTCATTGCCTTGGGCATACTGGCCAACCATACCGGAGATGTCGGGTGAGGCTTCTGCTCCCTGTACTTTCTCAGAGGTATTGAAAAGGGAATCCAGGCGAGTTATAAATTTTTCTTTTCCTCCCATAAGTTTGATCAGATCTTCCGGATCCTGCGGAACGAACCAGGAATATTGCCAGGAGTTGCCTTCAGTGAAATCATGTACATTATGACTGCTGTACAGCGGATTAAATCCCTGCCTCCAGGTACCATCCGACATCCTCCCGCGCATGAACCGGGTGACAGGATCAAAAACATTGCGGTAGTTTTTGGATCGGGCCATAAATAATTGATAATCTTCCTCTTTCCCCAATTTCTTTGCCATCTGGGCGATGCACCAGTCGTCATAGGCATATTCCAGTGTCTGCGAAACCGACTGGTTTTCCAGATCGGCCGGCAGGTATCCGTATTGCCGGTAATTCTTCAAGCCGCGAATGCTATCCATTGAACTCTTTTTCATGGCCAGATAGGCCTTTTCGTAATCGAAATCGAACCCTTTCATGGCAGCATCCACGATTACGGGAATGGCATGGTAACCAATCATGCAATTGGTTTCACATCCCTCCAGTGTCCATACCGGCAGTAGTCCGTATTCTTCATAATGGGCAAGCATAGTCTTGATCAAGTCGGGCATGCGCTCCGGTTGTGTGATCGTAAGCAGCGGATTGGCCGCCCTGAAAGTATCCCATAATGAATAAACGGTATAATTGTTCCAGCCATCCGCTTTCCTGACGGTGCGGGCACTGTCGCTGCCCCGGTACCGGCCGTCGGCATCCGAAAAGAGTGCAGGAGCTATCATGGTATGATACAGGGCTGTATAGAAGGTTTCTTTCAGCCCGGCGTTACCCGTTTCGATCTGGATCTTAGACAGTTCGCGGTTCCACGACAACCGCGCATCCTTTTTCACCTGATCGAACCTCCAGCCGGGATTTTCTTTTGAAAGGTTATTGAGTGCGCCATGTTCGTCAACCGGTGACAATGAAACCTTAACCATCAGCTCCCCACCCTTGTTGCCAAATGAAAAGATGGCCTCTGCATATTTTCCGTCCGCGGTTTTTATCCCCGGATTGTCCAACCCGGTTTCAAACAGACTGAAACCGGTCATCGGCTTCGAAAAGGTCATGGCAAAAAATACCTGCTGGTTATTGGCCCAGCCTTTTGATTTACGGTATCCGGTTACAAGCGTGTCATTGATCACCCGGATCAGGGTGGATTCAGGCTGGTCCCAGTTAATGGCAAATCCCAGGTCGAGAACCAGGTTCATTTTAGATCCGTCGGGGTACTTATATCGATGGAAGCCGGTCCGCTCAGTAGCTGTAAGCTCTGCTTTGATAGGATTTTGTAAGGTCTTAGGATCACGCAATGTTACCCGGTAATATCCGGGTGTGGCCGATTCCTCGGCATGAGAAAAGATAGCCCTGAAGCGCTGATGGAAGTCTTTGCCGCCGTGATATTCGCCCTTTTCCAGACTCCCGGTAGTCGGTTGAAGCAGGATGTCAGCCAGATCTCCGATCCCGGTTCCACTCAGATGCTTGTGCGAAAATCCGACAATAATGGAGTCCGAATAATTATATCCGGAACACCAGTCCCAGCCATTACGACCATTATCAGGACTCACTTGCACCATTCCGAAAGGCACTACGGCCCCCGGGAAAGTATGCCCATGGGCAGCCGTTCCAATAAAAGGATCAACAAAGCGGGCATTATCGGTGGGTTGGTCGGTGGAACAACTTGTTATACTGATGATCAGGGAAAGACTGAGATAAAGGAGGAGGCGGTTCATGGGGAGAAGGTTATTGGTTAGAGGTTATTGGTTAGAGGTTATTTGGTTAGGGGCTACTGGGGTTTTAAAGTAAAAATTTAGAGATTCGAGGACCAATTTTGAATGCTGAAATTCCATTTTGAAAGTATACGCGATTGCCCTCGGTAAGGAGACAGGCCGTGGCCTGTCTCTACATCGTTCTTTTGCTTCACGATCTTCTTCTTCGTCCACCGATCTTCTTCTTCGCTTCACGCCTCACGTCCTCACGTCCTACGCCTTCCCCCAAAACTTATCCCACGCCAGCGCACTGGCACCCAAAACGGCGGAATTCTTGCTGTTGAGGCCGGATGCCAGCAGTTTCACCTTGCCGCGGTAAATAGAAAGCAGGTTCTCATGGAATGCGCGCAGCGTTGGTTCCATGATTAATCCCTTTGCCAGGGTCAAGCCACCAAACAGGAAGATGGCTTCAGGATTCGTATGTGCCACCAGATCTGCCAGTTTGAGGCCAAGCATTTCGCCGGTGTGTTCGAATGCCCTTTTTGCCAGGATATCCCCTCGTTCAGCGGCATCGGCAATGTCGAGCGAAGTCATTTCATTGAAGCTCATGTCCCGCAGCTCGGAGTTCTGAATGGAGTCCGACATAATCTTGAATAGGGTACGCTTCAATCCGGTTGCGGAAACGTAAGTCTCCAGACACCCGTGCCGGCCGCAGCCACACTCACGGTTCGTAACCCCGGGTCTGACAATCGTATGCCCCACCTCACCGGCAAATCCATCCTGTCCGTACAGCAGCTTTCCGTCAATAACGATTCCGCTGCCCAGACCGGTACCCAGGGTGATGACCGCAAAATTCTTCATGCCTTTGGCACCGCCGTAGATCATTTCTCCCACAGCAGCCGCATTGGCATCATTTGTTACAAGGACCGGCAGGTCAATATGTTCCCTTAACAAATCCGCAAGCGGGGTGATGCCTTTCCAGGGGAGATCAGCCGGCTCCTCTATAGTTCCTTTATTGATGTTGCCCATTGGAGCCCCGATGCCGATTCCAATGATTTCGACGGGTTCCCCAACGGTTTTTTTCAGCAGCTTTATCTTCTCCGCCAAGGCGGCTGCAAATACTTCGGCTTGGGGAAAAGAGCAGGTCGAGAGCCGGTCCTCAGCCAGAAAATGACCTTCGCGGTCCACCAGCGCGATATCTGTATTGGTGCCGCCAATATCAACACCCAGTGCAACTTTCTTCATTTTACATTCGGTTTAGCGTAAGGTATCCCGGCCTTTGCAGGGAAGTAAGGCTCTAAAGTTAATAATTGTCGGGATATTGGACATTTCATTTTTTTACTTACTTTTCACTTGAAATCTTAGATTCAACCGATGCGAAACACTATTATCCTTACGATGATCCTGCTTGCATCATTCTCCTGCAAGCAAAAAAAGCCTGATAATCAGGTCAGCGATTCCGCTCAACCCGTGGTAGTTGAGCTTTCCATCACCGGCATGTCATGTATGGGTTGCGTTGAAACCGTCCGGTCGAGCATTGCTCAGCTGGATGGAATTGATACCGTGAGTGTTTCCCTGGATAAAGCCATTGCCCAGGTCACATTCAAACCGCAAAAAACGGACACGGTGAGCATCCGGAAAGCAGTTGAACTGAACGGGTATAAGGTAACAGGAACGAAAAAAATTGCAGAAATGAGGTAGTATTATATGGAAGAAGAAAAGAATGATCCTATCCCGGGAAGCGAGGAGCCGGTAAAGGACACCTCTCGCCGGGATTTCATGAAAAAATTCGGGTTGTATGGTGCTGCTACGGTTGCCGGATCAGCGGCATTATATATGGGAGCCCGGTTTGAAAAAACGAAACCGGGTCAAGATATGGTGAAGGTGCTGACCGAGGATAACCGTTTGGTTGAAGTGCCCCGTGCCGAAATTGAAGCTGCACATCCGACAGTTAAAAATCTGCTTAAAAAGGGCCGTGAGGGAATCGCCGGCCGGAAATGGGTGCTTGTTGTCGACCTTTCCAAGTGCCGCAATGCCAGGAAATGCGTGACCGCCTGCCAGGACGCACATCATCTCCGTCCTCACGAGTACCATGTGAACACCCTGGCCATGCAGGAATCCAAAGATACCGCCCCCTATTTCATGCCCAAGCACTGCCAGCATTGCGATAATCCTCCCTGTGTGGCGGTTTGTCCGGTCGATGCCACTTATAAACGCCCCGACGGTATCGTTCTGATCGACAATGAACGTTGCATCGGTTGCCGCTTTTGCATGGCTGCATGCCCCTATTCGGCCCGCATGTTTCACTGGAAGGAACCACAGAATGCCGTGGAAGATAAAGAACTGACCTATAATGTTGAACTCAATGTCCCGCATAAAAAAGGGACGATTTCAAAATGCCTGTTCAGTGCCGACCGGCTGCGCGACGGCAAGCTTCCCTATTGCGTATCCGCTTGTCCGAACGGTGTTTACTATTTCGGCGATGAAAATGAAGATGCCGTAACCAACGGAACAACAAAAGAAACAGTCGGATTCAAGGATCTGCTCAGGAAGAATGCCGGTTACCGCCTGATGCCTGAGCTCGGGACTGAACCCCGTATCTATTATCTCCCGCCAAAAAACCGTCTGTTCGATTTCCCTGAAAAGAACCTGATGGATGATGAACACGAAAAACATGTTTAATCCTGGGAATTTATGGAATCGGTAAACCACTATAAATCAGCGGAACCCGGCCGTATCAACCGGATCGCTACTGACCTCCTCAGAACCGTGAGCCTGAACAGGGCATTTCTCCTTTGGATGGCCTTCCTATTCGGTTTCCTGGCGATCTGCCTTTTCGGCTACTCGATCCAGCTGCGTAAAGGCTTGGGTGTGACCGGCCTGCGGGATATCACCAGCTGGGGCATGTACATTGCCAACTTCGTCTTTTTCGTGGCTTCCTCACTGATCGGAATGCTCATCAGTTCCGTCCTTGGCCTGATCGGAATCAAATGGATCAAACCGATTGTCAGGATCTCGGAAATCATAGCAGTCGCCTTTGCAGCAGTCGCCGGACTGGTCATTATTTCCGATATGGGGCGTCCCGACCGGCTCCCCTATGTTTTTCTTCACGGCAGGCTGCAATCGCCCATTCTGTGGGACGTTACCGTTGTGACCGTATATTTTCTCGTCAGCCTCCTGCTCTGGTTCCTTCCCATGATTCCCGATCTCGCGGTAGCTAAAGGCCGCATGGAACATGCGCCAAAATGGCTGCGTCAGGCCTACGAAATCCTCTCCTTTAAATGGGCACACACCGATGAACAATATAAAATCCTGTTTAAAATGGTACGGGTCCTGCTGATATTGATCGTACCCCTGGCCTTTGCCATTCATACCGTTACCTCGTGGCTTTTTGCCGTCACACTGAGACCGGGCTGGGACAGCACAATTTTCGGACCCTATTTCATCAGCGGGGCTTTTGTCGCAGGTTCAGCTGCCGTTATCATGGCGATGTTTTTTTACCGGAACAACTATAAATTAAAAGATTACCTCACGGATTTTCATTTTAACAAGATGGGGCAGCTGCTTGGTTTGGTGGCCATCGTCTATCTTTATTTTAACCTGAATGAATTCCTGATCCCCGGCTACAAACTGAAAAAATTTGATGCCATTCACATCCATAACCTTTTCAGCGGAGACCATGCCGTGCTTTTCTGGGGTACCCAGCTCCTCGGTTTAGTCATCCCGATCATCCTGGTATTCTTCAGACAAATGCGAAAACCCCTGCCACTGACGGTAATCTCTGTTTTTGTTTTGGCTGGCGCCTGGCTGAAAAGATATATAATCGTGGTGCCCACTCAGGAACATCCTTTCCTCCCGGCCCAGAATTACCCCGGAGAATGGATGGTTTATAAACCAACGCTGATAGAAATGGGCGTTACCACCGCTGCTTTTCTGCTTGTACTTATCATTATCACAACTCTCTCCAAGCTCTTTCCGGTGATACCGATTGTTGAGCATTTCGAAGAAGATGAGATCGAAGAGAATGTTAAGAAAGGTAAGAATGTTAAGAAAGGTAAGAATAGTAAATTGGGGATGGTGGCTTTTCTGATGCTGGTCCCGGCCCTGGGTTTCGGACAGCAACAATGGGTAGTGCCGGCTGAGAAGAAGGGCAGGCTTTCTGAGTCAAAATTCACCGGTGAAACGGTTAAACAGGGGACCCAGCTTTATCAGATCACCTGCAAATCATGCCATGGCGATCCCGGTAAAAATAACCCGATCAAACTGGTTCCCCCACCACCGGATCAAGCATCAGTCCTGGTCCAGAATAATACTGACGGCGAACTCTATTACAAGATACAGGAAGGCCGCGGACCGATGCCCTCATTCAAGAATTCGCTGACTTCAGCTGAAATTTGGCAACTCATCTCCTATATCAGGAGTTTCAATAAGAGTTATGAGCAGCAGCTTGCGCCAAAATCAAGCGGCACCAACACGAAATACAGCCAGCTGCAAATCAACTTATCGCATCCCGATGACTCTACCATCCTGGCCATGGTGACCGGATTGGAAAATGGAAATAATGTTCCGGTTCCTTCAGTGGAAATCCAATTATTTGCCCTCCGTTATTTTGGGCACCTTCCCCTGGATGAACCTCACTCTACTGATCCGGCAGGATTGGCCCGGTTTTTAGTTCCGTCGGGTTTGCCGGGCGATACCCTCGGCCGGATCCGCCTGCATGCACGCTTCAGTGACGAGGACCAATTTGGTGCAGTGGAAGAAGATACCACGCTGGCAGTGGGAGTTCCGGTTCATCCGGTAAGCCTCGCCTCAAAGCGGGCGATGTGGAATGTCGTGGAAATGGCCCCCGTGTGGATTCTGATCGCTTATCCTGCAGGCCTGCTGACTGTACTGGGAGTAATTTTGTACATCTTATTGCAACTCAGGACCATTTTTTATCTGGGAAAGAAAGAAGAAGATAAATGACCTCCTCCGGCCCCTCCTTGGGAAGGAGGGGGGAAACTCCCGCGAAACACTGAAACACTGAAACTCTGAAACCTTGAAAACCTGAAACCTCATGAAAGCACTTAGCACCCTCGGCCGCATCCTTTATGCAATTCCTTTCGCCGTTTTTGGCATCAATCACTTTGTGATGAGGGACTTCTATATGGGTGAGCTTACCTCTTTCATCCCCTTCGGCGGGTATATGATCATGCTCACCGGCTTGTTAATGATTGTCACCAGTATCTCGATTATTACAAAAAAGTATATCCGGTTTAGCACCCTCATTCTTGCCGGTTTATTGCTGCTGTTTATTGCAACCATTCATATTCCGCAGCTCTTTGATCCGGAAAAGAAAATGATTGCCCTGATCTCACTGCTCAAGGACATCTCGCTGATGGGCGGGAGTCTGATGATCGCAGGGATGGCTGTGGAGGAGAAGGGGAAGGGGTCCTCCCCTGCGTAGATCCTGCCAGCGTGACGGGGTCCCCGCCTTCGCGGGGATGACAAAGAGGTGCGGTGCTGGGGGAAGTTTTGAATTTTGAAATACGATTATGAGAAAATTGTTGCCTTTGGTTTTTGTGCTTTCCAGCATGTGTGGGTTCGGGCAGACTGAACCACCCAAGCCGCTCACGGTGGAGATTGGCATTGTGGAGCAGCTGGGCCAAACCATTCCGCTTGACTTGAATTTCTTGAACGAAACAGGGGATACGGTAACTTTGCGGCAGCTGATCGATAAGCCCACTGCCCTCTCCTTTGTATATTATGATTGCCCCAGCATTTGCGGGCCTTTCCAGTCCGGCATTGCCGATGTTGTTTCCAAGGTGGACGCCACTCTTGGCAAGGATTACCAGATCATCCTGATCAGTTTCAATCCGTTGGATAATCCAGTAAAAGCCCGTGAAAAAAAGAAAAATTACGTACAGAAAATTCCGGAAAATCAGCAATCCGCCTGGCATTACCTCACCGGATGGCAAGAGAATATCAAGAGAATAACGGATGCAGTCGGATATCATTTCAAGCCCACCGGACTCGATTTTGCGCATCCTTCCGCACTGATTATCCTTAGCCCGCAGGGGAAGATAACGCGTTATCTATTCGGGATCACCTTCCTTCCGTTTGACCTGAAGATGGCCTTGATCGAAGCACAAAAAGGACAGGCCCGACCCACCATCAATAAGGTTCTGGAGTATTGCTTTTCATACAACGATACGAGTCACTCCTATACCCTGCAAATTACCAGAATCGTGGCTACCCTCACCATTTTGATTGCCCTGGTGGTTTTCCTGGTATTGATGATTATGAAACAAAAAAAAACAGCTAATCGAAAACCTGATGAGTAACAGTGAAACACATCCCCAGGGAAGTTACCTGGATAACCATGGTAAATATAAGGGACTGATGGGTTGGTTAACATCAACCGATCATAAGCGGATTGCCCTGCTTTACCTGTATTGCATCGTGATTTTCTTTTTTGTTGCCGCCATTCTGGGTCTTTCAATGGCCATCGAAAAGATGAGGCCCGGACAGGATATCATGAATGCCCAGACCTATAATGGTTTCTTTACTGTTCATGGGATTATAATGGTTTTCATGATAGTCATTCCCGGTCTGGCCGCAGTTTTTGGCAATTTTGCCCTTCCGCTGCTGATCGGTGCGAGGGATGTTGCCTTTCCCAAACTGAACCTGTTTTCATGGTACCTTTATGTGATCGGGGCCATACTCGCAGTTCTCTCACAACTCTTAAAATCCGGCCCTCCGGATACGGGTTGGACTTTTTATGTTCCATACAGCTCACAATCAACGACCAGTGTGATTCCTGCTCTGACAGCAGCTTTTGTTCTGGGTTTCTCAAGTATTCTTACCGGGCTCAATTTCATTGTAACCATTCACCGGATGCGTGCTCCGGGGATGACCTGGTTCAAGATGCCGCTGTTCCCATGGGCCCTCTATGCAACAGCCTGGATCCAGGTTCTGGCCACGCCGATCATTGGGATTACCTTGCTGATGGTGATCGCTGAACGGGTACTGCACATCGGGTTCTTCGATCCTGCACTCGGCGGCGATCCGGTCCTGTTCCAGCATCTCTTCTGGATCTACTCGCATCCGGCGGTATATATCATGATTTTACCTGCAATGGGCGTAGTAACTGAAATCTTCCCCACTTTCAGCCAAAAACCGGTTTTCGGTTACGGCGCCATTGCCATTTCCAGCCTCCTCATCGCCTTTGTCGGATATTTCGTCTGGGGACATCACATGTTCACCTCAGGCATCAGCTACTGGTCGAAATGGTTCTTCTCCTTCCTGACTTTTATCGTTGCCGTGCCTAGTGCCATCAAGGTATTTAACTGGATAAGCACCTTGTATGGAGGATCAATCGATATGAAACCACCTTTACTTTATGCCATTTCTTTTGTTTTTCTATTCATGATCGGCGGATTTACCGGACTCTTCCTCGGAGCCCTGGCTACCAACGTGCAATTACATGATACCACCTTTGTGGTGGCTCATTTTCATTATATCATTTTTGGAGGGATGGGCTTTGCCTTCTTCGCCGGAATCCATTATTGGTTTCCCAAAATGTTCGGCCGGATGTACAGCAACCGGCGGGCCTATATTGCCTGGGCATTCACGTTTGTCGGGTTCAACCTGCTTTATTTCCCGCAATTCATTATCGGGGTTCAGGGTATGCCACGCCGCTATTTCGACTATCTGCCGCAATTTCAGTGGGGACATTTTCTTTCCGGTATCGGGGCGTTCATCCTGATGACAGGTTTGGTGCTGATGGTTTGGAATCTTGTACACAGCAAGCGCCATGGGGCAATCGCTCCGTCGAATCCCTGGAAAGGGGTGACGCTGGAATGGCAGATCGCTTCCCCCCCGCCGGTGGAGAATTTCGATGAGATTCCGGTGATCAAGCACAAACCGTATTGGTTTGGGAAGGATGACAGGGAGTAGCATGACGCGGTGCTGGGTTGAGATTTGTGGTTTTGGAGCTTATTTGTATTTTGCTTTTTGGAGATTGTTATTTGAAAATTAACCATTTATGTCATATTCAAAAAATATCGCCCCTTCGGAGCACCACGATTATCTCGGATCAAAAATGGGTATGTGGATCTTCATTTTCACCGAGCTGTTCCTGTTTGGCGGACTGTTTCTGGTGTACGCGGTTTTTCGCTCCCAGTACGCGACAGATTTTCACAAAGCAGCTGAAGAAACCAACACCTTTATCGGCACTCTGAATACCATTGTATTGCTGATCAGCAGTATGACCGTCGCCATGTCGATAACCGCCATCCAGAACAATCAGAAAGGGCGGGCTATCAGGCTCTTACTGATGACCCTGCTGCTGGCACTTGTTTTTATGGTGAACAAGTATTTTGAATGGGGACACAAATTCGATTTGAAACTATATCCGGGATCGCAGGTTCTGACCAATTTGCCTAAAGGGGAGCTCCTGTTTTTCGGACTGTACTTTATGATGACCGGCCTTCATGCGCTCCATGTTCTGGTGGGCATGATCCTTCTTACCCTGACGATTTTCAGGATAAAAAGCGGAAGAGTGCATGCAGCAAACTTCTCACTGATCGAAAACAGCGGCCTTTACTGGCACCTGGTCGATCTGATATGGATCTTCCTGTTCCCGATGATGTACCTGATAACCTAAAAAAGCGGCCTATGTCAACCGAAAAACAACATATCTCGACCAACACGTCCCATGCGGTAGTGCTTATCATCCTTCTGTCGCTAACCGCTATATCAGTCAGTATGGCTGAGTTACATCTCGGAGCGCTGTCAGTGGCAGTAGCCCTGATCGTGGCCTCGATCAAAGGCACTACGGTTCTGACCTACTTCATGCATCTGAAATATGAAAGCTTGTTCTTTAAGATCATGGTCGGCGGAGTATTCGTGATGTATCTGCTGATTATCATTTTCCTGTTTTTTGATTATTCATTCCGCTAAACCTAAGATGAGCCATGTTTAAAGGAGCATCCAATTTATCCGCAGGTGTCGATCAAACATTTATGTTGATCTTGGCGATAGCGATTTTTTTTATTGTCGGGATTACCGCATTTATGATATGGACAGTCATTAAATACAATCGGAAAAAGAATCTGCCGGCAAAACAATTCAGCAATAATGTCGGGCTCGAGATTGTCTGGACGGCCATTCCGCTGATCCTGGTGATGGTGATATTTATTTACGGTTGGAAAGGTTATGCCCCCAGGCACAAAGTACCGGCCGATGCAATGAAAGTCACGGTGATCGGCCGGATGTGGCAGTATACCTTTGATTATGGCGGGGGAAAACTGTCCAAGATTCTGGTGCTGCCGGTGAATAAGCCGGTGAGGCTCGACTTGCATTCTGTTGATGTAAACCATGGACTATTCATACCAGCCTTTCGTGTCAAGGAAGATATTATTCCCGGATACAAGAATTACCTCTGGTTTATTCCGGAACTGAAAGGTGAATTTGATGTTCTCTGTACGGTGTATTGTGGATTGCAGCATTCAGGCATGAATACAAAGACCCGCATCGTGGATGAAAGTGAATTTAAATCATGGCTCGACTCCCTGCCTGCAACCGGAAGCATTCCTGATCCCGAAGGATTGGTCCTATTGAAGAATACCGGCTGTGTAGCCTGTCATTCCATTGATGGCTCAAAACTTGTCGGACCAACGTTTAAAGGGATTTACGGCAATAAACGCGTGGTAGTGACCAACGGACAGGAAGTCAATATCGAAGCCAACGAAACTTACCTTGCCTCCTCCATTACCGATCCAAATAAAGAGGTAGTCAAGGGATTCAATAAAGGACTGATGCAATCCTACCGGGATAAGCTCACCGATGCCCAGATTGCTCAGATCATTGACTATCTGAAAACCCTGGCCGACAAGTAATTCCAATGCAAATTGCGTCCTCTGTTTTTACGCTGGTCAAGTACAAGCTCTCCCTTGCAGTTACCCTTTCGGCAGTTGCCGGGTATTATCTTTATAAAGGAGAAACCCAGCCCAACATCCTCTTACTGATCGGTGGTGTATTTTTTCTTGCAGGAGGATCGGCTGCCTTAAATCAGGTTCAGGAGTACAAACGCGATGCCCTGATGAGCCGGACCTATCGAAGACCTATCCCTTCGGGAAAGCTCAAACCAGCGCAAGCCCTGGTCATTTCGGTTTCTTTTTGCCTCGCCGGCTTCCTCCTGCTGTTGATACTGGGTCTCCTCCCGGCATTGCTGGGATTAGTTACTCTGGCCTTATATAACGGGCTCTACACATGGTTAAAACCATTGAGTTCCTTCGCGGTGATCCCGGGTGGTCTGGTTGGGGCCATCCCACCCATGATCGGCTGGACCGCCGCAGGAGGTACGGTTATGCAACCGGTGATTATTTTTGTTGCGACTTTGATGTTCCTTTGGCAAATGCCTCATTTCTGGCTTTTGATCATCCGTTATGGCAAGGAATATGAGGCTGCAGGATTCTCAACCCTGAAAAGAAAACTCGATGACAACCAGATCAAACGGCTGGTATTCTGGTGGATGACTATTTCCTTGCTTTTTCTCCTCACGGCATCATTATTTGGCATCAACCTCCAGCCCTGGCTATTCATTACGGTTGCCATCCTCAATGTGGTTTTAATTGGGTTCTTCTATTTGATCCTGTTCCGGACTACCTCAAAGAGGATGCTCAGGCTGGTGTTTATTTTAACCAATGTATTTCTGACCATTATGCTGCTGGCGCTGATATTGAATTCGGTGATATAGCGATACGCAGTGGCCATGAAAGGAGCCGCGGCAGGGAGGAGCCATGGCAGGGAGGAGCCATGGCAGGGAGGAGCCTTGGCTCCTCCCCTACAGGGTGTACTCGTTACCGATCTTGCGCGCACGGACCGGTTTATCGAGATCGATACCCAATGCTAATCCGATATCAACCAACAGGTTCCAGCCCGCTGCCAGTTCCACGTAGGATGACAGATTTCCACCATCAGGGATAATGACCGTCGGGAAGGAAGTCTGGCGCGAGGAAATAGCGATCACTTTCATGCCGACACCTTTTACCAGGCATTGCCTGAATTTCTCTTCTTCGCTTTCAAACGGCTCCACAATGATTACCACTTCATTTTTATCCATAACCTCCTCGATGCCGTGAACTGCGTAGGTTCCTTCGAGGAAATCCGATTTTTTACGGGTGATTTCGTTGGTTTTCAGCGTAAGTTCTTCAACGACACCATTATTGCGTCCGGCGAAATAGATCATATCGGCATGACTGGCAGCCTGAACAATTTTGGGATCAATTTCAAGGGTCAGTGCCTTTTCGATCTGACTGGGTAAGGAACTGAAAACATCAATGGGTTTACCTGTCATGATGCGGATAACGGCATCATAGAACAATCCCTGCTCGATGACCGATTTGGTGGCAGCTACCGCATCTTCCTTACCGCAATTAAGCACATGGGACGCATGGGTTAGCGAGGCCAGCTTGGTGCCTTGAGTGGCGGTCAGGCCGAACAATGCATCGTGCTTTTCTTCCTGCAGTTTCATGAAGAGGCGGATCACTTCTTTGGTCTGTCCTGAATTGGAAGCCCCAAAAATTGCCAGGTCCTTAAGTGCATATTCCATTGCCTGCGTCGATCCCTCGGTAAAAATGGAAAGTGGCGCACCCCATTTAAGGTTATCATACATGGCTCTTTTAGCCGGAAAAATACGGCTGCTTCCCTCGCCGGTGAGGAACAGTCCCTTTTTGGTTTTTGCCTTTTCACCATAGGCAGTTGCGACTGCAGGATCGAATTTTCTTACCACCTCCGTGGTTTCCAGCATCTCGCGAACAAGAGCGAATTTCGCGTACTTTTGGTTGGTTAAGTTCATCTTTGTTACTTATTACTTCAATCGGTTAAATGTTCGGCTGCGCCTCACTAATTATGCTGCGCTTCGCTACGCTAATTATGCTCCCTTCGGTCGCTAATTGGCTCGGCTTGCGCCTCGCTAAGTAATTCCCGCAGTACGCAATTAGTTCGCGAAGCGAACACAATTAGCGCGAAGCGCATAATTAGCGACCGAAGGGAGCATAATTAGCGAGCGCAGCGAGCCTATTTACATATATTTTACAAAATCTCTCAACTCTTCCTGTAACAGCGGATCTTTCTGGAACCCACCGCCAAGATGCTGCCAGAAAACTTCGGCGTAATCCACTCCCACCATCGCACCGTAATCCTTGTTTCCCTGATAGACCATCCCGAAGAAATCGTCCATCTTGTGCATCACTTTCATTAAATCCTTTTGTGATTCATGATATTGGAGCATTTCCTGTTTGGTATCCATGACTGAAGTCACATCAATAAAAAAATGAGGTTTTGCTATGGGAGCCCCGATCGGATCGGTCAGGGTCAATGGGGCGGTATGGTAAAGCAATGGGGTGATCGATAATGGCTCTTCCGGTACCGGAACATTGGGCAGGGTTGCCACCATGGCGGCAGCTTCCACAATATTGCAGGTAGTCCGGTGATCGGTGTGGTAATCCATCGGCAAGTGGGTCATAACGATACCAGCCTGATATTCCCTGATAATCCGCGTGACATCCAATCTTAAATCAACGGTATCAAACAGATAACCATCGCGACCGCCCATGCAGATATATGGAGCATCAAGTACAGCTGCGGCCTTACGGGCTTCCTCGCGGCGAATGGCTATAGTCTTATCTTCGTTCGAACCGATTCCACCCATTCCCCCGGCGGTGAGGGTGACGATCACGATTTTATACCCATGATCCTTCAGCAATTTCAATGTACCGGCACACCAGGCTTCGGTATCATCCGGATGAGCATGAACAGAGACAACGACATTATTGAATTTCCGCATTACTTAAATTTTACGAATTCAGGCAAATCGCCAATCAGGGGGCGAATATAATCCAAAAAGACAGGGCTCACAAAATTTCCGGATTCATTAAAATACTCGCGCGGCATAGGCTTAGCCTTCACTGCAACCTCATGCAGGGGCACCTTTCCGAAAGTGCTTTCATAGGGTTCATTCGAGAGCCTTTCAATGGTGATCATTTGTCCGGATTCACCTTCCAAAGCCAGTCGCACCGCTTCCTGCCCGGCCGCATAGGCCTCCAGCTGATCCAGTTCAACCGACCTGACAAAATCCGACATGATGAGCGACTCGGTAATCTGAAATTCACCGCGGAAACCAAACTCCTTGGAGATCATCCGGTGCAGGTTGAGACCGACACTGGCCCCTCCCATGGCTCCGAATTCAGTATTGTTGAATTTGTCCCTGGTTTGGGAGGCGCTCACCGGTGTACCGTCGGCATATTTGATCCCTTCACCGCAGACAACCGAAACATATCCGAATTTCCGGAAAACATCATCCACATCGGTCAGGAATTTTTCACGATCGAAAATAAACTCCGGACAATAGATCAGGTGCGGAGCGTCATCCTCGTGAAATTTTCCGGCGGCCGTTGCTGCCCCGAGCCATCCTGCATCACGTCCGATCGTTTGATATACGACAAACTGGTCCACCTTTTTCATGTCCCGGGCCAAGACCCCGGCCTGCATTACATTCAGGATGTTTGACCGGGCTGCCGAAGGAAATCCCGGCGTGTGGTCTGTCCCAAACAAGTCATTATCCACCGTTTTCGGTATTCCGATACCCGTGAGCTCATAACCATTTTCCCGGCAATGGGCCTCCACCCGGTGGATGGTATCCATCGTGTCGTTGCCGCCGATCAGGAAGAAATACCGGATATCATACTTTTTCAGAACCTCCATGATACGAGGAAAATCCTCCTCTTTCAGCTTATGCCTTGAGGATCCCAGCGCAGATCCCGGAGTATCACGCAATCCTTTGATGAGATCCTTTGGCTGGTCGCTCAGGTTGATGAGCCACTCGTTCATAAAACCTTCAATCCCGTAACGCATTCCATACAATATTCCAAACTTCTCTGATTTCCTGATGGCCTTAGCCACACCCGCGAGGCTGCTGTTAATGACGGCGGTAGGTCCGCCGGATTGGCCGATGATGCAGTTAGCTTTCATTTTCTCTAGCAATTTGTTATTTACTTATCTGCCATGTAATTATGCGCTGCGCGCTAAATATACTCGCTGCGCTCGTTAATTATGCTCCCTTCGGTCGCTAATTGGCTCGGCTTGCGCCTCGCTAAATATTTCCCTCAATGCTTAATTAGCGACCGAAGGGCGCACAATTAGTGAGCGCAGCGAGCATATTTACCTCTTTTCAAATTTCAGCGTACCAAAGTACCTGGGTTGGTGGTAATCCGGCGTGGGCGTACCTACCGGATTCCAGGTCAGATAGTGGGGCTGGGTAAGTTTATCTCCGCATTTATAAAAATTTGCTTTGAACACCTTGCCCGTCAATGATTTAATATCTTTTCCGGCAAAGGCTTCCACCGGAATGGCCACGGTAAGCTCCCAGGATTGGTCACCGGTCCTTTCATTAAACGGTTCGGTTCCCAGAGTGCCTAAGCGACGGACCTTTGCTATAAATTCCGGATCTACCTTTTTACTGTCGACACGGCCTGTGCCCTTTCCCAGCAGACAGGTTCCGATGGGATTAAACTCAAAATTGTAATAGATGCCATCAGAATCCGGTGATACAAAAAACTCCACACAGGAATCTTCGCATACCGACTCATTTGATTTATGTTTTTTAGCCATAACATACTGCTCATGGACATAATACTTAATATAGATCTCCTTTTCGCTGTAACCGATGTTAAATCTGACCCTGGGCTGGTTAACATAACCCGGCCAATTCATACAGTCGATCGCGTAACCGTCGCCCAGTTTATCCAGTGCTGTTGATACTTCCCCCATATCAGGAACCAGAGAGGAAAAAATCAGGTAGGGAACAATCAGTGTTTTCATTATATGCTATAGTGCTAATGTGCCAATGTGCTAATTTCAAGAAGCTTCCGACCTCCTAGTCTCATAGTCTCAAAGTCTTACTTCTCAAAGGACTGCCTTAACAGCCAAGGCGCTGGCACCAAGAATGGCAGCGTCAGCCTCACAGAGGCAGGAAGGCAGAATTTTAAATGACCGGCGGTAATACCCCATAATGTTTTCATCGACAAAACGGTTGAGCGGATCAAGCAGCAGATCGCCCGACTGGGCGAGTCCGCCGAACAGGAAAATGGCTTCGGGACTGCAGAAAGCAGCAGCGTTACAGATTGCAAGAGCCAGCATTTCGGCGGTTTGTTCGAAAGCGGCGAGGGCAATCTGGTCACCCTTGTCAGCAGCTTCGGCAATCATTTTTGAAGTAAGCCCATCGAACGGGATTTTACGCAGAGGGCTTGGATCGCGGCGCTCAGCGAAAAGCTCAAAAACCGTTTTTACAATTCCGGTGGCCGAAACATAGGTTTCGAGACACCCTTCCCTTCCGCAACCGCATTCACGGCCGAAAGGTTCCATGGTCAGATGGCCCATCTCACCGGCAAATCCGGTTTTTCCATAAACGAGCTCCCCATTGATGACAATACCGCTTCCCAGACCTGTTCCCAGGGTCAGGATGATAAAATCCTTCATCCCTTTGGCGCCGCCGTAAATCATCTCACCCAATGCCGCAGCATTTGCGTCGTTGGTTAGGACGATCGGTACAGCAAAATGCTTACCCAGCATTTCGCATAACGGGATCACCCCTTTCCAGGCCAGATTAGGTGCCTGTTCAATGGTTCCCTTGTGATAATTACCATTGGGGGCCCCGATCCCGATGGACATCAGCTCCACAGATCCGGAATTCTTAATGAGGTCGTTTATCTGTGTGTTAAGCTCCTTGACGAAGGCAGCTATCTTAGGAAAATCAGTGGTCTTTATCCTGTTATGAACCAGAATCTTACCTTCCGGATCCACCACACCGATCTTGGTGTTGGTGCCCCCGATGTCGATGCCAATGGTGACGTGTTGCTTCATGGTATTCTTATGGATTAACGTGTAGAGACAGATAATTATCTGTCTCAACTATGTTAGTAAATTAGGGTGTTCTGTATATACTTTGAGAATGAGCTCTCCAAAAAGGGTATTGGCCCAGGCAAACCATTTGCGGGTGAATTTTGATGCATCATCCTTATGAAAAGATTCGTGCATGAATCCGGTAGCGGCATGGGTGGATTTAAGCGTCTTTAAACAGAATCTGATCTCTTCGGGATCCCTTGAGGTCAATGCACGCATGGTAATCCCCAGCGGCCAGATCATATCCGCCCCCGAATGAGGTCCGCCCTGGCCTTCGCCGGCAATTCCCTTGTAGTAATACGGATTGGAGGTGCTGGTCAGAAACTTGCGTGTATTGCGGTATACGACGTCGTTGGGATCCATGTCCGTGAGATAGGGTATCGAAAGCAGGCTGGGGACATTTGCATCGTCCATATACAGGCTGTTTCCGTAACCGTCCACTTCAAAAGCAAACATCTTTCCGAAATTCAGATGCTCTGAGACCGCATAGGCACTGATGGCTTGTTCAACCTCATCGGCCAGGTCGGTACATTCTTTGGCCATCCAGCGGTTAGCCTTCACCTTTTCCAGGATCTCCGCCAGTTGCCGCAGGCTGGTTACCGCGAACAAATTGGAAGGGACAAGGAACGGATAAATTGTTGCATCATCGGAAGGCCTGAATATCGAACAGATCATTCCTACCGGCACAATGGGGTTTCCATAACCGCCACCGGCCACGGTATCGGTTTGCCAACCGGTGACCCGCTGAAATTTATAGGGTCCGCGGTCCTTCTTGCGCTGCTGAATCCGGAAGGTCTGCAGCACCAGACCCATGGCATTCTCCCAACGGGCATCAAAAACGGAATCATCGCCGGTCGCTTTCCAATAGCCATGCGCCAATCGGATGGGATAACAGAGAGAATCCACCTCCCACTTTCGTTCATGAAGTTCCGGTTTCATATTTGTGAGATCGGTTTTCCATGGGCTGTCGGCCGGACCATCGTTAAATGCATTGGCATACGGATCGATCAGAATGCATTTATTCTGCCGGTGTATCACCCCGGCCAGCAGTTTTTTCAATTTGGCGTCCCTGGCGGCCAGCGGGAGATATGGCCATACCTGGGCCGAAGAATCGCGCAGCCACATGGCATGGATATCCCCGGTTATCACAAATGTATCTGGCATGCCCTCTTGCTCGGTAAAGGTCACCGTAGTATCCAACGTATTGGGAAAACAATTCTCAAACAGCCATCCCATTTCGGGATCCCCGATGGATGCCCTGATATCTCGGATCGCTGATTCCACAGCTTCGGAAACAAATTTCCGGTCTTTGAGCAAAGGGCGCTTCGATTCAAAGGCAAATTCCGACCATGAATTCGCTAAAGAGCCTGCTCCACCTGCCACTATTACTCCACCGATGATACCTGTGGATTTGATGAAATTTCGTCGGTTTACCATAGAACAATTGCGTTTCTCACTTTAAGGTTCAGAAGAAAAAAACAACCGGACCATTCCCCTGATGTTGATCAGGTTCAATAACATCGCAATGGTCATGGAAGCGGCAATCATACCCAGGAAACTGATCCACCACCGAACGGCCAGACCATGAGCGATAACGCCGATCAATATGACCAGGCCTATGTATATCAACAGCCTGATTATCAACCAGAAATTAAGCATGAACTTAAACTTTACCGCAGTCACCACGTATTGTGAAAATCCGGCGAACGCCTGAGTTGCCAAACAGGAAATCGCAGCGCCAAAGGCCTGATATTTAGGAATCAGAATAAAGTTCAGCAGTATATTGATAGCCAGTGCAAAGGCCGAAGTGATATTGAGCACTTTCAGGTTCCCGTTAGCCGTCAGCAAGGTTCCATAGATAATCGTACCCGCCATCCCCAGAAATGCGAACATCATGATTCCGAAAAAAGCGGCAGATTCCTCAACATTATGATCATACAACAAATCCATGATTTCGACGCGGTATATCTGCGATCCGATGGCCAGTGCAATCGTCGGAATGAACAGCAGGAGTGAGGAAAGCAGTGTCATCCCATGGATATCCTGCTTTTCCTTGATCATCTTGCTGAACATAGGTAACAGCAAAACGGCAAAAAGTAAGGCAAATTGATAAGTGGCGTCGAACAGCCTGAATGCACTGTAATAAAGTCCAGCTTCATCGCCATGCATGGGCCGTGGCATCCGCTCGAGCATGATCACGTCAATACGGGTATAAGCCACCATCAAAAGGGCAAGCAAGGCATAAGGCCAGGATTGCCGGATAACCACCAGGAAAAATTTATGGTCGTAGTGTAGGGTTGGAAATTTCGATTTCCAGGCTACAATCAGGAAACAAATGACCGCTGTTATAAAATAGGCTGCAGTTTGCGCATAAACAAACCAGGCTATACTGAAAGTAAAACCGCCGATCCTACCCCATATGAGTACCGCACAAAAACCAATCATGAGCGCCTTGTCGAGGACTGATATCAGGGAATTGGCAGTGTGCATTTGCATACCTGCCACGTTGGATCTGAGGTACAGGGTAAATGAAACCAGCATCTGACTGGCCACCATAAAAAACAACAGATTCAATTGTTTCCCCGACCAACCCATGGCCATCGCCACCCCAAAGGCTATCAAACCATACACAATGGCCAGTATGAGCTTAAGCACCACAATACTTGAAAAGTACTTCCGGAGCAGGTGGTGATTCTGGGAAATGTGCCGGTTGTTATAACTGGTCAGCCCAAGATCAAATAATATACTCAGGATGAAAGAAAAATTCAGTAATGCAGAGTACAAACCAAACTCCCCCGGGAACATGTTCTGAACATGACGATCAATCCCAAAAATCCATAACGGCTTGATCAACAGGTTTAAAAGAATAATCAGGACCAGGTTTGTAACGAATTTTCTTTTCAAGATCTCACCTCTTTTCTTGACATCCTACGACTCCCAAATTTTATTGGTTTCAAATGTAGTAAATTTAGGTCTTGAAACTTATAGCCAAAAATCAGGGTTATGCATAAACATCTAATCATGAGGACGTTCTATCTCCTTTCAATTATCCTCGTTTTATCCTGCTCCTGTCAGCAGAATACTGGGCCCATCCCTGCTCCAGCCCTTAACCGGACTCTCTCGGCCAATGACCTGCAGGACAAGATCAAAGGAGGCTGGGCGGGTCAGGTCATCGGGTGCACATTTGGCGGCCCGACTGAATTCGGTCATCCGGGTACGATGATCGGGGATTATCAGAAGATTCCCTGGGACAGTACCCGTGTTTCGTGGTATTTCGAACATTCGCCCGGACTGTATGATGATGTATATATGGACCTCACCTTTATGGAGGTCATGGAAAAGGAGGGAATCGATGCGCCGGCCACCAGCCATGCCCGGGCTTTTGCCGATGCCCCCTACCCGCTATGGCATGCCAATCAGGCGGCCAGATACAATATCCTCAACGGGATCATGCCGCCGGAATCGGGCGGCTGGATGAATAATCCCCATGCGGAGGACATTGATTTTCAGATTGAAGCAGATTTCGCTGGATTGATGTCGCCCGGAATGCCCAACAGTGCCGCCGAGATCTGCGACCGCGTGGGTCACATCATGAATTATGGAGATGGCTGGTATGGAGGGGTTTATATGGCGGCCATGTACAGCCTGGCCTTTATCAGCAATGACGTTGAATATGTGGTGGAAGAAGGTTTAAAAGCGATCCCGGCTGAATCAGCATTTTACCGTTGCATCCACGAAGTGATCGAAATATTCCATAAAAATCCGGACGATTGGAAGGCCGCCTGGTTTATTGTTGAACGCAACTGGGCTGAGGATATCGGTTGTCCCGACGGCGTTTTCAGGCCATTTAACATTGATGCCCGGGTCAATGGCGCTTATGTGGCTATCGGCTTGCTTTACGGCAAGGGAGATTTTGCCACGACTCTCGACATTTCAACTCGCTGTGGTCAGGATTCCGACTGCAATCCGGCCAGCGCCGGCGGTATTCTAGGAACGATGATCGGATACCGGAAAATACCCGTCATTTGGACCGATGCATTAAAACCCATCGAGAATAAGCCCTTTTCTTACACCAGCCTGTCACTTAACAGGGTCTATCAAACAGGATACAAGCAGGCGCTGGAAATGATCAGCAGGGGAGGCGGCACCATTGATGGTGATAATATTCAGTTGCCTGATCAGCCCATCCATCCGGTAAAACTGGAGGTTAATTTTCCCGGACTCGCGCCGGTTGAACGTAAATACCTGGGAATCAATCTGAAAATAGAATGTAATATCACCTTCGAAGGAACCGGTTTTATCCTGACCGGGCAGCCTGCCGGGACTGCCTACGGCAGTACTGCCGATCCGTTTGCCTTTCAGGTGGAGTGTGTGGTTGACGACAAGCCTGCGGAGGTATTCAATATGCCGGTAAATTACCTAACCCGCCGTCCGGAGGTAGCCTGGAAGTATACCCTGGAATCCGGGCAGCATAACATCAGGCTTAAGATATTGAATGCCAAAGCCGGAGAAGGGATCAGGATCAATGACCTGATCATCTACCGGAAAACTGACCGGTAACTTTCATAAAACACTACCTTTGGCAGATGGTTATAGCGGTCAATTGCCGGTTATTGCTCAAAAACAAACTTGAGGGGATCGGGTGGTTCACTTATCAGACCCTTCAGAGGATCACGCATGATCATCCCGAGCACCGGTTTATATTCATTTTCGACCGACCTTATGATCCGTCTTTTATCTTTTCGGATAATATCACACCGGTTATTGCCGGTCCGCCCACCCGTCACCCGGTTCTCTGGTTCTTCTGGCTTGAGTTTGTGATCCCGCGTATCCTCCTGAAATACAAGGCGGATGTTTTCTTTTCACCCGATGGATTTCTTTCATTGCGGACAAAAGTGAGGTCGATCCCGGTGATCCACGACATCAGTTTTGCACACCGGCCTAAAGATCTGCCATTTCTGGTCAGAACCTATTATAATTTTTTCTTCCCCAGATTTGCGCGGAAAGCATACCGGATCTGTACCGTTTCTCTTTTTTCCCAAAAAGATATTATAAAGACCTATGGCATTGCCCGGCCAATCATCAGGGTGGTTTACAACGGAGTGAACGAAGCCTATAAACCTATAGCTGATAAAGAGATACGAGAAGTCAGAAATCAATATTCCGAAGGACTCCCTTACTTTCTGTATGTCGGATCCCTCCATGCCCGAAAAAATGTGGATAACCTGCTCGAAGGGTACCGGCAATTCACTGACAGAACCGGGTTACAGGTGAATATGGTGCTGGTGGGGACCAGGATGTGGACCTCCCCCAACCCCCTCCTTGGGAAGGAGGGGGCAGGAGGCTCCGGGGGGAATGTGGTTTATACGGGAAGGTTGGAGCCGGCTGAGCTGCATAGGGTTATGGGCGGAGCGCTGGCCCTGACTTTTGTGCCCTGGTATGAGGGTTTTGGCATACCGGTGGTGGAAGCTATGGCTTCAGGAGTTCCGGTTCTGACCTCTGATGTTACCTCATTGCCGGAGGTTGGCGGGAACGCGGTGATTTATGCCAATCCGGGATCGGTCGACGATATTGCCAAAGGGATGGAAAGGCTGGCAACAGATGATGAATTGAGGTACAGATTAATAGTAAACGGGTTGGAAAGAAATAAAATGTTCACCTGGGACAAGACTGCACGGAAGGTCTGGTTATCGATTGATACCGTGCTGAAGGCGCTCAGGGATTATCCGGGAAGATAGAGCGGGAGGGCGTTAAGGACGTGAGGGCGGGAGGACGTAAAGGCCGTAAAGGCCGTAAAAGACATGAGGACGTTAAGGGGGTGAGGGCGTGATGGGCTGGAGGGTCAGATGTGGGAATTATGCAATTCCTTTCAAAAATTCTGTAACACTTATTTTATTGAATGACATCAACTTTATTGTTGCATTTTTTAGTTTGAAACATGAAAGGAAAAACCGACACCATAATCCACTTGCCCGACGTAAAATCAGACAAAGATGAGAAAGAAAAAAGGGCTGCAGAGTTAAGGATTGCCAACAAAAAGCTTGACCTTCAAAACGAAGAGAAAGAAAAACTGGCCGCAGAGCTTTTCATTGCCGACAAAGAACTTGCCTATCAAAACGAGGAGAAAGAAAAACGGGCAGCAGAATTAATCGTTGCAAACAAAGAGCTGGTTTTTCAAAACAGAGAGAAAGAAAAACGGGCGGATGAGTTAATCATTGCTAATAAGGAACTCGCTTATCAAAATGAGGAGAAAGAAAAACGGGCAAATGAGTTAATCATTGCCAACAAAGAACTGGCTTTTCAAAACAAAGAGAAAGAAAAGCGGGCAGATGAGTTAATTATTGCCAACAAGAAGCTCGCCTTTCAAAACAGGGAGAAAGAAAAACGGGCAGATGAGTTAATCATTGCTAACAAAGAACTGGCCTTTCAAAATGAAGAAAAAGAAAAGCGGGCAGATGAGTTAATCATTTCGAATAATGAACTTGCCTTCCAAAACGAGGAAAAAGAAAAACGGGCAAAAGAGTCAATTATTGCTAACAAAGAACTGGCTTTTCAAAACAGGGAAAAAGAAAAACGGGCAGATGAGTTAATCATTGCCAATAAAGAACTTGCCTTCCAAAACAAGGAGAAAGAAAAACGGGCAAATGAATTGATCGTCGCTAATAAAGAACTTGAATTTCAAAATGAGGAGAAAGAAAAACGGGCAGATGAGTTAATCATTGCCAACAAAGAACTTGCCTTTCAAAACAGGGAGAAAGAAAAACGGGCGGATGAGTTAATCATTGCCAATAAAGAACTTGCCTTTCAAAATAACGAAAAAGAAATTCGGGCAAATGAATTAATCGTGGCCAACAAAGAACTCGCCTTCCAAAACGAGGAGAAAGAAAAAAGGGCTGAAGAGTTAATCGTGGCCAACAAAGAGCTTGTGTTTCAAAATAAAGAAAAAGAAAAACGGGCAGCAGAGTTACTCATTGCCGACAAAGAGCTTGAATTTCAAAACGAAGAAAAAGGAAAACGGGCTGAAGAGCTTATCATTGCAGATAAAGAACTTGTCTTTCAAAACAAGGAAAAAGGAAAACGGGCAGCTGAATTAATCATTGCAAATAAAGAGCTCGACTTCCAAAATAAAGAAAAAGGAAAACGGGCAGCGGAGTTAGCTATTGCAAACAAAGAGCTTGTCTTTCAAAATGAAGAAAAAGAAAAACAAGAAGCGGCGAATAAAGAACTCGAGGCATTCAGCTATTCTATATCTCACGATCTGAGGGCACCCTTGAGACATATTGGTGGATTTGTTGAATTACTGATTAAAAATAATTCATCTCAGCTCGACGAAGCAGGGTTGCGATATTTGAATATCATATCCGAATCATACATTGAAATGGGCAATCTTATAGATGCATTACTGACCTTTTCAAGATTGAGCACGGCCGGACTGCAACTTGCAAAAATTGATACAAAAAAGATGGTAAACAGGGTATTAAAAACCTTTAGCGATGAATTAGTGGGTAGAAATGTTGAAATAAATGTGCATGAACTTCCAGATGCTATGGGTGACGAAACTTTAATCAACCAGGTTTGGATTAATCTTATCTCAAACGCATTGAAATATTCCCGAAACATAGAAAAAGCTGTGATTGATATCGGAGGTAAAATAGAGAATGATAAAACAATATTTTATATCAAAGATAACGGTGCAGGATTTGATATGAAGTATGCCGATAAACTATTCGGTGTTTTCCAGCGGCTGCATAAAACCCGGGATTTTGAAGGGATTGGGATTGGGCTTGCCAATGTGAATAGAATCGTGATGCGGCATGGCGGAACCTGTTGGGCAGAAAGTGAAGTTGGCAAAGGAGCTACATTTTTCTTTAGCAAACCGAATGAATAACAATCCTAACTGAAAGAATCGAATTATGAATGCAGAAGTAAAAAAAATTCTGATTGTGGACGACAGTCCTAAGGATGTTGAGCTTACACTCTCTGCTCTTGGCGACAAAAACCTGGCAAACAAAGTTATCGTTGCAGAGGACGGAGAAGAGGCATTGGACTATCTATACAAACGTGGCAAATTTGCCGACTATGAAAAAGGCAACCCCGCTGTTATTCTATTAGACATAAAAATGCCCAAGATGAATGGGATCGAAGTCCTAAAACACATCCGATCCGATCCCAAGTTAAAATATATTCCGGTAATCATGGTAACATCGTCCCGTGAAGAAAAAGATCTTGTTGAGAGCTATAAACTTGGGGCTAATTCTTATGTGGTTAAACCCGTAGATATTAGCCAATTCATGGAGGCAATCAGAGCTTTAGGACAATATTGGGCTGTTATTAATGAACTGCCGCCAAAACCTTTTTAATCAGTTCATATTATTTAATGTTCCATGGGACCCGGTATTTATGAATAAAAAAATAAAAATACTGCACCTTGAGGATTCTGAAAGAGATTCTGAAAACATCCGCTCAATGATTGAAAGCGGTGGGATTGTCCATCGCTATTTTTTGGCCGATGACGAAATAGATTTCATTAAAATACTGGAGACTGAAACAATAAACCTCATATTATCCGATTACAGTCTGCCGGATTTCAATGGCGACAAAGCACTAAAGTTTGCCAGAGAAAAATATCCACACATACCCTTCATCTTTGTTTCAGGAACCATTGGAGAAAATACCGCTATTAATTCGATGGTAAATGGTGCCACCGATTATGTATTCAAAAACAAACTCGAGCGGTTGATTCCGGCAATTTCAAGAGCACTGAACGAACAAGAGCTAATAACCGAGCATTTTATGGCCGAAGCTGCCCTGAAGGAAAGTGAAGCGATGCTTCGCCAGGCTCAGAAACTGGCGCATTTAGGGGTTTGGAACTGGGAAGTAAAAGCTGATTTCGTTACTTGGAATGAGGAGCTTTATGACATTGCGGGTCTCGACCCAAAACTTCCCGCACCCACTTATGCAGAACACCCGGCACTTTATACGCCGCAAAGCTGGAAACTGCTTAATGCCGCAGTTGAAAAAGCGTTAAAAACGGGTAAACCTTACCAGCTCGAACTGGAACACATCCGTCCTGACGGCAGTATCCGGAATCTGATTGCCAATGGGGGTGCCAAGACTGATCTGAATGGAAATATCCATGGCCTTTACGGGACAGTTCAGGATATTACTGATCGTAAAATGACTGAGCAGCATTTAATCATTGCCAATAAAGAATTGGCCTTTCAGAACTGTGAAAAAGAAAAGCGGGCTGCTGAATTGATCATTGCTAATAATGAGCTCGTTTTTCAAAACGAGGAAAAAGAGAAAAGAGCAGCTGAGTTAATTCAGGCTAAAGAGAAAGCCGAACAAAGCGACCGTTTAAAATCTGCTTTCCTTGCCAACATGAGTCACGAGATCCGAACCCCGATGAATGGTATTCTCGGCTTTGCCGAATTGTTGAAAGAACCGGATCTGACTGGTGAGGAACAACAGAATTATATTAAAATTATTGAGAAAAGCGGTGCCCGGATGCTCAATATCATCAACAATATTGTTGACATATCGAAAATTGAATCGGGATTGATGAAAGTGGATATCCAGGAGTTCAATGTAAACGAGAAAATCGATTTCATTTATAACTTCTTCAAATCAGAGGTTGAAGGAAAAGGATTGCATTTATCCCTGAAACAAAAATTACCTGAAGAAAAAGCCGTCACAAAAACAGATCCCGAAAAGTTGTATTCAATCCTTACCAACCTGGTTAAGAATGCCATAAAATATACCAACGCAGGCTCAATAGTGTTGGGTTATGAGAAAATAGGGGAATTTCTTAAGTTTTATGTGAAAGATACGGGCATCGGGATTCCCAAAGAAAGGCAGCATGCAATATTTGAACGGTTTATTCAGGCTGATACCACAGATAAGAATGTTATGCAAGGTGCCGGGTTGGGCTTGTCGATTGCCCAGGCCTATGTAAAAATGCTGGGTGGCAAAATCTGGCTAAAAAGTGAACCGGGCAAGGGCTCTGAATTTTATTTTACCATTCCGCACACCAGGAAACTGCAGGAAAAAATGAGGACGGAAACATGGGAGGGAGTGAGGACGGGAGGACGGGAGGGTCGTGTAGAACGTTAAGAAGGGTTAAGAAAGGGTTAAGAAGGGGAGTTTGTTTGTTTTAATGCAATAATCAATAATTCTTTTGCTGTTTTCCAGTTTCGCGTGGTGGCAGCGAGTTTCAATTTTTTTTCGAAAAAACTATTGTTAAACTTGGTTCTACCATAGCCATTGGGACAATACAAATAAATGGCCCGGTCAAGAACCAAAAACTCTTCACCGGGGTAATGAATTTCATTCAATTTGGTTAGGGCTACCGTATCCGGCAGTGCAGAAAGGAAGGTGACATGCATGAAATTGTCATCTTTCGATGGATCAGCAATATATGGGTTATTAGCCAGTACAGACTGAAGTTCTTCGATCTCCAGGACCATGACGGGCACCTCAAAGGAATAGGCCGTCCGGATGCCAGCGGTAATTTTCTGCTCCAATTCATGAGGCTCTGAGGGTTCATATTGAAAAATAACATTGCCGGACTGGATGTAGGATTGTATCTCCATGAACCCCAATTCAGCATACAACTTTTTCAAATCGGCCATTTTTATCATTTTCTGGCCGCTGACATTTATACCCCGCAAAATTGAAATATAGGTTCTCACTGGCTTATCAATTTTTACGTATTCATAAAAAGGCTTCATGAGGTTGGTCAATCCGTCATGAAGCCTTCCCGGATCGTTATATTTAGTAATTATCCTCCCTCATCTGCATGAAAGCTTTAGGATGCAAACAGGCGGGGCAAACCTCCAATGCTTTGGCCGATTCATATACATATCCGCAATTCAGACATCTCCACCATACTTTTCCATCTTTAATAAATACTTTATCTTCAGAAAGATTTTGCAGTAGTTTCAAATATCTGCGTTCATGTTCAGTTTCAACTTTGGTGATCATTTTAAACGCGACTGAAACTTCCGGAAATCCTTCTTCCTTGGCGACTTCAGCAAAATGCGGATACAATGCTGTCCATTCTTCATGTTCCCCTTCCGCGGCAGCTTTCAGGTTTTCTTTCGTAGTGCCGATTTTTCCTGCCGGATACGTAGCGGTAATTTCCGCCGATCCGCCTTCCAGAAATCTGAAATAGCGCTTTGCATGTGCCTTTTCCTGGATTGAAGTTTCCATAAAAATGGCTGCAATTTGTTCATAGCCTTCCTGTACAGCAACTTTTGCAAAAAACTCATAGCGATTTCTGGCCTGAGATTCACCCGCAAATGCTTTCAGCAGGTTTTGTTCTGTTTTTGTTCCTTTTAATGATTTGGTCATCACAAATATTATTAAATGGTTAAATTCCAGTGAATTCCGATTTCTCAGATCCGCATACCGGGCACACCCAGGTATCAGGCAGGTCCTTGAATTTCACCTTCTCAACAGATTCATCATATATGTATCCGCACACCAGGCACTTAAACTTTTTTGCCGGGTCCTCACGGTTATTTGGGACAATCTTTGACGGGTCGATGTAGGTTGGGGCGTTTTTTGGCGCAACCCCCTTCCGCACCTGCCTGTAATATTGATAGGTCATCGGCTGAGCGGTTCCGTCGAAGACTTCAGACTGCACCAATTCTCCTATAAACAGGTAATGGGTCCCGACATCAACCGTCTGAATTACTTTAAATTCCAAGAAAGCGACACATTCATTGGTAACAATGGGAACTCCGGTAATGCCATAGCTGACCTGCATTCCGGCGAGTTTATCAAAATCCCTTCCGCTCCTGTAACCAAAATTACTAAACAGATCGGAGGAGGCTTTCTCGCTTAGTATACCCACTGAAAAAGCCCCGGTTTTTTGAATTAATTCCGCAGTGAAGTTATTCTTGTTGCAGCAGGCGGCGAATTTCGCCGGATCAGAGGTTACCTGAAAAACGGTGTTTGAGATAAAACCGTTACCCCGGCTCTGATCACCTGAGCAAACGATAAATAATCCATATGATATTCTATATAACGCTTCAAAATCAATCATAGCCTGATTTTTGCCAAATATGAGTCATTCCGCTATAAATATAGTGATTTCAGGAAAAGCTTGGAGGTAATCCGTGCTGATATAGTTTCTATTTTTACTCCATGCTGCTTCGGATTTTCAATGAAAGAAATCAAACTGCTTTCCTTTAAAGGACCAGGCCGCCTGGAGGCCGGATGTGATGAAGCCGGCAGGGGATGCCTGGCCGGACCTGTTTATGCTGCAGCCGTCATTCTTCCGGAAGGTTTTTTCCATCCAGTATTAAATGACTCGAAGCAATTGAGCCATAAACAGCGGGAATTGCTGCGACCTGTCATTGAAGAATCGGCGATAGCCTGGGCGGTTGCCCGGGTTGAAGCAGCGGAGATTGATGAAATCAATATACTGAATGCCAGTTTTCTTGCCATGCACCGGGCAATAGCTGAATTGAAAATAAAACCCGGATTTCTTCTGATCGATGGTCCGCGCTTCAACCGCTACCCCGGTATCCCTCACAGTTGTGAAATAAGGGGCGACGGCCGGTTCATGAGCATTGCAGCGGCCTCTGTGCTTGCCAAAACATACCGCGATGATTTTATGCAGACCATACATGAAGAATTTCCAGCCTACCGATGGGATCATAACAAAGGCTACCCCACCCGTGAGCATCGCAAGGCCATTCAACTCTTCGGATCCTGTATCTTTCACAGGAAAAGCTTCCGGTTATTGGATGGACAGCTTGACCTTTTCAATTTAAGTTGTCAACTTTAGCAGATGAAACGATTGATACCTTTTTTGGCCTTGCTGCCGCTTTTAGTTGGATGCGGAGGCAAGGGGTTAAAGTTGTCGACTTCCAAAAAGTCGACAACTTCAGAGCGTATGGAAAGTGTAGTGACCAAGGCATGGACAACGGGTAAGACGTTAGAGTTGTCAACTTTTAAAAAGTTGACAACTCTAAGACCTGTTTTTGCCGAACAGCCGGTCAAGGGCGATAAAGGTTACAACGTGCTGATCGACATGGCCCATGAATGTTCATTTGCCACACTCTGGGACTTGCCCGAACGTTTGAATAAAACCGGATTCCGGGCCATTGGCAGCCATGCAACCGTGAATACGGTGCTTGACCCAAAAGGGTACAGCCGTGTTCGCATTTTATATGATACGGTCAATAAAATATACCCTTTTGCCTGGTGGCCCAATGCCAAATACGATGTGATCATTACCGAGCAATCAACCCGTGAGGCTCAGGAGTATACTGATACTGAGATTGCCGCCATGGTTGCGTTCGTCAAGAATGGCGGCGGTTTATTGATCCAGGGCAATACCGCCCGTAGGGGAGGAGCCATGGCTCCTCCCGGCGGAGATAAAAAGGGAGGAGCCGTTGCTCCTCCCCTACGGGCCGAATGGTCGCTGAATAAATTGGCCGGTTCATTCGGCGCAAGGTTCACTGATCAGGACACCACCATCGGGGCCATCAGGTGGGCCAAACTGGAGTTGGGTGAGGGGTGGGAAGCGACCTCCCCCAACCCCCTCCTTTCCAAGGAGGGGGCAACAAGCCTTCCCGAAAGTGTATTGGCAATGAGGACGTTTGGTAAGGGACGAGTGATTGTGAGCGGGAATTTATCGGCTATCCGGAAGAGCGGAAAGGATCCGGAAGAGCGGAAAGCACTGGCAGACTCGATTCTGAGCAGGTTGATGACGGCGCTGACGGAATTTCAAAAACCGGTAGGCGGCACCCGGTTCTTACCTCAGACGATGGAAGGGGGCGGCGCCATTTATCCCGAGCTGGAAGACAATTTCAGCAATATCGTTTTCTACTATGCGGCTAATCAGAAACCTGAATTACTGCAAACGGTAAAGAATGATGTACCCAAAGCCCAGGCTTTCATTCAGCAGAGGTTGCCCTCAACACCGACTGCAGAGCCCATGTACCTCATATTATGTGCAGGGGGCGGCGGCGGCTGGGCCGTTAATATTTACAAACCAAAAGAAAACGGGATCATCAGTCTGGATGGTCACGGAATCCTGTCGATATTCGGGCATGAACTGGCTCATACGATGTTCGGACCGGCCAATGATCAGGGCCAGATTGCCGGCATTGCCCCGATCCCCGACCGTGGGGAGGCGCATGCGGGATGGTTCCAGGGAAAAATCAATGCATTGTTCAAACCCGAATTGCTGAGCGAAGCCAACCGTGAATGTAACTCCATGTTTGCCTATGATCCGAAAGGCAACGCCATGGATTTGGCAACCTGCTATGAAAATGAGGCGATGAATCAAAAGTGGGGATATGGCAAAGACTGGATTAAAACCTGGTATATCTGGCAGAAGCTTGATGACCGCTATGGCCCCTCATGGTACCCGACATGGAAATGGGTCCAGCATACCCGGTGGAAAGATGATCCTGACCATCACCTGACCTGGGACGAAATGGTAGAAGACATGAGTATTGCCGTAGGTGAAGATCTTTTCCCCTTCTTCATCAAGTTGGGTACCACCCTGAGCAAGCACCGTCTTGAACACATTACTTTTCAGGGAAAACTCATCAGGCTGGATGTTGCTCCCATAGAGGTAACACCGGGGGGACCTGTGAGGATGGAAGAGGTAGTACTGAAGTAAATAGGCTCGCAGCGAAGCTTCTTACATCCATTTATTCCGGCGGATCACTACGATTCCAATGCTGGTGAGGGCAAAGGCAGAAATAACAATGCCACCGAAGGCAAACGGACTGGTTTCCATAAAGTTCGGAACGTTCATGCCAAAGAAGCTGGCAACAAGGGTCGGGATCATGAGGGTGATGGTGACCACAGTGAGTTTCTTCATCACAATGTTCAGGTTGTTAGAGATGACCGAAGCGAACGCATCCATCATCCCGCTTAAAATGTCGCTGTAAACGTGGGTCATTTCAATAGCCTGCTTGATCTCAATGATCACATCCTCCACCAGCTCCTCATCCACTTCATTCTTCTTGAAATACTTGGAATTCCGGAGTTTAGCGATCAGGATTTCGTTGGAACGCAAGGAGGTATTAAAGTAAACCAGGCATTTCTCCATCAGGAGGAGCTTATGCAACTCTTCGTTTTTGGTTGATTTTTCGAGTGCCTGCTCAATAACATTGGTTTCGCCGTTGATCAGCTTAAGAAATTTCAGGTATGTAATGGTTGAATAATCAATGATATGAAACAGGAACTCTATCTTATTCTCATAATCGACCTGCTTCTTGATATTTTTCGAGAAAACCTCGGCCAGCACGTCGTTGTGCTGTGAGCCGATCACTATAAGAGCATCATCGGAAAGCATCACACCAAGCGGCATGGTGGCATAAGGCAGGCCGTTGTCCTTATTATAATAGGGAACCCGGTATATCAGGTAAAGCTTACCTTCGTCGACCTCCATTCTTGAGCGCTCATCAACGTCCATAATGTCGTTCAGGAAATCCTCATCAATCTTGAACGTATTCTTGAGCATGTTAAGCTCTTCATGGGAGGGTGATACGGCATTGATAACTGAACCTTTGATGTATGTTTGAAGGGGGAGCAGTCCGTTTCTAACGATTTGCCAGTACGTAATCATATGTTGCCTCCGTTTTTAAGTCCGCCAGAGGCAAGCGATCCGGCCTCAGGAGGACTAGTTACACCTGAAAATATCCGCGTGATAGTCGTCCATATGCAATTTTAATGCGGTGCAAAGGTAGATAAAAAATGCAATTTTACGTTGACGAGAATTGTTTTTTCAGGTATCAGCTATCAGGTTACGGGTATCAGGAAGAAATGTCCAGACACCCGATACCCGATACCCGATACCCGACACCTATTATCAAACCCTCTGCTTCGTTACCAATTTTTTTATTACCTTTGCGGGCCAATTTATTGAAAGGGAATCATGTACGAAATCAGGAATATAGCGATCATTGCCCACGTCGACCACGGTAAGACTACACTGGTTGATCGCATTTTACATCAGGTTAAACTGTTCCGCGACAATCAGGAGATGGGAGAATTGATCCTCGACAGCAACGATCTGGAAAAAGAGCGCGGAATAACCATCCTCGCAAAAAATGTTTCCGTGCGTTACAAAGGGGTTAAAATAAATATCATTGACACTCCCGGACATGCCGATTTTGGCGGTGAGGTTGAGCGGGTTCTGAATATGGCCGACGGTGTGCTTTTGCTAGTAGATGCTTTTGAAGGTCCCATGCCCCAGACACGGTTTGTCCTTCAGAAGGCATTACATCTAAATCTGAAACCGATCGTGGTAATCAACAAGGTTGATAAGCCGAATTGCAAGCCGGACGAAGTTCATGAGCAGGTTTTCGAACTCATGATGCACCTGGATGCAAACAATGAACAGCTTGATTTTCCGGTTGTATACGGTTCATCCAAAGAAGGATGGATGGGTCCCGACTGGAATCACCCGACAGAAGATGTGACCTATTTGCTGGATACGATACTGGAACATATTCCCGCTTCGCCATTTGTTGAAGGAACGCCTCAAATGATGATCACTTCACTGGATTACTCCTCCTATGTTGGAAGGATCGCGGTTGGCAGGCTTCTTCGCGGAACCATGCAGACAGGCATGTGGGTATCGCTGGTTAAACAGCATGGACTCGTCCAGAAAGAGCAGATCAAGGAGCTGTACCTGTTTGAAGGACTGGGAAAAGAAAAAATCAAAACACCGGTCAGATCCGGGGAAATCATAGCCATCATGGGACTCGAAGGATTCGAGATCGGCGATACGGTTGCCGATGCTGAAAATCCCGAAGCACTGGTACCAATCAAAGTGGATGAGCCGACCATGAGCATGCTCTTTACGATAAACAACAGTCCGTTCTTTGGACAGGATGGCAAATACGTCACCTCGCGCCACCTGCGTGAAAGGCTTTTCAGGGAAATCGAGAAAAATCTTGCCCTACGGGTGGAAGAAACCGAGTCACCGGATATGCTCAATGTTTACGGTCGCGGTATTTTGCACTTATCCATCCTGGTCGAAACCATGCGCCGCGAGGGGTATGAATTCCAGATGGGCCAGCCGAAAGTACTGCTGAAGGAAATCGACGGAGTAACTCACGAACCTATTGAAAACCTGGTGGTTAATGTTCCGGAACAATTCCAGGGCAAAATAATCGAAGCAGTTAGTTCACGAAAAGGGGAATTGCTGAATATCGAATTCAAAGGCGACCAGAACAGCCTGACTTTCCGTATCCCTTCGAGGGGTTTGATGGGTTTATCCAATCAGATATTAACACTGACCGAGGGGCAGGCGATTTTCGCCCACCGGTTCGACTGTTTCCTCCCCTACCGCGGTGAGATCAACAACAAACGGAACGGCGCGCTGATCGCTCTCGAAACGGGTCCCGCTATCGCTTATGCCATTGATAAACTTCAGGACCGGGGGACTTTCTTCATCTATCCGGGTGAATCCGTGTATCAGGGACAGGTGATCGGGGAGCATATCCGTCCCACCGACCTGGTTATCAACCTGGCTAAAACCAAGAAGCTTACGAACATGCGTGCCTCAGGTACCGATGATAAAGTTTCCGTACCGCCACCACGCCGGTACTCACTTGAGCAGTACATGGAATATATCGGACCGGATGAATATCTGGAGGTAACACCCAAGAATATCAGGCTCAGGAAGATCAACCTTCGCGTGAAGGTGTAGAGACGGATAATTATCCATCTCTACCGTGCATCACGCAGAAGGTCGTGTAGAGACAGATTATGATCTGTCTCTACCAGAAAATAACCATTTGTTTTGTCTCCTTAAACGGTCCGGCCTTGACGGTGTAAAAATAAATCCCTGCATCGAGTCCGGCGGCATCAATGGTCAGGACGTGTTTCCCGGCTGGTTTATAACCTTCCGAACGGTCAAGCACCTTGCGCCCTGTCAGATCCAATATTTCCACAGATACGTTTTCACCGTTGGCCAGTTCAAAAGCAACTTCGGTGCGGGTGTTGAACGGATTGGGGTAATTCTGTCCCAGATTACTGATTGCCTGGGTGATATCGGTTCCATCATTGATATTGGCATGGTCGTTCAAGTTTAGGCGGCACATCAGGTTTTTGCGAACGAAAGAACCCAGTCCATACTCTATGTTACCATCATACAGGCCAATGGCTGTAGGACCTACCATCTTAAGGCTGCGGTCGGTCCCGATCTTCAGGGATTTCCCGCGGCGTACCATGTAATCTTCATGCAAATCCCACTGCGAAATACCGGCATAGACCAGATCACCGGCTTTCAGGAACTCGGATTCGCCGTCTTTGTCAAATGACAAGGTCATCCATTTGTGGAATTGGGTTGAGTCCAGGACCACCATTTCAGAAGAGAGCAACTTATACGGCGTTTGATCGGCCTCACCAACAGGCACTTTCCAAAGCTGGAATTGAAATTCGATTTTTCCATCGGCCAAACCACCCATGATATAGGTAGAAAGGGAGCTGACCTCGCAATCAACGGTGATCGGGAATACTGAACCGGTAAAGTAGTCGTTGATGGATTTCACGGAAATGTCGCCGTACCGCTCAAGCAGGTAGGCCCATGCCAGATCAGGGGAATCATCGGAACGGGAAAAAACGCTGTCGTTTACATGAAAGAAGAACTCTGCCTTATTGTTTTCCGGCGTATTCTCCTGAAACTTACCCTTATATTCATAGGAGACCTTGTAATGACCATAATCGACGGGCATGTATTTATCCGCGATGGTCATGGTATCTAGCTCAAAAGTCGGGACCACCGACAGAGGATTAGTCTGTTTTTGCCAGATCACCTGATTATTCTTGTTGATATTAAGATCCAGGTATACATCCTCCTGATCATATTCGCCAAAATTCAGGACACTCGATTGAAAATTGAAAAATCCTCCGGTTCCATTCAGTTGCGACTTGGGGATCATATTGTAGGGAGTCATCGGGTCCTCGGGATTGTCGTTATCCCATTGAGCAGTAAAGTGTTTCAGGCGCAAGTCATTATCATAGGCCTCGGCCAGCGAAAAATCATCCAGCACCCAGAAGTAAAGGGTGGTTTCGCCCCAGTGTAAACGGATAATGACATCGGATTGACCGGCGGCAACATCCGTAATATTTGCCTCATAAATAGCAGGGACACCCGGAGCCAGATCGTTGGGACGGTCTTTATGGTTCACACCGAACCCCACATTATAGGAAGCCCAGTGAGCCCCTCCGTCGGCTGAAACCTGCATCAGTTGAAGACCGGGCCCGCCATTCATGAAATGGGTTTCATACCGGACAACCACCGTCGCATGCTGGCTGCAATTGAAATGCGGAAACTGGATTGAATTATTCACGGTTAACCGGGGATCAAAATGCTCATTATAGGCCGACAAAAAGTTGACCAGATAACCATTCTGCGAGGAGGTGGACTGGAAAGGCGGTTCGCTCACCAAAATGTCGTTCAAGCTGTCGGGGGCCATCCATCCGAAGTTAAAGCCGATATCATCAGGGTCCAAGAGTTGATATCCGGCCGGCATGGTCCAACCTTTCGGATCAGCGGGATTTCCCCAGTTGAAATCTTCATAAAAGAAGACTTTCCCATCCCCTTTGAGGGCAGGGCTGGTTGACTTCAGCTGGGCCTGCAATCCTGCTAACGAGGTCAACATCAACAACATTACAAATAGTATAGATTTTTTCATAGTCAAGGGTTAAATATTATAGCATGAACAAAAATCAAGATTCAAGGTTCAGTAAGTCTTATACAAGTTCGGTCATAACAACCAAAGTGAAAAATAGCAAATATTTTACTGACTTGTACCTTTACTTGTCCTTCAGGCAGCGGACGGAAAATCCGTTTTTCTTATCAGCGTTGGGGTATGGGTTGGCATTGTCTTTACTATAGAAAAGGACCAAGGCATAGGCGTAGGACGGATCCCGCATGTTTTCTGTGGCTGACCAGAAAATTGCACCTTTTCCGATATTTGTCGCTTTTCCAACCGGGAGACTATAACATTGGCCACCCGGAATGGCATTAAAACCGCTCCGGTTATTAGTGGCTGGATCGTTACCCAGGGTACCCGGATAAATTGAAGGCTCCCAGCCAGTGGTTGACGCCATGCTTTTGGCTATCCGATTCCCAAATCCGCCGCGGCCATAACCATAATTGGTCAGGTATTCGGTCAATAGGGTCATTTCACCCTGGCCTGGGAGATGCCAGCCTGGTGGACAAGCCGTTGTAGCCGCATTCCAATTAAACAAAACACCATACATAGAATAATTTGCTGTAGCTTTCGCAGAATCTATATTATATCCCTCATATCCATATACATAGTAATATGGTTTATCGTTTGATCCCACAGTAACCGGACTTACCGAAGGCAGATAAGCCAGATTTTCGGACATCCAGGTTTGAGTCCCGATAGTTGTATAAGCGTACGTACGGCCTTCGTAAGCGAAAGTTCCATCCGGTACCCCTGCCGCGGTAATAAATTGTTTTTCCTCTCCGTAACCGGTGCCGTATTTATTGGTGGCAAAAGCCCTTGAATAGTAGGTGGTCAGCGGAGTCAACCCGGCAAGGTAACCGGTAAAGTTGAGCTTTCCCGATCTGTCAATGACAATACTGTTTGTAACGGTTGGTTTCTTTTTTGGACTCCAGCACACGCCTTGGGCCAATATGGAGTCTCCACCAAAGGCAGAAATGATGCCACTAACTGACGCTGAAGTTCCGAGAATATCGGCGTATTGAACTGTTAAAACCGAAGGAACTGCTCCATTGCCGCCCGTTTTAAACCATTTCTGTGCCCCGTAAGCAGTCCCAACAATGTTTGTTGCATAAGCTCTTATATAATAGGTGGTTCCTGCAATTAATCCGCTTAACACACCATTAAATACACCGATACCATCTCCAGTTGTGGCAAGATGGTCCGTAATGGTTGGCATACCTATGGTGTTCCAACAAATTCCCCGGGCCGTTACAACCGCACCGCCATCACCTAATACGGTTCCGCCCGGTTTTGCTGTCGTTTCAGTTATATCAGCAGTCTCTACGGTAGTCACCCGGGGCAAAGCCGGCCCCTTGATACATCGCACCGGGAATCCGGACTCTTTTCCGGCATTTGAAACCCGGATGCCTTTGTCCGCCAAAATCCGACTGGTAGATGACCAGTAATTTTCAACCTCCCCAACTGAGTAAAACTTCATACTGTCGTTCAGAAGGAAGCCGCCAGGAGCAACCTTAAACGGATTGAAATCAGGACTTGCAAAATCTCCGATAAACTGCACTGAATCATACACTCTTGCGCCTTTGGCCATAGCATCTGCTACAATTGCCTTATGATTGGCTGTCTGAACCTTATTCAGGTTATTCCACAGGTCAACCCATTCCTTATTACTTGGCAAATGCCAACCTGTGGGACAAATCCCCTGAACTCCAACAAGATCTGCGGAACTGATCTCAACTCCGTCACTGGCAGCAGTCCAGTTATATAATACTCCGTAGATCTTGTAATTTTCGGTTTTCATCGCCTCTGTCAAATCTGAACCCTGGTATCCATATATATAATACCTCTTTTCAGATGCTGATATTGAAGTGGCGGGATAGACCTCCGGTAAATAAGCCAGATTCTCAATCATCCAGGTCTGATTTAGAAAGGTTTTATATTTATAATCACGTCCGTTGAAATTCACCAATCCATCGTAATCCTTGCCACTGTTGCTTATTTTAACCGGTCCGATGGCTTCCGTAGGAATTGTATAACTTGTGATCTTAGACTTACTGTCATAGGTGACTCCCCGGATCCGGTAATAATAATCGATCCCCGGCTCGGCTGAATAATCGACATAAGTAACTCCGCCCTGATTTACCACCGGAGACATGATCTGGAATTCATCTGATGGTTTTATACTCCTTTCAATGAATACGAAGTTCACCAGATTGTCAACCGGATAGCTCCAAGTCAGGATTGCTGAAACGGAGTCAGTCTTAACTGCAAGACCTACAGGCCTTTTCGGGAGAGTGATCAATTCGGAGGAACTGATTTTGCCCGACTTGTCAACAGCGACAACCTTATAGAAGTAAAAGTTTTCAGGTTTATAATCGATTTTGCAGAAGTACTCTGATCCTGTTGTTGTTAGAGTATTGCTCTTAACTTCAAAACATACAGAAAAACCGTTGGCGCTGTTAACAGTCCTGTATACGGTGAATTTGATCTCATTTGTTGAATTATCCATCCAGTAAAGTCCGTAACCCAGTTTCCCATCTCCACATCTTAATTTGGATGGAGGTATTGAACGCGTGTCTTGCTGAGTAGTGGAACCAATAATGCTGGTCATGAAGTCTCCTTTTGCCTTCAAGGGCAGAAAGAAAAACCAGCAAAGTAAAGAAAGGAAAAGAAATCTCATGGCAGAATCATAAAAAACCGTGTGGAAGTTAGGACAGATATCCCAGTAATCAAAATTTGGTTAATCAGGCCTAAGTTTTTGGGACACCTTCAGGATAATAATCAGTGACCCCTCGAGTCATTAGGTGGAGGTACCGGTCAAATCCATACAAAATAAGGCTCGTCAGCCATTTTTTTCCAGGAATTTGCAGTTTTTACAACACTATTGAATTATTCAAAGGCTAATTCCGGACCATTTTCTGCTCAACAATAGAAAAAATCAAAAATCGATACACCCATATTGATTAACGATAAAAAAACTGAAACCATCGATTACCCGCATTCTGAGGGCAAGAGGTGACATTCGTCAAAAAGTTTTCTAATTCAAAAAACTTTTACCGTCAAAAAAATTCAATTCGTCAGAGCTCAAAAAATAACCATCGAATTTTTGACAACTATTTATTATCCTTTCGTCAAAAAGTAACTGAAAATCCGATTTTACCCTCCTTTTCACGGGTTACCTTTTAGATTTTCCCGGATTAAGATCGTGTTGTGCAAAAGTTGGCGGTAATTGTTAATAAAAATCACGTGATTAAGACGATCCTATTGGGGGTTATTTCCCGGACTACAGCCTTTCGGCTAATTACATTAACGATATTGTTAGTGGGATTATTGCCGATAACTTCAATTACGGCCATTGCACAATCCGTAACCCTCTCTGCGCAGCCAGTCACCTGCACAGGCAGCAGCGATGGATCCATTAATCTTACCATAACCGGTGGAACCGGTCCGTTTACTTTTACCTGGACAGGTCCCGGCTCATTTGCCGCCACCACCGAGGATCTCACCGGACTTGCCGGCGGTACTTATACGGTGACCGTTAAGGACTCTGTATTTGAGCAAACCCTTTCCACCACTGTGGATGAGTCTGCTTCACTATTAAGTTTGGAGGTCAGCGCAATACCGGTAAACTGTTTTGGAGGCAGCGACGGATCGATAAATCTGACTGTTACCGGAGGAACCGGTCCTTACACTTATGCATGGACCGGTCCCGGAACCTTTGCTGCAACAACCGAGGACCTTACAGGTCTTGTCGCCGGATCATATACTGTTGTGGTAACCGATGAGTATGGCTGCTCACAGACTGCTGATATTATCATTACCCAGCCTGCCGCAGCACTTACAGCCTCGATTACCGCCCAGACAAATATTCTCTGTTTCGGCAACTCGACCGGAACTGCCACCGTTACAGTAACTGGCGGCACCGGACCCTATTCCTGGTCATGGAACACTACACCGGGACAAACAGCAGCTACTGCAACCGGATTATCGGCCGGAACCTATATAGTCAATGTTACCGATGCCAGGGGCTGCACCAAAACCGCTACCGCCATTCTTACCCAACCGGCTGCCGCGCTCACCGCAACCATCACTGCTCAAACAAACATCCTCTGCTTCGGCAATGCAACTGGAACAGCAACTGTCACAGCAACTGGCGGGACCGGAGCCTACACCTATTCCTGGAATACCACCCCGGAACAAACCGACGCTACTGCAACCGGGCTGACCGCAGGAACCTACATAGTAACAGTCACTGACGCTAATACCTGCACCTGGAATACTACCTCAATCATTACTCAACCTGCAGATTCACTTGCTTTCACCACTCCCGCCATAACTGATGTATCCTGTGCCGGCGGTAATGATGGAGCCATTGTGATCAATACAACCGGCGGAACGGGTTCAATAACCTTTATCATCAGTCCCAGCCTGGGTAACCAGTCACCGGCAGGCACTTTTACCGGTCTGACTGCTCAAGCCTATTCGATTGTAGCCACTGACCAGAACGGATGTTCAAAGACTACCTCGATAACAGTAAATACTATTCCCGATATCACGCTCCCCATAATCACAGGATGCCCGGTGAACGTTACGGTTTTTACAGGACCCGGACGGACAACTTGCGATGCCGCAGCCAGTTGGACAGAACCGGCTGCAACGGATAACTGTACTGTTACAGGCAGCCTGGTTTGGACAAAAACCCATGCACCGGGGGCAACCTTCCCATCAGGAACAACCACCATTACCTATACCGTCAAAGATCTGTTGAATAATATGGCCAGTTGCTCCTTTACGGTTACGGTAACAGACAACACTCCTCCAACATTTGTAACTCCTTTAGCAATAACAGTTTATATTAATAATTCCTGTGTCGCCAATACAACGCCTGCATTTACTGGTAGTCCAACAGGCTTGCTTGATAATTGCACCCCGATCGGGGGTTTAACGGTGACCTCCTCCGACGGAGCGCCTGTTACCGGTTGCACCGGACTATACAGTTTAACCCGCACCTGGTCGGTCATGGATGCTGCCGGTAATACCGCCACCGGTACCCAGCTGATTACCGTTGCCGATGCGATCCAGCCCATCCTGACAAAACCTGCTGATGCCTCCATCCAATGCGGACAAAGCGCTCTCCCGGCATTTACCGGTACTGCCACTGCGGTGGATAATTGCAACGGTACGGTCACCGTAACTTATTCGGATGTCACCACGGCAGGTTCCTGTCCAGGCAATTCATACATCGCACGCACCTGGAGAGCCGAGGACTGCTCGGGGAATATCTCCACCGCCATACAAAATATCACTATCACTGACGCCACCAACCCGACTATTGTTAATGTTCAGAATATATCGGTCGGTTGTCCGTCCGATATCCCGGCCCCTGACGGAAATGTGGTTACCGCAACAGATAATTGCGGCACGGTGAACATAAGTTTGTTTCAGGAAATTCCCAACGGCCTGGCCGGAAAACCAGGATATTGCCCGACCAGCGTTACCCGTATCTACCGGGTAACTGATGCCTGCGGCAATTACACCGATGCAACGCAAACCATATCAGTTTCGGCGGCATGCGGCTGTTCACCCTGCACCACTGGTACCGCTTTCTATTTAGTCGACCTTGCCGGGCAACCCACAGGGTCCAGTGTCATCTCTGATGCCAGCAGAAATGGACTATGCTGTGACGCAGCAAATCCCAAAAGGTGTATTTCATTTAACGTTCGACTTGATGCCGATGCTGTTGGTATTGAGATCCTGATCAATGGAGCATCCCCGGATTATAAAGAATGGAAAATCGACTGCGTGGATATTTCCATTGTTGGTAATGTTGTCTGTATCCCGAGCGGATCTTTCCATCTGTTCACCTTTTGCAAGGAGGGAAGTAACCAGAACTCTTATTCATTCCGGTCGGTTGCCGGGGTTATCGCCAGCCAGGATATTTCGGCACGCGTGGATTGTCAGGGTCAGCTTACCGCAAGCGGGATTGTCAGCGATCCCACCTGGACCAGTGTCAGCCCAGGGGCAGTTGGTGAGTATGATCATTACCTGTCATGCACCAATTGCATGAATCCCATTTTTACTGCAGATAGTCTGACTCCTTCTATAATAAAGTATAAAGTATGCGGAAATATCGGATCGACCGTTTGCTCGGCCACTGGAATTGACTGTGACACCATCTCTGTGTATGTCAAAGAAAAAATCGAAATAAACCTTGATGTCAATGCCCAGCTTCTCTGCTCTGGTGTACCAGCTGTTGTGTCCGCTGTTGTTTATCCGGCTGCGAATTACACCTTTGAGTGGTATACCGGATCCAACGCAATCGGTGTACCCTTTTCAACGGCATCCTCTTTTACCGTTACTACTGCCGGTCCATACTCAGTAAGGGTAACCGACACCCAAAACGGAATCCCCTGCAGCTCTGCGGTTTATAACTTTACCGTTGGATATGATGTTATTGGGCCAGTGGTTCTGGCGCCTCCAAGCGGCGACCTGGTCATTGCCTGTGACAATCCGAATGCACCTCAACTAATCAGCAACTGGCTGGCAAGTGCCTCCGGAACGTACACCAAGCCCGACGGCACCATTGTCACGCTGGTTCCTGATAACGACTATGCAGGAAATATCGCCATGCTTTGCGGAACGGTTGTTCCGGTTACATTCAGCGCTGCTGACCAGTGTGGTAACCTGACCACTGTAGTTGCCAGTATTCGCGTTTCCGATACTACAGCACCTGTGATGACCTTCAGTCCGGCCGACGTTTCGGGATATGCCGATAATGCAGAATGTTTTGCTACCGGGATTGTACTGGGCCAGGCCACTGCTACAGATAATTGCTCCACCCCTGTGGTTACCAACAATGCTCCTGCACAATTCCCCGTTGGCATAACCATTGTTACCTGGACCGCCACGGATCCGTGCGGAAATATCGCCACGCGTACTCAAACGGTAACGATTATCGACAACAACCAGCCCCCCGTGATCACTTGCCCGGCACCGGTAATCCAAACCGCACTTCCAGACAATTGCGCCTTAGATAATGTGACCATACCCAATCCTGTTTATATTGACAATTGTGGTGTCACCCAGCTGACCTGGACTTTGAGCGGCAAAACCACCGGCAGCAGTCCCGCAACCGGGATTAATTACGCCGGCGGACAAACTTTTAATGTTGGACTCACCACTGTAACCTACATCGCTTCTGATGCTGCAGGAAATTCCGACACTTGCTCCTTTACCGTTTGGATCAAGGACCTGGTAAAACCTGTTTTTTCCATCGGATGTCCGCCCGACATTACCCAGTTTGCGGATGCCAATGCCTGTAATGCCGCTGTTACAGTTCCCGATCCTTCAGTAAGCGACCCTTGCGGAGAAATTCTCTCTGTATTGAACAGTTTTAACAATACTCCCCATGCAAGCGGAATTTATCCGGTTGGGTCCACCATCGTCCAATGGACCATCACCGATGAATCGGGAAATATCACCACCTGCGATCAAACCATTACGGTGGTCGACAACCAGGGTCCGGTCCTCACCTGCCCTGCACCCGAAACGGTCACCGCCACAGCCCCGTCTTGCGTATTTCCGGCTGTTGTTATCGGCCCACTAACCTCGATCGATAATTGCGGTGTCGCCACCACCACCTGGGCAAAAACGGGAGCTACCATGGAAAACGGAACCGGGGATGTGAACGGCACCTCCTTCAATGTCGGAGTTACCACTGTTACCTATACAGTCACCGATATTCACGGCAATTCATCCAACTGCTCATTTGCTGTCACCGTGCGCGACCAGATCCCGCCAACGATACTTACCTGTCCTGCAAATATCGTCCAGAATGTGGATGCCAATTCCTGCACAGCGGCAGTGATTGTTTCGGATCCGGTGGTCATCGATCCGTGTGGTGAGATTGTTTCGGTGGTGAACAGTTTTAACAATACCGCACATGCCAGCGGAACCTATCCCGCAGGAATTACCCTGGTCACCTGGACTTTTACCGATGATTCAGGCAATCAGGTTACCTGCACGCAAACCATAAATATTGTCGATAATATTTTGCCCGTGATAACCTGCCCGGGCAATGTTGAACAGATCCTGCTCGATGAGGGATGTACCTTATCCAATGTCACCATTGCTGACCCCACTTTTTCCGATAATTGCTCATTTACCGTCACCTGGTCCATGACCGGTGCAACCACCGGCAGCAGTCCGGCCACCGGAATTAATTTCGCAAGCGGTCAGACTTTCCATGTGGGCATCACCCAGGTTACCTATACCATTACCGATATCGGCGGAAATCAATCATCCTGCTCCTTTAATGTCTGGATCAAGGATTTTGTCAGACCCGTGTTCAATGTCGGTTGCCCTGCAGATTTAACGGTGGATACCGATGCCGGAATGTGCTCTGCCTCTCTTATTATTCCTGTACCGCTGGTTTCAGACCCCTGCGATGAACTTGTGTCCATTGTTAACAGCTTCAATGGCACCGACAACGCCAGCGGCAACTACCCAATCGGGACAACTTTGGTCACCTGGACCATCACCGACTTATCAGGCAATCCGACTACCTGCGTACAGACCATAACCGTAAACGACCTGCTGCCGTCCCTTACCTGTCCCCCAAGCATCGTTGTCAATGCCGATTTTAACCAGCCTTTCGCCACCAATGTTAATATCGGGACCCCCACCTATTCTGATAATTGTCCTGGTTTTACCCTGACCTGGGTAAGCTCGGCACCAACCCCGGGGAATTCCTTGCTTACCGGAGTGAATATCGATACCGTTTCCACTTTTTATCCTGGAGTCACAACAATAACTTACACGTTAACAGATGCACACAGTCATACGGTGACCTGTTCATTTACCGTTACCGTATTGGCAAAACCGGTGATCGTTTGCCGGCCTGACACAACCCGTTTTACTGATCCCGGCTTATGCAGTGCCGCCATCAATCCCGGTGAGCCGACATTGGTTTCAGGAGCGGTCCCGGTGACCTGGACCTGGACCATGACCGGTGCAACCGTTGCAAACGGGAGCGGCAGTCCGATTGTTCCCAATCCGTTCGCATTCAATGCCGGAGTTACGGCCATTACCTGGGTGGTAACAAATATCTCCGGGACCGATACATGCCTCCAGATGGTTACGGTAATCGACAATGAGCCTCCGACTTTTACAGTCCCTGATTCCATCTCATTTTGCGTGGTAAACCTCAGTCTCGCTGAATTCACATCGAATAACCTTAAGATCAATCCGGAGCCTGATTACTATCGTTTCCTGAGCGCCAGTACCAGTTTGAACCTGGATCCTGATCTATACAATTTCAATGATAACTGCTGTGCGGATAATCAACTTGTACTCCACTGGAGGATTGACTTCTCAAATACCCCTAACCCTGCTGCACCTCCAGCCTGGTTAACCTTTGCACCGATTGAGGGCACCGGTCAGCCATCTGACTTCGGGTCGGATATTCAATTCCCGGGCGACGGAGTGACCTTCTTACCGGTAATCCACACAATAACTTATTGGTTAGTGGATTGCAACAACAATATCTCGGATGTGAAGGTGATGAACATTACCATCACTCCACGTCCACGGCTTATAAAACTGAATTAGACATGAAACAAAAACAATCATTTAACAAACAAATAATCAAAGTATTAACAACTAATTCCCAATGCCTATGGTGTAATCCTCCTTATTTGGTCTCCCTATGCGGGATGACTGCCAACCACACAACACTTTATAAACAATTACAATTCAATCTTTTAGCACAATTCGAACACAATTTTTCAAGACAAATCAAATTATTTTTTCAATTAATTATCTTATTATCAATTATTTACATTTAAATTTTTTACAAAATGAAAAAGCAATTTTTACTTATCGCATTGGCATTATGTGCCGGAGTTATGGTTTATGGACAAAATGCTCTTCACAATTCAATCCCTCGTCCGATTTCCTGTCTCGACGATGCTGGTCACCCGATCGCAGGTAAGCCCTATGTTTATGAAGCCTCCGGAACACCGGCTGGTGGCCAGTTCCTTTTCTGGGCAACCAAGGATCCTAATTTCATTGCTTCAAGCGGTACACCAGTCGTTACTACCAACAATCTTTCAACCCGATTGACCACACCAACTGATCTTATCACCACCAGTGCTAACTACGGTGTAGCCGGGGCTGCTACCCAGGTTTCCATTACTTGGTCAGATGCCACCCTGAACGGCACCGTTCCCGGAACCACCCCGACTTTTGTTGCGGCCCATTACACGGCCCCAGTCGCCGGTTGTGCCGACAACTTCAATGCATGGGAAATCCAGCCGATCAAGGCTTTCATTGTTGATGTTAAAAACATAGAAGATGGAACCAAAACAATTCTTGCTTACGATGCAGCAGAAGACCAATGTGCAGATATCGTAAGAAGTGCAACCTATGCAGCCGGTACCGTTAATTATGATTTCGGTACAAATACCCTGTATTATGAAGTGATCGCTGCCAACTTTTCCGGTTCATGGACCCCGACACTGGCTGTCGTTGGATTAGATGTGGTTGAAGCAGCTGTTATTACCTGGACCTATGAGCTTCCCAGCACGTGGAGCGCTACTACCGTCTGGAATGCTGCAACTGCTCCTGTTACTCCCGACGCCACTGTTCTTGACGTATCTCTTGGCGTATCCATCTATGTTAAAGTTGTTATCACGCACAACAATTACGAAGGCATCGCCGTAGCTGGTAGGGATATTACTCTTCAGGTTGACGGTCAGAACGCTGCTGGAGACTGGGACATTGCCAACAACCTTGCAAACGGTTCACCAAGTGGTACCTGTACTCCTGCAGCCGGTGCAGACCAGATGGATATTGCCCTTCAGAACATCAAGGCACGTCCAGTCATTGCTCCGATCACTCCTGCCACATTCCTGCCTGACAATAAGAAGAACTAACAACTATTGTCCGGCCATCTATTTGGCATAAACTGATTTGCTTTTTCATACCCAAGACAGATCCGTCTGCCCGGAAGTGTCCCGGGCAGACGGAACTTGAGGGTTTTCAAAGCAAATGATAAGAGACATACGCCCGGGGCGGGTAAACTAATTGTTTATCAGTCTTTTCGGTGACTATATAAAGCGAAGCCGCAATGGATTGTCTATTGCGGTATGACGTCGATGTTGTCAGACATTTGGCTCTGTTAACGCGCTTTTCATTTGATCTTTAGGAACACTTCCAGCGAACAAACGCGGGCGAAGTATATGTGCATTCACGACGGAGTGTATGCGCACTTTCGCTTTCGCGCACAGGCGCGCGCGCACGTACATACGTGTAGCCACGCGGGCGCGTGCATGGAGGGACCGTATGGTTTCATAATTCAAACAGGTACATCATAACAAACTGATTGAGAGCATTTAAGCACATATTGCGATTGGTTTTGCTGGTTCTTCTGGCAGGTATGACCATGGCCCATGCCATGGCCCAGGAGAATACTGTGAATGCTGGTCAAACCTCTCAACTGAGTGTTATTGAAGTGGCTGGAGACACCTACAACTGGGAGTTGTACAATGATGTCACAGGAATCGATTTTGCGGTAACGCCCGGAAATTGCCCGGCTGGAGAAGCCTTCTTCCCGGGTGGGGTAAATACCGGGCCAACGGTGAGTGTAACCTGGCTCAAGCCTGGGACCTTTTTTTACAAAGTCACCGCAATCCGACTCAATGGTACCAACAACATCTCGGTGGGCAAGATGCTTGTTACCGCGGCCTTACCGACTGCGGTCCTCGCAATAAATCCGGGCGAAATATGTATTGGTGATCTGGCAAACCTGACCATTACCTTTGCCGGAAGCGAACCCTGGAGTTTCAAACTTCAGATCAGGGACAAGGATGGAACCAGGGTCCAGGAATACAATGGGATAAGCAGTTCAAACAATCCATTGGTTATCCCGGTAGGACCGGCATCGACAACAGAGTATACCGCCATTGAAGTTTCCAATTCCAGTGGTATTCAGCCAAATCCGTCAAACACGGTACAGCTGACTGTCAATCCACTGCCCCGGAGTTCCCGTATCTATGTCAAAAATTCCTTCCCCGATTCTTCAGCAACAGGTCCGGTACCTTATGTGATCGACAAGGTATGTAAAGGTTCGGCCCGTACGTACCGGATAGATGGTGATCAGAACGGCATATTCAACTGGATCCTGAAAGATTCGGGTGGTAATGTGATAGCTTTGGCTAATCCTGCCGGAAGTCCCTATACCGGTACCGGTAAAGACGGCAATCCTGTTCAGGGCAGTGAGACAGATATTTCCTGGGATATTGGCCCCGGAACTTACTCCCTGACCGCTGAACAAACCAATGCCTCGGGTTGTAAAATCATCGAAACCGGCTCAGTGATTGTTGTACCACAAGCCACAGCTACTGCCGGCAATGATCTGGTTGTGTGCTCCGGTGGTGTCATCATCCTAAGCGAAGCCTCTGCAACGGATTATTCCTCATTGGTCTGGATCACCAATGGCGATGGTGCTTTCAGCGATTCAACCCTCCTTAATCCGACATATACACCCGGTCCGGCCGATCTTGCAGGAGGCAGCATCATACTGACCCTGACCGCTAAAGGTCAGGGCAGCGAAGGAACATGCACGCCTGCTTCAGATCAGGTGACTGTTATTTTGCAGAACATTGTGGCATCGATTACAACAAGTCCGGATCCTCCGGTAGTTTGCCACAATACCGAAATCAAGCTGCAAACGACTGTGACCGGAACCACCAACAGCCTGATTCATATCTGGACCGGTGCCGGATCAGAGTATCTTAGCTCTGACAGCATCGCAAATCCGGTATTCGGCAAAAATGCACCTGCAGGGGTTTACACGCTGGTTTATACTGTCAAAGATCCGGTCGGTTGTGAAGCCAGTCGGGAAATCACTTTAACGATCAACGAAAATGTTGTTCCGGAATTCGATCCGATCAGCGTGCTCTGTCAAAACTCTATAGCACCTCTGCTACCTGACACCTCGCTTAATGCAATCCACGGTACCTGGAGTCCGGCCATTATCAGCACAACCACT
>JBAZTE010000019.1:0-86745 GCA_041662065.1 Bacteroidales bacterium | reverse complement strand
CATATCCATGATGGGCCTTTTTCATGTGTCGGGTAACCTGATGAGCCTGGGAGCTATCGATTTCGGACTTATCGTGGATGGGGCTGTTATCATTGTCGAGAGTGTGGTCCACCGGATTTTTATCACACGGAATGATTATCAGGGTGCGGCAAGACTGACCCAGCGGCAAATGGATGAAAATGTTCTGGATTCAGCAAAACGCATGATGAGCTCCGCTACTTTTGGTCAGATTATAATCCTGATAGTCTATCTTCCCATTATGGCCCTGGTAGGAATTGAAGGAAAGATGTTCCGTCCAATGGCCCAGGTTGTTACGTTTGCACTACTCGGTGCCGCCATTCTTTCCCTTACTTATGTGCCAATGGCTTCAGCACTATTTTTGAGTAAAAAAACTACTCATAAACCTAACTTTTCCGACCGGCTGATGAATTGGATGAGGAAGGCTTTTAACCCGGCGATTGGATTTGCGCTGAAAAATAAGCTGATGATAACATTATGTGCTGTGGCACTGTTTGTTTTCAGTCTGTTTACATTCAGCCGTTTAGGTGGGGAATTCATTCCCCAGCTTGAAGAAGGGGACCTTGCATCGGGAGTGATGACCCTGCAGGGTGGTTCCCTGACTCACACAGTGGATCAGGTCATTCTCGCGAATAAAATATTGCTTGATAATTTTCCCGAGGTCAAGCATGCCGTATGCAAGATCGGAGCCGGTGAAATTCCAACCGATCCAACGCCCATGGAAACAGGTGATTATATCATTACCCTGAAGGATAAAAGTGAATGGGTTTCAGCCACCACCCGCGAAGAACTGGTGGGAAAGATGGAGGAAAAACTCGTTGCCCTGGCAGGGGTCAAATTTGAATTTCAACAACCGATTGCCATGCGCTTTAATGAGTTGATGACCGGATCAAAACAAGATATCGCCATAAAGATTTTTGGTGATGACCTGGAAATTTTATCACAAAAGGCATCAGAAGTGGAACAGATCATTCAGACGGTTACCGGGGTGGTTGATATCAATGTGGAGAAAGTGACCGGCCTGGCCCAGGTGCAGGTGGAATACAACCGCGACAGGTTGGCACAATATGGATTATCTGTGGCTGAGGTCAACCGCGTTCTGCGGACAGCTTTTGCCGGAAGTCAGGCAGGTGTTGTGTTTGATGAGGAGAAGCGGTTCGGGTTGGTAGTCCGGCTGGATAAAGATTATCGTCAGAATCTTGATGATATCAAGAATCTTACGGTGGCCCTGCCGGATGGCCATCAGATTCCTTTCGAACAGATTGCCGATATTTCAATCAAATCGGGTCCGGCCCAGGTATCGCGGGAAAATACCAAACGCCGGATCACTATCGGATTCAATGTCCGGAATCGTGATGTACAGAGCGTCATTGGGGATGTTACCGCTCAGATTGATGAAAAAATACAACTCCCAACAGGCTACTACGTGTCTTATGGAGGGCAGTTCCAAAATCTTCAGGCAGCACAAAAAAGGCTCCTGATTGCTGTTCCTATCGCATTGATGTTGATTTTTGTATTGCTCTATTTTACTTTCCATTCGGTTAAACAATCGTTGCTCATATTTACCGCGGTTCCGATGTCTGCCATCGGAGGGGTTTTTGCCCTCTGGTTGCGCGATATGAATTTTTCAATTTCAGCCGGAGTAGGTTTCATTGCCTTATTTGGTGTGGCGGTACTGAACGGTATTGTGTTGATCTCAGAATTTAACCGGCTGGAAAAGGAGGGAATTTCAGACATAAAAGAAAGGGTGATCAGGGGGCTCCAAACGCGGTTGCGGCCGGTTATCGTAACTGCCGCCGTGGCCTCACTCGGATTTTTACCTATGGCCCTGTCAAACTCAGCGGGTGCTGAAGTTCAGAAACCGCTGGCCACGGTGGTTATCGGAGGACTGATCACCGCAACATTCCTGACCCTGTTTGTCCTGCCTGTTTTTTATGTTCTGGTATCCGGTGGGATAGGGAAAATTCGGGTTAGGGGCAGACAAATTAACAAGACCGGTTTGATCTTTCTTATTTTAGGATTTGCATCCTTTAATAATATGGCTAATGGTCAGGATATTAGGAAGATCAGTTTGAATCAGGCCATCCAGACTGCCATCGACAGCAGTTTGACGGTAAAATCAGCTTCTTTAGCCACAGACGTCCAAAAGGCGCTGAAAGGTGCAGCGGTGGATCTTCCCAAAACTGCGATCGATGCCCAGTACGGACAATTCAATTCCTGGGAGAATGATAATGGGTTTACCATTTCGCAATCCTTTTCTTTTCCAACGGTGTACGTCAATAAGTACAAACTGGCGAAAGCAAACATAGCCAGCAGCGAATGGCAGCACAAATCATCGCAGCTGGAAATTGCGACCCAGGTCAAGCAGGTTTACTGGCAGTACGTTTATTTGTCAGCAAAACAAAAGTTGCTCACCTATCAGGACAGTCTTTATACCGTATTTGCCCGGGCAGCCGAATTAAGAGCTAAAAGCGGTGAAACCAACCGGCTGGAGATGATCACCGCGCGCTCGCAAAGTCTGGAAATCAGGAATCAGCTGTATCAGGTCAACACCGATATGGATATCTGCACACGGAAACTGATGGTCCTATTAAATTGCAACTGGCTTCCGGTGCCTGAAGATAACGATCTTCACGTCAATAATTTCGTGATGAATCCCGATGGATCATCGCTCATGCAAAATCCTGTGCTGGGTTATATGCAACAGCAGGTTGAAGTATCCCGGATGGCAAAGAAACTGGAGAGCAGCCAGATGCTTCCGGATATAACCCTTGGTTATGTGAGCCAGACCATCATTGGCGTTCAGTCGGTTAATAATACTGAACTGGTGACTTTTGGTCCCGACTTCCGGTTTAGCGGTGTGCAAGCAGGTATTACCATTCCGGTTTGGTTCAAGCCTTTCACTGCAAGAACCAAAGCAGCCGTGATCAGCGAAAAGGCTGCGCAGGTTGATGCAGAAAATGCTAAACGGACATTGACCGGCAATTATCAGTCAACACTTGATGAGTACCGGAAATTCTCAGCCAGTGTTGACTATTATGAAAAGCAAGCGGTGCCTGAAGCCAACCTGATCATTCAGCAGGCGGAGCGCCTGTACAAGGATGGAGAACTGGATTTCCTCGAATATGTCCTCACCCTGAACCGGGCCTTGGCTATCCGGCAATCTTATCTCGATACGATGAGCAGTTTCAGGCAGACCATTATATCCATTGAATACTTAACGGGAAAATTATTTTAATCTCTAATTATCATGACAGTAATGAATTATAAAATATCGGCTGTTCTATTTGGACTGATCTGTGTGGTTGCTTCCTGTTCCAAAGGCGGCAAACCGGCGACCGAAACTACCAAGATTGAAACTCTTCCGGCAGATATCGTAGAAATGCGCGCCGACCAGATCAAACTGGCGAAAATTGAGTTGGGCACCGTGGAATTGCGCTCAATAGGCGAAGTATTGAAAGTGAACGGTACGGTTACCGTTGCGCCTCAAAATCAGGCCAGCGTCTGCATGCCGCTTGGCGGATTTATCAAAAGTACTTCGCTGTTGCCCGGAAAGGCCGTAAGTAAAGGGCAGACCCTGGCAATCATTGAGAACCAGGATTTTGTTGATATTCAGCAGAACTACCTCGAAGCTATAAATAAGCTGGTATTCGCTGAGGCAGAATACAAGCGGCATACGTCCCTGTTCAAGGATGAAGTCTATTCGGAGCAAAATGTTCAGCAGGTGACTGTTGAGTATAAAAATCTTAAAACCCAGATCAAATCGCTGGAGCAGAAACTTGATCTTATCGGCATTAATGCGTCCGGGTTAACCGTAGATAACATCAGCAGTACCGTTAAACTGGTGGCACCTATAAGCGGGTATCTCAAAACCGTTAAGATCAATATCGGGAAATATGTTGCACCAACGGATGTGCTTTTCGAAATAGTTAACATCGACAAGCTTTTGCTGGAACTGGTCGTGTTTGAGAAAGATGCGGATAAAGTGGCCAAAGATCAGCTGATCCGGTTTTACATAAACAATGAAGCGGAGGAACATGAAGCGGTTATTACCCAGACAGGGAGATCTGTGGGTTCTGATAAAACCATGTGGGTGTATGCATCGGTAACCGGTGACTGCAAAAATGTTCTGCCGGGAATGTATGTGAACGCCTTAATTCAGGAATCGATAAACGAGCAACCCGCTCTTCCCAGTGAAGCTATCGTGAGTTTCGGCGATAAGGATTACATTTTTGTGTATGAGCGTGAGAAAGAAGAAGATGGCAAGCCATTTACCGAGTACCGGATGATCGAAGTTAAAAAAGGGGTGAGTGGAACCGGATTTACCGCCGTTACTCTGCCGGAAGGGTTTAATGCCGGAACGGCAAAAATCGTGGTTAAAGGGGCTTATAACTTATTGTCGGCCAAGAAGAACGCTGGGGAGATGGCGTGTTGAAAAGTGAGGGGGTAGGGAGAATGTTGAAATTCCAATGCCCAATTCCGAATGCCGAATTGTCAGATTCAGGTCACCATCAAACAGGACCTTCTACTTCATCAATCCTTGAATATGGAATTTCGGAACTCGGAATTGGGCATTGGAATTTCAACATTCTTCCTTAGTCCTTTCACCAACAAATAATGCCCGATTGCGCCTTTTTTTTATCTTTACAGCATGGAGTCAGTACCCGAAAGTGCCCTGATGTGGGTCGGTTTTATTGTGTTTATCCTGCTGATGCTTCTGCTTGATCTGGTGGTATTTAACCGGAAGGCGCATGAAGTAAAAATGAAAGAGGCCCTGCTGGCCAGCCTCTTCTGGATTTCACTTGCCATCATTTTTAATCTGGGGGTATGGAGATACCTGGGGGAGCAGAAGGCTCTTGAATTCCTCGCAGCCTACCTGATCGAGGAATCTCTCAGCATCGACAACCTGTTTGTGTTTATCATGATATTCGCCTATTTTCAGGTGAATCCCCGGTATCAGCACAAAATTCTTTTCTGGGGCATCATAGGTGCCATGGTTCTGAGGGCTATTTTCATTGTTACCGGTGTCGCCCTGATTAACAAGTTCCATTGGGTGATTTATATTTTCGGAGGGTTCCTGATTTTCACCGGTATCCGGATGGCGCTCGATAAAGGAAGTAAGATAGAACCGGATAAAAATCCGATAATCAGGCTGGTGAAAAGGATATTCCCGGTAACCACCGATAACCGCTTCGGGCACTTTTTCGTTCGGATAGATGGTCAGCTATACGCCACAACCCTATTCATTGCACTGGTAATGATTGAGTTCACCGATCTGGTATTTGCCGTCGACTCCATCCCGGCCGTTCTTGCCATCTCCAAGGATCCATTTATCGTTTATACTTCAAACGTTTTTGCCATCCTCGGTTTAAGGTCGCTTTATTTTGCACTCTCGTCCATCATCAGTTATTTCCGTTTCCTGAAATACGGACTATCGGCGATCCTCTTTTTTGTCGGCGTAAAAATGTGTATTTCAGGCATTTATAAAATGCCTATCGGGGTATCGCTCGGTGTATTGGTGGGGGTGCTGGCGCTTTCGATTTTGCTCTCCGTTTTTATTCCGAAGAAAAGCGAGGAGTGACGTAGGGGAGGAGCCATGGCTCCTCCCGTCACCCGAGGGAGGAGCCATGGCTCCTCCCCTACGCATTATTGTTTGTTTCCGTGGCGCAGCACCTTCGCCTCTAAATAAAAAATCAGCTCTTCCGCCATATTCTTCGTCTGATCGCCTACGCGTTCAAGCTTCCGGATAACAGATAACAAGCTGAGTATGTTGATCGATTCTTCCGGTCTCCTTTTAATCAGGTCGGCAGCCAGCATATTCGAACGCATTTTAATTTGGTCGAGTACTTCATCTTTGCGGAAAACTTCCCTGGCCAGTTTACTATCCTCTTTTTCAAAAGCGGTCTGTGTGTTCTGAAGCATCCGGAGTGCCGTATCAAACATCTCCTTTATCCCCATCTCTTTCATTATTTCCTTGTCCATCGGGCGTTCAAGGTCACGAACAAGACAGGCGATATTATAGGCATAATCTCCAACCCTCTCCAGGTTGTAATTGGTTTTCAGAACCGATAAGACGAAGCGGAGGTCGTTGGCTACCGGACTGTACAATGCCAGTATATTTTCGCAATCCATATTGAGTTTCAACTCGTAGGCATCCACACGTTTTTCATTGCTTGTAATCTCTGTTACCAGATCTTTGTCGAAATGCTCCAGGGCATACCGGGCTTTGACTATCTGGCTGTTAACCAAACACCACATTTCAAAGATGGTGGCTCTTAGTGTTTGGAGTTCATTGGGGATATGTGTCATTTAAGCTTCTCCTTTTGTTTTTCATCAGCCAAACCGGCCTGTGATATAATTCTGTGTCCGGATATCAGACGGACTGGTAAATATAGTTTTGGTTTTGTTCCATTCAACCAGCTCTCCCAGGTAAAAGAAAGCGGTATAATCGCTGACCCGACCGGCTTGCTGCATATTATGCGTGACGATGATAATGGTATACTGATTCTTCAATTCGAAGATCAGGTCCTCGATTTTACCGGTGGAGATTGGGTCAAGTGCCGATGCCGGCTCATCCATCAGGATCAGGGCGGGTTCCACGGCCAGGGCCCGTGCAATGCACAATCTTTGCTGCTGGCCGCCTGAAAGCTCCATGGCGGATTTTTTCAGCTTGTCTTTTACTTCATCCCATAAGGCCGCTTTCTTAATTGAGTCAATCACCTTTTTCTCAATAAAATGCTTGTCGGTGACCCCGTTGACCCGGAGTCCGTATGCCACATTTTCAAAAATGGATTTGGGAAATGGATTTGGTTTCTGAAATACCATGCCTACCTTTTTCCGCAGTTCGTCGACATCGATATTTTTGGCAAAAATATCCTGGCCATCAACATAAACCTCGCCAGTAAAATGCACATTATCAATCAGGTCATTCATCCGGTTCAGCATCCTCAGCAAGGTGGATTTTCCACATCCCGAGGGCCCGATAAAGGCTGATACCGTGTTGGCTTCAGCTGTAAAATTGATTTTTTTCAGGGCTTGGAAATCACCATAAAAAAGGTCCAGGTTTTTAACTTCTACCTTGTAGTCAGACATATCAGTTCATCTTGGTTTTTTTTCCTGCTATCCTGCGGATCAGGTTCGCAAGCAAATTAAGCATGAGTACAATCATGATCAGCACAAAGGCTGTTCCATAGGCCATTGGCCTCGATTCCGTCACATTGGTCCCGCTGGTTGTCAGTACATACAGGTGGTAGGGCAGGGCCATTACCTGGTCGAAAATGCCATGGGGAAGTTTGGGCAAAAAGTAAACGGCAACGGTAAACAGGATCGGGGCGGTCTCCCCCGATACACGGCCGATCGATAGAATCAAACCGGTGATGATATTTGGAAAGGCCACCGGCAGAACCACCCGCCTGATGGTCTGCAGACGTGTGGCGCCTAATGCATAACTTCCAATTCTTAATGAATCATCAACAGATTTCAAAGCTTCTTCGGTGGTTCGTATGATGACCGGGAGGACCATCAATCCTAAGGTCAGGGACCCGGCAAGAATGGAATCTCCAAATTTCAGCGTGTTGACAAACAGCGACATGCCGAATAAACCGAAAACGATGGATGGAATTCCTGCCAGATTGTTAGTCATCGTCCGGATTAATTTCTTCAGAAAGGTCTCTTTCAAGTATTCATGCATGTAAATGGCCGACAGAACTCCAACAGGGAATGCGAAGGAAATACTGCCTGCTATGAGACAAAGAGTTCCGATGATCGCAGGATAGATTCCTCCTCCAGTCATGCCATCCTTGGGCATGGTGGTGAGGAACTCCCAATTGATCACCCGGATACCTTTGAGCATGATGAATCCAAGGATGACGAACAGAATGCCGACCACCATCAGGCTGATCAACCTGAAAAAATTGAAAGCAAGGGCTTGTTTTAACTGCTTGCCTGTCATGTTTTCCTGGTTTTAACCGTTTCGACCAGCATGTTAAAAATGAAAGTCATGATAAACAGGATGATACCCAGGGCGAAAAGTGCCTTGAAATGGGTGCCCCCAAAAGAAGCTTCTCCCAATTCGGCGGCGATGGTCGCCGGGATGGTCCTGACCGGTTCGAGAAAGGTGTGCGGTATAACAGAGGCATTCCCGGTCACCATCAATACCGCCATCGTTTCACCCACCGCACGGCCGATACCCAGTATAACCGCTGCGATTATCCCCGATTTGGCAAACGGGATCGTAATACGCACCAGTGTCTGCCAATGGGAAGCCCCTAAAGCCAGACTGGCTTCTTTCATGGCCCGGGGAGTGGTGCGGATGGCATCTTCTGCAATCGTTATTATGGTGGGTAATGACATAATTGCCAGTATCACACTGCCTGCCAGTGCGGTTTCACCGACATCCAGCTTAAATAGTTTTTGTATCAGTGGTACGAGTACCACCAAACCGAAAAAGCCGTATACAACGGATGGGATGCCGGATAAAAGCTCGACCACAGGTTTCAGTATATTCCGAAAACGCTGACCGGCAACCTCTGCCATATAAATGGCCGTAATCAATCCGATCGGAAGGGCAAGAAGGATAGCCCCCAAACTAACCCATAAAGTTCCCAGGATCAAGGGCAAGGCCCCATAAACTGCAGCTGGTTGGGAGGTAGGGTACCATTCCGTGCCGGTGATGAATTCCTTTACCGATATTTTCTTAAGAGGGATGAGTTTTCCCTTAAAGTCTTTCTTAAGATATGTTTCAGGGAAATAGGCAATTACACCGGGATTCTCCTTAACATATTTTTCGATCAGGTCCGGCAGGTTTTTAAAATCGGTTCCGAGTTCCTCTTCAGTGAACAGTCCGGCCAGATCATCAATCGATTTGGGTATGATTTCCCCTTCGGTGCCGGCAATATCTTTCCAATTGGTGATATCCTGATTGAAAATGTCCTTTACCTGCTTTGACGTAAGCTGGCTTAGCGGATTGGATGAATTTACGACCACAACCAGGTGGCCCTCAATGGCAGTTTGGTTGAACAGGCCGATCCCTTCCCTGAACAGAAATAAAACGACCAGCAGCACGGTTATGCTGGTAACCATGCTGCTGGTGAATAATATCCCGTGCGTTATCTTTTCAGTAATCCGTCGGAGCAATTTCATAGTCTATCAGATGTCCTTTATTTTTTGAGTGGTACATATCCGGTCTGCGAAACAACCTTTTGCCCTTCCGGTGATAATACATAATTGATATAGGGCGAAACGGTTTTTTCAATAGAAACAAGATAGTAATAGTAAAGGGGGCGTGTGATCGGGTATGTTTTATCCATGGCTGAAGCAACTGATGGAGCAACATATGTTTTTCCCTTATCATAAGAGACTTTCAGCGCTTTGACTGCTTTTTCAACATACGCCAGCCCTACATATCCGATGGCGCCTCTGGTCTGGCTGACCGACTGCGTAATGGCTCCGGTTGCCGGCATCAGCAAGGCATTCGTGCCAAAATTCTTTTTATTCAGCACATGATCCTTGAAGAATTCATAGGTTCCGGAACTGGTCTCCCGTGAGTATGCTACGATTTTGGCATCCTCTCCGCCGACTTCTTTCCAGTTGGTGATTTTACCGGTGAAAATTCCTTCCAACTGTTCACGGGTCAGCTGGTTCACCGGGTTAGCAGGATTTACAACCACAGCAAGAGCATCATAGGCAATAATTACCTCTTTAAAGGCTTTGCCGGCTTCCTGCATTTTGAGTTTCTCATCCATTTTCATGGAACGTGAAGCTTGGGCGATATCGGTGGTTCCGCTGATGATTGCTGACAATCCTACGCCGGAACCTCCTCCGGTTACCGCGATGGATGTTTTGGAATCTTTTTTCATATACGCTTCAGCTTCAGCCTGTGAAAGGGGAAGGACCGTGTCACTGCCTTTGATTTTGAAAGACTGAGCCTGTATCATGGCCGGCAGCAAAAGTGCCAATGCCATCATTTTTAGAGTTTTGTTTTTCATTGTATTCATATTTTGCAAAGTTACGTTCATGAAATGGATGGTATATTAAGCTAATGTTAAGGTTTGAATCATTTAAAATTTATATTGAACTCGAAGGGTCAATACGTTGTCGAGCCTGTTCGTTGAAAGATCTTTAAGGGTGCTGGCATTTTTCAGTGCTGTGGTGGTCTCGTTTGACACCATATCATAGTAGGCGGTTATTTTTACCTGGCTGTTCCATTTGTATACCAAACCCAGGCCAAGTGTTGAATACTTTATGTCAGCTGCGTTTGTGGCTTTGTTTTTGCCAGATATTTTTACTCCGATGTTATCCCCGGTTACACCGGTATTTGGATCGTAAAAATCATACTTCACCACCGTTTGGAATTTGGATTGAAGGATATTCTGCACCCAATAGAAATAGGCTCCGTTAAACTTGCGGATGTAGGCATCACCCGGCTGGGTGGCCGGACTTGACGAGCTGGAGGCAATGCCCGGTTGGGTGCCCATGATATACTCGCCACGAAGCTGCGTGAGTCCCAATGGCGAATCGAATAAAACCTGGGCATCGGTTCCGAAATACTCCCTGCGGAGCTTGCTCCCGACAGCAGAGGCCACTGAATCAATTTCAAAGGCTATAGCATTACCTTCACCTGCTGCAACGTCGTTCATGGAATAGTTGTATTTCGTTCCTTGTCTCCATCCTCCGTTATAATAGGATAATCCGATACCGGCTTTCAGTTTTTCGCTGCGATTCGTCTTGATGACAGACAAATGACTGATGAAGTCTTTATACCGGTCGAAATCCACTACGTTTGGTCCGCTTCCGTTGAACATGCCTGCATCGATTTTAATGAAATTGAATCTCGATGTTTTCGGGGGCTGGAAAGTTAATTTGGCACCAAGGTCACGTTCTCCCGGGAAAAGGGTCTGAAACATCCTGGACCGTTCCGGACTTTCCCTTGAACTTGAAGAATAGGAGATTTCATAACCGAACGGGCGGTCGAAAACCCCGGCGGTAACTGCAAAGCACTGTAACCAGGGATCGGTAAAACTTACATAAGCATCTTTTATGCCGACCCCCTTTTCGGTAACATCCACCTGGAGAACATACTGCGAGAAAGCATGATCATAAGCCAGCTTAAAACGCCCGCGGCGAACGGCAAAACGGTTGTCGATACCTGCAGGGAAATTGCCGGCTGCGAAGGATTCAATGCCGGCAGTGTCGGCTTTCTGAAACTGGGACTGTATATATCCGGTGATTTTCAGACGGCTGAACAGCGCAGCATCGGATTGCAGTTTTTCAATGATGGGGTATACAGTATCCGGCTTGGATTCTTCCATTACCTGGGCCATCAATCTGCTTTCTGCAAATGAGACCGTCAAAAGACACAATAGAATAAAGGATAGTTTTAATGATTTCATATGATCTGAACATTTGGTTAATTCCGATACAAAAATGATCCGATCGTATGAACTGGAGATTACCGGTATGTTATGAAATTGTTAATAAAGGAAACGATTTTTCGATTTAGCCCACTGCAAACTTTCTGCTAATGTCAAGCGGTCCCCGCCTTCGCGGGGATGACACTTCTGCCGGGGATAATGTACTGCTTACTGCCCACTGCTCAGCATCCGCTCGATGGCCGACTTTTCATTCTCTGTCAGGGAAGGCATCTGGCTGAGTGCCGTCATGGTTTTATTCTTGAAGTTCCAGCAGGTCATTTGACGGAGCGACAAACGACGGGCGAATTCATAGGTTGATATGTCCTCTTTTCCTTTGCAAACATGATAGGCAATGTAAAACGCCTTGCTGACCGGGAATTTGCAGTGATGGAAAATGGTACCCGTAGTAGCAGATTCTTCGGATTTGCATTTTGTGCAACGCCGCGCAAATGGTGTTTTACCGGGACAGGAATTATCGTTCCCGCATTTCCGGCAGGTAAATCCCTTCGACCATTTTAAATCAGCAAGGAATTCCAGACAAGCCTGATCGCTCTCAAAAAGCAATTTCAACTCGACTTCGGTTATCCCTTCACGAAAAATTCGGGTCATAATTAACTTAATGTTTCATGGTGACGTGGGTGAAGAATGGAACGCGGATTTGCGCGGATACCTCCGGTAAAGCTGATTTTCGTTGATTTTCTTAAATTAAAAGATCCGTGTTAATCCGCGCTCCCGCAGGGACCCGCGCAAATCCGCGTTCCATTCTCGACCCACGAAGGTAATAACAAAAGTGATACTAAAAAGATTTAGGTGATACTAAAGCGATTTATTCAATAAGATTATGTACTTTTGTGCCTGGACTTAATAATGAAAGATGAGTAAAGACTGCGAAGTGGTTGCCAAACCAAAGACATTCAGGGAACTGATGGGTTCAGCTTATTTCTGGACACCGGCCAGGGCTATCATTATAGGAGGAATCCTGGGGTATCTGTATTATCACTTTATCGGCTGCGCTTCAGGATCCTGCGCCATAACCAGCAACCCGTACCTGAGTATCATCTCAGGAGGCTTCCTGGGCCTGGCCTTCATAAACCGACCCTGCCGAAGCTGTTAATTCCGTATCTTTACTACCGTAAAGTCTTTGGATGCTAGATTAATATAGAATAACCAGTCGAATTTTTTATATGGAAATTAAAGAGATAAACAATCGTTACAGTCAATTGGCAGAATCCGATTGCTGCCTTTCATGCGGAGGGGCGATCAACTATGCCGAACCCATGCCCGGGGAGGTATGTGTCGATCTGGGCAGCGGTCGCGGTAACGATGTGCTTCGCATGGCTGATAAAGTGGGTTCTGAAGGCTTTGTTTTTGGTATTGATATGGCTGACGGTATGTTGGAGAAAGCCAGGAGAAATGCCGATAAACTTGGAGTGACCAATGTGATGTTTGTTAAAAGTGAATTGGAAAAAATCGAATTGCAGGACCAATCGGCTGATCTCGTGATTTCCAATTGTACGCTCAATCATGCCTCCGATAAACAGGTGGTCTGGAACGAAATCTATCGGATACTGAAAAAAGGCGGACGATTTATCATCAGTGATATCTATGCTACCGTTGCTATTCCCGATGAATACCGGAACGATCCCGTCGCAATTGCCGAATGCTGGGCCGGTGCGGTAACCCGGGCTGATTACATGCAGCACCTGGCCCTGGCAGGATTCACATCGGTGGAGGTAATCGAAGAATCAGACCCCTATCCGAAAGGCAAAGCCGAAGTGGCAAGCTTTACGGTTGCTGGGAAAAGGGCAGCCGGATGCGGCTGTGGTAAATAGGGTGGGGATCCCCGCGTTCGCAGGGATGACAGAGAAGGATGCTGAGCAAAGGAAGATAAATGAAGAATAGTGCAAATATTTAACAGATAACATATTATGAAAACATTGATTAAAAAGAAAAACGAAAAGACAACCGTCAAAAAAACGGCGCAATGTTGTGCCAAAACCTCTAAGGTAGTTGCCGGTTGCCATGACTGACCTGCATGAAGCCTGTTGATACCATGATTTTTTCAAAACATAATATCTTCTCAAAAATCTCCGGATCGGATAATTGGTTTATTGTCAATATCCTGACTGGAAATGCGGATATTCTGACTCCGGCTGAGGGGCAGATGGTGAATGATCTGGTTGCCGGTAAGCTGGTCAATCCGGAGTTCATGGCCGATTTGACAGAGAAGGGTTATATCCTGGAAGATGAGGAGGAGAAACGACTGTACCGTTTGAAATATCTTGATTTTACCGATGCACGGGATCAGGATGAAGTGCAGCTCTTTTTCGTACCCAATTATACCTGCAATTTTGCCTGTACCTATTGCTACCAGGACGAGTACTCAAATCCAAACCAGACTTTGGGTACGGAGATTATCGATGCGTTTTTTCAATACATCACAAAGGAATTTGCCGGCAGGAAAACATACATTACCGTATTTGGCGGTGAACCCCTCCTGAACTCGTCCAAACAGAAAGAACTGATCTCATACTTCCTGTATCAGGCCAGTTTCCTTCAACTTGATGTATGTTTTGTAACCAACGGCTATGCACTGGAGGAGTATCTGGAGATTTTAAAGGAGGGACGGATTCGTGAAATTCAAGTTACCCTGGATGGCGTTGGTGCAGTGCACGATAATCGCCGATTCCTGAAAGGCGGAGGCTCAACCTTTGAGAAAATTGTCAAAGGTATCGATGTTTGTCTGGCCCATAACATTCCGATAAACCTCCGCATGGTCGCCGACCGCGAAAACATCGACGGACTTGCCGACCTTGCCCGATTTGCCATTGACAAGGGCTGGACGGTGAGCCCATTCTTTAAAACACAGATCGGACGCAACTATGAACTTCATCATTGCCAAGCTTCGCCGGATAAGCTGTTCAGCAGGATTGCACTCTATGAGTCGATTTTCAACCTGACAATGAAATTTCCTCACATTCTGGAATTCTATAAGCCAGCCTATTCCGTTTCAAAATTCCTGGCTGAAAACGGAAGCTTGCCCGATCCGCTGTTCGATGGCTGTCCGGCCTGCAAAACCGAATGGGCTTTCGATTATACCGGTCATATTTTCCCATGTACCGCTACGGTTGGCAAAGCTGATGAATCCCTCGGAACTTTTTACCCTGAAGTTACCCGAAAGGCTGATCTGATCGATGAATGGGAAAACCGAGATGTCACGGCCATTGAAGAGTGCCGAAACTGCAATCTGCAGCTGGCTTGCGGCGGAGGCTGCGGATCGGTGGCAAAGAATCGGACGGGGAGCATCTGTTCAACAGATTGCCGTCCGGTTAAGGAATTACTGGAGCTGGGTTTTGGAGCCTATCTGGATAAAGAAAAATAAAATTTAAAATGAAAGAAATTACAACAGCTGAGTTTGACAGCGAAGTATTGGCAGGTGGGAAAGTAGTGCTCGATTTTTATTCGACCGAATGCCCACCTTGTGAGGCACTGGCCCCAAAATTTGAAGGATTGGCCGGATTGTATGGTAAAGACATCAAGTTTGTCAAAATGTTCCGGCAGCAAAACAAGCCCCTCGCCGAAAAGCTGGGCGTACGGTCCTCACCAACCCTGCTGTTTTTTGATAACGGAGTCCAGCTTCCGGGAATGCTGACAGGAGGTATCAAGCGGAGCGACATCATTCATCATCTGGATAACATGCTGCCATCGGACCGCGTAAAAGAAATCAAAGACAAAATAAAACCAACGGTTTCCGAATTTGATGTTCTGATCCTTGGAGCCGGTCCGGGAGGACTGACCGCCGGGTTGTACCTCTGCCAGTCGAAAGTTAACACGGTACTTATCGATATAGCTTTACCCGGAGGACATGTTTCAACTACCCATGAGGTATCCAATTACCCCGGATTCATTGATCCTCAGCCTGGCTATATGCTGTCACACAATATGTCAGAGCAGACCAAGCTGTGCGGGACCATATATAAAGTGGCAGTCGATGTGACCCGTATAAACCTGGAAACCAAGGAGGTGGTGATCGATGAATTCGAAACTGTGAAAGCCAGGCGCATCATCATCGCCACCGGCACCTCACCAAACCTGATGGGAATTCCGGGTGAAAAAGAACTCAAAGGCAGGGGGATTTCTTACTGTGCCACCTGCGATGCCAAATATTTCGGAGATAAGGAAGTCATTGTAATCGGGGGAGGTAATTCTGCGGTTGAGGAAGCCGATTTCATCAGCAAATTCGCCAGCAAGATTACCATGGTCCATCAGTTTGCCCAATTAAGCGCCAATAAGCAGGCTCAGGAGAAACTGCTGGACAATCCAAAAATCAGTGTGCTCTTTGAAACTGAACCCAGGTCATTTGCCCGCGAAGGTGAAAAAATGGTCACCGAAATCGAAGATCTGAAAACCGGCAAGCGGTCAAAACTGATCAGCGATGGAGTTTTTGTTTTTATCGGGATGAAACCCAATATTTCACTGTTCCACGATAAGCTGGAACTTGATAAATGGGGGTATATAAAAACAGATGAAGATATGCGCACCAGTATACCCGGAGTTTTTGCTGTTGGGGATGTGATTTCGAAAAAATTCAGGCAGATCACCACGGCTGTTGCCGATGGAACCATTGCTGCCATTGTGATTGCAAAAGAACTAGATTAACCAGAAAACCATGATACCATGACCACAAATCAATTCATTATCGAGCAGGTAAGTCCATTTGATGTTCCAACAACCGTTGAAAAGATTATCGAAGCCGCTGGTAAAAAGGATTGGCAAAATCCTGCCACGCACAATCTTCAGCAATCATTGGCCAAGTCAGGCAAAACTGTCAGGCCCGTGCAGGTTGTTGAAATTTGTAAACCGGCTTTCTCAGGCCAGATGCTTGAGAAAAATCACGAAAGGATTGTTTCTGTCATGATGCCCTGCCGGATATCGGTTTATGAGAAAGAAGACGGTAAGACCTATGTCGCCCTTCTTGATATGTCAGCCTTGTCGGCCGGAATGCCGGAAACCGTTATTGAAGCTATTCAGGGCGCCACCAATGATTCCTTCGAGATCGTAAAATTGGTTATTCATCCTTGACGCACCTGACCGAAAGTTTTCTCTTTTCAGGGCTGTTGTAACCCTTGAGAATTTTCCGGTTTGCGAGGTCGAATTCTATCATCCAGAGGCTTGTTGAGCCTGCACCGGCCGGTTTGGTCAATGTCCAGTATCCTGCATATTGGTCAATGCCCTGATATTTTATGTCGACTATCGTAGTACCTTTCCCCGAACCGCCCAGTACCAATCCGAAATCGGATTCACCTCCGGGCATCAGCGCATCAAACAATCGATCTTCCGGGTAGTTGGCAAAAAGTTTGTCCCAATCCTCTTTGGAGGGCAGGCGCCAGCCGGGCGGACAGATATACGCGATGCTCCCGCTCCCATAGAGATTTCCGTAATCATAATAATTAGCCCATGAGTTATTATAGTAAAATTGGTTGTAATGCAAGGTGTCATGGATGCTCATATTGCGGGTAAACCACCACTGGTTGCCGATATGAACGGTTCCGTAATACTCCCAGCTGTCGCCCCGCCTGTCCTGATACAGTCCTGTTTCATTCAGGCCGTTGCTCACGTGGATCACCCGGGTACAGGTATCCTGCTCACCCAGCTGATCCTTCGCTACCAGGCTGATATGATAGGTTCCCGGGAAGGAATAACGGTGCATGGTGATCATCTGGTCAGTGAAAAAGTCAGTATCCCAGTTCCCGTCCCCGTCAAAATCCCAACGGTACGAAAGATCCGATGGTGAGGATTCTACGTCACGGCTTGGCCAGCAATCGAGCCTGAACTCGGTTTTTGTATTCCCGGTCAGCGTATTCGCATAGAATGATGCCCGGGGCACCTGATTCTGGTGATATACCCTGATTTTCTTCACCGTATCATTGGTCAATCCTCGGAAACTTCTGACCTGCAACCGGATCGAATGAAAGTACTCTTTCCTGAAAACATGTGAGGTGATGGGCTCCGACTGCCAATCGGTATCCCAGAAATCATCGTCTTCCCAATCCCACCGGTATTGAAGCGGTTTGTCCGGAAAATCAAGATCGGTGGTAGCTGAGGCATCCATGATGATCGGTGTGTTATGCGTGACCGAATCGGGGATGCATTTGAAGCTCACATACAGCCTCTTATCTATTGTAGTAACCCGAAGTTCTGATGAGGCAGGGCTGATCAGTCCCGATGGGTCCCTGACCTGTAATTTAGGTTGATAAAATCCTGCTTCGGGATAAACATGAAAAATGGTCACTGAATCTCCAAAATGGGTATCCCAGGTGCCATCCCCGTTAAAGTCCCACCTGAATGTGAGCTGGTCGAGTGAATCCTCGTCATCCCGGGTGCCTGAGGCATCCAGCAGATATCGGGTAAATATATGACCCTCATCAGGAAATATCCTGAATACGGGATTGGGCGGCGAATAGCCCTGTTCCACCTGAATCACAAAACCCAGGGTGTCGATCGTACCGTTTAGGTTCGACATTTCCAGCCTGGTTTTCCAGGTGCCGGGGGCATGGTAACGGTGCTCAAAAACCAACATGCGGGTGAAGGGGGTGTCCCATTTGCCATCGCCATTCCAATCCCACCGGGTAAATACCTTGTCGCCCCGGTCAGTCCGGCTGTCCGATTTGGAGAGGTCGAAAGTGAAGACCTGGGTTGTATTGCCAGCGGCTGGAGACACACTGGCTACAATCAATGGAGGAACGGTTGGTTCCTCTCTTTTGCACCCCGGCATCAGGAAAATCCCTGAAACCAGGATCATTGGGATAAGGCTATTCCAAAACAACCGATATAATATCCTGACAGTATTCCTCATTTAATCAGCATCTTTAATACAACGAACCGAAAATAACTTCCCTGTAGCTGTAACAAAACCCTTCAGAACAGTCCGGTTATGGCGGTCGAACTCAATAGTCCATATACTGGGTGAATCGCCAAACAGCGGTTTGCTTGTGCTCCAATAATGGCCGTTCTGATCAATATTCTGATAGACTGCAATATCGGCCTTTCTTCCGGTCCCCATACCGCCCAGGGTGGCTCCGAAATCGGATTCCCCACCGGGCATCAGGGCGTCAAAAAGAACCTCTTCCGGGTAATTGGAAAACAGATTGTCCCAGTCATTCTTTGAGGGCACCCTCCACCCGTCCGGACAGATCCTGGAAGTATAGTCGAGCAGATACAGGTTGCCGTAATCATAATATAAAGGCCAGGAATTATCGTAGAAAAACTGAAAATAGTTCAATGTATCATGGACACAGACATTCCGGGTAAACCACCACTGGTCTCCAATCTTCACAGTCCCGTAATATTCCCATCCGGCACCGCGCTTATCGAGATAGGTGCCGGTCTCATTTGACCCCCGGCTGACATAGATCATTTTTGAACACGTATCCCGCTCACCCAGAGGGTCTTTAACCTCCACTGTGGTTTTATACGTACCGGGATTTTCAAATTGTTGGATCACAACCACCTGATCGGAAAAATCGGTATCCCAGATGCCATCCCCATCGAAGTCCCACCGGTATTGCAATTGTGCCGGAGAGGACTCCACATCCCGCGTAGGCCAGCAATCCAGGCGGAATTTCGTATTGATGTTCCCGGCAACCGTGTTCACCGTGAAGAAGGCCCTGGGGACCTGATTCCGGTGATACACCCTGATCCTGATGACCGTATCGTTAGTCAGTCCGCGAAAACTCCGTACTTGTAAATGAACCGGATTGAAAAACTCTTCCCTGAAAACATGCGAGGTAACGGGATCCGAAAGCCATTCGGTATCCCATAACCGGTCGTTGTTCCAATCCCACCGGTACTGCATCGGCTTATCCGGAAAATCAAGATCTTTTGTGGCTGAAGCATCCATAATGATCGGGGTATTATGGGTGACGGAATCCGGGATGCACCTGAAACCCATGACCAGGCGTTTATCCACCAAATTGATCAGGAGGTCGGCCGTTGCTGAACTGATTAACCCCGATGGATCCTTTGCCTGGAATTTTGGTTGATAAAAACCTTCCACCGGGTATACAAGAGAGATTTTAACCGAATCCCCGAATTGGGTATCCCATTGGCCGTCTCCCTCAAAATCCCATCTGAAAGTGAGCTGGTCGAGTGAATCCTCATCATCACGGGTGCCTGATGCATCCAGCAGGAAACGGGTATAAATATGGCCCGCTGCCGGAATTATTTTGAATGCCGGGTTTGGAGGTGAATATCCCTGCATAACCTGCAATACGAAACTCATCGTATCGGAGAGTCCGTTCATGTTCGACATTTCCATGGCAGGCTTCCAGGTTCCTGCAGTATGGTAACGGTGCTCATAAACCAACAAATGCGTAAACGGGGTGTCCCAGATGCCATTACCATCCCAGTCCCAGCGTGTAAATACCTTTGCCCCGCGATTGGTCTTGCTTTCCGATTTGGAAAGGTCGAAAGTAAAGGTATGGGTGGTGTTACCGGAAACCGGCGAAACAGTGACTTTGATCACAGGTATGGGCGGTGGTTCTTTGTCAGTGCAGGCGGACAGAAGGCTGAGTGCCAATAAAGTCAGAGATTCGAAGACCAATTTTGAATGCTGAACGGGGAGATTCAAATATGCAGGAAGTGTGATTTTAGAGATTCGAAGACCAATTCCGAATTCTGAAGTTGAAGATTCAGGTATGCACGAAGTATGCCTCGGAGCGTCCCCCTCTCCCGTGAACGAAGCGATAGCGGAGTGAGCGCGGGAGAGGGGGCTGGGGGTGAGGTGGATCCGACCCGGCGCTGGCGAAGTAGGCCCCTCAGTGGAACTGCGTGGCATAATTGGTGATTTTGCCGTCCTCAACCGTTACTTTGCCTCCGGCGGCAATGGTGCCGTTTCGTGCCGGAAAGCCTGAATACAGGCATGAGTCGCCCGCGCAAAGGCAGATTACTGTTGCATAATAATAATATTCGCCGGGCGGGAGTTCAAACCGGTAATGAACGACGGGTTCGGATACATTGGCCTGAGTAAAGAAAATTCCTTTATACAGATCCTCAGCGGTATACGCCAGCGAAAGCTGAACTTTCTTCATCCGGCCAGCAGGAATGCCCTGTACATGATAGGTGAATGCCATGTCGAGAATCCCTTTTGGTTCAGGGTCAACAATCAGGGGTTCCTCATCACCCGGCCATAATTTATCACAGGAGAAAATGGCTCCGATCATCAGAATACAGACTATTCTTAAGCTAATACTTTGCATAATTCATGGAATCAATTTGTTTGGCAGTCAGGAATCCGAGGTCCCGGGTCATGGGACCAAGGGCAAGCGTATCCAATGTGAAGCGCGAGATGGGAACATTCCAAACGTATTTGTGTGTCAGACAGGAAAATATACCGAAGGCATTATCGAAGCTGTTCACTTCGAGGATCGAAAAAGATTGCGTGTTGTTTTCGGCACTGATCTTCAAAGCCAGGTCGTCACCCCCGCAAGAAATATGAAAATCGAGACCCAGCGGAACCCGGCGGATCGTTGAATCCGGCTTGAGGGCTCTCGAAACATCGATCAGGAACCGCTCACCGGAAATGCGTTGTTCTGCAAATTTGAGCGTGGTGTCATCTTCATAGAGAAATTCTTGCGGTAATACCATCGACCGGTCAGCCCACCTCCCTTCCTGGATTTCAGCATAACGGAAAGTCATAGTGGATTGAAAAATGGACCCATGGATCACCGGATTAAATCTGACATAATAATCGATGCCCGGCAAAAGTGTAGCCGTACGACCTTGTACCAGCTCAGGGTCAATAATATAAAAAAGCGTTCCCAGACTTTGGGTTTCGGCGTGGACAATCTTGTTCGATTCCTTGAAATGGATGTAAAGCGAATAGCGGGTATCCGTTTTTATTTTGCACCGGATCGCATACAATTGGTTGACCGATGATGGAAAAAATCCTGAATCCTTATCAATATTATATACCCGGGATGCATAATACACATCCTGTTTACGGTCGGTATACTCGGCGGTCATGTATACCAGGATATCCTCATCAACGAGGATTTTTTCCTGGGTCGGTTTCAGGTCCGGGTTGCCGGGATCAACACTGTAGGTTTGCCCGAGTCTAATATATTGAATTGAATCGGCGGGATCAAGCAGACAATACACCACCGGAACCGGGTCCCCGGGTACCATCAGGTCAATTTCGGTGGTACAGCCGACCAATGCGAGCAGGAGTGCAAGAAGAAAAGATATAGTTTTCATCCATTATCGAGGTACCCGCCCCAACCCCTCCGTTAAAGAAGGGAGGGGCTACACTCCGAGGGAAATCTGGTGCTCCTGCCCCTCCCTGTTTCAGGGAGGGGTTGGGGTGGGTACCTCGGAGGTGTCGGAGTGGGTAATTTAAAAAAGTTTAACTATGCGGGGGCACGCCGAAAGTTAATAATTTTTAAAATCAATAGTCTACTTTCCGGCCGGTAAATATTCGAGCTTCAGGTCGTCCACGTAAATCTTATTTTTACCTGTGTACCAAACATATACCTTGTAGCTGCCTCCGGCTGGGGTGTTTGCGTCAATCAAATCCGTCCGCGACAGGTCAAACCATTCTCCGGGTTTATAGTCGGTTTCCGAATCTTTTACTGCCATGTACCGGTATATTTTCCGGTCGGCATCTTCGATGCTGACAACCAATAGTATCTTGCCTTTTTCAGTTGGGTCGGGATTTAAAATTCGCACGCTGGACCTGATTGAAACAAAACCTGAGTCTGGCAGAAATTTCAGCTTGCCTTGAGCTGAAGCACTGTAAACATTAGAGGGTGATAAGGACATGGACTGTTTTCCGCTGATGCAATGTTCCTGTGTTACCTTCGTCATCTCCTCAGCCGAAAGTCCGCTCTCAAAATCATTCAGATAAAACGGCTGATAAACCAACCCATTGGTGTCCCTTGGAGCTTTCATGAAAAGCGCCAGCTTGTATTCCTCACCGCCTATGACGGTGAAGCTCTCTACCGGTGTAAAAATATTGATGAGCCTGAAGTTGGGATTATTCATCAGGGAATCAAGGGGAAGATGCCCTTCAAACCCGGCAAACTGGGGATCCCAAAGGAGCAGTTCACCCTGGTTGAGCAGGTTGACCGGTTTTTTGTTTTCGTAAGAATATACTTTGTAATTGATCTGACTGTCAAAAGGGTCGGTTCCCCTGTAAAACGGATACATGGGATCGGTATATAAAACCCGGCGGTCGTTATATGGAGAGCTCTTCAGCCAGGTGGTCAGCTTTTCCATCACGGCAAAATTGATAGCGGTTTTGGAGGGAACTACGTGGTAAGTAAATGGTTTATAGACAACTAAAAAGATAACATAGGTACCAAAAACAAAGGTCAAAATATTGCTGAACCTGGCTTTTAGCATCAGCCGTTCAAAACCGGTGATTGCCAGGATGGCAACCAAAGGAAGTACACAGGCCATAAACCGGATCGAAACCAATATTCCCAAACCTTTCCACCACAAGAAACTCTGCGCAAGGATAAAACCGAATATCGATGGGATAATTAATAGATATAAGGTGACATATTTGATATTCCGTAAGTCACGCCCCACTTTTCGGAGGTCAAGGAGCAGGAATGCCAATCCTGCGATCACCATGATTATCAGTGGGTAATTCAGAATGTAGCCCATATCCTTGAAATAGGTCCAGAACGATCCGCTGCCGTAAAGGTCGGCACTGCTGGTATTATAAGGCATTTTGGTAAAGAACCAGAACGGGTCATGATATTGGGGCAACCCTGCCAGGCCGAAAACAACGAAACCCGTCAACAAAAAGGGTAGAGCCTTATACTGTCTCATCCAGAGAAGCGCCGGGATCATCAGAATGATATACATCACACCCTCGGTGCGGGCAAAAGGAATCAGGGATATCACAACAGCAGACCAGATAAAACGCTTGCTGATAAATAGATATATTCCGGCAATCAAAACCAGGCTGAATATGATTTCGGTGAGGCCCGAATACATGATGAACAGATAGACCGGGGTAAAAATGGTGAACACAATGGCGACCCAGGCATGCCGGTATTCCAGTCGTCTGGCTATCAGGTAGGCAAACCAGGCGCTTAGTAAACCACAGGTAAGGTTGAAAACGATGGTTCCGGTGAATCCGAATTGGGCAAAGGGGGCTGAAAGAATGGTATATAGGGGTTTCCCCCAGTGGTTTAGTAAGAATTCCGGATATTTGAACGCGTACCGGGCAATCTGATAGTGGAAAATGGAATCCGTTTCACCACTCACGCCGGTCGAAAGCAACTGAATGACAATCAAAACGATGGCAACCAGTAATAATACAATCGGACCCAGGGTTTTTGAAGTAACCTTCATCTTTTTTGCTATTAGTTACCAGCATTCTATTTTTTCCCAACCGTGATGACCGATAATCCGAATGAATTTAATATTAAACGGTCGAACAGCCTGAACAGGGCAACCAGTCTATTGTACAAACGGATCTGGCCCTCGGGTATTATCTTATGATGCTGTATTTTACCCGAGATAAACCATCCTGCCATTCCCGCCGCGTTGAAATATTGGGTGCCTAAAACACTGAACCCTGCGAATGAAAACAGCTTCTCCAGCCCTTTCTTATTATATCTCCGGTAATGCTCCAGCTCTTTGTCGAAGTTGTTGTACAGCCATTGGTTGGCTGGTACTAAAATGATCAGATGTCCGCCGGTTTTTATTAATTTATGGCAGTTAATCAGGGCTTGCCGGTCATCAAAAATATGTTCCACCACATTTAAGGCAAAAACAGTATCAAATTGATTGAAGTGCTTGCTGAATTTGGCATCAAAGTCTTTATCCACAAGATCCATCGTTTCAACACCCAGCAGGGATTGGTTTCTCCCGAATTTACGTCGCAAACCTTCGCAATAACTTTTGCGGATATCTGTCAAATAGATATTGGCCTGCGCATGAAGAAAGAATTCGGAAATATTTCCCAGTCCGCTCCCGATTTCAAGGATATTGCCAGTGCAGTATGGCCTTATGGTATCAAACATCCAACGGTTAAAATGATCCGCGAGTGCGATCGTTTTTAACGTTTCTTCCCCTTCAAGATCGACAGGCTTGAAATCAAATTCATTCATCTACTGAAAATATTGTATTTGATGATGCAATAAATTGCCCGGAAACCGTCTTTCCAATTGATCTTCTTTCCTTCAGCATAGGTCCTTCCATAATAAGAAATTCCTGCTTCATAAATCCTGATATTGGGGATCCGGCTCACCTTTGCCGTTATCTCCGCCTCAAATCCAAACCGGGCTTCTTTCAATTTAATGCTCTTGATTACCTCCGACCTGAAAAGTTTATAGCAAGTCTCCATATCTGATATGTTGATATTGGTCAGCAAGTTAGAGAGGAAGGTAAGAAACCGGTTTCCGATCGTATGAAAGAAAAACAGGACCCGGTGGGGCTTGCCCCCGCTAAACCGGCTTCCGTATACCACATCGGCAAATCCGTCGAGAATCGGCTGCAACAGCAGGTTGAATTCCCTGGGATCATATTCCAGGTCGGCATCCTGGATGATGATAAAATCGCCCTGAGCGATGATAATCCCGGTGTGGATGGCCGCTCCTTTGCCCCGGTTCACCTCATGCTTCTGATAGTTGACCTGGATCTCCGGATGATCGGACTGGAAACGGAAGAGTTCCGTTTCAGTACCATCTTTTGAGCAATCATTAACCACCACCAGTTCCTTTTCAATGCCCTGTATCAGTTCCACCGAACTAACCCGCTTGAGAATGCCATAAATGGTCGCCTGCTCGTTATAGGCAGGAATAATCACTGATAGTTTCATTTCGATTCGCTGAAATAGATTTTCGACCGGAAAGTTGTTGCACCGGTGATTTCCAGGATATAGATTCCGGGAACCAGTTCACTGGTCGTTTCAATAGTGACAACTTGGCTTCCAGGCTGTAAGATATTTGTTTCGGTTAACAGTGTTTTGCCGGATAAATCGATGATATTGATTAGGATAGTTCCGCTCCGGTCACCGGTAATTTGAATTTGGACCTTGTCCGCAACGGGATTGGGAAAGATACGGACTTTCGGGGTAATGATGCTATCGTCTTGCTTTTTCGAGGGACCGGTCGACAAACTTAGTTCACGCGTTGCCTGAAGCCCCTGATTATCCTCTACGCATACCGGAACGGTCCATGTTTTACCATACTCAAGAGGTTTACAGGTCAAAACTCCCTCCCGGCTGATCTGAATTCCGGCCGGCATCATAAAGGGTTGGAAGCGCAAATTCAAGCCGGATTTTATCCCTGTCGCATTAATGGCAGGATAGAGAGATTGACTCTTTGAACCGCCGGTAAGGCCAACCAGCCACGGTGACGAGGTGCTGTTAAGGACATCTCCGTATAAAAATTCAATCGTTCCGTTAGCAAATAACCTGACCGCGAAATTCACGTCCGATATTATGCTGTCACGAATAATGGATGCGTTCCAATAAATGGTAACATCCACTTTGTGCGCCTCATAAAATACACCATCAGTTCCTTCGGTATATTGCAGCTCGGTGCTGTAAAAAGGATAGATCGCCTGATTGAGCCCGAGAAGTTCACGCAACTCAATGCCATAAGGAATATGCAATTCATTCTGGACCAATACTATACCACCTGTTCCGGTAATAGTTATTTCCCGGTAATTCTTTCCGCCATATAAAAAATCAAAGGGCAGCGACACGGTTTTCTTTTCATAGTTGCCATTGTCGGGCAGGATTCTCGTTTCGGTGAGGGCCGTCAAAGGAGCTGCAAATTCACTTTCACTATATCTATTGTTCGCCGGGAGCCATTTATAGGGTGGGGTGCCGCCTGAAGCATCAAGGGTTAATTGATATTCCTCGCCGGCTGCAGCGATTGGTAATTCCGAAGTTACCACAACGGGGCCATTGAATTCAGGGGTCAACACAACCGGAAGCGCAAGAAATGGTTTGTCGATACTTACATTGCGCTGATTGCCATTGTGCTCCAATTCGGTATCACGGTACTCATTAAACGAAAAATATTCAATCGTTCCGCTACTTTTCGCGTCCGGATCCTGCTCACATACCACCAGAAAGAATGTGGCTGGTTTACCAGTCTCAACGTGACTCAGTAGAGGGGTTGCATCGATCCCGATCTCAATTAGTTCTGGATCCGATGGTCCGACGCCCTGCATAGGCAGCGCTCCACCCTGGTAATGAAAGACCGGCTGATCAAGGATGAATTGGGGTTCGGTTGCGGCTGGATCCTGCGAAACTCCTGCGGTGATCCGGAGTTTTGACCGGTCGGGATACCTTACCCGGGCTCGCAAAGTGAGCAGTGGTTTATAGGATTTGTTTGGTTTGGCCACCATAACCGATTTCTGCCAGATCCCGCCTTGTTCTGGTGTCAGGGGCAGTAACCGATAAGGGACATAGGCACGACCGTCGGTTCCCCATTCGGGGCCATAGGTGTTGACACAGATCAGTGCCCCGATCTCCCAGTCGGCCATCGTGACCTTCCCGTCGCCATTGGTATCCAGATCGTTGGTATAGCTGCCATCGCGGTTGAAGTCGAATCTCACGGAATCATTATACCCCACAAAAGTCATGGCGTGCCCAACCGCATAGCCGAACCAGGGAATCATGATTTTACCTGCATCTTCAGTACCCGGGGGCAATGGCCAGAATTGCAGGTCGAGTGTCGCCAGCTGGAAATAGGCCACACCACCCGGCTGGTAATCACCAAGATGGTCATACAGCCAGTGTTTTAAGGTTTGCAAGCCCTCTTCAGAACTGACATCAATTGAATAAGTTTCTTCAACGCGGTTCTGCATCCCGTGGTAATACCGGTAGTAACCGCTCATCCAACGGGTTTCATTGATAAAGGAACTTCCATAATCCACCCAGTTCGGGCAACCGATGGCATGGACCATATCCCAGCTTTCGAAATAGGAAACACCGGTTTCGAACTTGCCCTGGTTCATCATGTTCCAGGTAAAGAAGGCCGGAAGCCGGTTCTCCGGATAATAGGCATCGACGTTCCTTAAGGCATTCAGCTCATAAGTGAAGCCAACCGAAATGGAAGCTGCCTGGTTGCAGCTGTATCCGAACTGGGTAAATATGGCAGGGAAATATTTGGTCCTGGAATTATCCAGTTTATAAGGCAATCCGGTAGTTTTCAGGTTGTCAGGCATCAATAATTTTGGCAATTGTGCGAGCCTCAGGCTATCGTAATCTTGCCCTTTGGCAATGATTCCGGCCATAATCACCACAATACCAATCAAAAATCTTTTGTATGACAAGCCCATCCTGAAAATTTATCAGGCGGTAAAGATAAAAAATATGGGGTAGGGTTGGGACACTTAAATGCCTTCCTTATAGAAGTAAGAAAGTTGAAATACCAATTCAGAATTCCGAATTCCGTGTTGGAGATTCAGGTCAACTAAAAGTTGCATTTTCTTCTTCATCAATCCTTGGATCTGTAATTTCGGCATTCGGAACTCTGCATTCGAATCTCTTCATTCCTCAAACTTCCTCACCTCCTCATAATGCCCGCCGATCGCAAAAATGTAAATCGCTTTATCGTCGAAGCGGTAAATCAAACGGTCATATTGCGATAGTTTCCTGGACCAGAATCCCGATAATTCATATTTTAATTGCTCAGGTTTCCCTGCGCCGTTTTCAGGATCTCCCCTCTGCATTTCCTTTAAAATTACGCATAGGTTTTTATGAAGAACTTTATCCTTTAATCTCAATTCCTCATAAATGCTCCAGGTCCTTCCTTCAAAAACGATTGATCGCATCAAGTTGCTCCTGAGTTGGTGTATAGCCATCTTTTTTCTGATAGGTCAACAGGGATTCTGCGACCTGGCTCATCAATGAAGTGTTCCTGAAAACGTACAAAGTTTCCTGGTCGCGGTCCCAGTCTTCCGCACTGATCACAACAAAGTCTTTTCCGGCCCGGCGTTTGATCCGGATAGGAAGATGTTCATCGATCGCCTTATCAACAAAATCTTTAAGGTTAGCCCTGAATTTATTTACCGATAATTCAAGCATGATAATTAATTTTTATTTCTACAAATGTACTGCAATCCGGTACAATTTCAAAATTGTAGTCATCACCAAAGCACTGAAGGACGGGAAAGAGGTTAGAATGGACAAGAAATTGAAAGACCTGATTCTCAATGCTGATGAGATCACCGCTAATATAATATTGGTCTACTATTCAATTAAATAGCAACTCGCGTGACTCTGAATTCCTGCACCCCCGCCTTTATCTTAAACTCTCCGGATACTTTGTTCTTCAATATCAGCGTGTAATTTCCATTCGATTCCACTTTGATTTTCATGGTATGCTGATCCACCGGTTCCGCTACCAGCGAGGTGACAATCCCCCCGAACCGGTATCTTTTGCAACCCGATTTCTGATTCGAATTGACCGACCAGCTCAGCTCTTTCTTTACCCCATCGGCCTTGATTCCAATGGCATATTCCATAAAATACAGGATCGGTCCGATCCCGCTCCAACCGACAAAATCACGCATCACCTGTCTCTTTCCCGAGATGTATCCGCACGAAAGGGAATCCGGAGCATAATTTTCCCAGATGGTCCCCGTTTTCCGAAACATATCAGCAACAAGCGTTACATGATTCAGCGCGATCACCCGGGCCAGTGAATCATAACCATAATTCTCCAGTCCGCGAATGATCATGGTATTGGTAGGTGCCCAAACGGCACCGCACCAATAATCACCCGAAGAGGAGAACTCCTTTTGATCTGCGGCAAGTGTCGGAACCAGATTCTTCCTCCAGAACTCTGACGGATTGGTTAGATGCGTTACCAGATCTGCAGATTGTTGTTTACTGGCAACATTTGCCAGAAGTGGCCAGAAAGCGGCAATAGTTTTTACCGGTGCCCTCTCTCCTCTTAGGGTCAGGTCAAAATAAAACTTCCGGTCAGGATCCCACATCAGGCGATTAATCTTCTCTGCTAATTCTGAGGCCTCTTTAAGGTATATTTTCTCTTTTTCCTTGTTTCCCAGTTCCCCGAAGATATCGGCCAAATTATTTGCAAACAGCACCATTTCGGCGGAGATGTCGATCCCGGTACCGCCACCGACGAGATATGGGTTCCTTTCCGAATTGTCCATACTGGCCCAGTCGGTCATGTAAAGCCCGTTTCCCTGGGTCAGGTATTTTTTCAGGGACTGGAAGTACTTTTCGAGTGGTTTCCAAATCAATTCCAGTCGGGCTTTATCACCGGTCATCCGGTAACTTTCCCACTCGGCCCATGCGGCAATCGGATGGTTTAATGCATCAAGCGTCATCACTGGATTTGGCTGAGGAACCTCCCTCCCGATATAGGTTACCTCCTTTTTGCCCGGAACGCCCCATCCCCATTCACTGTAAAGGGTACGGCCGGTATCACTCACCGGCCACCGGTTGACACCGGTTTTCCGGATGATCTCGCGGCTGAACTCACCATCGGGGTACTGCTTGGCATAGAAATTATTTAATCCGCTGATACCCGGAACCATCGGATGGGCGTAATTGCAGAACATCGTAATAAAGCTCATGTCCCATAGAAATATGCATTCATTGAAAGCAGCATCGGCAAATTGCGAGACAAACCCGCTGCCTGGCGCGGGTTCATTAAAATTGCGGAAAGCCAGCTCCCAGGCTTTCCAATACGTTTCAACCCATAAGGGCTTCTCGTCAAATACAGGGGAGGGTAGGGAGTCTCGGTAACTTGTATAGTCGGGCAGCGAATGGGGAATATATTGTTTTTCAGGAAAACAGGAGCTCTGACCCAATGATTGAACACTCATCAGGATTGTCAGGATTGCGAGTACGGAAATTGTTTTTTTCATAAAAAATTCAAATTTTTAGAATCCTCCTCGCAAAGCAATGTAAAAAAAAGGAACGAATACCGTTCTTATCTCCCCCCGTCTTCCGTCCTCCGTCTCACGCTTCACGCTTCACGATTCTTTCGTTCCCCGTCTTATCGTCTCAACGTCTCAAAGTCTCAACGTCTCAAAGTCTCAACGTCTCAAAGTCTCAAAGTCTCAACGTCTTTCTTCCCCCCGACCGATGTTCCCTCAACCACCGACCTGCCTGGCGCACTGAGGCGAAACTCAACATCCCACCCCTCCGGCCAGGCCGGAAAAGTAGTCACTGAGTCGCCTTCATATTGCAGAAGCATCCTTTGCAACGCTATCATGGCAACACAACCATGATCTTGGTCGGGGCTCCAATCGTAATTCGGACCCCAGAAGGCCGGGAAGCGGCATTCAGGATCGTGGTTGCTGAATTTATCCAGCAACAGTTCGGAAGCTTCGCGAGCCAGACCCAGGTAGGCGGCCTGGATAGAACTGTGCTGCCACCCGATGTTCGAGCGAAATTTTCTCGTGACAAAAGTGCTGATGCCAAGATCAATATCGGGCTTTCCAACACCATAAACCCGAAACGGGAAAACGGCATACAATCCGGGATTTTCGATATTGGCTTCCTGGGCCGCCAAAGCCGCTGGTGCGATCACCTTGTCACCGTTAATTATCCTCAAAGGAATTTCCGGTATAGCAGATAAAAGGGATTCCCATTGCTTGCGTTTCTCTGGGCTGATCTTAATACCTTTCATTTCCAGCATCTTGCAGGTCACAAACCGCAACCCCGCAATATCCGGAGTCGGATTGACGACCGTCTGGTAAGTTTCCAAAGCCTGTGCCGGAGTAAAAAGAATCTTGCCGTCAATATCCCTTCTCCAATGCTTGTCGAAGAATTCAAGTATCTCAGTAACAAAGGGCAACAACGTGTCTTTCGCAAAGACCTCCGAACGGGTAAACTCATAATAATCAATCATCATGAGTGATAGCTCCAGTCCGCCTGTCCAGTAATACCTAATATAGGTATTCTCGGTCAGACCGTCAGGCATCCCTTTGCGATCGGTTCCATAGTTGACATTGGTCCAGGTGCCCCAGAAATTCATCGTTTCGGGATAGAAAGCCCCCGCATGTCCATAATATTTTTTTGTTGCAAACTGCCTGATTGGCAACGCCCTGAGGTACATCGCAAACAGAGGTTTCATCATCTCGAAATCCCCTGATTCAAGCATCGACCAATAGGGCAGGCGTGTATTCTGGAACCAGAACGGACCACCCCACCTGCGGAAGTCAGCATCAAAACCTTTCGATTCCTTCCGGGCATAAGTGTCTACGGTAAAAATCGAACCGTTGAACTTGATGGGTGACTGTCCACGGCCACCGCATGCGTTGATAAACCGCTGAAGGATATAGCCTTGTGTGATGGTTTTAGTTTGATCACTGAATTTTGGATCGGGCGAGGAAAGGAAAATGTAGGACCGGTTCCAGAAATTATTCCACCACTCCAGGTGAGACCTGATCCTCATTTCTGAGGGTATTGATTTGATTCTCTCTATCCCATAGTTCAATTGGTTCACCCAGTTTTGCTCTGTAACTGTTGCTGATGTCAATGGGTAAACAGATAAAGTACAGGCAGATATCTTTCCCTGACTGGCTAAAACGGTTGCCGATCCGGAGATTAATCCGGTTCCTTCAATAGTGGCTCCAAAGGTCCGGTAAAACAAAGGATCGGTCGACCGGTCAGCAAATTCGCCGAGGGCTTGTAACTGGAGGTTCTCTTTCCAAACCGACCGGTCGTTGCGGTGATACCAGGTGATGCGGTTGCCGCTGGCCGGAATGAAGTGATCCGCTTCCTGATAAATTGGCTGCTCGCTGCCCGCCTCCAGACCGTATACGCTGAAAAGCTCATCTTTATTTGTCATGGCACGCTTTTCGGTTCTCCATGATTGAAGTTCGACTTTTACTTTGACCGGCTTTCTAGAAGTGATATTAATTTCTCCAACCGGATGATTGGCATCGATCCGGATGCCGATCTCAACCTGCTCAGCTGGTTTTCCTGCTGTGATCATGATCTTCCCTTCGGTCAGCTTCAATTCCTGCCTGAATGGCTTGCCGGTAGTAAATGGACTGGGATCCAGGTTGATCCTGATTTTTCCGAGCTTCAGCAACTGTCCGTTCTCACTCCAAGCATCGGTCTTTGACAGATATAAATAAAGATCGCCATTTCCCTCCACCCACACATTCATTCCAATGTCGCCATTCCCGATCGGCATTGATCCTAACGAATTCACGCTGGGCGTATTCCATACCACATTATACGCCGCCGTTTTTTCCAGTATATTGCTCTCCTGTGCCTGCCCACCGGTAAATCCTATTGCCAAAGCGCAAACAGTCAAGTATTTAATAAACATCATTTTTTTCATGCATGTATTGATTATTAAAAATAATTACCCCCGGAGAAGTGTCATCCCCGCGAACGCGGGGACCGCTTCCCTCTAACGAGGTGCCAATGAGAGCTCCCGTCCTCACGTCCTCCCGTCCTCACGAATCCTCCTCGCCCCCTCAACTATCGCCATGAACCCCTCCACGGGTACGTACCCCGCTATCGAATTCCCCGATCCCAAACCGAATCCGCGGCCGCTGTTCCGAAAACGAGTTCCTTTTTCGACAACCATTTTCACCAGGTCGTCATATGAATTCAGGCAAAGATCATTCACATCGATACCTCCCATCAGACCGATGCGACCGGAATAAAGGGAGATCCAGGTGTCGAAAGCGGCAATCTGGTCCTCGTTGGAGTGTTTGGCATCTATCCCGGCGGCAATCAGGTCATCCATCACCGTGAAAATATTCCCGCAGCTATGAAGCAAAAACTTCTTGCCGGCCCTGTGTACAATGTCGATAACCCTTTGGTACTGGGGAATCAGATGCTGCCTGATGACATCGGGCTCAAAAAAAGTGGAGGTCTTGAATCCGATATCATCACCCATCCTGAAAAAAACGAAAATATCCGGGTAGCGTTTAACCATCTCGGTCCATAACGTGGCAAACAGGTCTCCGATTCTCAGGTACAGATCTGCAAATAGTTCCGGATCAAGATATTGCATCACCGCAAGGTTCTCAAATCCAACCAGGTCTTCACTGGTTTCGAAAATCCCATAACCGCATCCGCCCCACACTTTCATGCCCGGGGGCAGGATATTCCTGATGGCATCGAGATGAGGCGAATAAGTTCTCCAGAATAATTCAGGAAACTCATCAAACGGGTAACGCTCAAAGTCGGCCCGGGTTTGAATCGGACCGGCCATGCCTCCGTTTATCGCACCATGACCCGGTAATAACTCGCAAATGGCTGCTTCATAAGCAAATGAGTCATAAGTCATGTCGAGCCAGAACTGGCTGATGGTATGGTAATAATCCTCAAAGTCTTTCACATGGTTACCCTGTAGCGTAAAATTATTTCCGGTTGCCTTGCGGATAAAGGGCGGATCAATGGCATGTTCGTACAGAGGTAAGCGAGCCGGCCTTTTGTTGTTCAGTACGTCGAGAATGTGGTGATAATCGGGTTTGAACTTTTTTGATGTCATAGTTATATGGTCCTGCCGTAAAGGGCGCCAAGCACTTCCTTTTTTACGCTCCGGTAATCCCTGATGTCTTTATCATACTGGTCAAATGCTTGAAAAAGCTTGTTGATTAATTGGTTGGCGAGTTCTGGTTGTTGCTTTTTCAGCAGATATAATAATTCGTAATCTTCCATTCCGATCCGGTGGGCTTCAAAACGCTGGCTCGACAAAGGCCCCTTCTTACCCGGATAAACAATATGCGAATCCCCGGCAGGTAAGAAATTGTTTGGACCGCCATGCATCCTGACCAGTTCTTCATAGGGCTTGCCGCTATGCATGTTAAATCCCCAATGCAAAAACCCCTGCAGGTCATATTTTGCACAGGCCCAGCCGACATACACCTGCCGAAGGCGCTCCTGGTCGATCAGGCGGTTGATCCACGGCCCGCCCGGCATCAGGCAGGTATACACCCATACCGCGTCGCCGGCCGCTTGCCTCTGTTCAAAGAATGAGATGTTTTTCTGAAATTCCTGGACCTGAGGGCACCAGCAGTTGACCGTACCGGCAAGGCTTACCGTCATGGTGGCTTCCAATATGCGCAGATCTGGTTTCATGGTTCTCAAAAAATCTGCAGTTGCCTTATACCGGTCGACGTATTCGTCGGTGGGTTCATCAAAAATTCCCTGGTACCACCTCTCCTCCCATTCTTTCTTATTCATCAGGTCGATAATTGGCCTTGCCATGGAGCGGATTATTTTCCGGCCCTCCTCTGAAACGGCCGGTATCTCATGGTTATCAGATGTTGGAACCGCCACCAGAAAGGCGTCCGACGACCAGTCGCGGCGTCGTGCAAATGGTGCCCCCTGAATGGTTGTCAATCCTTCAAGAAGAAAGGTATTAATGTATCGTTCAAGCCTTTGGTCGTAAAACTCAGCTACGGTGCCGTCCGGATTAAAACGGAAAAAATCACTCCAGATGAACCAAAAAGTGTTCTGCCGGCCTTTGGCCATCATCTGGGCATATTTCCTGAGCATACCCCAAAAAGGTTCCGACCATAACTCAACCTCATGGTCCTTGCATATATTCCCAATATTCAGCCAGTTGACATAATTGAGATGTGCCTGGTTCACCGGGGGTATTTCAACCGGATAAACATTCACAGTCAATTCCAGCTTTTTTACCTGGCCTTTTGAACTGATGTGAATGGTAAACAGTTGCTTCCCTGTCGGAAAATCCTTCCCGATGGGTATTTCCATGCGCAAGGCCTGAGTGGAGGTGATTGGAATATAACCGGTTTGAACCGGATCAAAAGCTTCAAAAATCCGGAACGGGGCTTTACGTATGACGTACGGATTCGGCTGACCGTTAGATTTTTCGGTCCAGCCTTCAAGTCCTGTATTTTCTGTCACCGGAACATCAATCATGAAGTACCAATTCGCATAGAATTTATCGAGTAACCCTTTGGCGGTGAGGGCAAACCTCACCGGTTCCATTGGGATCAGGTCGGTCATGAGGATATGTATGGCTGCAATGCTTCCTTTGCAAACGTCTACGGTGTAGGACGTTACCTGCTTGTCTATCCTGGAATCCGGATAGATTGGGGAGAGTTCATCAAAAATGGATATTTTGAAATCCTTCTCGGCCGGAAACGTAAATCCCACCAGAAAGAGGAGGAAAAATCCCGCAATCAATTTAATCGTTTTCATGGCTCAGGAAATTGATTTATGCCTGTAAATGATCACTTTAGCCGCTTCAATAGTGATGAGTCCCTCGGTAACCGTCTCTTCGAGGAACGGCATGATCCGTTCCAGTTTTTCTTCCGTATCCACAATTTCAATGATCAGCGGCATGTCCTCCGACAAACGGAGAACCTTGGAGGTATGAAGCCGGCTGTTCGCACCGAAACCCATGACCCCCTTCAATACCGTAGCCCCTGCGAGATTCAGCTCCCTGGCCTTGAGCACAATGGCTTCATACAGGGGCTTTCCTTTATAGGAATCACCCTCACCAATGAAGATCCGCAGCAATTTCCCTTGTTCCGGCAGTTTCATTTTTTATTTGATTTGATTGATCAGTCCTTTGGCCAGGAAAAATCCCGCAAAAACTAAGACAAGTCCCAATAGGTTGGTTGCGAGAATATTAGTAAGAGCCTGCCTGATCTCATTATCCCTGAGCAGGTTCATGCTTTCGAGCGCATAAGTTGAAAAGGTGGTAAAACCACCAAGAAGGCCGATGAAAGCAAATGATCGGTAATTGGGTGAAATATTCCTGCTTTCCGAAATTCCCCAAAGGAACCCTATGACTAATGAGCCCAGTAGATTTACCATCAGGGTGCCCATGGGGAAGGTTCCCAAATACACTTTATGTGTGAATCCGGACAGCGCATAACGGGCAAGGGTTCCGATGGCGCCTCCCGCCAGTAATAAAATGATTTTCATAACAATCTTATCGTTCTCCAGCGGCAAAAACTTTTTCTCCGCCGATCCAGGTTTCCAATACTTTAGTCTTTGGTACGTTAAGCGGTTCTATTTTCATAATGTTTTGATCAAGCACAACAAAATCCGCCATTTTTCCCGGTTCGATGCTGCCCCGTTCCTTTTCTTCAAAGCAGGATTTAGCAGCCCAGATGGTCATCGCTTTCAAACTTTCTTCACGCGATAAGGCATTTTCCATCATCCAACCCCCTTCAGGGTAGCCGGATGGATCCATCCGGGCAAACCCGGCAAAAAAACCGAACAGCGGATTGATCTGCTCGATCGGAAAATCCGAGCCGTTTGGTATCCATCCATTCTCCTGCATCAGCTGTTTATAGGCATAAGCCCCTTTGATCCTGACCGGTCCCACACGGTCGCCGGCCCAATACATATCGGAAGTGGCATGCGTGGATTGAACCGAGGGAATAACACTGTATTCGCCGAATAACCGGAAGTCATCCGGATGAATGATTTGCGCATGCTCAATCCGCCAGCGGCGGTCATTCTTAGTTTTAAGAATATCCTTGTAAATGGTCAGTATCAGTCTGTTGGCACTATCGCCAATGCAGTGGGTCTCCACCTGGTAACCAGCATCGTAACATTTTTGACACATCTCCTTAAGATACCCGGTCTCGTTAACCTGTAACCCCGATTTTTCGGGTGCATCGCTGTATGGTTCAAGCATGAGCGCTCCCCGTGAGCCCAAAGCACCGTCGGCATAAAGCTTCACCGACCTGACATGGAGCCGGTCTGTCTTAAATATCCCCTTATCCACGAACTCCCTAAAGTTTTGTTCCGTAGGTGCTAGCATGGCAAAGATCCTCATTTTCAGCTGACCATCCTTCTGAAGACGGTCCATGAGCTGAACGGTTCCAGTACCGATCCCGGCATCTGCAACGGTTGTTAGTCCGACCGCAAAGCAATTCTTTTGGGCTTGTAAAAGTGCAGCGGCCTCTTCGGTTTCCGACATATCAGGAACCAGTCTGGAAACCAGATCCATGGCATTGTCAACGAGCACACCCGTAATCCTGCCATTTTTCTTGATAATCTCCCCTCCTTTGATGGAAGTGCTCTCTTCAATACCGGCAAGCTTCAGGGCGGCCGTATTGACTGCCGCAGCATGTCCGTCAATCCGGGTCAGGTATACCGGTTTTTCAGGGAAAATCTTATCAAGATCCGAACGGTCGGGAAATTCTTTAACTACCCAGTCATTCTGATCCCAACCCCGTCCCTGGACCCATTCGGTAGGATTAACCTTCTGGTTTTCAACCAACCGGTCGCATATTTCAGCAAAACTGGTAGTTCCTCTCAGATCCGCTTTTCTCAGACTTGCGGCATAGCCGTCGAAATGGCAATGGGCATCATAAAATCCCGGGTAAACAGATTTGCCACCTAAATCATATATCTTATCGGAAATCCATTTTATTTCAATTTCCCGGTCAGTGCCAACAGCGGCAAATCTGCCGTCCTTAACGGCAAAACTTCCGGCAATGCTGAAATTGGAGTCAACGGAGTATACCACCGAGTTTTTAACAATAAAATCAGCGGTTTCCTTCCTCTGGCAGGATTGATTTACCACAGACGCTAGCAGAACAGCCATAATGATCGGGTTTTTCATTTTTCGGAATGGTTGTAGTTGTTAACAAAAATAGAAAATTCGGGCGATGCATCATTTTTTCAGTGAAGATGCGTTAATTTTATACTATTAAGCCAAGTTATATCTATGAAACACGAAAAGCGGAGCCACTACTTCACATACCTTCCAATACTTCTTATTCCATTGTTTCTGCTGCTTGTCATTGCCGGTTGCGAATATATTCTGCCGAATAAACCGCCCTATGTTGAAAAAACTGCCCCTGCCGATAGTGTCATATTTAATGTAGGTCAGGTAATCAATTTTAAAGTTAATGCATATGATATTGACGGTGAGGTGGTTAAGGTGGTTTTTACCTCTCCCAATTCATTGGTCCTGACTGATTTGGAATCCCCTTATGAGTTCGACTGGCAAACCACTGGAATGACCCAGGGTGATTATCATGTTGAGATCAAGGCGATTGATAATAAGGATGAACCCTATATCATTTCAGTACCGGTACATTTACAGGGTAACACCGCACCTTATGCCGGGAGGGATACCATTTTTACCGATTCAAGAACCAGCTTTGTGCTTGAAGCCGAAGCTCCATTGTATAATCAAGGTACCTGGACGATCATTTCAGGCACTGGCGGAGCCTTGTCAGACATTCATAATCCTAACGCAACATTTTCAGGCACAGCCTGTCAAGCCTATACTTTGAGATGGTCGGTTACCAACGGAACAACTACGCTGTCGGATGAAGTGACAATCGCCTTCTCGTATCAGCCAAGCAAGGCTGATGCAGGTGGAAACCAACTGATTACCGATGGCCGCACCTCAGTGGTACTCCAGGCCGCCACACCTGCTGATGGTAACGGGCGCTGGAGAGTACTGACCGGTAATGCCGGCTCGTTCAGCGATGCTTCATTGCCTAATTCAACCTTTACCGGACAACCCTGCAGCACCTATAATTTGCTCTGGACCGTCTCAACTCTTTGTGCCGCCTCATCCGACACAATCGAGATACGCTTCGATCAGTACCTGATCAATCCCAATGCCGGGCCCGATCAATCCTTTACCGACGGACGTTCAACCGCTTCCCTGGCGGCAAATGCTCCGCCAACCGGAACCGGAACCTGGTCGGTTGTTTCAGGTTTGAACGGACGATTCAGCAGTGTCTCCGATCCAGGGGCGATCTTTACAGGACAGCTCTGCCAGACTTACATCCTGCGCTGGACGATTTCCACCCCTTGTTCCAGCAAATCGGATGATGTTAGCATTATATTCGATCATGCTGTTACCACTGCCGCAGCAGGCCCTGATCTGACCTCCGACGGACCCGTTCGTGTGGTAACGCTTGATGCCAATGTTCCGTTGCAGGGAACCGGCACCTGGACGGTTGTCACCGGTACCGGCGGGGTGGTCGCCGATATCAATGACCCGAAAAGCAAGTTTTCCGGCGAGCCCTGTCAGACCTATACCCTGAGGTGGACTATCAGGACGCTCTGCCATAGCTCATTGGACCAGATGAACGTAAGTTTTACCGACCAGCCTTCCGTGTCTTTTGCCGGTGCGGATTTAAACCTTACCGACGGATCGATTTACGCTCAGCTGAATGCGACCCCACCGGTCAACGGCACCGGATTGTGGTCCATCATCTCGGGAGGAAACGGGAGTTTCTCAGATGTCAATGATCCGCATGCCATTTTCTCAGGGCTGCTTTGCCACTCCTATGTATTGAGATGGACCGTTTCGACAGCCTGCAGCTCATCGTTCGACGAGGTTAATATAATCCTCAACCAGGTGCAGGTTAGTGCAGATGCCGGCCCTGATATCAGGATATCCGACGGTTCGGTTTCCACCTTTTTAAGGGGAAATGCCCCCAGGATCGGAATTACCGGAACCTGGTCGATTATCTCAGGGCAAAGTGGTGTTATTGAAGATGTTAATAATCCCGGATCGCGTTTCAGCGGAATCCAGGGACAGATCTATGTAATAAAGTGGGCCTTCACCAGTGCATGCGTTGAAAACTCCGACCTGGTAACTATTGCCTTCATTGCAAATCTTCAAATGCAGGATCCCCGTGATGAGAAATATTATCAGACGGTTAAACTCGGCAGCCAGATCTGGATGGCTGAAAACCTGAATTATTCAGCATCCAGCAGCTATTCCTACAACAGCAGCAATGATAACGCATCGATTTACGGCAGGCTATATGACTGGAATACATCGCTGACAGCCTGTCCGAACGGCTGGCATCTGCCCGCCGACCTCGAATGGCGTCAGCTGGAAACTTTTCTGGGTATGGACGGCTCCACCACTTTACTTGAATGGTATCGCGGCCTCAATGAGGGCGGAATGCTCAAGGATACCGGAACTGCTTACTGGGAATATCCCAACACCGGTGCCTCAAACCTGACCGGCTTCACGGCCCGTCCCGGAGGTTATCGCACCCCCGACGGGGTTTTCGGGGGGATCAATACCATGGCCGGATTCTGGACAACGACTGGAAATAGCAGTGGAAAAGCCATTTACAGGGGTCTCCATAAAGATAAATCCCAGGTTGGCAGGGATTGGTATGATAAGGGCTACAGTTTCTCAATCAGATGTGTTAAAAACTAACTTTGCCGATCATAAAACTGATCAAAGCCCGTTATAATACCGAACCCGGAATTTTTTTCTCATGAAGTTTAAATCAATTTTCTTTGCCGGTACTCTATTGCTGGTTCTGTTCTTTTCCTGCAGGAAGGATCCGGTGATCAATCCGGAGGATAAACTCGAGTTTTCAGCGGATACCGTTCTTTTTGATACCATTTTTACGACCATCGGTTCCACAACGAAAAATTTCAGGGTTTACAATAAACATGCTCAACCCATTACGGTTGATAAAATTACCCTTGCCGGCAGCCAGGGTTCAAAGTTCCGCCTGAATATCAATGGAAGGATTACCGGGGAGATGGATAAAGTGGAAATTCCGGCCAATGACAGTATCTATATTTTCGTTGAGGTTACCCTCGACCCGGCCAATCAGAATAATCCACTCGTCGTACAGGACTCCATTGTGTTTCAAACCAACGGGAATATACAGGATGTGAAGCTGATCGCCTTCGGCCAGGATGTGCATCTGATCAATGGCGAAATTCTTAAAACGCAAAAATGGATCAACGATAAACCCTATCTGGTCTATAATTCGATGTTGGTCGACAGCCTGCAGACACTGTCCATCGATCCCGGGACCCGGATCTATTTTCATAAACGATCGGGCATGCTGGTAAAAGGTACCCTGTTGGTCGGCGGTACTCTTGAGGAGCCGGTCAGTTTTCTGGGCGACAGGCTTGAGCATGAGTATGATGAATACCCAGGGCAGTGGGGTAGCTGGATTGAATTTGAAGATGGAACCGTATATATCCTGGGTGGGATTCATTTTCTTAAGGGCAGCAAGGATAATGTGATCAGGCATGCCATCATAAAAAATGCCATGAAAGGAATCCAGGTGGATACGCTGGCCAACCGTTCCAAGCCAACATTAACCATTTCAGATACCCGGATCGAAAATATGACGGTGGCCGGGATTTATGCCCAGAGTTCAACCATTCTTGCCAGTAACTGTGTGATCGCCAATTGCGGCTCCTGGTGCGTGGCACTCACGCTGGGCGGATCTTATGAATTTTATCATTGCACCCTTTCCAATAATTATGGAGTGGGCACCCGCACCGAGCCCACACTTTTGCTGAACAATTTCTATGTGTACAATGGTTCGGCATATGTTTATAATCTGTACAATGCGCTGTTTGCCAATTGTATTATAACAGGTAGCCGGCCGATGGAAATTGAGTTTGTCAATACAATCAACAAAAAACCGGTTCCCGGACAATTCAATTACGTTTTTGACCATTGTCTGGTGACTGTGGATACCATGAACACCAGTGATCCCTTGAAATGGATTGAGATCGTCAAGAACCTTTCCCCGCGCTTCGATTCTCTCACTTTTACCTTCAGGGATTACCAGCTCGATACTCTATCTCCTGCAAAGGACCGTGCGAACCCTGAATTTTCGAAGTTCTTTCCTCTCGACTTGCTTGGCATCAACCGCCTGGCTGACAAAGGACCGGATATCGGGGCCTACGAACGGGTGGAGAAGTGAAGGCAAAAGGCACAAGGCACAAGGCTCAGGTGAAGGCTCAAGGCTCAAGGCGCAAGAAAGGCTCAAGGCTCAATGCGTAAGTTAGGGTCAAGGCTGAAGTAGAGAAGTTTAAATAAAAGCGTACACGGCAAAATTTGGTTCTTGTCACTCGTCACTCGTCACTATATCAATAATTTACATGAAATACATCGTCCTCTTGGCTTTCACCTCCCTGCTCCTGGCTGCATCGTGTGATAAGGATAAACCATCGGGTATTATCGACCCCAATCCCCATTACCGGGTGATGTTTTACAATGTCGAGAATCTGTTTGATGCCATTAATGACCCGTTGATCAACGACGAGGAATTTCTACCCGGCAGCACGAAAAAGTGGACAGAGGGGCGGTACCAGGAAAAAATCGATCATATTGCCCGGGTCATCAAGGATTTGGGGAATGATACCTTACCCGTTCTGGTGGGACTTTGCGAAGTTGAAAACAGGAAAACAGTGGATGATCTGATCAATAAAACCATTCTAAAAGGTTTGGATTATCAGGTCATTCATCATGAATCGCCTGATTCCAGGGGCATCGACGTGGCACTTCTGTACCGCTCAGGGTATTTTCAACTATTGGATTCTCATTTTTACCCCATAAAGTTTCCATTCGATACCGCCGTGCGAACCCGCGAAATATTGTATGCGTGCGGGATTATCGGAGGAAAGGATACACTGCATGTTTTTGTCAATCATTGGCCTTCAAGATCTTCAGGTGAAGTCCAAACCCGGCCACTGAGGCTTTGGGTGGCGGAGGCAGTAAAATACCGGGTCGATTCCATTTTGAGGATCAGTCCAAAAGCACAAATCCTGATCACCGGCGATTTGAATGATGAACCGATGGACCTCAGCGTGGTATCGGGATTGAATGCAATATTGGCTTATGACCGGCCGGAGGTTGCCAGACTCTACGACCTGACCCAGGGCCTGAAAAGCAAATCTCCAGGCGGCACTTATAAATACAAAGGGACTTGGAACCTGCTGGACCACATGGTGGTTTCAGGGGCGGTCCTCGATACGGCCCGCCTATTATATGCCCGTCCGGCCGATTTGCATGTTTTTCAGGCCAAGTACCTTTTGGAAAAGGATAAAACCAATATGGGGGAACAGCCTCTGCGAACCTATCTGGGAAATTATTACCAGGGCGGCTATTCCGATCACCTGCCGGTTTATCTCGATCTGCACTATAGAAGGTAAGTTACTTCCTCGCCACGCTGTACCCGAAAGTCCCGATGCGTTTGCCCATCACGCAATAGTTACCGTGAACATACGCTACCAAACCGGAATCCAGGATGTTGAGCTTACCCGTATCGGTATTGATGAGCTTTTCATTTACCTGGATATTAATCACTTCAGCAATAAACATGTGGTGGCTGCCCAATTCCTTGATATCGGTCACCCGGCATTCAATGTTGACCGGCGATTCCATCAGGATCGGAGCTTTCACCAGTTTCGAAGGCCCCGGGGTCAGGTTCATTTCTTTGAATTTGTTGAAATCCCTGCCGGATCTGACGCCGCACCAATCCACCTTTTTGGTCATCTCTATGGTCGTAAGGTTGATGACAAATTCGCCCGTGCGTTTAATGATCGCGTAGGAGTGCCTTTCAGGCCTGACTGATATATAACACATGGGTGGAGTGGTGCATATGGTACCTGTCCAGGCTATGGTTATCAGGTTGTATTCGCTTTCGGTTTCACCGCAACTCACCAGTACGGCCGGTACCGGATAAATCATGGTACCCGGTTTGAAATCAGTCTTCATCTTTTTGATTTTTTTCAGGTATAGGCTTCTCAAATCCGGATAACGGGCTTAAACCCAATTTGATGCCGGTTTCAATCATCAGTGTCCAGGCTTCATTACGCTCATTATGGATGATGCCGTCGAGGATTGCATCGCGGATGGTATTTTTAATTTCTCCGACCGGACGGCTGGGCGATATGCCAAAAACCTGCATGATTTCTTCACCGGTGATCGGAGGCTGCCAATTTCTCATGCGGTCCTTTTCTTCGATCTCGACCAGTTTCTGACGGACCAGCTGGAAATTCTGCAGGTAACGATCCACCTTTTCCCGGATACCTGAAGTTATGTCAGCTTCACACAAGGTCATCAGGTCATCAATATCATCGCCGGCCTCATACAACAGTCTCCTGACGGCCGAGTCAGTCACGATTTCCTGCGAGAGTACGATCGGCCTCATATGGAGGTTAACCATCTTTTCAACGAACTTCATCTTTTCATTCATTGGCAGCTTCATCCGTCTGAAAATCTGCGAAACCATACGGGTACCAAAATGATTGTGTCCGTGAAAGGTCCACCCCAGCTGGGTGTCGAAACGTTTGGTGACCGGCTTGGCAATATCATGCAGCACCGTTGCCCAACGTAACCAAAGGTCATTGGTGTGGGGACTGATATTATCCAAAACCCTTATCGTGTGCATGAAATTATCCTTGTGGCGAACCCCTTTCCGTTCTTCAATGCCTTTTAAAGCATATAATTCCGGGAAGATGATCTTCAGTAATCCGGTATCATCCAATAGTCTGAATCCTATTGACGGTTTGGCAGATAAAATAATCTTGTTCAGTTCATCAGAGATTCTTTCGGCTGATACAATCTCAATCCGATGGCAATTACGGATAATCGAATCAATGGTTTCTTCGGCGATATGAAATTTCAACTGGGTGGCAAACCTTACCGCCCGCATCATTCTCAACGGGTCGTCGGAAAAAGTGATGTCGGGGTCGAGTGGGGTGCGGATTATTCCGTCTTCCATATCCTGTAATCCGTGAAAAGGATCGATCAGTTCTCCATAGTTTGATTGGTTAAGACTGATAGCCAGCGCATTAATGGTGAAGTCGCGACGCTTTTGATCATCTTCAAGTGTGCCGGTTTCTACGTCAGGTTTTCTGGAACCAGGAGTGTAAGATTCCCGTCTGGCCCCCACAAATTCAATGTCAAGATCCTTATAGCGAATCATGGCTGTGCCGAAGTTCTTAAAAACCTGAACTTTGGACGTTCCTAACTTCTCGGCGGCTTTGTTGGCCAGCCCGATCCCGTTTCCAACTACCATGATATCGATGTCTTCTGATCGGCGGTGCAGGATAAGATCCCTGACGTAACCTCCAATTACATAAGTATCAATACCTTCGGCAGATGAAATCTCAGAAACAACCTTGAAAACCGGATGGTCGAGCTTTTTTACAAGAGAAAATGACATATCGTTATATATGGCTGACAAAATTACCAAATTTTATCTGCCGGAGAGAAAGGCACAGATATTGATATATAGATAAATGTAAATAACTAGATTTGCCGACGAATTGTTCTGCAGATTTAAACATTCAAAGAATTTAATTGTCTTATAACAAACAATAGAGGAAGGGATTAAAATGGCACTGGAGCATCTGACACTGGAAACCTTTAAAGAGAAAGTATTTAACTTCGAAAAAAACAGCGAATGGAAATTTGAAGGAACCCTCCCTGCTGTAGTTGATTTTTATGCCGATTGGTGCGGACCTTGTAAGATGGTTGCCCCTGTGCTCGAGGATCTTGCAGCCGAGTATAACGGGAAAGTCAATATATTTAAAGTAGATACCGAAGCGGAAAAGGAATTGGCGAGTATGTTTGCCATTCAGAGTATTCCGTCGATTTTGTTCATTCCTTTGGAAGGACAGCCCGCCATGGCGAAAGGCGCTATGCCGAAAGAATCCTTTAAGCAGGCATTTTCGGAAGTACTTAAAGTTGATTTGGTTGATTTGAAATAAGTTTGTGATTTTGGTTTGTTTGGTTTGGGTTTAGCCGGCCGGGGATTTTTTCCCGGTCGGCTTTTTTTTTGAACATTTTGATTTGGAATCTGTTGCAAATACATTTGGTGCGTTTTTATTTTATGTATTATCTTTATGCCGTCCTCTAAGGGGGTGCCTTAAAATTACGGGCTGAGATCATACCCTTAGAACCTGATACGGATAATGCCGGCGAAGGGAGAGTGGCCACGGGGACTTATGGCCTGGTTATAATTGTTACATACGATGATTAAAAGGATTATGCTGATTGCAGCATCCTGCTTCGTTGCTTTGGCGGCTTCAGCGCAGCTAACGATTACCGGGAAGGTTACAGACGAACAGGATCAGCCCCTTGCGGGGGCTAATGTATTGATCGATCATACCTTTATGGGTGTGATGACCAAGGATGACGGGACCTTTTTACTCAAGTCGGTTCCACCGGGAAAATACACTTTGATATTTTCCTTCGTTGGCTTTCAAAAGCAGGAATACCCGTTGGATCTTGCCGGTCCGGTGAAAATTTCTATACAGATGAAAGCCACGCCTGTTATGGGGGATGAGGTGATTATCCGGGGTACGAGAGCCGGATCGAAGGACCCGGTAACCTATTTCAACATCGGTCAGGAACAGATCAGGTCAGAAAACCAGACCCGGGATATACCTTACCTCCTGCTCAATTCACCCTCCGTAGTGGCAACCTCCGATGCCGGAACCGGGGTTGGCTATTCAGCCCTGCGCATCAGGGGGACGGATGCTTCTCGTATCAATGTGACTATCAATGGAGTTCCTTTCAACGACAGCGAATCACATGAGGTATATTGGGTCGATATCCCGGATATTCTTTCTTCAACGGAAAACATCCAGGTGCAAAGAGGCGTGGGATCATCCACCCAGGGGGCAGCGGCATTCGGTGCCAACATCAATTTTCAAACCCTGGCAATGAAATCCGCACCCTCCGCGGAATTTAATGCGTCAGCCGGATCTTTCAACACATGGAAAACCAGTCTCAATGCGGGTACCGGTCTGATTAATGACCATTTCACCATGGACGTGCGGCTTACAAAGATCCACTCCGATGGTTTTATCGACCGCGCCTATACAGATCTTGGTTCGGCCTATCTTTCGGCCGGATATTATTCTAAAAAGAACATCATCAAGACCACTTTTTTTACCGGAAAAGAACGGACATACCAGGCCTGGGGAGGAGTTCCCTCTGAAATGCTTACCACAAACCGGACCAATAATCCTTATACCTATAAAGATGAAGTGGATGATTATCTGCAAAATAATGCCCAGTTGCATTGGTCCTCTCAGCTAAGGAGAAATCTGGATCTCAGTGTGGCCCTTCATTATACCGGCGGTTCAGGATACTATGAGCAATACCGCGAGGAGGAAGCTTTGGCAGATTACCTGATCGCCCCGGTCATCATGGGTTCAGACACCATTTCATCCTGCGACCTGGTCCGAAGAAAGTGGCTGAGAAATCAATTTTACGGAGCCGTTTATACATTAAATTACCATCGTAAAGCATTGACTCTTACAGCCGGGGGTGGAATGAATCAGTATTACGGCGATCATTTCGGCCGGGTCATCTGGTCCCAATTTGCTTCGGATGCCGGTCCTGATCACGAATATTATTTCAACAAAGGAATTAAAACGGATGCCAATCAGTTCGTTAAAATGAATTGGCAGGTTCTTGCAAAAGCCTCCTTATATGCTGATTTGCAGTACCGCACCATCAATTACCGCATATCAGGTATCGATGACAATCAGGCAAATATTACACAAACTCATCAGTATCATTTCCTGAATCCGAAATTCGGCGTGACCTATGAAATGGCTGAAAACCAGAAATCTTTTATCAGTTACGCGATTGCCCACCGTGAGCCGACCCGCGGTAATTTTGTGGATGCACCTGTCAATCAGGCAATAAAACCGGAAATCCTCCGCGATGTGGAGGCTGGTTATCAGCTGGACACCCGTCTGGTTTCCGCCGGATTGACCTTTTATTGGATGGATTACAAGGATCAGCTGATCCTTACCGGTCAGATCAATGACGTGGGAGCGCCGATCATGGTGAATATACCTTCGAGTTTCCGAACTGGTATAGAATCTTCTGTAAAAATCAACCCGTTCAAAACGGTCGAGCTTATGCTGAACCTCACTCTCAGCAGGAATAGTATCCGCAATTTCACCGAGTTTGTCGATGACTGGGATACCGGGGGTCAACGGACAGCCGTCCTGGGACAGACCAATCTGGCTTTTTCCCCGGAAATTATTTCAGGCGGCCGCCTGAGCTGGTTGATTTTGAATGATTTAAGATTTGTATGGGATAGCCGGTACGTTGGACGCCAGTTTATTGATAATAGTTCAGACCTGATCCGGTCACTTGACCCTTACTGGATCAATAACATTTCCCTTGATTGGACAATGAAACCTCAAAGGGTCAAGGAATTGGTGCTGTTTTTTCAAATTAATAATTTGTTGAATCATCAATACGAAACCAACGCCTGGGTGTACAGTTATTATTATAAAGGCAACCGCGGTAAAATGGATGGATACTTTCCTCAGGCCGGAATCAATTTCATGGGAGGGATCAGGATCAGGTTATAGCCATATTCCCAAGGAGATAGCCGGGATCGAGTAGGGGATACGCCGGATAAATGATTCCTCCGGAATTTTCTGGAATTTTATCCCGGCTTGAGCACCAATGCTTAAGCTCCATTTATTTCCGAACAAAAAGGAAAATCCGGCTTCAGCCCCGAAACCAAAGGTATAATAAGCTGGAAACAGGTTATACCCCGGTGTGATGATGGGAGCCAGATAGAAGCCCCTGTGACCCTCTTCGCTGTTTTTCAGGGACATATAAAAGGGTGCTGCAATCTCAAGTCCCATGTTCGACGGCTTTGGTCCCTGGTTATATGATCCGACCCCCAAATTGTATATCGAGTGCAAACGGAGTGCCCAGTGACGGTTGATTGCATATTCCATGGTGAGTGGAACTACATTCAAGTCCCAGACCGTATAGCCCCACTGATCAGGAAAGGTAGGCATAAACCCCGGCTGTATGCCGATAAAAAACCGGACCGGCTTCACTACCGGCCTCTGAGCCTCCTGCGCACCGGCGATAAGTGTGACCTGCATCAGACCCAGGAGTATTAATAGTTTGATTTTCATGATGTTACTTATAGTTACGAGTGACGAGTGACAATCTTCATCGTGACACGTGAAGCGTGAAGCGTGAGACGGAACAATGTGTGCGTTCAGACAGGGAGTGCAACACTTCAGGCACACCTGAATCTCCTAAATCGGAATTCAGAATTGGTCCTCGAATCTCAACATTTATACTTCCTTCTTCTATTTATTAAACAGCCTCCGTGCCTGTGGCACCAACACACTGGCCCAAACCTTATAACCTTCAGCCGTCAGGTGTATTCCGTCACCGGCCATCAGCCCTTCAGTCAAAGACCCGTCGGCATTAATGAAACGCTTGTCCATATTGAGATAGAATACGCTCTTATCATTATCAAGATCATGGATCAGGTGGTGTATCTTATGGTATTTCTGACGGCTTGGGTCTATGCTGGTTAATCCGGTGGGCAGCGGGCCGAACAGGAGTATCCTGGCCGATGGAACCTTCTTTTGCAAAGCCTTGACGATGGCATGGATTCCGTCGGAGATTTCTTCCGCCGTATGGTAAGGGAAATTATTAACGCCAATCTCGACTGCGATTACCTTTGGCTTGATGTTGTCGAAGTTCCCGTTCTGAATGCGCCAGAGGAGGTGCTGGGTGCGGTCACCGGAAATACCGAAATTTGCGGCATTCATGGGTTTGAGCAGGGAATCCCAGATCGCAGGTGCGGCTGACCAAACGGACCGGCCCTCTCCCCCCCATCCCTGAGTAATGGAATTGCCAAGCAGGACCAGATCGACCTTGCGGTCTTTTCCGATTTTATTGATGGCTTCAAACTGGCTGTACCAGTCATTCCCTTCGCCCCAACCGGCCGCAGCTCCGCGGCATTCTGCACCGGGAGCCGGCACGATGGCGGTATTCAGATATCCGGAACCATGCATTTTATCTTTGTAAAACAGTGCACGGTATATCTGCTCCACCATCACGGAAGCGCCGATGGAATTAGGATGGACATCATCCGGGAAAGTCCATTTATAGGGCAGCAAAGTGGTATAAAGATCGATATACTGGCATTTGGTGGCCTTTGAAATATTCTTGATGATGGGTATGATCCGGTCGCGCACGATGGAATCCCTGATTCCCCATTTTTCGGGGACAAAAACCGGTACCGGCAGCGCTAACAGAACCCGGGGCTTGGAGTCCAAAGCCTTGAATGCCATTATCATATCAGTATAGTCCTTTTCAAATTCATTGGCAAATTTCCAGTTCTGCGGCTTTGAATCGTTGGTCCCGAGCTTGATAATGATAATGTCGGGTTCGAATTTAATAACTTCTTCGTATTCAGGTTCTTTCCAGTAAGGTTTATCTCCGTTGCGAAGCATGGTGGCGCCGGAAACGCCGAAATTGCGTACAGTATACCTGGAACCCATCCAGCCTTGCAACTGAGCGGGATATGACATTTTGTCCCGGTCGTCAATTCCAGAGCCGTAAGTGATTGAATTACCGACACAGGCGATCTTTACCGTCTGAGCTTTGATTGCGATCGTTACAACCAGGACGGCTATCAGGGTAGATATCAGTTTTTTCATTATTCCGCCAATCGTATAATTCTGAAGGGTAATGTACAAAAAAAACATCCGGGACTTTTGATCCCGGATGCTAATATTTTTGTTGTCACCTCTGTTATTTGCCGCATTTGAGATCAACATCGATTTCATATTTTGCACTCTCCAGATATTGACCAACCATCGCTTTTTTAAATGCATTGCATGCATTGGCTTTTTCGCCCTTACCTTTGTATGCCAGACCAACTTCAAAATAGAATTTAGCTTCTTTTTCAGGTACATCTTCCTCAAGTGCAATACCCTTATTGGCAGTCTCCAATGCTTTGTCCCATTGAGCGCCACCGTTATAGGCTTTTGCCAGGAAGGTTAGGATATCTTTGTTTTTATCATCATAAGAAATGGCCTTTTCAAGGCTTACAGTCGCTTCATCGAATTTGTTGGCGATGACCGCTTTTGAACCGATACTTAAAAAATAATTCGCCCCGGACTGTGTGGCCTGCCTGGTTTCATTGGGGTTTTTGCTGATTGCCAGACATTTGGCAATCGCCGACTGTACTCCGTCAGAGTTACCGGTTTCCTGATAGATCTTCGTTTGTACCAGCCATACCGTTGGATTAAGGGTATCGAGTTGGAGCGCAAGATTCAGGGTATTCTGTGCATTGACAATATCCTTCTGTGATAGGAAAGTATTTGCCTGCATGGAATAAATGCGGACCATAGCAGGAATGGTTCTTTTTAATACTTCGGCGTTATTGGTTTCCTGACCGTATTTCTGAGCTTGTTTAAAGTTTACAAGGGCTTCGTCCAGTTTTTTATCCCTGGCCTGGTTCAGAGCCAGATTGTAATAGGTTTCTGCAAACTTTGAGCGTGCTGCAATCTTGACGGAATCGCCCGGGGCTCCGATTTTATCACAAAGATCAATACATGTCTGCAGTGATTTTACTGCACTTGCGGGATCAGACTTCATGGTCTGCAAGGCAGTATTGTACGCTGTCTTGGCTTCATTCACATCCTGGGCCTGTAAAATCTGAATCGAAACGAAACAGAGAATGCTTAAGAGGGCAACACGGATAAAGTTCATACCTTTCATCATTAATTCCTTTTATTAATCAGTTTATTAGTCAGTTAGTATTTATTTAGGCGGTAAAGATAAAAAAGTCTCCATTAATGAAAACAACAATCTGCATTCATTCAACGGGATTAACAAAAATTAAGACTCGTTAAGAATCCATTTCATTGATAATCTTTTCTACCTCCTTTTCGGCAGTATGCAGCTTTTTCTTGCAAACCTTTACCAATTCGTTGACCCTTTTAAGTTTTGAGCCCAGGTCATCGACATCCAGTTCCTGATTCTCAATCTTTTTCAGGATGGTCTCAATTTCCTCGATTGCTTTCCGATAGGATATGGCCTTGTCTTCCATAACGTAAACATTTAAATATTAGTACCCGTAAACCTTACCGGTCATCTTTTCAATACTGATTTTGAATATCGCCACGTTCCGGATCGACGGTTCAGAAAATTCATAGGTTTCGCCTGAGAATTTCGACATGAACAGTTGCATGATCCTGTATTTTTCCTTATAATCCTCAACAGAAGCGGCCTTTCCAAAGGCATTGACACTTTTGAAACGCATGCCCCAGGAACAGCCAACTTCCTTGTGCCGGTGGAAAACTTCGTTTCCGGTATTGATATTAAGACAGACATCGGGGTTCGCTTTTAAAACTTCCAGTTTATATCCTTCAGGAGCGGCATGGATGTAAAAAGCGCCTGTTTCATACGCAAAATTCATAGGCAGCACATAGGGATGATTTTCTTCCGCCATACCCAGATAACAAACTTGGGCTTCATTAATGATTTTCTCCATTTCCTCAGTTTTGGAGAGCATTCGGGGTCGTAGGTTCATGGGTTTCAGAGTTTAAGGTATAGGTGCCGAGTGTGAGTGCTGTTGCAGAGATTCGTATAGCGTGACGGGGTCCCCGCCTTCGCGGGGATGACAATTCTCCGGGGGTAGTGCGGGTCACTTGGTCCTTTCATTTCAAAATTTAAAATTGGTCCTCGAATCTCTAAATTTTTACTTCATTGTTTACAATAGAACCGATCTGCCCATCAGCTAATTGCGTTACAATAATGTCGCCCCTGATTACCTGATTGACTGATTTAACCGGCTTGCCATTCTTAAAGGTAATGGAGTATCCCATTTTGAGGATGTTGACCGGATCTTTTAAAATGGAAATCTGTTCAATCCGCGCCAATGAATCCTTTTTAATCCTGAAATACTGGGCAACTGAAGTTTTTGACCGGGTAAGTACTTGTGTGAGAGCCAGGTGACGGTAATCCGTATAACCTTTCACCCGCAGGCGCATGCCTTCCAGTATCCTGGAAATTCTTGCTTTTTCGCCGGTAAGCAATGAACTGATGATCTCCACGGTAGATCCCACCGCTTCATCAAGACGGACCTCAAATTCTTCAATCCGCCCGATCAGAAATTCAGCAACGGCCGTGGGAGTTTTACAGCGGGTGTGAGCCACCAGGTCAATGATCGAATCATCCTGCTCATGCCCGATACCGGTGATGACGGGCAATGGGAACTGGGCCACGTTTAACCCAAGTTCATAATGATCGAAACTGCTGAGATCCAGCTTTGATCCCCCTCCGCGGATGATAACGACCGTATCAAAAAAGTCACCGTAACCGGCAATATCATCAAGCGCCTGAATAATGGAAGAGGCTGTATCTTCGCCTTGCATGACGGCAGGGAAAAGGTGCATATAAAAGATGTAACCGGACTGATTTCTGATAAGCTGGTCCTGAAAATCCCCGTAGCCGGCCGCTGTGGCAGAGGATATAATGGCAATTTTCTGAGGAACCAGTGGCATTTCAAGTTCCTTGTTCATGTCAAATACACCGGCTTCCTCCAATCGCCTGATAATCATCTGACGCTTCCGGGCCAGGTCGCCTATGGTAAAGGTGGGTTCAATATCCCTGATATTTAGACTGATAGAGTATAGTTCGTGAAACTCGACATCAGCCCTAACCAAGATTTTGATTCCGGGCATGAGTTCCTGGCCGGTGGTGGATTCAAAAAAAGGTTTGAGCACCCGATAGGAGGAAGACCAGATGGTAGCCTTCATGCGGGCCAGAATCTTTTCACCCTCCGCTTCCTTTTCGATCAGCTCGAGATAGCAATGTCCATTGCGGTTGACTGAAAAATCGCTGATTTCGGCCATGACCCATAAAGGTTCCGGAAATCCCGACTGAATCCTGAGACGGATCAACCGGTTCAATTCAAAAAGTCCCAGGGGTTCCTGATCCGCCATGATGGAAATGTTATTTTCCCGAGATTTTTACGATCCGCTGACCATGACGGGCCTTTTTGGTATTTATTCTCAGAAAATATACACCATCGGAAAGGTTCTCGAACTCATAGATTTCTATTCTGTTAATGGAAGTATAGCCGACTTCGACCGGCTTGACATACAATAATGTTCCGACAGAATTCATCAATTCGATCGAAATATCCTGCCGGTCATGAGAATAGAAATCCACCACCAGCCGGTCGGTAAACGGATTGGGATAAACCCGGAACAGTGATTCACTATCGAGTTTTATCGGATCGATCCCCTGGATGAGGAACAATGCTTTTCCAAAATTGGGCAACCCGTATCCAAGAAGCGAATCAGGGTTAATTGATTGTGAGGCGCTCTCCTGAAGGGCCCGGATGATTTCCATCGGGCTCAGCGACCGGTTGGCCTGCCACAGACAGGCGGTCAGTCCGCAAATCAGGGGTGAGCTGAACGAAGTCCCGCTTCCGCGTATCACATTGCCATCGGTATTGACCAGGGCAGTATATAGTCCCTGACCGGAAACGTCAGGTTTGATGCGGCGGTCATACGTGGGACCTGTCGAACTGAAATAGGCATACCGGCCCAATGAGTCGACAGCACCAATGGTCAGGATACTATCAGCATCCGCAGGTGCTGTTATATAATGCCAGGCGGTCGAACCTTCATTTCCAGCGCTTGAAACCACGAGTATTCCTTTACTGCACGCAATATCGGCGGCAATCGTTACGCGGGTGGTATTTCCATCCATTTCCGCATACGTATGATTCATGGCTGGATTATCAAAAATGGAATACCCAAGGGAAGAATTAATCAGGTCCGCACCGGCACTGTCTGCATATTCAGCTCCTGATACCCAATTGTCTTCCTCGACAGGATATTCGGATCCGGCATCCTCGGTACGTAAAAGAAAATAAGATGCTTTCGGCGCTGACCCGACAAACTGGCTGGGCAGGTTTCCGCCCATGATTGACATCACCTGGGCCCCATGGTTATGCTCATCAAAAGCCATGGGTTTGTTGCTGACAAAATCCCAGTTTCCCAGCACCTGATTATGGATCCAAAGGCTGTCGAACACATGATTGGTATTTGCATTTCTAAAACCGGCATCTAAAATGGCAATAATCATCCCTTCTCCCTGAAAGCCCTGATTGTGAAGTATATGGCCATTCAGCATGCCCGTCTGACGCGAAGCTTGCCCATATTGCAAAACGGTAGTGTCAGTCTGGTTGGTCGATCGCGATAGAGAAAGAAATTCTGATGAGAATTTGTCGTTTTTCGATTGTGAAGTTTTAATCGTCCTTACTGACTTCAGTTGCCTGACGAAGCTCAATTGCCTGATTTGACTCAGAACAGCAGTATCTGAGGTGGCGATCGTCACTGCATTAAACCATTTCGACCGGTTCAGCACCGTAACGCCCATTCTTGCCAAAGAATCAGGGTAAGCGGGATCAACCGGCAAATCCTGTTCGGTGATTGAGATATTATATCTGGCCCTTCTCTGAAGTGCGCGATCGGATAAAAAATCTCCCGGCTGGCTAATGGTAAAGGGAGTATTTATTTTATCGGTGAATTGGACCCAGTATTTTCCCGGCGCCGTTTGCGGTCTGGCTTGTATGCTCAGGAGAACCATGATAATCAGCAAACCTGCTTTTTTCATATCGGGCTAATTTAAAAGTATGTGAATATATACTTATCTGATCATCAATTCCTCAGGATTGTTGAGAAAATTCTGCGGATCCTTCAGCAATTTCCGGTTCTTTTCATACCGGTCGAATGATTCGCGCTGGCGTGCATCAAGCATATCGGGATTGAGCAATTTTCCTTTTTTATAATTAAGCTGATAATCTGTATTTCCGTTCTGAAGATTGTAAATCCATTTACCGGTTTTGAGCCCGTCAGCGTAAAATCCCTGTACTTCCGGTATCCCGTTTTCGAAAAGCAACTGGTAGGGACCATCCATAACACCGTTCCGGTAGGTGATTTTTGCCTGTGGTTTCCGGTCAGGAAAGAAAATGGTCTGAAGGCCGTTCATGGTGTTATTCACCCAGTTGGTTTGTTCCATGAGTTCACCTTCGGCATCGAACCGGAGCGCTTCGCCATGAACTTTTCCTCCAGTATAATTGATGCGGAAAACGGGCTTCTCTTTTTCAGAATAGAATGACCACAGTCCTTCTTTTAATTGATTCTGATAGGTTCCTTCTGCCCTCAGTCTTCCGTCTGTATCAAATAACCTAGCTTCCACCTGAAGTCCGTCGGTCAAATAGTTCAATTCCGCACGGGTTTTGCCGTTGGGATGAAAGCGGATTAGCTTGCCGGCAGGCTTTCCATCCTTGAAAAACCCTTCATAAATCTTTGCCCTGTTCTGGTCATAGGATATCCAGTAACCGGTTTTTTCTCCACGGCTGTTCAGACGGTTAAGGGTATCATTTTGCCCTTTCAGCGGCAAGCTGAACACAAACATCAGGATGATAAGTAATTTACACATAAAACGAGATTCCATACAAAAATACAAAGGGTTGCGCTCATTTGAACGCAACCCTTGCCAAGATTATTTCAATTGATGCTTTAAGTTCTTATTTTGAACCCAGATAGGCTGCTACGCTTTCAGCGGTTTCTTTCATGGCTTTGTCACCCTGGTGCCAGTTGGCAGGACAAACCTCCCCATATTCTTCAAAATGATGGAGGGCGTCAACCATGCGCAATGCTTCATCCACGCTGCGTCCCAATGGGAAGTCGTTAACCACGCTGTGACGGATCACCCCTTTTTTATCAATCAGGAACAGACCCCGGAATGCCTGGGCAACTCCGTTGAAAGCCAGGTTTCCGTCTTCATCATAATCGTAATCCCCGGCCAAAACGCCGTAATTGTAAGCAATGGTCTTTGTCAGATCAGCAACAATAGGGTATTTCACTCCCTTTATCCCGCCATTCTTAAGCTCGGTGTTCAACCAGGCCCAGTGTGAATATTTCGAATCCACCGAACAGGCCACTACTGCTACACCACGCTTGTCGAATTCAGCCAGTTTCTCCTGAAATGCAATCAGTTCGGTTGGGCAAACGAAGGTGAAATCAAGAGGATAAAAGAAGAATACGACGTCTTTTTTCCCGATGTACTGCTCAAGCGAAAATCCTTCGGTAAAATCGTTGCCGCTGATCACTGCATCGGCCGAGAACAGGGGTGCTTTCTTTCCTATTAAGGTATCCATAGTCTATAATTTTAAATTTGTGTTTTGAACACCGGACCTTCAAAAAAGTTCCGGTGTTCAGGATTTATTTTACTTCTTCAAAATCAACATCTGTAACGTCCTGATCTTTAGCTTTGTCAGCTCCCTGATCGGCTCCCGGGCCCTGCTGCTGCTCGGCACCCGGATCGGGTCCGGCTTGCTGACCCTGCTTGTACATTTCTTCGGAGGCGGCCTGGAAAACCATATTGAGTTCGGCAGTTGCTTTATCAATGGCATCAATATCCTGAGCTTTATGAGCTTCCTTAAGCTTAGCAAGGGCATCTTCAATTTTCGGACGTTTATCAGCAGGGAGTTTGTCGCCAAATTCTTTCAGCTGTTTTTCCGTCTGGAAAATCAACGTGTCAGCATGATTGAGTTTGTCAATTCTTTCGCGGGCTTTTTTATCATCATCAGCAAATTGCTGAGCCTCATCCCTCATCCGCTTGATTTCAGCATCGGTTAATCCCGAAGAGGCTTCAATGCGGATTTTCTGCTCGCGTCCGGTTCCTTTGTCTTTGGCGGATACATGAAGGATACCGTTGGCATCGATATCAAAAGTGACTTCAATCTGCGGAATCCCTCTTGGTGCCGGCGGCAGCCCGTCGAGATGGAAACGGCCAATGGTGCGGTTCTGTGCTGCCATTGTTCGTTCACCCTGCAGGATATGGATTTCCACTGATGGCTGACTGTCAGCTGCAGTGGTAAATGTTTCGGTTTTCTTTGTCGGGATGGTGGTATTCGATTCGATGAGCTTGGTGAAAACACCGCCAAGGGTTTCGATCCCCAAGGATAACGGAGTGACATCGAGGAGCAACACATCGTGAACTTCGCCACTCAGGACACCGCCCTGAATTGCGGCACCAACGGCAACAACCTCGTCCGGGTTGACTCCTTTTGACGGGGCTTTCCCGAAGAAATCTTCCACGATTTTCTGAATGGCCGGAATACGCGTCGATCCGCCTACGAGGATAACCTCATCAATCTTGGCCGTGGTAATACCGGCATCCTTGAGGGCCTTCCGGCAGGGTTCGACGGTCGACTGAATCAACTTGTCGCACAGCTGCTCGAATTTAGCACGGGTGAGGGTTTTAACGAGATGTTTCGGAATACCGTTCACCGGCATGATATACGGAAGGTTGATTTCCGTTGAGGTGGAGCTGGAAAGCTCAATTTTAGCTTTTTCTGCAGCTTCCTTTAATCTTTGAAGTGCCATCGGATCTTTGCGAAGATCAAGGCCTTCTTCTTTCAGGAAATCTTCTGCAAGCCAGTCGATAACCATCTGGTCGAAATCATCACCACCAAGGTGGGTGTCACCGTTGGTTGATTTAACTTCAAAAACTCCATCACCCAAATCCAGGATGGAAATATCAAAAGTACCGCCGCCGAGGTCGAATACCGCAACGGTCATGTCTTTGCCCTTCTTGTCCAGTCCGTATGCCAGAGCTGCAGCAGTTGGTTCATTGATGATCCTGCGCACATTGAGACCGGCTATCTCGCCTGCTTCCTTGGTTGCCTGGCGCTGTGAATCGTTGAAATACGCCGGTACGGTAATAACCGCATCGGTAACTTCCTGTCCCAGATAGTCTTCAGCGGTTTTCTTCATCTTTTGAAGAACCATGGCTGATATTTCCTGAGGGGAATATTTGCGATCGTCAATCACTACACGTGGTGTGTCATTTTCACCCTGCTGCACATGAAAGGGTACCCGCCGGATCTCTTTATCGAGACTGGTATACTTTTCACCCATAAACCTTTTAATGGAGGAAATGGTTTTAGTAGGATTGGTAATAGCCTGTCTTTTAGCAGGATCGCCAACCTTGCGTTCGCCATTTTCAATAAAGCCTACCACAGAAGGCGTGGTTCTTTTACCTTCGCTGTTGGGAATAACTACTGGTTCATTCCCTTCCATTACGGCCACACACGAATTGGTGGTTCCGAGATCTATTCCTATTATTTTACCCATGGTTGTAGGGATATCAATTATTAGTTTTCCCTTTTGTTCAAGCATTGTGCCAATCGGGTAACTGTGACAAAACGACAGAAACTGAGCTGGAATCAGTTATAATAGTAGTCGTTCTGGCTGTCGGCGAATTGCAGGTTTTTGGTATACATGCCGTAGGCGATCGAGTCAATGGAATGATCCGATAAGGATTTTCCGGCGACCGACTGCTCATATCGTGATGAAAACAGGCCGATACCATTGACAATATTGGTGAAGACGGGTTTTTCCTTCAAAATGCCGTTATCCGCCTTGTAAACTTCCATATAGGTAAACAGCTCTTCGCCGCCAACGGTGAAAATAAAATCGATTGCCTTTTTGTTGGCCAGGCGCTGAACATCGGCGGCCGGTTTTACAAGTTTATTTCCCAGCCACTTGTAAAAGTTGCGTTGCAGAATATCGGCTGTCATTACTTCACCACCACTGCCAAATTGGGAGATATAATCCCCGATATTCCAGTCGGCCGTTTTGTTGACGGTATCCTGGTGGGTCACTTCAAGATAATGAAACCGGATCACCAGATGATAAATACGGGTATAAGGCGCTGAAATCCACTCAAGTGTCTGATAATTATCGTAGCTCGAAAAGGCAAGGTTCTTTTTATAGGCTTCGGGCCTGATGATCTTGAATTCGCTGACCGTATGAGTCACGGCACTGATTGCCGTGTTGATCGAAGGGACCAGGATATTCAGCCGGTATTCGCTGTTACTCTTGAGCTTAGTCGTTGAAGAATAAACATAATTGGGATTATTGGAGAAAATTCCGCTGTCCCTCACCGGATATATGTTGCGTTCCATAACCAACTGCTCTTTTCGTTGACCGTCTGCCCATCTTTCCAGAAAAACACTGGCCTCCGGATAATAGATGGAGTCTGTTTCCCGAGCCATTTCATAGGCATCTGCCGCCCCCATAAAAGATTTTTCCAGCCTCACATAGTGCGTGGAATCGTTCTGGTTCAGTATGCAGTAAACAACCGGGATGGCTTTATAGGGTGCCATCACCTCAATGTCGTTACTGCAGGAACCCAGTCCCGCCAAAATAACCGAAAATGCTATGGTCCGGCGTATGCTCAAAATAATCATACCTTTGCTGAAGTAAAAATACTGAATTCACTGAATAATTAAGCCGCTCAAAATGTCAGTTCATCAGCAGATAAAAAGGGTTACGACTCACGTTCTTCAGGAAATGAAGATGAGGGGTGATAAAATAGCCATGATCACGGCCTATGATTTTTCAATTGCCAGGATTTTGGACAGCACCGAGATCGATGTGGTTTTAGTTGGGGATTCCGCTTCTAATGTAATGGCCGGTTATGAAACCACCCTCCCGATTACACTCGACCAGATGATATACCACGGTGCTTCCGTTGTGAGGGGCATCTCACGTGCCCTGGTCATTGTGGATATGCCTTTTGGCACATATCAGGGCAATTCCAAGGAGGCCCTTCAGTCAGCCATCCGAATCATGAAGGAAACTGGCGCCGGCGGTGTCAAACTTGAAGGTGGCGCCGAAATTGCTGAGTCGGTTGAGCGGATACTGACAGCCGGAATACCAGTGATGGGCCACTTGGGACTGACTCCGCAATCCATCCATAAGTTCGGGACGTATGTCGTTCGGGCTAAGGAAGATGCCGAGGCCGAGAAATTGATGCACGATGCCCAGCTGCTTGAGGAAACCGGATGCTTTTCCATCGTTTTGGAGAAGATCCCTGCCGCTTTGGCCGGACGGGTGACGGAATCAATCAAGATTCCGACCATTGGAATCGGCGCTGGCGGACAATGTGACGGACAGGTACTTGTTTTGCATGATATGCTCGGAATCACCCAGGATTTCTCACCACGGTTCCTCAGAAGGTATCATAACCTGTTCGAGGAAATCAAAGGAGCAGTTTCGGTTTATATCGACGACGTGAAGAAAATGGATTTTCCGAACGAGAAAGAACAGTATTAAGAAGTGCTGTTAGTTGTAAGAAATTGAGAGGATAGGGGAATATGGATATATTATTTGAGGATAATCATCTGATAGTCATTAATAAGCAGGTGGCGGATCTGGTGCAGTCGGATGATACGGGTGATGAGGTTTTGGGCGACCGGGTGAAAGCCTATATCAAGAGAAAATATAAGAAGCCGGGCGATGTTTTTCTCGGGGTAGTGCATCGGCTCGACAGGCCGGTGACCGGAGCGGTGATTTTTGCCAGGACCAGTAAGGCTTTAGCGCGCATGAATCAGCAGTTCAAAGATCATGAGGTGAAGAAAACCTATTGGGCGGTAGTGAAAAACAGGCCCGAAAACGAAACGGGTGAACTGGTGCATTATCTGAAGAAAGATGAGAAAACCAATAAAAGCTATGCTTACCCCAAACCGAAGGGCAGTGCCAAGGAAGCCCGCCTGACCTATAAATTGGTGGGTACAACAAATAGTTTCTATTTGCTCGAAGTTGACCTGCAGACCGGCCGTCATCATCAGATCCGCTGCCAACTGGCAAAGATCGGTTGCCCGATCAAAGGTGATCTGAAATATGGTTTTGCCAGATCGAATCCGGATGGAGGAATTCATTTGCATGCCCGGCGAATCCGGTTTTGTCACCCGGTGACGAAAGCCGAGATCGAAATCATTGCTGAACCGCCTCAGGATCAGCTTTGGATGGAGTTTCTGGCACAAACAGATACACCGGTCCGTCAGAGAATAAATTTGAGGGGAAGTAAATAGTCGGGGGAGTCAACCCGTAATAGCCTATCTCTTCCGACCATCCAGATTTCAAACGGAACCGTCTGGCGTTTCACGGATTCAACCATGACCTGGCGGCAGGCACCGCAGGGGTATACCGGTTCATCAGTCAGCCGGCCGTTTTGTTTAGCCACCAAAATCAATCTTTTGATTGCAGTTTCCGGATAATTTGCCTGTACGAAAAACAGGCCTACACGTTCAGCACACAAACCGGAAGGATAGGCGCTGTTTTCCTGATTATTGGCCGTGAATACCTGACCATCAGTAAGTTCTATTGTAACGCCCACATGAAAACCGGAGTAGGGGGCATATGCATGGTCAGCGGCTAATTCCGCTTTTCTGATTAATCGGGCTACACCGGGGTCGAGTGTTTCCGAACCGGTAAATTCATCGTAGGGAACCAGGATTTCCTTTGATTGCATGGATTTCAATTTGCTCAAAAATACAAAATAATTTCCGGGTCCGGAAAAGGTAACATACATCATGCGAAGGGGCCACCGTTCATCATGCAGGGGGGCGTGTAGAGACAGATAATTATCTGTCTCTACATTTTGGTTATATTGGGACCCAAATAAAATTGAAGAATGCCGTTTCGAAAACCTGTTCGCCTCTTGTTAGTACTGATGCTTGTTATTCAGTCAGTTGCCTCACTTTCTCAAGCCGATTCTGCTTACTGGAATTATATCGCCAAATACTCACAGGTTGCCATTGCCGAAATGTACTACAGTAAAATCCCGGCAAGCATAACGATGGCCCAGGCATTGCATGAATCAAGATATGGAACCAGTGAACTGGCTGTGAACGCCAACAATCATTTTGGAATTAAATGCCAGACCGGCTGGTACGGGAGAACTTACACCTACCAGGATGATGACAATAATACTTGTTTCCGGATGTATGACTCGGTCGCCCAGTCGTATCGTGACCATTCGAATTTCCTGATGTCCAGGCCCCGGTATGCCGAACTTTTTAAACTTGGCCCAACCGATTATGTCGCCTGGGCCCACGGACTCAAAAAGGCCGGTTATGCCACCAATCCGAAGTATGCACCGATCCTCATCAAACTGGTCGAAGATTATAAGCTTTACCTGCTTGATGACATGCCTCCGCTGGCAGTACCGATGAATTCATTAGCCGGCAAATCGGCTACACATGGCATCCCCGGTGCCGTTGCCCGGGAGGGTAAAGTATTTCACCGAAACCGGATCGACTATTTCATAGTCCGGCCGGGTGATAATATCAAATCGCTGAGCAGGGAGCTGAACCTGCTCCGGTGGGAAATAAGGAAGTACAACGAAATTCCGAGGAACCTGGAGGTGGAGCCCGGACAGCTGATTTACCTCCAGCCCAAGCGCACCAAGGCGGAATCGGGGTATACTTTCCATACGGTGGAAAAAGGTGAAAGCATGTATTCGATTTCGCAGTTATATGGAATCAAATTAAAGTGGCTGTATAAACGTAACAGGATGAAGACTGGAACACAGCTAAGGGTGGGGCAGGAGGTGTGGTTGAGGGGGGTTAGCCGGCACTGAGGATTTGCTCGCGGAAGCCGCGGAGAAACTCTGCGATGACCATGGCTTTTTTACCGGCTTGCTGGAGTTTCTTGATCCTCAGGGAACCTGATCCGGTTTGAATCCAGATTTTATTCGGTTTCTCGAACAAAACTTCACCGGGATATCCCCATTGAGCGGTGATGTCGATCTCCGTTTCCAGGATTTTCATCCCGAAACTATAACCGGTATCTGTAAGAAATTGGGTCCAGGCGCCAGGTACCGGCGATAATCCGCGTATTTGGTTGTGTATTTTGAGGGCTGGATCTTTCCAGTCAATATGTCCGTCATCGCGACTGATCTTGGGAGCTGATTTCAATTGCTCACCCTTTTTAATGATTTCGCTTTGAGGGATGGCACGAAGAGTTCCCTTGGAAATTTCTTTTACCGTGTCAACCAGCAAATTGGCTCCGAGAACCATCAGTTGGTCGTGCAATTCACCGGCCAGTGTATTGGGTGTCAAAGCAAGGCGTGACTGCTTGAGGATATTTCCGGTATCGATATCTTTTTCAATAAAGAAGGTGGTGACACCGGTTTGTTCTTCACCATTGATCAATACCCAGTTTATCGGGGCTGCTCCGCGATATTGCGGCAGGAGGGAGGCATGTAGGTTGACGGTTCCCAGGCGCGGCATCGACCAGACCACCTCGGGAAGCATCCTGAAGGCGACGACAATGAAAAGGTCTCCGTTCAAAGCCTGGAGATCCTCCAGAAAATAATCTTCTTTCAGACTGTCGGGCTGTAAAACGATCAACCCTTTATCCTCGGCATAACGCTTGACCGGCGAAAGGGTGAGCTGCAAGCCTCGGCCTGCGGGCTTGTCGGGGGCGGTTACCACCCCGGCGACCGGATATCCTGCCTGATAGAGCGCATCAAGCGATGGAACCGCAAATTCTGGGGTTCCCATAAAGACGATGCGCGGCAGTTCTTTGGTCATTTTTTCAATCCGGTTAGATCAGAATCAGGATGATCAAGATGCAAATGTAGAAAATGCCCCATTTTATCGCGCTTGGTTTGCAGGTAAAATGCATTGTGCTGGTTAGGCGGGATCTCCAGAGGTACATTTTCAACGATCTGCATTCCATATCCTTCCAGTCCGGCGCGTTTTTTAGGGTTGTTGGTGATCAGACGGATTTTCTTAATTCCGAGATCCCTGAGTATCTGTGCGCCCACCCCGTAATCCCGTTCATCTTCATCGAATCCGAGATTGACATTGGCCTCCACAGTATCCTGTCCCTCCTCCTGGAGCTTGTATGCCATCATCTTGTTGAACAGCCCGATACCCCGACCTTCCTGGTTCATATAGATAAGGGCGCCCCTTCCTTCGCGCTCGATCATCTCCATGGCGGTATGCAGTTGCGGACCGCAGTCGCAACGATACGAGCCGAAAATATCACCGGTAACGCATGAAGAGTGAACCCTTACCAGAACCGGATCATCATCGGTCCAGGTCCCTTTTACCAGGGCTACATGCTCCATTCCGTTGGATTTCTGACGGTAGGCAACCAAGTCAAAATTTCCGTGATCGGTCGGAAGATTAACCTGTACACCCCTGTCGATCAGGCTCTCCTGCTTCAAACGGTACGCGATAAGGTCCTTAATGGTAACTATTTTAAGATCAAATTTCTGTGCAATGACTAATAGCTCGGGAAGCCGTGCCATGCTGCCGTCTTCATTCATGATCTCGACGAGGACACCTCCCGGCCGAAGACCGGCCAGGCGTGTAAAGTCGATGGCTGCTTCGGTATGTCCGGCGCGCCGGATTACTCCTTTTTCACGGCTGATCAATGGGAATATGTGACCGGGACGGCCGAAATCCTCTGCTTTTGACCGCGGATCGACCAGTGCATTCACCGTTTTTGCCCGGTCCTGAGCCGATATGCCGGAGGTGCATCCCTGACCAAGCAAGTCGACCGAAACCGTGAAAGCTGTTTCATGAAAAGAGGTGTTCTTACCGACCATGGGCGGGAGATCAAGCTCCTGGCACCGTTCTTCGGGAAGAGGAGTGCAAATCAAACCGCGACCAAAGCGAGCCATGAAATTGATCGTTTTGGCAGTGGTCATTTGTGCGGACGCAATGAAATCACCTTCATTTTCCCGGTCCTCATCATCGACTACAATGATAATCTCACCTTTTCTTATCGCCTCAATGGCGTCTTCGATTTTATCCAGTCCCTTATTGATACCGTTTGGTTGGTTGCCAGACATTCGTTTTAACCCCTTTCAGATATCTTACCATTCCTATACTCAGTGCAAGGTTCATTCCCAGGAAATGTGTGATGAACCTCAAAAATTTAAAGTGCAAATTTAGCTTTTTTAACAGATAATCGAGAGCCGGTACGATTAAAACCACCAGGTAAACTATCAGCAATCCCAGATAGTATAACGAAAAGAAGGCCAAAAAGATCAACGTGAGCAGCGCAAGCAGGAGGAATACCGGACCCAGCCACCGGATGACTTTATGACTGAGGAAACAAAAGGAAACGGCGGGTTTTGCAGGAGACAACAGCTTCCTGAACCTTTTAAGATTTTGGAAATTGCCGGTAGCTATGCGGATTTTGCGTTTGAATTCAATGGATAAATCATTCGAAACATCTTCATAAACCCTTGCTCCGGGATTGTTAACCGCTTGATATCCTGATTCAAGAACCTTCATGTTCAGAAAGAAATCATCGACAAGGAAATTCTCGGGTACAGTTTCGAAAAGATGTGCACGGATGGCGAAACAACCTCCGAAAGGCCCCATCATGGCTCCCCAAAGCCTGCTTTCCAGGTATTTGATCTGAACTTCACGGGAGATATAGGCCTTTTCCTGGTAGGAGATTCCTTCCCGTTTCATTCCGATATTGATCATCTGGGTATCCACTAATCCGATTATGGGATCGATGAACGGATCGATGATCCGGCACAGGGTGTTTTCGTCGAACATGACGTTGGCATCGGTCAGGATCAGGATTTCCCCTTGAGCTTCCTTGGCCAGTTTGTTTATCACGTTAGGCTTGCCTTGCCTTTCGATATAGTTGTAAAACCGGAGGCCGGAAAACTCCCCGGATAGCCGGTCAATGATTTTAGCGGTCCGGTCGGTCGAATGATCCGATCCGATCACCAGTTCAAAACGGCCGGCGGGATAGGAAGTACGGAATACCGACCTGATTTTTTCTTCGATAACGGCTTCCTCATTGAATGCCGCAAGCAGAATGCTGACCATGGGTTTTTCAACGTCAGTCTCAGGATACTCCGCCGGAAATTTGCGGAAAGCACCTGTCACCCTTAATATAATGGGAAACAGCACATAACTGTGAAAAACCGCCAGGAGGCAGGTCCAGAAAATGATATTAGCGGCTACTATCAATGGTTTTCAGAAATTCTATGAATTGTCCGATCAGCAACTGATTATCGAACCGGTTTTTTATAAAGGTACTTGCATTCAAACCAGTTTGAGCACATAATCCGGGATTTCGGGCCAGGGCAATCAGGTGCCGGGCAAACTCTTCGGGCTGGTCGGAGATAAAGGTTTCTTTACCTGATTCCACCGGAATGCCTTCGGCTCCGATGCTGGTGGTGATGGTGGCCCGTCCGGCTGCCATATAATCGAGCAGCTTGATCCGCATCCCGCTGCCTGCAAACAGGGGAACGACGAAAATCGGATGATCATGGATAAATGAAGCAGAATCTTCAATTTCGCCATGAAACTTCACGCCGGGAGCGCTGACTTGGGATTCAAAATTACGCGGGGCATTCCGCCCGGCGAGATGAAACTCGATATGGGGAATTTCCTTTCTTACAAGCGGCCAGACTGACCGGATAAACCACCGGATGCCATTCTGGTTGGGAAGCCAGTCGAGGGCACCCAGGTGAGCAACGGAAAGCCTGAACGTCTCCTGGTTAACAGGTGAACGATCAGAAATGTCCATTCCTGGAGCTAAGACATGACAGGGTTTTTTATTTCCAAAGTTCATGAAAAAGCCTGCATCCCTGGAGGTTATCGGAATAAGGGCATCATATTGGTTGATCAGTGAGAGTTCAAAGCGACGGATCCGGTTAGCTAATACGGTAAGATAGAGACGCTTAAGCCCTTCTGAAGATTTTGCGGTACGCGCCCAGATCTCATGTTCGATATTATGTGCCCTGAGCAGCACTTTAGCTTTTGAGCAAGCCCTGATATCTTTTAAGTAGAGGCCGGTATAAAGATTATCGAGGATAATATAGTCGTACTGATTGCTGGTCAGCAGGTTGCGTAACCTCTGCCGGTACTCTTTTGACTGGAATCGAACGGCATTATACGGAAGCCTAGAGAACAGGAGGTTTTTCAGGGCATGGTGCCAGTGAAGATCTGTATTTACCGGTACGATTTCCCATTGAATATTTTCAGATGGTTTACCATCGGTGGAGTCTTTATTGACAAAATGTTTAGAGGTGTTCATGGCCAGTACGGTCACCTGATGACCGGCCCTGGTGAGCTCCCTGGCCAGGGTGAGGCTGGCGATTGCGCCACCATCGCGTGGAGGGTAGGGGACTTTATTGGTGAGCTGCAGGATCTTCATTCGTAACCGTTCCGTTAATCCGTCCAAATCTAGCGATTTTCCGGATGAGAAGCAGGTAAGTATCGCTCGAGAGAATCGCGGAATCCCGGGTTGATTTGACGGTCAGGTATATACCGATGGCAAGGAGAATGATGGTTGAACCCCACATGCCCAGCCAAACCGGCATCATTCCGGCCCGAGCATATTTTTCCCCGGCAAGTGAAATGATATGGTAGAAAATGAAAAACAGAGTCGACACTACAACCGGAGTGCCCAATCCGCCTTTTCGGATAATGGAACCGAGCGGAGCTCCAATCAGGAAGAAAATCAGGCAGGCAATGGATAAAGTAAGTTTTCGGTGCCATTCAATCTGATAGCGGAACATCCAGGACTGATCGTTTGAATATACCTCTGCCGCCGTTTTAATCATCCTCTGGGCTTCGGTCGCCTGGCGCATAGCCTGATCGATTATCTTGGTCCTTTCGGAAGGCGGAAGAGAATCATACAGGCTCTGGACATTCACACGCAGGGTCGACAGTTTTTTCTGGTGATCATTTAAGGGCGTCAGGGTATCTTTCTTATCGGCGAATTTGAAATATTGTGTTTGAAGCAGTTCGCGCATCACCCGGTCGCGCTTGTTGTTCATGGGTGATTGGAAATCAGCAACATACTTCGCAAGTTCTGCCATGTTCTTCCGCTTGTAATTGTCTTTGAATACATCGCCCTCGGTACGGTCGAGGTCATTCGATGGCAGGATGAAAAGAAATTGCTGCATCCCGAATTTGTCACGCCTGAAAGCTTTGTTTTTCTTAAGCCGATGGTTCTCCAGCTGTTCCATGTAATTATATCCGTTATACAGGGTGAGCATCAGGTTCCGCTTATCCTCGGTTTGAACCATATATCCAGAATCTGCCACCGTTACGGCGACATTGCCGATTTTCTCACGGTGGTCATAAATCATCAGGTCATAGAGCATCCGGCTGGTTTGTGATCTTTTGCCTATTTTCAGGCTATATCCCTCAAGACCATTATAAAACTGACCCTCCTTGATCAGGAATTCAGGCCTCTGTTTCCTGATATCCAGCAAGAGGGTGAAGAATTTCATATTTGTTTTGGGGATGACAAAATTGGAGAACAGGAAAGCTCCAGTGGTAATCAGCAGGGCCAGAACAAACAGGGGAGCCATGATGCGGGTAAGGGAAATCCCGGATGCTTTAAGTGCGCTGAGTTCAGAATGTTCGCCAAGGTTTCCGAATGTCATGATGGACGAAAGGAGTACAGCGAGGATGAGGGCCAGGGGGATGAGGCCGGCTGATACGTCGATCAGGAGTTCAGTGATAACGGCTGAAGAGAGACCTTTGCCGACCAGTTCATCGATATATTTCCAAACAAACTGCAGGATGAGCACGATCATGGCGAGGCAGAAAGTCATCACCAGGGGTCCGATATAGGACCGGATCATATAACTGTGCAATCTCTTCACGGATACAAGTGCTTGTCTGGGTTTTTCCTATGAAACGCAGAATAACCGGCAATGGTATTTCAGGGAGGTATCAGGCAGATCCCAGCTGGCTGAAAAGTTGAGATATTTGTTTATCCCACAATCCTTTGGCGTCTTCAATTTCGCTTTCTTCAGCGAAGTCCGTAATAGCCAGCGATACGTCGCTGGTCAGCGGATCCTGGGTGATTCTGAACTCAAAATAGGATTTAGGGTCAGGGTCATCCAACCATCTGAAACGGACCAGGCGGTTTTCTTTCTGACAGAGCAGCTCGGCTTTCTGGACTGATTTGTCCCAGATGAAAGTAAGGATTGAGCCCTCTATATTTACGTCATCGGCAAACCACTCCGACAGACCACCAGGAGTGCTCAACCTCGCGTAAAGAACTTTTGGCGAGGCATTAATCACATACTCCAGTTCATATTTTTGTTTTCCCGACATCGTTTTTGAAATTGTTTCAATTTTGGCAATATACGGAAAAAAATTCTATTATATTTGCGTCCTCGAAAAATGGCGAGGTAGCTCAGCTGGTTAGAGCGCATGATTCATAATCATGAGGTCGCCGGATCATTCCCGGCTCTCGCTACTGAAAATCAATCACTTATCTACGAAAATTGGATGAGTGATTTTTTTATGTACATACCATTTGCAAACAGGTCGTTCAATTTACAATGTTACGAAGCCACAAGATTCTGTTACGATTCTATGAAGTTAACGGCTGGCCAAGAGAATGGCACGCTGATTTACGCGGATGCCTCCGGCAACGCTGATTTTCGCAGATTTTTTAACATTAAAAGATTCGCGCAAATCCGCGCTCCCGCAGGGATCAGCGTCATCCGCGTGCCATTCTTAAAAATCTACGTCGCCATTCGCCGGTAAATTGTCCTCCCTTTACCGATCGGCCATTGAATGGCAGTTCCGGATGAGCTTATCTTTGATGCGTCATTTAAAATGAACATAAAACAATAATCTAATACAACAACAAAATGGAACGCATGGACCGGGATTTTCGCAGGGAACACAGGCATGACAGCCCCGTGTTCGACCATCGCAGGCACATGAACAACCGCAGGGGTTGGGGTATTCTGCTGATCCTCGCAGGCGTGGTGCTTCTGGCAAACGTCTTCGATATTTTTGATTATGACATTAAGCGGATCGTTTTCTCCTGGCAAATGCTGCTGATCGCCATCGGTATCATCTCCCTGGTTAACAACCGCAGCATTGTGCCGGGCATTTTCCTCATCGGCATCGGTGCATTTTCGCTGGCCAACCACTACTTTATTTTTCCGGATTACTGGCGACAGGCTTTCTGGCCGGTAGTTCTTCTCCTGTTCGGAGTTTATCTGATCGTTGCACCACCCCGTTACCTGCGTCATTGGAGAGGGCCCGTTCAAGGGGGAGGAGACAACCGGGATTTTATAGATGAGGTGGCTGTATTCAGCGGCGGCGACAGGATCATCACCTCTCAAAATTTCAAGGGTGGCCGTATTCTAAGTATTTTCGGAGGATCAAAGATCAACCTGATGAATGCCAAACTGGCCGAAGGTCCTCAGGTTCTCGATACCATGAGCATATTCGGTGGATCAAACGTGATCGTTCCGGCCGGATGGACCGTCAAGGTTGAAGTAGTGGCCATCTTCGGGGGATTCAGCGATAAGCGCGAACGATTGCCGAACCTGGTCTATGATCAAAACACCATGCTGGTGATCAAAGGGATGGCTATCTTTGGGGGCGGAGAAGTAAAATCGTACGGAATCTGACCCATGAGAAACCCGTTCCTGATCAACCGGACTTATATAATATCTTATATTGCTGCATGGATACTGGTTGCCGGTATCCATGCCGCTGTTTTATGGCTGACTTCCGGACAGGAACTCTGGGTTGCGATATCCGACAGCCTGGTTTTCAATATTCTTTTCGCCGGGATCGCTCTGGGTCTATGGTACTCGATCCGTTACTACGATTTTAATAAAGCGGGAATTTCCGACCGGTTGCTGAACCATTTGCTGATCGCGATTATCGTTTTGGGCGTGTGGATGGGACTGGGTTATCTGGTCCTGAATGCCATTTGGGCTAATCAACCCGATTACCATGGATTTCTGATCAACTCCTTACCCTGGCGGGGGATTTCCGGACTATTTTTCTATTTCTTGATTATCCTGATATACTATTTATATATTAACAGCGAAGACCGCAAGGCCCGTATCAGCAAGGAATCTACACTTCGACTGCAGGTTAAGGAGGCTGAAATCGAACGTCTGAAATCGCAGATCAATCCCCATTTCCTTTTTAACAGCCTGAATTCGGTTTCTTCGCTGATTATCAGCCAGCCTGAGCAGGCCCGTGAGATGCTGGTCAGGCTATCAGGTTTTCTGCGCTACTCTCTTGAAAACAAGAATAATAATGTCACTACCCTGGAGGCGGAACTCGAAAATATCCGCTATTATCTTGAAATTGAAAAAGTGAGGTTCGGCAAACGATTGCAGTTTGATTTCATTGTTCCTGAGGAGTGCCTTAAAATGACCATCCCGCACATGATCCTTCAACCACTGGTGGAGAATGCTATAAAGCATGGTGTTTATGAAAGTACCGAGCCTGTGAAGATTGAGTTGAAAGCCATGACCAACAAGCCCGAAATCCTGATGGTTGAGATCAGCAATGATTTCGACCCCGAAGCCCCGCCGCGAAAAGGGAAGGGGATAGGCCTGATCAATACCCAAAACCGGCTGAAGCTCGCCTTTAATTGTGATCATTGCCTTACCGTGGAGCGGACCGATAATCGCTTCACCATTAAACTGACCATACCGCAATTTGTGAAAGATGAACACGAAACTGAAAGCCCTGATCATTGATGATGAAGAGCCTGCAAGAGTATTGATACGCTCTTATCTCGATTCATTTCCTGATATCCAGGTGACCGGCGAATGTGCCAACGGTTTTGAAGGATTGAAAGCTATTCAGTCGGACAAGCCCGACCTGGTTTTCCTTGATATTCAGATGCCTAAAATTTCAGGATTTGAACTGCTGGAACTTCTCGACGACTTTCCACAGGTTATATTCTCGACCGCTTTCGATGAATATGCAATTAAGGCTTTTGAATACAATGCGGTGGATTACCTGCTGAAACCCTATTCCCGTGAACGGTTCAGCCAGGCTGTCACCAAGGCCATCGAACGGATAAACAAGAAGTCGGGTCCCGCCCCGGGCCTTTCAAAAATTGCCGGTGGAACCCTTCCCGAGGGCATTTACCTCGACCGGATTGTCGTAAAAACCGGTCAGAAAATCAAGGTGGTGGCCATCGACCAGGTGGAATATCTTGAAGCGGAAGATGATTATGTAATGATTTATACCGGCGACGGCCGTTACCTTAAGCAGATGACCATGGGCTATTTCGAGGAGCATCTCGACCCGGCCGAATTCATCCGCGTCCATCGTTCCCATATTGTCAAAATTGCCCAGATCGTCCAGCTTGAGCCCTACGACAAGGAAACCAAAGTGCTGGTGATGAAATCGGGTAAGAAAATTCATACGAGCAAAGCGGGGATGAAGAGGCTAAGGGAGGTGCTGGGATTTTAAGGGCAGAAGGCAGAAGGCAGAAATTAGTCTTATGACTTAAGATTTAAGTTTACCTCGGAGAAGTGTCATCCCCGCGAAGGCGGGGACCCCATCGCAGAGCATGAAATTCAGCAAAAGCTTTTTCCGGCACCTCGTTTGCGCGAAGCGGTTCCCGCTTTCGCGGGAATGACACTTCTCCGAGGGTAATTTGTAGTAGTCAAGAGCTCGGGGACCAACCTTCAGAGCACCCTCTTGATCACGCGCGGAACAACCTTCATTCTTAGGTCTTAAAATCTTCAGACTAATTTTTGCCTTTTGCCTTCTGCCTTAATAGATCATTTTGTACCCAATCCCCCTGACGTTAAGTATCTCCACATTTGAGTCGTACTGCAAATGCTTGCGAAGCTTCGTGATAAAAACGTCCATGCTCCTGGCATTGAAGAAGTTGTCATCGCCCCATACTTTTTTAAGTACGAAGCTGCGCTCCACCACCTGGCTCCGGTTGACGCACAGCAAACGCAGGATTTCCGCTTCGCGGTGCGTGAGCTTGGTCACCTGATTCCGGAATTCCAGCGTTTGTTTCATGTGATCAAACCGGTAGGCGCCGATCTGATGAACCATTACTTCATCATCGGATTTCAAGCCTTCACCGGGATCGTTCAGCCGGGCTTTTATCCTGACAATCAGCTCCTCCATACTGAAAGGCTTCTTGATGTAATCGTTACCGCCAACCTCAAAACCTTTCACCACATCGGTGGTTTGCGAACGGGCGGTGAGGAAAATAATCGGAGTTGAAGAATCCGATTTACGGATCTCCTGGGCCATGGTAAATCCATCCTTTAATGGCATCATGATATCCAACAGACAGATATCCGGTTTAAACTCCGTGAATGCGGCCATTCCGGTTTTTCCGTCCTGACAGTAACGGACATCGAAACCTCTTGATTCAAGGCTCTCTTTAACGATCAATCCGAGCGATTGCTCATCTTCTACGAACAGTACTTTGGTCTTCTTCATTGGATTTCTGGTATTGCAACCGTAAATTCTGATCCAGCACCCAGCTGGCTTTTAACTCCAACCGTTCCTCCGTGCGCTTCCACAATCTGCCGCACATAGGCCAGTCCAAGCCCGAATCCCTTTACGGCATGGAGATCGCCCGTGGGAACCCGGTAAAATTTATCGAAAATATGCTTTTGCTGCTCTTTGGATATGCCCATCCCGTGATCGCGGACCACAAATACCACGAACTCATTTTCCCGGTAGCAATTGATTTCAAGCAAGGCAGAATTACCGGAATACTTGACCGCATTATCAAAAAGGTTGTTGATCACATTCTGGATATGGAACTTGTCGGCATGAATATATCCGGGACCTTTCAGGTCGAAACGGAACTCCACGCGATCGGGATTCTGCAGGATGAATTTTTGTGCGGTTTCTTCCAACACCTGGCTGATATTAAATGTTTCCTTAAAAAGTACGAGCTGCTGCTTCTCAAACGTACTGATCCGCAAAACATTTTCCACCATGCCCGCCAGGCGGTTTAATTCCCGTCGCGACAGATCGATATACTTCAAACTTTTTTCCCTGTTATCGAGGGCGTCGAACTGGACAAGAGCCTCCATGGCCGCCGAAACCGTGGCAATGGGAGTTTTCAGTTCATGGGTCATATTGTTGACAAAATCATTTTTGATGTCCGACAGTTTTTTCTGCCGCACGAACATGGCCAACATGTAAAAGAAACTCCCGGCTATCAACAGCACGAAAAACACAGACGCGAAAAGTGTCATCCACATTCTCTTCAACAGAAATGACCGGGTTTCAGGAAAAAAAGCCAGTACTTTTTCATTGTTGCGGTTGATGCCCGGCAGCTTTTGGACGGCCTGCGCTGAAGTGAAAAGGTCGGGCGTGCCGCCTGTCATATCGAAAACCGAATCATTCTTTGTGAAGGCTAAATAATAAGGCGTGGTGATCTTGCGCTCCTCGAGCAAGACCTTATACTTGTCGCTGATCGCCGGTAATTCCGGATGAATAGTGGCCAGGCTCTGAAATACCTTGCCTACAATGCGGTTGAGATCAGTCTGTTTTATGTACATGGAATCTTTAAGCGGACCGGTAGTGGAATGATCATTTACATTAAAGGATGGATCTGCAATCCGGTAGGTCTCGATGGTGATCGGTTCAGTTGTACTGTCCTGCATCTCAAGGATATGCCCTATGATCGTTTCTTCGGTTTCTTTATTTAAAACCTCTTCCAGCGCGGTATTGACTTCATTTTTAAACGTCTGGTTATGCAGATCGTAAGAATTGCTGATCCAGTAAATCTGGAATATGACAATGCCGATCAGGGCTACCGACATAGTAATGATAATATAGCGCAGATTCCGGTTCACGATGCCAATTTACACAGAAGAAAGCAACCTGCGAGGTTGATTAACAATCGTTAACAAAGAGGCCGGGTCGCCGGGTGCAGGGTGACGGGGTACACCGATCTTCTTCTTCGCTTCACGATCTTTTCTTCCGCATCACGCATCACGCTTCACGCTTCACGGCAAAGAAAAACCTATCTTTGTACCATACTAAATGCAAAAGTGCGATGAGTCATCATTCAAATCAATTAAAAGTTCTATTATTGAGCTTGGTCCTGGTGCTGTCCGGAGCGAGCCTGATGGGGCAGTTTGTAATACCGCAAGGCAAGGCTGCTAATGGTGAATATACCTTTAAGGATGCCCTGAAGGCATATGATCAGTGGGCCTCGGTGCCTTCAAATCTGGATCAGAAAGGCTGGAAGGCTTATGGGCGGTTCATGGAATTCAATCGCAGCCGGTTGAATCCCGACGGTAATCCGGCAGACGCTTCAGTTTTTGAATCAGAAGTGGTGAAAATACAGGCTGAAAAGCAAAATATGGCCAGAATGAAATCTGGCAATGGTTGGTCACCTGTTGGTCCCGACCGTCGTCCGCCGAGTGTTGAAACCTACACTTCCCATGGAATGGGCCGGATCAACTGTATAACGTTTCATCCAACCAATCCGCTGATCTATTGGATCGGTGTCGCCCAGGGGGGTGTTTGGAAAACCACCGACGGAGGCAATACCTATATGCCTCTCACTGATGATCTTCCCATTCTCCGCATCAGTGATATAGCGGTAAATCCTAAGAATCCCGACAATATTTTCATTTCGGTTTGCGATTATGCCTATATCGGCGTGGCGCTCAATACCGATAGCCGGAAGCGCCATACCCATTATGGTCTGGGCGTTTACCGTACCGATGACGGCGGGATCACCTGGCAGCCGACCGGATTGACATTTAATGAGGCCGAACTCGATGCCACACTCATCCGCAGGGTGCTTTTTCACCCTACACAAGCCGGAACTTTAATCGCAGCCGGTGTTTCAGGTATTTTCAAATCCGCCGATGACGGGGCAACCTGGCGTAAAGTGAATGCTGACGTGATATGGGATTTCGAACAGGATTTTAACAACGGATCTGTTGTTTACGCTACCACCGGTACTATCAGAAGTTTCGGCGGCAGCTATGCGAAATTGTTGAAATCTACCGATTTTGGTGAAACATGGGTTCAGAAAACCACTAACTGGCCTGCTGATCTGAGTATCGGAAGAACGGAGATCGGATTAACTCCGCAGAACTCGAATTGCGTTTATATCCTGGCTGCAAATCCTCAAGGATCATTCTACGGACTTTACCGGTCGAACGATGCCGGCGAAACCTGGATGGCCCGGAACACCGCTGCTGCTAACGGGGTTAACATCCTCGATAACAGTCAGGGTTGGTACGACCTCGCCATCCTGGTTGATCCGAAAAACAAGGAGAGGTTGTATGTCGGCGGATTGAACATGAATGCTTCATCCGATGGCGGGGTCACCTGGCAGGCGGTTTCCAGCTGGGTATTCTCCGATGCTAATTTCACGCTGCATGCCGACCAGCATCAATATAAATACAACTCCGTCGATCATAAATATTATGCCTGTCATGACGGTGGGGTAACACGCACCGATACGATCATCCCCGGCACCCTTGCCGGCGGCAACTGGGCAACAACCTGGGAAGAAAGATCCAATGGTATGATTATTACCTCATTCTACCGTATCGGATTATGCGAAATGTTTCCTGGCTATGTGGTTGGCGGTGCTCAGGACAACTCGAGTTTTTATAACCGCAACGGCGACTGGATCAATTTCATTGGCGGTGATGGCATGGATTGCATGATCAACCCGGATAATCCGGATATCGTTTATGGATCCTCCCAATACGGGAGTCTTGTCAGGTCAGATAATGGCGGATCCAATTTTAGGTCCATACGGCCGAATGTAGGCAGTGAAAAAGGGGAATGGACAACCCCCATGATTCAGGATGTGAATAATCCCGAGATCATTTTTGTGGGTTACGGAAATGTTTATAAATCTGTGAATAAGGGAAATACCTATACAAAGATTTCGAACTTTCGTACGGTTGCAGGATATAATAGCCCGGCCGAAATCACCGCCATGGTCATGTATCCCCAGAACAATAAAACACTTTACGCGGCTTCGAGAATCAGATATGATTATCCGACCAAAACCAAGCTCTGGGCAACACAGGATGGTGGAGTGCGCTGGATGAATATCATCGAGGGAATACCCGATTCATTGTATATCACCTCATTGGCGGTGAATGGATCCGACTCGCTTGATTTGTGGGTCACTTTTGGCGGTTTCCTCCCGGGACAGAAAGTTTACCGGACCAAGGACGGCGGTGTAACCTGGGGAAATATGTCGCTCGATCTTCCGAATATCCCGGTCAACTCTGTTGTTCATCAGGAAGGTTACGGCAATGATGTGGTTTATATCGGAACCGATGCCGGTGTTTACTATTATACCGAAGAAACGGGCAAATGGAACCTTTACAGCAACCTGCTGCCCAACGTGATCATCTCCGAGCTCGAAATCCATTATCCGACCAAAAAGCTTTATGCGGGCACTTTTGGACGGGGTATCTGGATTACCGATCTCGTACAGGGCACCTCGGGTACTGATCCTGTCGGGTTTATCGGCAGCCGCATGTCGGTTTTTCCAAACCCGACCACCGGAGCCATTAACCTGCATATCGACGGTATTCAGACTGCCGATGCCAGAATTGAAATGATTACGGTCACCGGTGAAAGGGTATTCGATGAAACCATCACGGTAAGTAACGGAACTATTCAAAAACAACTGCACCCGGATCTGGTTCCCGGTCTCTATTTTATCAGAGTTTGGGCAGGAAAGCAAACGCTGACCGAACGATTTGTAAGACAGTAGCCATTCTAAAGGAGAAGTTTAAATTTGGAGATTCGAGGACCAGTTTTGAATGCTGAAATTCCAGAATCAAGTGGTACCATTACTTGGATCTTGTACCTCAGCATTCAAAACTGGTCCTCGAATCTCTAATTTCCTCCTTTAAAAAAAATCAGAATAGATAATACAAACAAGATTATCATTAAATTACCTTCTTTCCTCCAACCATATTTTGATATTTATGAAAAAGCTCCTCCTCTCCCTCCTCCTCGCCCCCTTCCTTTTCTCATGCAATCCGGCAGAGAAAAAGGGTGCAACTCTTACGGGTAGGGTTCAGAACCTCACTTCAGGTTTCTTTATGCTCGGCGGCCCCGGTGGGGCAAAGGATTCCATCAAATTAGATTCGAACGGCAGCTTTACCCATGCTATTCCGGAATTGTCAAAGTCGTCAAACTACTACATTCTTTCAGGGACACAGGATTACATGCCATTCAAATTGACTCCGGGAATGAACCTGGAGGTCACCTTTGATGCCAATGCTTTCAAAACCTCCATTAAATTTTCAGGAAAAGGCTCGGATATAAATAATTACCTGGTTGCCAAATATTTAATCGGCGGTACCATGGATTATGACCTGTATAAGCTGGAGCCGGCTCAGTTCCGGGCAAAGCAGGATTCAATCCTCAATACAGAAAAAGTATCGTTTGCCGCTGCCAAAAAGGATGATGCCAACGATCCATTCTGGAAAACCGAAGAGACCGACCTGCTCTATGGCTGGGCCAACAAACTGGCCATGTTTGAGTCCTATCATGGCTATTTTGGTAAGCTGGAGGGATATAAGGCCCCTGCTGACTTCTATTCATACGAGAAGGATCTTGATATCAACCAGGCCGACAATGTCAGTTCAACCATTTTCAAGCAATATGTTTCCTCATTGGTAAACAAAGTCGCTTCTGCCAAAATGGATGCAATTAAAAAAGCGGATTCCACCCAGGTGATCAACGGCTCAAAGATCGCCAGGGAAACTGCGGTTGAACTGATCAAGGACCCCGTCGTACTTGATCACTACCTCTTTGATGAGGTTTCCAATGAGGTTCAATGGAAAGAGGTATCTGATGTACAGGAATCGATTGATTTTTTCCAGAGTCGCTGTAAAGATACTTCCCTCGTAAACAGGCTCAATGCGACTATTGCCAGCTGGAAACGTCTGGGGAAAGGCGAAATGGCTTTTGAGATTGTGGGAAAGGATGCACAGGGAAACACCGTGAAACTGTCGGATTTCAAAGGTAAACTGGTTTATGTAGATGTATGGGCAACCTGGTGCGGTCCATGTAAATATGAAATTCCTTACCTCGATACCCTGGAGACCGATTATCATGGGAAAGATATTGTTTTCATCAGCTATTCCATTGATGAAGACAAGCCGGCCTGGTTGAAATTTGTACCTGAAAATAAATTGCAGGGTGTTCAGATTATCGGCGAAAATGCCTGGGAATCAAAATTGTGCAAGGATTATAAAATCATGGGCGTACCTACCTTTATGCTTTTTGATAAAGAGGGTAAAATCGTTTCCGTAAAAATGACCCGGCCATCGGATAAGAAGACGAGGGAAAGATTTGATTCGCTGCTTTAGGAAGACGGTAGACGGTAGACGGTGGACGGAAGAGCCTGCATACGGAGCAGTGTCATCCCCGCGAAGGCGGGGACCGCTGTACGATAACGAGGTGCCTTTAGGAGCCTTTACTTCTTCAGCAAATCTTTGATTACCAGCACGCCCTCTTCTACATAAATATCCTTGGACAGGTCATCTATCATCCGCTGGGTGATCTCACTGCGTGCAGTATCCGCTTTGTTCAGGGCAAGATCGGATTCGAGCGATTTGATCTTGAGACTGGTTGGGGTCTTCATTAGTTTTTCATACTTTTTCGACTCCAGCATCTGGGCTTTAAGATCCTTCAGATATACATCGATATTCAGGTTAAAATTAGTCTTTTCGGAATCTTTCTTAATCCTGAGGGCATTCTGACGGATGAGGTTAAACTGCTCATCATTGCTGATCCTTTTTTCGCACAAGCTTTTCAATCTGTCCTTCGGTAAGGTTTCAGTCCAGGGGGTATATTTTGCCGGGGAAATCTCATCCCAGTTCAGCGCAAATTTCTCTTCCTTTTCACCAATATCCATTAGCTGGTAAGAATCAGGTAAAACGATATCGGGTGTAACGCCTTTAAGCTGAGTGGTTTTTCCATTGATCCGGTAGAATTTCTGTATGGTCAGTGAAAGGGCACCCAATGGTTTGATGTCGTTGAATTTATCATTGACAAATTCATCCAGGTCGGTGACCCGCTGCACGGTACCCTTACCCCAGGTGCTCGTGCTGCCCAATATGATCCCACGGCCGTAATCCTGAATGGCAGCCGCGAAAATTTCGGAAGCAGAGGCACTCGAATAGTTGGTCATGACAACCAGTGGACCGCCATATTGCGTTTTAGGATCGGTATCATCGAGGATCATCGGGCTTCCCTCTTTGGTTTTTATCTGTACAACCGGACCTTTAGGGAAGAACAATCCGGCCATCTTTACGGCTTCCGGGAGCGATCCGCCGCCGTTATTTCTTAAATCAATAATCAGTCCGTCAATACCTTCGGCTTTCAATTTTTCAATTTCCCTGGCTACATCATCACCGCATTTCCGGCCATTACGGTCCTGAAAATCCTGGTAAAACTGGGGCAGGTAAATGTAACCGGTGCGAACCGTTCCCGAGGCATCGTTTAATATCAATGAAGATGCGTAGGATTCTTCCATGATCACTACGGCACGGGTCAGGACGATCTCATTGATCGATCCGTCGCGCTTGCGGATGGTCAGGCGAACTTTGGTATTTTTCGGACCTTTGATAAGGGCCACGGCGTTTTCCTGCTTCATGTCCAGGATATCCACCGAAGGCTCATCACCTTGTGCAACGCGCATGATCAGGTCATTGACCTCAATTTTTTTACTTCTCCAGGATGGGCTTCCCGGAAACATGTCAACCACCACCAGGTAGCCGTCTTTCTGACGCAAAGTGGCACCAATGCCTTCATATTTACCCGACATCGATACGTCAAATCTTTCCTTGTCCCGCGGGGGCATATAAACGGAATGCGGGTCATAGGCGGAGATCACCGAGTTTACATAAATCGACCAGCGATCTTCTTCATCCATCTGACGAACACGGTCGTACCAGTCGTTGTAATTGTCGAGCAGCCCTTTACGCGCCTCGGCTTCAAACTGGGCGGGTGTCTTGATTTTAACTGTGTCTGATTTTGCTGCAGCATCATCCTGACTCTGCAGATTACTGGCAACACGGGTCAATACCTGGAACTTCAACGCTTTACGCCAGGATTCGCGCAATTCGGCGTTGTCCTTGGGGTATTTGCTCTTTTCAGGATCCGTTTCAAAACTCTCGTTCTTTTTCAGATCAAAAGGTGCAGTCAGGAACTCCGTAAAAAAGGCTTTGGTTTCGAGCAACCTTTTCTGAATCAGGTTCGATGATTTCAGGAAGAACTCCATCGATCGGTCCTTCCATTCATTGTCCAACTTTAATTTAAATGTAGAAAGCTGGTCGAAATCGGACTGAAGGAAATATCTTTTATTCAGATCGAGCCTGTCGATATATAAATTAAATACCCGTTCCGAGAAACTATCATCTTCTTTAAGCGGCTGATAATGACGATAAGACAGAAATTGTGAGATGGCTTCATTGAGCACAATCTCCTTTTTGTTGTCAGATACAAGGAAAGCCGATGTAAGAATAACAACTGTTCCTGCCAGGAACATCCAGGAAAATTTTCTTTTCATATAAAACTAACGTGAAAAACAGTTCAAAATTAACAGATCAATTCACCTTTTGTTGTTCAGGTGAAAGGAATAAATCCTGCTCTCTCCAATTTTCCGACTACTAATTTCACCAGATACTTGTTTTCCAGATTGATAGCATATTTTCTGGCGTTTTCATCTATCCCGATGATCATCTCCTTATCGCGGAGCCATTTTATCATTTTGGAGATCTCGGTTGGATGCTTCTGTGGAAAGAAAAGTCTGACGTCCCCGGCCTGGAATACTTGCTTGTCCATGGCCAGTTCAATGATCAAACGGTCCTGTTCCGAGAAAACACGGTCGAAAAGGGGATGTTTAAAAGCGGGACGGAGGATATCCTCGCGAATCACATCATAGTTAAGCAGACGGTCCATCCGGGCCATGTCATCGCGTAGGCCCTCTAATGCAAATTCGATATAGGCAAACACATCTTTTTCTTTTTCGGAATCCGCCCGTCTCATCAGTTTAAGATATTTCTCCGGATCCCAGCAAAAGCTGAAAGTCGGGTTAACGATTCTGTCGGCCACACCGCCAAATCCTTGCTTTCTCAACATGGCATATGACAGTAATCTGGATATCAATCCATTGGCATCACGAAATGGATGGATCCAATTCAGTCGCTGATGTGCATAGGCTATTTTGATGGCATCAAACTTGGGAGATTCCTTTTTATTGATGTAGCTGATGAGCTTGTCCATAATAGTTTCTACCAAATGGAAGGCCGGACTGGTGTTCACCGGCACTTCCGGACGAGCGGCAGAATGCCTGTATTTGCCTGCAAATCTGCTGCTGTCATTGGTGATCCCTTCACGGATCATACGGTGAAGCTCGGTAAAGAAACCCTGAAAAATGACTGTTTCATTAATATTTTGATCCAAAAGGCGCATGGTTTCGGCTACCTTATCGATCTCAATTGTTTTTCTTCCTTTGGATTCAGGGTCGTCGTCCTTTGCCTCCAAATACTTGCTTAACCCGGTCTTGTTGCCGTCGACACGGGCAGATCCCATGGAATCAAGGTCAAGGAATATGTTTCGTAATTGATTATAAATGAATGGATCGGTTGTGACAATCGTTTCTTTTTTACGGAGATATTCAATATCCATTACCAGGTCGGTAATTTTACTATTAAATATGGGTTCGGGGGTCTGGAAAATAACTGGTTTCATAACACAGCATACCGAATGAACGGGTATGGTTAATGATTTAAATTACAATAATTTATAAAAAGTTTGCCAACTTTTACCAAAAAGGATCATCAAATATATGATTATTAACGTAATCGGTGAGTGGAAATTGTAATTTTTTATAATATTTGGATCAGCAATGAAAAACACGAAATTACAAATCGAACTGGCATCCGGGACTTTTTTAATACGACCGGTTGCTCCTTCCGACAACCCTTATATCCGGGATATAATTCTGGAAACCCTTATTGAGCATGGTGCTGTCGGTGGAGGGTTTGCTTCAGGCGATCAGGATACTCAGCAAATGTTTGAGGCTTTTCAGCAAGAGGGACGGAGATATTTTGTGATTGAAAAGGAAGGTAAAATATGGGGTGGTGCCGGCTTCGCTTCTCTTCCGGGTGAACCCGGAACGTGTGAACTGGTGAAAATGTATTTCCGCCGGGAGGTGCGGGGACTGGGTTTGGGCAAGCGATTATTGCAGTTATGCCTGGAGGAGGCAAAAATGACAGGTTACAACCGGATTTATCTCGAAACGGTTGAACAGATGCATGCTGCCCGTGGACTATATGAACACCTGGGTTTCAAGCAAATCCCCAATCAAATGGGCAATACCGGTCACTTTTCCTGCGATGTATTCTATTTGCGGCCACTTGTTTAAACATAAAATTCTTATACATTTGCACTCCCGTCACACCCACACCCACACTCACACCCACCATACTCACACTCACACTCAAACCCACACCCACCTCCGGGGTGTAGCGCAGTCCGGTTAGCGCGCGTCGTTCGGGACGACGAGGCCGGAGGTTCGAATCCTCTCACCCCGACCCAAATAAGCCTCTGTAACAATTGTTGCAGAGGCTTATTTTTTGGAGGCACGCACAATTTGAAAATGCATTATTAACAGTACTTTTAACATCAAAGTAGTTAAAATGAATCAAGAAAATAGCCCTGTCAAAAATGGATTTAACCTCGGATTGGCCCTGCCGGGATTGGCGCTCGTACTTCTTGGTGCGATAGGATTACTGAGTTTTATTGATTTTTTTCTGATCCTGGCCAGAATCAGAAAAGATTATATTCCCATGGCTCCGGATACCGGACTGATCTTTTTCCTTTACGGATTGGTGTTGATGGTCGAGAGCAAAGGGGCTCCAAGAGCGAATTTCAAAAGGGCCAGGCTGATAGTGGTTGGTATCGTAACTGTTTACTCCACGCTTAAATTCATCCAGTTTTTTACCGATCTGGATCTTACACTCGAGGATGTCATTTTTCCTGTACATGACAAACTGAATCAATTCCCGTTGCACCATATGTCACCGGTTACCGGAAGCCTTTTCTGCCTGGCGGGAATAGCCTATTTTCTGAGTCATTCCGGAACGCCTAACAGGTTGAAAAGCCAGGCTGTCAATCTGTTGGGTACCGTCATCGGTAGTATCGGTGCGATCGGCCTGATGGGTTACCTGTTCAGAAGCCCATACTTATACACCAGTAATGTGATTCCGATGGCTGCCACGACAACATTCTGCTTTGGGGCACTTGGGATAGGATTGATGTATTTTGCTGGTGAGGAAAGCTATATATTCAGGCTTTTCAACAGACAGACAACACTTGGAAGACTCATGGGAGTCGTTTTGCCACTCGTGGTTTTCGCTATCATTTTTCAAGGTCTGGTTCAGGTTTACCTCATTGATGCCGGGATCATAGACCATGCCATAATTTCTGCGCTCCTGGCAATCCTTTTCAGTATTGTCACTCCACTGATAATAATTCAAGTCTCTGGTAGAATTTACCGGCACCATGAAAAGATTGAAGTTAAGGAAAAGGAGACGCAGGAAATTCTGCTCCATGAGCGCGAACGTCTGAGAACCTTGATTGATAATCTTCCCGACCGTATTTTCTTTAAAGACAGATCGAGCCGGTTTATTATCGCTAATAACAGTACGGCCCTTCATTGCGGACTCAATTCACCGGCGGATCTTGTTGGTAAAACTGATTTTGACCTCTATAAACTGGAATTGGCTGAACAATATTTCAAGGATGAGCAGGATCTGATGGTTAAAGGAGATCCTCTGATAAACCACGAGGAACCATCTATGAATTCATCAGGAATTGAGGGTTGGACGCTGACAAGTAAAATCCCGATCCGGAACAGGGCAGGACAGGTCATTGGCTTGATTGGGGTTTGCCGCGATATTACGGAAATAAAAAAAGTTCACGGGGATTTGGTCGCGGCCAAAGAAATTGCTGAACAGGCCAGTAAACTCAAAGATTATTTTATTGCAAATCTTTCCCATGAAATCCGCACCCCCCTCAATGCCATTATAGGTTTTTCCGAACTCCTGAAAGAAGAGGTTGAACATACCATTCCTGAGGTTTCAGAAAAATACTTCCCGATTATCGAAGAATCCAGCCAGCGCCTGGTACGGACCATCGACCTGATTCTGAATTTATCGAGGCTCCAGTCGGGTTTGTGGGTGACCCGGTCCGTGCACCTTGACCTGGATCTGATTATCCGGAATCTGGTGAGGGAATTCAAACTCAATGCCAGGCAAAAGGAACTTAAGCTCATCTTTGAAAATTCGGTCGGACCCGCATTTCTCGATACTGATGAGTATTGTGTGGTTCACAGTATTTCAAACCTTCTTGATAATGCATTGAAATATACCTATAAAGGGTATGTTTCAGTCAAGTTGTATACAGATGAACCGGGTTGGATAAAATTGGATGTCCAGGATACCGGTATTGGCATCAATGCAGAGTACCGGCAAAAGCTATTTGAACCATTTTCACAGGAGGATACAAGCTATACCCGCCAATTTGAAGGAATCGGATTAGGATTGTCGATTACCAAAAAGATGCTGGATGCCATTGGTGCAAGAATCTGGGTCGCCAGCACAAAGGATGTGGGCTCCACCTTTACCATAGCCTTCCCGACCAATACACAGGATTCCGTGTAGAGACGTGCCGTGGCACGTCTCTACATTAGAATGAATTAAGATCCTGTGGCCTTAGGGCCCCGAAGAATTTAACAATTCTTTCACCAATGCCCGGCGCGTCAATATGCACGATGTAAGCTCCGCTGGCAATTGGTATCCCATGCTGATTCTTAAGGTCCCAGTCGACACTGGTGAATGCGTTATCCTTTTTGAAGCGTCTGATCAGGTTACCGTTCAGTGAGTATATAGAAATGGTGCAGAGGGCCGGAAGATTTGTGATTTTTACAATGTCGTCCAGTTGCGTCCTGCCGTAAGCTGAAAACCCATAATAGGGGTTCGGTACCACCCGGATCAGCTTCAGGGCTGACTGGGCTGTCGGAAGGTCGTTCCGCCTGGTGGCGATATCTTTCGTGTTGAACTGATACATCGGCTTGTTGTCGTTCAAAGCCAATGAATCCGGCACGGCATAATCATACACGCCCACGCAGTATTGT
>JBAZTE010000018.1:0-95976 GCA_041662065.1 Bacteroidales bacterium | reverse complement strand
AGGCTCCTAAGGAAAATGAATACCAGCAGGGTGCAAAGCACATGGAGAAGGATGTTGTTGAAATGAAAAACGGCCGGTTTCATTCCGAAAAAATGAATTTCAGTCGCAAAGCTGAGGGTGGTCAGGGGAGTGTAGCCACCCGTGATCGAGGTACTGAACATGCCTTTGATACCGGCCGCATTCAGCTCGGTTACATTCGGGTTGTCACTGATGTTCTCCCCGTCATCCCAATTGACGAAATCGTTTTTCAGGGCGGGTGAAAAAACGGCGAAAGTCACCAGCAGGATGACAGCCAGGAAGATCCATTCTTTTTTAAAAAATCCGGTTCGCATTGCACTTAATTAGATTCGGTGAGGAGACGGGTCACGGTTGATTCGGTGAGGAGACGGGTCACGACCCGTCTCTACATAATGTTTCAAAATTCATTTCGTATTATTTGAGTTCGATCAATAAGCAGCTTAGAGGTGGTAAATTTGTGGAAATTTTTTGCCCTTTGATAGCCACTATCTGAATTTTCGGAACGATTTGCCTGGGTTGGTCCATGGTATTGCGGTCGGAAAGGGAATTCCCTTTCACCAGATAACCGATCGAGCTTCGCCCTTTAAACTCTTTCGGGATAGTTACCAGAAGTGGTTTTTCAGTTAAACCATTGTTGACCAGCTTAATAACCAGACGGCCATCTGCCGGATCATGGGTCGCCACCCCATTAACTGAATCCGGGATGCCATTCAGTGCCAGGCGGTTGGGTGCAAAATGCTCCCTCCATAGTTTCATGACCACATAATTGGGAGCCGGAAACCACCCCGACTGGTCAAAATTAATGAATGCATTGTCCCAGGCTGTTGCCGTAACATGCCTGAGGAACAGGGCCGGACCGCCAAGGGTCACGAGATCTGAATTCTGTTCAAAAATATTCAGCAGATTGCCGGCATAAATACCGGTTCTCCAGTCGGTGGATTGGGCGTTCCACTCCGACACATATATTTTGATGGATGGATTAGCGCTGGCGGCGACCGATTGTTTCAATTTTTTGTACAGGCCGTCCTGGGCCAGGGCCGCGGTGTAAAAGCCGTCGGGGTCGGAGTAGTGGTGGATGGAAAGGATATCAAAATCACCGGCACACTCATTCAGCACCACCTGGTTCCATTCCATATCGGTACCATTGCCGCCATGGGCAATGATGGTGATCGTTGGATCGACTTTTCGAAGCGCAGCGGCAAACAGTTTAACCGCCTGACTGTATTTGTGCGGGTCGGGGACGCGTGAGCGCCAGAGTTCATTGTCGATTTCCCAATATTTGACGTGATAGGGTTCCGCGTGACCATTGGCCGCACGAACGGCTCCCCATCCGGAGTCCGCCGGGCCATTGCAATATTCCACCCATTCGCTGGCTTCCCTGATCCACGGGGCCCAGGCTTCCGGGGTCCCGGCTCCTTCGTGGAACCCCGAATTTATGACGATCAGGGGTTCACTGTTCAGCTTTCGGCTCAGGGTGATGAATTCATCGGTCCCCAGTGAGTTCACATCTTTATCATCCCAGATATTTACCGGGAACGGAATACGTTTGGATTGCGCTCCGATCCCATCCTTCCAGCGGTAAAGTTCAGCAAAACAACCTCCCGGCCACCGGATAACCGTAGGTTTGATGGCTGCCACAGCCTCATACAGATCGGTACGGAAACCGCTGTTTTTAATGGCACTTTCCGGCATGAGGCTCAACTGGTCAATGGCGGCGGAGCCCTTACCGGCGAAGGTGATAAAAAGTTGCAGGTTGCCGGATGCAGGTTGCCGGTTAAGGGTTATCGGGTATTCGGACCAGGTACTTGTTATTTTTTCGATAGTGGATTCAGTGGTAATGCCGGTACTGTTTTTCAGTTGAACGGATACTTTAACCCCCTGATCGCCTTTGAGCCAGACGGAGCCGGAAATGGTTTCCCCTTCTTTTACCGCGAAATTTTCCTGGCAAATGGAAACCGGTGTTCCGCTGCATGTTGCCGATATATAATGGGTTCCATTCAATGCTCCGGAAGTTTCCACTTTAAAACTGCCGGGATCCGATGGAATCCAATGCCTGGGAAAAAGGTCGCTGCCCGGAATATCGGGCAACCCGGTAAACAGGACCTTCCCGCTCTTAGCGATCACCTTTAAATTGCGGTAACTCACCGAAGTGCTCCATGAGCCTATTCCTACCGCCCCTTTCAGAATCGGGTGAATGGTATCGGTATAATCATATAAAAGATTGTTGTCGAGATAGGCTTGTATCTGATTGCCATTCACTACGATCCGGATAGGGATCCATTTTTTCTCCGGGATGAACCCTCTGATAAAAGGGGTGACAACTTCCCTCCGGTTGGGAGCCTCCTTTTCGATGGAGTGCTGCGAGTTGCCCCAGCCACCCAGGTTCAGCCAATAAAAATTGTCTTCGCCGACAACCCTGAATAGAATCAGGAATCCCTCGTACCCATCATTTTTTCGTGCTTCAAGGGTAAACTCATAATCGGACCAGGCCGGATCGCCAAATAAGAGCTTCACATCGCTCATTTTTTCGGATTGTGAGACCATATCGTTCCTGATTTCCCATTTCGGTTTGCTTTCATACTCTTCAAAACTCCGGTTCCAGACCAGATCTCCCCAAAGTCCCCCGTTGGCTGAATGGTAAATGTGTTCATAAAAATGGCCGTACAGTAATGGTGAGATCTCCGAAACGGATTGCAGTGAGGTTATTTCCAGCTTGATCGTGGATTCGCCAGACCGGCTGCAGGCGGTGAAAATCAAAGCTATACACAAAATGGACCAGGTTGGAAAATGTTTCATTTTTGAAGTGTTTATGGAACACTTAAATATAGCGCAATTTTACAGGAATTGGCAACTGTGAATGGATGAACAGTAATCGGGTATATTTTCACAATAAATGCGTAATTTCTTTGCAAATGTGATTTTGGGGTTTATATTTATACTCGGGATTTTAACATTTTTTAACTTTAAATAAGGACGCGTATGCGAAAATTTACACTTTTACTTGCACTTGCCGGACTGATTGCAGCAGCTTCGGCACAGGGCCAGACCCCGGGAACCAAGGGGAACGGACAGGTTTTTTACAGTGAGACATTTGGTTGGGAGAACCCAGCCGATGCAAGGGGTTGGACACAAGCCCCAGGCTTTTATTTCCTCGATCCGACCGACACCGGTTACAATTTTATCTGGTGGCCGGGTAACCTCGGTTTTGTAAGTATCTACACCCAGGATCCTCCGCTGAATTCAACCACGAAGGACAATGGTTTTATGGCCAATTTCATTGAGGCACGAAATTTTGAGACGGGGGTCCTTTTAACCACAGCGGTCGATAACTCATTGGGATTCCCAACTTTTGACTGCAGCGCGCATTCAACAGTTATTGTAAGTTTCGAAACGCATTTCATGGCTTATGACCATGCCGCCATGTTCCTTGAAGTTTCGGTTGATGACTGGGTTCACTCTGCAACCTTCAGCACCGGCTTCGGATGCGGTCACAAAGACCGGCCAATGGACAAACCCAAAGGCGAACCGGCTCTTTTCCAGGCTAATATATCGGATGTTGTCGCAGGTATGGCCAATGTTAAAATGCGGTTGCGCTGGAGCGAAACTTATCTGTATTATTGGGCATTTGATGATTTCAAATTGTCGGAAGCCTATAATAACAATATGAGGCTCAATGCGGTTAAGATGGAATGGGATGATGGCAATGATAATACGGCCATGTCCTGGATCCACAATATCCCGAAATCCCAGCTGGACGCAAACGGGGGATTCCTGAATTTTGAATCGAATGCCCTGAACTTCGGCGAGTATGATCAGGAAGCTGTTTACCTGGATCTTGACATTACCAAGAATGGCAACAGTGTATTCCACAAAATGTCGCCTCCTCTTGATGTATACACTTTGGTTATTGACACGGCCAAAATAGCCGACAAGTATTCACCGGTTGATTACGGTCATTACAAAATCGCTTATGAATTCAAGCAAAAAGAGGCAGACGATCTTCCGGCCGACAACAAGCGTGATGTTTTCTTCAATGTCACCGATAGTGTGTATTCACGTTCCAATGATGTAAATACCCTTGGCTGGTCAATGACCAAGGAATCCTACAACACTCCGGCTACTGAAAACATGAATCACTTTGTTGGTTCCATTTTCCCCATTTTCGGTGATTGCGAAGTGAATTCCATTTCCGTTTTCATCACCGGCGGTAAGGCCGATGAATTCCTGAACTACCGGTTCACCTTATTCTATGTTCCGATCGGACAGGATGACGAAACGCCGTTTGAACTTCTTACCACTGATATGAAGCAATTGGATTCCGCCGACTTTAATACCTGGATAACCATGCCGCTGAGTAAAGATGGTGAATCCGAATTCCTGAAAAAGGGAGACCTGGTGTATGCCGGTATTTCTCAGGACAATACGAATGCCGATTATCTGCTTCGCAGGAACCAGGGATTGGAGATCGGAACCGACAACTCGGTACAATTGACGGAATCACCGGCTATTGCCATCTATGATGGTAGTATCAGAACGGGCGTTACCGACTATTTCGGAAAACGGAATGTTATGGTTCACATGAACCTGAATGATCATGGTAACCTCAATGACGGTATCGACCTGAGACCGAACCTGGCTACCCTGGGTCAGAACTTCCCGAACCCGTTCAGCCGGAGCACGGAAATAACCTATGAACTCTCGAACGGATCTGATGTATCATTTGAGGTGATGGATCTTACCGGACGCAAGGTGATGGATATGAACAAAGGGATGATGCCTGCAGGCAAGCATACCTTTACCCTGGAAACCGCCAATCTGGATCCGGGTGTTTATTTCTATACCCTGAAGGCCGGCACTTTCGTTCAAACAAAGCAAATGGTGATTGTTGAATAATAGAGTGTCTTTTCATGAAAAGGGCTGCCCCTCACGGGGTGGCCTTTTTTTTGGGGTATCGGGTGTCAGGTATCAGGTGCAGGGTTAGCGGCAGCCGAAAACTTCTGCATGATTTTGTTATTTTTATAGCAAATAAAGGGCCTTATGGAATTCATCCAAAACGTGATCGACTGGTACATGCAGAATATCAGTTACCTGACTGTATTCTTGCTGATGATGATTGAAAGCACGGTGCTGCCGATGCCTTCGGAGCTGGTTATGCCCCCTGCAGCTTACCTGGCCGCCAAAGGCGATCTGAATATCTTTCTGGTTGTTTTGTCCGGAACTTCGGGGGCATTGGTCGGCTCGCTGATCAATTATGTGATCGCATTTACCCTGGGACGGAAAATTGTTTACGCTTTGGCTGACACCAAACTGGCACACCTGATTTTCATTAACCGCGAAAAAGTGGAAAAGGCGGAGATATTCTTCATAAAAAACGGAAAAAGTTCAACACTCATCGGCCGCCTGGTACCCGGCGTCCGCCATTTGATATCCATCCCCGCCGGTCTCGCCAAAATGCCCCTTCAAACGTTTATGCTCTGGACTTTCATCGGCGCCGGGATATGGAATGTCGTCCTTTCTGCCCTTGGCTATTTCTTTTACTCGCAGCAGGATCTGCTGAAGAAGTACTATGATGAACTGAAGTGGGGCGTGCTGGTGATTGGGGTTGTATTTATTATTTATCTGGTGGTTAAGAGCGTTAGGAAAAGAAGGGTAAATCGTGAAGCGTGAAGCGTGAGGCGTGAAGCGGAAGAAAAGATCGTGAAGCGCGAAGAGAAGTTTTCGTCTACCGATCTTTCGCTTCACGCTTCACGTATTTCGCTTCACGATCTTCTTCTTCGTCTTTTTTTTTATCTTTGCCGCCTCAATGTCCTGTGGTGTAATTGGCAACACGTCTGATTTTGGTTCAGAAGAGTCCAAGTTCGAGCCTTGGCAGGACAACAAAAAGGCTGACAGCTTTTAACGGCTGTCGGCCTTTTTGTTTAATTCTGAAGCCCGGTCAGTAAGAAAATCCCGCAAACAAACCGGGCAATCGGTTCCGATCAGATCCACCTGACTGGCGGCGAGTACCTCCCAAACATTCTCCATCTGGGGTGATTTGGTGGGTAATCCCCAAAAGCGCAGCATCTTCTGTTTTTCATGACATTCCTTAACCATTTGCCGGAGTTTTAACAGTTCCGGTTCGGGCATTTTTCCCTCCCCCTTCCAGGTAAAATGAGTTGACCAGGCATCACTGATGAGAGGGAAAAGGAGTGATGATTCTTTTAAATCCTTATCATTTACCCGGCCATCAATAAACACAAACCTCACCGGTTCCCGGCGAACCACTTCAACAGGCCTGTTCCCGGAGAGAATCACCGTAATTGTATTTTTAATGAGTTTACCATTTTCATATCTTGTGAAAACCTGTTCATAAGGAGCAAAAACACGTTTTAATGCTTCATAAGTTTCTTCACCGTTCTCTTTCACGTCGATCAGCAGAATGATTTGACGCAGGGCGTTATCCTTTTTTTGAGCCATCTTCAGCAGAGGGTCCAGGTAAAGGCCTTGAAGGGTCCTATCCACGGTAAGATCCTCCGGATCATGTCCAACCAGAACCTTGCCGTTTCGATAATAGATATCGGCTTCAACACTGACCATGCCATTTTCCAGCGCATCGAAAAGAGGCCGGCTTCTAACATAATCATTATGGGAATGACCCCCGTTAAAACGCAATCCGGCAGAACAGGCTGAAAGGACAACCATCACAATTGACAGCATCAGAATATTTTTAGACTTCATCGTGTTTAATTAAACCTTCTAAAAATACCAATAACTCTTCAAGGCCGGCTATAATATCTAACCGGATATAATCCATACATCGAAATAATTCCTGAATATTCACGAACTTTGAGAGTCCCCCAGGATTTAAACCCATTTCGAAACAAAAAAACTGGAGAGCGAAATTCAGAAGTAGACCACAATGAGTACCCGCCTTCTTCATCCCTTATCCGCCTTTCTTGTCTTTCTTACTTCCCTTATTACCTATGCCTTGTGCCTTGAGCCTTCCGTCAGCTGGTGGGATTGCGGTGAATTCATCTCGTCGGCATACCGTCTGGAAATCGGGCATCCGCCCGGTGCCCCCCTCTTTAATCTGCTGGGCAGGTTCTTTACCCTTTTTGCATCGGGACCGGAACAGGTGGCCAGGATGGTCAACCTGATGTCAGCCTTCGCAAGCGCCCTGACTGTGATGTTCCTTTATCTGACCATTGTCATGCTTGCTCAAAAGGCTGCCGGTCAATCAAACCGTCCAAAGTCCACCGTATTGTTTTCCTCCATTACGGCAGGCGTGATCGGAGCTTTGGTGTATGCTTTTTCCGATACCTTCTGGTTTTCAGCCGTGGAAGGGGAGGTTTATGCGTTGAGTTCACTTTTTACCGCGGCGGTTTTCTGGGCGATCCTCAAATGGGAAAGCGAAGCGGATGAGCCCGGGAACCTGAGATGGATCGTCCTGATCGCTTTCCTCACCGGTTTGTCCATCGGGGTCCATCTTCTCAACCTGCTGGCTATTCCATCTGTTGTGCTGATCTGGTATTTCAGAAAGAACAACCCGGCTACTTTAAGGGGAATCCTGCTGGCCATTGGGTTTTCATTGCTCTTGCTAGGTTTTGTTATGTACGGGCTGATTCCGGGGGTGGTGATCCTGGCCTCGTGGTTTGAATTGTTTTTTGTCAATCTGGTCCGGATGCCTTATAATTCCGGATTGATTGTATTTGTATCACTGGCGATTGGACTGCTCGTTTGGGGAATCCGGAGGTCGCATAAAAGAAATTCAGCCGTATGTAATACCGTGCTGGTGTCATTGGTGATTTTTTTGACCGGCTATTCTTCTTATATCATGCTTCCTTTGCGCTCAAAGGCAAATCCGCTGATGGACCAGAATAATCCCGACAATGTTTTCAGTCTGATCAGCTATCTGAACCGTGAGCAATATGGCGACCGGCCGCTCCTGCTGGGCCCCTCATTCAATGCTCCTCTCACTGGGCAAAAACCGGGTAAGGGAGTATATAGTCGAATAGAGGGACGATATAAATTGGTCGACCGGATATATGAACCTGTTTACGATAAGCGTTTCCGGATGGTTTTTCCCAGGATGTGGAACAGCAGCGCCGAATATGTCCAACTGTATAAACAGTGGGGCCGGATCAAGGGAAGACCTATTGAGGTTAAAGATCTCAACGGGAAATTCAGACTGGTATATAAACCGACCTTTACCGAAAACCTCCGGTTCTTCTTCAACTACCAGCTTGGACATATGTATTTCCGATATTTCATGTGGAATTTTGCCGGACGACAGAACGACACGGAAAGTCAGGGTGGCATCCGCAACGGCAACTGGATCAGCGGGATCCGGTTCCTGGATGAGGCGCGGCTCGGGCCGCAGGATGCGCTGCCCGATCGTGACCTGAACAGCAAATCTAGGAATACCTATTATTTGTTACCCCTTCTGCTTGGACTGACTGGTGCCATTTATCTGTACCGGAAGTCACCAAAGAATTTTCTGGCTGTTCTGCTGCTTTTCATTTTTACCGGGATCGCGATCGTGGTTTATCTCAACCAATACCCCAACCAGCCAAGGGAGCGCGACTATTCGTACGCGGGATCGTTTTATGCCTTTGCGGTGATGGTGGGAATGGGGGGCGCGGCGCTGATGAGAGGGGGGCGATTAGGAAAATTCGTGCAGCGTGAAGGGGTCCCCGCCTTCGCGGGGATGACAAGGGAGGGTTTGGTGCAGCGTGAAGGGGCGTCCACCTTCGCGGGGATGACAAGTGCTCTTTTGTTGTGTGTGCCGGTGCTGATGGCGGTGCAGAATTGGGACGATCATGACCGGTCGGGGCGATATTTTGCGAGGGATATTGCGTACGATTATCTGAATTCGTGTGCTCCGAATGCCATTCTGTTCACCAGCGGGGATAACGACACCTTTCCGCTCTGGTATGCGCAGGAAGTGGAAGGGATCCGGACTGATGTCAGGGTAATTTGTCTGCCCTATCTGGCTTCAGATTGGTATATCGACCAGCTGAAGCGCAAAGCCTGGCTGTCGGATCCGGTGCCATTCACCCTTTCAAGAAAACAGTATGGTCCAGGGAAACGTGATTACGTCCCGGTTATCGAACAGGTAAAGGATACGGTTGATATTCGCAGCCTCTTCAATTTTGTCACCTCTGATGATACTTCGGCCCAGGTTCCGCTGCAGGGTGGAGGATACATGAATTACATTCCGGCCCGCACATTCCGCCTGCCGGTCGACCGGAACAAGGTCCTTTTAAACGGGACGGTTCCGCCCGAAGATACGGGATTGATTGTTCCCGAAATCGTATGGACCCTGCGCCGGCCATCGATCTATAAAAATGACCTGATGATCCTCGATCTCATTGCACATAATAATTGGGGGAGGCCGGTCTATTTCACTGCCCTGGGACATGAAAATATCCTGGGTTTGGACCGGTATTTCCGGCTTGAAGGATTTGCTTTCAGGCTGGTTCCGGTGCGCCAGGCTGATGAGTCCGTTTTGACCGGTTCCATCAATACCGGGATACTTTATGACCGGCTGATGAACCGGTTCCGGTGGGGGAACCTGAACGACCCATCGGTTTTTATTGATTATAATACTTATCGTACTACACGGATACTGAATCTTCGGCAGCGGTTTACCGATCTGGCGGAAGCTTTGATCCTCGAGGATAAGCCCGATTCCGCCAAAGCGGTTTTGGACCGGATCGTTAAAATATTACCTTCCGCTAATTTTCCAAATGATGTGCCGACAGCCGGACTGGCCGAGATGTACTACAGGATTGCTGCTTTTAATGATGGTGATGAGTTGCTGAGAGGGTATCTGAAGGATATTAATCAGGATATCAGATATATCATGAGTGTTGAAAACAGGTTCGGTTCCATTCTTTCGGAGGAGGCGGGGCGGAATGCCATGCTGGTGAAAGAGATCAGGCGACTGGCTGAATCCTATGCGCGCAGTTCACTGGTGCAGGAAATTGACCAAATGATTAATCAGTTGGGAGTGAAATCCGAATGACACTATTGGCCAGCCTACGGATATTTTTTTAGTGAAGCCACCCGGATGGTTCAGGTGGTTTTCTCCGGGTCTCACCTGGCGGATACCGGGTAATGAGCGTGTTCTTTACCTCACTTTCGATGATGGTCCTGTACCCGGCCTGACCGAATGGATTCTTCAGGAATTGGAGCGTTTTGGTGCTCGTGCCACTTTTTTTTGCGTGGGTGATAATGTCAGGCAAAACCCCGGATTGTATGGCAAGATACTGGAGGCCGGACATGTCACCGGCAACCATACTGATAGTCATTTAAACGGTTACCGGACCGGTACCGTCCGGTATGTTAACGATGTTTATTCGGCCCGCGGGGTGATCCAATCGAAATTATTCAGACCGCCCTATGGCAGAATCCGCCGGTCGGCGTTGCGAATCCTCCGGCGCGATTTTCGGATTATTTTGTGGGATGTGCTGAGCATGGATTACGACCGTGAACTGGAATCCGGGATGGTTCTGCAGAATGTAACCAAACATGCCAGACCGGGGAGTATCATTGTTTTCCATGACAACCTCAAGGCACATAAAAATCTTCAGTATGTCCTTCCCCGGATTCTGGACCATTTTTCAAGCGAAGGATACCGGTTCCTTTCCCTGGATGAAAACTTGATAAAGAAGTAGAAAAGGGGTCCGCGTCAGCATTTTAGTTAGTACCTTTCGCCTCTTATTCTAACCCTGGACAATCTGTATGAATGTACTGCTTATTGGCTCTGGTGGCCGTGAACATGCGCTGGCCTGGAAACTGAAACAGAGCCCTTTACTAACAAAACTTTTTATCGCTCCAGGCAATGCCGGAACCGCCTCATGTGGGATAAACGTGCCGATTGCGGTGGATAATTTCCCGGCACTGGCACAATTGGTGAGGAGTGAAAAGATCAAGGTGGTGGTGGTCGGTCCCGAAGATCCGCTGGTGAAAGGGATCAGCGATTATTTCAAGGAGCAGGATGACCTGCGCTGGGTGGGCGTTATCGGCCCATCGGCCGAAGGTGCCAAACTCGAGGGAAGCAAGGATTTTGCCAAAAAGTTCATGGAGAAACAGGGTATCCCCACGGCGGGCTACCGCTCTTTTACCCAGGTCAAGGGTAACGATCCGGTGAGTGAAGCCTCTGCCTATATCCGTTCGATGAAACCGCCATATGTTCTGAAAGCCGACGGCCTGGCTGCCGGCAAAGGCGTCGTCATACTGAATGATACGGACGAAGCGGTGAACGAAATCAGGGAAATGTTCGCCGGCAAGTTTGGCGCAGCAGGGAAAAAGGTTGTGATTGAGGAGTTTCTTGACGGGATTGAACTTTCGGTTTTTGTTCTGACCGATGGCGATTCCTGGTTGCTGCTGCCTGAAGCCAAGGATTATAAAAGGATCGGGGCAGGGGATACAGGCTTGAATACCGGCGGCATGGGTGCCGTTTCACCCGTTCCCTTTGCCGATGAAACTTTCATGGGAAAAGTTAAATCGAAGATTATCGAACCAACGATCAAGGGATTGCAGGTTTCGGGTATCAGCTATCAGGGCTTTATCTTTTTCGGGCTGATCAATGTGAAAGGGGAGCCTTTTGTTATTGAATATAATGTAAGAATGGGTGATCCTGAGAGTGAAGTGGTCATTCCGCGGATCAAGTCAGATTTGCTTGAACTGTTCATTGCCACCTCCGAGGGACACTTAAAGGACAAAACCATTGAGGTTACCAAAGAAGCAGCCGGAACGGTCATGCTGGTTTCCGGCGGGTATCCGGGGGCTTATCAAAAAGGATTTCCGGTTTCGGGGTTGGATGCCGGTCCGGATGGAATGGTTTTTCACGCAGGAACCACCGTGCATGACAAGATGGTGCTTACCAACGGCGGACGCGTTCTGGCCCTGACTTCGATGGATACGACCATAAAAAAAGCGCTGAAAAGATCTTATAAAACGGCCAGTGTAATTTCATTCGAAGGAATGTATTACCGGAAAGATATCGGTTTTGATCTGTAAAACCAGGCGAAATGTTTGGGTTCATCCGTTCGATCAGTTTAACTGTGCAGGTCATGATCCCGGTTCTGGGATTGATCTTCTTCGGGACCGCCTGGTTTTTCCCGGGCAGTCTGGAGCCCGGCACGGTATACGGTAACGGATTTTACTACCAGCCTTCTGATGGCTGGCTATACCCGATGTGGTTGCAAATGAGCCGGCTGCCATTGTGGGCACAGACTGTTCCCTCCTTTCTGGTGGCCGTTTTGACTGCGGGGCTCATGGTGCGGAGCGATATGAAGAACCAGCTCATGGGCGTCCGCTCGTATGCCATTGCTTTCGTTTTTCTATTCCTGCTGGCTTCCGGAGGCCATTTCTTTCTATTCCATCCGGCCATGATTGCAGGATATTTTATGATTTTGAGCTATCGTTTCCTGCTGGATCTGTATAAGGAAGAGACCAATTATCCCACTGTTTTTGCCATGGGATTCAGCTGGGGTGTTGCCACCCTACTGTATCCTCCCGTTGGAATGCTGTTTCCAGCCCTGCTGTTTGGCCTGCTGCTGATGGTGGCCACCGAATGGCGGCATTGGCTGGTCAGCCTGATGGGATTGGTTGTACCGGCTTTGCTGGTCTCGGTTTTCTGGTTTCTGACCGGAGACCTGGCCTATCAGATCGACACTTTCCTTTCCTGGTTTAAAATGCGCCATTCCATCCTGCCCCCGTTTATCACTAAAGAGCCTTTGCTTGGAGCCTGGTTTGGGGTGATGCTCGTCTGGATCATCGTGGCGTCAATAAAATACCGCAATCCGAAAATTCAGTCGCGGCAGCTGTTTCAATCCAATTTCCTGCTTTTTATCCTGACCCTTTTTATTACGTTTTTTCTGCAGACCGTTTCGATCGAAATTTTGTGGATACTCATTATCCCCTTGACCTATATGATGACATTCTGGGCGCTGAAGGTAGAAAGGGGGTGGGTCAGGGACCTATTCTTCTTTACCCTGATCCTCAGTTTTGCCTTCTTCCGGGTCCGGGGTCTCCTGTGAATCTCCGGATTGCTTTTCCTCAAAACTGGTGAACAGGATGGATTCGTTGCCGGCATTGTCAAGAAAAGGCCAGAAACGTTTATCTTTGATTATCAGATCATTGAATCCCGAATCACTCATCTGGTCGGCCTTTGCCAAGGGACTGATAAAATCCTTGATCAGCCGGTTGAGATAGCCCAGACTGACAGCCAGTTCTGCTGACCAATCCCGGAATGATTTTTTCAGGAATTTTTGTCCGGACTCCGGATTTGCGTCGATTAATGCCGGAATGGTTTCCAGCAGGAATTCATCCATCGACCTTATATTCCTTCTGTTAACCCTGATGATTTCAAGGTATTGTTTATCTGTTTCGCTGATTCTTCCATTCAGCCGGAGAAGCTCAAGAACCTCCAGATTGAGCCTGACTGTTCTGATTAGCTCGCGAAGTACATATATTGTATCTTTCAAATCCCGGTTCATGTCTGGTTTTACAGTGGAATATTTCCGTGTTTGCGTTTTGGGTTTGTATAGCTTTTGTTCCGTGTCATGTCGAGGGCCTGGATCAATTTTGCCCGGGTATCTTTCGGGAAAATAATTTCATCGATATAACCCAATTCCGCTGCGCTGAAAGGATTGGCAAACCGTTCCTTATAATCCGCTATCGCAGAGATCCTTCCCTCATCATCGAGGTTGCGGTACAGAATATTTACCGCACCATCGGATCCCATGACAGCGATTTCAGCCGTTGGATAGGCAAAGTTAATATCTGCTCCGATATGTTTGCTTGACATCACATCATAGGCGCCGCCATAAGCTTTACGGGTGATCAGCGTAATTTTAGGCACTGTGGCTTCGGAGAAAGCATAAAGAAGCTTGGCGCCATGCTTGATGATACCGCCAAGTTCCTGACCGGTTCCGGGAAGGAATCCGGGAACGTCCACCAGGGTGATCAACGGGAAGTTGAAAGCATCGCAGAAACGCACGAAACGCGCTGCTTTAACAGAGGAGTTGATATCCAGGCACCCGGCGAGGTGAGCTGGCTGATTGGCAACAATGCCTACGGGATAACCGTTCATCCGGGCAAAGCCGATAATCATATTTTTTGCATAAAAAGGCTGAATTTCCAGAAATGAATGATCATCGGCCATGGCGGTGATGATCTCTTTCATGTCATAAGGTTTATTGGGATCATCGGGAACCAGGGTCTGCAGGCTTTCTTCAATGCGGTCGGGCAGATCGTGCGGCACATGGTATGGCGGATCTTCGAGATTATTGGATGGCAGGTATGACATGAGTTCGCGAAGTATCATCATGGCCTGCTCATCGTCGGACGCCATCAGATGGGCCACCCCGCTTCTGGCATTGTGCGTCATGGCGCCGCCCAGATCTTCTTTTGTGACCTCTTCATGGGTGACGGTTTTAATGACATCCGGGCCGGTCACAAACATATAGCTGGACTCTTCCACCATCAGGATAAAATCGGTGAGGGCAGGCGAATAAACGGCTCCTCCGGCGCAGGGGCCGAGGATAGCTGAAATTTGCGGGATGACTCCCGACGACCGTACATTGCGAAAAAATATGTCGGCATATCCGGCTAAACTCTGGACGCCTTCCTGTATGCGGGCACCACCCGAATCGTTTAATCCGATAACCGGTGCACCCATCTTCATGGCCAGGTCCATAACCTTCACCACTTTATCAGCATTGGAACGGCTCATGGTACCGCCAAACACGGTAAAATCCTGGGCGAAAACATACATCAGCCTCCCTTCAATCTTGCCGTAGCCGGTCACCATGCCATCACCCGGAATTTTCTTGTCTTCCATTCCGAAGTCATGGTTCTGGTGCATCACCAGTTTATCCATTTCCACGAATGTGCCGGGATCGAGCAACGCCAGTATCCTCTCACGGGCCGTCTTCTTATTGGCTTGGTGCTGCTTGTCAATACGATCCTGTCCTCCGCCCATATCGGCAGCTTTTAATTGCCGCTCCAGCTTATCGAATTTGTCTTGTAATGCCATTGTTTATTCTTTTATTCCAAAATGATCATAACCTGATCACTATCAACTGTTTCACCTGGTTTAACCATCACTTTTTTCACTTGCCCGTCGCGGCCTGATTTATATTCGCTTTCCATTTTCATGGCCGAAACGATGACAAGGGTTTGACCTGCCTTCACGATTTCGCCCTCTTCAACAAAAACTTCCATCACTTTCCCGGGCATAGGCACCTTGATCAGGTTGCCGGTATCGGCCGCTTGTCCCTGATTGCGGCTCCTGAGGTATTTTGTTTGGGCATCAATAATTTCCAGGTCAAACGACTGGAAAAAAGTATTGACCGTATACCGGGTCCGGCCCTTAGTCGGGATTGCTTCCACATTGAAAGATTTCCCTTCATTCAGCAGCGAATATATCCCTTTGGATACCTCGATCAGGTCGATCTCAAATATCCGGTTATCAATTTTAAAAACATACCGGCTTCCCTCCTGCTCAAGAATATCCACCTCCGCCGTACGATCCTGATTTGGTAATTCAACTTCCATAATAATCTATTTCTACAAAATCTTAACTCTCTTAACTCTCTTAACCATTCTTAACTCTCTTAACCATTCTATACCTTTCTTAACGTTCCTAACGTTCCCCCCTGCCAGCATTCTTCCATGCCGACACGACAGGCGCCGTTCCGGGCGTTGCAATGTGTTTTTCCCTTCTTTTAAGATAATCTACATAAGCTACCATGATGGAAACATCCTGGCAACTCAGGTTACACCCCTTGACATTGAACAGGGTATCGCTGTTATGCTCAATAAATCCGGTATCATACTGTCCCAGAACAAAATCGGTGGTTTCCATAATCCTTTCGAGGAAGGGGATGGATGTTTTGATCCCGGTGATCTTGTATTCATGCAGGGCGCGTTTCATTACCTGGATGGCTTCATAACGGTTCGATCCCCACACGATGAGTTTGGAGATCATGGGATCGTAGTGAATCGGGATTTCATATCCTTCATAAACATAGCCATCCACTCTCACTCCTAAACCGAGGGGTTCGGTGAGATGGCGGATTTTACCCGGACTCGGCATGAAATTGTTGTCCGGGTCTTCGGCATAGATACGGCACTCGATGGCGTGACCGCGCTGTACCACATCCGATTGTTTGATTTTCAGGTGCTCGCCGGCAGCGATCAGGATCTGCTCTTTTACAAGGTCGACGCCGATCACACGCTCAGTGATCGGATGCTCGACCTGCAACCGGGTGTTCATCTCCAGGAAATAGTAATTCAGGTTATTGTCGACCAGGAATTCAATGGTCCCTGCTCCCTCATATCCAACTGATTTGGCGGCCTGCACCGCATGGCGGCCCATTAGCTCGCGGATCTCAGGAGTCAGTAGCGGGGAAGGGGTTTCCTCCACTATTTTCTGATGGCGGCGCTGCACCGAGCACTCCCGTTCACACAAATGGATCACATGGCCGAACTTATCGGCCAATATCTGAAATTCAATATGATGGGGGTTCGTAACGAACTTCTCAACATATACAGTGTCATCGCCGAAGGATGATTTGGCTTCCGAACGGGCTGCCCTCAGGGACGGCAGGATTTCGTTTTCTTCCTTGACCAGCCGCATGCCTTTACCGCCGCCGCCTGCCGAAGCCTTGATCATCACCGGAAGGCCTATTGCGAGAACAACATCAATGGCCTGTTGATCGGTCACCAGTTTATCATTAGTCCCCGGCACCACCGGAACGCCTGATTTTACCATGGTTTCGCGGGCGGTGATTTTGTCGCCCATGGTATGAATCACATCAGGGGTGGGGCCGATAAAGATGATCCCCTCCTCCTTGCAACGTGCTGAAAATTGGGCATTTTCTGAAAGGAACCCATAACCCGGATGAATGGCATCGGCCTGGCTTTTTTTTGCAACCTCCAGGATTTTCTCCATGTTAAGATAAGAAAGACTCGAGGCTGCCGGACCAATGGGGTAGGCTTCATCGGCATAGCGGACATGCTGTGAGGTTCGATCGGCTGCGGAGAATACGGCAACGGTCTGGATACCCATCTCCCGGCACGAACGCATCACCCGCAAGGCAATCTCGCCGCGGTTAGCGACAAGTACTTTTTTAATCATGTAGAATCAATCAGTTAGGTTAAAGGCCGTAAATATATAAGTTTTTAGATATACCTATATGTTAATAGGCGGGTATCGGGTACCGGGTATCAGGTATCGGGTTTCAGGTATCGGGTATCGGGTTTCAGGTTTCAGGTTTCGGGTACTGAAATAAAGAGGGGTTAAGGTCTTTTAATCAGATCTTAACCCCTTTTTCTATCCATTCTTATTCAACCAATATCAGACCTGATACCCAATACCCGATACCCGATACCTGAAACCCGATACCTGATACCTGATACCCGATACCTATCTCGCTACCGTCATTCTCTTCGTCTCCGTATAGCTTCCTGCTTTCAGGGTATACAGATAGATCCCGGCCTCAAGGCCCGAAGCATCAATCTGAACAATGTGCTTGCCCAACGGCTGAAAGCCTTTCTGAAGGTCCATGACAACGCGGCCGGTGAGGTCCATGACCGTAATGGTCACGTCAGCATCGTTAACCAGTTCATAGCCGATATCCGTGATATGGTTGAACGGGTTGGGATAGTTCTGGCCAACTGAAGCACTGGCGCCGGTCAGGTCAACACCGTCATTCACATTGGAATGATCATTGATATTGAGGCGGATCATCATGTTCCTGCCTGCAGGATAACCCCCTGTTGTCCAGGCTGAATAATCATCACCACGTGCCACGCTAACCGGATCCAGGAGTCTGAAGCTATAGTCGGCGCCGATCTGAAGGCTTTGATACCTTTTCGAGATAATATCGGTATTCATGTTACTGTATTCAATGCAGGCATAAAGTTTGTCGCCGGCTTTCATGAACTCCGATTCGCCGTCTTTATCGAGGGCCATGGTGATCCATTTGCCAATCATGGTAGAATCATAGGTCACCCCTGATGTGGAAAGCAGGTCGATCGGAGTCAGGTCGTCCCCTTCGGTGGGCACATAAAACAAGCGGAAATTAAAATCGATATTCCCATCAGCCTTACCGCCGGCAATATAGGCTGAAATTGAGTTTACCTCGCAATCACCATAAATGTAATAGACTGATCCAACCAGATGCTGGAGACTCGGGAGACCATCGGTTCCGTATGCTTCGATTCCCCAGTTGAACGATTCCTCAGAGGTATTATCAGCATTCGAATACACACTGTCGGTGACATTGAAGTATACCTCCTGTTTGTTGTCTTCCGGTGTGTTTTCGGTCTGTTTTTGTTTGTACTCATGAGTCACTTTGTAGTGTCCGAAATCAACCGGAGTATACGAGTCGGCAATATCAACCGTATCCACAATCAGGGTGTTGACATCGACCGGAGTCGATATTTTGTGGAACACGCTGTTGCCATTCTTGGTGATGTCCAGGTCGAGATAAACAGCTTCCTGATCATATTCGCCAAAATTGATTGCAGCGCTTTTGAAGTTGGTTAAAGAACCGCCTCCGGCAAGCTGCGATTTTGGAATCATGAATGAAGGAGACTTGGCCGTGTTGTCGTCCCCATCATTCCATTCCATCTGGGCGAATTTCATTTGCAGGTCATTATCATAGGCTTCCGAAAGCTGGAAGTTGTCGATCTGCCAGAAGTAAAGGCTGGTTTTCCTCCAGGTGAACCGGAATTGCACATTGGGCACTCCGGCAGCAACATCAGAGATATTAGCCTTGAAGATCGCGGGTTTTCCAGGGGTAGTATTATTCGGGCGGCCTTTGTGCTTGACACCGAAACTCACGTCATACTGTGCAGAATGGACCCAGTTGTCGGTGGATACTTCGAGCAGCATCTCCCAATAGGTATTATCGTTGTAGCACATAAAACAGGTTTCATAGCTGACGATTACCGAAGAGTGTGCGCTGCAGTCGATCGGGGGGAAAGTAATGGAATTGTCGAGATCAGTCCTTGGATCTTTTCCATCGTTGTATTTGTCGAGAAATAAACACAGACTGCCGTTTTCCGCAGTAGTTGATCTCATCGGCGGCTCTTTGGTCAACCTCGAGGTCACCAGACTGTCATTCGGCCACCAATGCCAGTTATATCCGATATCCAATGGATCAGACATATAAAAGCCGGCCGGAGCTGTCCAACCTTTTGCGTCAGCGGGGTTTTCCCAGCCGAATGTTTCCAGATAGAACACCTGACCATTACCTTTCAGGACCGGAGTTGCAGGTTGCTTAACCTGCGTAAATGCCTGTGAAATCAGGCCAAAACAGAGAACAAGGGTAAAGAGTTTTTTCATGAGAATAATTGTTTGTTTAACAGTAAGAAATATAAGATAAAAAATAGAGTTGCCAACTTTCAGGAAAGTTGACAACTCTATTCCTAGATAGACGATCCGAAAGATCTATTTGCTGACCGTCATTCTTTTAGTTTCAGCGAAACTGCCGGCTTTCAGGGAATACAAGTAAACTCCGGCCTCAAGGCCCGATGCATCAATCTGAACATTGTGCTTGCCCGACGGCTGGAATCCTTTCTGAAGGTCCATGATCACGCGACCGGTGAGGTCCATGACCGTAATGGTTACGTCGGCACCGTTCACCAGTTCATAGCCGATATCCGTGGTATGGTTGAACGGGTTGGGATAGTTCTGGCCAATTGAGGCGCCTGTCCGGGTCAGGTCGACCCCATCAATCAGGTTGGAGTGATCGTTGATATTCAGGCGGACCATCAGGTTCCTTTCGGAAATAAATCCACCGGTAGCCCAGCCTTCACCATCTCCTTTCCCAACACTGACCGGATCCAGGACTTTAAATGAGTAGTCAGCTCCGATCTTGAAACCATCATAACGCTGGATCAGATATTCGGTGTGCTGGTTGTTGTATTCCACCACGGCATATACCAAATCACCGGTGGTCAGGAATTCTGATTCACCATCTTTCGAAAGCTCCATGGTGATCCATTTCCCGATCATGGTTGAATCGTACACCTGGTATTCGGTAGACAGCAACTCAATTGGTAATGTCGGATCACCATCCACCGGAACGAAGTACAAGGCAAATTTAAAATCGATCATGCCATCAGCCAGTCCACCGGCAATATAGGCCGAAATTGAATTGACCTGACAATCCTGGAAAATGCGGTATTTAACACCAACGACATGGCCTGAGATAGGGGTATTATCATTTTTATAAGTTTCAATTCCCCAGTTGCATGCCTCTTCGGAGGTACCGTCAGCATGGGAAAACACACTGTCAGTCACATTGAAATAAACTGATTTTGTATTGTTTTCCGGCGTATTGTCGGCATTCTTTGCTTTATAGTTGTAATCTACCCTGAAATGCCCGAATTCGGTGGGGGTGTATGCTTCAGTTATTTCCGTAGTATCCGTGATCAGAGTGAAGATGTCTTTTTTTGCACCTTCTTTGTGAAATACGTTCTGGCTATTCTTGGTGATATCTACTTCAAAATAGGCATCCTCCTGATCATATTCGCCAAAGTTTAATGCAGAAGCTTTGAAATTTGTATAGGATCCGCCTGCAAGTTGTGATTTGGGCATCATATAGAAGGGAGTCATTTTGGATATATCATCCCCATCATTCCATTCCATTTGCGCGAACTTCATCTGAAGATCATTATCCCAGGCTTCAGAAAGCTTGAAGTCATCAATTTGCCAGAAATACAAATTGGCTTCTTTCCAGGTGAATTTTAACTGAACGTTTGACATTCCGGCTGCCACATCCGAGATGTTGGCTTGAAAGATAGCCGGTTGGCCGGCAACGACTTTGTTGGGACGGCCTTTGTGATTTACGCCGAAACTAACATCATACTGGGCGGAATGAAGCCAGTTGTCGACAGTTACTTCCAACAGCATTTTCCAGGTACTGTTGTCTTCATAACACATGAAGCTGGTCTCATAACTAACCACTACCGTGCTGTGCGATGAACAATCCATCATCGGAAACACGACCGAGTTATTTACATCCACGCGTGGGTCCACAAATTCGTTGTATCTCGAAAGGAAAAGGCATAAAGTGCCGTTTTCAGCAGTCGTGGAACGCAATGGCGGTTCCTTGGTAAATTTGGAGTCGACCAGACTGTCATTTGGCCACCAATGCCAGTTGTAACCGATATCGTCAGGATCCTGCATATAGAATCCGGCAGGAGCAGTCCATCCTTTTGCGTCAGATGGGTTTTCCCAACCGAAAGTTTCAAGATAGAATACCTGTCCATTTCCCTTCAGGCCCGGAGTTGCAGGTTGCTTAACCTGCGCAAATGCCTGTGAAATCAGGCAAAAAGCCAAAGCAAGAGTAAAGAGTTTTTTCATGAGAATAATTGTTTGTTTAACACTTATAAATATAGGACAAAAAAAGGAGCTGTCAACTAAAAAAAAGTCGACAGCCCTCTTTTTTTAACTTTTTTAACGGAATCTATTTCCCTATTGTCATTCTTTTGGTTTCCTGATAGTTGTCAGCTTTCAGGGTGTAAAAATAAATTCCCGAATCCAGATTGGAGCCATCAATGGTCAGTGTGTGCTTGCCGGCGGGTTGCAGTCCCGGGTTCATTTCCAGAACGATACGACCTGTAATGTCCCTGATGGTCAGATTAACCTGACAGCCATTAACCAGTTCATATGCTATATCTGTCGCTCCGGTAAAGGGGTTCGGAAAATTCTGTCCGAGTGAACTCAGGGCTGCTGTCTGAACAATGCCGTCATTGATATTAGTGTGATCGTTAATATTAAGCCGGATCATAAGATTTTTTTCAGCCCCGAATCCGTCTGTTGCAAAATCCCCGTCGCCTTTTGAAACACTGACCCGATCGAGGATCTGGAAAGAATAATCGGCGCCTATCTTGAGATTGTCGTACCGACGTGATGGCATATCCTCATGCAGGTTATTGTATTCGACACAGGCGTATATGGTCTCCCCTTTTTTAAGAAACTCTGATTCACCGTCCTTTTCCAGAGGAAGGGTAATCCAGGTTCCCAGCATGGTGGAATCCAGGTCCAGGCCTTCCGTGCCAAGGATCTCGATCGGGGTTAAATCCTCTCCTTCCGCAGGTATCATGAAAAGCTTAAACCTGAAATCGATCTTGCCATCGGCTTTACCACCGGCAATAAATGCTGAAATGGAGCTGGCTTCGCAATCGGCATATATCGGATAAATGCTTCCCATGATATGATTCAGGTTCGGTGCCGACCCATAGGCTTCGAATCCCCAGCAAAAGCTGGCTTCAGCGGTGTTGTCGGCCCGCGAAAAGGCGCTGTCGGTAATATTGAACCAGGCTACCGACTGATCATTTTCTGGGGTCTGTTCGTTTTCCTTCTGTTTGTAATCCATCACAATTTTATAATGTCCAAAATCAACAGGGGTAAAGCTGTCGGTGATCAGGGCAGTATCGGCAACCAGTGCCGGAAGATATTTCTTTGGGGTTTCTTTGTGGAAGACACTCTGTGAATTTTTGGTGATATCAACATCGAAATAAACATCATTCTGATCGTATTCGCCGAAATTGATGACAGCCGATTTGAAATTGGTATAGGATCCGGTACCAATCTGAGATTTTGGCATCATAAAGAATGGGGTGACGCTTGTACCGTCCTTAGCATCGTTCCATTCCATCTGTGCAAACTTCATCTGCAGATCGTTATCCCAGGCTTCCGACAATTGAAAATCGTCGATCTGCCAAAAATAATCGTCGGTTAATCTCCAGGTAAAACGCATCCTGACATCGGACATGCCGGCAGCCAGATCGGAAATGTTAGCTTCAAATATGGCCGGAACGCCAGGGGCGGTATTGTTTGGACGGCCTTTATGACCGCAGCCGAATCCGACATCAAGAGCGGCAGAGTGCACCCAGTTATCGACGGATACTTCCAGCAGCATTTGCCAACCGGTGCTGTAATTCATGAAGACGGTTTCATACCGGACAATGACTGAGGAGCGCGAACTGCAGTCGAGAGGCGGGAAGCCTATACTGTTGTCGAGCGGTATCGTAGGATCTTTGTATTCATTGTACTTATCCGCAAACAGTGTGAGAGAGCCGTTGGAAGCGGTGGTTGATTCAAAAGGCGGTTCTTTCACCCATTGGGCGATCAAACTGTCGTGACCGTACCAATGCCAGTTATACCCGTTGTCGGTCGGATCAACCAGGTAATAGCCCTCCGGGGCGGTCCACCCTTTTGGATCGGCTTCATTCTGCCAACCGAAAGTTTCCAGGTAGAATACCTGTCCATTACCTTTAAAACCTTTAAAGTTTTGTGGACTGGTTTGTGCAAATAGCTGAGCCGCAATGCAAAAGCAGAGCATGATTGTAAAGAATCGTTTCATAAAAATAGAGTGTTGATTTTATGTACTAAAGATAAACTTATTAGAATTAAAGTTGACGTTGACAACTCTGACTAAATGAGTATTTTCGACCATAATCTTTACCAAATGAACATACCTGTCCTCCACGTAGTCGAAAAAACCCTGGCAGAAGCTTACGAGAAGGCTCTTGTCCAGCTATATAACGACGGTTTCCGGATTCAAACCCAGTATGATAAGCCGGGTGATCCGCTTAGTATCGACAGTACGATGAATATTACCATTCTTGAACCTGAAACGGATCCGATGATTCATAAGGCTTTTCCCGGGGGAATCGATGACCTGAGGGAATATGTACTTGAATTAAAGGGGTATAAAGATCATTGGGTCAAGAACATGAATGATCCTGATGATACCCGCTGGGAGTATACCTACCATGGCCGGCTGGCGGCCTACGGATCCTGGAAGGAAATGAAAATTCCGGGTGATAAATCCAGCTCTCACACGGCAGGCTTTACGGTGGACCAGGTTGAGCAGGTGATCAGCAAGCTGGTGAAGCAGCCTTTTACCCGTCAGGCCCAAATGATTACCTGGATGCCCAATCTTGATGCCCAGGTTTATGACCCGCCATGCCTGCAGTCACTCTGGTACCGGATACTGGAGGATGAAGAAGGCACCTGGTGGCTGAACTGCAACATCCGCTTCCGAAGCAACGATGCCTGGGGTGCCAATTTTATGAATATGTTCGGATTTGTACAGTTCAACCGCGAAGAGATAGCGGATAAAATTGCCGAACGTGCGGGACGAACGGTCAAGCTGGGCAGGCTGAACTGGCAAGCCGATTCTTTCCATATTTACGGTAAGGATATTGAAAAGGCAAAAGGCCTGATGTTCGACCGGATCGACACCATGCCATTCGAGGAGAGGATCTATAATTTCAATGATGAATTTATCCAGGATATGTACAAGATGGCCGATCTGACTATCCTCCCCAAAATAGACCGATACGGGAAATAATAAAAAAGGTACGTTTTCATGCAATCGGTCGTTTGGTTCAGTCAACAGGCGGATATTTGCGGCATAATATCGATTAACATGAAAACAATCTTTTTACGTCTCCTCCTGACCTGCCTTCTGGTAGCAGGATTATTCCATTTTTCTTTTGCCCGGATCATTCGGGTCCCTTCCGATCGGGCCACTATCACCGCCGGAATTCAGGCATCTTCGAACGGTGATACTGTGGTTGTTTCACCCGGAGAGTATTTTGAAAACCTGAATTTCAGAGGGAAGAAAATCGTACTGACCAGCCTCTGGTACCTGGCCAGGGACACTTCCTACATCCGGACCACGATCATTAACGGCAGCCAGCCCGTCCAGCCGGATTCGGCCAGCTGTGTGATCTTTTCGCACGGCGAAGATGCATCCACCGTTTTGCAGGGATTCACCCTTAAAGGAGGGAAGGGGACCAAATGGCGCGACATCCACAACGGTTATTCCTATCGCGAAGGGGGCGGCATACTCATTGAATTGTCGTCACCGGTGATCCAATATAATATGATCATCTATAATAAAGCGATCGCCACAACCGGAAATGTTCAAAGTGCCGGCGGGGGCGGGATCCGGATAGGAGATGGAAACCCAAAGATTTTAAATAATATTATCGCCTTTAACCAGGGGAAATACGGGGCGGGCATCGTGTTGAATTATACCGGGGTGACCATCCGGAACAACGTGATTGCCTATAATACCGGCAGCAGCCAGTATTATGGGGGTTCGGGTATTTGGAGTTACAATGTTCACGGGACCGATGAGCGTATCATTGAAAACAACACGATCGCGGGAAATGAATCGACTTCCAATACGGGGGGAGTGCTGGCCTACAGCTGCGCGTTGAAACTCCGGAATAATATTATCTGGGGAAATAAACCGGCTGCCAGGCAAACTTATGCTGCCCAGGGCGGTACCATCCAGGCCACTTATTGTGATGTAGAGAACGGACTGCCGGGTAAGGGCAACCTGAATATCGATCCGCTGATGGGTGCCGACAGCTTTCAGCTGACCGCTTTATCACCATGCATCGACAGAGGGGATTCCACTGATATTTACAATGATCCGGAAGATCCGGGTCGTCCGGGAATGGCAAAATACCCTGCGCGGGAAACCGTCAGGAATGACATGGGCGCCTATGGCGGTCCAAAAGCGGAGATCACCGGCTACCTCCGGTCAGGTATCCCTTCCGGGATTCCGGATACCGGGATGATCGATCAGCCTGAACTGATGCAGAATTATCCAAATCCCGCATCAGTCTATACCCTGATCAGTTTCCGTCTGCCAGCACCCGAAGCAGTGGTTCTGAAGGTCACCGACCTCTCGGGTCGTATCGTTTCGAACCATGCTTTCGGACTCTCCTCACCGGGTTTTCATCAGTTCAGATTGGATGTTTCCGGCCTTCAGTCGGGTAATTACGTTTATTGCCTGGAGGCCAACCGGCAAAGTGTGGTCCGGAGGATGTTGGTGGTCAGGTAACAACCTTTATCTTTAGGGTAAGAAATTGCCCGTCATGGAGCATTGGAGTCTTGCTGATATTTTTACCATTATCACCGCCTTTCAGCTAACCCTGCTGAGTGCCGTGATACTCACCTCCCGCCGGCCGGGTAGGTTGAGTCAGCATTTGCTGGCAGCGTTTCTCCTGGCCAACGTATTTCTTCTACTGCAGTTTGAATTGATCAGTCAGTTTAAACCGGTAAAATTAGGGGTCACCCCATTTTATTTTTTACTCGCCCCGCTTCTGTACCTGTATGTTCAATCCCTGCTGGTGGAATCATTCCGTTTGAAACGGATACATGTATTGCATCTTATCCCTTTCCTGGTCATGGCAGCCTATTCTCTTTTGATGGTTATCGTTCGATCAGGGGAAAAGAATCCGGGAGAATGGAAAGGCATAGTCCATCTAGAATCCACCATTTCCTATATTTTGCTGGATGTTCTGATTATTTATTACCTGATCAGGATCTTCATCACTTTTTTTCAGTATCGCCGGGAGATCCGGAATCACTTTGCCGAGGTCAGGCATATCAGCCTGAACTGGTTGTTTTTTATCCTGATGGCCTTTATGCTGATGTGGATGACCGACCTGACTTCAACGGTGATTTCCTGGCTCGGGATGGGTAATCGGGAGCTTTTCCGGTTGCTCGCCCTGATTTCGATCATGATCAATTTTGTTTTTGCCACGATTCTGGTTTACCGGAGCATGGATCAATCCTGGGAACAGACCGGGATCATTGAGGCAACGAAATATGTTGGCAGTGCCCTTTCTGATAAGGAAAGCGCCGGTTATGCCCAAAAAATCCGGGCGCTGATGGAACAGGATAAACTCTTCCTCGATCCGGAGATCAGCCTGAAGGAGCTATCGGAAAAATCCGGCATATCGCCCAGGTATCTTTCGCAGGTGATCAATTCAAAATTCAACCAGAATTTTTTCGATTTCATTAACCAGTACCGGATCGAGGAAGCCAAGCGACTGATGGCAGGAACGGTACGCAAGGAGCTGACGATACTGGAGGTTATGTATAATGTGGGATTCAATTCCAAGAGCTCCTTTCAGACCGCATTCCGGAAGTATACCGGAACCACTCCCACCGAGTTCCGGCATCGTACATTAAACTGACAACCGTCATTTGATGGGTGAGATAATAGTTCTATTTTTCCGGTAACCTTAAACCTGCAAAATATGAACGATTCCTTGTCCGTTCCTGAACCCCTGAAGATTTATTTTAGCGGCTCCATAAGAGGTGGGCGGAATGATGCTCAACTCTACCATGACCTGATTGAGTATCTCAAAACATTCGGCAAAGTGTTGACCGAACACATCGGGCGTATCGACCTGGTTGATGAACGGGAGACTCCACCCTGCCAGATCCACGACCGCGATGTTACCTGGCTCAAGTCATCGGATGTGATCATTGCCGAAGTCACCCAGCCCAGCTTGGGTGTGGGATATGAACTTGGCCGGGCGGTTGAGATGGGTAAAGCCATCCTGTGCCTGTATCGGAAAAATGAGGATAAGCGGTTATCAGGAATGATATCCGGAGCTCCCGGGATCATTACAGTCGTGTATGAAGAGCTCGAGGAAGCAAAAGTTTGGATTAGCAGCTTTATCGCAAACTTACCCCGGGCCTGACATGGCAACATTAGCATCCATACCGCGAATTTCCATTGCTCCCCTGGATACTCCGATTGACCGTTGCGACCGGCTTCGGCAGGCAGTTCCCGGGATGCCTGAAGTTTATGTCAAGCATGATGATTATATCGGCTCCCTGGTTTGGGGGAATAAGTTGAGGAAGCTGGAGTATTGTTATGCAGAGGCGAAACGATTGGGTGCTGATACCATCATAACCTGTGGCGGCACCCAATCGAACCATGCCCGGATAACGGCCCAGACGGCCCGACGGTTCGGGTTTGAGGTAGTACTGGTCCTGAACGGAGTAATCCCGGCCAAACCTACCGCCAATCTGCTGATCAACAGCAAGATGGGGGTTAAGATCCATTATGTTGGCTCGCGTCAGGAACGATCGGTCAAGATGCAGGCAGTAAAGGCGGAACTCGAGAAATCCGGTAAAAAAGTTTATTCCATTCCGCTGGGAGCCTCGGACGAGATTGGTTCCTTCGGATTTGTAAAAGCAATGGAAGAGTTGAAAAAACAGGAAAAAGCACTGGGATACCCTTTCGATTATATTTTCCATTCCAGTTCGTCGGGCGGTACGCAGGCCGGACTGGAAGTTGGAAAGCGCCTGTTCAACATGACCACGCAAATTATCGGTGTCAGTGCGGATAATTCGGTGGATGAAATCCGGGGCGAGATCATGGAGGCTGCTGGTCCGATCCAGAAGCGCCTGCGGATGAAAAACCTCATCAAGCCGGAAGAGATACGGGTGGAAACCGGATTTATCGGACCAGGTTATGGGGTGCCATCGGATGAATCGCTTGAAGCGCAAAAGATTTTTGCCGAAACAGAAGGCATTCTGCTCGACCAGACTTACACCGCCAAGGCTGCGGCTGCCCTCATCGCCTATGCACGGAAAGGATTTTTCAAACCCGCGGACCGGGTGCTGTTTTGGCATACGGGAGGCCTTATAAACTTATTCCAATAGATGGACGAGGGGAGAATGTTGAGATTCCAATTCAGAATTCCGAATGCCGAATATTAGATTCAAGTAACCGTGAAGTAGAAATTTATTCCTTCATAATCCCTGAATCTCCAACTCGGCATTCGGAATTCTGAATTGGAATCTCAACTCTCTCACTTTCTTACTTAACCTCCTAACCAATAACCTCCTAACCATTAACCTCCTAACCATTAACCTCCTAACCATTAACCTCCTAACCATTAACCTCCTAACCATTAACCTCCTAACCATTAACCTCCTAATCCACACCTCCATGCCTCACAAATTGACCATCCCATCCCTGCTCCTTCTGGTCTTTCTGGCGGCCGCCTGTGCCGGCAAACAAGCCCAGTCTGCAGCAGGCAAGGTAGTGGACCTTTCAGGGATTTGGGATAAGCCGGAGGATATCCTCCTTTCTTCAATTGCCGGCGATATTGAATACATCCCGCTGGAGACTTCGCCGGAATGCCTGCTGGGTGGCGCTGAAAGTATAAGCGCCACTGTCCTGGATCAATATATTGTTGTGAACTCCAAAGGCCTCAGGTTGTTCGACCGACAGGGGAAGTACCTTCGAACTATTGGCAGCATTGGCAAAGGTCCGCAGGAGTATGCCGGTTCAGGGCGATTTGTTTTCGATGAAAAAAATGGCCGTATTGATATCCTCGATGGCGACCGCCACCGGGTGGTTTCATACGGGATTACCGGCGGGTTTATCCGGTCTATCCCGGTTGCTGATCACGCCGCACTGATCACCCGGGACCAATCCAACCGAATCGGGATCATGTACCTTCCATGGGACCAGGATGTTCAGGATACGGCCCGCTTTGAATGGATCAGTGAAGAGGGGGGCCCGGTAAAATCCATCCCGCTTTATGTCGGGCGTCCCAAGGACGGAGGAAGTAACTGGTTAATCGGAGCCAACCTATATTGGGAACAGGAAAAGCTGGTGTTTGCCGAATGGCCTTATGATACCTTGTATTATCTGGTCGATGACCGGGCTTGGAAACCTCTTTGGATCCCTCAGACCGGACCCAACAAAATGCCACGTGAAGTCAGCCTTAACCTTGACCGGTGGTCGGCTCAGAGGAATGCCTTTACATCACTCTTTTTTAATCTCGAAACCTCCCGTTACCTGTTTTTTGGCGGGGAAAGAAAAGGGAAATTTGGTTTAGTCTATTATGATAAGGTCACCTCCTCAGGCCATTGGAAACTGGTAGAATCGGATGACGAGGCACATTACGATTATTTGATCAATGACCTTGATGGAGGAATGAACATCAGCTATCCCACCTCAAACGGCTCAAGCACTGATAATTATGTGACCGTTATTTCGCCTATCGATCTTATATCCCGATTCAGGGATCACCCAAAATCCGAATGGCCAACCGTTAGGCCAGAACTTAGGGAAAGGCTGTTTAAAATGGTGGATGGGTTGCGGGAGGAGGACAATCCGGTTATAATGATTGTGAAGTTGAAAATTTAAGTTAGAAATGTTGAGATTCGAATTCAGAATGCCGAATTCCGAGTTGGAGATTCAGGGGATCATGAAGGTGTAAATTTATACTTCACGGATACTTGAATCTAATATTCGGAATTCGGCATTCTGAATTCGAATCTCAACATTTCTCCTTAATAACTAGCAGGCTTTCGTTCGCGAAATTGAGAAGGGAGGAGCCATGGCTCCTCCCCTACGAATGTTTATTTATTTATTTACGATTCTGTAATTCGAATACTGCACAATAACAATGGCCTTCTTCGGTATCGAATCCGGTTTCTGTATCCCCTTGGTCATGATTTCGTTCATAGCCTTGGTGGGAAAGGTCATATTGTTGATCTCAAAACTGACCGTAAGCACGTCCGGCAGTGGCCGAAATTTATTATTGTATTCAAAATCAATGACATATGAGCCTGATTTTCGGGTGTAAGTTTTCATCCGCATGATACGGGCCAACTCCGGATCGATCCAGAGCTGCGAGAGGATGACGTCGGAATCTTCAGCTTCAGGTATGACTTTTATGATCCTGGTATTCCTGGTTTTAATAACTTCCTCACCGACATCGATGGCCGTGTATTTAGCTTTCAGGAGCTGAAGATAATCCATCGACAATCCTTTTTTGGGCAACAGGGCCAGACCTTCGGCATCGAAGGTGAATTTATCGGGACTTTCAAAAGTCACCTTCATTTTACGGTCTTTGATGTTGATGAAATCGACATCAACCTTGATCAGCGCATCAGCTTCAAAGCGCTGGATCTTATCCATGTTTTGTCCCACAGCCTTAAGCAATGCGTCTGCATCCTGTGCCGGCAGCGGGTTGCCGATAGTTGAGCAGATCAGGCTTATCAGGATTATTGCTGATGTTCTCATGTTAACTAAGAATGTCTTTTTTTCTAAAATAGAGAATGGTAACGGTCAGGAAGCCCACAATATAAATAGACTGGATAAGTATGGCATGACCAATGCTGGAAAGTCCTGAGTCGGTTTGAAAAAACAGCTGCCAGGAGGGCAGGTAGGAGGTAAAGATGTACCTATTCACCGGTCCTAACAAGGAGGCTCCAACCGTGCTGATAATCGTTATTCCGATGATCAGGGCCACTGTACCGATGATGGGTCCGATGGAATTGTCGGCGAAAGCCGACAGGAGGAAAGACAGGGCAGCGACAGTGGTCATACTTAATATCCCATAGGCATAGGCACCTGCGAATCTCCATAATACGTCATTTGCGGCAAAAACATTTACTTTGTTGGTTACCACCATCAGGTCGCCCGGTCCGAACAGGATCAGACCGATCCCCATACTCAATATGGCCATCACGGCAACCAGCATTATCGCATATACCCAGCCGGCGATGAACTTGGCCAGCACCAGCTGAACACGGCTGATGGGGCGGGTGAGGATAAGCCTGAAAGTCCCGGAATTGGCCTCTCCGGCGAGCTGGTCACCGGTCACAAGCGCCACTAAAATTGGGACATGAATCCATAAAGTGTTCAATATCACATAAGATACGAGATATTGATTGATGATATTACCTTCAAAGATGAACCGGTCCTTGATATTTGCTATGATAATGCCCATCATGGTATCCCCTTCTATCAGGATTCCGAACTCGATGGCCAGCACAATGACGATAATGGCACCAAAACCGATATAGGTTCTCGGCTTGCTGAATATTTTAAACAGCTCGATGCTAATTAACTTTATCATCTTCAGTAATTTGTAAAAAGAATTCCTCGAGCGACCTGACGGGCTCGACAGCAAAAACCTGCATATTTTTCCCTACCAGAAAAGCATTGAGTTCAGGAATTTCGTCCTTATTGATCTTGAAATAGATGCGTTCCTGATTGCTTTTGATAATCCGGCCGGCCCAGACGGTTTCGTTCAACAGGGCCAGTCCCGCAGCGGTATCTCCCAAAACAAAGGCCACCTGGCGGTCCTGGCTGTTCACCAGCTCCTGTACATTGCCTTCAACCAGCGCTTTCCCTTTATCAATGATGATCATCCGATTGGCAACCTGTTCGATCTCAAACAATATGTGGCTGGATAACAGGATGGTGATATTATTATCCTGATTCAGTGATTTTACCAGGTCGCGTATCTCTTTTTGTCCCTGCGGGTCCAATCCGTTGGTGGGTTCATCAAGAATGATCAGATCGGGATGGTGAAGCAGTGACTGGGCAATCCCGAGCCGCTGTTTCATGCCGAGAGAGTAGGTCCGAACCGTACTGGTCGCCCGGCCTAATAACCCTACCTGTTCGAGCACTTCATCGATCCTGTGTTTGGGGTTCTCGATGTTCGACAGTTTACCGAGGATTTCCAGGTTTTTCCGGGCGGATAGATAATTGTAGAAATCGGGTTTTTCGACCAGTGCTCCAAGCCGGCTGAGGGTTTTAAACCGGTCTTTGGCCAAATCGTGTCCAAAAAGCAGAATCTGGCCTGAAGTCGGGCGGATGAGAGAGAGCATCATCCGTATGGTGGTGCTTTTGCCGGAGCCATTGGGCCCGAGAAAACCGTAAATATCACCCGGCAGCACCTTCATCGACAGGTCGTCCACTGCCCGGATCTGTCCGTAGTGCTTGCTCAGGTTATGGATTTCGATGTATGGATCCATTGCTTTAAGATTCTTTCGATACAAATTCATAAGAGCCCGATCCCACCTGGAATACTGCAAATTCTTTGTCCATATGAAGAAAGATGATCTCCGGGGATGCGGAAACCGGTTTCCCACCTTCGGTCACCTTCTTATGGTCCTTGGTTCTGACATAAACTTCGGCGGTGGCATTGGTTGGAATAGTGACTTTAAGGGTCATTTCTTTTTTCTCAATTTTCCATTCGGATTTAGCAAGTCCAAACAGGGTTTGATGTTCAGCCCTGGCCCAGGTTAATCCCCCTCCGGGAACCGGACGGATGATGATTTTTTTGTAAGCCGGGATAACCGGATCTTCCTGCAGCCCGGCAACCTGGGAATACATCCAGTTGCCGATGGCACCATAAGCATAATGATTGAACGAGTTCATGCCGGGATCCTGGAAGCTCCCGTCAGGCTTGATTCCATCCCAACGCTCCCAGATTGTGGTGGCCCCTTTGGTGATGGGATAAAGATAACCGGGATATTCTTTGCGCATCAGCAACATATAGGCCAGGTCATTGTATCCGAATTCCGAAAGCACCGGGTTTACGAGTGAGGCACCGATGAAACCGGTGGTGATATGGCCAAACGATTTAACATCTTTAGCCAGCCGTGCAGCTACGCTGTCGCGCTGCCAGTCGGGCACGAGGCCAAAGGTGAGTGCAATTACATAGGCAGTCTGGGTATTCGAGGAGAGTCGTCCATTCGGGGTGACAAACTCTTTCTGGAATGCCCCGCGGATGTTATTGTAAAGATCTTGGTATGCCGTTGCATCATCCTGCTTCTCCAGAATGGTTGCAATCTGGCTCACGAGCTTGGTCGACCAGGCAAAGTAGGCGGTCGCGATAAGGTCCTTGTCGGTGGTGGCGCCGGTGTAGTCGGAGCGGTCTGACGCAAAAGCCAGCCAGTCGCCAAAGTGCTCTCCGTTATTCCAGAGAAAGCTGCTGCCCGACCGGGTTTTCATATAATTGATCCAGGCTTTCATCGATGCATACTGGCGTTCCAGAATCCGTTTATCCCCGTATTGCCGGTAGAGGGTCCAGGGAACGATGACAGCGGCATCGGCCCAACCGGTGGAACCGCCATCTTTAAGGATATCGGGAATTACGTGTGGTACCCGGCCATCGGGGAACTGATCAAAAGCAAGATCTTTCAGCCACTTGGTGTAGAAAGTGGCGGCATCGCGGTTAAAGCAGGCCGTTGGTGAAAATACCTGCGCATCACCAGTCCATCCGAGCCGCTCATCACGCTGGGGACAATCAGTGGGGACATCCAGGAAATTCCCCATCTGTCCCCATTGAATATTGTGCTGAAGTTGATTGACCATTGGATCCGAGCAGGCAAATTCACCTGCGGGTTCCATAGCCGAATAGATCACAATACCCGTAATGTCATTTTTTTCAGGCATTTTAGGAAATCCGGAGACTTTTACGAACCGGAAACCCTGGAAGGTGAAATGTGGCTCGTAGATTTCCTGTCCATTGCCCTTGAGGTAATATTCGATGGTTTGTTTGGCTGCGCGAAGGTTGGTAAAATACATGTTGCCATCCTTACTTAGGACCTCGGCATGCCGCAGCGTTATTTTTGTACCAGCTTTCCCGCTGACCTTCAACCGTATCCAGCCAACCATATTCTGGCCCATATCCAACAGGGTATCCCCGTTAGGAGCTTGAAAAATACTTATGGGTGACAGTTCAGCCATTCGCCTGACCGGAGGACCGCTTTGTGCGGCAAGATTTTTTTTATGATAGTCTCTGACTACCACCGGTTTCCAGTTTTTATCCACAAATGAAGGGGAACTCCAATTTGGAATCTCCAGCCGGGCGTCATAAATCTCCCCATGGTAAATCTCCGACATGAGCACAGGACCATTATTGAATTTCCAGGTCTTGTCGGTAACCACGAGGGCTTTGGATCCATCGGTATATTCTACTGCCAGTTGCGCCAGTACCCCGGTTTGGTTGCCATACAGGTTGCTGGTTTTGCTCCATCCGAGATCCCCCTTGTACCAACCGTTTCCAAGCATCACGCCAATGGCATTATCGCCCTTTTTAAGTATCCGTGTCAGATCATAGGTCTGATATTGAAGATGATTGTTGTAGCTGGTCCACCCCGGCGTAAACAGCCAGTCGTTCGGTATTTTACCGTTCACTTCCAGTTGGTACAGGCCATGCGCGGTAATATATAACCGTGCTGATTTAACTTCTTTCTTGAGTTTGAAAGTTTTCCGGATCAGCGGGCAGGGCTGAACTTCTTTTGCGTCCGCAACGATTCTGGGTTCCACCCAGGATGCTTTCCAGTCGGTCGGTTTCAGCAAGCCAGGTTCAAAGAAAGAGATCGGCGCCCAATCTGTGATGTGATTCTGATTGTCCCAGACCCTGACGGTCCAATAATATCTTTTCCCAGATTCCAATGCGGGGCCGGTATATGCCAACTGATTACTTGCATCCGACAACACTTTTTTTGTGGTCCAGAAAAGGGAGGTTCCCGGTCTCAGCTGATCGGGGTTTAACGATACCCTGATCTCATAAGCAGTCTGGCTGACATCGCGAATATTAGCCTGGATGATCCAGCTGAATCGCGGGTTTAATACATCAATTCCTACAGGATTAACCTGATATTCAGTGCGAAGTCCAAGTGTTTCAACGAATGGTTTTGAGTTTTGACCGCTTATAGAAAAACCTGCCAACATCGCCCCAACGAAGAGTAAACCCGAACACTTTTTTACCATTCCCATCATTTTCCAACTATTTTCCACAAAGGTAACTTTTTTTTATCCGATGGGGAGGTGGGGCCAGACGAGTGCCGGTGCATTCAACCATTCGGCAACCAATGAGGGATCCTGGAAATCTTCCCAAATTGCCAGTTTCACCTCATGAATTCCCATATCCATGTACTTGTGCGAACGGCCGTTATCCAGATCGTAGCCCTGTTCATGGCAATATGCCGCGCTCCGCAGAACGGAGAGACGCACCTCCTTCCCGTCGAAGTCGAAGCCGTGGATGCCGGAGTGTGCGATGTGGAGGAGGGGGGTATCGGGTTTCGGGTATCGGGTGTCGGGTGGAGATAGAGTCATCCAGGTGCCGTGCACGTGTTCCTGGGAGTCGGGATGAAATTCCTCGGAGCCTCCCGGAATCTGGGCTGTCAGGCGAGGGTTTTCCATGCCGGTGGGGATGGCAATTTTCAGGCGTTTCCGTTCTTCATTCCACTGGATGCGGATCCGGTATTCAATAACCGGCCAACTGGTATACACCATGCGATGAACGATGATTTTACTGTGGTGATAAGTCAAAATCGATTCAGCTACCAGGCGTACGGGTCCGTTTTCGATGATTGTTTCTGTTTTTTCAGCTTCAAACCGGCCAACTACCTCACGCCAAGCAGAGGTGTTGGTGCCCCAGGAATCGGCGGTGTCGGTGAGGACGGGGAAAGAAATAAATGGACCGTGAGGCATTTGCGGATTGGCGTGTAGAGACGGATAATTATCCGTCTCTACGGGTTTCAAATAGAAATGATGTACACCCTGGTCCAAATCCTTGGCCAGGAAGCTGATTTTCCGCCGCCAGCGATGGAAGGGCAGCCGGGCTTCGGGTTGTTCCTCCTGTGAGGGGACCGGCCTGCCGGAGCGGTCGAAAAGTTTAAGTACCCATTCACCTTCCCAGAAAGGCCTGTAGTCGCTCATGCATTCAAATTCGACCGGGAATGTGGCAAGTCCGGAATTGGAATTAAAAACAGTGACCGGTATGTGGGCTTTAAGTGGTTCAGCCGTTTGATTGATTGCTGTTATCGATTCCATATTCAACTGCCGGATATTCTCCATGGCCCGACCGTAGAGGTCGAGGGCATCCTGCTCGGCAGGTTCGGTGCAGGAGCCGGGCAGGATATCGTGAAAGTCGTTGAAAAGGATGTCGCGCCAGATGTCGGAAATACGTGAGGACGTTAAGGAGGTTAAGGGCGTGATGGGGGTGGCGTGTAGAGACAGATAATTATCTGTCTCTACGAGCCGTTCCGCCTGCACTGCGGCAGCACTGGCTTCAACGGCCCGCCGTTTGATGCGGGAAAGGGAGGTGTAACACCCGGTGAAAACCCGCTGAAGGCTGCCTTCATATACCGCCAGCGTAGGGATCAAGGGCTTGATGGCTTGGTAAAACCGATCGGTGGTGCTATGGATGAATTCCACGCGCTGCTCTTTTGCGGTGAATTCCCGTATCCGGTCGAGATCAATCCGGGTAGCTCCGCCTCCATGGTCGCCGAGCCCCCAGAATAAAGCTACATCGCGCCCAAGGTTCAATGCAAGGTCCGTGGCTTCCGAAAGCCTTTGGACGATATTTTTTCTTTCCGTATGATAAAGTCCGATTTCAATACGGTAGGCAGGTATCATGCTGTTATTCAACCCTTTCCATTGATACAGGCTTCCGGGTATATCGAGAAATTCTTTTTCGGGACGCTGGTGGACATAGAATTCATAGCCAAAATCACGCAATAATTTCGGCAGGCCTGCCGGATGGCCGAATGAGTCGAAGTTATAAGCCACCCTGGGCTCAACTCCAAATTCGGTTTTGAAATAATCGCGGCCTATTCGTATATGCCGCACCAGGTTTTCATAGGGGGGCAGATTCACATCGGGCTGCAGGTACCAGCCTCCGGCAATGAACCAACGCTGCTTTTCAACCAGGTCCCTGATCTCCTGAAATAATCTCTTGTCATATTTCTGAACCCATTGATAAAGAATGGCTTCGTTATGATTGAACACCAGTTCGGGATATTCATGGATGATCTCAACGGCATTACGGAAAGTGGCTATCGCCTCGGAACACCCTTCGGTCCAGCGCCACTGCCAGACCGGGTCAAGATGAGCGTTGCAGATCAGGTGAACACTATTTTTCATCTTTTGAGGGAAGATTTTTATACCAGGTAAAATATAATACAACCATGACGGCTGCCATGATCGCTGCCACTGTCCAGAACTGTGGCCATTTCCTCAGGAACATATAAAATGGAAGAAGGGCAACAGTAAACTGGAATACCGGGGCGATCAGTCCGTTGATTGCATCCCACATGGGCTCCTTATCATTTGCCTTCATCAATCCCTGGGCAATGGATTCCTTTCGGATGGGACCCCAAAAGCCGAACGGCTTGATTTTGCTGTAAAATTTTACCAGGATCTGTTTGTCGGTCGGCTTAACGATAAATCCAATGGTCACAGTAATGATCAGGCTGCATATAATATTAATTCCCAATGAATTGGTTGCCGAAATCGATCCGAAAAACAATTTTTGGATCACGATGAATGCAGCGGTGGCGATCATGCTCCACACGAAGGCTTTAGCGCTGAATCGCCACCAGTGCCATCGCATGGTTGCCGGCACCAGGATCATCGTAACCACCACGAAGATCATGGTTTCCCAGGCCGAGATTACGTTTTCGAAAGCCAGACTGAATGCAAATCCCAGCAGCAGGGCACAAATCGAAGCCAGCTGGCCGATCCGGATGATTTTTTTCTCGGGCAGTTTCTTAAAAAAGTAACGCTTGATGAAATCATTGGTCACCACGTTGGCGGTGACGTTGATCATGGCATCGAGGGTCGACATGAGGGCGGCAAGCATGACGGCAAGGAAGAGGCCGCTTACCCCGATAGGCAACCGTGAAATGACCAGGGGCAGTATCTTTTCCCCGTCGACATTGGTTGTTCCGGCACCCAGGATGGAGATCCCGAACAAAAGGAATGCTATGGCGATAATCCACCTCAGGATGAACATGAAGGTCCACATTCCACCGGCAAGGGCGGCATCACGAGGGGTGCGGGTGGTGAGGAAAAACTGGAAATCCCATACGTTCGGACCAGCCAAAACCCTGAACATCATCCAGGTAAAGCCGATGATCATCAGGGGGCCAAAGAGGTTGAAATGCTGGTATGCCGCAGGGGTGGACTCGAGGTAACCGGGCCATAGATGCCAGTTCAAGGCCAGCGAGCTCCATCCTTCCGGACGGGAAGCGGCAATATCTGTCCCGATCCCTCCTGCAAAAACCATGATTATCATAACAATAGCGCCAACCGCTATCAATGCCGTCTGCAGAATATCGGTTATGACAACCCCATAAAATCCTCCCAGGGTTACATAGATCCCCACCACCCCGAAAACGATCAATGTGGATTGCCAGCGGGTGAGCGGAAAGAAATCCTCTGCAAATTTTCCTATCCCCACCGCCATGTACATCAGATTGAAAATCATCAGGACCAAAAGAAAAATCGCTGAAGCCAATCTGGCCATTTCCGCATCCCGGTCTTTGCCAAAACGGGTCTCATTCCACTCGGCAAACGACATCACCCCAGAGCGGCGGATCCACTTGGCCTGAAACGCCATATAACCCGCCATCGCGAACCAGCCCCAGAAAATGTTGGTCATCCACACGGTTTTCAATCCCAGATAGAACAGGGCCCCAACCAGAGCCATAATCCCGGCAATATCTATGTAGCTTGAGCAACCGGCAATCCCCAGCACCCACCAGGGAAGGCTCCTTCCTGCCAGGAAGTAATTGTCAAGCCCTGAGGAAGCTTTCTTACGGATCAGGAATCCCACCATGGCTACCGCCACCAGGTATACGAGAACAATTGTCAGGTCAATCCAGTTAAGTTTCATGGTCAGTTGGTTTTGCTGTGAAATTGCTGAAAAAAACATCAAGTTCCAATTCTATAAGGTTTTCACAATTTTTAACCTTTCGGCTGCCGGAATTCTGATTTGCCTTTCCTAACTTTCCCTGCTTGAATGCGTGAAGCGTGAAGCGTGAAGCGTGAAGCGGAAGAAGGGCTATCGTCACATGTCTTTCGCTTCACGCGTCACGATAAACCCGACTAAAAACCAATTATGAAAAAACTATCCTGTCTCGTAGCTTTCGCCGGCCTGCTGCTGGCTGGCTGCAATCAGCAGCCCAAAACAGAGTTGAACATTTCCTATGAGAAGTTTACGCTGGCCAATGGCCTGCAGGTTATCCTGCATGAGGATCATTCCGACCCGATCGTCGCATTTGCGATCCAGTTCCATGTTGGGTCGGGACGGGAATCGGAAGGCCGCACGGGTTTTGCCCACCTGTTTGAGCATTTCATGTTCTCCCGTTCGGAAAATGTGAAACTCGGACAGTTTGATGAGATTATCCAGAATGCTGGCGGATCATCAAATGCGGGGACCGGCAACGATGCCACCACCTATTTTGAAGTGGTTTCGAAAAATGCACTGGAAAAAGTGCTTTGGCTCGAGTCGGACCGGCTGGGATTCCTGACCAATGCCATCAATAAAAAAGCACTGAATATCCAGCAGAATGTGGTTCAGAACGAAAAACGGCAATATGAGGATAATGCACCTTATGGTTATACCGATTGGGTGATCTCGAAGAACCTTTACCCGAAAGGGCACCCCTACAACTGGACTGTGATCGGCGAAATGGAGGATCTGTTCAAGGCTTCGGTAGAGGATGCCAGAACTTTTCATGACACCTTCTATGTTCCCAACAATGCTACCGTTGTTTTATCAGGGGATATTGTCCCGGCTGATGCCAGGAAATTGATCGAGAAATATTTCGGTGAGATCAAGAAAGGTCCGGAAATTAAGGATCCGTCACCGAAACCCATCAACTGGACCGAGACAAAAAAACTTTTTCATGAGGATAATTTTGCCAGGGCAGGCCAGCTGACGATGGTTTGGCCTACAGTCGAGCAATACAGTCCGGACAGCTATGCGCTGGATTACCTGGGACAGCTCCTTTCGAGAGGTAAAAAGGCCTCGCTGTACAAAGTAATCGAGAAGGAAAAGAAACTGGCCTCCGGTCCCCGCGCCGAAAATGGCAGTATGGAAGTTGCCGGAGCCTTTACCATTACAGTTACTGCCAACGAAGGGGTGAATCTGAAAGACGTGGAACCTGCAGTATTCGAAGCGTTCAAACGTTTTGAGACCGAAAGTTTTACAGATGCCGATGTCGAAAGGATTAAAGCCGGCCTGGAAACTAATTTTTACAATGGGATCAGCAGTATACTGGGAACATCTTTTCAATTAGCACAATACAATGAGTATGCCGGAACGCCGGATTATTACAAAACCGATCTGGAAAAAACCAAAGCGGTCACTAAGGCTGATATTATCCGTGTTTACGAAAAATATATCAAGGGCAGGCCCTACCTGGCGACCAGTTTTGTACCCAAGGGCAAGCCTGAACTTGCTGCTGAGGGATCGGTGGTTGCCGGTGTGAAAGAGGAGGATATCCTGAATGCCACGCAGGTTGCGATTGATGAATCGGCAAGCGATGAGGTTGTTAAAACACCGACTGCTTTTGACCGCACGGTTATCCCTGTGGATGGACCTGAGCCGGTGGTCACCATACCGACCGTTTGGAATGATAAGTTGTCGAACGGAATGGCCGTTTGGGGAATTGAGCAGAATGAACTTCCGCTGGTTCAATTCAATCTCGTGTTGAAAGGCGGTCATTATCTGGATAAGCTCGATAAACCCGGTGTTGCTTCGATGATGGCTTCGCTGATGAACCAGGGAACGAAGAATAAAACCCCGCAGGAGCTGGAGGAAGCTATTGAAACGCTGGGTGCCCGGATCAATATAAGGTCTTCGGGTTCTTCAATCACTGTAAGCGGCAACTGCCTGCTGCGAAATTATGAAGCAACCCTTGCCCTGATGGAGGAGATGCTGCTTGAACCACGCTGGGATGCGGATGAATTTGCAATGGCCCAGACACGGGTGATGAACAACCTGAAACGGCAGAAGGCCAGTCCGGTTGCACTTGCCGGAGAAGCTTTTGTCGGTAAAATATATGGACCGGGTCACATCTTCTCATTGAATGACAGCGGGACCCTGGAATCTGTACCCAATATTACGATCGATGACCTGAAATCCTGGTATACCGCCAATATGAGCCCCTCTGTGGCCAACTTCCATGTGGCAGGCCAGATCAAGCAGGAACAGGTCATGAAATCCCTCCAGGCACTGGCCTCGAAATGGTCGGCCAAAGAGGTCGTTTTTCCTGTTTATCCATTGCCTGCAGCTTTAGAGAAATCGGAGATCATTTTTGTTGATGTACCCGGTGCCAAACAGTCGACCATCCGGATCGGCAACCTTTCACTGGCGAAGACTGATCCGGATTTTTTCGCTGCTACCGTGATGAACGACCACCTTGGCGGAAATTTCCTGTCCCTGGTCAATCAGGTTCTTCGCGAGCAGAAAGGCTTTACCTACGGCGCCAATACCAACTTCAGCGGCTCCTATATTCCTGGGGCCTTTACCGCAGCTTCAATGGTTCGCTCGTCAGCAACCCTTGAATCAGTTCAGATATTCAAAAAACTGATGGAAGATTACCGGAACGGGATATCCGAATCGGATCTGGCAATGACCAGAAATTACCTGTTGAAATCGTACGCGCTGGATTTTGAAACCCTGGGTGCATTAACCGGCATGCTGGGCGAGATCAGCATGTATAATCTTCCAAAAGATTATGTGAAACGCGACCAGGAAACCATCCGCACCATGACGGTTGAAAAGCATAAAGCATTAGCGCAGAAGTATTTAAATCCTGAAAAGATGTACTATGTCATATCTGGAGATGCCGCAACGCAAGCGGAACCGCTAAGTGCGCTGGGATTTGGAAAACCGGAGATAATTAAGAAATAAGGCATAGGGCAGAAGGCAGAAATTAGTCAAAAGAAGTAGGATACAAGAAAGAAGGGGCATCGATATAAACTTAACATTTGTTCTTGGGACCCAACTTTTTTCTTAAATCATAAGACATAAGACTAATTTTTGCCTTCTGCCTTCTGCCTTCTGCCTTCTGCCTTTAAAAAGTAACAAACACTCAAACCTAAATAATGAAACACTTAACCTATCTACTGGCATTTGCCGCCCTCCTCATGACGGGCTGCAAGCCGCAAGCGAAATCGGAACTTAACATTCCGTACGAAAAGTACACCCTGAAAAACGGGATGGATGTCATTCTCAGTGAAGACCATTCGGATCCAATCGTGGCTTTGACGATCCAGTTCCATGTGGGATCGAACCGCGAGACCGTCGGTCGTACCGGATTTGCACATCTTTTTGAGCATATCATGTTTCAACGCTCCGAAAACGTACCGGAAGATCAGTTTTTTAAAATCGTTCAGGATGCCGGGGGTACGCTGAATGGCGGAACCGGTAACGATGCAACCACCTACTTTGAACTGGTTCCCAAGAATGCACTGGAAAAAGTGCTTTGGCTGGAATCCGACCGGATGGGTTTTCTGGAGAATACCATTACGAAAAAAACGTTCAATATCCAGCAAAACGTGGTGCAGAATGAAAAGCGCCAGAGTGTCGACAATGCTGCATACGGTCACAACAGTGCGGTGATCGCCAAAAATTTGTACCCAAAGGGTCACCCCTACAGCTGGACCGTGATCGGGGAAATGGAAGATCTTTTTAATGCAACGGTCGATGATGTCAAAGCTTTTCATGCCAAATTCTATGTACCAAACAATGCAACGCTGGTTCTATCGGGTGATTTTGACCCGGCAACCGCAAAACAGCTGATCGATAAGTACTTCAGTGAAATTAAGCGGGGTGCCGATCTGGCCGATCCTAAACCGGAACCGATCAAAATAACTGAAACGAAAAAGCTCTATCATGAAGACAATTTCGCCAGGGCACCGCAGCTGACCATGGTATGGCCAACGGTGGAAGAGTACAGTCCTGATAGCTATGCACTCTCCTACCTGGGGCAATTGCTTTCGAACGGAAAAAAGGCCCCGCTTTATAATGTGCTGGTCAAAGAGAAAAAACTCACCTCCAGTGCCCGTGCCAGTAGCCGGAGCATGGAAATTGCCGGAACCTTTAATGTTTCGGTCACCGGTAAGGAGGGGGGCAGCTTAAAAGACATAGAAAATGCTGTTTTTGAAGCTTTTGCACGTTTTGAAAAGGAAGGCTTCACTGAAGCCGATGTTGACCGTTTAAAAGCCGGACAGGAAACCGATTTTTACAACGGTATCAGCAGTATTCTGGGTAAATCGAGGCAATTGGCCACCTACAATGAGTATGCCGGTTCACCCGATTTTTATAAAAAGGATATTGCCAGGGTAAAGGCAGTAACCAAGGCCGATATCATGCGTGTGTATGAAAAGTACATCAAAGGCAAGCCTTACCTGGCTACCAGTTTTGTACCCAAGGGACAGGCCGACCTGGTTGCCGACGGTTCCATGAATGCCGGGGTGCAAGAGGAGGATATCCTGAATGCCACTCAGGTTTCCATTGATGAAAATGCACCTGAAGAGACCGTTGCAAAAACTCCGTCGGCTTTTGACCGTTCGGTGATGCCAAAAGATGGCCCCGATCCGGCACTGAATATCCCGGTTATTTGGGAAGATAAACTATCCAACGGCATGCGGGTGATCGGTATCGAACAAACTGAACTTCCACTGGTTCAGTTTAATATCACCCTCACCGGTGGGCATTATCTGGATAAGCTCGATAAGGCCGGTGTTGCCAGCCTGGTTGGTCAACTTATGAATGAAGGGACAAAAAACAAAACCCCGCTGGAACTTGAAGAAGCCATTGAAGGATTGGGATCAAGCATAAATATCAATGCATCAGGCACCAGTGTTTCGATCAGCGCCAATACGCTGGCCCGGAATTTCGATCAGACACTGGCACTGGTGGAGGAGATGCTTCTCGAACCGCGCTGGGATGAGGAGGAATTCGGATTAGCCAAGGACAGGGCACTGAATAACCTTAAAAGGCAGAAGGCCAATCCAAATTCCAAAGCTTCCACCTTGTTCCAGAAACTGGTGTACGGTGATCAGAATATACTCGGTATCGGTACCGGAGGTACGGAAGAAACGATCAATAATATTGTTATTGGAGATCTGAAGGACTATTATTCCGCCTATTTTTCACCAAGTGTTGCCAGTATCCAGATTGCCGGACAAATAACCAAAGACAAAGTGATGAGTTCGCTTCAGACGTTGGCCCAGAAATGGACCGCCAAAGAAGTTACCCTTCCCGCCTGTGCGATACCCGAGGCACCTGCCAAATCCATCGTTTACTTCATTGATGTCCCGGGCGCAAAACAATCCATCATAAATATCGGGGCTGCCGGTCCGGCTAAAAGCGATCCCGACTATTTTGCGGCAACCGTAATGAATGATAAGCTGGGCGGATCGTTTAACGGATGGGTCAACATGGTACTGCGCGAAGAAAAGGGGTTCACCTATGGTGCCCGAAGCGGTTTTTCAGGATCCATTGTTTCAGGAACTTTTACGGCCTCAGCACCCGTCAGATCGTCTGCTACCCTGGAATCTGCCCAGATTTTCAGGGACCTGATGACGAAATACGGACAGGGCATTTCGCAGGAAGAGCTTGATTTCACTAAGAATTCCATGCTTAAGTCGTATGCCAGAAAATATGAAACCCTTGGTGCACTTACCGGAATGCTTGGTGAGATTGCCATGTACAACCTGCCCATGAATTATGTTACAAAAGAACAGGAAACCATCAGGAATATGACCCTTGACCAGCATAAAGCATTGGCTCAGAAGTATATCAATCCGAACCGGATGTATTATGTTGTTGCCGGAGACGCAGCCACCCAGGCCGCTCCGCTGAAGGCGCTGGGATTCGGAGATCCGGTGGTGATCAGGGATTAAGGCTCCAGTAAGGCACAAGGCACAAGGCAAAAGTAAGGCACAAGGCACAAGGCAAAAGGCAAAAGTAAGGCGAAAGGCGCAGGAAAAGAAAGAGGGTCGGAGGTAGTTCCGGCCCTTTTTTTAATCCATTGAGGGCACCAATTCCACCATGCCACACCTTTAATAAAATAATTTCTTGGTGTAGGGGCGACCCTTGCGGTCGCCCGGAAAGGTATTAAAATATAATTCATTCAAAATTGAAACATCACAGGTTTTAATTCTTGACGACCGGCCTCACAAAAGGGTGCGCCTCATTAACAACATGAATGACAAGGGTATAGCGGCCGGTATCGAAGCCGGTCATATCGATAATCGATAAATTGCCTTGTGATGCCTGATCGAATACTTTGGATCCGCTCATGGAGTATACTTCCACTTTTTTCAATTCGTTTTCCGTTTCAATCCGGAGCTTGCCGGCGCAAGGATTGGGATAAACACGGATCCGCATGCTGCTGATTGTCAGCTCTTCGATGCCGGACGCGGTTTCACCGGTGACCAGAATATCATCGATTTTTGCTTTCCCCGAGGCGACTATTACTGCCCCGTTAATGTCAAGATTGGAGGTCATCAGCCACCGCAGAAAGATAGAATTCTGGCTGCTGCATTCTTCAGGTAATACCAGTTTATCCAAAACGCCTGTGGCCCAGTCGTTGCCGGTGACGATCGTCCCGCCGGAAATGTCCGTCCATGTGCCCCCGGTTCCAAGCCTGTACTGGAGTTTGAAATCCCTTGGCCCGGGTTCGGTACCGCCTGCGGTCTGCTTCGAACTGACCTGTATGTTCTGATAACCTGTTGTATTGATCTCAACCTGCCATGATTTCAGGTCCTGGCCGTTGTCCCACCCACTGGCCTGAGCGGCTTTGGTGGAGGCTCCGTTTTTAAAAGCGATGACGCTCGTACCCCCTCCGGTAAATATGAATTTATTGAGATTCAGGGTGCTTGCCTGATCCGGCAGGGTGTCAACGGCATTACCGGTTGGGAAGGTCCATTTAGCCAGGGTTATCTGCTGCGCGAAGGCAAAGGTGGTAACAAGAAGCGCAGACAGGATGGTAATCATTCTTTTCATTGTTTGGTGAATTTTTGAGGTGGTTTGATTATAAAATGTAATGAAATCCGATAGTCATGAATCTTCCTGGCGAAAGCTGGCCTTTCCGGTCGATAAACTCGGTATTTAAAATATTTTGTATGTCCAGGTAGATCCGGTAATGTTTTTTTATGGTCTCTGATAACCTCATATTGACTACAAAATAGTCATCGATTAAAATGGTGTTTTCATCATCAAACCACTGTTCATCAACATAATTGCAATTCATGTTGGCGGAAAATGATTTGTTACGGTAGGTGATCCCGGAATAAAACTGATGGGGCGAAACTTCCAGCAGGTACTTGCCGGCCAGGTCCTTATCCGGATTGATTTGAGATTTGCCAAATTCGGTTATCCGGGAATTATTATAGGAATAGCTCATATTCCATGAGAGCTTGCTGCTTATATACCAGGATCCGGTTATTTCCCCGCCGAGAACTGCGATTCTTGCTATATTCTCAGGTTTGAGTACCGGTTTCAGGGTGCCTCCGCCGGTATCAATGGAATCGCTCGTTCCAATCATGTATTGAAAATCATGCCCGTCGGAATAGTACGCGGCCCCATTGATCTTTATGCCGCCGGCTATCAGCTGCGAGAATCCGATTTCATAATTCGTGAGCCGTTCCGGTTTCAATTCCGGATTAGCCAACCGGAAACCCTTCCGGATTTTGCCGGTCTGACTGAGATCTTTAAGATCGGGAGGAATATAGCCGGTGCCTGCCGACAGGTATACCTGCGATCTGCTGCTGATTGAATACTGGAGCGAAAGTTTTGGACTGAAGGCGTTCCACCGGTTGTTATTAAATGTTTCGGAGAAGCCCTTCGAAAAACCCGTAGCCTTAGTTGGGTCTGTAATATTCTGATAACCATCGTGAAAGCTTACCAGATCATTTCTCAATCCGGCAATCAACTTTAACCGGTTTCCCACGAGGCCGATCTCATCCTGAATGAAGAAGCCGAAAATATCCATCTTGCTGCGGAAACCGATCATATCCGTGGAGGTCCGGTAAATATCCTGACCGTCGACACTTCCAAATTTTGCTTCCGCTCCGGTAGTCAGCCGGTTTTGTTTAAAGAGTTCCTGCGACCAGGTGGTCCAGAATCCTTTATCGGTTTTATAGGAATAAGAATCCAGCAGCCGGTATTCCTGTAATTCATTGATGGATTCTTTCTGGCCGTAAAACTGTTCATCGGTAAAATAGATCAGGGCAGATAGTTCGCCACCGCCGATTTTTCTGGTGTATTTTGATCTGATTTGTCGGGTAATGGTGGATTCATAACTTCCGTCATCCAGGTGGATCCTCAGTCCGGCGCCCCGTTTTTCATTATAATAATCGCAGAATAATTCGAGATTGTCCGATTGGCCAAACCGGTAACCCAGCATGGCTCCTCCGCCGTATTCTTTCAGAAAGGTCTTAACATCCGTGGGATCCAAAAAATCGGGTGGATCAAGGTAATAACCATCACCCTTCCGATAAAAGCCGTTCAGGTTCCAGTAAAAACCCTTGCCATTTTTGGTTTCGTTCCCCGAAAGGTTCAACGAACTGCCCAGCGTTTTGTAGGTTCCGCTAAAAGCCTGCACTGAGCCTTCCAATTTCTTTATAGGTTTTTTTGTGATGATATTGATTACCCCTCCCATGGCATTGTTGCCATAGAGGGCCGATGCCGGTCCCTTGATGATCTCAATCCTCTCTATATTATCCGGATTGATATTATGCCAGTTGAGGGAACCGCCTGCAATCTTGTTCTTCGGAACTCCATCCACCAACACCAATATCCTTGCACTTCCTGGCAATCCATGCATCGTCACGCTGGAATTTTTCGAGAAAATACCCCAACTCCTGTTCACATTAATGTTGGCCGATGATTTGAGAAGATCGTCAATATTGCTCACGGGAAAACTTTCTATTTCCTCGCGTCCGATCACCTGGACCTGCGCAGGGATATCCTTGAGCAGCCGCTTGGTGCGGGTAGCCGTAACCACCACCTCTTCAAGTTTTACCCGTAGACCGGAGACGGTATCCTGTTCCTGCGCATAAGCAAAGAAAGCCCAAAAAACATTCAGCAGAAGAATGATTGTCTTTCTCATCAATTCTTCATTTTTATGAAGATTTTGATGGTTCCGTTTTCGTCACCCAGGACCTCTGTTATTTTGAAAAGGCCTTTTATACCGGTATCGGTGACAAAGGAATAGACCTGACCGTTGGACAGAGTTTTGGCCTTTCGTTTCCCGGTTTCAAATTCAAAAGATGTGGCCTGGATCAAACTGTCGTTGCGGCAAAGATCAAACTGGGCCGGAGTGATATTACCCTGATAAGCAAACCGGGTAGTATTTTTTACTGTCCAGTTGATCAATCCGGATGAACCTGGAAAGACCGAGGCATCCAGATTGGCCCCTGGGGAGGCTAGGGTGTTTTTGTCAGCTTCGATCAGATCATAATAATACAAGAGATTAACTGAGGCCTGATCGGCAAAGGCTTCTGCTGTTGTTGATACTTTGCCGCCGGGTAAGGAGCAAAAGCTCCCGGAGGAGTCATTATTCTGAGCTCCCATTTTTACTTCCGGCAAATATTGGATGCTGCCATACACCGATAATGAATCCAATCGAATGGTAAGGGAGATTTCATTTGACTTTCTGCCATCCCGGTCCCTGACGTAAAATATCCGTGTCTCGGTCAGGGCGATTCCTTTGGTTATCTCCTTGTCATAATTAAAGGAGGTGGCATACAGGGCGGTATCGATATTGGTAAGGATTGAATCCTTAATAAGGGTGGTGTGGAAGTGAGTGAGCGGCTGGTTGCTGTTGGTGTGAGCTGAAAGGCCGATCCTGAGAGTTTCATTGAGAAGCAAAGTGGTATCCTGCATGACCAATCCGTTGCCCGTAACGAAACGGATTGTCGGAGCCGGATACTCCGGATTCTCTTTTTTGCAGCTGATCAAAAGGACCAGGGAAATACACACGGACATAAGAATCAGCGTCTTCGTTATGTTATTTTTTGCATATCGCATGGTGTAAAATTCCCTTGATTTAAATTTTATCAGGTTATTTCTTGAGTTTTCTTACTCCGTAAACGATGGCAAAAGCGAGGATGGCCCCGCCGGCGCCAAAGAGGAAGTGGGTCCAGACAGGATACCAAAATCCGCCTCTCGCGATGTTATTATAGAACCGTATTCCGGAAAAATGAATGATAATCCGGCTGAGCGGGATCACCATGTAGGCTAATCCTCCCATCAGGGTAAAGAAGATTAAGTTCTCCCTGAACAATCTGACTAATTTGTACAGAAGATCAATGGTGGCTCCCATGATGACATAAACGACAGGCAAAAAAGGATCATTAAAACCCATGAAAGGGAAAAAGGTAAACAGAGCCGCTACCAGGGTTGAAATGCTTGCCGCAGTGGGAATATTTGACATTTTCCGCCCGATCAGGAGCAGGGCCATCACTTCGAGACCATGGTGACCCGGCAATTGAAGTGGAACGCGCAGTTTGGCCCTTACCAGTATGGCAAGTGCCCCAAGAATTGCCAGGCCGGCAATTTCCAGAATGGTCAGGTTAACCGGAAATGCCTTTGATAAAGTCTTTTGTTGCAGCAGTCCACTCATAGTTTTGATTGTTGATTGCCTGTTCGACAATGATAGTGATTTTGTTTTTTACTAATACCGGCCTCATCCAATGGCCGATATGAATACGGTGATGATCCGGAATTTCATGACCCGCTTGATCGGTGATCGTATCGATACGGATTTCCCTGAATAATTGCTGTACCGTATAAATGCCCTCCAGCTCACGGATTTCCTTTTTCCCCACCCCGATATATCGTCCGTCGTTTCCGCCTTTCCTTAGCCCGATGGCAGCCAGCGATCCAATAATCCCATCGTGCGATCCGGTCAGTCCTTCAAGAAAAATGCTTTTCCGTTTGGCGATATCACGGGCTTCAGACTGGGTCAATATCTCTTTCTTGGCTCGCAGGCCCCATTCCATGATTTCTTCATCGGTCTGTTCAAACAGCGCCGCAGCCAAACCTGCATCCGAACCTTCCGCGCTTTCCCTGAGCAGAAAATCCCTCGATATATTAATAATACCTGGCAGGTCATCCGACAGGAATTCCAGGCAAGCCGAGCTGTTATGAGAGGTATAGGGAATCCTCCGGTCGAAGAACAACTGATGCCGGGTGATCCCTTCCAGAATACCCAATCCGGCAACCTCAATGGTTTGCCCCAACTGCCGGGCGCGAAAGCCTGTTCCCCGGCTTTCGAGGTTATCCGTATCATCGATACCAATCAGAACCCTGCTCATCACTTTCGGTTAAACTATGCTTTCGTTATGCATCAGTTTGCAACTCGGGGGCAAAAATACTTTTCCTTTTGAATTTCGCAAATGATAAAAGCAGTGGTATGGCTCCTTAAACCTTCATCTCAGAATTCAAAATTGGTCCTCGAATCTCTAAATTCCCCCCTCCTCCTTCAAAAACCGATTCCCCTTCATGGTAAACGCCGTGACCCTCTCCGCATATCCCCACTCCTTCGGCCATCCCGGATTGGCCCAGCTTATGGTGGTGTCCTTGTTGGCGTAGATCATGGCCTCATAAGGCGGGGTATGGCTGATCGCGGGCAGGTCGGCGGAATAAAAGGTATTTCCTTTTAATTCGACCCCGGCGGCCCGGTGCCCCCGGATGCAGGTATGCGCTGTATTGCGGATGGTATTGTTTTCAACCAGGTAGCCTTTGCTGCCCTCATCAATGAACATACCGTTATTGGGTGAGGCGTGATTGAGTTCACTGCGAAGAATATCGTGAATGTCGTTGCCGGATATGATTGAACCGGGCTGATAACCAAGCGTGTAAATGCCACCGCCGTCGCCGAGCATCTGCATCACGTGATGAATTTTATTGTTCAGAATGTGGTTCCCATGGGATGATGTTGGCAGCGGATTCCATTGCCAGCCCACTGAAATGCCGGTATACGGCATATCGTAAATTTCGCTGGACGAGACTTCATTTTCAGCTCCGAATCCCAGCCATATCCCAACGGAACCCTGAAAAGCGACGCCGGTCAGTGAAATATCGCAACGGGTAACCGTATTTCCTCTGGGCAGTAACAGCGAGTCTTTCAGCGGGTCATAAGTCAGTCCGATCATCACACCATTCCCGCCGATATCCCTGGCAACCAATCCTTGGATCAAATTTCCCCGGCAACCCTCTTTCAGGTATATTCCATTTGCCCCAGCGTGGCTGACGGCGCAATCAATGATCCGGCAATTGATGGCCCATTCCATACCGATAGCGGGTGCCATAACGCCGGCAACCCCTGTTTCCGCTGTATTTCCCTGATAATAAAAGGCCGCCTGCATCCCGTCGTGACTATATACCGGTAACAGATAAGCGCAATCCTGGAAATTTATTTTCCGGAATTCCAGATTCTGAATGGGTTGTAATCTATCCCCCTTCAGTTGGATGAGCTGAGGCATCAGGGCTGCAATAATTTGAGTTTTCTCCGGCATCTGGCCGGGTAGCGGTTTATAATAAACCCTGCCGGCCTTATGGTCCAATGCCCATTCGCCGGGCTGGTCGAGGAAGGCCGGATCGCCCTCGAGAAAACAGCTGTACCGGTTAGCGTTGCCTGCAAATATGGAGTTATAGGATCCGTCAAAAAGTGCAAAGGGCGGTTTCAGAAAAATCTCCGCTGGCGAGGATGCCAGGCCGGTAGCACGGAAGCGCGATGTGGTCCAATCCTTGAAAACCACCATCTCAAATTCACCTGTAGGAATCAGGTTCGAAAAACAGCCCCGGTCCTGGATGGCAACCGTGATATTGCGGACCGAGGAATCGGTGTTATATACCCAGCGGGATTTTTCCAGAAAAAAACGGGGAAGCGAATCGGTCAGGTTTGGCGTCCGGGCCCTGACAGCTCTGATCCCATCAACATACAGTTGCTCGAAACTCACTGCTGTATCTATGTTTGCCCACCAGATCCCATATCCGGCATCCTTGAATCCGGTGATCGGCTTGCCCCCTGACAGGATAGTTTTACCGCCCGCTGAACCCTCCCAGATGACGGTATTCCTGCCGGTTCCGCCATCCGCTGCCGAAAGTACGAGCGGCCGGGCCTCATACCAGGCTCCTTCACCCAGGATAACCCGGATATCCCTTGCGGGACTTTCCATATGCAATTTCCGCACTGCTTCCTTCGCTGCTTCCATGCTTTGCAGGGGCTGGCTTTTCGATCCGCTGTTCAGGTCGTTGCCATCAATGGCAACATAAATCTTTTTCGCCGGCATGAGGCTGCATGAGGCAGCCAGCAAAAGGAGTGGAAGAATGGATAAGGATTTCATAATTCAGGGATTCAGGCTGTTTCGTCTGACAAATATAAGAAATGGTGCGGGGATGAAAATAGGTGAATTTCTCCGCCGACATCCGGTTCGTGGAAAGGCATAAATTCCTAAATTGCAGGATCAGTTGAACTTTGTTAAAAGCATGGCTGCCGTGCATCAGAAAGTTATAATGTATTCTCTGTTATTATGGCGAATCATCCGATTGGATTGGAAGTGGAATCGATAAAGATTCTGGAGTCTGCACTTTCGAAGCTGGGGTCCGGGTTCCAGGATCTCCCGCCGTTTGAACCCGGAGTATTAAAAAGTGAAAGATTGGAGGCTGTTCTGCAAGAAGTCGCCGGACGGATGCAGGATAATTTCCCGTATTTCCATCCCCTCTATGCCGGGCAGATGATGAAACCGCCGCACCCGGTTGCCAGGTTAGCTTATATGCTTTCCCTTTATATCAATCCGAATAATCATGCACTGGATGGAGGTCGCGCAAGCTCAAGGATGGAGAAGGAAGCGGTTGCTGAAATTGCCGCCATGTTTGGTTGGCAAACCTTTCTCGGGCACCTGACCGGAGGAGGCACGATGGCCAATCTTGAAGCGCTTTATGTTTCAGGCCAGTTGCATCCCGGGAAATCAATCGTGGCCTCTTCGCAAGCGCATTATACCCACAACCGTCTGAGCAAGGTTCTGGGGCTGCCGTTTGAATCGGTTCCAGCCGACCGCTGCGGGGAAATGGATATCGTGGCCCTCAAAAAAATTCTGGATAAAAAAGAGGTCGGAACCGTTGTAGCAACCATTGGAACCACTGCAACCGGGGCCACCGACCCGCTTCCGGGAATCATAACATTACAGGAGGAGTATGGGTTCCGCATCCATGCCGATTCAGCCTATGGCGGTTATTTTACCCTGACGGATAACCTGGCCCCGGCTACCCGGGAAGTATTCGACCGGCTGGCGGAGGTGGACTCCATCGTTGTTGACCCTCACAAGCATGGCATGCAGCCATACGGCTGCGGTTGTGTTCTGTTCAGGGATCCTTCTGTCGGCCAGTTTTATAAACACGATTCGCCTTATACCTATTTCAGTTCCGATGAGCTGCACCTGGGTGAAATCAGTCTGGAATGCAGCCGGCCGGGCGCCTCCGCTGTTGCCCTCTGGGCCACGCAAAAGTTGATGCCGCTCATACAAAACGGCGAAATGGCCCAGTCCATCAGCTCCGGACGCCGAACGGCATTGAAATTATATAACCGGCTGAAAATCGATAACCGTTTTATCACCGCCTTTACCCCGGAACTGGACATTGTGATCTGGGCCCCGGCTGCAAAGTCGGTGACTGAAGCCTCACGCATTTCCAGGGAGCTTTTTTACGAAGCCCAGAAAAGCAACCTGCACCTGGCACTCGCGGATCTGCCAGTGAACTTTTTTGATCTGGAGAAAGCCGGAATGGAGAAGGATGAAGACCATATGGTTTGTCTTCGGTCGGTTTTAATGAAACCCGAACATGAAGAATGGATCGACCGGATTTGGGAGATTCTCGACCGGGCGGCCAGTCGGGCCGGATTGTAAACACACACAAAGCTGTCATGATAAACACCTTGTATTTCAGGAAGATATGCGTCGGTTGGACTAAAACCACCTGGATTTTAGCACTGCTTATCTGGCCCGCAATCCGGTTAACTGCCCAACATGCCGATGGGGGAATGGCAAAATCTCCGACCTTTGGTGTGTGCTCTTCGATGGCCACTTCCGGGTTGCTTAAGGATATCGGCTTTGCCTTCGTTGAAGGGAGCGTCGGACGGGATCTGATGCCAGGCAAATCAGACGCTGACTTTGCCGGAAAAGTGAAAGAATTTGATACCTGCCGGCTGCCGGTGATTTCATGTAACGGATTCTTACCGGGTACATTGAAGGTAACCGGTCCGGAGGCCCGTCCGGATACAGTTCTCCGGTATGCCGAAGTTGCCTTCCGCCGGGCTGCAACGGTCGGGATACGCTATATCGTGTTCGGCAGCAGCGGCGCCCGGTCGATACCCGATGGTTTCAGCCGTGATCAGGCACGCACCCAATTCATAGATCTGTTGAAGAGAATGGGTCCGGTGGCGGGAAAATATGGTATCACCGTTGCGATCGAGAACCTTCAGAAATCGGAAACCAATTTTATCAATACGGTCGGCGAGGCACTCTCCATCGCCCGCGAGGTGAACCATCCTAATATCCGGCTGCTTGCCGATATCTTTCATATGATGCGGGAGAATGAGGGGCCGGAAGCCATTCTTGAAGCTGGCGATTATCTGGTTCATTGCCACATAGCCGAATTGAAAGACCGCACCGCCCCCGGTATGGCCGGTGATGATTTTCGCCCCTATTTTAACGCATTGAAGCAAATAGGCTATCGGGGTGGAATATCGATCGAAGGATCCTGGAAAAACGAGAATCTTCCGAAAGCTTACCAGGTACTCGCGGAACAATGGGAAACTAAACAATAAACTAACCAATATCATGACTGAACGAAGGAATTTTATCAAGCAGGGACTGGTCGGAACTGCCGGTATCGTTATCGGTGGCATGGGCTTTTCAGCAAAGTCGTATGCCTCGATCATCGGATCCAATGAACGCTTAAACCTGTGCGTGATCGGGATACGCGGACAAGGGGGAACCCATATCCACAATTGGGCCGCCTTAAAGGATAACCGTAATGTCAGGCTAAAAACCCTGTGTGATGTTGATGAGCAGTACTTTCCTGAAAAGGTGAAACTGGCAGAGGATCTCACCGGTTTCCTTCCCGGCACCGAATGGGATATGCGGCGTGTATTCGATGATAAGGAGATTCATGCCGTATCGATGGCCATACCGAACCACTGGCATGCCCTCGCCACTATCTGGGCCTGTCAGGCCGGGAAAAACGTGTATGTCGAAAAACCCGCCAGTTTCAATGTTTTCGAGGGTCGCAAGATGGTGGAAGCCTCCCGGAAATATAATGTCAGGGTGCAGGCGGGCTGTCAGAACCGTTCAATTCCCAATGTGATAGCTGCCATGAAACTGCTCCACGAAGGGGGAATCGGTGAAGTGTACATGGCCCGCGGTTTGTGCCTCAAACCCAGGGATTCGTTCGGGATCATGCCGAACAGCGAGCCTCCGGCAACCCTGCATTACGACAGGTGGCTCGGACCGGCCCCTTGGCGTCCGTACAACGAGAAGAGGGTCCATTACAACTGGCATTGGCATTGGGATACCGGCAACGGCGATACCGGCAACCAGGGTCCGCACCAATTTGATATCGCCCGCTGGGGCCTGAACAAGGATGAACACCCGGTTACGGTGTATTCTTCCGGTGGCATTTATGGAGTTACTCCCCAGGAATGTTCCCAGGAAACGCCTAATACCCAAACCTCCGTATTCAAATATGCCGACGGCAAGATGCTCGAATTTGAAACACGCGGCCGTTTCACGAATGCTGAATCCAAGCTTGACATCATGATCGGGAACATGTTTTATGGAACGGAGGGCTATCTCGAACTGAATGCCAGCAGCTGGAAAGCATACAAAAAACGGGAGAAAGAGCCTTTTGCCGTTTCGTCTCCCGGAAATTCCGAGATTTCGACCGATCCGAGTTTCCGGGCTGCACCGGGCGGATCAGAGCATTATGCCAACTTTATCGATGCCATCCGGTCAGGCAAGGATTCCGATTTGCACTGCGATATCATTGACGGCCACCTGTCGGCAGCACTGCCTCACCTGGCCAATATCTCCTACCGGTTGGGTCGCGAACTGAAGTTCATGGGCAGCTACGAGCAATTTGCCAATGACCCGGAAGCCGATCTGATGCTGACGCGCAATTACCGCAAGCCTTATGTCATCAATGATGAGGTGTGAGATGAATAATCAAAACAATAAGATATGCAATCCTTTGCAGATGGGTGGGATTGAAACATCAATATTGGATACCGGTGCCGGACGCGGCGTCCGCATCGCCTGGATCAATACCGGGTCGGGACTCAGGTATAAAATTGTACTCGACCGGGGAATGGACATAGCCGAAGCCTTCTACAATCAACACGGACTGGCCTGGATCAGCCGGGCAGGTATCCGGCCTCCCCAACAGGCCGCCATGGTTGGCCTGGAATGGCTGCGGAACTGGGGCGGCGGACTGGTCACCACCTGCGGGATCAGCTATATGGGCAGTCCGGAATCGGATGAGCATGGGGAACGCGGTTTACATGGCCGGATCAGTAATATCCCGGCCGAGATCACCTCCATCGTCCAACCGGATCCCCAACAAGGCCTGCTGGATTTCAGTATTACGGGAATAGTCAGGGAATCCAGGGTTTTCGGGCCCCATCTGGAGCTTGAACGGACCCTGTCCGGAACTCTGGGAGTGGCTGAAATCAGGATCTCCGACCGCGTGACCAACCGGGGAAACAGTCCTGCTACGCATATGCTGTTGTACCATTGCAACATGGGCTGGCCCCTGATCGATAAAGGAACACAGCTGAACTGGAAAGGCAGCTGGACCTCACGGGGCAGCGACCTGGATAATGAAATATTCCATGAGGGAGGGAACTTCCGCGTTTGTCCCGATCCGATGGATTCACACCAGGATGGCGGTGAGGCCTGCGTCTTCATCGATCCCGAAACTGACGAATCGGGATTCTGTCATTGCAGTGCTTTTAACCCGGCACTGGGAATTGGGCTTGAAATCAGGTTCCGGAAAGAGCAGCTTCCCAAACTGATCAATTGGCAGCATTGGGGTAAAGGTGAATATGTCACCGCCCTGGAACCCGCAACAAACCTCACTATCGGCCAGAGCCACGCACGCAACGACGGAACTCTAATTATACTTGGAGAGGGGGAGAGGCGGGAGTACGCCCTAACCTTACGAATATGCTAATTTGCTAATATGCTAATTTAGGAGAGGTATGGCGAGGTTTCGTGACATATTTGATAAAAAAATTGCCGTTTGACCTTGAAAAACAGATAATTAACCAACGGCAATTTTCTTAATTTCTTAAATTAGCACATCAGCACATCAGCACATCAGCACATCAGCACATCAGCATATTAGCATATTAGCAAATTATTCACCCCATGAAAAAAATTACCCTTATTTTCCTTTCGTTTCTGGTCACGGCTTTGAATGGTTTCCCGGCACCGGATAATACGTCACAGGATTGGATCAGGAAGAATTTCTCGAAAAATGCGCTGCCTCCATTCTCATTTACCTATGGCGGAAAAGATTCCCGGACGTTTATCAAGTCATGGGAATTCAGGACGGAGGCTTTTAAGCAGAACGATCTGGCCGTTTTAAAATACCTTTTTACCTGGCGGGATCAAAAATCAGGACTGATCGTATCATGCATGGTATCAGGGTATTCTAATTTTCCGGTGGTGGAATGGACGATCCATTTCAGGAATTCATCAGAAAAAAATACACCGGTCATCGAAAATGCCCGGGCCGTTGATTATGACTTTCGATATGGTACCGAGGGTTCTGTAACATTGCACCATTCCAGGGGCAGCAGCGGCGAACGGTCAGATTTTGCAGGATATGCGGATGTTTTGAGTGCGGGGAAAAATGTATACATGACCCCGACCGGTGGGCGCTCATCGGATAACACGGGATTTCCGTTTTTTAATGTAGAGATGCCTGGAAATCAGGGTATTATTGCAGCAATCGGCTGGTCAGGAAAGTGGTATGCGGATGTTAAGCAGCCCGATCTGAAAGGTTGGTCGCTGCATGCAGGTATGGAGAGGATGAAAACTATCCTGTATCCGGGTGAGGAGATCCGGACGCCCGAAATCTGCCTGCTTTTCTGGAAGGGCGATGACCGCATGACCGGGCACAACCTCTTCCGGCAGTTTATCCTGAAGTACCACAGCTGGCAAATCGATGGCAAGCTTGCCGAATTGCCTCTCGCCGGCACCCTGGGCGGAAGCGGGGCCCAACCCTGCAATGAATTCAGTTGCGCCACCGAAAGTTATTGTGTGGCAATGACCCAGCGTTACCAGCAATTCAAGGTTGTTCCGGAGGTGCTTTGGATCGATGCCGGATGGTACACCGGATGCGGATCCTGGTGGGAGAATGTCGGTAACTGGACCGTGAACAAGATCAACTTTCCCAATGGTTTGAAGCCGGTTTCTGATGCCATTCATAAAGTTGGAGCCAAGTTCATACTATGGTTCGAACCGGAGCGGATCGTTGCCGGCACTCAGTTCGACAAGCTCAATCCGGAGTTTATGATCAGGATACCTGATACGGTAAAAAATCCGGAAATCGGACGGTTCTTCAGCAATATGTCACTGTTTAATCTGGGAAATCCAGAAGCCCGGCATTGGCTTACCAACTATATATCTGAACTGATCAGGGCCAACGGGGTCGATTACTACAGGCAGGATTTCAATTTTGATCCGTATCCGTATTGGAAATACAACGATAAGCCCAATCGGACAGGGATTTCGGAAATCCGGCACATCGAGGGACTGTATGCCTATTGGGATGATCTGCATAAGAATTTTCCCAATCTGGTCATCGACAACTGTGCGAGCGGAGGTCGGCGACTCGATCTGGAGACCGTTTCACGTAGTTCACCACTCTGGAGGACTGATTATAATTACGGGGAACCAAATGGTTATCAATGCCATACCTATGGCCTGAACTTTTACCTGCCCCTTCATGGCACCGGCAATACCACCCCGACCAAGTATGCATTCCGGTCAAGCATGAGCAGTGCCATGGTCACCATCTGGGACTTGAACAATCCAGCCTGGTCACAAACGGATATGCAGAAAATCATGGTTGATTTTAAGCGATTGCAGCCTTACTATTACGGTGACTTTTATCCGTTAACCCCGAATGTGAATATCACTACTGACAGCATCTGGCTGGCTTATCAGCAGAACCGGCCCGACAAGGGAGACGGGATCGTCATGGCTTTCAGGCGTCCTGCGTGTGCGGTTGAGCAAATTTCAATCAAACTCAGGGGTCTTGATCCCGGTGCCTCCTACTCCATCTTATTCGAAGATACCGGAGTGAAGGCCACCCGGACCGGCGCCGAACTTATGAAGGGTGTTTTGCTGGAAAACAAGGAAAAGCCGGGATCGCTGCTCATCAGTTATCATAAGGATTAAACGGGTAGTGTGGAACAAACCCGGACAATGCCGGCCAGTTCAATTATTATTCCATACCTTTAACCTGGAAAGGGATCAATCCCTTTGGTTACAAGGTTAAAATGTCCGTCCGGAAATGGTAGCAAAGAGCAAGTCTGATCCGAAAAATCCCAAAATCAAAGGTGTAGCAAAAACAGCCGCTGATAAACTTCGGGATGATCCGCAAAAGGGAGGGTTCCCGATTGTTGGAATCGGCGCTTCTGCAGGCGGACTGGAGGCTTTGGAACAGTTTTTCGGGAATATGCCTTTTGACAGCGGGATGGCTTTTGTGGTGATCCAGCATCTTGATCCGACCCATGTCGGCATCATGCCTGAATTGCTCCAGCGTATTACCCGGATGAAGGTTATCCAGGCTACCGATAAAGTTTTGGTTAAACCCGATTGCGTTTACGTCATACCGCCCAATAAAAGCCTGTCGCTACTGCATGGTGCCCTTCATTTGTTCGATCCGGTCGAATCGAGGGGCCTGCGTCTGCCTATTGATATTTTCTTCCGGTCCCTGGCGCTGGATATGATGGAAAGGAGCATCGGCATCATTCTTTCGGGCATGGGCTCCGATGGCAGTCTCGGCTTGAAAGCCATTAAGGAGGCCAATGGGACGGTGCTGGTCCAGGATCCTGCTTCGGCAAAATTCGATGGCATGCCGGGTAGTGCTACGGAAGCGGTTGTTGCTGATATTGTGGCACCTGCGGATGAATTACCTGTTAAGCTTTTAGCTTTTCTAAAGTTCATTCCCACAGCAGTTCACCATCCCGAAACCGAAGATAAACTCAACAGCAACCTCGATAAAATTATTATACTGCTGCGCGAACAAACCAGCCACGATTTTTCACAGTATAAGAAGAATACCCTGTTCCGGCGTATTGAACGGCGCAAAGGCATTCATCAGATAGATAAGATACAGAGTTATATCCGCTTCTTACAGGAAAATCCGAAGGAAATCGAGATCCTTTTCAAAGAATTACTGATCGGGGTCACCAGCTTTTTCCGTGACGGTGCGGTATGGGAAGCGCTCAAAGAGAAACTTGTTACCCAATTGCTTGACAATCTTCCCGCCGGATATGTGCTTCGGGCCTGGGTAACGGGTTGCTCCACGGGCGAGGAAGCCTATTCCCTTGCAATGATCTTCAAAGAGGCTATGGATAAACTTAAGACCCCCAAAAACTTAAGTTTACAGATATTTGCCACCGATCTCGACCAGGATGCGATCGAAATCGCCCGGAAAGGACTGTTTCCGCTGAATATCACCGCTGATGTAAATCCTGAAAGGTTAACGCGGTTTTTTTCCATTGAACCGGCTGGTTACCGTGTGAATGCCGCCATACGCGAAATGGTTGTGTTTGCACCGCAGAACGTTATCAAGGACCCGCCCTTTACCAAACTCGATCTGATAACCTGCCGGAATATGCTGATATACATGGAGCCGGAATTGCAGAAAAAACTGATGGTCCTCTTTCATTACAGTCTTAACCCCGGGGGAATCATGATGCTGGGAACGGCTGAAACCCTGGGAAATCAGAATGACGGATTTAAAGAGCTTGATACAAAATGTAAAATTTTTCAGCGATCTCCATTTGATCTTGCCAACAGTCTTTTTAATTTTCCCAGCTCATTTTACCACCCTAAATCTATAGCAGCGAAAAAAAGTATGGCACCTATCATTGTCGAAAACATCCAGGCCCTTACCGACCAGATTATTCTCCAACAATTTGCCCCTGCCAGCGTGCTTGTCAACGACACGGGTGATCTTGTGTATATCACCGGCCGCACCGGGAAATATCTTGAACCGGCTGCCGGCAAAGCAAATATGAATATTTACGCCATGGCCCGGGAAGGACTGCGACAGGTTCTTCCGGCTGCTTTCCGCAATGCCGCGAAAAATTTTGACGCTTCGGTCATCCACAACATCAAGATCGACAACAATGGAACACCACATTTTATTGACCTCACGGTTCAGCGTTTGAGCAGCCCGGAGGCAGTCAAAGGCCTGATACTTTTTTTATTTCATGATATGCAGGTCAGGTCTGACCAGGACCCGGTGCATCTGAAAACAGGGAAGAGAATGTCGACCGCTAAACACCGGGAATTGGAGCAGGAACTTCAGCACAGCCTCGAAGATCTGCAAAGTACACGCGAGGAGATGCAGACCTCCCAGGAGGAATTGAAATCGACTAACGAGGAATTGCAGTCGACCAATGAAGAATTACAATCCACCAATGAGGAGCTGACCACCTCAAAGGAGGAGATGCAAAGTCTGAATGAGGAACTCCAGACGGTGAATGCTGAACTGCAAAGCAAGGTGACAGATTATGCGCGGGCTAATGATGACATGAAGAACTTGCTTAATAGTACCGAAATCGCTACTCTTTTCCTTGATAAAGAATTAAATATCAGAAGATTTACTGATCAGGCAATCCATGTTTTTAAACTCCGTAATTCCGATATCGGACGACCATTTACCGATCTGGCGACCGATTTAAAGTACCCCGAAATTGATAAGCACGCCCGGCAGGTGATTAAATCATTGATATCAACCGAGACAGCCATCACTACCATTGACGGCAGATGGTTTAATGTGCGGATCATGCCCTACCGGACAGTCGACGACCACATTGACGGATTGGTGATGACTTTCACGAATATTTCGGAATACAAGCGCTTGGAAATTGAACTGAAGAAAACCAATGAAGCGTTAACCATCTCTGAAACTCGTTACAGGCACCTCTTTGAATCGGCAAAAGAAGGGATGCTGATTATGGATGCGGAAAGTGGAGAGATTATAGATGTAAATCCTTTCCTGATTGAAATGCTCGGTTATACACAAAAGCAATTCTTTGGAAAACCCATCTGGGAAATCGGCTTCTTGAAAAATATATTTGCCAGTAAGCATAAATTGATTGAATTTAGCAAAAAGGTTGGGGTGAAAGTTGATGAAGTGGTGCTGAAAAAGGCTGACGGGCAAAAGATTCATGCAGGATTTATCAGCAATATATATTCCGTCAATAATTATAAAGAGATTCGATGTCAGATCCGGGAAATTAAATAATCATGAAAACACAATTAAAAAAAGACGAAAAATTAATTCTGGAAACAAAATTGCATTGGTTTACCATGATTGTTCCATTTTTAATTTTAATTGCAGGGGTTATTGTGGGATTTATACTTTTGGTTTACAGCGGTTATTATTTATTAATAACATTAGTTACCGCACTATTTTTTTATTACAAACTGGTGGAAAGGAGTAATAATATCTGGGCTGTCACCAATCTGAGAATTGTTGATGAATTCGGTGTATTTTCGAATAATTCAAAGGAGAGTCCGCTCGATAAAATCAATAATGTAACCTATAACCAGTCATTCTGGGGAAAGATATTCGGGTATGGAAATGTTCAGATCCAAACAGCTGCTGAAATTGGTTCCACCACCTATTCCTTTGTAGAGAATCCTTCCAAACTCAAGGATACAATTACCCGTATGCAGGAAGAATACAAAGATAATCAGGTCAAAAGGCAGGCATCTGAACTGGCAAATGCGATTTTAGCCGGACAGCAGAACAATAAGACGGATGTTCCTGCAGAACTGGAGAGGTTATTTGACCTTAAGCAACGCGGAATTATCACTGAGGAGGAATTTTTAAACAGAAAGGCAAAAATTCTTAACAGCTGATCATGGCACGGTGTTGGTTTTTTAGGAGATTAAAGCTGTTCAATCTCCTGATCCTTTTCTTTTTTCTTGTGGCCTGCTCAGGCCACAAAAACGTTATTCATGTTTACTGCCCCCCTGCAAACGATCTGTATGGAATTCTGAAAGCCCAAAACCGGATAAAAATCAATTGGTATGATAATCCCGGACAAACCGTGATTGCCGCGGGAAATGGAGAAGCAGTCCTGGTTGTCGCCGATGAATACCCATCCAAATGCCTGATCCTTACCCCCGGATTTTTTGCACTGGTCAAGAGTAAAAACCTCCGTGTTTATCTTGAATTCCCATCCTACCTGCCCGGTGTGAAAATTGGTGAACCGGTGAAGAGTACCGTGGAGCGTGTAGTTGTTAACTCATCTTTCTTCAAGGGGGGGGCTGATAGCCTGAATATTATGGTTGCCAATGGATTATCCTATATTCCCACTGATATTAAAAACAGCCTGATGGTGGCAGCCCGGGTGGCCGGATTTGATCGGGCTCAGTTTGGACTGCCTGAGAAGTATTCTCCCTTACTGTTCAAGTTGCCTGAATATGATGTTTTGGTTTCGGCCTCCTCCTTCAGTCATTTGGTCAGAGGCAGGTATGCACCGCAGAAGGAATGGGGACAGGTATGGAAGCAAATCCTCACTTTCCTGTTGCCGGAATCAGTCATTATCGATGTCACCTGGACTCCGGCGGTCAGACCGTTTTATAAAATCAATGAAAAGCTGCCTCCGGGATATCAGAAAAAAGCGGTCAAAGCAGGTATCGAATGGTACCTCAATGCGAATATGATCGTCGACAGCGGCCGTCAGGGATCCTATGAGGCTATCATGTCCGTGATAGATGAAGGGGGGTCCCAGCCGGTGGGAACGGTCAAGCGTGGCGACTGCATCGGTGAAACGGCCATGGCGTTTGCCTCGGCGGGGGCCCTGCTCGGGAACAGGAATTACCCGGAGATTTCGAAAAACCTGCTGGATTATTACCTGGTACGTTCAACTGCTGCCCAGAATGAATGGGCCGATTCCACCCACGGTGCCTTCGGGCTGATTCCATGGGGTATTACAAATTACGCCTGGTACCGTGCCAATTATGGTGACGACAATGCGCGGGAGATGATGGGCATCATGGTATCCTCGGCGCTGAACAAGACGAATCAATGGGATAAGATCCTCCTGAGGTGCCTGCTAGCCCAGTTGCGGACCACCGGAGTATCCGGATTCAGGGGCGACCGCATTGATTTGCCTGAATTTACACAGAATGGCTGGGAATACTATTTCAACAGGGACATCATAAACATGGCTCCGCATTTTGAGGCTTATTTATGGGCCTGCTTCCTTTGGGCGTATGATAAGACAAAGTATCCGCTTTTTCTTGACAGGGCTGAAAAGGGGATCGATATCACCATGAAGAACTATCCCGATGGATGGTCGTGGACCAACGGTCTGGCACAGGAAAAGGCCAGGATGATTTTACCGCTGGCCTGGCTGGTCAGGGTGAAGGATACCCCCGAACACCGGAATTACCTTAACCGGATGGTCAATGACCTGCTGAAACTGCAGGAATCGTGCGGTGCCATCCGGGAGGAATTAGGTGACTTGAAAATGGGCAGGTTCCCGCCTCCCCAGAGCAATGAAGCATATGGCACCAACGAAGCCTCACTGATCGGGCAAAACGGTGACCGGGTAAGCGACCTGCTTTATACCACCAACTTCGCATTCCTCGGACTTCACGAAGCTGCGATGGCTACCGGAGATGCCCTGTTTATAGCTGCAGAGGATAAATTGGCCCGATTCCTCTGCCGCATCCAGGTATATTCTTCAAAGCATCAGGAATTGCATGGCGGTTGGTTCCGCTCATTTGATTTCGGGCGCTATGAGCATTGGGGCTGCAATGCTGATCAGGGCTGGGGAGCCTGGTGCATCGAAAGCGGATGGACTCAGGGGTGGATCACTACGGTCCTGGCATTGAGGGAGATGAAAACCTCCATATGGGATCTGACCAGGGAATCGAAGGTGGCAGCGGAATTTGAAGGTCTGAGGAAACAGATGCTGCCGGATGGTAATCCTCGTTAACGTGAAGCGGTTCCCGCTTGTTGAAATCCTACTAGCGTGACGGGGTCCCCGCCTTCGCGGGGATGACACTTCTCCGTATGCAATTTCTTTCGCTTCACGATCTTCTTCCTCGTCCCCCGATCTTCTTCTTCGTCCCCCGATCTTCTTCTTCGCCTCACGTCTAATACATAGCGTTCCGCTTTTCCCTCAGTTTTTCATCCAGGATATAATCATCATAGTCCATCGTCCGGTCGATGATCCCGTTGGGCATAAGTTCGATGATCCGGTTGCAGATGGTCTGGATGAATTCATGGTCATGCGAAGACATGAGGATGTTCCCTTTGAATTTTATCAGGGTATTGTTGAAAGCCTGAATGGACTCGAGATCCAGGTGGTTGGTCGGGGTATCCAGTATCATCACGTTGGCATTCCTGATCATCATCCTGGCAATCATGCAGCGGACCTTTTCGCCTCCTGAAAGGATTTTGGCTTTCTTATATATTTCCTCGCCTGAGAAAAGCATCTTGCCCAGGAAACCCCTCAGATAGTTCTCGCTGGTATCTTCCGAAAATTCACCAAGCCACTCGATCAGGGTCTGATCCTTTTCGAAAAACTTTTCGTTTTCCAATGGCAGATAGGCTTTCACTATCGTCTGACCCCACACGAACGATCCGCTGTCGGCCTGCTGATGGCCCTTGATGATCTCAAAAAAAGTTGTCATGGCCCGTGTATCCTTCGAAAGGAAAACAATCTTGTCATCCTTGTTGATCACAAAACTGACATCTTTAAACAGGACCTTTCCTTCCACTGTTTTTGTCAAATTATTGACTTCGAGAATATTGTTGCCCGGTTCGCGTCCCGGAGTGAAAATGATTCCAGGATATTTGCGTGTGGAGGGCTTGATTTCCTCAATATTCAGCCTTTCGATCATTTTCTTGCGGCTGGTGGTTTGTTTCGACTTGGCCACATTGGCGCTGAACCGGGCGATAAATTCCAGAAGCTCCTTTTTCTTTTCTTCAGCCTTTTTATTCTGATTCAGCTGCTGCCTTAAAGCCAGCTGGCTCGATTCATACCAGTAACTGTAGTTTCCGGCAAAGAGCTGCACGCGGCTGAAGTCGATATCGACAATATGGGTGCATATGGAATCCAGAAAGTGCCTGTCATGGGAGACTACCAGCACGGTATTCTCGAAATTCGACAGGTAATACTCCAGCCATTCAACGGTATCAAGGTCTAGGTCGTTGGTCGGCTCATCGAGAAGCAGGTTGTCGGGTTTGCCAAACAAGGCACGGGCCAGCAATACTTTAACCTTGTCTTTTCCAGTCAGTTCGCGCATGAATTTTTTATGATTCTCTTCCCTGATCCCCAATCCGCTCAGCAAACTGGCCGCATTATTCTCGGCATTCCATCCGTCAAGTTCATTGAATTTCTCTTCCAGCTCCGAAGCGTGCAACCCGTCTTTTTCCGTAAAATCGGGCTTTGCATACAGGATCTCTTTCTCCTGCATGATGCTCCACAGCAGTTCATGTCCCATGAGGATGGTATCAAGAACGATGCAATCATCAAATTCATAATGGTTCTGCTTCAGTACCGATAACCGTTCGCCGGCACCGAATGAAACTGAACCTTTGGTGTTTTGCACTTCACCGTACAACAGTTTCAGGAAGGTGGATTTCCCTGCACCATTGGCGCCAATGATCCCGTAGCAGTTACCGGGGGTGAACTTCATATTGACATCCTGGAACAGGATACGCTTGCCGAACTGGACACCCAGGTTTGATACTGTAATCATTTGATATATCGTTAAAAAAGCCCGCAAAGGTAATGGAAATATCCGGTTATCCGGTGGTTCATGAATCGCCGGTTAGTTATCAAATACAAATGATATCTTAGCTGAATATTATTTTTGGTTATGGCGGCAATAGAGAATTCAGAAATTCTTTTCATCATAAATCCGAATTCAGGACCCAAAAGATTCAAGCATCTGGTCCGGAGAATTCGGAAAGCCGATCCGGATCTAAAATATATTGTAACCAAAGACACCACCATCCAGGAGGTATTTGAAAAAAACCTCGAGAAGTATACGGTATTTATTGTAGTGGGAGGTGATGGAACAGTGCATGAGGCTGCACGGCACTTGTATAACCGGGAGGATAAAATCCTTGGTGTGGTACCCAATGGCTCAGGGAATGGTTTTGCCTTTGAACTTGGTTTTAAGAAATCCATTAAATCGCTTTTGCGGGATATTCATGAAGGTGAGACGATTAACCTCGATGTGCTGAAAATAAATAATATAGAGTGTATTAACATCGCCGGTCTGGGTTTCGACAGTTATGTAGCCCACCGGTTTAATACGAGAGCGATCCGTGGATTTTTGAGCTATTTCTTTGTGACCATCAAGTCGCTGTTTGAATTCAAACCATTTAACGCCACCGTTTTAATTGATGGCAAGGAAGTTAACGGGCGTTATCAGATGATCTGTTTCGCCAATAATAAGCAATTTGGGAATAATGCCTTTATAGCCCCTTCAGCCAGGCCCAACGACCGTGTTTTTGAAATTGTGCTGGTTAAACCTTTTCCGTTTTATTTCTATCCGATATTCACTTTAAGGATGTTCTTGGGCAGCCTGAAGGAATCGAAATATGTGAAATACATTAAATCTTCGGAAGAAATAACGGTTACCGCAGCCTCGAGAGAATTCCAGATAGACGGCGAACCGGTCCTGTTCGAAGGACCGATCAATGTGAGGCTTGGGAGCAATTATCTGAAAGTCATCAGGACCAAGCATAATAAGTTGTAAGAGGTTAAGAATGGCACGCGGATGACGCGGATCCCTGCGGGAACGCGGATTTTCACGAATTTTTTATCGTTTGGCGATCTGCTCAGGAACATCCGTTTCAACTCGGTTCCATTCGAAATATTCAGTAGTTTTATGGGATCATCCGGCCCGGGATGATTATTAAATTATTGATTAATAGAATTTAAGATATGATAAAAATACGCTTGTTTGTAAACGGTTTAGCCGTTTTAATGGCTTTCACCGGGGTGAACCTGAATGCACAGGATGTTCAGTTTACCCAGTCAAAAAGGAATCTGTCCAAGGTGGCCACTCCAACAAATTCTTCGCGATACGGTCCTTCGCTCGCGATCATGAACGATGGTCAAACACCTACCGACACCCTACCCTGGCGGCCAAGATCAAACCGGAATCGCCAGCGTCCGGCAACCGCGCAATGGGTTCAGTATGAATGGAATCAGATGGTTGGAACCAGGGAAATATCAGTCTTTCTGTGGGATTATCAGAACGGTCTGCCTTTGCCGAAAGCCTACCGTGTTCAGTACTGGGATGGATCGGCTTTTGTTCCGGTGAAAAACGCCAAAGGGCTGGGACTAGTTAATAAACAGTTCAATAACACCACATTTGATGAGGTCCAGACGACCAGGATGCGGATCGAGGTGGACTCGGCTATCATGTTCCCAAGCAACGTGCAGGAATGGATCGTTTACCAGGCCCCCGGTTCTCCGGATATTCCACCGATCGTTACTGCCGGACCCGACCGCGACGTTATGACCGGTGGGAAGACCTACCTTTCTGGCAGTCTGCTTTCGGTTACACCGGTTCAAAAAACGTTATGGAGCATGAAATCCGGTCCCGGAAATGTCGAGTTTAAGAATCCGGAATCCCTGAATACGACTGCCACATTATTGAAAACAGGGGATTATGTCCTTACTTTAACAGCCTTTGAAGGGGCACTGAAATCTGCCTCCGAATTGAAAGTAAAAGTTGTTGCTCCACCTCCGGCCCAGAGGTTGGATGTGGTTTATACCAAACGTTATTCCATCGACAGTCCGTTATGGAATGCCCGCGCCAAAGCCATCATCGTAAACTGGATTCCCTGGTGCGTCGACCAGATCAACCGGACCGATATCACCACCGGAGAAGGCGGAATAGATAATTTTATTGAAGCAGCCAAGGCCCTTCGCGGAGAAATGCATGGCAAGCATAAGGGGTATGTATTTTCCAATGCCTGGGTTCATCAAACCATTGAGGCCATGAGTATTGCGCTTATGGTGGATCCGCGTGGAGACCAGGAGATTATCGCCGCCCAGGAAAAAATGAAGAAAACCATTGAGGACTGGATTCCGAAGATACTGGCTGCCCAGGAGCCCGACGGTTACCTGCAAACCGCTTATACCCTGCGCGATACGGCCCGCTGGCACAGCAGATGGGCACCCGAAACCCGGGGTAACCATGAAGGATATGTGGCCGGTTATTTTATTGAATCAGCCATTAATCATTATACCCTGACGGAAGGAAAGGACAAACGGCTATATAATGCAGCCAAAAAATTGGCCGACTGCTGGGTGGCCAATCTTGGTCAGGGGAAAAAGCCTTGGTTCGACGGCCATCAGGAAATGGAACAGGCTTTGGTGCGCTTCGGGAGATTTGTCAATGACATGGAGGGCGGAAATCATGGAGATAATTATATCAAACTTGCCAAATTTTTACTCGACAGCCGGGCAGGAGGAGAAGAGTATGACCAAAGCCATGTCCCTGTACAACAACAATATGAAGCGGTCGGGCATGCGGTCCGTGCCGTTTACAGCTATTCCGCCATGGCCGATGTCGCTGCCGAAACGGGCGATGTGGATTATCAGAGTGCCGTGATGTCGCTCTGGAACAATATCATCAACAAGAAGTACTATGTGACCGGCGGGATAGGCAGCGGCGAAACCAGTGAGGGATTCGGAGGCAATTATTCGCTGGGCAACCAGGCATACTGCGAAGCCTGCTCGAGCTGCGGATTGATCTTTTTTGATTACAAAATGAACCTGGCCTATCATGATGCCAAATATGCCGATCTGTACGAAGAAACAATTTACAACGCACTTTTGGGTTCGCTCGACCTGGAGGCAAAGAATTTTTATTATGATAACCCTCTTGAAGGAAAACAACCACGCGGTTCCTGGCATGTTTGCCCCTGCTGCGTAGGAAATATACCGCGGATCCTGCTGATGATCCCGACCTGGACCTATGTCAAGAGCGACGAAGGCTTGTATGTCAACCTGTTTATCGGCAGCAAGATTAAAATTGAACGGGTGGTTGGCACTGATGTTGAGATGGTCCAGAAGACCGATTACCCCTGGAGCGGAGAGGTATCCATAACGGTCAATCCAAAGGTGTGGAAGGAATTCACACTCTTTGTCAGGGTTCCGGACCGGTCGACCAGCGAATTGTATACCTGCCTGCCCAGGGTGAATGGATTGCAGTCCCTGACCGTGAATGGAAAACCCGTTCAGGCTAAAGAGGTTAATGGTTATATGGTTATCAAAAGGATGTGGAAAGCCGGCGATCAGGTAGGCTTCAAATTACCCATGCAAGTTCAAACCATTACAGCCGATCCTAATATCGTGGCTGACCGGGGAAAAGTTGCCCTGAAATACGGTCCCCTGATCTATAATGTGGAAAATGCAGATAATCAAGATATTAGTAAAAAGATCGGATCAGGACCATTATCCCCGGTTTGGCAGGGCAACCTCCTGAGCGGGGTGATGACGATCAAAGGCACCTGGGCCGATGGCACCCCGCTGGTGGCGATACCGAATTATGCAAGAAATAACCGGAAAGCTACGGCGGATGCGAAGGAGACTTATAATTCGGCGGTGTGGATCAAGAAGGAATAGAAGAAAAACCCTACCTTGGAATAAAAAATCTTTGCCATGAAAAACATTGTCAGGATTGGAATCCACATCTGTTTCAATATGGCCCTCGCTTTACTGTTAATGGCTCCGGGTCCTTCATCCTATGCACAGAAGATGCGGACCATGAAATATTCGACCCGCTCAGCCCGTCAGGCGGCCAGCTGGCAGAAGGAAGTGCGCTCCAGGATGAGTGGATTGCTGAATATGGATGACCTGCTGGTCTCCGGCAAAAAAGTGGACTTGAATCCGGTTGAAATCCGGACGGAGAATAAGGAGGATTACCTGTTGAAGGAGATGGAGATCAATTCCACCGCTAACCGCAGGATCCGTGTACTCATTACTTTTCCGCTCCTGACCAGCGGCCGATGGCCGGCGGTGGTTTGTATTCACGGGCATGGGGGCAAGCCCTCCAGCGTTTATGAGATGGATTCTCCCTATAAGGCTTTTGCCGATGCACTGGCCAGGCGGAATTATGTGACCATCGCCCCGGTGGTTAGCCAGCACGAGATTTATGAGCAGGGCCGGACGCTGATGGGTGAGCGGCTTTGGGATGCCATGCGGTGCATTGATTTCCTGGAATCTTTCATTTCCGTGGATACTACGAGGATCGGGTGTGCCGGACTTTCTTTGGGAGGTGAAATGGCGATGTGGCTCGGAGCCATGGACACCCGGGTCAAAGCCACGGTCAGCTGCGGTTTCCTGACCAGGATGGACCAGCTGGAGCAGGGTCATTGCATGTGCTGGAAATTTCCCGGCTTGAGGGAGCTGGTGGATTTTGCAGATATTTATTCACTGATCGCACCGCGCTACCTGATGTGCCAGAACGGCCTGAAAGAGCCGCCGACGGATTTTACTCCGGAACTGGCCAGGGCCGCGATGAAGGAGGTCCAGGTCATCTATTATAATTACAGTAAACCCGAAAACGTATCCCTGCTGGTCCATTCCGAGGGGCATGTCGTGGATGTGCCCAGTCTGCTGATCTTTTTCAAGCAACAGTTTCACCCGATAAAATCAACCTCAGATGAAGAATAACCGAAGGGATTTTCTGAAATGGACCGGTCTGGCGGGACTGGGATTGGCCGGTGGCAGCCTGGTGAGTGGATTTGCTCCGGCATCCCATCCAATGGTGCCACGCAAGCAGCGGTTTAATATGTCGGGATATGCAGCTCCGAAACTTGATAAAGTGAGGATCGGGATTATCGGATTGGGAAACCGGGGTCCCTCGCACCTCGAAACCATGCGAATGATCGATGGGGTGGAAATCAGGGGACTTTGCGATATTTTGCCCCAACGGGCAGCCGCAGCCAATAAGAGGCTGGATGGCTCGATTCATAAACCAATCCTGTACTCAGGCGATAAGGATGCATGGATGAAGCTTTGTGAACAACAGGATATCGATCTGGTTGTCATAACAACACCTTATTATATGCATGCCGGAATGGCGGTTTACGCGATGGAGCATGGAAAGCATGTGGCTTCCGAAGTGCCGGCGGCAGCGACCATTGAAGAGTGCTGGAAATTGGTGGAAACAGCCGAGCGCACACGCAAGCACTGCATGATGCTCGAGAACTATGCCTACGGATTTTTTCAGATGTTGACGCTGAATATGGCGCGCAAAGGTTTTTTCGGGGATATCGTGCACGGGGAGTGTGCCTATAATACAAGTAAAATTGGCAATAACTTCTCCAGGAACATGTATTGGAACATGTGGTGGCTGAGGTTATATGCCTCGAAAAAAGGGAATATTTATCCCACACACGGATTGGGCTCGGTAGCCCAGATCATGAACATTAACCGCGGCGACCGTTTTGATTACCTGGTGTCGATGGAAAGCAATGATTTCATGATGCAGGCAAAAGCCCGGGAATTGGCCGGGAAAGATGATTTTTTTAAGGAATTTGCAGGAAAGACTTTCCGGGGCAACATGAACACGACGATCATCCGCACCGTCAAGGGTCGCACAATCATGGTGCAGCACGATGCCACATCGCCCCGCGGACCGCATACCACCATCCACCATATCACCGGAACGAAAGCGATTGCACAGGAATACCCCCTGCCGGCGAGGATCTCCAGGGACCTCAGCGGGTGGTTGCCTCAGGCTGAATTTGATGCCCTGGCCAAGGAATATACACCAACCATCATCACCCGGATCGCTGAACTCACCAAACAGGTCGGTGGTCACGGAGGGGGCGACCTGCTCGAGGATTGGCGCATTGTCGACTGTCTGCTCAACGGATTGCCGTTTGACCAGGATGTTTATGATGCCGCAGCTTGGAGCTCTATCGGGCCGCTCAGTGAATGGTCGGTCCTGAACCGGTCAAACTCCATTGATATACCCGATTTCACTGCCGGTGCCTGGGAAAGTAACTTGCCGAACATGGATATCAACCTGTCGCGTGGCGGGTTGACCAAAATTCTCGTATAGATCAGCATGACTGATTTTTACAAAAATCCTTACATTCTGTCACAACCGCTTCCGGTGGATGTTGTGTTCCATCCTTCCTGGTGGAACCGTCACGCCGGAATTGTTTTTGATGAGGACTTTTTCTATCACCCGCAAAAACGCGTGGAATCGGAAAAGCTGATGGAGAAAGTTCTCTATGAACGGTTTGGCCAATTCGGTCCGGGCGAGAACCGGAACAAGGATCTGCCGGTCATCGGGGCCGTTCACCTCGCCGCGGGTTATATCATCCAGGAGATGCTTGGCTGCAAGGTGGTCTATCAGGCCGATGCCCCTCCCCAGGTCATCCCGGCAGGTATGGACAAGCTGGAAATCGATCCCGGCAGGGCTTTTCGATCGGATGTTTTCAAAAAGCTGGTCCGTCTTCAGGGGCAGTTAGTATTCAAATACGGTTATGTCACCGGTGATATCAATTGGGGCGGGGTGCTGAATGTAGCCATTGATCTCATTGGCGAGCAGGTTTTTACGGATTTTTATTTACATCCCGAAGAAACCAGGAAGCAATTTGGACTGATCGCTGCGGTTATTGAACAATTTGTTTCTGGAATAGCCGGTTTGACCGGTACCAGTTCGATCTCGGTAAACCGGAATGTGCGGCATATCGGAAAGTCCGTGTTCCTGCATTCTGAATGCACGCATACCATGATATCAACAGAACAGTATGAGGAATTCCTGATGCCGGCAGATATCGCCTGGAGCCATAAATTCCGGCCGTTCGGAATCCATTACTGCGGGAAAGATCCGCACCGCTATGCGCCCACTTTCAGTCAAATGAAGAACCTTGATTTTCTGGATGCGGGTTGGGGCGGAGATATCGGTGAATTGCGAAAATATTTGCCCCATACGTTCATAAATATCAGGCTCGATCCGGTCACCATCAATAGTTATACCGAGACTGAAATTGAGGCTACCATTACCAGGCTGGTCAATGCTTCGGGCAATCCCTACCTGACGGGCGTATGCTGTATCAACATGGATGACCGGGTGGAGGACAGCAAGGTCGCAAGTATCTTCAGGACAGTGGAGAAATTAAGGGCAGATGTGTGACGAGTGGCAAGGGTTAGGTGACGGGTGATCATTTTCAACATGTGAATTATATAACAATTTTCTAAAATTGTATAATGGCAAACATGGCCCGGGAATGGACCTTTGTCCCATTATAATAATGAAATTGTAATATAAACTGAAAAAGATGAAAAGCGTACCTGTTTTTTTAGGCATCCTGCTGCTTTCTGCAGCGGTGAGTTCTTGCAACAAAGATCCTAAAACTTACCCGGTCAATGTCAGGATGACCGACGTCCCCGGACCTTATACCGAGGTAAATATCGATTTGAAAGAAGTGGAATTAACCGGTAATGATGGTAATGCCGTGACCATGGATGTGAACGCAGGGGTATACAACCTGCTTGATTTTTCAAACGGCATGGATACTCTCATTGCTACCGGCGGATTGGATGTTTCCGAGATTCAACAGATCAGGCTTGTTCTCGGCTCCAACAACACAGTGGTGGTCGACGGTGTCAGTCATCCTTTAAGCACTCCAAGTGCCGAACAGTCCGGATTGAAACTCCAGGTGCACCAAACACTTGAGGCAGGTGTGCTGTATACGGTTCTGCTCGATTTTGATGCCAACAAATCGATTCTGGTTGAAGGGAATGGCAGCTATAAATTAAAACCGGTGATCAGGACTATAGAAACTGCCGTCAGCGGAGCCATCAGGGGTAAAATCTCACCTGTTGGCACTTTAGCTGTTGTAACGGTCGTCTCCGATCTGTCATACACCTCTAATGTTACATCAGGAGGTGATTTTATTCTGATCGGACTTCCAGCAGGAATTTACTCACTGACTGTGACACCGGCATCGCCATTTAATGAATTTACTCAGGACAACATTACGGTAACAACCGGTGTAACAACCAACGTTGGGACCATTGTTTTACATTAGGTTAACTTAGTCAGCGCCTGGCAATGTGAAACTGCCAGACGCTGACTTTTGTTTATTTGGCTTCAGTAATCTCTATCACCACGCTGGTTTCATTGGCGGATGAGGAAACCCGCAACCCGCCTTTCATTAAAAAATCCCCAGAATAAGTATTCCCGGATTCTTCGAAGTATCTTTTTCCGCTAGGCATACTGTTTATTTCTTCTAATTTATAGGATTTTTCAGGGTCAAGTCCCTGAAAACGAACCGCATTATATAGCGGATCATATAATGGATGCAACGTGTAGGAAAAAAGAACCGCCTTACTTTTTGTTCCGTCAACATACATAATAACCGCACGGCTTTCAACATAAGGTGAAATAAGCCGGTACATATCGCCCTTCCAGATGACCGGGCTTAACCGTTTGTAATTAGCAACGGCTTCCTGACAATATTTTAATTCATTTTCCTGAAGTTCCTTCACATTGATATCAAATCCCAATTTGCCCATCATGGCCACATCCGTCTTGAATTTAATGGATTGTTTTCCCCAGGATGTCACATGGTTGCAGATAGCAAAAGCCGGAAAAAATTGAGAATACCCCCATTGAATAAATACCCGGTTGTAGGGATCGGTATTATCGCTGGCCCAAAACTCGGTGAAATACCGGAGAAATCCGTAATCAGTACGTCCACCGCCACCCGAGCAAAGCATCATGGGCAGGTTTGGGTATTTTACCTTGATACGGTCCAAAACTTTGTACAATCCGCTTGTGTATTCAATAAACAGATGTGATTGTTGGTTTTTTAAATAGTTTGAATAGGCATTTGTCATCATGCGGTTGCAATCCCATTTGAAAAACGCAACACCAGAACCGGTTTGCATGATATCATCCACCACTTTAAAAACAAAATCCTGCACTTCCGGATTGCATAAGTCGAGGACTAGCTGGGTGCGATAATAATCTTCGGGCCGGTTAGGCAATTTTAAAACCCAGTCGGGATGTTTTTCATACAATTCGCTTTTGGGATTCACCATCTCGGGCTCAATCCAGATACCGAATTTTGTGCCCGTTTTATCGGCCTGTTCCATTAAAAATCCAAGGCCGTTCGGGAGTTTTGTCTTGGTTGCCTGCCAATCGCCCAGGCCCGATTTATCGCCGCTCCGGGGATATTTATTTCCAAACCAGCCATCGTCCAGCAAAAACATCTCGACACCCAGGGTTTTTGCATCGGCAAACATTTCAGTTAATTTTATTTCATCAAAATTAAAATAGGTTGTCTCCCAATTGTTTAATAAGGTCAAACGGGGTTTTTCGCCATCCTTGATGCCATATTTTCTAGCCCATGCATGTAAATTCCGGCTTGCCTGCCCTTTACCCTGGTTTGAAAAAGTATAGATAAAGGATGGGGTGGTAAAGGTTTTTCCCGGCATCAGGCTGTATTCCGATGCAAATGGATTGATGCCGGAACTAATTCGAAGTGAATTTTTATTATCCAGTTCAAAGGCTAACCTGAAATTGCCCGACCAGGCAATGGTCCCTGCAATGAGATCACCCGAATTTTCATCGGCTTTCTCATTCAATGCAAGGAAGAACACAGGCGTCTGAAACATATCAGTGCGTGCACCTAATTTTGAATCAATGACTTTAGTGCCGCTGGTCAACTGACTCTCCTGCATCCGGGCTTCCTTGGCCCAATCTCCATGAAATTGGGTCAGCCAGTATTTATCAGCATCAAAATGCAACATGGAAGATGCATAATTATACATCATAACCGGTTTCCCTTCTCGATGCTGAATTTCAGTCCATTGTTCCATGACATCCTCATGGTAAAATGCTTTATAATGAAGCGTTACTTCAACCGGGTATTGCGAATCCCTGAGTTTGATAATGGTTTCACTGGTATTTTCATCTATTTTCCGAGTAACATGGCTGACGTAGATTAATTCAAGCGATGGATTTCCATCGTTATGTGTGATTCGAATGGCCGGTTCAAACAAGTTACTTGTCCCGAATGTGGGATAGGCCAGATGTCTTAAATCAATTAACGGATTACCGTCATTAACCACAAATGATTTCGTATTTTCTTTTGAAAGGCCATTATAGGCAGCGCCGTTGTTGAGTTTAGTCCCCAGATAGGTTTGATAAAGAAATTGGTTTTTACCTGCTTTAAGGATCAACACCGTATTTCTGGTTTCAATCTGAATGACCTGGCTTTCCTGTGCATGGACTGCGGAAATCACCATTGAAAATATTATGGATATTATTAGTTTATTCATAGATTTATTAATTGAATTATTTATCATGCTAAGATAATTGTATTAATTCGCTTTATATTATTTCCATTATTTTTGACTGAAGCAGCTTTTTATCCATGGATTCTAATGAATATTATTTTGAGGAGAATTGTTTTATTTCCGAAATCCTGAATACTCCTCTTGATCCTGATGTTTCAGTGGCCAGGGTGAGGGTGTTGCCGGGAGAGTCAACCAGATGGCATCTGCTCGTCGGAATTTCCGAGAGATACCTGATCCTGGAGGGTTCCGGATTAGTCCAGGTAGGTGAGGGTGAACCCCGGGGGGTGATAGCTAATGATACGGTTGTTATTCCTCAGGGAGTGAAGCAAAGGATAACCAATTCCGGCAATTGTGACCTGATTTTTCTTGCAGTTTGTACGCCCAGATTTGTTCGCGATCAGTATTTGACTCTCTGAAAATAGATAACTTGGGATCAATTTAAAAAATCAGAAATGAGCATCAACCGCCGGTTTTTCCTTAAGGCAATGGCAGCAGGTGCAGCAACCATAGCGGCTCCGGCCTTTGTTAACGGGCAGCAGGTGGCCCCGATGCCGTTTTTACCGGGTGTTACCATTGATAATATCAATCCGGGAGAGGACGTTTTTGCCTATATTCTCCGCAAAAAAGGAACATTTGACGACCACCTTTACCGGCAGATACTGGGTGCAGCAAACGCTTTTAAGGAAGGGGACGAAATTATCGGGGTGGCTGCAGCAGAGGAGGGATCCCGGACCCGGGCCCGCATCCTGATGTCCAATACCCGGATTGGTGATCTTTCGGCTCATCCTCTGCTGGATGACGATCTCGGAAAGCTGGTAAGAGAAAGTCTGGATGCCGAAGCTGTAAAATTGACAGACGGGATGACTCTCGGGGAACTGAAACAGGTGCTGCTTACCCAGCCCGAAAGCGTAATCTATTCAATGGCTGTTGGTTTGCATAGCGAGGTCATCGGGTGCGTGGTTAAACTCATGAGCAATGATGAATTGATTCATACCGGTTCGAAAATTTTCAACCCGCTGCCGGGCAGCCACATCGGCGACCGGGGATACCTGGGAGCCCGGATACAGCCCAATTCTCCTACCGATGATGTGGATGATATCCGCTGGCAGGTATTTGACGGCTGGTCGTATGCGGTCGGTGATGTTGTTGTTGGAACCAACCCGGTTTCCAGCGACACTTCCTCTATCCTTGCCATTGAAAATATCCTGAAAGATCTGCTGGTTACTTTCGGGATAGAGGATACGCTCCCCCATAGTGTGCTTGCCCATATCGATTTGCAGGCAGAGGTTGAGCAAGCCAGTCCGGGCAGCACGGCCCTCTGGTTCCAGAGCATCGCCGGCAGTGACTCTGCCAATAACACTTTCGATATCAGCATAGAAAAGATGCGAAGGCATACCTCCCAGCGATCAGGGCAATACGGTCTTTATTTCGAAACCGGACAGGGGGCGGATTTCACCAATGGTCATTCTCATGGCTTCGACATGGTGATCCATGAATCCAGGAAATATGGCTTTGCCCGTGCCCTGACCCTTGATGTTGCTGCGGCTCAGAAAAAAGCCGGCCGGGCGGTTGCCCCCTGGGTTCACCTGAATGATGTGGCCGGTTTCATCGGTCCTGAAGTTTTCCGTAACCGGGAACAACTGGTACGCTGTTGCCTTGAAGATATCGTGATGGGTAAGTTGCATGGGCTGACGATCGGTCTGGATGTGTGTTCCACACTCCATATGGATGTCACGCTCAACGATCTCGACTGGTGTATAGACCAGGTCATACCGGCTTGTCCGGCCTATCTGATGGCTCTTCCGACCAAGATTGATCCCATGCTCGGCTACCTGACTACGGGTTTCCAGGATCATGTCCGTGTCCGCCAAAAATTCGGCCTTAAGGTAAACGACCGCATGGGGCAGTTTTTCAGGGAGCTGGGTGTAGTCGACGGATCCGATAAACCGGCCGGCCATTTCGGTGATCCGTTATGGGTTAATCTGCAATATCGCCGAAAAAAGGGTGATACCCGTACCGATGAGGAGATACTTGCCGAAGGAAGGTCACAAATCGAATCGGTCCGCAAGCATGGGGTGTTTGTTGCCTCCGGGCATGGGGATAATCCATGGGATCTTGAGCCTGAGCTGGCAAAATCCATTCAACTAATCTATACCGATGCCAGAAAATGCATATGGGCCGAGCTCTCAAAAGAATTCATCAGGGCGATCCCCGATGGGTTACGCTTATCCACCCAATCCACCGACCGGACCGATTACATCCTGCATCCGCAAACAGGTGAGATGCTTACGCCGGATTCGGTTGATAAACTGGTCAAACTTCGTCAGCTCTATAACGGCAACTATAATGTTCAGGTGGTTGTTTCCGATGGTCTTGACGCCCTGTCCATTACCGATGATGGACATTTGAATCCATTTCTTCTGGAATTACGCCAGAAGTTAGGAAAGGACGGTTTTCATCTGGCACCTTCTCCGTTGGTGATGACTTCCGGCCGGGTAAGGGCGGGTTACCGGATTGGGGAAACCCTGTTTGCCAATTTACCGGGCAACCGGGCCATTCTTCATGTGATAGGCGAACGTCCGGGAACCGGTCATCATACCTTTTCGGTTTACATCACCTCTCCCGCGGGTGCATATTGGGGCCAGTCAGGAAAGGTTGACCACAATATCACCAAAGTGGTCTCCGGAATTGCCGCAACCGCATTGCTGCCGCTCGAGGGAGCTTTGCAAACAGCAAGGATTCTAAAAACGATGGTTCAGTTGAGCTGAGCGGAAAAATTGCCGGTTGCCGGTGATCGGTGCCCTCTCATCAGGTGTGAATGATGTAAATCTATCATTCAATTGTGTAACGTTTGCTTTCATTTGTGGACCTAATTTCGTCCAATCATTTGGTGAGGATCTGGAATTAATACAAAAAAAATGAAAACAGCAGCCATTATCGTTATCATCCTTGGATTGGCATTGACCATCTTTACCGCTTTCACTTTTTTTACTAAAGAAAAAGTAGTTGACCTGGGAGCCATTGAAATCACCCATAATAAACCTCATTCCTTCTCCTGGTCACCGTTGATAGGAATTGCCGTAATCGGTGCCGGTGGGATTATGTTATGGCAGGCATCGCGTAAAAAATAGCCTCGTCTCACAGTCTCACAGTCTCATAGTCTCACGGTCTTCCGTCTCCCGTCTTCAACCTTCTCTACGACGTCATTCCGAGAAGCAAGCCGCCGATATACGGAACGAGCCAGATCAGCCATACCATAATGCTGTACCGGTGAAAGCCCGTCCGGTCTTTTTCGCTTCCTTTCCTCACCACCCGGGTAGCCCAGATGGCATGGATCAGCATTAGCCAAAGTGCCAGCTGGCCGGTTACCGTGTGCGGTTTGGTGAAATCAAATAATCCGCCGGCCATGATGTGCATGCCTATGGTACCTGAAACATCAAATACAAAACCAGTCCAGAAAGCCGCTACATGCCATGGTTTCAGGTATCTCGATATCTTTTCAGCCCATACACCGAGCGAGTAGAAAATAAGGGCGAGCGTGATCAGCACACTTGACAGGATGAGTAACGGGGACATTTCGGTTCGTTTTAGTAATTTGCGAAAGATACTCAAAGAGATAGAATCGTTAAGAATCGTTAAGAAAGTTAAGAGAGTTAAGAACCTGGAGTGAGCAATAAATGGCGGTAACCTCTAACCATTAACCTCCAACCAATTAGCCTCCAACCAGGTAATCTATAACCAATTAACCTCTAACCATTAACCCCAACCAACCGTCATGCCCCTTACCTTCACCACCGCCATCCTTCGTCAACCCTGTTGTGAAATAGTGCATGGAATTACTTCAGCCAAACTGGGAAAGCCTGATTTTGCAAGGGCGGTGAGTCAGCATCAGAAATATGCCGGGGTGTTGGAAATGTGTGGATTGCAGGTTAGGATGCTGGAGAGCGACCCCAGGTTCCCGGATTCGCTTTTCATTGAGGATATAGCGTTATGCACTCCTGCATGCGCCATCATTACCCGTCCGGGAGCCCCGACAAGAACAGGCGAAACCGAAGGGATGAGGGAAATTTTATCGGAATATTATCCTGATCTGGAGGAAATTGCTTCACCCGGTACTTTGGAGGCAGGTGATGTGATGATGGTGGGTATGCATTTCTATATCGGTCTGTCAGCGCGTACCAACCGGGAGGGTGCCGGGCAGCTGATGTCCATACTTAAGGATCATGGTTTGAGCGGATCAATGGTGCCGTTGAAGGAAGTCCTGCACTTGAAAACCGCCGTTTCCTACCTCGAAGGGAATACTCTGCTGGTGTGCGGGGAGTTTATCGGCCATCCTGGTTTTGAAAGGTTCAATAAAATTGAAGTGACGGTGGAGGAAGCCTATGCGGCCAATTCGTTGTGGATCAATGGGACTGTGCTGGTTCCGGAAGGATTTCCTGAAACACGCAGTAAAATTGAAAGAGAAGGTTATCCTGTAATCACACTGAATATGTCAGAATTTCAGAAGCTCGACGGCGGGCTGAGTTGCCTTTCGCTCCGGTTCTGACTGACTAAATTGCTAACTTTACAATCATCTTTGTATAAAAATGCCATGGAAAACATAGAAAAAAACACCATTGACAGCTTTCGTAACGGATTGAATTGCGCCCAGGCAGTTTTCGCAGCTTTTTCCGAAAAGTTAGGCTATGATAAGGAAATGGCCTTACGCACATCAGCCGGTTTCGGTGGCGGAATGGGCCACCTGCAGGAGACTTGCGGGGTGGTTACCGGCGCCTTTATGGTGATCGGAATGTATAACAGTCAGTTGTATCCGGATAATCAAACCCGGAAGGAAAAATCGTATCAGATGATTCAGGATTTCAATTCCAGATTCCTTGAGATTCATCTATCTACAAAGTGTATGAACTTGATAGATTGTGATTTGAACACTGATGAAGGCCGTGCCCTGGTAAAGGAAAGGCGGATTCATGAAACGATTTGTGAAGGATGCCTGGCGACCTCAGTCAGGGTATTGAATGATATGATATCGTAGAGACAGATTATAATCTGTCTCTACAATTACGTTATATTTGTTAAAAACCATCGATTATGAAAGCAATTACCCTTGTCGCAGCAATAATCCTCATTGTTGGAGGTTCCTATTTTATTTACGACGGAATCCAGCTAAAACAGTCGGCCGGAGCAAGGATTGAGCAGGATGTTTCCTCTGTTGTGAAAGCCCTGACTGATAATTCGGTGAAAACAAAAACCAGTGTGAACAATGAATCGGCCCTGAAATTGATTGGCGGGGGTGTGGCTGCCATTGCGGGTATTTTGCTTTTGGCTGGTGGCCTGCGCCGGAAGAAATAACAGGTAGTCGACAGTTGGCCCGTAGGGGAGGAGCAACGGCTCCTCCCAATTAGCAGGAATGGTTATCTTTGCCCGCACTAAAATTTCAATGTATGATTTTTCGACCGACCCGACCCCTGGCCTGGTTAGCAGGACTGATGATTTTTACTCCGGCATTGCTCAATGCCCAGGCCCCTGTGAATAAAAGCGGTCATAACTGGCCGCAGTGGCGCGGACCGATGGAAACCGGTTCAGTCAATTATGGGAACCCACCGGTGGAGTTCAGTGAAACAAAGAATATCAAATGGAAAACGGAAATCCCCGGTAAGGGCCATGCCACTCCAATTGTCTGGGGTGATCAGATTGTTCTCCTGACAGCGGTTCCGACTGATAAGAAACCAAAGGAGGGTGAGGTAAAGCAGGAAGGTGCCCGAATGGGGCCTCCTTCGAGCGCTACCGACTTTATTCATAAATTCGAGGTCGTCTCAGTTGACAGAAAAACGGGCAAGATACAATGGGAGCGGACGGTGAAGGAAGAAATTCCATTAGAACGTACACATAACCTTGGCAGCTGGGCTTCCAATTCCCCGGTTACCGATGGAGAGAGTATTTATGCTTATTTCGGTTCACGCGGATTGTTTTGCCTGGATTTTAAAGGGAATATTTTGTGGGAAAGGGATTTCGGTCAAATGGAAATCGTGATGAGTTTCGGCGAGGGTAACTCTCCATCGATTTACAAGGACAAGGTCATCGTGGTTTGGGACCATGAAGCCGGCTCCTTTATTGTTGCATTGGATAAAAAGACTGGTAAGGATGTGTGGAAAGTCGACCGTGATGAAAAAACTTCCTGGGCAAGTCCATTGATCGTTGAGGTGAACGGTAAGGCCCAGGTGATAACCGACGCTTCCAGTAAGGTTCGAAGTTATGATTTTGAGACCGGGGAGCTGATCTGGGAATGTACAGGACTGACGCGCAATGTAATTCCTAATCCGGTATATGCTGATGGAATTCTTTATGTCATGAGCGGATACCGGGGAAATGCACTCCTGGCAATCAACCTTGCCAAAGCAACAGGGAATATTACCGATACCGATGTTATCCTCTGGAAATATCTTCAGGATACCCCCTATACCCCCAGCCCGGTTCTGATGGACGGCAAACTGTATTTTCTGAAAGCTAACAATGGATCCATTAGCTGTCTGGATGCCAAAGACGGCAAAGTGAATTACATCAATGAAAAGCTGGTAGGTATCGTGAATATTTATTCATCTCCGACCGGTGCAGGCGGCCATCTTTATATTGCAGCCGACGGCGTGGTCGATGTGATCAAGGCAGGAGGGTCATTTGCCTTATTATCAAGTAATAAACTGGATGATACTTTCCATGCCTCACCAGTCGTCATAGGCAATGATCTTTATTTGAGGGGATTCAAATTCCTTTATTGTGTATCTACCGATTAATTGGTAATTTTGTTCGTGTATTTATTCGACAAAAAAAATGATTTAAGTCATCAATTCATTGTTTTTATTATTTTTTTGACGAATTGCTAACCCGGTGTTCTTGTTATGTTTACGCAGAATTTTGATGCCGGAATTTTATTAATCTGATTATTTTCAGGAATTAACCTGCCATTGGCGGAGCAACATTGGTTATCTTTGCCCGTTAGTCTGAAAAACAAATGAACAAAACAGTACATAGGATATTTATATCCGTTATGGTTGTTATAGTGATTGCCTCGGTGGTCATTCTAACCTATACCGGATTCAATTACTATGGAATCAGTATGGAAGAGCGTTTTTTCCATACCGATAATATCGCATTGAAGCCCAGCGGTTATCTTGGCCACGGTTATGGTATTGCGGGTTCCGTCATGATTATGGTCGGCGTGTTCTCCTACATGACGCGAAAGCGATTCCGTAAGTTGGCGCGACTTGGATATCTCAAACACTGGTTGGAATTCCACATTTTTTTATGCGTTCTGGGGCCTGTTTTTATCGTTTTCCATACCTCATTTAAAGTTGGCGGGATTGTGGCCATCAGTTTCTGGAGTATGGCGGCAGTGGTTTTAAGCGGTGTGATCGGACGCTTTATTTATATTCAGATCCCAAGATCGGTGGAAGGCCGTGAACTGAGTTTGAACGAGCTCTGCGAAATGAAAGCGGAATTTTCTGAAATCATAAATGATTCCAGTCAATTTCAGGGAGACGTTTCGACTCTGCTAAAGGATTCATTTAAGGACCGCCCCGACTTTTCCGATAAAAATGTCTTTGTCCGTTTGTGGAAAAGCTACCAAAATGGCCGGATCGTGTTTAAAAAGTTGAAGAACGACCTCCGGAATCTTAATCTGAACAAATCAAATTATAAAAAAGCCTGTAAACTGCTTAGGAGTGAAATCTCCTTGAACAGGAAGATTGATTTACTGGTGGTGATGAGGAATTTGATGGAATACTGGCATGTCGCCCATCTTCCGTTTGCATTGGCCATGTTGGTTGTCATGCTTATTCATGTGACAGTTGTCATTATCATGGGATATAAATGGATTTTTTAACCAGATGGAAGTTTTAATCGAAAAAATTATCACTTATTCCGTTGTAGTTATTCTTATCGGAATAGCACTTATCCTATATGTCAGGAAGCAAAAGCGGGATTCCAAAATTGTTGAGGAGAAAATCAGGATTTCGAAAGAGGAAGGGATTCATGAACCCGTTTCGCTTCATCCGGTAGTGGATGTTAATTCATGCATCAGAACCGGTGCGTGCATATCAGCCTGCCCCGAGCACGACATTCTGGGGATCAGGAATGGTAAGGCAACCATTATCAATGCTTCCCACTGTGTGGGTCATGGAGCTTGTTTCCATGCCTGTCCGGTTGAAGCCATTACCCTTTGTATCGGTACCGAAAAGCGCGGGGTTGATTTGCCGCATGTAAATCAGACCTTCGAATCCAACGTCACCGGTATTTATATTGCGGGGGAGATCGGCGGAATGGGGCTGATAAAGAATGCGGTTGCCCAGGGTAAACAAGCTGTGGAAAATCTTGTTAAAACCCTTGATAAGACCACAAATGTTGATTATGACCTGGTTATCGTAGGTGCAGGTCCGGCCGGGATTGCAGCATCACTTACTGCAAAAAAAAATAATCTGAAAGTCCTGACCCTCGAACAGGATTCACTGGGAGGTACGGTATTCAATTTCCCCAGAACCAAGATTGTGATGACCTCTCCTATGGATCTGCCTTTGTATGGTAAAGTTAAGCTGAATGAAACCACCAAACAGGAATTGCTCAGTTTATGGGAAAAGGTTTTGGCTAAGAACAGTATCTCAATTGTCCAAAACACAAAAGTCGAGTCCATTGTATGGCAAGGGGGTCATTTTGAAGTTGGAGCTTCAACCGGGGAGAGCTTTTCAACCAAGAAGGTCCTGCTGGCTATCGGCAGGAGAGGAACACCAAGGAAACTGAATATTTCAGGTGAAGAACTTGAGAAGACAGCTTACCGGCTTCTTGAGCCAGAAATCATTGAGAATAAAAAAGTCATGGTCGTGGGCGGAGGTGATTCGGCCATCGAATCCGCTTTGCAGCTGATGGATAAAAATACGGTTCACCTGGCTTACCGAAGCGATGCTTTCGGCAGGATAAAACCAAAGAATAGTGAAAAGATCAAAAAGGCCATGGCCGATAAATTGGTTACTGTTCTTTTCAATACCAACCTTACCTCCATAGAAAAGGATTTTGTCAACTATAAAACCGACGGTTCAGACCAGATTGTCAAACTGCAGAATGATTTGGTATATATTCTTGCCGGTGGGGAATTGCCAACCGCATTCCTTGAGAAGTCCGGTATCCTGATAACCCGTAAATTTGGTGAAGCGATATTGAAACATGAGAAATAGTATTTTCATCCTACTATTGTTCGTTGCCGGCAATTGCCTTGGGCAGATCTCACCTGGAGACCTGACCACCGCACATTCCAATCTGGAGGGGCTGTCCAATTGCTCCAAATGTCATGAAGTCGGGAAAAAGGTCGCAACCGCAAAATGTTTGGAATGCCACAAGGAGATCAAGGAACTGATCAATTTAAACAAGGGCTACCATGCTTCTTCGGAAGTTAAAAGCAAAGAATGTTTCTCTTGCCATAATGAGCATCACGGAAGAAATTTCAAGATTGTCCGCTTTGATACCCTGAAATTTGACCACAAAGATGCCCGGTTTGAATTATTGGGTAAGCACAATACACTGACCTGTAAAAATTGCCATAAGGCAGCATTCATCAAAGAAAGACAATCGCAAAAGACCCAGGCAGGATCCTACCTTGGATTGGGTACCGCATGCCTTGATTGTCATGCCGATTATCACCAGAAAACCCTGTCTGCCAATTGCATCACCTGCCATAACAGCAATGCATTTAAGCCCGTATTGGGTTTCAACCATAAGAAGACTAAATATCCGCTGGTGGGCAGGCACCAGGCAGTGGATTGTGCCAAGTGCCACAAAGTGACCGACCTGAACGGTAAGAAGTTCCAGAAATTCTCAGGTATTGCTTTTGCCAGCTGCACAGATTGTCATAAGGACGTTCATAACAATAGGTTCGGTAAAGATTGTAGGAAGTGCCATACCGAGGAATCGTTTACCAAAGTGGCCGGATTGAGCACTTTCAATCATGAAAAGACAGGTTATCGTTTGGTTGGCAAGCACCTGGCCGTGGAATGTAAATCCTGCCACAAGCAAAGTCTCACCGCAAAACTGAAATTTGCACTATGTACGGATTGCCATAAGGATTATCACAAAGGACAGTTAATAAAGCCCGGAGTGACCTCCGATTGCAAGGATTGCCATAGCCTCGCCGGATTTAAGGGTTCAAGTTTTACCATTGAAAGACATAATAAAGGGGAATTCCTGCTCGAAGGTTCACATCTGGCAACACCCTGCTTTGCCTGCCATAAGAAGGGTCAGGAATGGATATTTAAAGATCTGAAGAAAAAATGTGTCGATTGCCATGAGAATATTCACCAAAGCTATATCGACGAAAAGTATTTCGGCAATCAGAAGTGCGAAAGCTGCCACAGTGTAGAGGCTTGGAGTAAGATTAATTTCGATCACAATACCACTGATTTCAAACTAACCGGCAAACATGCCGACACGAACTGCAAAAAATGTCATTTCAAACCTGATGCGGAAGGAAAGGAAATCCAGCGGTTTTCCGGACTTTCCATGCGGTGCCTGGAGTGTCATGCCGATGAGCATAACAAACAATTCGATACCACCGAAGGAGCGTCCTGCATCCGGTGTCATGGTTATGACCGGTGGAAGCCGATCCAGTTCAATCATGACAATACCCGGTTCAAGCTCGACGGCAGTCATCAGAACGTTGCCTGTGTAAAATGCCATAAGGAGGTTTCCGAAGGCAGTACTAAGTATATTAAATACAAATTAGGAGACATAACATGCGCAAGCTGTCATTTACGCTAAGTCTGCTGTTCTGTATTTCAATACTATACGGACAGTCACCGCATGGAAAGAATTTTGTCGTCGATTGTTCCAAATGCCATACCACTGAAGGCTGGAAGGTGGATCTGAAGAAATTGTTATTTGACCATGACAACACGCGGTTTAAACTGGCAGGTCAGCATAAGGCAATCAATTGCCGGTCGTGCCATAAATCGCTGGAGTTTGCCACTTCAAAGAAGGAGTGTTTGGATTGCCATTCCGATTTGCACGAAGGAACCCTGGGACCGGATTGCTCCAGGTGCCATACACCAAAATCATGGATTGTTGAAAATATCAGTGAAATCCACCGGCAAGGAAGATTTCCGCTCATAGGTGCACATCAGCTGGCAGATTGCAGGGCTTGTCATATTTCAGGTTCGACAAGGCGTTTTGACCCTCTTGGGATTGATTGTTATGATTGTCATAAGGCCAACTATTTGGCAACCAGCAAACCGAACCATCAGCAGGCAGGTTTTTCCACGAATTGCGTACAATGCCACAAAGCCGGTTCAGCTGGCTGGCTGGCGGGTAATATTGAGCATAGTTTTTTCCCGTTAACGGCCGGACATGATATCAGCTGCACCCTTTGTCATACCAACGGCTCATATTCTAAAATTACGGCCGAATGTTTCTCCTGTCATGCAACCGATTATAATGCTGCAAAAGACCCGGATCATCAGCATTTAAATCTGTCACACAATTGTCTGGATTGCCATACCACCAGCCCCAAATGGAAACCGGCAAAGTTTGCCGAACATGATGGACGGTTCTTTCCGGTATATTCAGGGTCGCATTCGGATACCTGGACGAGTTGCACCGATTGTCACAAGCAAACGGGAAGTTACGCTGAGTTCACCTGTATTGATTGTCATGAGCATGATAAATCCCGCATGGATAATTCACATGATGAGGCAAACGGTTATCAGTACAATAGTTTAGCCTGTTTTACTTGCCATCCCACCGGAAGGGAAGAGGGCGGGTTCAATCACAGTCAGACCCAGTTTCCGCTGACCGGAGCGCATACCTCAGCTGATTGCGCCAAATGCCATATCAAAGGTTTTGCAGGCACCGCCATGGATTGCAATTCCTGCCATAAAGCAAAATACGATCAGGCCCAGGCTCCGGTTCACACCACCGCCGGAATCCCAATGCAATGCGAAACTTGTCACAGCACAATAGCCTGGACTCCATCGAGTTTTAATCATGGCACCACAGGATTTGTCCTGACCGGAGGCCATAGCCGTATCGCTCAGTGTGCCGATTGTCATAAAGGAATTATTACGGAAGCAAAACGCACTTGTGTTCCGTGCCACCAGGTTCAGTATGACAATGCCAGGGACCATAGGTTACAAGCTTTCCCGCTTGATTGCCTCGCCTGTCATACCGTTGAGAACTGGCAGGCCGTTACCTTCGATCATGCATTGAGCAAATTCCCCTTGACAGGGGCACATATTCGTGTTGATTGCGCCCTTTGTCACAAGAACGGATATGCCGGGACTCCAACCGAATGTAATTCCTGCCATGGAACCAATTATTCAACGGCACAAAACCCGAATCATGCTGCTGCCGGCATACCGGTGGTTTGCGAAACGTGCCATAATACCACCGCCTGGAGACCTTCGGTATTTAACCATGCCACCACCGGATTTGCGCTTAGCGGCGGCCATTCCACCATTGTACAATGCTCGCTCTGCCATAAAGGGACTGTGCTGAATACCCGGACGGAATGTATTGCCTGTCATCAGGTCCAGTATGATAATGCAAAGGATCATAAAGCCCAATCCTATCCGCTCAATTGCGGTATGTGCCATAATGCCAACAATTGGCTGAATGCCACTTTTAACCATTCACAAACCGGTTTCCCGCTGACGGGAGCGCATCTGACCACCTTATGTGCAAAGTGCCATATCAACGGATTTCAAAATACACCGAATACCTGTTATGGATGTCATGCTTCGAAATATAATTCGACCTCAAACCCCAACCATGTAACCGCCCAATTCCCGACGAATTGCGAAGCCTGTCATAATTCGACTGCGTGGACTCCATCAACCTGGAACCACGACAGTCAGTATTTTCCGATTTATAGTGGGAAACATAAGGGCAAATGGACACAATGTTCCGAATGCCATACCACTGTCTCTAACTATACCGTTTTCAGCTGTATTGATTGCCATGAACATAGTAATAAGGCAAGCGTTGACAGGGAACATCAGGGGAAAAATGGTTATGCGTATAACAGTATTGCTTGTTATAATTGTCACCCAAGGGGTTAATTATTAGATAGATAAAATACATTGTGAGAATAATAATAATATCTACAGTTATAATTATGTCCATTTACCTGCAGTTGAATGGGCAGGTATCTGATTATTTGTTAACAGGGAAAGTGTCGTATATTACGAGTCAAAATATATATGTGAAATTCGATAAAACAGATAAAATTCATCCGGGAGATACTATTTTCCGGTCTGTTGATCATAGATTAACAATGTTATTTATTGTCGATAATACTTCATCTGTTTCCTGTGTCGGAAAGTTGCGCGATTCCATCCAGGTTGAGGTAGATGACGAGGTTGTCGCAAAAATTCACGGTCAAACTGAACAGGTAAAACCTAGGGTTGAAGCCTTGGTTGAGTTACCGCAAAATCCAACGGGCATGGGAGCAGCCAGGGATTCCGTGACTAAAGTTGTTCCTCTCAATAGGAAGCAGGATATTCAGGGTTCACTCTCCGTTTCGTCATACACCAATTTATCAAATACCTCGATTAATAGCACTCAGCGGATGAGGTATACTTTCTCTACAAGAGTTTCCAACCTGGGCAACTCGAGATTTTCACTGGAGAATTATATCACATTCTCGCACAAGCTGGGTGAATGGGCCGAGGTTAAACAAAACGTTTTCAATGCATTGAAGATTTACAGTCTGGCTGTAAAGTATGATCTGGGAGATAAATCGAGCATTTCGATTGGCCGGAGGGTTAATAACAACCTTTCCAATATCGGGGCGGTGGACGGAATTCAAGCGGAAACCATGGTCGGCAAATTCACCATGGGTGCTGTGGCAGGATCGCGGCCCAATGATGCGGATTACAGTGTGAATTTCAAACTGCTTGAATATGGGGCTTTTGTCGGTCATAATGTATCGACAACGACTGGCAGGATGCAAAGTTCACTGGCTTTCTTTGAGCAGCGGAATAATGGACTAATCGACCGGCGGTTTGTTTATTTCCAGCATGATAATTCATTACTGAAGCGACTCTATTTTTTCACCTCCTGTGAGTTGGATTTATACAAAGTGGTCGAAGGTATTCCGAAAAACCAGCCTACACTCACCAGTCTTTACCTGTCGCTGCGTTATAAAGTTTTCAAGCAATTGTCAATATTTGCATCCTATGATGCGAGGAAGAATGTGATTTATTATGAAACCTACAAAAGCATCGCCGATCGATTGTTAGAGGAGGCAACCCGCCAGGGTTTGCAACTCCGGGTAAACTATCGACCTGGAAATCAGGTAAGTATGGGAGTGAATGCGGGCTATCGGTTCCGCGATAGGGATTTGAACCCAAACGAAACACTGAATGGTTATTTTACCGTTAACCAGTTACCCTGGATCAAGGGATCGGCAACCCTGACGGCAAATTTATTGAAGACAAGCTATCTCAACGGACAGTTGTATGGCCTTAGATTAACAAGGGATATTATTCCCGGAAAATTATTCGGCGAATTAAATTATCAGTATGTTGATTATAATTTTAATAATTCCGATTCAAAACTTAAACAAAATATTGCACAAATTAATTTATCCTGGCAATTGAAGAATAAATTATCATTTTCGGTTGATTATGAATTAACCATTGAACCGGTGAATAAATATCATCGTATTTATATCAGTTTAAATAAAAGATTCTAAACACAGATTAAAAACAGTTTTTATGAAAGTATTTCTCGGCGTTATTCTGGCAGTAATCATCGGGGCTTTGGTTTATCAATTGGTTAAGCCTAAAGAACCTTCTTTTGAGGTGGCCAGCAAATTAAAGAACATGGCTGCAAATCCAGCGGCACAAGCGACTGCTTCCAATGCATCTGCAGCTTTGCATAATGTTAAGGTTGAGGAGGTAATCCAAACCAGTTCCTATACTTACCTGAAGGTTAGCGAAAATCTTGTTGAATCATGGTTGGCCGTGGTTAAACAGGATATTGCGGTCGGGAGCAATTATTCTTACGGGCAGGCTCTGGAAATGAATAATTTTACGAGCAAGGAACTCGGGAGGACATTCCCGGTTATTTATTTTGTCAGTGAAACAGGAGACCCATCGATGGGACAACCGGCTACTACCATGCCACCCACCACGATGGGCCGACCGAAAGTTGATCTCAAGACGGATATTGTCGTACCTCAATCAGCTGGCGGGATTTCCGTAGCAGAGCTGTATAAGAACCGCAGCAATTACGCGAATAAGAAAGTCAGGGTAAAAGGCAAAGTGGTTAAAATAAACAATGAGGTGATGGATAAAAACTGGGTTCATATCCAGGATGGAACCAATGATTCCGGGAATTTTGATTTAACGGTTACCACCCATGAATTTGTTAAAATGGATGACATTGTGGAGTTTGAAGGGACCATTGCCTTGAATAAGGATTTTGGTGCCGGATATTTTTATGAGTTGATTATGGAAGGCGGAACGTTAAGGAAATAGTATAATGAGATCGTCACTGACATTCGTCCTGGTGCTTTGGATGACATCAGTTTTCGGGCAATCGCCCCACGGGAAAAGCCTGGAAATTGATTGTTCCTACTGCCACACTTCAGCCGGATGGAAGTTCGACAGCAAGACCAGTTCTTTTTCTCATGACAGTACCAAATACAAGCTGGTTGGAAAACATCAGGTGGTGAATTGCCGGTCGTGCCACAAATCGCTTGAGTTTTCCACCGCAAAGAATGAATGTATTGATTGTCACAATGATTTGCACGAAGGTACATTAGGGCCGGAATGCGCCAGATGCCATTCTCCAAATTCCTGGATCGTGGAGAATATTCTGGATATTCACCGGCTGACCAGGTTTCCACTCACCGGGGCCCACCAGCTTGGTGATTGCAAACTTTGTCATAAATCAGGATCCGTGCGACGGTTTGAACCATTAAGCATCGAGTGCCTCGATTGTCACCGGGCCAGTTATCTGGCCACGACAAAACCAAATCACCAGCAGGCAGGTTATTCCACCAACTGTATCCAGTGCCACAAAGCCGGTTCGGCCGGATGGGTTGCCCAGAATATCGAGCATACCTTTTTCCCGCTGACCGGTGGCCATGATCTCAGCTGCACACTATGCCACACCACCGGTGATTACAAAAAGATTCCAACGGAGTGTTATTCCTGCCATAAAGAAGATTACAACAAGACAAATTCACCAAATCACCAGCTGACCACCCTGTCAACCAACTGTTTAGAATGCCACACTACCAATCCGGGTTGGAAACCGGCAAAATTTGTCGAACATGACGGCAGGTTTTTTCCTATTTTTTCGGGCAAGCATGCCAATACCTGGGCCAATTGCACCGAATGCCACAAGCAGTCCGGAGATTATTCGGTTTTCAGTTGCATTGATTGCCATGACCATGCTCAGACCTTAATGGCAGACAAACATAAAGAGACCAATGGTTTCCAGTATAACAGCGTTTCTTGTTTTACCTGCCATCCCCGCGGGGACAAGGAAGGTGGTTTTAATCACAGTAAAACCAATTTTCCCCTTACCGGGGCCCATGTCAATACCGATTGCCTGAAATGCCATATCAAGGGATTCGCAGGAACGTCCGTTGACTGCAATGCCTGTCATGCGGCGAATTACGCAGTCTCGGTTACCCCGGCCCATGTGGCTGCAGGCCTTCCTTCAACTTGCACGACCTGTCATAATACCACCTCCTGGAGGCCTTCGACTTTCAATCATACCACAACCGGTTTCGCACTCACCGGCGGTCATGCAACCATTGTTCAATGCTCACTCTGTCATAAGGGGACGGTACTGAACACCAAAACCGATTGCATTGCCTGTCATCAGGTTCAGTATGACGGGGCCAAGGATCACAAAGCCCAGTCTTACCCGGTGGATTGCAAGCTGTGCCATAATGCGGACAACTGGCTGAACGCTTCTTTTAACCATTCAGCAACCAGTTTCCCGCTGACGGGTGCTCACACCACCGTTACCTGTGCAAAATGCCATACCAACGGGTTCACCGGGACACCGACTGATTGCAATGCCTGTCATGCTGCGAATTACGCAGCCTCGGTTACCCCGGCCCATGTGGCTGCAGGCCTTCCTTCAACTTGCACAACCTGTCATAATACCACCTCCTGGAGGCCTTCGACTTTCAATCATACCACAACCGGATTTGCACTTACCGGCGGTCATGCAACCATTGTTCAATGTTCACTCTGTCATAAGGGGACGGTACTGAACACCAAAACCGATTGCATTGCCTGTCATCAGGTTCAGTATGACGGGGCCAAGGATCACAAAGCCCAGTCTTACCCGGTGGATTGCAAGATGTGTCATAATGCGGACAACTGGCTGAACGCTTCTTTTAACCATTCAGCAACCAGTTTCCCGCTGACGGGTGCTCACACCACCGTTACCTGTGCAAAATGCCATACCAACGGGTTCACCGGGACACCGACCGATTGCAATGCCTGTCATGCTGCGAATTACGCAGCCTCTGTTACCCCGGCCCATGTGGCTGCAGGCCTTCCTTCAACTTGCACGACCTGTCATAATACCACCTCCTGGAGGCCTTCGACTTTCAATCATACCACAACCGGATTTGCACTTACCGGCGGTCATGCAACCATTGTTCAATGCTCCCTCTGTCACAAAGGAACGGTACTGAACACCAAAACCGATTGCATTGCCTGTCATCAGGTTCAGTATGACGGGGCCAAGGATCACAAAGCCCAGTCTTACCCGGTGGATTGCAAGATGTGCCATAATGCGGACAACTGGCTGAACGCTTCTTTTAACCATTCAGCAACCAGTTTCCCGCTGACGGGTGCTCACACCACCGTTACCTGTGCAAAATGCCATACCAACGGGTTCACCGGGACACC
>JBAZTE010000017.1:0-99417 GCA_041662065.1 Bacteroidales bacterium | reverse complement strand
TAAGTATGATTGCAGATTAATATTTGAGATACGCGATATCTGGCCATTGACTATCATACAGGTTGGTGGCTACAGTCGCTGGAACCCATTTGTGCTACTTTTATCTTGGATCGAGCGTCGTGGGTATAAAAAAGCAGATACGATTATTGGAACCATGCCGAATCTTGGAGTTCATATTCAGGAAGTAATAGGATCAAACGAAAAATGTTTTTGTATTCCGCAGGGTTTTGAACCTTCGCTCTACGAAAATCCATTACCACTTCCAGATAATTACATAGAACAATACCTGCCTCATGGTAAATTTATTGTTGGATATGCAGGCAGTATCGGTATGTCAAATGCGCTTGAAACGCTGGTTGATTGTGCTTTAGAACTAAAGGATAACGAGTTCATTCATTTTGCTCTTGTTGGTGACGGTGATCAGTTAGAAGCTTTTAAGCAAAAGACAAGTCAGCTTAAAAACATTACTTTCCTTCCCAGAATTAATAAACAGCAGGTGCTAACTGTCTTGGTACATTTTGATGTGCTTTACGATAGTGTGAAAAACATTAGCCTTTATGATTATGGTCTTTCAAGAAACAAATGGATAGACTATATGTTCGCATCAAGACCTATCATTGCATCTTACAGTGGGTATCAAAGCATGTTGAATGAAGCAGAGTGTGGCACTTTTATACCTGCTGAGGATCTACTCTCATTAAAGGAGGCCATAATGAGTTATGGATCACTATCAAAGGACCAGCTCAATAAAATAGGAGAAAGGGGAAAACAATGGTTGATGAGAAATCGCACGTTCCATAAATTAGCATTAGACTACATTAAGCACTTTGATTAAATAATTTGCCAGTTGGTTTTTAGATCAAGGTTTTCAAAATTCCCGGTTTTCGAAATACACTAGGACTTATCAATGAGGCCGGAGGAATCAAGATTAGCCTGAGTATGTAAAATTGACATCCCCGAAATTTAGTATCCATAATTGAATCAACTTGTAACCTAGTCATGAAAATATTATCAGTCGTTGGTGCACGACCAAATTTTATGAAAATCGCTCCATTTTGCAGGGTGATTTCGACATATAATCAAAAGATGATACAGGGTCAAGTTGAGCATCTTCTTGTGCATACTGGACAACATTATGATATCCGAATGTCAGAGGCTTTTTTCCGTGATCTTGACATACCTGATCCAGATATGAACCTGGAAATCGGATCGGGATCCCATGCTGAGCAAGTCGGAAATACAATGATTGCATTTGAAAAACTACTTATAGAGCGTCAACCGGATTGGGTAGTTGTCGTAGGTGATGTGAATGCGACATTAGCTTGTAGTGTGACCGCAAAAAAGCTAAATATAAAGGTTTGTCATCTTGAAGCCGGACTTCGTTCAGGCGATATGACTATGCCTGAAGAGATCAATCGACTGGTAACAGATCGATTGTCGGACCTTCTTTTGACGCCCGATCTTCTCTCTTCAAAAAACTTGTTACTAGAAGGGGTCCCCCAGGAGAAAGTCCGGTTTGTAGGCAATATCATGATTGACACACTGGAAAGCAACCGTCATAAGGCAGAATTAATTACTTTGGAGGAAATCATCAGCCGAAACATGGCAACCGACTCGCATTTTAACGGTAGCTTTCCATCGGATGACAGGTATGCTGTATTGACTCTTCACCGACCTGCCAATGTTGATTCCCGTGAAGTGTTTGAACCGCTGATAAGGTTCCTCTTGGATGAAGGTACAAATGACAATACTCTCATTTGGCCGATCCATCCCAGAGCACTGAAACAATTGGAAATAATAGGCCTGTTGGAGGAAGTTAAAGAAAATAAAAATATCATTCTTTTAGAACCAGTCGGGTATCATGATATGCTTCGCCTGAACATGGGAGCACGTATCATGCTGACTGACAGCGGTGGTTTGCAGGAAGAGTGTTGTGTACTGGGGACTCCCTGCCTTACCCTTCGCTGGAATACAGAACGTTTTGTTACTCTCCGGGAAAATGGAGGAGCCAGTGTTCTGGTTGGCAACAATATCAACCGTATTCGAAACGAATTTTACAATACGCTGTCGTTTCCCCGAAACCCAATGCGACCGGAACTTTGGGATGGGAAAACAGCCGAAAGATGTCTTGATGCAATTCTTAACTTTGGAATAGAACTTTGATTATTTGAATACAAATCACACCTCACAAGTGACATCTTTACCCTTATCGGAACGACAGACTCTATTGGACACTTGCCCTACAATCAAAATTTGAACCTGATAGAACCATTATAACAATTTCTGAAAAAGGAATAATCTCTGATAATTATTATAATACCTTGGCTGCGTTCCAGACTCCAATCCTTCTATTTCTGAATGATGTTGATCAGCAGAAATCTTCCTTGAGGTTATTGTTAACTGAAGACTTTCAGATTATTGGTCCGGTTTAAAACTGTAAATTCGAATTAAATGAGTATAATATGAAATTATCATGATTGATAAAGCAAAGTTGGGGCAATCCAGTGAAATTGCTAGACTTCATAAAGAAACCATAAGAAATGGATTTTTATCTAGACTTAACGAAAGACATTTAATATCAATTTATTGTTTTTTAATAAAAAAAGAGATTGTAATTGTTTATACAAGAAATGAGAAAATTGAGGGATTTGTAGCTCTATCCAAGAATTCATCAATAATGATGAAGAAATTTGTAATTCACAAACCTGGAACTATTTTCACGATGGCCTTTACAACTCTAACAAAACCCGGATTATGGGTTAAACTGGCTGAAACTTTCCTGGCTCCGTTTAAAACCGGTAAGAATAAATCCGGCGAAACTGGAGGCCACTTGCCGGTAGCCGAACTCCTGTCGATTTCGGTTAGTCCGCTCAGTCAAAGTTCGGGTATCGGGTCACAGCTGGTCGGGGCACTGGAAGAATGGCTTATCCGGGAAAACATCAGCAGGTATAAAGTGATTGTGGGCCAGGAGTTGACTTTGGCAAACCGGTTTTATCAGAAGAACGGATTTGTTTTGGCCGGCCAGGTCAGTATTCACGGTAAAAAATTATCGAATGTTTATATTAAGAAACTCGATGGTCAATAAGGTTCTATTAGCAAAAAATTTATTTTAGTAACGAATGCGAGCAAAAATGAAAAACAGGGAAAAGATTTGGCTCTCCTCACCGCATATGTCGGGCAAGGAGATGAAGTATATTGAGGAGGCGTTCCTGAATAACCATGTGTTTCCGATGGGGCCCAACGTTACCGGGTTCGAGGCCGACCTGAAGAAATTCACCGGGGCCAAATATGTCAGTTGCGTTTCATCCGGCACTGCAGCCATTCATCTATCGCTGATCGCATTGGACGTGAGGCAGGGAGATGAGGTGATTTGTTCGACCTTCACCTTTTCGGCCTCCGCAAATCCGATAGCTTACCAGAAAGCGACTCCTGTTTTTATAGATTCTGATCCTTCAACCTGGAACATGGATCCTGACCTGCTGGAAGAAGCTATTAAGGACCGCATCCGTCACGGCAAACATCCGAAGGCCATCGTCGTGGTGCACCTGTATGGCATGCCTGCCCGGATGGACCGGATCATGGAAATTGCCAACCGTTATGAGATCCCGGTGGTTGAAGACGCCGCCGAGGCTATCGGATCCACTTTTGATGGAAAAGCATGCGGAACGATGGGTGAAATAGGGATACTATCTTTTAACGGGAACAAAACCATCACCACATCGGGCGGCGGCGCCATGATCTCGAACAAGCTGGGTTATTGCGACCAGGCGACTTTCCTGGCCACCCAGGCACGGGACGAAGCGCCCCATTATCAGCATTCAAGGATCGGTTACAATTACCGGATCAGTAATATTTGTGCTGGCATCGGACGCGGGCAGATGGAGGTGCTGCCGGAACGGATACAGAAACGGAGGGAGAATTTCACCTTTTATAAGGAATCACTCAATGGCGTGGATGGCATTTCGTTTCTGGAAGAACCTGACGGGCGCTTTTTTTCCAACTACTGGCTGACCACCATTTTGGTTAACCCGGATCTGACCGGTGTTACGAGTGAGCAAATCAGGATTTTACTTGAAAAGCTGAACATTGAAACCCGCCCTCTTTGGAAACCCATGCACCTGCAGCCGGTTTTCCAGGGATACCCCGCCTACCTGAACGGAACCTCGGACCATTACTTCAATATCGGGCTTTGCCTGCCCTCAAGCAGCAACATATCGGATGAAGACCGGCAGTATGTGGTAGAAAGCATACGGCGGCTGTTGTCGACTGTAGAGCATAAATAGGGACAAAGAATTGTTGCTGGTTACTAGTTGCTGGTTGCAAGTTAAAACAACCAGCAACCAGCAACTAGCAACTAGCAACCCGCAACCCCTTCGCATGTACAAACTTACCAAACGCCTTCTCGACCTGCTGATTTCGCTTGTTGCGATAATCGTTTTTCTTCCGTTTTTCATTCCCATCGCGTTGCTCCTGAAGTTCACCGGTGAGGGTTATATCTTTTATTTTCAGGACCGGATCGGGTATAAGAACAAAAAATTCAGGATCAGGAAGTTTGCCACCATGCTTTTGGCCAGTCCCAGTCTCGGAACGGGCAGCATTACGGTACAGAAAGACTGGCGGCTCACTCCCATGGGTCCCTTTCTGCGGAAAACCAAAATCAACGAGATCCCCCAGATCATGAATGTGTTGCTCGGGGATATGTCCATCGTTGGACCCCGCCCGCAGATGGAAGTCGACTTTATGAAATTCCCGCCGGAGATCCGGGAAGTCATCAATAATGTAAAACCTGGCATCACCGGAATCGGATCCATCGTTTTCAGGGACGAAGAGCGTTATTTTCCGAACAACGGGGAAGATCCGCATACCTTCAGCGCCAGGGTATTGGCCCCATATAAAGGAAAACTTGAACTCTGGTACCAGGACCATGCGGGAATCCTGACCGACCTCCAGATCATCTTCCTCACCGCCTGGGTGATCCTGTTCAAGAAAAGCCAGCTCGCATTCAGGTGGTTCCGCGATTTGCCCGAAAAGCCGGAAGAGCTGCGGTGATAAAAAAGAGTTGCTGGTTGCTGGTTGCTAGTTAACCAGCAACCAGCAACCAGCAACTTCTCAAAACCGGTAAACCATCCCAACCATCCCCTGCAGATTAAACACCGTTTTCCCGTGTGTCCAGAAATCCGTTACCGCAGGATCGGCCTGAACGAACAGGTGTTCGTAGTTAAAGGATTCGACGGCATCCAGACGGGCGGTCAGTAAGAAATGACCGAAGTCCCAGGTTCCGAACAGGGAGGTGCAAAAATCAACCCAGTTGGCCCGGATATCCTTGATTATCTCATTGTGAAAATCATTGTCGTGAACATACCGTTCGAGCTGGATTCCGATAGTCTTTAAGGACTTTACCCAGGTTACTGACAAGGTCTGCATATTGCTGCCGGGACCGATGCCCGCGCCCAATAACTGTCCCAGTTGGGTGTAACCATGTACCAATTGGGTATGCAGATACCAGGAACTTTGTCCACGGGTTCCGCCACTGTATGTATTTTGGAGTTGGGTGGCTTCCAAAACCACCTCGATTGCCTGGTCCGGATGATTTTTTAAGGGGGCCAGTTTCCGGAAGCCCAGGATATAAGCCCGTGCGTGTTCGGGCTGCAGAAAAACATCGCGCCCATCCCAGGCGTGATCCTCCCGCCCATATTCAAAATATATCTCCGCATGTGCCTGAAGCCAGACCCATCGGGCAAAAACCGAGGCGATCTGGTCTCTCTTTTTTGCATTTTCTTCTTGCTCTCCCAATTGTTTCTTGGTTAAGGGAATGATTACCGGCAGGTAGTCATTCAGGGCGTTACCCATATCTCCCCGGTATGTTTGAAATACCCGCGTTGCCCCAAGAAAAAGTCCCTGCACCCACCGGGGCTGATAACTAAGCACAATCCCGTTCAGATAGCGCCAGTCATTGGGTTTTGGCCGATAAAATGCAGCTCCGATACCATTGCGTTCCAGCATTGGAGGTCTAAATCCCGAGGAATCCAGACGGCCGGCAATTAATTGTCCCTCAAAGGAGCCGATTGGTGTTTTAACCGGTCGGATCGTATTTAGGGTCAGGTGTTTAAATCCCGGTGCCGTATTGCTCATCAGGAGGGAATTCCGCCTTCCCGGACCCCACCACAGGTTTTCATTCGAAAGTCCCAGGGACGCAGGGCCAAAGGTCAGCCTGACACTGCTCTGACCCCAGAATACCTTTTGATACGAACCGTCACCGAACCGTTCCGGAAGGTCTATCTGATTGTATATCGTATAGTAGGCTTTCCAAACGTCATCGGGATGCTCCGTCGGAAATCCGTCGAATATCCTGTTCCCGGCATACACCACTTCGGGCCTTAACTGGATGCTCAGCGGACCATATTTTGCATAGACACCGGCGCTGAAAAGCGTTTGAAAGCCCCGTGCGGGTATCATGGCACCGTCGTTCAGGCTGTAAGGATGGTGGGTATTATACTGAACCAGCCACTGCACCGGCAATAGTTGAATCATCCCGCGGTTCTTGTCAAACCGGAAGATCCCGTCGAAATTCGATGTTCTTGTTTTCCTCAGCGAACGGTCGGGGTCGAAGGGATTTGCCGCTTTCTTCGAAATAGCAGGAAAAAAGGGCCGGCAGGTGAACGATTGGGTGGTATCGGACAACCCGAGTAATTGTGCCCTCCGGTAATAGTCTTCCAGTACCGGGGTGCCGACCGGGATGGTTTGCGCAACAAGCAAGGCACGGGAGAGCAGGCAGGCAAGCAGCAGTAGGGTTATGCGGTATTTCATGGGTAGAGTCGTTAGTATGGTAAAGGTAGGAAAAATCGGGTTGCAGGTTGCAGGTTGCTAGTTGCTAGTTGCAGGTTGTTGGGAGAGAAACAAGGTGCGGGATTGCAATGGTGTGATCGCCGAATGTCTGAATTATCGGGTCGTTTGACAGGATTAAACATTTTTTTACCAGCGAAGATTATCAATGAATTACCGGCCTTTAGGGCAAATATTCTCTTGGCTAATTTTCGTATATAACCGCATATTTAATATTAAATATGCGTATATAACCGAAAATATCATATAAATTTGTTGCGTAAAGCAAACTTGATATGATCACGAGAGATATATACGAATCGGTTATGCAAAGGCTATTCCAAGGGAAAGCCATTCTTCTGACCGGTCCCCGCCAGGTAGGAAATTGATTATATTGAGGATCGGAATGGCGTGTTATATGCTTTTGAATTAAAATGGAAGGAAAACAAAAAAAGCAAATTGCCGGTCTCATTTGCCAGTTTGCCGGGCTCCCGTTAGTACTACAATTCTCCCAAAGGTTTCTTCGGTTTTGTGTTGCAGAATTTCTTTCTGTTCCCGGTTTTTCATATTCCATGAATTACAAATTATGGCACAAATACAGGAATTATATTCCAAATATTACGCCGTATTCGGATTGAGGAGAAATCCGGAGGCATTGCAGTACCTCGAACGGACAATCCTCATAAACTGGCAGGTGATTATGGTTTTAAGCAACCTACCGGTACCACCAGGACTCCGTCTTTACGTTGGTATGCATACTGACCGCCGGTCAATACCATAAGAAATGAGGGAGTGCCCATTTTAATTTCATCGATTTTAGCTTTTAGCCTTAAAAGGTTTTCGGCTGCTGTTTCAATTTGTTTGGTCCCCAGTTTGACTTCAATGGCGGCCCAGCGTCCATCTTTGAGCCGGACTATAAGGTCGGATTCCAGTCCACTTTTATCACGATAGTGAAAGACATCGCCATCGGAGGCTTGTGCATAGATCCGGACATCGCGTGTACATAAGGATTCAAAAAGAAATCCAAACAGGTTAAAATCTTTTAGGATACCCCCGGGATTAGTCCGCATGACAGCGATGGCAATTGAGGGATCCACAAACTGCCGCTTTGAGGAAGTCCGGATGGCTGTTTTGGAACGCAGAGATGGTGACCAGGCCGGCACATCCTCAACGACATAAATACGGCGCAACGCATTCAGGTAAGAACCTATAGTCTTATCGGATAGGCTTGTGTCCGTTGCTTCCAAATCGTCCATGATTGTTTTTATAGTGGATAACGTAGAAATATTACGTGATAAAGAGCGGAGTAGCATACGAACCCTTTCCGGGTTCTTTTCCATACCGTCCACACGAGATACATCGTGATTGATGACTGCTTCCACATAATCGGTAGCCATGCGCAGGGCGGAGTTTCCGCTTAATCTGACGGAGGCCGGCCAGCCTCCGCGGCACAAGGCAAAGGCAATCTGTTCGATGGTCAATGCGGAAATAGATTCAATTTCGGATGGTCCGTTAAAAAGTTTCCCCAGCGATACCGTTCCGTTGGACTCCATGGATTCGAACAGGCTCATGGGGCGCATCAGCAAACGGGAAATCCGGCCGGTGCCGGTATGTGCTGTGACATTGTCCAACGGGACGGCAGAGCCGGTCAGGATGAATTGTCCGGTTTCATGCCGCTTATCAACCTCAAACCGGACGGCATCCCAAAGGACTGGTGCCATTTGCCATTCATCGATCAGTCGTGGAGCCTTGCCTTTTAGTAACAGAGACGGTTTTGTATCTGCCATCGCCTTATAATTGGCGGCCTGATCCGGGTCCTGCATATACAAGGTGCTTTTTGCCACGTTTGATGCTGTACTGGTTTTTCCGCACCATTTGGCACCCTCTATCAGCACAGCACCAGAAGACTGCATCGATTGTTGCAGTTCTTCATCGCATATTCGGTGTAAGTACTTATATTTTTCCATTTAACGATTGTTCCAAATTCAACTGCAAAATAACAATATTTCCAGATTTGGCAAGGTTTTACTTCTGACTTTGGCGCAATTTTACTTCTGACTTTGGCAAAATAAAGTTTGTGTACAGTTTTTTTGATCGGTTGATTATCGGTGGATATAGTCAGGGGATGTTTGCACCTCACCTGTCGAACTGATTATTAGTTAGCTTTACAAACGAAAACTATTAAACAATGCTTTCTAAATAGTAAACCCCCAAAAGGTTTATTGTATCGACAATGGCTTTATCGATGTCAATTCTGTTTCATTCTTTACGCTTAAAGGTCTTCAAGACCTTCCCTGGCAAAATCCACCGGTCGTTACTTCTTATTATCCTGATAGCAATCTCCTGTAAACCCATAGATATAGAGAAAGAGATTAAAATATCGATCGACTTTAATATCTTCAAGACTTTTGTTTCGTTCCGGTTTGCAGATGCTGCAACCGGTGAGTTGATCGGGAAAACCGGCGGCACGGTCGTTATTCTCTCTTTTGGGGGCCGTGATGCTGCGGCTGTGGTTACCCAAACCGGCGACCGGCTCGACCGGCATACCTCCGTTTTGGGAATGATCAGTGTGGCTCTCGATCCTTTTGACCCTTACGAGATGGTTCCGGGAAACCCGGTGGTTTTCAGTTTTAAAGCGTCGGCACCCGGTTATTACGATACCCAGGCAGTATTGACCATTTCCAGGACGGGTACTCATGTTTGCCTGGTTAGCCTGCAGAAAACCGGGACTTCCAAAACAAACCCTCAACAATTCGTGATCTGCCCTGGCGAACTGGTCAACGGATATCTTCCGGTAGGTTTCCGTATGATGACACCCGGAAATCTCTTCGGACTAGAATGTCCCGACAGTGTGCTTTTTGAAGGAGCCGGCGGAGAAACGGCATCCGGACCGCTCACTGTCAGGGTCATTCGTTATAACCGGTTTGCTGAAACAGCTGCCGGGGGAAACCAGGTCATGAGGTTTTCGAACCAGGGCACTATCTCCTCAAGCATACTGGATCCGGAAACGATCATCGATTTTACCCTTCAGAGCACCAGTCCGGGTTTGATTGTCCGCTTACCCGAAAAACCGGTCACCTGGTGGTTTCCTGTTAAATCAAATGACCAAATGCGAGACTCTCTTCCGGTTTGGCGTTTTAATCCGGCCCAAAATATATGGGAATCTGCCGGTTATGCAAATATCGTCACCGATGACACTTCCCGGTTAGCCTATTATCCCTTACGTCATTTCAGCCTGTATGCGGCAGGTGAGCTGATCTCTACCAGACCGGTCAGAGGTGATATCAGTTTTACCTTTACAAAACCGTTTCTCACGCAGGAATTCCCTGGAAAAATCTTCATTACCGATGCTTTAACAGGCGAAAATATCCAGACGATCCCTGTGTCGTTGTACTCCGGATTATCGATTCCTGTTTCACTGGATCTGCCTGAGGACAGATCAGTTAACGTGAAAGTTCAAGCAGTTAATTCCGATTATGCCTTTTCATCCCAGCCCATATCATTTACAATAGCACCCGAACAAACAACATTCTCGGAATCATTAATCCTCACTCCCCTGAAGTGCCGGCTATCGGGTACGGTAGAGATGAATTTCCCTGCCGGATTCACCAATTATCCAGTCCCGGCCATTCTCCAGGTTTTGGATGCGACTATGGGTAACCTATTATTATCTAAATCCATATCCATCTCCGCCACCGGGTTTTCGACGGATTTTTCCGCTATGGTATATGATAACCACGCCATTCATATCAAGGTGATCCCATCCAGCTTGTCCGGTGATTTCCAAAGCACACCTTCAGTAATTACAGAAGAGATGCCATGCATCGTTGACGGGATCTGGAGTTTTTCACTGGATCCCAACACCTGTCCTGTGCAAACCACGGCTTCCGTATCACTTGCCGGTCCGGTACCGGGTGAACCCCTGCCGGTTGAACTGTTGGTTCTGCGGGCCAGCGACCGCCGCCTGATAAAAAAAATGGCTGTGACCCTGGATCAGACACAGAATTTCATCGATATTACCGCGACAATACCAAAAAATAGCCCGGTACTGTTGGTGATTCAACCTTCAGATGCAAATCGTCCTTTTACTGTCGATCCGGTAGAAATTCAATGGAATAATCCCTGTATCGAAAACCTGAACCCGGTTTTCACGGTGACTCCACAATACTCCCGACTTTCGGGAAGCATACTTTTTACTCTTGATCCCGGTCTGTTGATGGATATGGTTCCGGTCAGAATTCTAACTTATACCCGTCGAAATGATGCTTTGCTATCGAGTCAGGATTATATCGTTACACGGACCACGCCGGCTATTCAGATCAACCGGTATACCCCGTCAGAGCCGCTTTATCTCAAGATTGTGCGGGTATCCAACGCTCAGAGATTCAACCCGGTTCCTTTTAAAATTGATATACCGGATCCGGCTGATACCCCTGAAAGCTGGACGGTAACCCTCAATCCCACAGAATTGTTGCCGGTACATTTTCTTGTCAGGGTGGTGTGTCCGGGAGGGGAAGTTTTGCCAACTGTAATGGGATATTACCGGATTCCCGGCGAGGACTGGCATGAAATGAATATCATCAGCGGAAGCCTTAACATTGTAATTGAACTCGGACTTACCTATGAAGTGGGCATGATCCTGAGCGGTGTCATGCTTGATTCCGTTTTTACTGTCACTCAACAGGAAAATAATCTGACCTTCGCACTCGAACCTGCAGACTGCGAAAAAATGGGATGGGGGAAGTAGTCACTTCTTAAGCACCTCTTTCTTCAGTCTCTGGACGTGACCGCGGCCCAATGCTTTGACTTCGCATCCGAGGATGAAATACTCCTTGATCGTCTCATCTGAAAGAATTCCGAAGCAGTCGATGATGGCCAGCGGTTTTCCGGCCCACGCAACGATATCAGCCGGTTTCAGGGTAAGATAATCGCTGTGGGGAACCGCCAGAATTAAAGCTTCCGCTCCTTTGAGCATCAGGGACAGATCTTTTTCCACCGTCAGGTTTTTCAGTCCCTCCTGGTTTCGGAAGAAACGCGCCCATGACTGTCCGGGTGAGGGATAGGTATCCTGTGATTCGAATTCGTACCAGTGATCGACATAGGGATCGTGCACCCGGATCTCCGCTCCCATCTCCGCTAGTTTGCGCACAACCATCTCGCTTCCGCTGTAGCGTGTATCCCCGACATCCTGGCGATAACTGGCGCCGCATAAAACCACATCAGCTCCGGCAATGTACCTGCCCATATTCCTCAGGGCGTCGCGTACCAGTTCAGCAACGTGCAACGCACGCGTATCATTGATATCGATCGCTGCCGGTGTGATCTTGAAAAGCTGGTCCCCGTCCTCAAATCCCAGAATATGCCGGTAAGCCCAGTAACCCAGGCCGCCATCCTTGGGCAGACAGTATCCCCCGACACCCGGACCAGGGAAGATCATGTTGCTATGGGTTGGCCGCATTTTAATAGCGTTCACTACTTTGATAAGGTCTACGCCATTTCGTTCGGCGAACAGGCTCCATTCGTGCAGGAATGCCAGGATGGTGGCCCGGTAGGAGTTTTCGACTATTTTGGTAGTCTCCGACTCGATTGGCCGGTCCATCACCGTAAGAGCAAATTTCTCCGTATTCAATACTTCCCGTAAAAACTTTTCTACCCGGGTACGGGCTTCGAGGTTACAACCTGAACATACCCGCCAGAAATCCCGGATGCTGGCTACGTATTCCTTTCCGGGCATTACTCTTTCAAAACTATGTGCCAGAAGCGGTTCCGATACGATTCCACGGGCGGCAAAAGCCTTTTTCAGGATCGGCCAGGCTACAAATTCGGTAGTGCCCGGAGCCACGGTTGTTTCAATCAGAACCAGACATTCCGGCAATATCCTTTCGCCGATGGTACGAATGGTAGCTTCCAGTGCAGCCATGTCTGCTTCGCCGGTATGCATCTTGCCCAGGTCGCGTTTGGCGAAATCACACTGCACATCCACCACCACGCAATCGGCAAGTGACAAACAATCGCTGTTAAAAGTAGCCACCAGAGTTTTCTCTTGTTTGACGCAGCGGACAATCAACTCTTCAACCTCGGGATCTTCCGCCTTAATGGGTGATTCGCCACGGCTGAGCATAGGAATCTTCCAATAACTTCTCGTACTTGGTCGCTGGCAGACAATCACGAATTTCGAATATTTGCCGTTTTTATCTTTTGTATCGGCAACAACTGCCGCCATCACGGCACCAACAAAACCGGCACCCATAACCACTACTATTTCCTGGCCATTGCTCCTGGCCCGGGTGGTCATTTCAACAATTCTCTGTAATTCAATAGGGTAATCCTGCCTTGCAGGCAACGCAAATTTTTCGCCAGTCGGGCTGACTGACCATTGGGTTTTCTGATTTTCAGACATCTATAAGGTTCTTTAGTTGTTTGTTCTTAGAGGCGCTATTTATGCGTCTCTACCAAGGTTCTTTATCGGGGTTAAATGTACAAAACAGGCGTGAGAATTGCAATATATAGGAATTCCCGGGATGTAATTCTGAATGATTACAAACCTCTCCCTAATACCAAAGAATCCTCACCTGGAAATTAACCTTGTAGGATAAGATAAAAAACAGGTCCTTGCTGTTCCGTGCCGTTTTCATGCCATCGAGATTATCGGTTGCAGTGAAATGGAAAGAGAAATCCAACGATTGGGTAAGGTTGGTTTGGGTTGGAAAACGCACGCCGCCTCCAAAAATAAATGCGTTGCCACCGTACCATTTCGACCTCAATTCGGTGGTGCTGTTCTTGTATGAATAGAGAAGTCCGCTAAAACCGAGGGTACCGTAAGGGGAGTAAAGATTGGCCTGGTCGACAATATAATATTCCCCCATGAGGCTGGCTTCAATGATGCTGGTTTTAAACGAATACCCGCGAAAAGCATAATTCGAATGGAGATCGTTGCCACTCAGGAAGACTGGTGAAATCTGCAGGTTGACTCCCACTTTTTCATAGGGTTTAATGCGGCCACCTACGGTAAACATGGTTCGAACCTGCCAGAGATCTACGTCGAGATTGTCGAAAAGTGACACAATGCCGGTTATCCGGTCATCTTTACCGCCGACATCTCCGAAATAACTGGTAGTTCCCACACCGCCGATCAGCTCAACGTTGGTAAAATATTTTTTAAGGAATTGTGCCTTAGCGGGCAGCGCAACAGCAAAGCAGGTGGCTATTCCAATAATAATCGATCGCAGGTGCATAAGTTAAAATCAGAGAGCCAAATATATCATTTTCCGAATGGTTATTTAACTAATCCGCGATGATCATAATAGAAAAGGCTGAATACTTTCAGGTTCAGCTTATAGGAAATGATGAAAAACAAATCTGAGCTTTGCCTTTCAGTCGAATAGCCATCAATATAATCGGTGGTGGTGAAATGAAAACCCGCATCCAGAGCATGGGTAAACTTTTTCAATTCGGGAAACCGGATACCTGCTCCTAACAGGATGGTATTTCCTGAATCCCATTTTGAGACTACATTTAAGCTGTTTTCGTATTTATAAAACATGGCACCAATACCCAGAAAACCAAACGGAGCAAAACCGGTAATCCGGTGCGCAAAATAATATTCTGCCTGGGCGCTGAACTCCACCACAGAAGTTTTAAAATTATACCCCCTCCATGCATAATTGGAGCGCAGGTCATTCCCTCCGAGCAGAATCAAAGCAGCCTGGGTGCTGATAGCCACGCTTTTCCAGGGGGTCACCCGTGCTCCGGCCGAGCACATCATCCGGGTCTGCCAAAGGTCAATGTCAAGATGGTCGAAAAAAGCCTGGGGCCCGCTAATTGTCCGGTCGCGGCCACCTATGTCGCCAAAATAATTTGTGGTCCCCAAACCCAGAAACACCTCCGAATCCTTCAATTGAACCTTGAAGGCCTGCGGTTTTGCAGAAAAGGGTGTTAACGAAAAAAGCAGGACGCTGAAAAGGAAAAATTTCGACCTCATGTTGGAAGTTTCTGGCGCGAAGATAAGGATTTGCATGGAAAGGAAAAATAACATCGCCTGTTTGCCATTCCAGGGAGAAATATCATCTGATAACCATTCTGTAATCAGAGAATTCTTATACCTTTAAATCTGTTACTAACTAACCATCATTGTATATTGCTCATGGAAATTGTATCCGTCATTCCCCCAAACACGCTTGGCAAGGACTTCATTCCAACCCAATTTCTGCCATCGGGTGCCGATCAGTATTATCATAGGAATCGCCAGTGCAGCGGATCGGAAAAACAGTGGCGGCGGTTACGCTCGGACGAAGTGGAAACCCTGGTGAAGAACCATAACACCTCATCCAGCTGGGACGAAATACTGGTGACCGATATCTTTGATCCGCAACAGATCAGGAATACCGAGTTTTTCGGACTGATCAGGATCGGATCGGTCCGCGATGTGGTACTTGAGCATCACGATTTGCGTTTGTCCGTCGGCATCACCAACAGCCTGATTATCTCGAGTGATATCGGGGATGATGTTGCCATACATAATGTCAAATACCTGTCACACTATATCATTGGAGATCGATGTATCCTATTCAATATAAGCGAAATGAATACTACTGATCATGCCAAGTTCGGCAATGGGATGATCAAGGAAGGGGAACCGGAAGAGGTGCGGGTGTGGATGGACCTGATGAATGAAACCGGTTCGCGCCAGGTGCTGCCGTTTGATGGCATGATCACGGCCGATGCTTACTTATGGGCCCGGTACCGGGATGATGACGATTTGCAGACATTGCTGAAATCCATTACCCAGAACCGTTACGATAGCCGTCGCGGGTATTACGGGACCATCGGTGACCAGTGTGTGATAAAAAACTCCTTGATCCTGAAAGATGTGAAGATTGGTGCCTGCTGTTATATCAAAGGGGCTAACAAACTGAAAAACATAACCATTAACTCATCTGCTGAGGAACAGACCCAGATCGGGGAGGGGGTGGAGCTGGTTAACGGGATTGTTGGTTTTGGTTGCCGGATTTTTTATGGTTGCAAGGCAGTGCGGTTCATTTTGGGGAACAATTCAAACCTGAAATACGGAGCGCGGCTGATTAACTCTTTCCTGGGTGACAACTCCACCATCTCCTGTTGCGAGGTGTTGAATAACCTCATCTTTCCGGCCCACGAGCAGCATCACAACAATTCATTCCTGATCGCTGCCCTGGTGATGGGTCAGAGTAATGTGGCCGCCGGTGCCACCATCGGTTCCAACCACAACAGCCGCGCCAATGACAATGAGATACAGGCAGGCAGGGGATTCTGGCCGGGCTTGTGCACCAGTCTCAAGCACTCGAGCAAGTTTGCCTCTTTCACCCTGCTGTCGAAATCGGATTACCCTACCGAGATGGATATCCGGTTACCTTTTTCACTGATCAATAACAACAAATCGAAAGACCAGCTGGAAATCATCCCCGCTTACTGGTGGCTGTATAACATGTATGCATTGGAGCGGAATACCTGGAAGTTTCACTCGCGCGACAAGCGATTGCACAAGAACCAGCATATCGAGTTTGAAGCTTTGGCTCCCGATACCGCGGAAGAGATCTTTTATGCAATCACTTTGCTCGAAACCGTTACCCCTGAAGGTGAAATCCCGGGTGTTCAGCTGGAGAAATCGAAGCGGAAAGTGTTGATCATGAAAGCTCAACAGGCTCATGATGCCTATCGTGATATGCTCCATCACTATGCCATGAAAAACCTGCTTCAATACCGCACGGATCATCCGGGAGCCACCTTTAAATCGATGTGCAAGGAGCTGGATGGCGACCGCATCAACTCATGGACCAACCTTGGCGGACAACTGATTCCGGAGAGGGATGTCGACCGGTTGCGGCACGATATCGGATCAGGCAAACTAACGGATTGGGAGGCCATTCACCAGCGTTACGATGATCTTTGGGCCGGCTATCCTTTGGAAAAGCAGAAACACGCTTTTGCCACCTTGAAATCGCTCTATAAAACCGACCGTCTGACCCGGGAGCAGTGGCATCTTGCTATCGAACAAGCCATTGTCATTCAAAATTATATAGCTGACCAGGTTTATCTCTCCCGCAAAAAGGATTTCGACGATCCCTTCCGCAAGATGACCTACCGCAATACGGCCGAAATGAAAGCGGCGCTTGGTACGGTCGATGACAATGAATTCGTGCAGCAGGTGAGGGGGGAGACGGGTTTGGTGATTGCCGCACTGAGGGGGATCGTGAGGCGTGAGGCGTGAAGCGGAAGACGAGGAAGAAGATCGGTGGACGAAGAAGAAGATCGGGGGACGAGGAAGAAGATCGGAAGAAAGGTAGCTACATGTCGTTAATTGACAGACCTTTATATTCGATTTTGCAATTGAGTAAACCTGTAACCGGCAGTTCCGAAACCGGCATTTCTTAAAACAGACGAAGGAAAGTAATGGGTAACAAGAATTTAAGTATCTTTAGATTACAGGTTAAACGATATGCCAGCTCTTTTGGATCAACTGAATAAAGTTTATTTCTGGGATATTGATCCCGCGTTACTGGATGACAACAATTCTAAAAGACTGATCATTGAGCGTATAATGAATTATGGTAATCTTAAAGATATCCAGTTGATTACATCGCATTACGGATTGGATGAGGTGAAAACTATCCTGTGCAGTCTTAATTATATTGATCCCAAAACCCTGAACTTTATTTCCCTGCTTTTTCATATTCCAAAAACAAGGTTTAAGTGTTATTCAAGGAAACTCTCGACCGGTCGACATTGGAGCTTTTAATCGATCTCCAGCAAAAGGAATACCTGCATGGTTTTTACCTTGCCGGTGGCACTGCACTGGCATTGAGGATGGGACACCGGAAATCTGTTGATATCGATCTCTTCTCCAACTTCAATTTTGATGTTAGTCAAGTAATGGAAAATTTGTCAGCTGATTACCCATTCAAACTATTTTTCTCTGCCAATAATACCATAAAAGGAAGTATCCATGAGGTTCAGATAGATATACTGGCACATCGATACCCCTTAATATCGGAACCATTGAATGATGAAAAAATAATCATGTTATCGGTTGAGGATATTATTGCGATGAAACTAAATGCCATTTCAGTGAGTGGACAAAGAGTTAAAGATTTCATTGACATCTATTATCTGCTCGATGATTTTTCGGTTGCAGAGATGATTTCTTTTTACAAGAGGAAATATTCGCAATACAACGAGGTGAATGTTTTGAAAAGCTTAACATGGTTTGAAGATGTTGACATTACAAGCTGGCCTGTACTTTTAAGGACCCCTGAATTGAATTGGGGAACGGTAAAGAATAAAATCAAAATGGCCACCAAGGACTTTTTAAAACAGGTAATGTAAATCGTGACGCGCACCTCATGTCCCTCAGCGAATTGTCATCCCCGCGAAGGCGGGGATCGCCAACGCTTAGTACGAAATCTAAAAAGCTCCTTTACCATCCGCACCATATATTCCCTCGAGGAATATAAGCCATCAAACAGCAAAATCAGTATAACCTGCAGCAGGCGCCAAGGTCCCAGCCCTTTTTGAAAAAGGATCACCGTGTTTGACGGTTCAAACAGGATCAGGTTTTTGAGCGAAGTTCGTGAGGTGACCCACGAGAAACTTGCCGGCAGCCACCCGGCTGCGCGCGCCTCTTTCTCGAGCCGGGTGCCCGGATAGACTTTCAGTCCGGGTGTTACGGCATAAAAATCAATGCTATTGCGGTGTTCACGGATAAATTGAATATCCTGCCTGCACTCTTTCCAGGTTTGTCCGGGATGGCCAAAGGTGAAGAAAACCTTGGCTAAAATCCCCAGTTCCCGGCAATCATCCAGCACCTTCAAGGCCTGATCGGTGCTGATCCCCTTAGCTATTTTTTTTAGCCTTTCGGCATCGGAACTCTCGAGTCCCATGTTGATATAGTAACAACCGGCTTCCTTCATGGTCCGGAGCAAAACAAAGTCGACCGTATCGGCCCGGATTTCGCATTCCCATTTCAGGTTAAACGGTTTTACCGTCTCGCAAAACGCAAGCACCTGCTGGCGGTTGGCAGTAAACGTGCTGTCGAACACCTTGAGCCCGTCGATTTTCTTCCGTTTGACCAGGTACTCAATTTCCCGACCCACCTGGTCCATCGGCCGGTACCTTTCTCCACCGGGAAACATTTGCGAGGCCGCGCAGAAATTGCATTTAGCCGGACACCCCCTGGAGGTAATGATCGGCTCGGCCTTTCCCTTGATAAAATCCATATCCAGCCGGTAATCGCCTTCGAGCAGATTGCGGTCGGGGATTGGAAGCACCGAAAGATCGTTGATCCGTTTAGGAGGGTTGAGGATCACCCGGTCGCCGGAACGATAAGCCAACCCCGGAATATCCTTCCGGATTTCATGGGGTGGCTGCAGGAGGCTGTCACACAACGTTTTGAACGACAGATCACCTTCGCCCATGATGACAAAATCGATCTCGGGAATTTTCTCCAAAACCTCGCGGGCCGTGAAGGTGGCATTAACCCCTCCGTACACGATAATCGCATCAGGCAGGACCTGTTTTACTTTTCTTGCGATCGCAAAGCTTTTCATTCTGGATGGGGTGGTTCCCCCGATCCCTACGATCCCTGGCTTCCAGTAAGCAAGATCTTTTTTGAAATTTCCACGGTAGTGGTTGAAGTCGATGATCTTAACAGAATATCCCGCCCCCCTGACCACGGTGCCGATGCTGAGCAGGCCCAGCGGGACCATGGATTGGAAATAGCGGAGACCGTCGGCGGGGTATGTGAGGAGGATCTGCATTGGTGGGGCAAAGATAATAACCAAAAAGTGATAAATTTGTGAGAAATCAATAAACCACTACAAATGTTCAACCTTGAATCATTTATTGCGGTACATATTACACACCGTTCGGAAAGCCTTTTTGCCGGGGATCTGAAGCGCAACCACGATATTTTATCCAGGGAAATTTCAGGGAAATCGGTGCTGGTGATCGGTGGGGCCGGAACCATCGGATCGTCGTATATCAAAGTATTGCTTAGATATGAACCGGCCAGGCTCATCGTGGTGGATATCAGCGAGAACGGTCTGACCGAGCTCACCCGGGATTTGCGCAGCAGCAACCAGTTAAAAGTTCCGCCCGTTTTTAAAACCTACCCGGTTAATTTCGGCGATCCGGTTTTCGAACGCATACTGACCGGTGAAGGTCCCTTCGAAATCGTCGCCAACTTCGCTGCCCACAAGCACGTCCGTTCCGAAAAAGACGAATACTCCATAACCGCCCTTTTAGAAAATAACGTCATCAAAGCCGAACGCCTTCTTAACTCTCTTAACTCTCTTAACTCTCTTAACGTTCTTCGCCATTTCTTCTGCGTCAGTACCGACAAAGCCGCCAATCCGGTCAACATCATGGGTGCCAGCAAGAAAGTCATGGAAGAGGTAATCATGGCCTATTCAACCCTGTTTCCCATCACAACGGCCCGTTTTGCCAATGTGGCATTTTCGCAGGGCAGTCTCCCCGACGGGTTCATGAAGCGCATGGCCAAGCGGCAACCGCTATCGGCCCCGTCCGATGTGAAACGTTACTTTGTATCTCCTGCGGAATCGGGAGAAATCTGTCTGCTCGCCTGCATCTTAGGTAAATCCGGAGATATCTTCTTTCCCCGTTTGGCCGAGCCGCAGATGCTCACTTTTTCAGAAATTGCCATCGCCTTCCTCAAGGAACAGGGATATGAACCAGTCATCTGTGCTTCTGAACATGAAGCCCGCTCCTTCTTCGAAAATCGTGACACTAATCTTCTTCCGCCTCACGCCTCACGCCTCACGCCTCACGATCCTTACCCCGTCTACTTCTTCACCTCCGATACCTCCGGAGAAAAAGCGTACGAAGAATTTTACACTCAGGGAGAGGATGTTGACCTGAATACCTACGAATCCTTGGGTATTGTCAAAAACGCTCCCCGCAAACCGGTAGCTGAAATCCGGCAGGTGATTGCGCTGCTCGAAGAAACTCTTCGGCAGCCGGGCATTACCAAAGCCGAAATTGTTAAAGTACTGACCAGGCTGATACCAGGATTTGATCATATCGAAACCGGCAAGAACCTCGATTCCAAAATGTAATGAAGAGGTTCACGCAGAAGACTTGTAAGATATTCAAGCAAAGGAATTTTAAGAGGTTCACGCAAAGGGCGCCAAGGAAAACGCAGAGGGCGCAAAAGGTTTTTATTATTCTTTGCGGCCTCTGCGTGAACCTCTTAAAGTCCTCTGCGTGAACCTCCTCATATTCTTTATGTTCCATAATACTTAATACTTAACCCATGTCGAAAACTGCCTTAATCACTGGTGTTACCGGCCAGGACGGCGCTTACCTGAGTGAGTTTTTACTAAAAAAAGGATACACCGTCCATGGAATCAAGAGACGTGCATCCATGTTCAACACCGAGCGCATCGATCACATCTATGAGGATCCGCACATGGAGAACCAGCGGTTTATGCTGCATTATGGCGATCTGACCGACAGCATGAACCTTACCCGCATCATTCAGGAAGTTCAGCCTGATGAGATTTATAACCTCGGGGCCATGAGCCATGTGAAGGTGAGTTTTGAATCGCCGGAATACACCGCCGATACCGATGGGATGGGGACCCTAAGGGTGCTGGAGGCCGTGCGGTTGCTGGGGATGAGCAATAAAACCAGGATTTACCAGGCATCCACATCAGAATTATACGGATTGGTACAGGAAGTGCCTCAATCGGAAACGACACCCTTTTATCCAAGATCTCCATATGGGGTGGCTAAACTCTATGGTTTCTGGATCATCAAGAACTATCGGGAAGCCTATGGAATGCATGCTTCAAATGGGATTTTGTTCAATCATGAGTCCCCCATCCGCGGCGAGACTTTCCTTACCCGAAAAGTGACCCGGGCGGTGGCACGTATAGCCCTCGGATTGCAGGATGCTTTGTGGATCGGAAATCTCAATGCCCAACGCGACTGGGGTCATGCCAAGGATTACGTAAGGGCCATGTGGATGATGCTCCAGCAGGATCAGCCGGATGATTATGTGATTGCCACCGGGATCACCACCCCAATCCGCGAATTTATCCGGATGGCGTTTGCGGAGACCGGGATAAGCATTGCTTTTGAAGGCACGGGAGAAAGGGAGAATGGGAGAATCGTTAAGATTGATGAGGAGACATTTGTAGAAAAAATCGGTGCTCAATACCTGAATCATATACAATCACTTGTCTCCCGTCGCTCGTCACTTGTTTTCGTCGACTCCAAATACTTCCGCCCCTCCGAAGTCGAGCTGCTAATCGGCGACGCTGCCAAAGCAAGGGAAAAACTCGGATGGGTGCCCGAGTACTCGCTTAACGACCTGATTAAGGAGATGTTGCATTCCGACATCCAGATATTCAAGCGCGATGCTTATCTGAAAGATGGTGGGTTTAAGACCCTTAATTATTTTGAATAAGTCTTTCCAAGATGATTTTTTAACTATCCACTGATGACACTGATAACACTGATAGGTAAAATTTTCTTATAATCAGTAGTATCTGTGCCATCAGTGGACAGTACTTCCTTAAGAATTAGCTAGTATTTTTCAATGGAAACCAATTTTTTGTTTCAAAAGGAGTGCAAGGAAATAATCGGGGCCTGTTACGAGGTTCATAATCAACTTGGACCTGGGTTTCTTGAATCTGTTTATCAGGAGTCACTTGCATTGGAATTCGAGGAAAGAGGCATTCCCTTTGATCAAGATGCAATCTTAAATATCTGGTACAAGGAAACTAAACTAGAAAAATTCTTTGTCGCTGATTTTATATGCCATGACTCAATAATCATAGAATTGAAGGCACTTTCTGATTTGACAAGTGAACATTACGCTCAGGTGTTAAACTATCTGAAAGCTACTGACATCGAAGTTGGACTCTTGATAAACTTTGGATCGCCGCGGGTTCAGGTTAAACGTTTTATTTTAAACAATAAGCTGACCACAGATACAAATAGACTGTCCACAGATTCAAAGATACTGTCCACAGATAACACAGATAACACTGATGATTAAAGAACCTCTCGATATCAGTGTTATCTGTGTTATCTGTGGATAGTAAAATAAAATCGTGGATAGTAAGATAGAATCAGTGGATAGTAAAATGAAATTATGGAAAAGAATTCAAAAATATATGTGGCCGGGCACCTGGGATTGGTTGGCTCTGCCATTTGGAAGAATCTGAAAGATAAGGGATACACCAACCTCATTGGCAGGTCGTTCGTTGATTTGGACCTTAGGAACCAATTGGCCGTGGAAGACTTCTTTTCTAATGAGAAGCCTGAATATGTATTCCTGGCTGCTGCCAAGGTGGGTGGCATCCTGGCCAATAACACCTATCGCGGGGAGTTTATCTATGAGAACCTGATGGTCCAGAACAACGTGATCCATCAGGCTTATGTTAATGGGGTTAAAAAGCTCCTGTTCCTCGGTTCTACCTGCATCTACCCGAAAGAAGCCCCGCAGCCGATGAAGGAGGAATACCTGCTTACCGGATTGCTGGAATCGACCAATGAGCCTTATGCGATTGCCAAGATCGCCGGGATAAAAATGTGCGAAGCTTATAATCAGCAGTATGGCACCAATTTTATCAGCGTCATGCCCACTAACCTTTACGGGCCCAACGATAATTTCGATCTTGAGAAATCTCACGTCTTGCCGGCACTCCTTCGGAAAATACATCTGGGCAAATTGCTGGAAAATGGGGATTGGGAGGCGATCGAGGGAGAGGTTAAGAATGGTAAGAATGTTAAGAACGGTAAGAATGGTAAGACAGGTAAGAGAGGTAAGAGTGTTGAGAATATTACGGAGGTGTTGGAGAGTTACGGTGTTTCGCTTCACGCCTCACGCCTCACGCCTCACGATTCAAGCCTCACGCCTCACGATTCTTCCGTCTCCGTCAACATCTGGGGCTCCGGCACCCCGATGAGGGAGTTCATGTGGAGCGAAGACATGGCCGATGCCTGTACCTTCCTGATGGAAAGGGAAGGCGCTTTGGGAAGTCCGTTCGTGAATATCGGGACCGGCAAAGAAATCAGCATCAAAGATTTGGCTTATCTGATAAAGGAAATAATTGGTTTTAAAGGTGAGCTTGCTTTTGATGCATCAAAACCCGATGGCACCATGCGAAAAGTAACTGATGTCACCCGTCTACACTCACTCGGATGGTACCATCGGGTGGATTTGGAAGAAGGGCTAAAGCGCTACTATAAATGGTATCTAAAGAAATAAGAGGTTCACGCAGAGGACGCTAAGGCACCGCAAAGGTTGCAGAGAAAAATTATAATCTTTGCGTCCTCTGCGTCTTCCTTAGCGTCCTCTGCGTGAACCTCTTAAAATTCCTTTGCGTGAAACCTATCTTAAACTTTTACTTATTTTTGACTTTATTGCGTTTCTATGAAAAAGGTTTTTGTTTCGGGTTGTTACGATTTGCTGCATAGCGGACATGTCGCTTTTTTTAAGGAAGCGGCCACGCTCGGTGAGCTATACGTGGGGATTGGTTCGGATACCACCATCCATGAGCTGAAGGGCCGTTCGACGGTGAATAGCCAGGAGGAGCGCCTCTATATGGTTAAGGCTGTGCGACATGTGACGGGTGCCTGGATCAACCGGGGGTCGGGGATCATGGATTTTGAGGATGATCTGCGCCGTTTTAAACCTGATATTTTCCTGGTCAATGAGGATGGCAACTCGCCTGCCAAAGCACAACTGTGCGAGGAGCTTGGCATTGAGTATGTTGTATTGGAACGTATTCCGGAGGCGGGGTTGCCTGCACGGTCAACGACAAGTTTAAGACGCGCCGATTCCTGCCAGTTGCCTTTCCGTCTGGACCTGGCCGGAACCTGGATCGATCAGCCTTACGTGAATAAGTATAGTCCGGGATGGGCCATCACCATTTCACTGGAGCCGGTTGTGGATTATAATGAGCGCAGCGGCATGTCGACCAGCACCCGTAACGCGGCCCGTCGGTTATGGCCCTACCAGCTTCCTCCCGAGAAACCCGAGAAGCTGGCCGAAATTCTTTTCCGGTATGAGAATGAGCCCGGCCGGACCGAAGTTTCCGGTGCCCAGGACTCGCTTGGGATCTGCATGCCGGGACTTTGCCGCCATTATTATGATACGGGCTACTGGCCGAAAAAGATTGAGTCGTGCTATGATGAAGAGGTGCTGGCGTGGATCGAGGATCATCTGTTTATGGTTCTTCTATGGCCTCGCCCGGCAGGATTCAGTCCGCTGACCGGATCGCATATCAATGCTGAAAATGTGCAGGCGCTCACAACTGCTGCAGAGTATTGCTGGCCGGCCATCCTGAACCGCGATCTCGAAAGCTTCGCCAAATACTACCAGGCATCATTTGAGGCTCAGGTAAATCTTTTTCCGGCCATGTATAATGCACGGATACACAAGGTGGTGGAAAGTTACCATAAACATGCCCTGGCATGGAAACTCGCCGGCGCGGGTGGGGGAGGGTATCTTGCGCTAATCGCTGATACACAGATCCCTGGGACGATGAAGGTGAAGATAAGGAGGCCGGGGTTGATGTGACGGAAGACGGGGGACGGGATCGATAGACGGGGGACGAAAGACGGAAGACGGAAGACGGAAGACTTTGAGACTATGAGACTATGAGACTATGAGACTTTGAGACTGGAAGAGGGTAAATATGAAATTTTCTAGAATTGAGCAGGAGTATCTGGAACGTAGCGACTACGTGGAGCAAACGGGCCGCATACCCTATATTATAGTGGATAATTTCCCTGAGTTGGGTAAACTTACAGCGCTTAGGTTTCTGGAATGGGTGGCCGAAAATCCAAAGGGGGTGATCAGCTTGCCTACCGGCAAGACTCCGGAGTACTTCATTCATTGGACCAAACAGCTACTGCCAGCATCAAGGCTCGACTTAAGCGGCCTGACATTTGTCCAGATGGATGATTTTTATCCGATCAATCCCAGGCAGCACAATAGTTTTAATCATTATGTTAAAGAATACTATATCAAGGGATTGGGATTGGATGAGAAGAAAGCTTTACTCATAAACTCCGATCAGATCTCTCTTTATCCCCCCCTTCCTAAGGGGGGACAGGGGGGGTATTCTGATGTTTTCCCGGGCCTCACCATTGATCTTTCCCTGCGTCATCGTGAACCGGTCAATCATCAGGAGGAGATTCAGCAGAAATCGATTTTCATGATCGATTCCTGGTGCATGGAGTATGAACAGCGTATCCGCGATTTGGGCGGCATCGGCTTTTTCCTGGGCGGGATCGGTCCGGATGGCCATATCGCCTTCAATATCAAAGGGAGCGATCATCATTCCACTACGCGATTAAGTCCGACCAACTATGCCACACAAGCTGCAGCTGCAGGCGATCTTGGCGGGTTCGAAGTCTCCGGGAAAAGGCACGTGATCACCATTGGTCTGGGTACCATTACCATGAATCCCGATACGGTTGCCATCATTTTTGCGGCTGGCGAAACCAAAGCCCCCATTGTGAAGGCTGCTATTGAGCGGGAACCCGATGTCCAGCATCCCGCTTCCGTACTTCAGAAATTGCCGAATGCACGTTTTTTTCTTACCGAAGGAGCTGCTAAACAACTGCATGATGTGAAGAACAGGTATTTCTGTACCGGTGAATGGACGGTTGAAAAATCGATTCATACGGTGCTGAATTACTGTCAGAAACACAATATATACGCGCACAAAATTGAAGGCTCAAGGCTCAAGGCTCAGGGCGCAAGTGAAGGCACAAGGCACAAGGCACAAGACTCAAGTGAAGGCAGAAGGATCAAGGCACAAGGCGCAAGGGAAGGATTAAGAGAAAAGTTACAGGAATCAAGTGAGGGCGCGTTGAGGGTCAGTCGTGACTCGGCACTGCTTGATCACATTCCTGGGGTAATCAATGAGGTCAAGTCGCGTCTGGCGCGGGGTCTCGAGCCGGTCGAAAACAAAATGATCCTGCATACCGGACCGCATCATGATGATATCATGCTTGGATTGATGCCATTGGTTAACCGGCAATTGCGGTGGAAAGGCAATAAGGTCCATTTTGCGGTGGCAACATCGGGATTTACGGCCTTGAGTAACAGGTATCTGATTGAAAGGCTGTCCCATACACTGCGGCTGATGGAGCATGGGGAAATACAGATGCTGGACTATCCGGACTTTTTCACTACCGGATATCTTTTCAAGTGGGACAAGGATGTCAGCCATTACCTGAATAAGGTTGGTGCCAGGGATGATGAGGGTAAATTCCGCGGACTCAGTCACCGGATTATCCGTTGCATGGTAAAGATCTGGCAAATCACGAACCGTGATCAGCTTGCCAGAATGATTACTGAGGTGATCCGCTTATTGCATCATAGCTTCGATGGTGAGAAGAATCCGTCTGAGATTCAGCAACTGAAGGGGATGATCCGCGAGTTTGAAGAGGAGCTGGTTTGGGCCCATTCCGGCATCCAGGTAAAAGATGTGCATCATCTGCGGCTCGGATTCTACAAGGGAGATATTTTTACCGAACAGCCTGAAGAAGAGCGGGATGTCAAACCCATACTCGATCTGCTTAACGAACTCAATCCCGATATCATCAGTGTCACGATGGATCCGGAAGGGAGCGGTCCGGATACGCATTACAAGGTGCTCCAGGCAACCGCATCTGCACTGCATGAATATACGAAGACGCATGTAGAGACGGACCGTGGTCCGTCTCGCTCCGAGGGAAATTCGGGGAAGACGGAAAACGAAAAACCAAGATCGGTGGACGGTGGACGGTGGACGGAAGACGAAAAACAAAGATCGGTGGACGGTGGACGGTGGACGGAAAACGAAAGACGCGATCGGATCAGGATTATTGCGTACCGCAACGTGTGGTACCGTTTTCATCCGGCCGAGGCGAATGTTTATGTGCCTGTATCATTGAACAGTCTGGCTGTATTGCAGAATAGTTTCCGGCAGTGTTATCTGAGCCAGGTTGATGCATCGTTTCCCAGTCCGGAACTCAAAGGTCCGTTCTGCGATCTGGCGCAAAAGGTATGGGTTGATCAGTTGAAAGAAATCCAGCTCCTTCTGGGAAAGGATTTCTTCTATGAAAATGAGCGTCCGGTCATCCGTGCCACCCATGGCCTTATTTTTTATAAGGAGCTGAGCGTGGATGAATTCCTGGCCGAGGCCAGCGAACTCGCCCGACAATATGCTCGCTGCGCTCGCTAATTATGTTCGGCTTCGCCTCACTAACTATGCTCCCTGCGGTCGCTAAATATGTTCGGCTTCGCCTCACTAATTATGCTCGCTGCGCTCGCTAATTGTGCAAGGCTAACGCCTTGCTGAAGGATTGGCTTGTTTCTTAATTAGCGCCCGTCAGGGCGCACAATTAGCGCGAAGCGCATAATTAGTGAGGCGAAGCCGAACATATTTAGCGACCGCAGGGAGCATAATTAGCGAGCGTAGCGAGCCTTCCTAATAATCGTAGTAAAAATTCCGCAGCGAATTCCTGATGCCGAAGCTTAGCCAGAGATTGTGCATATCCTGGTTTTTATTGACTTGGTGCCGGTCGCTGAGTGTTACGAAAATATTCAGCAGACTGGCGGGATTCAATAAATAGGAGCAGGTGATGGTTTTGTAAGTCAATGTGGTGGAAAGTCCCTGTCCGATATAGTTACCAAGATCATTTACATAGATGTCATACGAAAGGAATATATCCTGTCCGTAATTCAGCCCATCATAATTAGCGCCGAATTTTGCCCAACTGTACCTGCCTTCCATGAAGAAGCGGTCCCAGTGGAGCCTTGCAAAACTTACCCATTCAATAAAATTAGCACCGAGCGGATGGGCGAGGGGTTGGTTGAAATGACCGTAATTCTGCTTGGAGGTCCAATGGGAGTAGGTGTAAGGGCGGGCGAAGTTGAGTTCGGACTGGAGGAAGACTTTTTTTCCGTGAGGCGAATCGTGAGGCGTGAGGGGTGAGGCGTGAAGCGAAAGAGAGGTGCTATCTTCCGCTTCACGCTTCACGGAACTCGCTTCACGAATCTTAAAAAATCCCTTTGCTCCGATCTGACCTCCGTACTTGTTGGCCCAGTATCCATCCCGGGCTTTCAGGTGTGCGATGGGGAACTCATCGATAAGGAGCTGGCCATAAATACTGGAGTTTTCAAGGATTTTGTAGTTAAGGTTCAGGCCCAGGAGGGCATTGTCGGGCGACCCGAGGGTCCATTCCACAGGACGGAGAAAGATGATCGGATTCAGGTAATTGAATTCGAAACCACGGGTATGGAGACTGTCGCGCCCCTGCCATATAATCGCTTCAAAGAATGAGAGTTCCAGCCGGTTGGTGATGGAATAGCTCAAATAATGAAAAGCACCATATTTCTTTTGGTAGGGACTCTTTGGATCCATCCGGTAATTAACGTCCTGGAATTCTGACCATAAGTTGGTGTAATGAATCCGCCAGAATCTGGTATCTATCCTGAAATAAGGATAATTGCGCGCATTATCGGAAAGCAGCATCGACCGGTAACCGTTTCCGAAAAAATTCTTGCCGGTACCCAATTCAAAAGAAAAAATCCGGTTTGGCGTATATCGGGTCCAGGCCGTGGAATAACTATGGTCCCATATCCCGCTAGGGCGATAGATGGATCCTTGTCCCGGTATCCCCCCCGATATAGATGCCACTGAATCCATATAATGCGGAAACCGCCCCTGCGACTCATAATAACTCGTATAAAACTCCACCACCGGCTGCCCCCCAACCACCGAATCCCTCTCTCCACTCTTACCATTCTCTCCTTTCTTAACATTCTTAATACTCTTAACCTTTCTGCCTAACTCGATCCTCCCGTACACCTGCACCCCCCTCGTATTGAGCCATAGCGGCGTATTCCTGACCGTTTCCCTTCCTAATCCGACATCGAATAGCGGATCGGCTGTGATCAGGTAACCCGGCTTGTCAATCAGGACAAGATTTTCATGGAATACCTTATTATATAGCAGGTTGGCCCAATTTTTCTTAAATGGATAGGACCGGTCAAATTCGATTGGTTGCGTGAAAGGATACAAATCCCGCTGGGAGGAATGATTCAGGGAGTCAATCCCTGTTGAAGAGGACCAACGCGTTTTCGTAGTAAATGATTCATATTGCCTGAAATCCTGTCCCAAAGCCAAACCTGCCAGGAAAAGGAACAAGAGAAAGGTACCGGATTGTTTCATTAAGGGAAGGTCGTTTCATACAAAGATAATATGTAGAGACGGATTACAATCTGTCTCCGCACGACATTTTGCGCAAGGTACGGTAGAGACGGATTATTATCCGTCTCTACACGACATTATGTAAATTATATTACCCTGAATGGAAACAATTTTGTTTTTAATCAAATAGTTTTATTAATTTTATTACCCCTAAGTCTTAACATGATGCCTGAACTTACAGTCGAGGTCAGAATGTTCCTTGGTTTAGTAACGGGTCTGTTAGTTGCACTCGTTTCTATTCCTCCTATCGTTAGGGTTTCCCATACAAAAAACCTGGGAGCACGGCCAAACGGCCGGACCAGTCATAATGGACAAGTGCCTGAATTAGGGGGGATTGCAATATTTGCAGCTACCGTTATGGGATCGGTCCTGTTTATTGATGTCACCGGGTTTTCCGAGTTCCGTTACATCCTGGCCGCGATCCTGATCATTTTCTTTATCGGACTCAAGGATGATCTGGTTACCCTCAGATGGTATAAAAAACTGATCGCCGAGATAATCGCCGCATTTTTGGTGGTGGTACTTGGCGGTATCCGGATTGCCACTTTTCATGGCATGATGGGCATCGGAACCTTGCCTTACTGGTTCAGCATCCTGTTTTCGATTTTTGTTTTTATCGCACTGATCAATTGTTTTAACCTGCTTGATGGGATTGATGGTCTGGCGAGCGGCATGGGTATCGCGATTTCGCTCATCTTCGGATACTGGCTATACCGGCTCGGATATGTTAATTTTGCCATTCTGGCGTTGGCCATGGCTGGCGGACTGATCTCATTCTACCGGTACAACGTATTCGGAAAGCATAACAAACTATTTATGGGTGATACCGGTTCGCTCTTACTGGGATTTCTTTTTGCCGTGCTGTCGATCAAGATATTATGCTGCGAATTACCGGCAGATAATGAGTTGTATATGCGATCGCTGCCGACGGTGGTGATGGGAGCCATGATTGTTCCTATTATTGATACTATCCGTGTATTTGCCAGTCGCATTGTCCATGGAAGATCGCCCTTCAGCGCCGACCGGACCCACCTGCATCATGTATTCCTCACGCTTGGATTCACTCATGTCCAGGCATCAACCATCATCATATTAATCAATGTTTTTCTTTTCGGCATGGCCCTGGCAATGAGGGATATGCATGCCTTAACTTCCGCCGCGATCCTGTTTTCATCGGCATTCATCATTACGATGATACCCTGCGTGATGTCCGATTTACGCATGCAGAAGCAACCGATGATAATCGATGATCACCATTCTGACGATCACCATTCCGACGATCACAGCGAGAAGTAATCAGTCTCGTCGGCCATTCCCCGGAAAATCCCTTTTACATCAACAAGAATTCCACCCGGTTTCATCCATTTTTTGAAATCAGCGGGCGATAATGATGCATATTCGCGGTGTGCGACCGCAATAATCACCGCATCAAAATCGGAACCGTCGTAGGGGAGGACCCGTGGGTCCTCCCTCCGTGGGTCCATCCCGACGATATCAATTCCGTATTCGCTTTTTACCTCATCGGGATCGGCGTGGGGGTCCGTCACGGTGACCGCAGCCTGGTATGATTGCAATTCCCGCACCAGATCGGCCACACGGGTATTGCGAATATCTGAGATATCTTCCTTGAAGGTGAATCCGAGTACCAATATCTTTGATTGCCTGATGTCGAGGCCCTTGGCGAGTATCCGCTTAACGGTCTGCTTGGCAATGTAAAATCCCATCGAATCATTGACGTATCGTCCGGCGAGGATCACATGTGGATGATATCCAAGCTTTTGAGCTTTATAGGTCAGATAATAAGGATCGACCCCGATGCAATGACCACCAACCAATCCCGGCGAGAATTTCAGAAAATTCCATTTGGTGCCCGCGGCTTCGATGGCTTCATACGTATTGATGCCCATCTTGCCGCAAATGATCGACAGTTCATTCATCAGGGCGATATTCAGGATCGCACCCGGATGTCACTTTTACCGTGTTTTCCAATTGATGAACATGATCGCCCGAGTTGATGCGTTCGGGGCTGAACCCTACCTTGAAATCGGTTTTAAACACCAACCCCGATATCTTTTCCAGCACCGGCACACACTCTTCCTCAGTACATCCGGGATAGACTGTAGATTCATAAATGACCAAGTCGCCTTTTTTCAGATATTTCGCAGCGGTGGCAGTTGCTGAACGCAGTGCATCAAGGTTCGGTATGTTATGTTCGTCGACCGGTGTTGGCACAGCCACAATATAAACCCGGGCACTACGGAGGTCATCAGGCTGGGAGGTGAACAGGGCATTCAAACCTTCAAACTTTTCGGCACCGCTTTCACCCGCGGGATCGGTGCCTTTACGCAGATTACTGACACGCTCAACATTCACATCGAAACCGGTGACCTTCATTTTCTTTCCAAACGCCAGCACGAGCGGTAATCCGACATATCCCAGGCCAATGACGGCCAGGGAGGTTTTATGGTTCAACAGATCATTGATCAGGGGGTTCGTGTTCATTTGGGTTGATTTGACGGGTAAATATAACTCAAAATTGCTGAATCGGAGAAGTGTCATTCCCGCCGTAACGTTCTCGTATCGGAGAAGTGTCATTCCCGCGAAAGCGGGAACCGCTTCCCACTAATGAGGTGCTGACAATAGCTCCTGCAGAACGTGATGGTAAGCGACACGGTCCCCGCTTTCGCGGGGATGACACTGCTCCGAGGGTGGCTTTGTGGTGGCGGGGATGACACTTCTCCGATTGTTGAGCGGTGATCTAATTTTTGTACCTTTGTACCTCCCCCAAAATAAGATGAAAAAACAATTATTATTACTTCTGGCGGCCACCTGCATTTTCGCAGGCCTGCGTGCCCAGTCGCCCGTGCAGCGTGTATTCATCCAGATAGATCGTGATGTTTATGCGCCTTCCGGAGAGGTGAGTTTCAAAGCTTTTCTGAGTAAACCGGCGGATGCTGCCGTAAAAAGCAGCAAATTGTTTGTTTTGATCCTCGATCCGGTGGGTAAGCCATTGGTGGACAAGGAGTTTTTGGTTGAAAACAACCAGGCGGCCGGTTCCCTTTTGTTGCCCGATTCAACAAAGGAAGGGGAGTACCGGGTATTAGGCTATACCGATCAGATGGAGTACCGGCCGGTTACGGACGCTTTTTCAAGGAAGATCATGGTCAGGGAAAGCAAATTCCCGGGTTTGCTGATCGGATTGAAGCTGGATGCTTCGTGGTATGTCCGCAGCGAATCGGCCCAGGTGGGGGTTCATATTGTTTATCAGGATGGGAAACCCTTTAAGAACGGTCAATTTGCCTACCTGGCCAGCAAAAACGGGGTGCCGTACCAGAATGGCATCAGCAAGACTGATGAAGAGGGTAACGACAGTTTCCTGATCCGCATACCGGCAACCCCGGAAGAAGGATTGCTCACACTGGCCGTGAACACTGAGCTGGGAGAATTCAAGGGTTCTTCAACGATTTCCATTCCCGGCGGTGGGATACCGGTCATCATGCAATTTTCGCCTGAGGGTGGAACCCTGATTGGTGGCATGAGCACCGTGATGGGATTCCGGGCGGGTGATATCGAGGGTTATCCGCTGAAATTCGAGGGAGTCATTGTCGATCGCGACAACCAGCCTGTCGATAGTATCAAAAGCAACAGCCTGGGAACGGGGTCCATACGATTCACACCGGACCCCGATGATTCACTGAAGGTCCGTATCTCCCGTCCGGCCGGCATCGACCAGCTTTTTCCGCTGCCTGTGGCCGAGCCCAAAGGGGTTCAATTACTGTTGAAAGGCCGATCGGAATCGGGGTTGACTTTTCAGGTCCGGACCAACATACCCAGAGCAGGGTTAAGGTTGTCAATGACAGCTACTTACGGCGGCCGGTCGGATGTGCCGGTTCCTTTTACGCTGAATGATTCCCTGACCTGGACGGTTGGGGTAAACCAGGAGATCGAGGGCATGGTTACCGTAAGTATTATGAACGTTGAAGGAGTGATCCTGGCCCAGCGATCGGTATTGGTCAATCCGCGTAACCACCGCCTGTCGGTCAGCAGCGGATCGGGCAAGGGAAAGAGTAAGGAGCTGAATAATCTAAACATCACGCTGACCGGTGAGGATGGTCAGCCAACCGAGGGTTCAGTGAGTGTTTCCGTTTTTGATGAAGTAATGAGTCCGGCTTGTACCCGGGAGCCCGATATCCGGTTGTGGAACCTTATGGGTTCCGCTGCGCAAGCGCTCCCGCCTGGGTATTTTTCTGATCCGGCCGGGATTGATGAGAAGATGCTGGATGACCTGATGCTGTCCATCATTGATACCACGATTGGCCGGACTAAGCAACAAGCGATCAGGCCTTTCCGGGAGCGGCTCATCCGGTATTATCAACCGGACCAGGTTGACTGGCTGATTTCGCAGATTCACTGCGACCGGTTCTTTCACCAGTATTTTTTATCTGGGGATCAAGATCTTCCGGCTTTTATCCGGAAAAACTCCAATATGTTGCAGGAATCAGGGCTGATCCCGGGAAAACCAACGGCTGACGACCGGATTCGGCAGCAGCTGGAGATCGGGGTTCCGATGCTCAGCATCATCCGGTCGATCAAGCCTTACACTCTCACGAATAATCAGATTTACTTCAGCAAGGGCCAGAATTCCCTTCAATACCCGAAAGGGGCACTGTTTGTAATCGATGGGGTGGAGAAGGGGTATAATGCGGATGTGATCAACTATTATAGTCCGTATGATATTGCCACGATCAAGGTGTCGGAAAAGGTCTCTGAAATATTGAAATACTCGGCTGATGCCGGAGGTTTGATCCTCATTACCACTAAGAAAGGTGCAGGGTCTGGAGTACCGGCACCCACAAATCATCGCCTGTATAATCCCACACTTTACTGGAATCCAACGTTCAACATAACCGGAACGGTCCCGGTTGTTCTTAATTTACCCAAACCAGCGATGAAAACGGCCTGGCGGGTGGTGGTCCAGGGAATTGATGCGAAGGGAAATTTCTTGGAAAGGACCATTAAGGGCTCTCAATAAGTATGGCGGTCAGCAAAGCGGTCAGCCGCGGAAATCCTGCCCGCATCAAGCTCCCTTCGGAGAAGTGTCATCCCCGCCACCACAAAGCTCCCTTCGGAGAAGTGTCATCCCCGCCACCACAAAGCTCCCCTCGGAGAAGTGTCATCCCCGCGAACGCGGGGACCGCTTAATTCTAACGAGGTGCCTATGAAAGCATGTCGTGATGAAACTTCTCCGATTTGAACTAAAAAACCCTCAATAAGTAAATATTGAGGGTTTTAGGTGATCCAGCTGGGGCTCGAACCCAGGACCCCATCCTTAAAAGGGATGTGCTCTACCAGCTGAGCTACTGAATCAATTTCTTAAAAAACGCGCGGCAAAGATAGAGTTTTGAAATTAAACTTCCAAAATTATTACTGCCTTTTCTTTCCCCTTTTTTCTTATCACTTTCCCCTTTCCTTTGGCCTTGCGCCTTGTGCCTTGTGCCTTTCCTTTTGCCTTCTGCCTTAAAAAGGCAAGACCCTCTTTGGGAGAGGGCCTTGCTGAAACCTAAACCTAAAACTAAACCTATGAAAAAAACTCAGACATTTGGGAGTGTCTGAAACGATCTTGTCTCCAAGTTCGTATGTGTTAAACGAACAAACCCTGTACCATGTTGTAATTTTCACAGGAATTATTTATCGATTAACAATAAATTAACAATTATTTCAGTCGGGATGGGTCATTTTAATGACGATTTCATCCTTCTTTTTATCGTATCCGATGGTGAAAAGTGAATCCTCTTTAGTCTGGGAATCAATGATTTTTTCAGCTAACGGATCTTCAAGATACTTCTGTATCGAGCGTTTCAGCGGCCTTGCACCAAATTTCTGATCAAAACCTTTCTCAGCCAGAAAATCTTTAGCTGCAGGTGAGATTTTGCACTGCAGGTTGAGTCTTTTCAACCGGTCGAACAACCCCTGAAGCTCTATGTCAATAATGCTGTGTAAGTGCGCTTTTGTCAGGTTGTTAAAAACTATCACGTCATCAATCCTGTTCAGGAATTCCGGTGCAAAAGCTTTATTGAGCGCTTTTTGGATCACATCTTTCTGATAATCGCCCTGACCTTCTTCATGGGGCCTGATATTGAAACCCAGACTCTGTCCGAAATCTTTCAGCTGCCGTGTTCCGATATTGGAAGTCATGATGAGGATGGTATTCTTGAAATCGACCCTGCGACCCAGACTATCCGTTAGTTGCCCGTCATCAAGAACTTGCAAAAGAATATTGAATATGTCGGGATGCGCTTTTTCAATTTCATCCAACAGTACTACCGAATAGGGGCGCCGGCGGACTTTTTCCGTCAACTGGCCGCCTTCTTCATAACCAACATAACCGGGAGGGGCGCCAACGAGGCGCGATACCGAGAATTTTTCCATGTATTCGCTCATATCTACCCGGATGAGCGCATCATTCGAATCGAAGAGGGTGGTGGCAAGAACTTTTGCCAGCTGGGTTTTGCCCACACCGGTGGGCCCCAGAAATACAAAACTTCCGATAGGCTTATTGGGATCCTTCAGTCCCGCGCGGTTCCGCTGGATGGCTTTAACAATTTTATGAATGGCCTCGCTTTGCCCGACCACTTTCCTTTCCAGTTCCTGTTCAAGGTTCATCAAACGGGTACCTTCAGCCTGGGCGATGCGCTGAACAGGAACACCGGTCATCATGGCAACTACTTCTTCAACATTCGATTCATCCACTGTCTGGCGGTTTTCCATCAGCTGCTTTTCCCAGATATCCTTTTCGTGCTCGAGGTCGACAATTAGCTGTTTTTCGCGGTCGCGGTGCCGTGCAGCTTTTTCAAAGTCTTGATTTTTAACTGCTTCGATCTTTATCTTGCGGGTATCTTCTATTTCCGCTTCCAGTTTAATGATCCGGTCAGGCACAGAAATATTGGAAATATGCACCCTTGAACCGGTCTCATCCAGAGCATCGATAGCCTTGTCAGGCAGATGACGGTCGCTGATGTAACGCTGCGTCAGGTAAACACAGGCCTTCAGGGCCTTATCGGTATAGGTGACATGGTGATGCTCCTCGTACCTGCTTTTAATATTATGCAGGATCTGCAAGGTTTCTTCGGGGGACGTGGCTTCCACCAGTACCTTCTGGAACCTGCGTTCGAGCGCGCCGTCTTTTTCAATATGCTGACGGTACTCATCGAGCGTGGTAGCACCGATGCACTGGATTTCTCCTCTCGCCAGAGCCGGTTTCAGCATGTTGGCGGCATCAAGCGAACCCGTGGCGCCGCCGGCTCCGACGATGGTATGTATCTCATCTATAAAGAGGATGACGTTATTGGTTTTTGCCAGTTCATTCAGGATGGCTTTCATTCGTTCCTCAAACTGACCGCGGTACTTGGTTCCGGCGACAATCGAGGCCATATCGAGGGCTACCACTCGCTTTCCGAAGAGGACACGTGATACTTTCCGCTCAACGATCCGGATGGCGAGGCCTTCCGCAATGGCCGATTTACCCACCCCGGGTTCGCCAATCAATACCGGGTTGTTCTTTTTCCGGCGACTGAGGATCTGCGCAATGCGCTGAATCTCATTTTCACGTCCGACGATCGGGTCGAGACGGCCATCTTCGGCGGCACGCGTGATATCAATACCGAAATTATCTAGTACCGGCGTATCCGAAGCGGGTTTGGAGGAGCGGGGCTGACCTTTTACCTGGTCGGCAGGGGCATCGGCATCATCGTCTTCATCATGATACTCGGACTTCGCAGAGGGCAGGTCCTGCTGCTGCAGTTGCTGGCGTACGGCATTGTAATTGATGCTCATGTCTTCCAGAATCTGAGTGACTATGCTCGTATCATCTTTAAGAATAGCTAACAAAAGATGAACCGTGCTCACTTTCTGGGGCTGGACATCACGGGCCTCAAAATAGGCCAGCTTCAGGATCCGCTCAGCCGGTTTCAGTAAAGGCAACTCCTTCTGATTCAAGTTTTTATCAGGATTTGCAACTCGTATTCTTTGCTCTATTAACCGTTTTACTTTTGGAAGATCAGCACCCAGATTGACCAATACGTCGATGGCATCGCTTTCTCCTTCGCGGAGAATGCCCAGAAAGAAGTGTTCGGGTCCGATCATATCGTTACCCAAACGTATGGCTTCTTCCTGGCTGAACACCAGAACGTCGTGTATTTGCTTTGGGAAGTTTGAATCCATAAATTGAATTTTTATTCGTTTTCCCTGACAATTATTGACTGTCAATCTGTCAAACACCGTTTACCGGAATTTTTTGAAGATTTCGTTAATCACTAGTAGTCAGGCGTTTTCTTTAAAATATAAATCTAATCATTTCTGTACCTAAAGGAAAACAAATAGTGCGCCAATTATCAACAGAAAAAACGACCGAAATATCTCCTGATTCTGTGCTCCGGAGAAGAAAAAATTGGTACTTTTGTTTTTCCTTACTAAGTTGGTTTCAATAGTGTATGTTGTTTATTATTAGTTATTTATGCTAACAGGCGAAAGAATTGTCCGAATCAATATCGATGAGGAGATGAAGTCTTCATACATCGACTATTCGATGTCGGTTATAGTTGCCCGGGCTTTGCCCGATGTGCGCGACGGTTTAAAGCCGGTTCATCGCAGGGTACTTTTCGGCATGAATGAGTTGGGAGTAGGCGCCAACCGCCCCTACAAGAAGTCAGCCCGTATCGTCGGGGAAGTTTTGGGTAAGTTCCATCCCCACGGCGATAGCAGTGTTTATATGGCAATGGTCAGGATGGCCCAGGAATGGTCGATGCGCTACCCGCTGATCGAAGGTCAGGGTAACTTTGGCTCGGTCGACGGCGATAGTCCGGCTGCCATGAGGTACACTGAAGCCAGGCTTCAAAAGGTGGCAGAGGAGATCATGAGTGACCTGGAAAAGAATACAGTCGATTATCAGCTCAATTTTGATGATACCCTCGAGGAACCAACCGTAATGCCCACCCGGATCCCGAACCTGCTGGTTAACGGATCATCGGGGATCGCGGTAGGTATGGCAACCAACATGCCGCCGCATAATCTTACCGAATCAGTGAATGCCATTATCGCAGTCATTGAAAATCCGGAGATCACCATCGAAGGGCTGCTGAAATATATCAAGGCACCAGACTTTCCAACCGGTGGTATTATTTATGGTTATCAAGGAGTTAAAGACGCCTTCGAGACTGGCCGGGGCAGGATTGTGGTCAGGGGCAAAGCCATGATCGAAACCACGCCAAACGGCCGGGAAAGGATCGTAGTGACCGAAATTCCCTATATGGTGAATAAGGCCGAGATGATCATGAAAACGGCCGAACTGATCAACGACAAGAAAATTGAAGGGATATCGAACCTGAACGATGAATCGGACAGGAATGGAATGAGGATCGTGTATGACCTTAAGAAAGACGCGATTGGAAATGTGGTTCTGAATAATCTCTATAAATTCACGGCACTTCAGACTTCCTTCTCGGTTAATAACATTGCACTGGTTCATGGCCGTCCGCGGATGCTGAACCTGCGCGACCTGATTGATAATTTCGTCAGCCACCGCCACGAGGTGATTATCCGCCGGACCAAATTCGACCTTGATCAGGCGGAGAAAAAGGCCCATATCCTCGAAGGTTTGCTGATCGCCCTTGATCATCTGGATGAGGTGATCACACTGATCCGCAATTCGAAGAACCCGGATGAGGCCAGGATCGGTCTGATGGAGAACTTCGGATTGTCTGAATTACAGGCTAAAGCTATTCTCGACCTGCGTCTGCAGCGCCTGACCGGTTTGGAAAGGGATAAAATCCGTCAGGAATATGAAGAACTGATGGCCCTGATTGCTTACCTGAAAAGCGTACTCGAAAGTGAAACCCTTCAGATGGAAATCATCAAGAAGGAACTGATTGAGGTTCGCGAGAAATATGGTGATGAGCGCCGGACGGAGATCGTATACGCATCTGAAGATTTTAATCCCGAAGATTTCTATGCTGACGAAGAGATGGTGTTGACTATCAGTCACATGGGGTATATTAAACGGACTCCGCTGACCGAATTCCGGACTCAGACGCGGGGTGGGGTGGGGTCAAAAGGAAGCAATACCCGTGACGAGGACTTTATCGTTCATCTGTATATTGCCTCGATGCACAATACCATCATCTTCTTTACCGAATCGGGCCGTTGTTTCTGGCTCAAGGTTTACGAGATCCCTGAAGGGACGCGGACTTCCAAAGGCAGAGCAATCCAGAACCTGTTGAATATCGAGCAGGAAGACAAAGTGAAAGCCTATCTGAAAGTGAAGGACCTGACCGATACGGAATTCATCAACAATAATTATATTATACTCTGCACCAAGAAAGGCGTGATCAAGAAAACTTTGCTGGAAGCCTATTCAAGGCCGAGGCAAAACGGGGTGAATGCCATTACCGTCAAGGACGGCGACCAATTGCTCGAAGCGCGCATGACCAATGGTAACCATGAAATCCTGATGGCCATCAAATCGGGTAAAGCCATCCGGTTCCCCGAAGCCACGGTTAGGCCAGTCGGCCGGACGGCATCGGGAGTCAGGGGAATTACCCTGGCCAATGTCAATGATGAAGTGGTTGGGATGGTATGCGTTGAAAATGCCGGTAAGGATATCCTGGTGGTTTCGGAGAATGGGTACGGGAAACGCTCCAGTATCCAGGATTACCGGATCACCAACCGGGGCGGCAAGGGCGTGAAAACCATCAATGTAACCGAAAAAACAGGTGGCCTGATTGCACTTCTAGGAGTCACCGACGATGATGACCTGATGATCATTAACCGGTCGGGGATCACCATCCGCATGGAAGTGGCCCAGCTGAGGATCATGGGACGTGCCACCCAGGGTGTGCGCCTCATCAATCTGAAGGACAATGACACCATCGCCTCGGTTGCAAAAGTGGAAAGCGACCGGACAGATGAAAATCAGGTCGTTGATTCCGATACCGATTCCGAGGCAGATTTGGATTCAGATAGTGATGAAAACAAGGTAATTGACCCAAATGAGGCTGAATAGGCTGTTCTAATTGGCAATTGTGGTATTAAAATTGATATTGAGTGATACAAAGAGTTTGATTTATAATATTTTTAGAAAAAAATCTGAAAACTTCTTCTGACATGAAAAAAGTTATTTTCCTTCTTGCGTGCATGGTTGGCCTGGGCGCTGCATTCGGACAAAGCAACAAGGTTGTTACCGCTTACAATCTGATGAAGCCTGAGTACAATGAGCTCGACAAAGCCAAACTGGCGATCGATGAAGCTTCGGTTCATCCCAAGACCGCCGGGGAAGCCAAGACCTGGTATTACCGTGGATTGCTGTATTACAAGATTTACCAGTCGAAAGATGAGAAATTCAAAAGTCTCGACCCGGATCCGCTGAAGCAGGCGTACCAGTCCTTTGTTAAAGCCAAAGAATTGGATGTCAACAAAAGGTTTGAAAATGAACTGCTTTTCCAGTTGACCAGGACCTCAGCCGATTATTTTAACAGAGGGTCCAACGAATTTGAACATAAGCAATTCGCCCAATCAGTTGAATCTTTCGAGACTGTCATGGCTATTGGCAGGTTACCGTATATCAATCAGTTAGATACGGGTTCGTTTTACAATGCCGCTTTAGCTGCTGAAGGTGCCGGAATGAAGGACAAAGCCATTCAATATTATACCAAATCGATCGAACTGAATTATGGCGGACCTGAAGTATTTCATTATCTGGCAGAAATTTACCTGTCGCAAGGGGATTCTGCAACTGCCTTGAAGACCTATGAAGCCGGTATCATCAAATATCCGAATACCGCAGCCAATCTTTATATTGCCATGATCAATTTCTATCTGGCACGGAAAGACGTGAAGAGTGCCTTCGGATTTGTTGAAAAAGCGTTGGAGAAAGATCCGACCAATGCCAGTCTGTGGCAGGTTTACGGCAGGGCAATTGAAGATAAGGACAAGCAGAAAGCCATCGATGCTTACAAGAAAATGATTGAGCTGGATCCGAAAAACTTCAACGGTTACTATAACGTGGGAACGGTTTATTTCAACCAGGGTGTTGAGGCCAACGAGAAAGCCAACGCCATTCCGTTGAGCGACGAAGCCGGGTACAAAGCAGCCTTAAAGATTGCTGACGATTATTTTACCCAGGCGCTGCCATTTTTTGAGCAGGCTTACGAATTGAATAAGGAAGATGCCGAATTGCTTTCCGGATTGAAGCAGCTTTACTATCGTTTCAAACAGAACGACAAGCTCGCTGAGGTTCAGAAGAGGATTGACGGATTAAAATAACATCTAGGTAGAGACGGACCGTGGTCCGTCTTTACGTTGCATTTATTAATTAACATAATATTAATTATAGGACAATAATATGACATGAAAGGTGGCTTAATAACACCGGATGATGGCACGCGGATGACGCGGATACCTTCGGTAACGCGGATTTACACGGATTCTTTTATTTTTGTGCTTCCTAATAAGTTTTTGATCTATATTAGAATTATGAAATATCAATTTCCTGGTTGGCCGTGAACCAATAACCTCTAACCAATAACCTCTAACCTTTACCAATAATGAAACTTCGCACATACCTCACAGGCACTTTACTTTTCATTTTCTGCATGAGCACATTAGCCCAGGCAGATTCGCGCGGATATCTCGTGAAGGTCGGCGATCAGGCGCCTGAGATTACGTTGAAACTGACGGATGGCAAGCAATTTACCATGCAGGATCTTAAAGGCAAGGTTGTGATGCTGCAGTTTACCGCCAGCTGGTGCAGCGTTTGCCGCAAGGAAATGCCGTTTATTGAGCGCGACATCTGGAAGGTTTATAAAGATAAAGGTCTGGTCCTGATCGGGATTGATCGCGGCGAAACGATCGATAAGGTAAAGGCTTTTGCCAAACAGATGAAGATTACCTATCCGCTCGCTCTGGATGAGGACTCCGGGATATTCACCAAGTATGCAGATAAGGCTGCCGGAGTTACACGCAATATCATTATAGACAAAACGGGAAAGATTGTTTTTCTCACACGCCTATACGATACTATTGAATTTGAGTCACTTAAGAAGAAGATTGGGGAATTGATGGCTAATTAAAAACCTCCTGGCTGAAGCCAGGAGGTTTTTAAGCCTGCCAATGTTAAGGAGCCCATTATCTGCTGACCGTCAATCTCATGGTCTTGGTGAAATTGCTTCCGGTTAACGTATATAAATAGGTGCCGGGCTGGAAATCAGCTCCATTCAACAGGACGGAGTGCTCCCCTGCCGGCATGTTCATCATTTTTTGGTTCCGGACTACCCTACCGGTTATATCACATATTTTCAGCTCAATATCAGAGGATTGATCAAGCTTGTAAGAGATGGTCGTTTCATTGCTGAAAGGATTCGGATAGTTTTGCATGAGCAATGTGCCGGAAAGTTGCTGATTATCAATGCCATCAACCAGGTTGGTTTGATCATTCAGGTTCATCCGGATCATAAACAGATCGTTGCTGCTCGACCACCAGGCCAGCACTTCAGTCTGGTAAAACCAGCATTTCCCGCTTGGATAGAAATTGTTCCGGTCGGATCCGATCCCGTAACGCTTCGAATCATAGGCGGCCTGGAAATCCAGGTTATTAAAGAATTCGACACAGACCATATAGGAATTGCCTGCCGTAAGGAACTCGCCTTCACCGTCCTTGATCAACGGGAGGGTTACCCAATGGTTTTTCAGGATGGTGGAATCCATTTGCATAAAATCCGAGCCCAGGAGTTCATAAGTAGCATCTTCTTCAGCATTATAGCCTAAAAGAACAAATCTGAAAGTGCTCCGGATATCGGCATAGCTGATGTACGCCGATATGCTGTTGATTTCCATGTCTTTCTTGATAGGATACCAGGTACCCATCAAATCACCCTCATGCTGATAGGTATACCATCCCCAGGTCGAAAAGCTGACCTCCGGCTGGTTATCGCACCTTGAGAATACACTGTCTGTAACATGAAATGGAATGGAAGCGAAGTTGTCTCCGGGCAGTTCGTCTTCATTGTCCATATTTGCAGAAAAATCCATCCGGTAATGTCCGAATTCCTCAGGCACAAACTGTTGCGCTATTCTAAAGGTATCGGTGAGCCCCGGATAGAAATTATAGGGCACCGTGGTCTGGCTGTAAATCGGCTGACTGTTTCTTACCACCTCTACTTTAAGATGAGTGTCCCACTGCTCGCCATTGCCAAAATTCCGAATGACAGCCATCATATTGTAACCGGATAACTGCGTTTTAGGTAACGAATAGAAGAATCCCTCCTTGTCGGTTGTGCCATTATCGTAATTGGCTTCATAATAGAGCATCTGGAGGTCGTTTTCCCAGCCTTCCATAAAGGTGATATCGTCGATCATCCAATAATATAAACGCGCCTTGCGCCAGGTGATCTTGAATTGTACATCGGGCATTCCCGCGGCCACGTCGGTAAGGTTCAGATAGAGATCAACCTTGTCTCCGGCAGCAATTCCACCAACACGCTCGCTGTACAAAGTGCCCATTTTCATGTCATAGGAAGCCCAGTGAGCACCTTTGTCATTCGTGACTTCAAACAGCATGTCGGCCTCCGACCAGTAGCGGAAATTCTGTGCCAGCTTCACCAATACAGAGGAATGGGCGCTGCAGTCGATGGAAGGACTTACAATTGAGCTGTTTACGGATAGATAATTGTTATAATTTCCAAGATCCTTGTTATAGCCATCCAGGTTTAATGCCAGGAATCCGTTTGCCCTGGAGTCGGATTTTATCGGAGGTTCGTTGGTGTAAACTCCTTTTAACGTGTCAGTTGCCCAATGCCAATTGTATCCGAGGTCGTCCGGATCTTCCATCTTCCAACTTGTTGGCAGGAGCCAGCCGATCTGACTGTTCGGGTCGGACCAGTCAAATTCCTCTTTCCAGAAAATGTCGCCACCCCCTTTAAGCGGTGTTTGCGTGGCCAGCCTGGCGCCGGGTAACGAAAGGGTCTCTTTTGAGGGCGGAGGAGTTTCAGAATGCTTTGCAACCTGGGCCTGTAAACCGCAGGCCAGAGCCAATAAAAACATGGTGATTGTAAAATTTTTCATTTGATTTGGATTAAGTTTTTTGTTGGTGTACTAAAATACTATTTCTTTAGAAGTTACCTTGTGCTGAAATTTCAAGATTTTTCATGATATGTCCTCCATGATGCCGAGTATTTTCAACGATGTATTAGGTCCGGTTATGCGTGGTCCATCAAGTTCACATACAGCAGGTTCCTACCGAATAGGATTGCTTTTGCGGGACCTTGCCGGACAGGATATCCAATCGGTTGATTTTGATTTTCATCCCGGCGGTTCTCTGGCAACGACCTATCATACACAGGGTTCAGATATTGGTTTGGCTACGGGTCTCCTGGGTATGGATATTCTGGATCCCGAAATGACGAATTCGCTGGACCTCGCAAAAAAATCGGACATGGGTATTACCTTTAACATTACCGATTATCCTGCAGATCATCCCAATACCTACAAGTGCTCGCTCGTTTGCGGAAACGGGGAAAAAGTTACCGCAACGGTGATCTCCACCGGCGGGGGCATGATCAGGATGATTGATATCATGGGGTTTCCGGTCGATCTTCCGGGCGATGACGCGGTTTTGTTCGCCATCTTTCATGACTCCCCGGATTGTATGGCCAGAAAGGATATTGAACAGCAAATGACCCATTTTCCGGGCTATTCCGGCAGTTCATTCATCTCCGGCGGTAAGGGGAATGCAGTTGTTTACCGGTTTTCCGCCACACCTGACCTCGGTGATTGCCAACCGCTATTTCAGTCATGCTTCCGGTTTTTCAGACTGTTGAAGCCAGTCATGCCCATCCCCGGTCAGCAAACGGGTGCCCTACCCTTTCATGATCTTGCAGGATTATTGAAAAGTCCTGATTTAATGGCTATTAAGACCAGTCAGCTCGCGAGGATATTCGAATCGGCGCGATCAGGCTATTCTGTTGAGAAACTCGATGGCATGATGGCAAATCTGGTCAATATATGGAGAAGCGGAATTAAAACCGGTTTGGGTGGTACTGAGTATGCCGACCGGCTGATCGGATCACAATCACCCGGATTCATGGCTCATTATCACTCCGGAAGTTTAATAGAAGCGGGTCCGCTTAATCTCATGATCGCCTATTCCACAGCCCTAATGGAAGTTAAAAGCAGTATGGGTGTGGTGATCGCCGCTCCCACGGCGGGTGCTTGCGGCGGATTGCCGGGTTGTCTGATCGGGTATGCCGATTTTTCCGGAAAGAATGAAACCCTGAAGGATGGTTTTTGGGCAGCAGGACTGGTTGGCCTGTTTATTGCCATGGATGCCACATTCGCTGCCGAAGTAGCTGGTTGCCAGGCCGAAACGGGTGCCGGTTCCGCCATGGCAGCAGCAGGTCTGGTGGAGATGGCCGGTGGATCGGCCCAACAGGCTTTTGATGCCGCTTCTCTTGCGATGCAGAACGTGATGGGACTGGTTTGCGATCCGATAGCCAACCGTGTGGAGATACCCTGTCTGGGACGGAATGCCAACGGAGCCGGGAATGCCCTGACCTCTGCCAATATGGTATTGGGTGGCATTCAGGCGGTTATCCCTCTGAATGAGACGATTATCACCATGTTCAAGGTGGGCCAGGCGATGCATTCATCGCTGCGGTGCACGGCACTTGGCGGTTTATCCGATACCCCGACCGCCAGGCGCATGGAAGCGGCGATAAACGGAATAAATCTGAAAAAATAACCAAAACCTACGTATAATATGTTAGTTATCAATGAATCAACACTGGCCCAATTAACCGACTGGACCAGTCTGACCAATCAGATGATCACGGCGATGATCGCTTATGAAAATGGCGATTTTGTAATGCCCGAACGAGTCAGCATGGGCTTTGCCAACAATACCCTGTTATTGATGCCGGCCCAGAGCGGCAAGTATTTCAGCACCAAATTGGTGAGCATGTTTCCCGATAATCCGTTGAAAAATGAACCGGTCATCAAGGGAATCGTGGTACTGAACAATGGAGAAACCGGGGAACCCGTTGCGGTTATCAATGGAGCAAAGCTCACAGCCATCCGGACTGCAGCCGTATCCGCCGCGGGAATCCGTTATACGACCCCTGAAGATGTTAGCAGTCTGGGTTTGATCGGCGCCGGTGTTCAGGGCATGCATCAGATACTCGCAGCCTGCCAGGTAAGGCCAATAACCAAGATTTATATACTGGACAAGTACGCCGAAAGGTCAAAGACTTTTATCTCGTGCCTGCAGTCATCCTTGCCGGAAGTGGAGCTGATCCATGTAACGACTGGCGAGGAGCTGGTCGGGCAATCTGAGGTGATCATCACGGCTACCAATTCCAACAGGCCTGTATTGCCTGATGATGCTGATTTGCTTAGGAACAAGCATATCATTGCCCTTGGCTCCTACAAACCGCAGATGCGTGAATTACCGGATTCCCTTTTCAAACTCATCGATCAGTGTTTTGTGGATGTACGGTTTGCACTCGAGGAATCAGGAGATATTATCCATCCGATCGAAATGGGCCTGCTCAAGCAAAAACAGGTGATCCCGATTGGTTCCCTGATCAGCGGTAAAGTTACGGCGGACACCCACGGAACCACCCTGTTCAAGATGGTTGGGATGGCCCTGTTTGATCTATACACCGCCCAGTGGTTTTATGAAAAAGCAGTCCGGCTCGATGCCGGTGAAAGCGTGCATTTCTGATCCATCATAGAATAGCTACACATTTGTGTTGAAATTCGACTCGTTTAGCTAGTTTTTCGACACAAAAATCCATTTTTAATTTTTTGGCAAGTCATTTGATAAGTCATGGCATAAGACAGTATTTAAAATCCAAAGCCATGAAAAACTACTTAATCTTAGCGATGATCCTGATAGCCGGAATGACTGCCTATCCACAGGCCACCAGGTCAGCAAGAGAAAACAAAAGCGAAAAAGGCAGCGCAAGGAAAGAAGCTACTCAGACCAGAACCCGGTCGGAGTCAAAATCAACCAGCACGGTCCAGCGGTCGAAGTCCTCGGACAGCCGTCAGGCTACCGGGCAAGGACGGGTTGAAACCCGGAGTGCGGTGCGCACCCAACCCGCCCGCACCAACAATGAGTCCACCCGTGCCCGGGTTGAAACCAGGAGCACCGACCGTGGTCAGGCTAACCGGACTACCGACAGGGGCCAGGTTACCCGGAGCACCGACCGGGGTCAGGTTACCCGGAGCACCAATGAGTCGGCCCGGAGGAGTGAAGACCAAACCAGGGTCCGGACCGGAAACGACCAGAGAAGTGGGAGCGGCAATGCCGTTCGCAGGACCGAAACTAACACGGTACGTCCTGAAAACCGGGGAACCGGGGTAACCTCTTCAGCTACCCGCCGGGGCGAAACCAGGAATTCGGATAACGCCGAAGTCAGGGTGAATACCTCTTCTGCATCAAGGGTTTACCGTGAGGGTAAGGGTACCCTGACTACTGATGACGGCCGTATGATCCGTCACCAGAACGATGAGGTCTTTGCCTCGCGGAGATACAAACTGGACTTTGATAACTATGAAAACCTAAGGAGATCGGATGATTTCCGCCGCGACTACCGCGACTATGACAACTGGTACAATCATAGAAGGATCCGTATTGTCAACCACTATCATAACCGGTACATGCCCTTGCCGTGGGATATTCGCCGCAGCAGGTATTATTACCGGATTCCGCGCCACATCGACCTGATCTGGACCCCGTTATTGTTCCACAGGTTCATGTATTACTACCCGACTCATACCAACTGGGAAATGGAATTCGGAAGCCAGATCGAGACCATCTCAGCCAATGATGCCGGGCAATATGCCGGAACGGTGAGAAGGGTTTACGGCAAGGTTGATGAGGTTTACTACTCACCTGAGGATGAAAACTATATCCTTTACATTGGTGCCCCATTCCCCTACCAGGACATGAGCGTCGTGATTCCAAGAAACATCGCCCGAAATATCAGCGCCAGTCCGAAATGGTACTTCGAAAACGAATATGTATGGGTGGTCGGGCTGATCAATATGTGGGAAGGAAAGCCTGAGTTGATCGTCAGGGATGAGGACCAGATCAGGAAATATTAAGGTAAACAATAGGTGTAATGCTCATGAAAGGGGTCACGGCGAAGGCGGTGACCCCTTTTGATTTCCACGACATAAATCACTACTTTTAGCCGTTCATAAAAAGCCAATCCGGTAACAAAAGTTTGTCAGATAAGTCCTTCATAAAATTCTGGTCGGAGAAGAAGTACGGGATCATTGGTACCGTACTTTTTCACATGATAATCCTGGTGTTTATCCTGTTCACCCGGGTGGAAAAAATGAAAGACGCCCAGGAAAATGTCATCTATATTGACCTTAAGGTGTTTGAAGACATTCAAAAGCTGGAAGCCTTAAAACCCGATGCCGATAACCGTATCAAATCCCCTGCCCGCGAAGCCCGGAATATCGCCGTTAACCAGGCCGAGGATAAAGTGGAGAAGTATGATGATTACAAAAACTTTCCGGCATCGAACCGCACGGCCGAACGGGAGGCACAAAAGCGTGTGGCACAGGCAGTAAAGGATATTATTAAAGAGAATGACCTGGATCCCAACGACAAAGAGCTGCCCAAAACTGAATCCAGGCCCATTGATTTCTATAAACCCGCCAAGATTGAAGAAGAGCAGGTTTATAAAGGGCCGACGAATATTTATTATAAGCTGGATAACCGCAAGGTAGCCTATCTGCCGATTCCGGTATATAAATGCAAGGGCGGAGCCACCGTGCAGGTGGATATCCGCGTGGGTCAGCGCGGTAAAGTTGAACTCACCAGCATCAATTCGGCGGGCACCGATACCAAGGAGCCCTGTTTCCTGGATGCCGCCAAGTCAGCCGCACAAAATACCCGGTTTAATTTCGCCACCACCGAGAAAAATTTTCAACTGGGGTACATTATTTACCATTTTGTATCTCAGTAGAGACGTACCGCGGTACGTCTCTACACGCCGCCTTTATTGATCACCCGAATCACCTGTTCCACCCGTTGTTCCAATGGAACCCTGGGCAATTCAATAATCCGGTAACCGCAACCAGCGTAAGCATGAACAGCCAATTCGAACAACTTCCCTGCTTCCCGGTAACTTTCCCGCCGTACCGAATCCCCGGCAAAGATATCTTCCCAGGGCGGTGCAGCGAAGACAATGGTATTATAGCGATATCGATCAACGGCTTCGATTAAAAAGCGGGGAATCTTTTTGTTTTGAAATTTCAGATAGGCAAGCGAATCGGGAATGCCGCGGTCATAAAAGGCGATTTCACCGGATTTGATCTGCTGGTGGGAAGAAATACGATGTTCAAGAATAAGTTCGAAAAATCGACCGGAAACGGGCTTATCTGACCAGATTGGAGGGGTGATGCCCTCCTGGATCAAATCCCTGGCAATTTCCGGGAAGCCGGTATAACCCAGGTTCTTAAGTGCTTCAACCAGGGTTGTTTTTCCGGAACCGGGACCGCCCGTGATCACATAGCGGAGGTTCGCCTTCAAAGGATCCTGAACAGTCATCACTTTGGTTCGCGGGTCCTGAAATCAGAGGTCCAGATCACCTCGCCCGCTCCAAGATCATAGGCAGTCTTCCGGGCCAGGACGAAAAGATAATCGGATAAACGATTGATATACCGGATGAGAATGGGCTCCATATCCGTGTTTCGCGAAAGGGTAACCATTCGACGCTCGGCCCGCCGGCAAACGGTTCTTGCAATATGGCAGGCAGCCACGCCGGCATGACCCGCCGGGAGGACGAAGCGGTTCAACGGCGGGATCTTATCCAGTATCGCATCCATGGCCTTTTCGAGATCTTCGATGTCATCCTCGAGTATCCCGGGCAATTTTTTCCCCAGTTCCGGATCGTCAATCGCCAGGTGTGACGAGACTAAAAATACCCGGTTCTGGATCCGGGTCAGACGATCCTTTTCATCCGCATCGGGAATGACGGACTGAACCCATCCCAAATGGGAATTCAGCTCATCCACCGTACCATAGGCCTCCAGCCGGGGGTGATCTTTTTGTACCCGGGTGCCCCCGGAAAGGGAGGTCTCCCCTTTGTCGCCTGTTCGGGTATATACTCTCATATCAGCTTACAGTTAAGGTAATTAAAAATGGATAAATACTTTTGTGTATCCGATAACCCGGTTCCCGGACTGTATCTTTATGAAATACAAGCCTTCCGGAAAATCGCCTTGCCGGAAAGTCATGGTCAACAGACCACCCTGATTGGTACCAGCCGGTACCGGCATCCGGCTACCTAAAGTATTGGTGATCGCAATTGAAATATCTCCGGCGCCGTCAGGAACCGTCAGGTTAAAGGTCCCCGTACAAGGGTTTGGAAACCCTTTTATTATTGATCCATCCTTTACAACAATGTCCTGAATTCCCGAGAATCGCGAGTCAGGTAAATCCACATTGACCAGGTGCCCGTATGCTGATTCGGCATGGGTTGAGGTGGCCGGGGCATCACAAACAACAGACCGGATATGCCCGGAGCCTTTGATCAGCAAACTGATGTCATAATACCGGAAATCTGGGGAAACGGTAGAAAAATCGATCACTATATCCAGTGAATTACCGTTTTTGAGCAGCTGGATACTTACATTATCCCTGACCTTGAGGTATTCAAAAACCTCTATTCCACTTGCAAACCAGCCGTTATCCCGGCCAGGCATCCCATATTCATTTTTCATGTATTCAAAATACTCCCTGAAGGTCGGGAACTCCAGACTGGATCCGGTATATGCATATTCCACACGGTGGGTGAACTCGCTCCACCATTTTTGCTTTCCCTGACCGGTAGTGGCCACCCAATTGTCGACAGCGGCTTTCAGCATGGACCCGCTGTGCGTATCGCTGGCAACGGTATTTCTCCAGTAAACCGGCCGGCTGGTTGGAACCGGTACGGTCACATCCACTCCGGTTCCTGTTCCCAGATACCCATAATTTCCAGTAAAACAAGCGATTGCCCCATTGACAAAAGCGGGTTCCAGGTATGCGGTATCCCCGGAAGGCGGCACACAATACTTCATGTTGATGCCGGTTTGATTCTTAAAAGTCTGACGGTTGGTCTCCAATTCCCAGTGGTAATCCATTCCGGGGACATAAGCGTTATGATCAAAACTGTGATTGAAAAAATCCCAGCCTGAATGATTCAGCTCAATGGCCTGGGAATAGGTCAGGTAGCTGGGTGTTCCCAGATGAAGATCTGTATTGGGCTGATTCTCAGTATACCAGGCAATCCCGGCACGAAAAGGGATGGCATTGCCACACCCGTCAGAGTAATCCAGTCCCGGATAGGTCATTCCATCGATTTCGCAGTATCCCCCATTAAAAAGCTTATAAGCAAGTGAATAAGCATCTTCCCGTGCATCATCCAGTATAAAACTGAAGGCAAAGTCCTTGTTATACTTCAGAAGCGCCGGAATCACCTGTACATCAGCCGGGACGGCCTCTTCAAATTGAATGTGGATAACCGCTTTCTTCTCCTGTGCGACCGAAAAAGGGGCAAAAACAGTTAACAGGATAAGTATGAGTGCAAACTGATTTTTCATGACTGTGGAAGCTGCCCGGCAGGCTAAGCTTTTAACGTATTCTCCTGGATATTAATCAATACCGGACGGCCTTTCCTGAACCCCTGTACGAGGCAGGTTATCGTTTCCGGGTTATACAGGTCCAACTCGGTTTGCCAGGAGTGCGGTTTGACTTTAATCTCCTGGCCAAACTGGTCGGTGACTGTTATTACGGCTTCAATCCGGCCAAACAGGTCGACTGTTTTGTGCATGCCGGTATATTTGAAAGAAAAGCTTTCCCCGATCTTGTAATAAGGATGAACCGGTTCAATCAGGCATTCACCATTGGGCTTGTATTTAACCACCATTGCTTCAAGGCTTTGTCCGGGTTTAAATCCATAATGGACATAATTGTATACGGGCAGCCGGTGGAAATTACCTATGGTATCTTTCAATACATAAAACTCTTCATCTTCAAAGGTCTTGATATCCTGCAGTTTAAATGAGTAAGTGCTGCCCACCTTCAGGGTGGTGAACCGGCTGGTCATGGCAGGTAACGACAATATCAATTCACCCTTTTTGATCCGGTCCACGCGACAGGCCAGGTAACTGTAACCCGGTTCAATATCCTCTGCTTTGTCAATGGGGCATGACCATTCCAGTCCGTGAAGGTCCCTTACCCAGGCAATGATCTGTATTTTTCCCAGAAAGTTTTCCTGTTCGGCAAGACGGAGCACCAGGAAATCGTAGCGTTCGCCAATTTTATAATACGGGTGGTCGGGTTCGAGGAATATCTTTCCTGAGCAATTGATTTTATCGATGGTGCATACAATCGTCTGGCCAACCTTAAGATGGTAGTTTTCATAGTAATGCTCCGCCAGCAGGTACTTTTTCTGGTCGGGCCCCATGAGGATAAGGTTCACCTCATCGGTTCCCGGGAGAACCAACTTATTGGTAATAACAAAGGAGAACCTTTGACCTTCCTTAAAGATTATCTCTTCCGCCATAAAGCACTTTCTCTTGTAGCCGGTTGTAAAGATGCAAAATTATTAGACGATCAATTTCAACCCGCCAAGTTCTGTGTAAAAAGATATATACCTTTATCGCTCAGCTTCAATTTATTTATGTCAGAATCAATCAAAATCGACAGTGTAGACCGGCGGATATTGCATCTGCTTTCGGACAAAGGCCGGGTTTCATTTCTTGAAATCGCGCGTGAATGCGGGATGTCGGGAGCCGCTATACACCAGAGGGTTGCCAAGCTGGAGCAACAGGGGATCATCACCGGCTACAGCGTCAAGCTTTCACCTGAAAACCTGGGATACAGCACCTGCGCGTACGTCGGGGTATTTCTCGAGAAAGCCGGGATGTATCATTCGGTGGCCGGCGAACTCGAAAAGATCAGCGAAATCGTTGAGTGCCACTATACCACCGGGAACTATGCCATATTTTTAAAGGTATACTGCCGGAATAACCAGCATCTGATGGAAGTTCTGAATGGCCGGATTCAAAGCATCCCCGGAGTTTCGAGTACCGAAACATTTATCAGCCTGGAGCATGGGATCATGCGGGATGTTCAGCCTTAATGCCTTTCATCCGGGGATTCAAACTTGAAACCACGGATCTTGTAATCCTCGTTTTTATCGAAATAGAGTTGGATAAAGGCTTCCTGATTATTCCGGACCTGGATGACCTCAATGTTCATCCGTTGATTATCCGTGATCATGATCTGCCTTATCCGCAGCGGTCCGGTGCGTTTTTGCAGATCTTTCAACTCGCTCACCAGGGTATCTTTTCCAAATTTAATAATGAGATGGCTGGCCAGACAGGTTTCGGTAAATTCTTTAAAATCCTTTTCAACTCCATTGGCCAGCAGGGTGAGGAATTTCCCTCCCAGTCTGCCCAAATGGTTATCCGGCAGCGAATCAAGGCACTGCGTCATGCTACCGGTGAGACGCGGCTGGTAATCTTTGCGGAAGATGCATTTGGCTATCTCATAGGTAATGTTCTGGTTACCATCCCGAAACTTGTTTGACAATAAAATAATAGTCACTTTCTCGTCGAGGTAACGCAGAAAATCAGAATAATAACGCCCGTTCCAACCGTTGTGTGCGATGACTTTGGTTTGCCGCTGCGTTTTGATGATCCTCCAGCCATAACCGGATGACTGGATATCATTGACAATAACCGGAATAGCCGGATAGTAATATTTTACCTTCGAGGGTTCGTCGAGTATCTCGTTGCCCAGTAAAGCTTCATGCCAGACATACAAGTCAATGATAGTGCTCAGCATTCCGCCGCTGGCCCTGCGGTTCCATGACGGGCCATCGTCAAGCCAGCCGGCATCCATCGGTCCGCCCCAATCATTGCAAAACCGGTATCCATGAGCCAGACTGGTTGAAGTCCAGTCGGGCATTCGGTAACCGGTAAATCTCATTTTTGAGGGTTTAAAGAGGTTTGCCTGCAGATAGTTTTCATAGTCGGTGCCGGAGATCGCCTCAATCAATAATCCCAAAAGATTATATCCGGCATGTGAGTAATGGTAACCTGAACCCGGCTGACTGATTAAAGGGGTTTCGTTTATTTTGTTCAGCAGGTCTTCTTTTGTAATTACCTCAGCATCTGATACAATATCCGTCGGAAGACCGGAAGAATGAGTCAGCAGCTGGTGAAAGGTGATCATCCGTTTATCAGGTCCGAGAGCGGGAAGGTACTTTCCGATACTGTCAGTCACCGACAATTTACCCTGCATTTCCAGCTTTAGAACCGCTGCTCCGGTAAATTGTTTGGTCAGTGAACCGATATCAAAAGCGGTTTGCGGGGTATTCGGGATAAGCTGCTCCTCATTGGCGTATCCGAAAGACCTGATCAGCGGATCGTTTCCGGGGGTTTTGACCAAAATGACCCCGTTAAAACCATTCTCCCCTTCCCATTCCAAATACCTGTTAATGGCCTGCATCAGAGAATCCTGCTGTGGTTGGGCAGGTTTATGATCCTGCTGGCAATTGATAAGCAAGAAAGCCAGCAGCATAAGAATGACAGATATGGGAAGGCTCTTCAATTTCACACAGTAAAAATACTCGGATGAGAATTACCGGAGTGTATGATAAAACCGCAAAAAACTTAAAAGATGTTAAACTGCTTTTTTTGTATGGATGGCCTTCAGTATCTGAGGCAATAGTCCGGGCCCTTCATATACGAAACCGGTGTAAAGCTGAATGAGTTTGGCGCCCGCATTGATCTTTTCGATGGCGTCATCAGCCGACATGATCCCTCCGGAAGCGATGATCGGATATTTATCCCCCAGGTTTTTATGCAGATAAGCGATGATATCAGTGGATAAGGCAGACAGGGGTTTGCCACTGAGACCGCCTGATCCGAAGGACGCAATCTCGGTTTCCGAATAAGCTAGTCCCATCCTGCGAACGCTGGTATTGGTGGCAACCAATCCGTCGATACGGGTTTCTTTGACTACCTCAATCACCTCATCCAGCTGGACATACGATAAGTCAGGCGATATTTTAAGGAGTATCGGACGTTTAACGGCTTGTCCTGAACGGTAATCAATCAGGTGCATCAGGATTTCTGTAAGCTGTCCGCGGTTTTGAAGTTCGCTCAGGTCCTTGATATTGGGGCAACTGACATTCACGATGAATAAATCAACATAGTCGTATAACCCGGCAAAGCAGGTCAGGTAATCCTTCCACGCATCCTCATTAGGTGTCTGAATGTTTTTCCCGATGTTACCCCCGATGATGAAGTCCTTGGGGCGTTTCTTTAATCGTTCAACGACAGTGTGCAGTCCGTCGTTATTGAATCCCATCCGGTTGATAAAGGCCTGGCTGCGCGTCAAGCGGAACAGGCGCGGGCGAGGATTGCCCTTCTGGGCGAGAGGGGTGACCGTTCCGATTTCCATAAAGGCAAACCCGATATTTTTCATAAACCGGAGGGCTGCGGCATTTTTATCCAGGCCGCCGGCTATGCCCACCTCGTGACGGAAGGTCATATTAAAAAGGGGGATGTCAGGGGACCGGAAATTTTTCCAGCTGATTTTCCTGCTGAGAATTTTTCCTGCAAAGGGGAAGCAGCGGAAAAAGAAAAAGGTGAAACCGTGTATGAATTCCGGATCGAATAAAAAGAGAAAAGGGCGGAGCAGTCTTTTGTAAATCATCATGCCAGATTAACTGGCGTCAAAAATACTCAAATCATACAAATTCTCAGAATTCGGTTTTCTGCGTCTTTATAAACTCATCATAGGTATGATCGGAATAAAATATCAAAACCTTATCGACATATTTCTCTAAATTCTTGACAGGATCAGGCTGTATTTCAACATGTTTGACTTCAGGGACCAAAGTTGTTTTAGCAACCGGTTCCGGAACAGAATCGAAAATTGAGCGCTCCCTGACCGGTTGAGTTGCCTGATCAGGGGCATTTGACCTCAACATCGGACCTGCGCCTGTCAATAACCACTCCGGATTTACCTTGGGAAAGGTTTGAAGGGTCTTTACAATGAAATCGAGACTCGGGTTATTCCGCCCATTAAGTATATGCGACATGCTGCTGCGCTGTACACCAATCAAATCAGCGAAGTTTCCTGATGTCAACCCCTCATTTAATATGATCTCTTTGATACGTTCTACCATGTAACAAATGTAAATAACGATTTACAATTCACAAAATAACAATTGTCAATTGTAATTATTTACATAAGTTAACCTGTGTTTACAATACTACATTTTTCAATTAACATATGTACAATTTTACAAATTTCAGGTTAACCTTAACTTATGATTTAAGAAATCATTGGATTGCTGAAAAGTGGTCTGCGAAGGAAATAGCGTGATTAATTCAGAGCTATTATTCGCAAATCCTATTTTACTTATTCATAGTAATTTATTAATGATTTTATAGATTTTAGTTGAAACAGGCCGTTTTAGGCATTAATAGCCTAATATGATTCCTGGAAACCTTAATTATGACATGAAATAGATGATGTAAAAGGTTAATAATGAGTTAATTATATCATATATAAATTCCATATGGGCTGAAATGCCCCATTTTACTGGGTTTTCCTCATTCTATATATAGTTATGCTCCATATAATAATATGTAACTATCTGGTTATTTGTACGATGTGCTAATTTCAATTTATGCTCGTTTCGCCTTCATTTTTTTTCACAAGTATGAATCACATATGTGCATCGTGACACTTGTGAAATAGACATTTGTAACAGATAGGGTTACTTATGTAACCACAAACTTGGCGAATTGTATACATCCGAAAGGAAGAAAATTGACTTTGTTGAAAAGTTGTCGAATATCGACGCAGGAGTATTCAGGAATATTTTTTGCTGATACAAATGTGATCAGGAGGAATCCAGACAAATGTAGACGGGGAATAATCAAAAAAAAACAGGCCTAAGTGCCTGTTTTTCTGATAGTGAGCGGGAAACGGGATTCGAACCCGCGACCCTCAGCTTGGGAAGCTGATGCTCTACCCCTGAGCTACTCCCGCCTGACTGGCTGCAAAAATAGAATTATTTGTAGATTTTCGGTTCTAATTCACCATTAATCACCATGAGCACATTTAAAGCCAGTGCCCGCATCTCATCCTCACCCGGGAAGACCCTGATCTGTGAAATCCAGGCAATCCGGTAAGTGAGCAGCTGGATGAACAGTTCATTGAAAGCGATCCCTCCGGTGACAAGAATGGCATCGACCTGACCTTTGAGAACGACCGCACATGCACCGATCTCTTTTGCCACCTGGTAGGCCATGGCTTCATATACCAGCTTAGCGTACTGATCACCGTGCTGAATTCTCTCCTCGATCACGTTTGCGGCGCTTGAGCCGAGATAAGCAACCAGGCCACCCTGCCCGACTACCATTTTACGGATTTCATCTTCCGTATACTGATTGCTGAAGCACATGGAGATAAGTTGTCCCACCGGAAGTGTTCCGCTGCGCTCAGGGGAGAAGGGGCCCTCACCGTCCAGCGCCTGGTTTACATCGACGACACGGCCTTTTTCGTGTGCTCCAACCGAAATTCCGCCACCCAGGTGAGCCACGATGAGGTTAAGATCCGTGTATTTTTTCCCCATTGAATGGGCATACGTGCGTGCAACCGCTTTTTGGTTCAAGGCATGAAAGATGGAATCCCGGCGGAAATTCGGATGCCCTGAAAACCTGGCCAGATCGTTGAATTCATCCACCACAATCGGATCGGCGATAAAGGCGCGGCAACCCGGTATTTTAGAGGCCAGGTCATGGGCAATTAACCCTCCGAGATTACTGGCATGCTCCACCGTCATATTTGACTTCAGGTCGTCGATCATGGCCTGATTGACCTCATACACGCCCGATTCGATCGGTTTAACCAGTCCGCCCCTTCCGACAACAACAGCTATTTTGGTGATATCGATTCCGGCTTCGATCAATTCATTTTGAATGATCTCTTTCCTGAATTCATACTGATCGGTGACCCGTTTAAACGGCTTTAACTCCTCGGCTGAATGCTTGATGCTCTTTTGAAAGACCGGCCGGTTATTCTGGAAAACGGCAATCTTGGTTGAGGTGGAGCCAGGATTTAAAACAAGAATTTCTATCGGGTTCATTTTATAGACGATTTATACTATCCACTGATTACACAGATAACACTGATATTGGTTTTTTTAATTTTGTATAATTTGCATCATCTGTGTTATCAGTGGCATCAGTGGAAAGATTCTTAATTATTGACCGCCGAGGCCAGTAAAATGCTGTTGAGTTTCGCTTCTTCGGAATCTGATCTGGAGGTAAGGACCACCGGCGCCGAAGCCCCCAGAATTACCGAGGCCACTTTGGAATTGGCAAAATAGGCCAGTGCCTTATATAATATATTACCGGCCTCAATATCGGGCATCAACAGTAGATCCGCTTCTCCGGCGACTTCGCTCACCAGGTTTTTATGGATCGCACTCTCTTTGCTGATGGCGGTATCAAAGGCCAGTGGACCTTCAATCAGGCAATTGCGGATGGCCCCTTCCCTGTTCAGAGCAGAAAGTTTAGCTGCATCCATGGTTGCCGGCATCTGCTCGTTCACTGTTTCAACGGCAGCCACCGCAGCGATTTTCGGCATGGCCAGTCCCAGCCTGTTCATGAAATCCACCGCATTGTTGACAATGGCGATTTTATCATTCAGGTCCGGTGCAATATTTATGGCTACATCCGTGATCCCAAGAAGCTTATGGTAAGCCGGGATTTCAAACAAAGCGAAATGCGACAGCAATTCACCGTTTCTGAGGCCCCATTCCCGGTTCAGGACACCTTTCAGCAGCTGGGATGTGGTGCATCCGCCTTTCATTAAAATATCGGCCGATCCATCATGAACCAGCCTGACCGCCATTTCCACCGCTTTAAGGGTATCCGTTTCATCGATGATGGTACAACCATCGAGCAGTATATCCCCTTCTTCGGCTAATTGCTTAATCAGCTTTAAATTACCTACTAAAACAGGTTCAATAAAACCTTTTTTCGCAGCCTTGCAGACAGCGTCCAGTGCATGGGAATCCTGAGCCACCGCCAGGACCAGTTTCCTTCGGTTTTTCCGGGATTCCAGCATCCCTTCCAGTTCAATGATCCGGTTGAACATTATCTTTTCGATACGATTCTTTCAGTGTCCTCGGCAATGACCAGTTCTTCATTGGTGGTTACCACCATCGCAACCACTTTGGAACCCGGCCTGGTGATAACGGCATCCTTGCCGCGTTTTCCTTCGTTGAGTGACTGATCGAAATCCACTCCCAGGTACGACAGGCTTTCGCAAACGGACTCACGTGTTTCCGGCCCGTTCTCACCGATTCCGCCGGTGAAAATGATCAGGTCAACCCCGTTCATGGCTGCACTGTAAGCACCAATATATTTTATCACCCGGTAATGGAACATATCCAGAGCCAGCTGGGCCCTTTTATTGTTCATGGTCCAGGCTTCATTTTCGATTTCCCGCATGTCGGAGGAAACACCGGAAACGCCAAGCATTCCGCTATGTTTGTTAATCAGGGTGTTGGCTGTCTGCTGGTCGATCTCTTCCTTATCCATGATAAAGGTCAGCACTCCCAGGTCGAGATCGCCGGTGCGTGTCCCCATGATCAGTCCTTCCACTGGTGTGAATCCCATGGAAGTGTCCACTGATTTCCCCTTTGAAATGGCCGCAACCGAAGCACCGTTGCCAAGATGGCAGGTAATGATTTTAATGGCGCTGTAATCGAGTCCGAGGATAGTACATGCTTTTTTTGCCACGTATTTGTGCGAGGTACCATGGAAGCCGTAGCGGCGGATCTTGTACTTGGTATATAATGAATAAGGTATGCCGTACATGTAAGCATAATCGGGCATGGTCTGGTGAAAACTGGTATCGAAGGCCGCAACCTGGGGAATACCCGGTATCAGCTGAGCCATGGCATCGATACCCTTCATGTTTGCAGGATTATGCAGCGGGGCGAGTTCACATAGCTTCGCAATTTCACGGTGAACTTCATCATCGATGAAAGCGCTGTCGGCGAAATTTTCCCCACCATGAGCAACCCTGTGACCCGCTGCATCAATCTCGTGAAGTCCGGAAATACAGCCATGATTCTTGCTCGTCAGGACGCCGAGAATATATTCGATACCACTTTGATGATCAAGAACTTCACCTTCAAGTGTGACTTTCTGACCGTCTTGCATGAAATGCTTTAAGAATGATCCTTTCAGACCGATTTTTTCGACGATACCCTTGGCCATCACTGTTTTATCAGCCATGTTCCAGAGTTGATATTTGATAGATGAACTTCCGCAGTTCAAAACTAGAATCTTCATGATCTTCCAGATTAATAAGTGGTTGTTGAAACATTTCGTTGCCCGTTCTCATCGTACTTGTAGAAACCCTGGTTGGTGATCCTGCCCAATTGATTGGCCCTGACCATTCTCTTGAGGATCGGGGAAGCTTTGTACTTCATATCGCCAAATTCATTGTACAGGTTTTCCAGCCAACGGAGGACTTTATCGAGGCCGATTTTGTCGGCCAGCTCGAACGGTCCCATTCCCAATCCCAGCCCGGTCTTAACTGAAAGGTCGATATCTTCCATTGTACCAACACCTTCCATGTAAATCTCGCATGCTTCGTTAATCAGGGTAGCGAAAAGGCGAACCGACATCAAACCCGGACTCTCGACTACCGGGATCATCTTTTTGCCGATCAGCTTGACAAACTTCTTGACATTGTCGTAGGATTCCTGAGAGGTGTAAAGTCCTCGCGCGACTTCAACGATATTGGCCCCGGGATTTGAGGTTGAGAAATGGAGGCTTACACAGCGGTCCTTATATTTCAATTCTGAAGAAAGTTCGGTAGTAACGATTGTCGTGGAATTGGTTGCGATGATGGTGGAAGGATCAACATACTCCTCGATGCGTTTGAAAATCTCTTTCCGGAGGCTCACCCGCTCTTCCCTGGATTTGCTTTTGATGGCCTCGATCACCAGATCGCAACCGGCAAGGTCCTTGCATTGCATGGTTCCTTTTATCCTGTTGAGAATGGCGCGTTTTTCACCCGAGGTCATCCCCCAATGATTGATCATATTTTCCAGCTCCACATCAATCCCGTGAATGGCAGCTTCGATTTTTTCTTCATCCAGTTCAACAAAAGTCACTTCGATACCGTGGGAAGCAATCATGCGGATAATGGTTTGTCCCACCGAACCGGCTCCGACCACCCCTACTTTTGAGAATTGTGTTTTTGCACGGTTCTTTTTACTTAAAGCATATTGTTCAATGCTTTCAACTAAATCAGCCATAATATTTTGTAATTAATTTTAATCAATAACTTCCTGCGGCCTGATTGGCTGTGATAGCCACCAGGTTTACGATATCGCTTACCGAACAACCTCTTGAAAGGTCATTGATCGGGGCGGCCATTCCCTGAAGAACAGGTCCGATGGCCTCGGCATTTGCCAGGCGCTGCACCAGTTTATAGGCTATGTTTCCCGACTCGAGAGATGGAAAAACCAGCACATTGGCACGACCGGCGATCGGACTGTCGGGGCACTTGAGCCTGCCTATCGATTCCACGATGGCCGCATCAGCCTGCAATTCGCCATCGAACATGAACTGCGGGGCCATCTTTTGAGCGAGCCGGGTAGCTTCCGCTACTTTATCGACCATTTCATGTTTAGCGCTGCCTTTGGTGGAAAAACTCAGCAAAGCCACGCGGGGTTCAATTTCCGCAATTGCTTTGGCAGTCCGGGCCGTGCAAACGGCGATTTCTGCCAGCTCCTGTGCGGTTGGGTTCGGGTGGACGGCACAATCGGCAAAAACCATCATCCCGTTCTCTCCCCATTTCTTGTCAGGCATGATCATGATAAAGGCACCGGAAACGACCGAAATGCCCGGCAAGGTTTTCACATATTGAAAAGCCGGCCTGAGAACATCTCCGGTGGCGTTGTTTGCACCGGCCACTTCACCGTCGGCATCACCAGCCTTGATCATCAGCGTGGCCAGGTATAATGGGTTTTCCAGCAGTTTCAATGCTTCCTCTTTCGTCAAACCTTTACTTTTCCTCAACTCCACCATCAGATCCGCATAGGCCTCTTTTCTTGGATGGTCGGCCGGATCAACTATGGTAGCTATTTGAATATTTTTTAATCCGAATTTCAATGCCTCACGGTGAACAATCTCCGGCTTTTCTGTGAGAATGATCCGGGCTATCCCCTCGCTGATCAGGATATCAGCTGCTCTGAGTGTTCTTTCTTCCCAAGCCTCCGGTAAAACGATCCTTTTGTTGAATTTTTTGGCATTCGTTTTAATTTTCTCCATTAATTCCATGCTAATCAATATTTTAGGTGACGAATTTTGAATCTACAAATATACCCAAAAAAGCAAGGGCAAGTCAACGGAAACCTATGATTTTTATCAGTTTCCTGACTTTTCTGCGTTCAGATGATGATTCACTTTTTTTTTATCGAATTGTTATGTTAATTTACCTTTTCTCTAACCATAAACTTATCTGACATGCTTTTTGATCTTGATCTCATCCGGGGTATATACCTTGGTTTTCCCGACCGGGTTTCCAAAGCCAGAAAATTGCTCAACAGGCCACTGACGCTGATTGACAAGATTTTATATGCCCATCTCCATGAGGGACCGGCCACCGTTGCTTATACCCGGGGAGCCGGCTACACCGAGTTTGCCCCCGACCGTGTTGCGATGCAGGATGCTACCGCTCAAATGGCGCTGCTGCAGTTTATGCAGGCCGGAAAGACCAAAACTGCCGTTCCCACCACCGTGCATTGCGATCATCTGATCCAGGCAAAGCTTGGCGCCGTCGCCGACCTAAAAATGGCCAGGGACATCAATGAGGAAGTTTTTGACTTTCTTTCGACCGTCTCCAACAAATACGGGATCGGTTTCTGGAAGCCGGGCGCCGGTATTATTCACCAGGTCATCCTGGAGAATTATGCCTTTCCCGGCGGGATGATCATCGGAACCGATTCCCATACGGTGAATGCAGGCGGTTTAGGTATGATTTCCATTGGTGTGGGGGGTGCCGATGCGGTGGACGTCATGTCGGGCATGGCCTGGGAGCTCCTCTTTCCAAAGTATATCGGGGTAAAACTTACCGGAAGGTTAAGCGGATGGGCTTCGGCCAAGGATGTCATCCTGAAAGTTGCCGGGATTCTTACCGTTAAAGGTGGCACCGGTTATATACTCGAATATTTCGGTGAGGGGGCTAAATCCATTTCTGCCACCGGTAAAGGAACGATTTGCAATATGGGCGCCGAAATTGGCGCTACCACATCGGTTTTCGGTTATGATGAGAAAATGGCGGCTTATCTGAAGGCAACCGGCCGTGAGGAAGTTGCCCGTCTGGCCGATGAGATTGCCGGTCACCTCACCGGCGACCCGGAGGTTTATGCCAATCCTGAAGTTTACTTCGACCAGGTAATCGAAATCGATTTGAATACACTGGAACCCTATATTAACGGGCCGTTCACACCCGACCGGGCATGGCCCATTTCTGAATTTGCACAGGCAGTTCATGAAAACGGTTTTCCCCAGAAACTTGATGTGGGCTTAATCGGTTCCTGCACCAACTCTTCTTATGAAGATATGACCCGTGCCGCCAGCATTGCCCGTCAGGCAGTGGAAAAACACCTGGTGGTAAAATCAGAATTCACGATCACCCCGGGCTCGGAACTGGTCAGGTATACCATTGAACGCGATGGCTTGCTGGAAACTTTCGAGGAAATCGGAGGCATAGTGCTGGCCAATGCCTGCGGACCATGTATCGGTCAATGGGCCAGGCACAATGCCGATAAAAAGGAACGCAACTCCATCCTTACCTCTTTCAACCGCAATTTCGCCAGCCGCAATGACGGCAACCCCAATACACATGCTTTTGTTGCCTCGCCTGAAATTGTAACCGCTCTTGCGATCGCCGGCGACCTTACTTTTAATCCGCTGACCGATGAGCTCATTAATGAAGAAGGTCACCTCGTTTCATTTGACGAGCCTACCGGCATGGAATTGCCTGTCAATAATTTCGATGTGGAAGATAATGGTTATCAGCATCCTGCAGTGGACGGATCTACTATCAGCATCGTTGTTAATCCTGAATCCGACCGTCTTCAGCTGTTGAAACCCTTTGAACCATGGGACGGCAAGGACTTTCGCCAGCTCGGACTGCTGATCAAAGCATCCGGAAAATGCACGACCGATCATATTTCCATGGCCGGAAAATGGCTGAAATACCGGGGTCATCTTGGCAATATTTCCAATAATATGCTGATCGGTGCCACAAACGCATTCAATCTTGCCCAGAACAAGGTAAAAAACCAGATCAGCGGCAAGCATCTTCCGGTGCCTGATTCGGCGAGGGTTTATCAAACTGAAGGGATGGGATCGCTTGTCATCGGCGATGAAAATTACGGCGAAGGTTCATCAAGGGAACATGCAGCCATGGAACCCAGATATCTTGGAGTGAAAGCCATCCTGGTCAAGTCGTTTGCACGGATTCACGAAACCAACCTGAAAAAGCAGGGAATGTTGGCGATAACGTTTGCAAACAAGGAAGATTACGATAAAATCAGGGAAACTGACACCTTTGATATCACCGGTCTTGAAAGTTTCACTCCAGGGGTGCCATTGAAGGTCATTATTCATCATAACGATGACGGAACCAGTGAAATAATTACCGTTAATCACAGTTATAATGAGAATCAGATTTTGTGGTTCAAAGCAGGTTCGGCGCTCAACCTTATTCGCCTGAATCAGGCTGAATGATTAAGCTTTTCAAAATTATATAATAATATATATATTTACAGAAACTAACTTTTAGAGACAAGTATGAAGAAAATCCGGGTGATCAATCCAGTGGTTGAGATGGACGGTGATGAAATGACCCGTATCATCTGGAAAATGATTAAGGATCGGTTGATCTTGCCATTTATTGATCTTGATATTCAGTATTTTGACTTAGGCATGGAAAATCGTGACCTCACAAATGATGCTGTAACCATTGAGGCTGCTGAAGCGATAAAGAAATGCGGAGTCGGGATCAAATGTGCCACGATCACCCCGGATGAGATGCGGGTTAAAGAATTTGGCCTGAAAAAAATGTGGAAAAGTCCGAACGGAACCATCCGGAACATTCTGGACGGGACCGTCTTTCGTGAGCCCATCCTGATAAAATCCATACCCAGGCTGGTTCCCGGCTGGACCCAGCCGATCTGTATCGGCCGTCATGCGTTTGGCGATCAGTACCGGGCTACGGATTTCAGGACAAAAGGGAAAGGTAAACTAACCCTTACCTTTACACCGGAAAATGGTGAGCCTGAGGTTCATCAGGTATATCAGTTTGAAGATGACGGCGTTGCGCTGGCGATGTATAACACGGATGCATCCATAACGGGTTTTGCCCATTCCTGTTTCAATATGGCGCTCGACAAGAAATGGCCCCTCTATTTGTCCACCAAGAATACCATCCTGAAAGCCTATGACGGACGGTTCAAGGATATTTTCGAACAGGTTTACCAGCGTGATTATGTTGCAAGGTTCAAGGCAGCCGGAATTCATTATGAGCATCGGCTGATCGACGATATGGTGGCGGCCGCATTGAAATGGAGCGGCGGATATGTTTGGGCGTGTAAGAATTATGATGGTGATGTTCAGTCGGATACAGTTGCCCAGGGATTCGGGTCATTAGGTCTGATGACTTCCGTTCTGGTCACCCCGGATGGAAAAACCATGGAAGCGGAAGCTGCCCATGGCACAGTGACCCGTCATTACCGGATGCATCAGGAAGGCAAACCCACCTCGACCAATCCGATTGCATCCATTTTTGCCTGGTCCCGCGGACTGGCTTTCCGCGGCAAATTGGATGGCAATGCCGAACTGGTTAAATTCTGCGGTCTGTTGGAAGAAGCCTGCATTGAGACCGTTGAAAACGGTGACATGACCAAAGATCTAGCTATCCTGGTGCATGGTGAGAAGGTTACTTCAAATGATTACGTGACGACCGAAGGATTTTTTGACGCATTGACAAAAAGATTAAATACTAAAATATCCGCCTGATTATGGGACAGATAAAGAAAAGATTCATTGAAAAGGCATTGCCGAAGGCTGAAATAGTTAAAAAGCTTAAAAATGAATACGGCAGTGTGGTGATCGGAGAAATTACCATTGGCCAGGTATTATCCGGTATGAAAGGCATGGTGGGTTTATTGACCTGCACTTCCAAGCTGGATCCTGAAGAAGGAATCCGTTTCCGCGGATACACCATTCCTGAATTGCGGGAGCTTCTCCCGAAGATCAGTCCGGATGACGAACCGCTGCCTGAAGGTTTGTTCTACCTCATGTTGATGGATGAAATGCCGACCAATGAGGATGTTCAGTATATCCAGAATGAATGGATAAAACGGGCGTCTGTTCCTAAACATGTATTTGATGTCATTGATGCGCTACCAAGGGATACGCATCCCATGAATCAATTTGTTACGGCCATTGTGGCTATGGCTGGCAGTTCCAGGTTCATGAAAGCCTATGAGGCCGGGGCCGCTAAGAAGGACTACTGGGATTCCACCTATGAAGGCACGATGGATTTGATTGCCCGGATTCCGAGGATTGCCGCTTATGTATACAGGCATACGTATCACAACGGGCGGCATATCGAGCCGGACTCCGATCTGGATTGGGCAGGAAACCTTGCTCACATGATGGGATTTGACAATGAAGAAGTTAAACGGCTGTTCCGTTTATATATGACTATTCATGCTGATCATGAAGGTGGAAATGTCAGTGCACACACCACTCACCTGGTGGGCTCTGCCCTCGCCTCCCCCTATCAGGCCTATGCAGCCGGAATGCTTGGTTTAGCCGGGCCGTTGCATGGTCTTGCCAACCAGGAAGTTATTAAGTGGGTATTTGAGATGATGAAGGAACTTGGAACCGAGGATCCTTCGAAGGAACAGATTGCCGACTATGTGACAAAAACGCTGAATAACGGAAGGGTGGTTCCGGGTTATGGCCATGCCGTTCTCAGAAAAACCGACCCCCGGTATATTGCCCAGCGTGAGTTTTGCTTGAAATACCTGCCGAATGATCCGTTATTCAAGGTAATCAGCAGGATCTATGAAGTGGTTCCCCCGATTCTTAGTTCAGTGGGTAAGATTAAAAACCCATGGCCCAATGTTGATGCACATTCCGGGGCAATTCTGATTCATTATGGCATCAAGGAATATGAGTTTTATACCGTTCTTTTTGCGGTATCAAGGGCTTTAGGTGTTCTGGCTTCACTGGTTTGGGACCGTGTTTACGGATTACCGCTGGAAAGGCCAAGCTCCGTCAATACCCGTTGGCTGATTGAGAAAGTCGGGATTGACTCACCCGTTAAGTTCTAGTTAAAACCTAATCTATCAATTATATATGGACAGAAGAATAACAATTATCGGTGCCGGTAACGTCGGTGCGACCGTAGCTCATGAGATTGCCAGGCAGGACCTGGCCAAGGAAGTGGTTATTGTTGATGTGAAGGAGGGTACTGCGGAAGGCAAGGCCCTGGATATGTGGCAGACTTCCTCCATCCTGAATTTCGATTCCAGGGTTGTTGGTGTAACGAATGATTACCTGAGAACACGTAATTCATCAGTCATTGTGATTACTGCCGGAATCCCCCGTAAGCCGGGCATGTCACGGGATGACCTGATCAAGACCAATGCGGTGATCGTAAAGGAAGTCACGGAAAGGGCGGTAAAATATTCGCCTGACGCTATCATCATTGTGGTTTCCAACCCATTGGATGTAATGACTTACGCCGCTTACCTTGCAGCCAACAAAGCGCCAAACAAGGTTTTCGGCATGGCAGGCGTTCTGGATACCGGCCGTTACAAAGCATTTCTGGCTGAAGCACTTAATGTTTCACCAAAGGATATTCACGCCCTTCTGCTCGGAAGCCACGGCGACACCATGGTTCCACTTAAGAGGTACACTTCGGTTTCCGGAATACCGGTCACTGACTTGCTGGGCGACGACGTATTGGACAAGATCATCGAGCGGACCCGTAAAGGTGGCGGTGAACTGGTCAACCTGATGGGAACATCGGCCTGGTATGCTCCGGGCGCAGCAGTGGCAGCCATGGTGGATGCCATCATCCGCGACCAGCACAGGGTATTCCCGGTTTGTGCCCATGTTGACGGCGAATATGGCCTGAACGACATCTATCTGGGTGTTCCGTGCATCATTGGAAAGAATGGGATCGAACGCATCATCACGCTTAACCTCGATGAGGCCGAAAAGAAATTGCTGATTGAATCGGCCAGATCGGTTAAGGCGACCATGGATGTGCTGGACGAGATGAAGCTTTTTTAAGGAAAATACTGGCAGGGGGTAGCGATCCCCGCCTGCGCGGGGATGACACTGCTGCCGATTAAAGCTCGGTGACGCTTTCGCAGGCATTCGAGGTAAGCGACGAGGTCCCCGCCTGCGCGGGGATGACACTGCTGCCGATTAAAGCTCGGTGACGCTTTCGCAGGCATTCGAGGTAAGCGACGAGGTCCCCGCCTGCGCGGGGATGACACTTCTCCGAGGGTAGTTTAACACCATAAAGTTTAAAGTTAAGGTAAAAGGCTGAAGGATGCACCCTTCAGCCTTTTTATTTCCTTGTCTTACCTTCATACTTACTTGAGCCTTGCGCCTTGCGCCTTGAGCCTTTTCTTTTATTATTTTTACCCCATGCAAACCCCCTTCACCAACCTCGCTACCTCTCTCGACGGAGAGCTCTTTCTTGATCTGACCACCCGAACGGTCTATGCCACTGATGCTTCCATTTACCGTGAGGTTCCGGCGGCGGTGGCTTACCCGAAGAATACCGGGGATATCATCAGGCTGATCCATTTTGCGAAGGAAAACTCTTTATCGCTGATTCCGAGGACGGCAGGCACTTCGCTGGCCGGACAGGTGGTGGGTCCGGGAATAGTGGTGGATGTATCGAGGTATATGAACCGGATTCTTGAGGTCAATGTGGCTGAACGATATGCCTGGGTTGAACCGGGTGTTATCCTGGATGAGCTGAATGCGGAGCTGAGGAAAAGCAACCTTTTTTTCGGTCCTGAGACCAGTACGGCCAACCGGTGCATGATTGGCGGGATGCTCGGAAACAATGCATGCGGACTGCATTCTCTGGTTTATGGCAGTACCCGCGATCATACTTTGGCCGTAAAAGCGCTTTTGAGCGATGGTTCGGAGGCAGAATTTTCAGCATTGGATCAGAAGGGTTTCAGGGAGAAATGCCGGGGAACCGGTCTGGAAAGCAGGATTTATCGTGAGATTGATCAGATCATGAGCGATCCCGTGAACCGGAAGGAGATACGCGATGGGTATCCCGATCCGGAAATTCCAAGAAGAAATACCGGCTATGCCCTTGATTTTTTGCTCGATACAGATCCTTTTACGAAAAACGGAGAACCATTCAACTTATGTAAATTGCTTGGTGGATCGGAAGGGACGCTTGTATTCTTCACCGCCATCAAGCTCAATCTGGTGGACATGCCCCCGGCAAACAGGGCCCTTATCTGTGCCCATTTCAACTCCCTGGTCGATACAGTCAACGCCAATCTGGTGGTATTAAAGCACTCCCCAACAGCCGTTGAACTCATGGACCATATCGTGCTGGAATGCACAAAAACCAATCATACGCAGCAGCCCAACCGGTTTTTCCTGGTTGGTGAACCCAGGGCTATCCTGATCATTGAATTCGCCGAAAACAGCACCGATCAACTGGATGCAAAAATTAAAGAAACCATTGCTGACCTGGTTTCCCGGGGACTTGGCTATGCTTATCCTGTCATAAACGGTCCCGATATCAAAAAGGTATGGGACTTGCGTAAGGCCGGTCTGGGTTCCCTCGCAAATATCCCGGGTGATCATAAGCCGGTTACAGTTATTGAGGATTGTGCCCTGCCGGTGGCGCGACTGACCGAATATATTCTGGAAATGGAGGCTCTTTTTGCCCGGAACGGCATGACTTGTGTTTACCACGCTCACATCGGAACCGGGGAGCTTCATCTCCGCCCGGTGCTGAATCTGAAGGATCCTGCAGAGGTGGAGCGGTTCAACCTGATTGCCGCAGAGACTGTGGTCATAGTAAAGAAATACCGGGGTTCCCTGAGCGGCGAGCATGGTGATGGGAGGCTCAGGGCAGGAATGATTCCCTTAATTCTTGGGGAGTATAATTATCAGTTAATCAACCGGGTAAAAACAGTCTTTGATCCTGATGATCTTTTCAATCCGGGAAAGATCACCCATGCGCTGCCGATGGATCAGTTTCTACGGAATGAGCCGGGAATTCCAACTCCTGAAATCGAAACTTACTTTGATTTCGCCGACACCATGGGTGTAGTGCGTGCTGCCGAAAAATGCAATGGCAGCGGGGACTGCCGGAAATCGCCCCAGGCCGGCGGCGGGATGTGCCCGTCCTATCAGGCCACCCGTGATGAAAAACATACCACCCGGGCACGGGCAAATATCCTCCGGGAGTTTCTGATAAAACCCGGTGCAGAGAACCCCTTTGATCATCCGGAGATCTACGAAATCCTCGATTTATGTCTGTCATGCAAGGCCTGTAAATCGGAATGCCCCTCAAACGTGGACATGACGAGATTAAAAGCTGAATTTCTACAGCACTGGTATGATGAGCATGTAATTGGCCTTCGCACCCGTTTGATCGCCTATTTGCCCTCCTTGTACCGTTTGGCACAGCCGTTTGCCCTTCCGGTCAATCTATTTATGAAAAACGGCCCCTTATCCGGGCTTTTTAAAAGGACGGTGGGATTTCACGTCAAACGGTCGATGCCCCCGGTCTCGGTTCAGTCCCTCAGCACATGGTCGGAACGCAACCTGTTAAAGATTAACACGTCGCAAAACCATCCCAAAGAGTATGTCTATCTTTTTGTAGATGAATTCACCAATCATCAGGATGCTCACATCGGGATAAAGGCGATCAGGCTGCTGACGGCATTGGGATATCCGGTTAAAATTGCTCCCCGCACCCTCAGCGGCCGCACCTTCATTTCAAAAGGACTGTTAAAACAGGCCAAAAGGATAGCGCGGGAGAATGTCAGGCAATACAGCGTATTGGTCAGCGCAGTACACCCGTTGATCGGCATTGAGCCCTCAGCCATACTGGGTTTCCGCGATGAATTTCCTGTTCTTGCTGGCAGTGATCTTAAAGACAGGGCTCTTGAATTGGGTAAGAATGCCCTGCTCATTGAGGAATTCCTGGAACGTGAAATGCGTGCCGGCAGGATCTCTGCAGATCAGTTTACAACAGAAAACCGCACGATCCTTTTGCATGGCCACTGTCATCAAAAAGCACTGTCATCCACTGCGCCTGCCATATATGCTTTAAGTTTTCCGGTTAATTTCAGCTGCACCGAGATTCCGTCGGGCTGCTGCGGCATGGCCGGAGCTTTTGGTTTTGAGAAAGAGCATTTCGAGGTCTCCATGAAAGTTGGGGAGCTGGTTCTTTTTCCGGCGGTCAGGAAGGCCGGTCCGGATGATGTCATCTGTGCCTCCGGAACATCCTGCCGTCACCAGATACTCGACGGAACGGGCAGGTTGGCGCTTCATCCGGTTGAGGTTCTGTTCGATGCGTTGTACATTTCGCAGGAGAACGTGTAGAGACGGATAATTATCCGTCTCTACATCGTACGACATGGATATTGAGGTGTCAGGCGACCTTATGGCGGTCGACCGGTAAATAGAAATTTCCCGGAAATTTGGCCTGGATAGTTGAATAAAACAGGGCGATCTCGCGCATATCCTTTTCAATATCATCGCCCGGATAGAAGACCGGTCCAACCCCGACCACCTTTCGGCGATAATCCATATATCCGAGCACGATAGGTACCCCGGCTTTTTTAGCAATATGATAAAATCCTCTTTTCCAAACCATCACTTCCTTTCTTGATCCTTCAGGGGCAATGGCCAGGTAAAAGCTGCCGGAGTGTTTCATTTTCTCCGTGAACTTATCAACCAGGTGGTCATGTTTCCGCCGGTCGACCGGGATCCCGCCGATATAACGAAAAACCCATCTGAAAGGAAACCTGAATAATTCCCGCTTGATGAGGAAGTGAATATTCAATCCGTAATAGAATTTGTATAACATGCCGAAGAAAAAATCCCAGTTGCTGGTGTGCGGGGCACCAATGATGACGCACCTTGGCAGGTCGGGTACCATCCCTTCCAGTTTCCAACCGGTAATCAGGAGGCATATCCTTGCAAACAGTTTTTGGAACCGTGCTCTCATTTTCACTTGTTATTCTTTCTTTTTGATTTTGCCCTCCATGAAGAGCTTTTCGTTAATAGCCTGTATGCGGCTTTTGACATATTCGATCAGGTTCCGGTCATCCCCGGTGTACCCAAAAAGAAATTTCTCATAATAATCTTTTGCCAGTTCCTTGTCGCGGGAGGTCTGCTCAACCAGCAATCCCAGTTGCGAATAGGGGTAGGCGTCATTTGGATTATATTCAAGCGACTTCTTATAATAGATCATTGCATTTTTCAAATCGCGCTGCAAGTTATAAAACAATCCCAAGCCGCTGTAAATGGAGGCAGTGGAAGGCGGAATCGCCATTTTCAGCGCCCGGTTCAGGCAGTCGATCGCTTTGGGAAGGTCTTCTGTCCACTTATAACAGAAACCCAGATAATACCAGGCTTCCGTATCGAGAGAGTCGATTTTGACTGTCCGGTCGAAGGATTTCAATGCTTCCTGATACTTGGATTGATGGAACTGGCTCAATCCCAAATGCCTCGAAACAAAATTCGAGCTATCACCCAACTCAAAAGCGGCAAGCAGATCGGCCTCAGCCAGCGAAAATTTACCGTCCGCCAGCTGTAAACCACCCCGGTAACGGAAAAGAACCGATTCCGAAGAGTCCTGACGGATAGCCTTGTCCAAAACCGGGATTTTATCCACCAGTTTAAGGTTGATATAAGCCTGTCCGAGTCGCATGTATGAGCCCATATCAGAACTATCGGCTTCTACAACCATTTCCAGGTAAGGGATAGCGGCCTGGAACCTTTCGTTTCGTGCCAGCATGTTTCCAATTTGCCGTGGAAACCAGATATTCAATGAATCGTCGGCCCACAATCGGTTGAAAATTCCAGCGGCTTTGTCTATTTCCGCCTGTCTTTGGTAAACCTGGGCCAGCTGCAGCCAAATAAACGTATCCGTTGAATCGATTTTTAAAAGATCTTCAATAAGAATTTCTGCGGCGGCGGCATCAGCAACTTCACAATAGCAGTCGGCCAGATTCAGGATGACGGATTTATTGCCGGGTTGCAGTTTGTCTGACATCTCCAGTGCTGAACACGCTTTGGTATATTGCTTCAAATTACTGTAGGCCAGCCCTAAACAATAATAAACCTGTGGATTGAGTGAATCCTGAGTCAGCATGGCATTTCCCAAGACTACTGCTTCCTTGAATCTCTTGTCAAGAATCAATTGATTCAGTTCTTCGGGTGAACCTGATAAAGTCTGCCCGTTCAGTTTGATGTTAACCAGCAAACCTGACAGAATGAATGACAGCAGGATAAACTTTCTCATGATTAAAATCCTTTTGCCGTATCATCACCCCTAGGATCCGCACCGCCTTCCATTTTTCCGTCGGGCCGGAACAGGATGGCATCCACCCTGCCGATCTTGCCAATTCTTTTCAGGTGATGCCCCATTTCAGTAAGCCTGGTTACCGTGAGTGTATCTAAGGCATCAGGTTCATATTGAATAAGATCTGGAAGCCATTGGTGGTGAAACCGTTTTGCATTCACCGCTTCCTGCATGGTCATCCCATGATCGATCACATTCATTACGGTTTGAAACACCGAGGTAATAATGGTCGATCCGCCCGGGCTACCCACCACCATGAACAATTTATCATCTTTGGTGACCAGGGTCGGGGTCATGCAGCTCAGCATCCTTTTTCCCGGCTGTATGGCGTTGGCATCGCTACCAATCAATCCGTAAAGATTGGGGTACCCGGGCTTTGAGCTCAGGTCGTCCATCTCATTATTGAGGAAGAATCCCCCACCCTTCACCACGATGTTGTTTCCATAGCCCCAGTTCAGCGTGGTGGTTGCAGCGACCGCATTTCCCCAACGGTCGGCAATTGAATAATGCGTGGTTTCGAGACTTTCTTTTGTGTTTAACTTGCCGTGACTAACTGAATCCGAGGGGGTTGCCCTGTTAAGGTTTATTTCACCGGCTCGTTGATCCAGATAGTTTGAATTGGTGAGTTCCGCAACCGGAACATTGGTAAAAGACGGATCCCCAAGATATTCGGCGCGGTCGGCATAAACCCTTTTCTCAGCTTCAACCATGCAATGTATCGTTTCAACTGAAAGAAAGCCATATTTTTTCACATCCCATTTTGATATGATACCAAGAAGCTGCTTGAGAGCAACCCCGCCGCTCGATGGCGGGGCCATTGAATAAAAACGGTAACCGCGGTAAGTGCCCTCGATGGGATCTCTCCAGACCGACTGGTATTGATTCAGGTCGTCATAGGTGATCAGTCCGCCGGATTCTTTCATTTGTGCAACGATATAATCCGCAGTCAGGCCCGAATAGAACCCATCACGCCCGGAATCACGTATCCGCTCCAATGTGCTTGCCAATTCAAGTTGAATGAGCAGGTCGCCTTCTTTCCAAGTTGAATCGCTGACAAATACCGGCTTCCAGTTGTTTCGCACGAGCAGGGTTTTTTTGATTGAATTGAGGCTGGCAGCCTGGGCTTTGGTTATCGGAAAGCCCTTCCTTGCCATGTCGATGGCTGGTTGCACCAGTCTTGCCCAGGGGATGGACCCGAATTTTTCGTGTGCCCTGACCATGCCGTCAACGGTGCCCGGAACCCCTGATGCCAGTATGGTCTCCGTGCTCTTGCCTTTGATCACTTCACCGTCCGGATTGAGATACATGTCCTTGGATGCCGCCAAAGGGGCTTTCTCACGGTAATCGAGCGAGTACACTTTTTTACCGGAAGTCATGGCAACCCAAAAACCGCCTCCTGCAATATTTCCTGCCGCGGGATAGCACACGGCCAATGCAAATTCAACGGCAACCGCAGCATCCATCGCATTTCCGCCCTGCTCCAGAATGGTGAGTCCTATTTTTGAAGCTTCAGGATGAGCGGTGACCACCATGCCATGTTTGCCGGTCGGACCGGTTACCCGGCGGGGCTGCTGAGAACAGGAAATAATCAGTGATAAACCCAACAGGCCAATGGCAGCCTGTTTTAAAGCACATGCCTTCATCGCGTAATGATTTGCACTAAAAATACTAATTTCCTAATGCTTTCCAACCAGATTAAACTCCAACCCGACTTTATACCAGGCTCCTGGCATGGGCACACTGCTCAGGTCGAAATACTCACGATTAAACAGATTGCTGCACTCGCCGATCAAGGTTATCCACCTGATTGTATAGGTCAGCTTGACATCAGCGACCATAAATGGTTTATAATCAACCTCAATCATATTCTGGGAAGCATCAAATGCAGTATAGGTGCCATTCCTTTCCTGCCATACAAGGTTAGCTGTAAAACGCAGAGGGGCCCAAATATTCACAGTCAGGCCTGCGCTCATTTTCCATTTAAGATAATCCAGGACGTATTGCGAGTAATAAGAATCCACTGTATGGTGCTGAAAATAATGACGGTATCCCAGATCAAAACGGTCGATGAAACGGGTCAGAATCTTATTTTCGGCAGGTGACCAGGATATTCCGGTTTCGACACCATAAGTCTTTATTTTCCCCAGGTTTTCAGTATGCCATACTGTTTCAGATGCTGTGCGTACCCAATCAATGGATTGTGTTGCATAGCGATAGAAACCGGAAATACGGGCTGAAAAGCCATGCAAATGATAATCCGCACCAGCTTCGGAATGCCAGGCAGTTTCAGGTAAAAGAGCGGCATTACCCTGATTGACAGGTGATTTATAATACAGCTCGGTAAATGTGGGCAACCGGAATGCCCGGTTGAATGAAATAAAGGTTTTCAGCGCCTTCGATGCGGCATAACTGATATCCAGACCGGGATACACCTGAAAATAGTTTTTCACCGACTGCACTTTATGAAAAACCACTCCCCCATTCCACTTAATTCGTCCGGTCTCCACCTGTTGCTCTACAGTCAGACTGAAATGGCTACGCGATCCATAATGATTGTAACGGATCCCGGCAATACCCGGAATATCCTTCTGTGTACCCGAAATTTCTCCGAGCACGGTGCTCCAGATAGTCTCATGACGATATTCGAATCCAAGCGCCGTTTTCCCCAATGCCGAGGTAAACCAGGCGTCAGTCTTGCTTCCGTCCGTTTGGGTCAGGTGATAGTTTGGAGCTACGTACCATGCCGGCGGATCGGTCCTGAACAAGGAGAACTCATCGGTATGCAACCGGTAAAACAGCGATTGTCTGAGATTAACTTTACCCGAATATGCTGCCTGAAGTGCTGTGAAAGCTGATCCTGTTTTTTCAAACTGATCGGGATATTTCGCCGTATAAAAACTATTGGCTCCGAAAGCCTTGCTCAGTCCGCCGGCCATCAGGTTAACATTGAATCGGCGGATGCTGTATCCGGTTTGAAAAAAGCCGTTCAGGTGTTTAAAATCAGTATTTTCCCGGTAACCGTCGGATTTCTGATACAGGATGCCTGCCTGTTCCCACCATTTTTTGAAATGGTTACGGGCACTGATACCAGATTCAAAAAAGCCGTTCTGACCTACCGACAGGCCGGCTTGAAGAGCCTTGTTTTCAGGTGCACCCGTGACGATATTGATGGCTCCGGTGAAGGCGTTGGATCCCAGCGACTTGACATCTGATCCGGAGAGCACCTCAATTCGTTGAATCAGGTTTAATGGTATGGGGATATCCATGTGAAAATGACCGGTCTGAGGGTCGCTGAAATTGATGCCGTTGATCAATATGGCGAACTGATCGAATGTCCCGCCCCGGAGGCTGATATCGGACTGCACCCCGATCGGGCCCCGCTGCCTGACATCAATATCCGGAAGGTATCGAAGGAGTTCCGCCAGGTCACGGACCGGTGCAGCTTCAATCTCTTGCTTTGATATAATGCGCGTAATATGGGTGAACTGGTTGGGATTTTGCGGAATCCGGTAAGCCATGATCGTCACTTCTTCAATTGAAAAACGCGCCGTATCGAGCCTGTAGGATTGATTGAACCCTGGTAACGCAGCTAAAATCAGGAGCCCCGCAAGAATAAGGGTTTTACTTTTTCTTATCACCGGCAGCCTTTAGAGTATTCTGCAAGAGAACGATGCGGGTCATCGGACCCACACCCCCCGGAACCGGGGTTATATAGGAACATTTGGGAGAGACTTCATCAAAATTGACATCGCCGGAAAGTTTAAAACCGGATTTCGTTAGGGAACTCGGAATCCTGGTGGTGCCTACATCAATCACCGCGACGCCTTCCTTGACCATATCCCCGGTAAGGAAAGCCGGTTTTCCCAGTGCAGCCACGATGATATCGGCCTGCAGGCAAAGCTCCTTCAGTCCTCTGGTGCCGCTATGGCATAAAGTGACAGTACAGTTACCGGGTTGGGATTTGCGCGAGAGAAGTATCGACAGGGGAGTGCCGACGATATTGCTTCGCCCGATAATCACGCAGTGCTTCCCCGATGTTTCAATATTGTAATAATCAATCAATTGCAATATCCCGGATGGAGTAGCTGGAAGAAATGAAGGGAGTCCGAGAGCCATTTTCCCGATGTTGACCGGATGAAAACCATCCACATCCTTTGCGGGGTCAATCGCCTCGATCACAAGGTTCTCATTGATATGAAGGGGCAATGGCAGTTGAACGATAAAACCATCGACTGACGGGTCATTATTGAGTTTGTGAACTGCGGCAAGAAGTTCCTGTTCAGTGACCGAGTAGTCGAACCGGATGAGGGTCGACTGAAAACCCACCTCGGCGCAATCCTTCACCTTTGCAGCCACATAAGTCTCACTTCCGCCATCATTACCCACCAGTATGGCAGCCAGATGCGGCTGTTTCAGTCCCAGTGAGTATCTCCTGATCACTTCATCGCGGACTGCCAGTTTAAATTCGGCGGAGACCCTTTTACCGTCAATTAGTATCATAATCGTTGAATTATCTTCTGGCCTGAGGGCCCATCATCCGGCCCAGGTTTTTCCCCGTAGCCACCATTTTCATCATTTTGCGGGTTTCATCGAACTGTTTAAGCAATTGATTCACTGCCTGAACCGTCGTTCCGCTCCCGGCAGCGACGCGTTTCCTGCGGCTTCCGTTCAGCAGGGTCGGATCCTGACGTTCACCGGGGGTCATCGAATGAATAATAGCCTCAATGCTCTTGAATGAATTATCGTCCATATCAAGGTCTTTGATCGCCTTTCCCATGCCGGGGATCATGCCGGCGAGTTCCTTGATGTTACCCATCTTCTTGACCTGCTGGATCTGCTTGAGGAAGTCATCGAAATTAAACTGATCCTTAGCCAGTTTACGCTGCATGCGGACCGCTTCTTCCGAATCGAACTGTTCCTGGGCTTTTTCGACCAGGGTGACGATATCACCCATGCCGAGAATCCGGTCGGCCATACGTTCGGGATAGAAAATATCCAGGGCATCCATCTTTTCGCCTGTTCCAACGAACTTGATCGGTTTATTTACCACCGACCGTATGGAAAGGGCGGCACCACCTCGGGTATCACCATCCAGCTTGGTCAGGACCACCCCGTCGAAATTCAGGCGGTCGTTGAACTCCTTGGCGGTATTCACGGCATCCTGTCCGGTCATGGAATCCACCACAAACAGGATCTCCTCCGGATCAACCGCTGCCTTAATTGCGCTTATTTCCTTCATCATCACCTCATCGACTGCCAAACGGCCGGCGGTATCAATGATGACCAGGTCGAATCCATGCAGGCGGGCGTGTCGGATCCCGTCTTTGGCCAGCGAAACCGGATCCTGGTTGCCTTCCTCGGTATAGACAAATATCCCGGCCTGTTCGCCGAGTATTTTCAACTGTTCAATAGCAGCCGGACGGTAAACGTCGCCTGCCACCAGCATCGGCTGCCGGCCTTTTTTTGTTTTCAGGTAGTTACCCAGCTTTCCGCTGAAAGTGGTTTTACCGGATCCCTGCAAACCGGCAATCAGAATGACCGTAGGATTGCCTTTCAGATTCAGATCCGACTTTTGTCCGCCCATCAGCTGAACCAGCTCATCGTGAACTATCTTGACCATCATCTCGGATGGCTTAACCGCGGTAAGCACATGCTCACCCATAGCCTTTTCCTTGACAGTGGTGGTAAAATCCTTGGCTATCTTAAAGTTGACGTCGGCATCCAACAAGGCCCGGCGCACCTCTTTAAGGGTTTCGGCCACGTTGATTTCGGTAATCCTACCCTGACCTTTGAGTAATTTCAATGACCTTTCTAACCGGTCGCTAAGATTTTCAAACATAATTAGTTACAAATATTTTACATTCTGTCGGGGATCTGGATTCCCAGTAATCCCAACCCTTCTTCAATATGATTGGCAATAAATCTTGATAATGCCAGGCGGAAATCCCTCTTCTGAGCATCCGGCTCTTTCAGGATCGGGCAAACCTGGTAAAAATGATTGTACTCCTTAACCAGTTCATAAAAATAGTTGGCTACCAGAGCCGGCGAGAGTGAGCGGCCGGCTTCCTCCAAAACATCGGGATACTGGTATACTATTTTCAGGAGGGCATTTTCGGGCGGATCGAGCTCCAGGCCTTCAGTAACAATCTTTCCCTGAGTAATTCCCATTTCAGCGGCTTTGCGCTCCACCGACCGGATCCTCACGCAGGTATACTGAATGAAAGGACCCGTATTTCCATTAAAATCAATCGATTCCTCCGGATTGAACATCATGGTTTTCTGCGGATCCACTTTCAGGATATAGTATTTAAGCGCACCCAGCGCGATACGATAATTGACCAGTTCCTTCTCCTCTGCAGGGAAATCTTCGAGCTTACCCAGTTCGGAGGACACTTTCCGGGCCGTATCTATCATTTCACTGATCAGGTCGTCGGCATCGACAACAGTGCCTTCCCTCGATTTCATCCGGCCATGTGGCAATTCAACCATGCCATAGGATAGATGAAACAGTTTTTCGGCCCAGTCGAAACCCAATTTATGTAAAACCAACTTCAGAACCTTGAAATGGTAATCTTGTTCATTGCCAACAACATAGATATGACGATCGAAAGCAAATTCTTCAAATCGCTGGTGAGCGGTTCCCAGATCCTGGGTCATATATACGCTGGTTCCGTCGGCTCTGAGCAAAAGCTTCTGGTCCAGACCGTCTCCGGTCAGATCGGCCCAAACGGAACCGTCTTCCTTGCGGAACAGGACCTGCTTGTCCAGACCTGCCGTCACCAGGTCTTTACCCAGCTTGTACGTTTCGGATTCATGATAGAATTTATCGAACGAAACACCCAGTTCCCGGTAGGTTTTATCGAAACCTTCATAAACCCATCCGTTCATCCTCTTCCACAATGCAATCGTTTCAGGATCATTGTTCTCCCATCGCAGGAGCATATCCTGGGCTTCACGGATGACAGGCGCTTCGGCTTTGGCTTTTTCAGGGGTATAGCCCTGGGATATAAGTTCTTGTATCTGCAACTTATATTCCTTATCGAACCGGATATAAAACTCACCGACCAATTTGTCGCCTTTGATCCCGGAGGATTCGGGTGTTACCCCTTTGCCCCATTTTTGCCAGGCAAGCATGGACTTGCATATGTGTATACCACGGTCATTCACGAGGTTAACCATTTTAACCTGATTTCCCGTTGCTGCAATAATTTTTGATACCGCAAATCCGAGCAGGTTATTCCTGATATGTCCGAGGTGTAATGGTTTATTTGTATTTGGCGAGGAGTATTCCACCACGACCACCGGGGATTCCGCGGTCACTTTTTTCTGGCCGTATTCAGGTTCCGATGCCACTCCGGTAAAGAAACTCACCCAGAAATTGTCGGAGAGGGTAAGATTAAGAAAACCTTTAACTACCTCGTATTCCTTGATTTCAGGAAGATTGGCTTTCAGAAAACCACCGATTTCAGCACCCGTTTCCTCAGGCTTTTTATGTGAAATCCGGGTTAACGGGAAGGTGACTACCGTATAGTCGCCTTTCTGGTCCTTCCGGGTACTCTGAACCTGAATGTTTCCGGTACTTTCCTCGCTATGATATAATTCACGTATTGCCAAAACGGTCATTCGGGCAATTCGGTTTTCTATACGCTCCATTTTTCCAAATTAAGAGCCGCAAAGATAATAAAGATCAGCCAAAGTGACTTATTGCACCAAGTTTGTATAAATCAAGCAGTAAGATCGAAGGGTGGGGTCCGCAAAGGCGTCTTTCAATGGATTTTCTGCGCACGGTGAACCAGACGGACAAAAGTCCGGTGATCCCGAAAGTTTTCAGTCTTTTCCAGGTAAGCAGGAGATTGATATCGCCGATATATTGCTCAGGCAGCAGCTTGCAGGTATACAGGCGGTGAAGGTTTTCACCCGATTCCCTTATTTTGTCCAGATAATGGCAGGCAGGTTCCAGTCCGAGATGGATCAATCCGTTATCCAGGTGAATAATGCTGATTCCGGATTGATGCAGGTGAATACCAAACAGAGTATCCTCGTGACCATATCCCTGTATGGACTCTTCGAAGCGAATCATATGGAAAATCTCAGCAGGGATCAGAAAATTAAAAGTTGAAAATGATTTCCACGGTTTAAGCATTCGTTTTCCGGCTTCGCATTGTTCCCGTTCGATTCCATATTTCCAGCGCAGCAAATGATCAGGATTCTCAGGTCTTTGAGGGTCGTAAAGTGTGCCGCCGCACAGTACCGCATTTGGAACAAGATTGTTTAGATAATTCCGGATAAAGTCCTCGTTTGCCACTCCGGCATCACCATCAATAAACAATAAATATGGGTACCGGGCATGTTTGGCAAGGAAATTACGGTTGGCACTGCGACCGAGTGGATTATCGCGGCAAAAGTAGGTTATTCCCGCCCTATCAGCGGCCAGCTTTGCCAGTGGAGAGGATTCGCTGAGCGGACTGTCATCGCTGATTAGGATTTCGAACGGATGTCCACACCGTGCCAATTGATCAGCAAGGGCATCGGCCAGACCGAAGGGGTTCCAATCTTTTACCGGGATCAATACGGACAGCATATACCAATCGTTTTGTCAAATGTAGCTAATGTGTGGTTATCTTTGCCGCAAAATAACAAGCATGAAGCCAATTCGATTTTTCCTGTTAATAACGGTCATCATAACGATATCAGTACATGGGCTATCCGGCCAGGGACATCGGATTTCGGTGTATGTGCCGGATTTGCCGGAAATGAATATCATTTTAAGCCATCGGCTGGGAATGAAGTTTTATACTGATGATACCCTGAAAACCGACAATTTCGGCCGTGGAGAATTTGAAGGAGGGACCCTGATGGCACAAGGGATGTACCAGCTGGTTTTTCCTGATAAAAAATTCGCGGAGTTTTTCATTGATAAAAACCAGGTATTCAGCATGTACACAAGGGGCATGGCGCCTGCCGACAGTCTGATATTTACCGGGTCTCCCGAAAACAGCCGGTTTCAGGAGTGGCAGCGGAAATATACGGCTAACCGGAACCGCTCGGGACAAATTCAGAACCGGCTTAAAAAAGGCAATCTCACGCCCGACAGCAGTCAGTTGCTGAACAAGGAACTAAAGCAAATCCAATCATCGAATAATCAAATATGGGATACCGCCATCACAGATCTGGCCGGAACTCTGCCGGGAGCATTCATCCATGCGCTAAGGCCAGTGAGGATACCTGAATCATTGGGAAAACCTGATGTAAAGGAGAATCAGTTCAAGCAGTACCAATACCTCAGGACTCACTTTTTTGATGGGTTGGATTTTGCGGATGAGCGGTTGTTGCGTACCCCGGCAGTTGAAACCAAACTCGATCAGTACTTCAAACAAATCATTCCCCAGATTGCCGACACGCTTATGGTGGAGGCCGACCAGATCATCGAACGGTCGAAGAGGGCGAAAAATATGTATCAGTTTGTAGTTCAATATCTTTTCAATCTGTACACTGATCCGCAAACCATGGGAACAGACGCCGTTTATGTCCATATTGCTGAGAAATATTACCTGACCGGCGAAGCGCCCTGGGTGGATTCAGCCAATTTACGCGGAATCACCTACCGGGTAAAAGAATTGAGCCCGTTGTTGATCGGAAAGGAAGCCCCGGTATTGGAAGGATTGCTTACAACAGACGATCAACCGCTTGATATAAAAGATATTAAATCGGAGTACCTGATCCTTTACTTCTGGAGTCCGGATTGCGGATTCTGCAAGGAAGCCACGCCGAAATTACATGCCGTATACCAGGATTTAAAGAAAATGGGTGTCGAAATCGTGGCATTGGATACCCGGCTGGATAAGGTTTCCTGGCTGAAATTCATCGCAGACAATCAGTTGAACTGGATTAACGGGCATTGTCCTGGAAACGTGCGGGCTATGATTGAAAAATATCAGGCCTTCAGTACTCCAACCCTTTACATTCTGGATTCGAGGCGACGGATCATCGCCAAAAGCATCTCGGTGGATCAGGTCAAGCCCTTTATGACACAATATGCTTCAGGCAGAAAATAGAAGATTATTACCTGAGGATCATTACTTTAGTTGAGAATTGGTAGTTATCGACCATCAAACGGACCACATATACCCCGGGAACCGGCGGACTGATGCTGAAGCTGATCTGATTGTCGGTTTTGCTGACCACCGGCGTAACTTGCTGACCGGCCATATTATAAATGGTAATATCCACCTTACTGAACACCAGTGTTCCCAGATTAAAGGTAAAGGAGCCATCGCTGTAATTCGGCAGAACCCTGATTTCATCTTTATATGACTTCATGAGGGCAGAGGCTTCCACCGATAAATCAAGTGAGGTGCGTATACCCGCAACATCAGTCATGGATTGCCACTGCAATCCCTTGATTGCAAATGCAGTATTGTGTCCGGACTGTCCCCGGTCGGTTGCCATTGACGACACGAAAGTACCCTGATCCCAGGAACGTATCTCAAAACCAACATAGATGAGCGTATCAAAGTTCACCGGACTCCTGAGCCATTTAGTCAGGCGGCTTTCCTCCTGAAAATCCGAGATCATGATTGAATCCCTTAAAACCACTTTTCTGCCTGCGTTCCAGATCACCAGCGGCAGGTAATAATTTTTCGGCCATTTCGATTTCACATCAATGGGAAGAGTGATCCCATGGATGACATAAGCGGTATCGGAGGTGTTACGGAAAGCTTCGGCAAAAGCAACTATATTCATGCTGTTCGAACCTGGAAGGTAACCCTGGGTTCCCATGGTCAAATAGCTTGTGTGCTCATCAGACTTGACATTCCGGAAAGTAAATGACCGGTATGCCAGGACTTCCGGGATGACACGGATCTGGTTGTAATGGATCAAGGTATCTGTAAAATACTGAAATTCAATGATCTCCTTAACCGTATAGTCATTTGGGTTCACAAAGCTGAGTTGCACGGGAGATCCGGAAGCCAGGGGTGAAGAAGCTCCGGTAACCATCCAGGTCATGGTATTCGGAACCGCAGTGCTCCTGTCCTGCAATTCGACCACCCGTTCGGGAACAATCCGGTTTTCGCTCAGGGAATACTGTGCAAAATCAGACACTGTTACCGTTTGTTGTAATGAATCCTCTCCCAATTCATTACTGATCAGCAGGGTTACAGGGTAAGATCCCGCAATCGGAAATTTTACCGGTTGCGGTTCCGGTTTATCGGAACCCGATGGAATTCCCCCTTCAAAAGACCATCTCCAGGAAGTAGGCTCTCCGGTTGACAAGTCGGTAAAATAGACTTTCCGGCCCACCTGGATCTTATCGGGACGGATATTGAAATTAGCGACCGGTTTACCTCCGGAATAGGGATCGAGGCTATTGGCAACCTGCACTCCTGTCTGGCCAGGATCGAGCCAATATTTCAATTGATTAGATGAATCCGGGTACTTATCCCAACTGACGGAAAACTTCTCAAAATAGTCGTTAAAATTATAGGAACAGCTCGCATCCCCGCCTGTCAGGTCGCCCACGATACGGTGTTCATTGTTGAATAACGGCGAACCCGATGAGCCCGGCTCGGTGGTGCCCAAATCCCATGCACTGATTTTCCAGTGTGTGTTGGTGTCATATCCCCCTCCGAAATCCGCTGTCACCACCCGGTGATAGGATTTGGATATTTTCTTGACGCTGCCGTTGGGATGATGAATGCAGGTGACAGTATCGAGAAAGGTATAAACACGGCGGTCCCAGCCGGCATAAACAGGTTCATAATCAGGAGGCGGAGCAGAACTGAGCTCAACCAAACTGAAATCGACCTTGGAAGTGGTAGCCAGCAATTTTGATCCCGAGAGCGTGTATTGAAGCGTCCCGTTACCGCTGCCGCAGGCGGGTCGTTCATAGCGAAAAAAGAAAACGGTTTCCGTTGCATGAGTCTGGTTACCGATGGTATGGTTGGCCGATAAAAGCAATGGCCTGCCATCGTTCCTTGCATTGTTAATCAAGGCTCCCGAACAGAGCCATACCCCGCCCCGGATGAATTTGACCACCGATTTTTTTTCAATTTGCCAATTGTCGCCGGCGGGACAATTGATATCGACGTTACAATCCCCGGAGCCCGCACTGCCAAATGACTCAAAGAACCCTTTGAAATCATGCGAAACCTTTGAAATCTCCACGATCGGAGAAAATTCCGCCTGCGCCGGGACGTTTAATTCAACTATCATTTCATCACTGGGAATCGGAACGGTGGCCAGAACTCCTGAAACCGTCTGGTTATCTGAGGTAAAGGCTCCCCTTACTGTTTGGTAATCCGGTGAATAGAGGTACATTTTAGCACCGGACGGTAATTTAAACCGGCTGAAGATCAGGTTCAACGAGAGAGCGTTCGGAGAATAAAGTGCCAGGCGCCAGATCCGCGAGCCGTTTTCAAGTATTTCCCAGGTCCCATTGTGAACGGTATTTAACACAGTATCAAACGGATAGGCGAAGATCATGGATTTCAGTCCGGGTGAAAGAGAAGATTGGTAAGCAGCCATGGCCTGAGGAGTCAATCCTGAAAACTCCACCCGTTGCGGAGATGACTTTAATTTGAGTTCCTGGCTCCATGGTTGACCCGTGAATTCGATCTGTGCGGACAGGACAACCGGAAAAAGAAAGGTAAACAACATTAACGGCAGCTTTCTCATAAACACCCTGATAACTGAAATACCGGGCAAAAGTAGGAAAATATACGACAGGGGGAAGTGCTCCATTTAGCATTCAACGTCGGCGGAGCGGTCCCCGTGCGGGCATTCGTGGTAAGCGATACGGTCCCCGCTTCCGCGGGGATGACACTGCTGCCGAGGATGAAATATTTAGCTTAATTGTTCCTTTTGGGTTGAATAGATGCATCTATGATCAGAAAGTACAAATGAAAACTTACCAATTCTATGTTTACATTCTGGCAACAAATAATAACAAGGTTCTTTATATCGGAGTGACCAATAACCTTAAGCGTAGAGCTTTAGAACACAAAATGCATCTTGTTCCCGGATTTACAGCTTGTTACAATGTAGATAAGCTGGTTTACTACGAGTCGTTTGATTTTATTGAAGATGCAATTCTGCGGGAGAAACGATTAAAAAAATGGAACCGTCAATGGAAGAACGAACTTATTGCTTCTAAAAATCCTTCCTGAAACGCCCTCACACTCAAACCCTAACCCACATCACATTATTCCATTCGGCAGCAGTGTCATCCCCGCGGAAGCGGGGACCGTGTCGCTTACCTCGAATGCTCTTGGGTGCGTCACCGAGCCCCAATCGGCAGCAGTGTCATCCCCGCGGAAGCGGGGACCGTGTCGCTTACCTCGAATGCCCGCATTAATTGAACACCACCTGGCCCGGACCGATCCCAACCTCGAGCGAATCAAGGCGCTGCCCGTCGGTTTTGTGCCGGAACATCCAGCCCGAAGTGGTAAAGGAAGGAGCATAGAGGGCATAAATAAGGTCGGTTTCCGGATCGATTCCGAAGCCATAGAAGTTTCCGCGGATGAAAGGGTCGCCGGCCGTGCTGCCATTGGTGATTGACCGTGAGTATATCCCACCGGATTCCAGATAAAAAACCCGGTCCCTGTTTTTGTTGATGCCGATATGAAGTGGCCAGTAAAAATCCCCAACAGCTCCGATATTTTGAGTTTGCTTGATACTGCCGGTTTCCGGGTCAACGGCTACGAGCGATGAAGTGGTTTCGACGCCGATGGTCCAGTCTTCATTCCAGACCACTTTCCCTTTGCACAGCACCCATAGCAGGTTATTTTTGTCGAGTAAAACATCAGCCGGATTCATGCCGACCATCCAGGTATGTATGACTTTGTCGGTTCCTGTATCAATGACGGAAAGGGTACTGTCATTGCCCCACCCCCCTGAATTAGTGACGATGACATTATTCTTAAACTGAACCAATTTTTCAGGACCTGCCCCAACAGGGATAGTATCTGTGATTATAAGCGTTTCAATATCAATGACGTATACACGACCGCTGAAATTACCATCAGTGAGATATCCTTTTTTTGTGTTCACGGGCAGGAACGACCGTGGGTATTCCAATCCATCAATAACGCCTATGGATGCAAATGTTTTAAGATCAACAACTTCAACTTTTTGAGAATTGTTAACTATGATAAAACCCTTATCGCCCGAAACGGCCATTGATTGGACCACATCTCCCAATGGTCGTCCGTTGACCGCTTCAAATACGTGATTGATGATATAAGCTGAATCGGTATCGAAATAACTGACCGACCCGTTACTGTTTCCAAAAGCCCCTTCATTTGAGATATAGGCTCCGTGAAGAAATCCGCCCTCACTGGAATCATCGGGTTTATCTTTGGTGCAGTTGGTGAGAAATAAACAGGCGATCACACTTAAAAGGCTCCATTTGCGACTAATCATTTTTTTTGATTTTTTCGTTAATAAAATAGTTGACAGAGATATAGAATGCCCTCCCGGGAGCTGGATAGGCCCGAACCAGCTGGTAATTGGCATCTAACAGGTTAATGACATTACCGGAGAGGATAATCTTGTTTTTGCGGGTTAAAAAAGTATATGAAAGGCTTAAATCAGCAAGGTGCGCGGGTTTCAGGTCCAGCCAGGGATCATGATTATCAGTGGTGAAACGCCTGCCTGTATACTTGTAAGCCAATGAAACCGCAAACCTGTGAAATTCGATACCTGCCTGCATTTTAAGCAGATGGAACGGCACATAGGGCAATTGCCGGCTGTAACGGTTCTCGGACTCCGGGATACTCAGGTCGAGACTCTCGGTATAAGTATACATGACTTTCCCAAACCAATCTGCGGACCCGGTTTTCCACCGGCCGGTGAGGTCCAACTCGAGTCCCTGGCACTTGACCTGCCGGATATTCTGCGGTGACCAGTAGGTACCTGAAGGCACCCATTGAATCCAATTGTTGATATGCTGGATAAAAACCTGGGTACTCAGATTAATACTTGAATTTAGGGCATTTGCAGCCTGGTAAAGGAATCCCATATCGTACCCCATCCCTGTTTCGGGGAGCAAACCCGGGTTCCCACCGGGCTGCCAAAAGCGATCGTTCAATGTTGGAAATCTGAACTTATTGGATATCTGACCTTTGACTGATATTCCGGAGACCGGTAATTGATACTGGAAAGCCGCTGATACCAAAGGCCTTGGACCGGTCATGGAATAAAACACCTGGCGATAGGCAAGATTTGCCGAGAATGGTTTACCCGTATATTTTACCATCCCGAAAACGGCACCGCGTGATTCATGCACCAATCCGTGGTATTCCTTCACCCTGGCCGTCTGATATTCAAAATCGGAACCGGTTTCGACCCGGAACTGACCGGAAACATACCAGCGGTAATAAAGGCTTAGGTAGGTGTCATTCGTCCGGATACCCGATTGTTTCAAGATTGAATCCTTTTTCGAATCGGCCTCGGTATACCTTAAGCTATCACTAAAACTGGCGGCAACCATTTCGAGTGATGATTTTTTGTACCATTTGGATATCCTGACAAATTGCCTGATGCTCTGGTCGTTCTGGGTGGATTTAACCATCGGGGTGGAACTCATGGAAGCCGGAAGTTGCTTCTCCCGTTGATGGAACCAGGCTCCATATTGAATGAACCAATTACGCGGCAGCCTGAAGAAAAGGTGCTGCTGAACTGCCTGAAGGTTCATGGAATCGTTAACCCGGTACTCGACCGGATGGCCGGATTTGAATGTGTTGCGGTACCGGTAGGTATTGGCACTCGACTGGGTTAAACCGGTCAGGTGGTATTGCCAGTTGGCATTGCCGGCCCGCACTCCGAGACCAGCCTTATAGTGGTTCCAGGATCCGGTTTCACCGGCCAGATTGACCGTATAACGGTTTTCCCAGTCCGGCTGGTTAAAGAGATTGATCGATCCCCCGAAAGTACCGTTACCGAACAGCGATCCGCTGGCCCCATAGGCGATCTCCACCGCATCGGCCATTCCTCCGGAAAGGAGCGACAGGTCGATGCTGCCTGTAGTCGGGCTGTTGACGGGGATCCCGTTCCAGTTTATCTGAGTTTGTGTTGGCGCTGATCCTCTCAGGCGGATGGATGCCAGCGATCCCTGCCCACCATATTGGGTAATGTTCAGATTGGTTTCCCTGCTGAGCACCTGGGATAAATCACTTCCAAAATACCTGGTTTTCAGTAAGGTATCAATTTTCACCGTATGAAGGTCGGAAGTGTATGAACTTTTTCTTGATCCCCTGATCTGAACTTCATCCAGCCTGACCTCCATCGACTGGGCCCACAGGGAAGTACCGCTACCCAAAAGGCACGTAAAAAAAATGGTAATTGTTAATATGGTATGATTCCGTCTGCGCATTTCCTGAAGGTTTATTCCGAACCCCATTGGTTTATTTTTGCACAGGCAGGTCTTCTGACTTACTCCCTTCTTCTGGCGCCTTCCCATTCCCTCATTGGAACAGTGGCGGGTTGCCAGAGCTGTTGACAGAGCTTACAGCAGCGGAAACTGTTCAGGTTTTTCACCTGATTCCCTCTTTTTGCGATGGCCGGATGGCGACCGCAAACCAGTGCGGTGTAAAAGTAGTGATAATTTGTACGGACGGTGAACCTGTTACCCAAAAAACTGTTCTAATTTTAAACAAACTATTAACAATGGATATGTCTACTGTTTATCAGCGGATTGATTTTTTAAGGAGCGAACTGAACCGTCATAACTACCGGTATTACGTTTTGAGCGAACCGGTAGTATCTGATTTTGAATATGACAGGCTGATGAAGGAACTCATTGATCTGGAGTGTGATTTCCCCCAATTTGCCGATCCCCTTTCCCCCAGCCAGCGTATCGGGGATGACCGTAACCTTGAATTTATTCAGCGTGAGCACAGGATTTCCATGTATTCGCTTGGAAATACCTATAACAGGGAGGAAGTGATCGACTTCGATAACCGGCTGAAAAAGATCATTGACGGACCCATTGAATACGCTTGTGAGCTCAAATATGACGGTGCGGCTATCAGCCTGACCTATGAAAACGGCAGGCTGGTGCAGGCTCTTACCCGGGGCGACGGTATAAGGGGCGATGATGTGACCGCCAATATCAAGACTATACGAAGTGTTCCACTTACAATTACAGATAAAGAATGTCCGGCCCTTTTTGAAATCAGGGGCGAGATCATTTTGCACCGGGAGGTTTTCAATAAACTGAACGAAGAAAGGATACAGGAAGGTGAACCTCCATTTGCCAATCCCCGAAATGCAGCCTCCGGAACGCTGAAAATGCAGAATTCATCCATGGTTGCGAAGAGAAGGTTGGATTGTTTCCTTTACAGCCTGGCAGGTGAACCCCTTCCCCGCCCTACCCATAGCGGAAACCTGGAATGGTCGAGGGGCGCAGGATTCAAGATTCCGCCTTATCTGGAGGTTTGTCCGGATATTGGCCGTGTCCTGGCCTACATTGACCGCTGGAAGGATTCACGGAAAAAACTGCCTTTTGACACCGACGGTGTCGTGATCAAGGTAAACTCGCTGGCTCAGCAGGCCACACTCGGTTTTACTGCAAAAAGTCCCAGATGGGCAATTGCCTATAAATACCCGCCCGATCAGGCAGAAACAAGGCTCCTTTCGGTTGATTTTCAAGTTGGCCGTACCGGTGCCATCACACCCGTGGCAAATCTGGAGCCGGTACTCCTTGCAGGAACCATCGTCAAACGGGCGTCGCTGCATAATGCCGACCAGATCCAGCTCCTGGATTTGCACATCGGTGACTTTGTGACCATCGAAAAAGGTGGCGAAATCATACCGAAAATCATTGGGGTAAATCATTCGCGCCGTGATTTATTTGCCAGGCCGGTGGAGTTTATCACTCACTGCCCCGAATGCGGCACCGCACTTACACGTGATGCCGGGGAAGCGAAGCATTACTGTCCGAACGAAGAGTTTTGCCCCCCTCAGATTAAAGGAAAAATTGAACATTTTATCAGCCGGAAGGCCATGAATATCGAGAGTGCCGGCAGCGAAACGGTCGGCCAGCTCTTTCAGGCCAGATTATTGAATTCAGTATCAGACTTGTATGACCTTTCTTACCACCAGTTGATGAATCAGGAACGGTTTGCCGATAAATCAGCGTCCAACCTGATTGCAGCTATCGAGGCTTCAAAGAAAGTACCCTTTGAGAGGGTACTCTATGCTTTGGGAATCCGTTATATCGGGGAAACGGTAGCAAAAAAACTGGCCCGAAACCTGGGAAACATCGACAGCCTGATGCGGGCATCAAAAGAGCAGCTCACATCGGTTGAAGAGATTGGCGACCGGATCGCTGAGAGTCTCATGGTCTGGTTCTCAGTAGAAAAGAACCGCCAGATGATTGAGAAATTGCGGAGTCATGGGGTGCAGTTCAGTCAGGAAATCGGTGAATCGGTTAAACAAATTCAGATACTTACCGGGAAATCCGTTGTCATCAGCGGAACTTTCAGCCATTATAGCCGTGACGAGCTGAAAGAGCTGGTGGAGAGGTTTGGCGGCAAAAATGTATCTTCTGTTTCATCTAAAACCAGTTTCATCCTGGCCGGGGAAAACATGGGACCTGAAAAACTGAAGAAGGCCAACGATCTGTCAATTCCCCTTATGGATGAAGATGAGTTTATAAATTTGCTAAGTTTGTAGCGTTATGATATCACTCATTCAACGGATTTTTTTGATCCCCAGGCTGCTGGCCAATTTTCACAGGATTCGTAAGAAGAAAGCCTTCATACCTCTTAAAGAGGCGAAAACTATTGGTGTTATGGCCGACCTTCGAAAACCCGGACATGTGCCGACAGTTGTCCATTTTGCCAAGGCCATGCACCGTCAGGACCGCCGGTGTCACGTATTATTAATCATTCCGGAGAGGAGGAAAGAACTCAATGCCTTCGATTACGAAAAAAATTTTCCGGGAATGCCGGTGGAGCTGATATGCCAGGAAGAGTTGTCCTTCTTTAAAGCAGTTAAAAAAGAACAGGCAAAGCCTTTCATATCAAACTCTTATGATATCGTTTTTTATCTTGAAACACAGGATAATTTCACTCTCCAATCTGTTTTATGGCAATCACAGGCTAAAATGTTTGCTGGCCCTGCCGGTTTTTGCGGCGGGGTATTCGACTTCCAGATTGGTTTGAATGAGCGGATTGATCTGCCTTATCTGACTGAAAACCTGATCAAATACCTTCAGTCCATTCAAAACATGCAGGAAGCTGCTCCAGAATCAGCATCCTTTAAACTTTTTTAATATGTTAACCACACCCATTCGCGGTGCCGGGGTAGCCCTGGTGACGCCTTTTTTCAGCGATGGTAAAATTGATTATCCGGCCCTGAGGCGCGTCACTGAATATACAATTGCCAAGGGAATCGACTTCCTGGTTGTTCTTGGAACAACGGCAGAAACACCTACTCTTGACAAAGACGAAAAGAAGGAAATTGTGCGCGTCATACTTGAAGTCAACAACGGGAGAAAACCGGTTGTTCTTGGTATTGGCGGCAATGACACGCGTGCGGTGATCAAGCTTGTCGAAGAGCAGTCATTCACCGGTATTCACTATCTCCTGAATGTAGCTCCGTATTATAATAAACCCAATCAATCAGGACTTTATAAGCACTTTGAAGCAGTTGCTGATTGCAGTCCTGTTCCGGTTATCCTGTACAATGTTCCCGGCCGTACCGGCTCAAACATTTCAGCAGACACCACCCTTCGTCTGGCTGCTGATAAAAAGAATATTGCAGCGATCAAGGAGGCCAGCGGAAATTTCGATCAGATCATGACGATACTGCGCGACCGTCCAAAAGGTTTTGCCGTGTTGTCAGGCGATGATGCCATAACCCTGCCATTGCTCGCTCTCGGAGCCCAGGGGGTGATTTCAGTGATTGCAAATGCCTGTCCCGACCGCATGAGTCAACTGGTCAGTGCTATGGACAGGAAGGATATGGAACGGGCACAAAAGCTTCATTACGAAATGCTTGAGCTCGTTTCAATGATTTTTGCAGAAGGCAGTCCGGCCGGTATCAAGTCAGCCTTGCATCATCTGGGATTATGTGAAGAGAATTTGAGACTTCCTCTGACACCTGTTTCAGATACCCTGGGTACGAAAATCCGGGATTACCTGAAAAAGCTTTAATCAGGCCATTCCCGCCAATTCCGAACGTCCGTGGCATTGTTTGTACTTCTTGCCGCTACCGCAGGGACAGGGATCATTGCGTCCGATCTTTTTCTCCACCCTGATCGGCTGGGCGACTTTGGGAGGAGGCGGTCCGCCGGGTTCGGTGGATGATCCGGGACTGTATGACGGCATATCGGTTTTACTCGTCTGGTATTTACTCATATCCAGTTTCTGACGTGCCTGGGCCTGCTTGACCTGTTCGGGCTGGCTGATTGGGATCGATCCCTTCATCAGCATGGATATCACTTCCTTATTGACCTTATCGATCATGTTCTTGAAAAGATCGAAGGATTCCAGTTTGTATATCAGGAGCGGATCCTTCTGCTCATAGCTGGCATTCTGAACCGATTGTTTCAGGTCGTCCATCTCGCGCAGGTGCTCTTTCCATGCATCGTCGATGGTTGCCAGGATGACTGCTTTCTCGAAAGACTTAACCATTTCGCGGTTCTGAGTTTCATAAGATCTACGAAGGTTGGTACTGATATGGATGGTTTTCTGCCCGTCTGTGATCGGAACCAATATATTTTCATACTGATGGGAGGCATGCTCATATACATCCTTGATCACAGGCCATGCCTGCTGGGCCATGTAGAGATTCTTGGCTTCGAAGGATTTTAAAAGTTTTTCCTGCAATTTCTGACTGATCAGGTCGACGTTCTCTTCATTGAATTCATCCTCCGTAACAGGGGAATCCACTGCCAGGTATCGGATCAGGTCGAGCCTGAAGGATTCAAAATCCTCATTTTCCTTATGTTCTTCAACGAGTGAGGAGCTCAGGTCAGCCATCATGTTAGCAATATCGATCTCGATCCTTTCGCCGTAAAGCGCATGCCGGCGGCGGCCATAAACAACTTCACGCTGATTGTTCATGACATCATCATATTCCAGCAGTCTTTTACGGATGCCGAAGTTGTTCTCTTCGACCTTGGTCTGGGCACGCTCGATCGACTTGGTTATCATGGAATGCTGAATCACCTCGCCCTCTTTCAAACCCAGCCTGTCCATCATTTTTGCAATCCTGTCGGATCCGAACAGACGCATGAGGTCATCTTCAAGTGAAACAAAGAACTGCGAACTTCCCGGGTCTCCCTGGCGGCCGGCGCGTCCCCTGAGCTGACGGTCGACACGGCGGGATTCATGCCTTTCAGTTCCCATAATTGCCAAACCACCTGCATCCCTTACGGTTGGATGAAGCTTAATGTCGGTACCCCTACCGGCCATGTTGGTGGCAATCGTCACCGCACCGGGCTGACCGGCTCCAAGTACAATTTCTGCTTCCCGTTGATGCAACTTGGCATTCAATACGTTATGCTTGATTCCGCGGATTTTCAACATACGGCTCAGCAATTCGGAAATCTCAACTGAGGTGGTGCCCACCAGGACAGCACGGCCTGCATCTACGATCTTGACAATTTCATCGATGACGGCACTGTACTTTTCCCTTTTGGTTTTATACACAAGGTCCTCACGGTCGTCCCTGATGATCTTCCGGTTGGTCGGGGTGACCACAACCTCAAGTTTATAAATACTCCAGAGTTCACCTGCTTCGGTTTCTGCAGTACCGGTCATCCCCGACAACTTATGGTACATCCTGAAATAATTCTGGAGTGTAATGGTTGCAAAGGTCTGGGTGGCAGCTTCAACCTTGACGTTTTCCTTCGATTCTATAGCCTGATGCAACCCGTCGGAATACCTGCGGCCTTCCATGATACGGCCGGTCTGTTCGTCAACTATCTTGACCTTATTATCAATCACGACATATTCCACATCCTTCTCAAAAATGCTATAGGCCTTTAGGAGTTGGTTGATCGTATGGACACGCTCCGATTTAATTGAAAACTCACGGATCAGTAAATCTTTCCTGCGCAGGATTTCATTGTCATCCTTGGCGGTCCTTTCGATCTCGGTAAGTTCAACACCGATATCCGGAAGAACGAAGAATTCGGGGTCCTCACCATCACCGGTGATCATATCGATCCCGTTTTCGGTTAGTTCAACCGAGTTATTCTTCTCATCGATAACGAAATACAGATCATCCGTTACAATGTGCATATTCTTGCTGTTCTCCTGCATGTATAAGTTTTCGGTCTTATGCATGAGGGCTTTCATCCCCTCCTCACTTAAAAACTTGATCAGTGACTTGGTTTTCGGAAGACCTTTATGAGCCCGTAACAGTAGCTTGCCACCTTCCGCATCATTTCCTTCAGCGATCAGCTTTTTCGCCTGTGTAAAAGTTTCGTTGAAGATATTCCGTTGGGCGTTAACCAGTTTGACCACTCTTGGTTTTAGTTCACCAAACAGCTGGTCATCACCTTTAGGCACAGGCCCTGAAATGATCAATGGAGTACGGGCATCATCGATCAGGACGGAGTCAACCTCATCCACTATGGCATAATTGTGACCTCGCTGAACCAGGTCATCCGGTGAAATCGCCATATTGTCACGCAGGTAATCAAAACCGAATTCGTTGTTCGTTCCGAAGGTAATATCGGCCAGGTAGGCCGAACGGCGTGCTTCGGAGTTGGGTTGATGCTTATCGATGCAATCAACGGTCAGACCGTGGAACTGGAAAATCGGACCCATCCATTCGGAGTCACGTTTGGCCAGGTAATCGTTGACGGTCACTATATGGACTCCACGGCCGGGCAAGGCGTTCAGGAACACCGGAAGGGTCGCAACAAGGGTTTTTCCTTCCCCGGTGGCCATCTCGGCAATCTTTCCCTGATGCAGGTTAAGTCCCCCGATCAGCTGAACATCATAATGTACCATGTCCCAGGTAATCTCGTTACCACCCGCCATCCACTTATTTTTCCAGATAGCTTTATCTCCCTGAATAACAATACTATCCCTCTGTGCAGCCAGGTCCCGGTCGTAATTGCGCGGCGTGACGACCAATTCATCATTCTCCTTGAAACGGCGGGCTGTCTCCTTGACCACTGCAAAAGCCAGAGGAACCATTTCATTCAGTTTGATCTCCAGCTTTTCCTTGATCTGGGCCTCAAGCTTATCGATGTGGGTGAAAACCCGCTCCCGATCCTCCATGGGAATCTCATCGGCTTCAATTTTTGCTTTTGTATCGGTGATTTCCTGCTCTTCAGCCTGGATATGTTCTTTAATGGCCTGTCGCATGGCTGCAGACCGGTCTCTCAGTTCATCATTTGACAGACTGCCCAATTCGGCAGTAAAGGCATTTACCTGTTCAACAACAGGCAGGGCGTTTTTGTAATCCTTATCGGATTTATTACCAAAAAACCCTGATATTAAACTGTTTAATATTGACATTTCGGTTAATTTCTTGTTTATCCAGTCAATTCATAAGCCAAAGCCGCCAACCTGAATTATTGTCAGGCCGGTTTATTCCAAATCGAGATTCAAAGACTGCCGGAACAGGTCAAGATCCGGATTGATCTTTTGCAGATGCTGATATTTTTCTTCCTGCGTATATAGCTTCTTCCCGGATTGTTCTTCGGGAACATCGGTCTGTATGTCGAGATCACGGTAGCCTGAACGGGCCCGCAAAAATTGAAGCAATTCGGTTTGGATACTTCGAATCGCTTTTTCCTGCAAGGGGTTATTCAATGTCAGGATAATCTTTTTATCCGGAGAAAGATCGGGTATCTGGGTGGTGAGCGTGCTGTACAATCTGGGTTGGTCATCCTTCAGCTGTTCGGCAAATTCCATCCAATAGGTTTTTAACAGTGCCGCGGTAAGAATTTCTGGCTCCTTCGTTTCGTCTTGTTTTACGATCGGATCCGGTTCATCGGCAACCTGAGCGGTGACTACCGGCTTCCGGTCCTTAATATCACTGATCCGGGTCATTTGCGCCTGCGGACTGCGTACGGTAGGTGCCGGGACGGGTGAATCAGGAGCAACTGGGACTGACGGAGGTCTGGTTGGTGGCACTGCTGCGACTGGAGTGGATTGAACCGGCGCAACCGGCGGAGCGGCCTTTAAAGGTGCTGTCGGTTTTGGTGTGGTCTCAGCGGTTTCAACCGGTTTTTTTTGTATCCTGGCCAAACTCATCAGTGCAAGTTCAACCATCAATCGGGGATCCTTGGCTTGTTTAAAGGCCAGGTCGCAGGAGTTCAGGATTTTCAATCCCTCATAAAGAAAATTTATCGGACAGGAGGCGGCCATTTGTTCGTACTTACGGCCAATTTCATCACCAACTTCAAGAAGTTCAATGGTTTGCGAATCCCTGCTTACGAGAAGATCGCGAAAATGGGTCGACAGTCCGGAGATAAAATTATGTCCGTCAAAACCTTCCTCTAGAATCCGGTTAAAGAGCAGGAGCGACTGTTTATACTCCCCGGCAAGAAAGTGGGCGGTTAATTGA
>JBAZTE010000016.1:0-100392 GCA_041662065.1 Bacteroidales bacterium | reverse complement strand
CATCTCGGATAATACTGCGGGAGTCAAATTGCATTGGGAGCATGAAAAGAATGATCTGCTTTTCAGTGAAGGATTTAAGGATATTTACGAAGATCCAAAACTACTCCGGCCACCGGTCGAAACCATTGACCAGCTCGCATTGATAGAAGCCACGATTAATGAAATCCGCTTGGTTACGAGCTATTGCCTGTATTATCAGTACGCCGGAGAAGAAGTGGACGGAGTTACCGAATATTCCTGGAAGTTGTTTTCCAATGACCTTCAGGATTTTATCATTGGAGATAAGCCGGAAGAATACACAGCCCTGGCATCCACCTTGCCGATGATCCATTACCAGCGTTCCATTGGGGGTCCAATCATCCGCTGCCCGCAAGCGGCACAACTCTCCAGTTCAATCATTCGCAGCACATCCTTGCCCTGTAGTCTCAGGTTTTTGTTTTACCGTGGGATAGTTGAGGATTCAACAGGCACACCCTACCCCTATGGTTCATCTGATGCCTTCGATTCAGAAGGTGAGCTTCTTCCGGATGCAACACTCAGTTTGAAATGGCAGGGGGAAACCGGCCTTTACAATCAGCTCTGGAAAGACTACCTGACCTGGTGGAAAAAGCGAAAGGTCGTAACCTGGACGATTACCGACCCTTCGAAGCTGGATTTCTTTACGGTGTATGAGATTGATAACAATCACTATATCCTCAAGAGCAGAAGCATATCACTGAGATATGATGGAGTTGAACCGGGGGATTGTGAATTTTACCTGGTCTAAAACGAATCCATCACCTTCATTTCACTTTCAATCTCCTCGGTATTTATATGGGCATAGATCATGGTACGTTCTATATGACTATGTCCTAAAATCTTTTGCAGGGCAACCAGATTTTTCGTTTTGCTTAAAAATACTGTGGCGAAGGTGTGTCGCGAGGAGTGAAAAGACAGCTTCTTCAAGATTTTCGCGTGCACAAAAACATCTTTCATAAACAACCTCGCACGTGCTTCGGAATATGGGGTAAAGCAAAATCCCTTTATCCGGTAAGGCGATTCATCTTTAATCAACTGGATCGCCATTTTGTTGAGCGGGATCCTCACCGTATGAGCGTCGACATTTTTCGTTTTGTAAGGCATAAGTACCAGTATATTACCGATGATATCCTCCATCTGTATCCTTTTCAAGTCTGAAATCCTGATGGAAGTGAAGCAGCAAAAAAGGTAATGTCTCAGGGCGCGCTGATAATTGTCAGGAAGCGTACCGGCCCGGTACAGATCCACGAGCCGCTGCAATTCTAGTTCATCCAGATATCCCCGATCCGTCTTGCCCTGTCTTACAGGCATGCGATCAAGCGGGTTTTCCTCGATTAACTTCCGTCGTTTGGCAATATTCAGATAGGTCCGAATTGTTTTTAAAGAATTCCAACGTGTGTTTTGGCCGTTTTCCTTATTGTTCTTTAGCCATCGCTGATAATCCGCAAAGAAATCTTCAGTTAACTCACTGAATGTGAGTTGTGGACGAAATTCCTTCAACTTATTCAGGTGTGCCCGGTGCTGGGCTAAAGAACTTTCGGTCAATTCTCCCTTTCTCTCCAGGATCGCTGCATCCATGAATTCAAGGAAATCGATGTTCACCGATGGCTTGAGATATTCAGCCTGCAGGATACTTGGCGTTAACTCCTTGAACTGTAACTTGTAACGCACAAATATATCGTTAATCCTGGCTTTACAGTTCTGCACAACCAGGTTAAGATTCTTGTAATCTGGAAAGTTTTTCCGGACAGTTAAATTTTCAGAGTCCCAGGCAGCCGGCGGAATCATCACTTTAGTGTTGATTCTGATTCGCTGATTCATCATGTTCACCTCCAGCATAATAGGTGCTTTACCGTCAGTTTTGCGGCAATCGCTTCTGTGATAGACGATTATGCGATAAGAAAGTGCTTGGTACGGATCCGATACGGATTCTTGTTTTTTGCCCTTGATTTTCATGTGTTTTAAGGATTTGAAGACCAAGGGATTCCCCCGGAAACTCTAGCGTTTCCGGGGTTTTTAAAAAGTCTTGGTGAACCTGGAGAAACTCCTGATGTTTCTTCCAGAACCGACGCTGGTCTTGGGCTCCAGCGTTTTTCAAAATCGTCATCGTAACGTCATCGTAACGTCATTTGTTAATATTTCGGTTTCTTAAAATTTTCAACTACCAGACTATATGGTTTTGCCCACTTTGAGGGCGTTCCGATTTCTAAATAGGGTGCATTCCGGATCATTCCTGTTTTCATTTTCCTTCCCCTACCCTTTTCACCAACTCAGCATTATTCTTCTTTAAAAAGTCTATAAGTTCTTCCTGAACCTTTACATATTTCCTGAGCATCTCTAACTCTTGCTCCTTGACCAGGATCTCCTGACGGCTGTCTGTTAGAATGTTCTTCTGACAATTGGGCTGCCCTTCACCACGCAATAGCCAATTGGCACACAGGTCAGGGTAAAGCTCCAGAACTTTTTTAAGTGTCTCGAAGCTCATCTTGTTCCTTCCGCTCCTTAAAGAGGAAACGGCTCCATGAGTTATTCCCAGGTTTTGAGCCAAATCTTTCGTATGAACCCCTTTGCTGACGAGGAATTCATTTAGTCGTTTGTTATCAGGCATTTAGAATGTTATTTGAAAAATCCATTTGTATATTGATAATATCCCATAGTTTTTTGAAATAACTATTACTATACTTGCAATCACCTTACACGCCGCTATAATGCAATGTACAAGTCACTTCACACGCTATTTTCAATCTGCCAACACGCTATTCACACTCATTTCACACGCAATTTACACTACATTTTCTAAATGTTACTACAGATAACCATTTATTTTTCACCATGTCACCAGATGCTCTTCTAACACTCAAAAGAAAACTCCCGAAAGGCTACAGGGAGATGATCAGCAAATCCACAAACCTTTCTGTTTCCACCATTGATCGCGTTTTTAATGGCTCACGGAGTGACCAGCGCGTGATCGACATTGCACTTTCGATGGCGGAAGATGCCGAACAAGTCAGGCAACTAAACTACGATCGGTTGAACAGCATTATTCGTTCATCCCAATGAACAGGGCACAAAGGCGCTGATTTTCTTAAACAACCCTGATGAGGTTTCAGTATTCCACCAAAACATTCCTTCAAATAGCCTAAGTACCATGACCAAAGCATTTCCGGTTAGGACCCTGATCGATCCCCAGGCCAGGGTAATAGACCTTACATCCAGCACCCGTTCCCTGAAATTGATCCACAGGGCTCTCCTATCCCACCTATCCTCCTTATCAAAGAATCCTGGCTCCCGGATTCCGCTGGCCATTCAAGGAGAACCCTTTGATGTGGAATACAACTCCACTGCACAACTGGCTGAGGATATCGGCAACTATATAAGTTCCAGGATGGATGCGTAACGAACAATTTCATCAGGTCGCCAGGTCATTTATCCATGCCCTGCTCCTGCAAAGGATCTATTTACTCGGAACCAACCGGTCTTTGAAAAGAAGCCAAAAGCTTTTCGACTGTATGGAGATTATCCATAACCATCTGTCTGCAAATAAGTATAACAGCGATGAGCAAATGGCCAGATTTTGGGTCACGCATGCCAACCAGATCGAAATAATAATGCCTGGCAAGGGATCAACCCATTATGAGAAAAACAAGCTCATTTTTGAATCCCTGTCTGAAAAAGCGGACCAAATCCACAATCATCCGATCCCATGGTGGGAACCATTGATGAGAATCTCTCCCAATTAGCCACGGAGGGTAAATCTTTAACAAAGTCCGTTCAAAGTCAGATTCTCACCACAAAAAAACAAAAGGCCTCACAAGGCTCCGAAAACCACCATATGATTACAGATTCCATACAAGACCAAATCAGGTCACTTCCTATAGGTGAGGTAATCGGTCACTATATCACCCTCAAGAAAAAAGGATCAGACTATCAGGCATCGTGTCCGTTTCATACTGAAAAAACATCCAGTTTTTCGATTTCCGTTAAGAAGAACATATTCAAGTGCTTTGGATGCGGCATAGCCGGAGACGGCATAGAATTCGTCAAGCAATATCGCCAATTGGATTTTATCGAAGCTTGTACAGAGATTGCCAAAAATCACCATATCGATATCCCCCACCGGGAATTTACCGCCAAAGAAAAGGAGGTCCATGACCATAAGCAGTCCCTGTATGTGGTAAACTCATTCGCTGCAGCCTTTTTTGTAGACTGCCTGAATAATCCGGATAACGATTCGGTTAAGGAATATGCGCTCAGTCGTTGGGATGCTGAAACGCTTGTAAAGTTTGGCATTGGCTTCGCTCCTGACTCGTGGGAAGGATTGATGAATCATGCCAAAACCTCCGGTGTCAAGACCGAAATACTTCTGGAAGCAGGACTCATAACGGAAAGCAAAAAGACTACCGGAAAACTGTTCGACACCTTCCGCAACCGCCTGATGATTCCCATTCAGGATCCAACCGGTCATACCATAGGATTTACCGGCCGTTCATTGGATGGATCCGAACCAAAATATTTCAACACCCGGGAAACGGACATCTATCATAAAGGGTTGAATCTATTTGGGTTCAATTTCGCACGTGAAGCGATCAGGTACCACGAATCCGCATATCTGGTTGAAGGGAATGCCGATGTGATCAAGCTCCATAGCATCAATATTCCCAATACGGTTGGAATTTGCGGAACCTCCCTGACCCGGGAACAGCTTCAGATACTCTCTAAAACCAGCACCAGTATTACCATCATTCCCGATACTGATACAGCCGGTATGAGATCGCTCGACCGTTCCGCAAAGCTGATCATGGATGAAGGTATAACCTGCAATATCCTCCTGCTTCCAAAGGGAGAGGAATTCATTGATACCGATGGTAAGACAAAAAACAGGAAGGTTGACGCCGATTCATATTTCCTTGATTTCAAGCAATTTGACAAGTACGCCAATTCGCATGTTCAGGATTATATAATATATAAGACCCAAGAGTGGAGCCAGAAACCTAAAACTCCCGAGAACACCAAACGGGCCATTGATGAAATCTCGGTCCTGATAACCCGCATGCATTCGGGTAACCGGGAGGTATATATCGATCAGGTAAGCCGGCTGATCAAACCTAAGAAGGCCTGGACAGACCGAATCAATCAGATCTTCAAGGAAGATAACCCTGGAAATGATAAAGAGGAGAAAGTAGACCGTATTCCCGAGCACGTTTCACTGGTGGATTGGGAGAAGTATGGTTTTTACCAGGACAAAAACTGCTACTACTTCCGCACCGCGAGAGGAGCAGTAGAACGAGGATGCAATTTCACACTGGTTCCCCTATTCCACATTGAGTCTGTCCAGAATGCCAAACGAATATTCCGCATCACCAATGAATATGGAATTACCCGGGTCATTGAATTACCCCAAAGTTCCCTGATCAGCCTCGGAAAATTCAAGGAAGCGGTGGAAAGTCTTGGCAATTTCCTCTGGGAGGTATCCGATGTGGAACTCAATAAACTGAAACGCTATCTATACCAGGAAACAAAATCCTGCCTGGAAATAACTCAGCTTGGTTGGCACAAGGATGGTTTTTATTCCTGGGGAAACGGCATTTACAATGGCTCTTTCACTCCGATTGATGTAAATGGCATCGTTACCCATGATGAGGTGAACTATTATCTACCGGCATTCTCCTCGATCTGGGAAAAGGAATTGACGCACTATGTATCCGAACGTCAATTCATACACCGGACTGAAAACAAAGTCACCCTACTCGATTACAGCTCCAGATTGATTACCGTGTTTGGCGACAATGCGGCCATAGCCCTCTGCTTTCTGTTCGCCAGTCTATTCCGGGATGTCATTATCCGGAAATTCAATTTCTTTCCCATCCTCGATCTCTTCGGACCAAAAGGCGCCGGTAAAACGGAACTGGCTGTTTCTATCATGTCGTTCTTCGGCAAGCTTGGTAAAGGGCCAAACATCAACAATACCAGCAAGGCTGCCCTTGCAGATCATGTTTCGCAACTCCGGAATGCTTGCGCTCATATCGATGAATACAAGAACAATATCGACCTGGACAAGATCGAATTCCTCAAAGGCCTTTGGGACGGCACCGGTCGCACCCGGATGAACATGGACAAGGACAAAAAGAAGGAAACCACCGCGGTCGATTGTGGGGTAATCCTATCGGGCCAGGAAATGCCTACGGCGGATATCGCCCTCTTCTCCCGGTTAATCTACCTGACCTTTTGGAAAGTTCAATATTCGGACCAGGAGAAACAAAATTTCAATGAACTAAAAGCGATTGAGCAGCTTGGCAATACGCACATTACCAATGAAATTCTTGCACTTCGCAAGCTTTTCATATCCGGTTTCTCCGACAGCTACGATCAGGCTGGCCGGGACCTCACCGTTATGCTTGGTGAATCTTTGATCGAGGATCGGATTTTCAAGAACTGGCTTGTGGTGATTGCTACCTACCATGCCATCCGAACAGGTATTACTGTTTCATTCACGTACCAGGACATCCTGCGGATAGCCGCTTCCCAGGTCGTGCTGCAAAACTCGGAAACCAAGAAGTCCAGCGAAATATCGCAGTTCTGGGATATGGTAAAATACATGTCCGCCGACGGGCTCATTCATGATGGAATCGATTACCGCATACAGGAGGTCTTACAGATCCAGACGGATGAAATGACAACTCCCAAAGAATTCGAGGATCCCACCCCGGTGCTTTTCGTTCAGATGTCCAGGATCCTGATGCTTTATCGCAAGCACAGTAAATCCAGCGGAGAAAAGGTTTTGCCGATCGATTCGATCAATCATTATCTGCGTAACGATAAAAGATACCTGGGTAAGAAGCGAGCCCGGTTCCGCTTTCTGGACCGGTCCGGTACAGCTGAAGGAGTCTGGGGCTCACGTCCTGAATGGGCACATTGTTTCGAGTACAAACCATTGGGCATTGACCTTAATTCGGCGAGCTATAACGATTCGGAAGAAATCAATGAAGATACAGCCAAACGTATGGCACCAGGCCGGCCATCGAATCTGGCGAAGCCACTGGATTATGGGCAGAAAAAATTATCCGACAGTTTTTAAATCCTCAAATGACCCGGAACATATGGAACAAACGGAACACGGTGAATTACAAATTGTTGGTTGGAGATTTTCTGCAACACGATTGGAACAATTAGAACAAATGGAACAGAATGGAACAGGATACTGGTCTTATGGAACAACATTTATTTAAGGATTTTATTGATTATATGATAGTTAGAGTAGTGTGTCTATTTGTTCCGCTTGTTCCGGAATATACGTGCCGGATTTTGGCACCCAAATTCTTTTTTATGGATTACATCGACAAGGTTTATGTGGCTCTTAAGGACCGGGTTCCTGGCGTTTATCCAATCGCCGGCCTGCGGGAGCCTGAGAAGTTCACCTCGGCGGTCAAGTTTCTGATTGATGGGCAGTGGCTTCTTAATGTTTCGTTCTCAAATGACTACACTAGCCTGATTATTTCAGAGCCTTTCGAGTTTCAAAAACTAACTAAACAACATAAGACCAACTGGTATGAAAAATGAATTACTAAGGCAGGTGACCTGGGAATGGTATGGGTACTCGGATGCTGAATCCACCGTCATGGACAAGTTCCCAACTGTCAATAATGGGCACTTTCATGAATGGATCTTGGTCGGTGGCACACTTCAGGCGATAATAGAGATAAAAGGCAAAATCCAGATTTTACCAGCATCAATAATCACATTTATTACATGAACGGCTTTGTTCTTCGGGCGTTTCCCTTCGGGTCAGGCTTTCCACTCGTATCTTTTTGGCTATTGCAAAAAGGATACACGCTGCAATCCTTAACGCTAACCTATCCCCATAACCAATCATGAAACTATCCTTCGTTACCAAGATCCTTAGCTTCAACCCGTCAGAGTTAATGAGTCAGTCGCTTCGTAACCGCAAACTGCTCAAGAATAAGGATGTACTCCGGATGCTGCGGGTGGCTCACCTGTATGGCGAGCTGAAACAGTCCAGCAGTTTTACCGATCCGGCTGAATCCGGCAACTACACTTTCGAAAAAGTAATACAGGAACTGGAAAAGTAACCTGGTCGATTCCATGCAAAACCCCATCAATATGATTCCTGAAAAAAATAAGGTGCAATCCTTCAAGTCGATCGAGGTTCCCTGCAAGCCTTATGTCAAGCGATTCCTGGTACAGAATTTTGGTGATCCGGTGAACTTGTATTCCATCCAGAACCAGTACATCTATCTCTTCAGGTCATTCCTGGCAAAGCCATGCAAACGCAGGGATAAGAAACTGGCATTCAAGTCCACCCTTACCGATTCGGTTGAATTCATGATCTCGGACACGGACTTCTACCATTATGGTTGGGAAATATCGGTCACCGACATGTCCACCCTGAACTCAACATTCGAGCAGGCTGCCAAGATCTTCATGAGATCCTGCATCTCGATCGACGCTTCCATATCCGGTAACCTGGCTCAAAGCATCCGGCGGTTCCAGGACTTGTATGAATACCCGGATTCAGTCTGGCCGTTCGACTCCATCAAGAAGGACCTGGACCGTAATATCCCCTCTGATAAAATCGACTTCGAAACAGAGATTTATTCCAAGATTCAAAAAATAGTTGTGGGCATCCTGGCGAAATCCGGGACAATAACCAAAATCAATCCAATAACCAATGAATTTAATTCTAAAAGAACAAAACAACCTCGGGGGGATCGCCAAAATCTGGGTGATGCCGGCAGCCCTGATCTTTTCACTGGAACGAAGTGAGACCCCCGGAGCCTACGTTGCACCATCCGGATGTCTGGAAAATGCTTTCGAATTCTGGCCGGTATTTCAATCCGCCTCATTCGATGAAGAGCAGGGCCAGCAGTCGGCCGGCCACTTCTTCAACCAAACCGTTTCATTTACGATCCCCAGGCACTCCATATCTAATGTTGCCACCTTGGAGTATTTGACCGGACGGCTATGGGCAATCCTGATCCTTGACCAGAATTCGAAGTACAAACTGATTGGATGCCGGGATTACCCGCTTCGCATGGTAGCCAATATTAAAACCGGCGCCGAAATTTCTGATCTGAATCACATTGCCATGAAATTCTCAGGACAATCACCATTCCGGGCAGTTTTCGTGGATAAACCTGCTTAAATCCTTGATTTTACAGGCCTTTGGGTCCTGTTTTGTCCTTTTTCTTCGCCGGAGCCACCTCTAATTTGGTGGCTCTGGTCATTTATTTCGATTACCAAAACGGCAAACATGGGCACATTACAGCTTGATATTGATGGATTTATTGGTGCATGGGGCTATTCAAAGTCCTACATTAAGAACTTTCTGGCAGCCGCCGGCAAGGGTCCGGTGAGTGTCCGGGTGTCTTCACTCGGCGGTGATGTGGATCACGCCCTGGCCATTCATGATCAATTCAGGGAACATGGCCAGGTAACCATTCAGCTTACGGGATTCAATGCAAGCGCTGCCACCCTGATCACACTGGGTGCTCAAAAAGTCATTATCAACTCCAATTCATTTTACCTGATTCATAAGGCTCTCGCCTGGGTGAACGAATGGGGAAACATGAATCCCGACGATATTGATACCGTGATCGCCGAACTCGAAAAGCAGAAACTCTTTCTGGAGAAAGTCACTCTCCAGCTGGCAAAAATGTACTCAGGTAAATCCGGGAAACCGGTTGCTGAAATCCTTGGCCTGATGAAAGAAGAAACCTGGCTCAATGCTGAAGAAGCATTCAGCTGGGGATTCGTGGATGAAATCAACGAACCATCGCTCAGGGAGAACCTGCTTAAGAATGAAAAGATGATTACGATGTTGAACTGTGCGGAACTTCCAATTCCATGCAGCATCGAATCCTTTGAAGATCCGGTGCCGGGGATCATCGAAAAAGTGACCACAACGCTCAAGAAAACCATCAATTCTTTATTTCATATGAAACAGTATACCGCATTAAACACCCTTCTGGCTGTGCCCTCCCTGGAAAGCACGGAGGAAGGAATTTACCTGAATGAAACCCAGGCTGCTGTCATTAACACGGCACTCGAAGCCAACCAGCAGATCGTGACGGAACGGGATAACGCCATTGGCGCCCGGGACCAGGCAGTGACTGATCGCAGCAGCGCATTGGCTGCTCTCGATGCCATAGACCCCTCAATTGCTACTGCAACCACCATTGAGGCAAAGATCGAGGCTATCCGCCTTCACATGGCTTCTAAACCCGCCGTTGCTCCTTCCGGCGTGCAGACCAAACAGGATCCGGTTCCATCGTCGGACGGAGTTGATTGGGCAACCTTGAATGCGCTGCCGCATATGCAGGAAGACAAATACTAACCCCTTAATCCCCAATAAATCAACAAACATGGATATTCAGGAAATTATCTCTGCGTTCGGGGCCTACTATGAGAACTCAGGCCAGAACCAATCCCGTGTAAGGAAAATGCTCACCCAGGGGCTCATCACCCCGGGTATCTGTACACCGGTGAAAACCGATGATACCATTTTTAAACTTGCCAAACTCTCCCTGGCGCACGTTGTTCAGCCCTTCCAGAAAGGCTGGACTCCCCGGAATGCTGCCGCCATCACACCGAACGAGATCCGCCTCTTTCATTTCAAAGTGGACGAGGATATCTGGCCAGATGATGCCGAGGCAACCTGGCTCGGATTTCTGACCTCTGAATCCGTAACCCGTAAGGAATGGCCACTGGTGAGGTACCTGATCGAATCCGGATATATTCCGCAGATCAACCACGACATGGAACTCTTCGAGTACGGCAAAGGGGTTTATGAGGATCCTACACCCGGCACCTCCGGAGTAACCGGCAGCGGCATGGACGGACTCGTTACTTTGCTGCAACGCGGCGTCGATAACGAAACCATTAACTCGGTTCCGCTCGGGGCCCTCACGAAGGAAACCATTTACGACCAGGTGGAAGCCTTCGTAGATGGCATCTCCCAGATTTACCAGGGAATCCCGATGTCGGTATTCATGTCGCAGACCTGGCGGAAACTCTACCTCCGTAACAAGCGCGAAAACGGATACTATTTCCGGACCTCTGACAAGGATGTTGATGAATCCATCGATTTCACGAACCAGCATGTGGTAGAACTTCCCTCTCTGAACGGAACCGATATCATTTTCGCCACGCCAAAGGAAAACCTGCTGCACCTGACCAAGAAAAGCTCCAACAAGACCAAATTCTCGATCGAGGAAAGCAAGCGCGAGGTATCGTTCCTCTGCGACTGGTGGGAAGGTTTGGGATTTGGCATGAATGCCGCCGTCTGGACCAATGCTATCGTTACTCCGCCGACAGGAGGTTAATCATCGGATTGATTCACTTTATAAAAATCAAAAACAATGGATTTTGCAGATATTGGAAAACTATTGACCGATGGTAAAAACCTCGGAGGACTGGCCCAAAGGATTTATTTCGGGCTGTGGTCCGATGTAAAGACCTGGCCGACCGATCCTGAAACCCCACTGACCCTTGATCTGCTGGGCACCTCGACCGGTGACCTGGTGATGAAGGACGGGAAGCGAATGTTTGAGCTGTACACCACCGAGGATGCAGCCAAACTCGATATCAACGTGATCGGAGAAGAAGGCGGTAAAGGGTACGAATACCTCCTGCATGTGTTCGCCCCCGGCTTGCACAAGAAACTGCTCGGGTTCATGAATGCGACCAAGAACGAAGACCTCGTTTTGATTGCACAGGACAGCGCCGGACAGCTCTATTTGCTCGGTTGCGAGATTCGTTCAGCCAAATTCCAAACCAGCGATGGTTCGGGTACCGGTTCAACGACCGATGGAAGACGCGGCCTGGGGATGACATTCGCATACAGGACGCACAGCCTGTATACCTACACCGGTTCCATTCCGTTAACCGCCGCTGAGGTAACCCCGTGATCTGGACAGACTATTTTAACTTAATCAAGGTTCTGCCGGGGCGTATTGTTACGCCTCGGTATGGAACTTTGGACTTTGCAGATCCCAACCTGCCGGTCGAAGAATTCCAGGCCTCTTATAAGGACGTGGTTTCGATCATTGTCCAAAAACAATTCTCAAGTGTTTTACGGTAATTCCGGAAACCCATCAGATTCACAACCGCCAGCTATGGTGGATTTTCTAGTGAAATAGATCAGAAATCGAAAAGTATAGCGTTTCATTTATAGGTTTGGGTTTGGATTTGTACCTTTAGGCTGTTCTAACCGGTATATCTAAATGAAAACCCCAGGCTTAGATTTTTATTCTGGTATCGGACTTGCTTCTCAAAGTCTTCAGGAGATAAGGTTTTATTCCCTGTGTCCAAATTTTGAAATCTATTAGACTACAACCATATGGAATTCATATATATAAATGAGAATAGCTCAGTCGCCATCCAATTGGCAGAAGATGGAAAGAATGTTGAAAAAGTTTTCATTGATGGCAAGGAACATGTATTTGATGAAAAAGATAAGGCAGATAAAAGAGCTTTTGCCATCAAAACAAAAAGAAATAAATACCAAAGATTCTTAAACAACCAGTTTGAAAACCTTTTAATTTTAACCGGAGCCGGTTCATCTGCAGGTGTTGGTGTTAATGAAATAAAAGGGCGTTTACTTGCAGAATTATGGGATGATACAAGAGAAGAACTTGGCGAGGAGAAACTCAAGATGTTTTGTGAATTGGTAAGATATACAGATAAGAAGGACGGTAAATATGTAAAAAACTTAGAGAAGCTTTTGTCAGTTGCCAATGCTGCGAAAGACTTTATTGAATCAACTGCTCAAATAAATATTGCAGATACAATAATAAAAATTCAGTCCCTTATTGAGGAAAAGTGCAAGTTGACTCTACCAGACGATGCCCCTCATCGTGTTTTTTTGGAAAGAATAACTACCAGAAAGGTCACGCTGCCTCGAGTTAAGATTTTCACATTAAATTACGATACACTATTTGAGCAAGCTGGAAGGAGAGGTAATTTCACCATTATCGATGGTTTTTCATTTACTTTCCCAAGAAGTTTCAGCGGAAGGAATTTTGACTATGATATTGTCTTGCGCGACAAAAGTAGATTAAAGGAAGAAGACAATTTTATAAGTCGTGTATTTCATCTTTACAAACCACATGGGTCGGTAGACTGGGAGAAAACAGAAGAGGGAATTAAGCAATCTGACAAAGTAAAAACCTCCCTAATGATTTATCCAAAGGACAGCAAGTACGAAAGCTCCTATGAGCAACCGTTCTTTGAAATGATGTCTCGTTTTCAACAAAACCTACGAAAGGATAATGTACTATTGATTTGTATTGGCTTTAGTTTCAATGATAAACACATTGTTACAGCAATTCAGGAAGCTTTAGAACAAAACCCTGGATTCCAGTTAATGGTAGTCAATAAGGGAATTGACCTTTCGGAAGGATATAAATGGTTATATAGATTGGCGAACCAACATTCCAATATTGTTTTAATCGATGAATTATTTTCTGACTTTGCCTCCAATTATCCAATGCTAAAGGCTTATAATCAAGATGAGTACAAGAAATTAATCATCAATCTAGCTGAATCAGATGGAGAAAAGAAACCCGTTTAAACCAACACATTTCATCGGCTATGTGAATCAAGTTACAGCTCAATTTGTAAAGGTTCACTTCCCTTCATCAACTCTTTTGCAATCCTTTACATTCAAAGGTGAGAATCTAAATGGTGGTTTGGTTGGTAATTTTGTCGTTATTGAAGGGGAGCATTTTGGTTTTTTGGGCAAGATCTTGGAATTATCACTTCCAGAGCAAGAACGATTGGAACTTAGTGAAAGGTCCTTTAAAACCAAAGATTTTCACCCGACCGGTAAAATTGAAATCCTATTATCGTTTGACTTATTCGAGCCTACCAAAGTTGATAAAGGGCTCAACTCCCTACCGGTAATAGGTGCAAAAGTTTACGTTTGTTCATCTGATTTTATTAAAGGGTACTTTAGACAGTTTGGAGTAAAACAAGAATTACTTAACAATAGCCCTGTAATCGAATTAGGAACACTTACCTACGACAAGTCAGCAAAAATCGAAGTTTCTCAGCAAGCGCTTTTTGGAAGGCATTGTGCAGTTGTCGGAACCACAGGAGGTGGTAAAAGTTTTACTACGAGCAAATTAATTGAAGGGATAAAGGACAACAGGGGTAAAGCCTTGTTGATTGATGCTACCGGAGAATATTACACTCATGATAAGAATGCATATTCAGCGAAAGCGATGATTCTCTCAAAGGATTCCTACTTTCCATATACCAAGCTATCAATCGGGGATTTGTTTGTATTATTTCGGCCAGCAGGGCAGGTTCAGCAACCAATCTTACTGGAAGCAATAAAATCCTTGAAGATTGTTTCCTGTTTAATGGCGCATAAAGAAGGGTATTCGGTAGTTGAGCAAGGGGAAGAATTTACTTTTAAAATTGGGGGTAAGGATTTGGTCATTGAGAAGGGATGTGTAAGAAAGCAGGGTAAAGAGACGGCTCCCTTCAAGAATGCATATTTCATATATGTTGATGAAATTGAAAATAACTCTATTAGTGACTTTGACATCAACAACCTTCCGAGACAAATAATAAATGAGTGCTATCAGGTTAACGGTGATCGATGGAGTTCAACCAGGGATGACAGAAATTTCAGCAACTGTACCAGTTTACTATTGAGAATAAACAACATTTTGAATGACGATGACTTTAAGAAAATGTTCGGATTCCGGATTGAAGGTGAAACCAATTTAATCGAGGCTATTAATACTTTTCTTGATCCTGCAAATAATTTTAACTTGTTGAGGTTGGGATTCGAACGAGTCCCATATAATTTCCAAGCACGAGAGATCCTAGCCAATGCCATAGGGAAATACCTTTTAACGGAAGCCCGGCATGAAAGGTTTAAGAGTTCTCCCTTAGTACTTTTTCTTGACGAAGCTCATCAGTTTCTAAATAAAAATGTCAAAGATGAATATTTTGAATTGACAGAGTTGAATGCCTTTGATTCAATTGCAAAAGAATGTAGAAAATATGGTTTGTTCTTGACTATAGCTACTCAAATGCCAAGAGATATTCCCGTTGGGACTTTAAGTCAAATAGGGACCTTTATTGTTCACAGATTAATAAATCATTTTGATAAAGAGTCTATTGCAAATGCAAGCTCCTCAGGTAATAAGACAACATTAGATTTCTTACCTGTACTAGGGGCAGGGGAAGCTATTCTAATGGGTGTTGATTTTCCGATGCCAGTAATGTTAAAGATAACAAAACCATTGGTAGAGCCAGATTCAGGTACGCCGCAATTTGTCATTTAAATTAAACACAATGAGCATAAATTACTGAGAGATATACTCCAAATGGACAAGAGAAAGGCTAAGTCACATTTAAGTCACCAATTATGAAACCCGGTGAGAATATTGAAAAGTTGGTCAGGATGATACAAGAGACTCTAATAGATTCTCCAAATACTACCATTCATTCAAATTATAAAATAAAGAATAAAAATTTACGAAATCGTGAAATAGATATCCTGATTCAATGTCGAGTCAATGATTTTGTTATTAAAATTGCAGTTGAATGTAAAGATTATAAAAATCCGATCTCAGTCGAGAAAATAGAGGCCTTTCATGGTAAATGTCAAAGAATTAAAGGTATAAATAAAAAAGTTTTTGTGTCGTCGAGTGGGTATCAAGCTGACGCAATTAATGCTGCAGAAGATTTTGATATTACACTATATGAGTTAAAAACCGTATCTCCAGAAACCATTAAATGTTGGTTCGATTTTAAGAAACTGAATTACAAAACGGTTCTATGTCCCTCAAGAGTAATACTTTATGGAGATATGGAAGATGTAAAAATCAATCTTCCATACAATGAAAATCAAAAAATTCATGTACCAGAAGACCAAGAGCCACAATTACTAATAAATTTCATTTGGAACCTTGTTATTAAAGAGGATAAATCGATCTGGGCTTGTCTATTGTATGATTTTCTAAAAAGAAAGCCAAATATTCCAATTGAAAAGAAACTAACAATTCCTTTTGAAATTGAAGCTCCACGGGCTTACTTTTTAGGAATAAATGGCAAAAAATATTATGTACATAAAATTAATTCAGCGGTGGAAGCCTGGTTTGAAGAAGAAGATCCGGACATAATAGATTCAAGAATTTTCCAAACAACTGATGGAAATGAAAAGGCTCATACTATAACTTTGGGGTTACCACAAAATGCAAGAGCCGACTTAGTTGTGTCCGCTGATAAAAAGCTGTCATTTTACCAGTCAGACCAAGAAGGTCGTACAGTCAAATTAGAGAAAATCTGGGCTTATGATGCAAAAACTGATAAGATCAGTAAAACTGATGAAAGCGATAAATAAAAACGTTTCAATTTCAAAAGGGTTGAGTCATTTAAGTGATGATCAAAACCTAGGCCTAGCCTGCACTACCTACAACGGCAAGACCGTCGAACTTCTGTCAACTTTGACCTGTCCAAATTGCGGACACACTAAAGATGAAATTATGCCGACTGATGCCTGTGTTTATTTCTACGAATGCGAAAAATGCAAAACGGTACTAAAGCCTTTACCAGGCGATTGTTGCGTTTATTGCAGTTACGGGTCCGTAAAATGTCCACCAATACAAGCAGGTGAGAATTGCTGCTAATATCAGTACTATGATGGATTGTTTACCACTTGCCGATAACCAAAGATGAATCCATTCGAAAGACATTCGTAAAGTTTGAGTTAAGGACCGAACCCCCACAAAAAAGGGGGCTTTACTTTTCAAACTAACCGGTTTCTAACCGTTAAAACCCTTATCTTAGGGGGTATAAACCTAATGCCATTATCAATAGTAATACCATGAAAGGCAATTCCGTATGTCGATTGTGTTTACAAGAAAAAAAACTCATCAAGAAGTCCCACCTGATTCCGGATTTCATGTACCAGGACCTTTATGATCAATCACATCGTATTTATTCGTTGGTTATAGATGCATGGAGGAAGAATATTCTTCTAAAAACCAGGAACCCTACGGGTGAGTATGAAGGGGGAATTCTATGCACTGATTGCGAAAACAAAGTCCTTGGGTTATATGAAAGTTATGCAAGTAAAGCAATGTATGGGGGGAGATTCTCGAGAAAAGAAAAAAATCCAGTGTGCAAAAAATACAGGAATTCTGAAGGCCCTGATTTTACTCGCGTTGACAATATTGACTATGCAAAATTTAAGCTTTTTCTATTGTCAATCCTCTGGAGAGCAAGTATAAGCTCACGGGAATTTTTCGCTGAGGTGAATCTTGGACCACATGAGGAAACTCTACGACAGATGATTCTATCGGGTAATCCGGGTAATGTGGAAGATTTTCCGGTATTGGTGGCGACTTATGCACAAGAGAAAAAATTACCCTTAGATGTGATAACAAACCCTCAATTAAAGGTTGACGGTAATGGTGACTCATTCTATGTAGTGCTGATTTCCGCTTTTATATATTCATTCTTTTTGCCTACTGCTAATGGTTATCCCCACATGGTAAAAGATTGCACAATAACGCCGGAAAATAAAATGAACATAATCCACCTGCCATACCAAGAAGCATTAGCGATATTAGGGAGCCTGACTGGTATTGGTGAAAAATTAGATTCTGCAATTAAATAGAAATTTACAACCACACACATGTCAATATGCCCAAAGTGCAACAGCACAAGATTAATAACCAACACAACCAATGAATTTTATGATATCCATGAATGTCCTGACTGCGGTAATTGGTCCTACAAGTTGCTTGATTATTGTTGCCGGTCACCTTCATTCTCGGTAGTTGATTATCAATATGAGAATGGCAGTAAGGTCCTTTACAAGCAATGCTGGCATTGTGGATATGCGGAAAGGAACAAACCGCTGAATTCCTGGAAATTCGATGATGAATTAAGAGGAGAGTTTAACCAGGTCGCTTATGAGAGACGGAAGGAATTGAAAGATTTTGAGAGAAATTCGCTGTACCAGAGGAAGACGGCTATTGACTACAGAAACTCGAGATATTACAAATACCAGGAGTACCTTTTGTCGCCGGAATGGAAAGACAAACGTACACTGGTTTTACAAAGGGATAATAATATCTGCCAGTCCTGTAAAGAACAACCAGCTGAACAGGTTCACCACCTGACTTACGATAACCTGTTCAATGAACCTTTGGAGGATCTGCAGGCTCTCTGCTGTAAATGTCATGACAAAATTCACAGCCTTGATTTTTATCGAGCTCTTGAATCTGCTTTGAATAACATCGGAAATGATAAAAGGTTGAATAAATAGGGCTTAAGCGAGGCTGCCAATAATAAATTACAGCAGGACCGAACCATTGAAGTGATAATTCGTAAGTTTGCATCATGAGTACAAGGGTATATGTTAACAAGGAAATGCTTACCTGGGCCATCGTCCGGGCAGGGCATGAACTGCCGGCATTTATCGAAAAATACCCTCTGACTCAGAAGTGGATGGATGGCGAACAACAGCCTACCGTTAAACAGCTTGAAGCCTTCTCCAACAAAGTCCATTTGCCCTTTGGTTACCTGTTCTTACAGAAACCACCGGATGAAGTTCTGCCTATTCCATATTTCAGGACTAATGGAGCACATGTTGAAAAAGTAAGTGTCAATGTCTATGACACTATCTTGCTCATGCAGCAAAGGCAGGATTGGCTGAGGGATTACCTTAGGGAGAACGATTTTGAACCGTTACCCTTTGTAGGGCGTTTTCGAAACAGCAGAGATGTTAAAGCCATCGTAAGAGATATCCGAAGTGAGCTCAATTTACCAGAAACCTGGGCCAGCAATTTTAGCACCTGGACCGATGCGTTAAGCCACTTGGTCAAGGTTGTAGAAGATAAAGGGATCATAGCCACTTTTAATGGAGTTGTTGAGAATAATGTATATCGAAAGATTTTGGTGGAAGAATGCAGGGGATTTGTTTTAGTAGATGAGATAGCTCCATTCATGTTTGTCAACAATGCAGATTTCAAATCTGCTCAAATGTTCACCATTGCCCACGAATTGGCCCATATATGGACAGGTCATAGTGCCGGATTTGATTTCCGGAAACTTCAACCCGCAGACAACCCGAATGAAAAGCTTTGTGATCAGGTTGCAGCAGAATTTCTGGTTCCTGAAACGGCTTTTAATGAGGCATGGAGAAGAAACCCAAACACAAGTATTCTGGCACGGCACTTTAAGGTCAGCGAGATAGTAATTGCCAGGCGAGCCTTAGACACCGGCAAATGGACAATGAAAGTGTTTCTGGATTTCTATGATGCATACAAGCGTAAAGAATTCGGGAAAAAGGAACATCAACCTTCCGGAGGTGACTTCTTCGCCACAGCAAAGAAGCGCCTGAGCGTTACATTTGCCGTCCACATTAACCAGGCGGTTAAGACAGGTCAACTACTCTATCGCGACGCTTGCAAGTTGACCAGCATGAAGGGCGATACTTACCTTGATTTTTTTGCTAAACACATATAGATATGGCAGTATATCTAGTGGATAGCAATTTCTTTATCGATGCTCATCGGAGAACCTACCCACTTGATATTGCCACCGGATTTTGGAATAAAGTATTACAGCTTGCTAATGCTGGGACTATCATTAGTATTGACAAAGTAAAGAACGAGCTGTATGATAAGAATGACGAATTGGAGGCCTGGTGCAGAGCAAATTTACCACAGGACTTTTTCAGGAATTCAGATGAGGTCATGTCAGAATACGGGCTTGTCACCGCTTGGACAATGTCAATGCACAATCACTATTTACCCTATGCGTTGAATGAATTTCTCGATGCGGATGAAGCAGATGCTTTTCTCATTGCATTTGCCCTGGCAGATCCCACTAACAGAATTCTGATAACGCAGGAAGTAAGCGAACCTCAAAGGAAAAATAAAATCAAAATGCCAGATTGCTGCGACGCAATCGGAGTAACTTACAGGAACACCATTGAGATGTTCAGACTGTTAGGCGAAACATTCTAGTAGTTGTTAACCCTCTTCATATTGGCAAGTCCTTATTAAGCTAACCGGACTAGCACCCAGGCCAACCGCCACTCTTCCTCTGTCCTTTTCTGCACATTCCGTATCCCCTACTTTCGTCAGAAATCAATTATAGAGGTATGACGCAAGCAGAAATCGAGATGGTTAACTCCTGGCTCAATTCCGATCGAGATTACGAAGCCGGTGTGCAACTTTTCAGCAAACTTTCGAACAACGCGGTACTGAAACGGCTTTTTCCGGGTAAGGAAAGAATGTACAGCGGGAAGTTGGGTTACGAGCTGAGGAAGCTGGCAACAAAAATGCCAACTGCTGTCCAATCCGGTACGCCGGTGAAACCGGCCAGTCTCAAACCCTCATCAATTCCGGTGTTGCCGGATCCGGGCGAACCGTTTGTTGAATTTGTTTCCCTGATGGCTTCTCCGTGTCAGGATGCTCCTCTGATAGTGCGGAAAATTTGTGCAGAATGGAGCACCCGGTACAAGGAACGCTCGATCGCCCACAATTCCCTCAAAGCCGTGCCGGGGGACAACCGCCCGGAAAGCGTTTCCTTACGCAAGGTGCTGGTGGATAAAATGGCTGAATATTCCGAAAGGATGGATTTTCTGTTCAACCTGCATCAGGACTGGAAAAACATGAACATAGTTCCGGATGAGAACTTGGTTTACCCACCAAAAGACACAAAGGTCAATTCCGTTGACCAAACTTCTCTGGAGGATCTCATAAAGGCTCGCCTGAATTTGCAGAAATCTATTAGCCAGGATAACAATTTTCTGAATTTCTGCAATCGTTCGAGGCAACCCTTACCGAATCCCATGAGTCCCGGACCGAAACGTACGGCTCTGGAAAAGAGAATCAAAGACAAAAAGGCTCAGATCGTTAAATTAACTGCCCAAATCGATGGTATTAATAAAAGCAGCGGAGTTTAAGCCTCCGGTGGCCATCCGGAAGGAGAACCAGGAGGAATTAATTCCTTCGGCACTCCTGGAAGCGGACGCCGATCAGAATCCTGACCTGGTGGAGTTCGTACCCGGTGTGGTTACCCGGTCAATTGGTCTCATCGAGCGCGGAAGGCAGAAGCATTACTATTCCGATGGGAATTTTAACCTGATCCGCCTGATCTTCCATATTCTGAAGCAAACAGGACCGGCCCATGTTTTCGTGACCACGTATTCCATCAGCCATGAGTCGCTCACCAAAGTGCAGAATGCCCTGGACAAGGGTGACCTCCTGTCGATCCGGTTCCTGATCGATAACCGGGTAAAAGTCATGAGTCCGAAACCGTTCCAGTACCTCAAACAAAGCTTCAATTACCGTTGTACTTCGCTTCATGCCAAAGTGGCCCTCATCGAAAACGAGGAGTGGCGAATTTCAATTGTGACCTCCCAGAATGCCACCGATAACCCCAAGCTCGAGAGGGGTGTGATTTTTACAGATGATCAGATTTTCAACTTCGATAAAAACCATCTGGAAAGTGTATTTAACCGAGGAACAGATTAGCGAAATCACAAACATGGCCGAACTGTTCTTCTCCATTGATGAAATAGCAGCCAATGCAGAATGTAACGCCGATGAATTGCGTGAGGAAATCCAGTGCAAACATGGCCCCGGTTACAATGCTTATGTCAGCGGTTGGATGCGTGGTGAAATTCCATTGCGGAAAGCCATCGCCACTGCCGCTGCCAATGGCTCTAATCCGGCGCAGCAAATGATGATCAACCTGATTCACAATGCCTCAATTGACCGATTATGAGTTCAACACCTATCGCCCTTCTGGATCAATCCTGGGAGAAAATTAAAGCTGCCATTTTGAATCCGGGAGGAAATCCTCTTCCGGAAGAACAAATGGTCGTTCTTCACCGGGTTACCTCATTGGCTAAAATAATTGACCGGCATCCGATTGACCGTTCAGCATTGGCAATCCACATGGCAAAATATCCGGATATCAGCCGCAGGACTGCCGGCAGGGATCTTTATATGGCCAGGGAACTGAATGTTTCCTATCACTCATTCAATTATGATTTTTGGCATAACTGGCTGATTTCAGACATTGTCGATCAAATCCAATCTGCGAAAGCCCGAGGCGATATGCGTTCCTGGTCGGCCGGTCATGCCAATCTCATAAAAGTCATCGGCGACCGGGTCCCCGAAGAAAAAGACCCGAAACTGGTGGAGAAGCATACATTCCTAATCCAGATCAATAATATCAAAGGCACTCCCACGATCGACACACGGGAAATCGATTCCTATCCACCGGATGTGTTAAAGCAGATCTCGGACTCAATTTATACCGAAATCACGGAGGAAGATGCCAGGGAAATATTTAAAACCTGAAGTATCGTGGAAGACTTAAGCCTGAACAAACCACAGTATTCCAGCATTATCCTGAACCCCAAATCCAAATGCGATATTTGGAGCCGGGCAACAGGTAAATCCTTTCTGGTCGGATGGGATATCAATAACGTCAACCGCCGGATGCCTCGCGCATTAACTTCGGTGACGGGCCAAACCTACGGCCAGCTGCTTACCCGAACTCTTCCAAGTACGTTCAAATTCCTGGAAAACATGGGATATACTAAGGATCAGAATTATGTGGTCGGCCGAAAACCGCCGGTATCCTTCCATACCCCATACGAAAAGATCATGAAATTCGATAACGTGATCTCATTCGCCAACGGTAACGCTATTCTCATGCTCTCGCAGGACCGCATCGGATCGGCCCGCGGTCCGAATGTGGATTACGAAATACTCGACGAAGCCCTGACGATCGATAAAGAGCGGTATGACCAGGAAACAAGCCCCACGAACCGGGGAAACGAGGATATCTGGGGGCCAAATTCCGGGAACCATGTTCCGTTCCACCACGGATATCATTATGTTTCATCGATGCCCTATAACCAAACCCAAAAATGGTTATTGGATTTTGCCAATTATTACGAGCAGGAAGCAGGACTGCAAATCTTTGTCATCTGGAACCGGATTGTAAAGCTTCAGATGGAACTCATTCCGGCCTATTACGCCCGGGACGAAAGGTTATTCACCCAAATCTGGAACGAAACCATCCGGCTCCGTCAGCAGATTCTGCCGTTTGTCAGTAAAACCGGAACCCTGTTTACGCTGGCGAATGCTTTCGACAATATCGAAAACATCGGCATCTCATACATCATCAGGGAATACGAGAAACAAAGCCTGCTGACCTTCATGATTGAGATCATGAACATTTTCATTGACCAGGTCGAGGATTGCTATTACCATATTAATGAGGCCAAACACGTGTATTTCAATGCAACTAATGATGGATTCATTCGTGACCTGGCCGAGAACACCAATTGGGATTTTTCCAAACTAGAGGTGCAGGACTCCCGTTTTGACCGGGATTGCGATTCCAGCAAACCGCTCGAAATTACTCCCGATTGGGGCAGTTCCATTTCGCTCTTCACCATCGGTCAGGAGGGAGGGGTGGATTTTGTAACTAATACGGCAGGACTCGTGGACAACTTCATCAATGAGTTTTTCGTCAAACCGGATAACCCAAGCGGGGTAATGATAAACACCCTGGTGGATGAATTCTCAGCCTATTACAGGCATCATCATGACAAAACGATCATCTACTTCAGGGATCGATACGGTGACAGTAAAAACCCCAATGTGAACAAATCAGCCTCTTATAACGACCAGGCCATCTCCCGGCTGGAAAATGCAGGATGGATGGTGATCCAGGAAGTTCATAAAGGGATGGAGCCACCTCAGCATGACAAATACCTTCTTTGGGGAAATATTCTTCGCGGAAACGATCCGGCCTATCCCCAGGTCCGGTTTAATGGAGTGAAATGCAAATACACACTCATTTCCATGAACAATACTCAGGTTATCCAGAAAGAGGGGAAGTTCTCGAAAAACAAGAAGTCCGAACAGTCTAAAACTATTCTGCCGGAAATGGCAACACACTTTTCGGATTCCGTGGATAAACGGATCTGGACAAAATACGGCAATTTATTGTCGGCAGCGTCAACTTTTGTCGCTGCCAGAACGTGACAGCCAGTCCGAAAAGCCAATTTGTTTATGAAACCAAAGCCGGGAATCCGGTTTCCGCAGGACTCTCCCGAGAAATTTTAAACTGTGCGTTTATGATATCGGTTGTAATCGCGGATGCGGTGCGGATCGACTTCCATCTGTTGAGGTCGGAGATGTGAGAACATTTGTTATCTGTCGACAAAACATATCTTTAACCAATCGAGTTGAGTGGTTGATACCAAATCTTCTAGTTCGCTAATTGTCAAGGGAATATTTGGAAACCAGTAAAGATTCCAAGCAAGAATCAGTAAATTTGGAATGGAAAGCTTTGAAAAATTAAAATAATTACAATTCGTTGTTAAGCATGAACTTTTCAAACAGAGACACGTTATTAAGGAATGTCTTAAGACAAACATTGGATGAATTTGAAATAGAGATCTTTATGAATTATCAAATTTCTGAAGAAGATGTCGAGTTTATTAGGCAAACTTGTCATCAAGTGCTCGAAAATATTCCTGTAAGAGCATTTAATTGCGCAATGTTAAGTGCAATTTTAGGTGCGATAATTTATGATAATTCCAAAATTCCAGTGGCAGTTATTGCTGGCCACCTTGATTATAATGACCAAAAGATTTTTTACTGCAAAGGTCCTATCCCATATTCAAGAAAAAAGAAATCTATTAATGAAATATGGGATGGTCATTGTTGGGTTGAACTAGGGGGATTAGTCATCGATATATCGATTTTTCGAACCGTATATTTTGGTCAGGTCCCTGGAGATTTTCATGATCAAATAACTAGGAAATTTGGGTTAAATCGTGGGGCACTGGTAGGTCTTCCGGGTGAATTGGCTCACGATGGGTTCAATTATACGCCTTGTTATTGTCTAACTCAGGACCAGATAACTGGACTTGTACAAGGAGCTAGAACATGAACCATTGATAATGCATTGGCTTGTTAAGGAATTGGTTATGGTTTTTCGGATAAATGACTAGGTAATTGCAGGTGAAAAAGAAGCTGTAAGAGGGCTAACTTTCTAACAAACAAGGTTTAAAGCAACTGAAGAATTAGAAGAGTAATGTGGCGACATTCTAGTCAATGATCAGCAAAAGTCATCTATCGGCTCTGTCTATTAATACTGCACAAAGGTATTGATCGCATCCTGAAGTTTGGTTCAGGCTTCCTGGCGGTGCCGCGCACGGAACCCGTATTGCCAAAAAAAATGCTCACCGCCGATGCTTCGAAAGCGGCATTCCAGGAACACTGGCCTCCTTAAAGTCCTTAACCTGTTTGACGATGCAATTTCTAAGGCTTTCCGGGCTGGATTGCCTGCGCAACTCAAGCATCCCGGAGTGGCAGGAACGAATCCTTCCGAAGGTGCAGTTTCAATCCCTTCATTCCAGGAACCCGAAAGTAAAGGAGCGATCCCTTCGTACCCATAAGGCATTTCCCACAGCTTCCCCAGCGAAAGCGTTACTTTCTACCCTGTCCATACCCGATTTTCTAAGCCTTTCCCAATGCTGGCCTTCTCGCATTTTATCGCCATGACGGTTTTTTTTGCTCAAGAAACATGGCAAAGATAAATCGACTACTAGAACGCGGTCGCACTCCATCGCTCGCCCTCCGCACAGGACTGCCACCCGCAATCCTAACTAATATGCGACTTCAACATAACTATTAAAATTTTTTTCGGCCCACCCACTCAGATCCCGTCAGAAAATAATTTGTAATAGTTCCGTTGAGTTCTATCCGCTCGATTTAATGAATACAGCCATGTTTCTAAACAAAAAAACAAAAACGTCATGGCAACAAAATTTGAGAAGTCCTACATCGGAAAAGGCAAGAAAATCCAGGGTATGAACATCGTGAAAGTAACTGTTCCGCTGGAAAAGCTACAGGAAATTGCTTATGAGTACGAAGGCATCGCCTACGTCACTTTCGAGATTGCTGAAATGAAGGAAACTGACAACTTCGGCCGGACTCATTCCTGCTATCACTCCAAGATGTTGAAGTCGGCAGGCAAACCAGCCCCGAAAGCCAAGAAATTGAAAAGCATCGGCAAAAAGGCCAAGATCCTGAAGGAGGAAGAAGCAGTGTTCTAGGAAAACCGCTTTCCCGAAAAAGCCTCAGCGATGAGGCTTTTTTTGTGCCCTCCGGTTTCCTGCGCTGTGGTCAGTAGTTCTTATCCCGGAAGGGCTTCGCCCGCTTTCAATTTGCGAGTACACAAATTGACCAGCGCCATTCACCAAAAATCAGGACTGCTCAAGGATGGGGTGCATTATTAATCTTAAAAACTCAATCATTATGAAGCTTTCCATCGTTCTCAAAAATTCGCAGGATTCTCAATTTGTTGAATCCGTGGTGACTGATCATTGTCCGAAGAATGATCTTCAGTTCTTCATTGACTTTCTCTCGCTCGATCTCGATCAGGACCCCTGCTCGGTTGGCTATGCTGAACTTCACCAGGGATTCATCAGTTCGGTAATGCTCTTCGCTTCCATTGAACTCCTGAAGAATCCGGATCAGTTCAGTGAAATGTTCGAATGTTCTCAATTGACCAGGGAAGCTATCCTGGCATCTGCTGAGCGATTCATTATCGCTTACACCCAGCATTTCAATCACACCAGATCGAATCCGGAGGATCTGTTCAATGTCGGAATCAGAACCTGCTGGCCGAAGGAATCAGATCATTCGGTGTACGAAAAAATCCCACAGTTTATTTACTAATCAACAATGGGTGAGCTTGCTACCCTCACAAGTCCGAAAGGCATCGGCACTACTTATGAGTTATTCAATTCCGTTAAATGTTAAACTGTCCATTGAACAGCAAAAGGATTTCGTTGATCACATGGATTCTCTGCTATCTGAAGTGTTGGTTTCTACCAAACGAATGAAGGATCTGTTCTTCAGCGATACTGATGAAATTCTGCAACTCATCGAGATCGGATCGGTTGAAGATGATGATTAGCACAGTTGCAGTTCCCAGGGAAGCCGGTGGCTTCCCTTTTCTTGTGTGCAGACTGGTGGAAGCCCAAAGAAAACAAGGCGTGTCAGTGCCTGACACCTATATCATAAGGACTTACAGTCCGCAACAAGGAATTGTGCGCAAGAATAAAGAGCGCACAATCTGATAGTAGGACTCGCTACACTCAAAGCGAATTTTCCTGAATTTGGATATCATTCTGAATTACAGACGATTAATCCGATTTGTGGATCATATTTCCTGAAAATGGAAATTCTTTTTTCGTCAATCGGTATAGGGCGGGGTCGGGGTAACTTCGTAACCAGGCTTCGCCTGGTCGCTCAAAATTTGCGCAGCTTCTTTATTACTACATACTTCCGTAATTCGAAGCGCCCAAATTTTTCGCGGTTCCGGACCTCTTTTTCTTTGAGCGACCAAAGAAAAATCAGGCAAAAAGAAAATCGTTGTAGTCGGCATTTATGCAATTCGTTTTCATCTCTTGTACTCGTCTGATTTACTGATCCTACCTTAAGATTTTAGCGGAATAGTTGACGAATATCCTGATCCTTTGGGCCGGTTCTTTTTCTTTTTACCCAGAACCGTAAAAGAAAAAGAACCAAAAAGAAAACGGATTTCTGAATTACCGGTTCTGAGTATTCCACCTGGCACCGGCAGGATGTGATAATTATAATATTAATGAATGCACAAAGGTAGTCGCAGCCCGGAAATCCGGCTCGGGCTACATGACCACCTCAATGCTGTTTCCCTGCTTGCTTCCATGCCATGTATTGCGTTGCACGCTTTCAGTTTGCGAATACACAAACTGACCAGCGCCCTCGCTCCAATTCCGTGCTCGCTCCAGTTCAGGTGCATCATTAACAAGAGTGCGCTTGATACTCGCTTAACAAGTCTGTAAGGCAGCAGCAATTCAATTCATGAAGTATTCAGATTGTTTCTCAACCCCATGGCAGGTCAATGATTCGGCAACTGCCAAAGTTTTTCAGGCCGGAACGGCTTCCTTGTCGAACCTTCAGGTAATCGCCCTGGCAGCCGGAATTACCGACCAGATGGCAAAGGATCTCCTGCAGCTGGCCGGCAATGATCTTCACACATTAGCGAAAATGCCAATCAGTGGGATGATGCAGTGCAAAGGAATTTCCGCTAATCGTGCCGCAAGGATCGCTTCTATTTTTGAAGTCGGCCGCCGGAGAAAAAACAATCCGCCGACCATCCGTCCTAAAGTTAAGTGCTCACAGGATGCCTGGAAGATTGTTGAAGGCATGTTATCTGATCTGGCCTATGAGGAATTCTGGGTGATCCTTTTGAATCGTTCCAATCAGGTTATCACACAAGTGCGGATCTCACAGGGAGGTATCTCCGGAACGGTTACCGATGTAAGGATAATTCTCAATGCCGCCGTTGAAAAACTCGCCTCTGGGATCATCCTGGCGCACAATCATCCCTCCGGGAACCTCAGTCCATCGGAAGCAGATCTCAAAATCACTAAAAAGATCAAAGAAGCTGCACAATTCCTGGATCTTACGGTTCTCGATCATCTGATTATTTCCGATCAGGGGTATCTCTCGATGGCCGATGATAATCTGATGCCTTAATCTTCAAAAGACGAGCATCATGATTCATACGCTATTCAGCTTTGGTAACCTCAAGCAGGATACCTCAACGGCAATTTTCAATATGACACCCTCGCTTAATTGCCCCTCCCAGGAACTTGGGTTGTGCCAGGTAGCCAAGCATTGCTATGCGAAATATCCGGAACGTGCTTTCCCCGCTGTTCGTGGTCATCGGAGTCATCAGGCCCGGTTCTGGGATATGTGTACTCCGGAACTTTTTGTATATGAACTCAATAAGTTTGAATATCAAAAGCTCAGGATCTCCGAAAGCGGTGATTTCCGGCATCAGGGTGATGTGGAAAAACTCAAAGCAATCGCCCGGTTGCTCGATAAACCGGTTTGGACCTATACCGCCCGGCGCGATCTCAACTTTACCGGCCTGCCAGCAAATCTGACCATCTCAGGATCCGGATTCATGCTCGATAACCAATTCAATGCGGTAAAGGATCCGGATCAGTTCGACGGGGTGGTTTGCCCCCTGAATTGCCGGAATTGCACCTATTGTGTGGAGAAAAAAGGTCGGCAAATCTATTGTAAGATTCATTAAATCAAATTCATCGGGTGCGCTTGATACCCTTACAAGTCCGAAAGGCATCGGCATTTATTTTATGAAATATTATTATGTAAATGTTGGCTATTCATACACACCGAAGAATTCGGCAGTCAAGGCGATGGACGCTATTGTCAGAATGTTCGCCGGGATCGTTATCTCGGAAGAGGATCTTGGGGAACTGACCTGTTTCTGGGATAAACGCATCATCGAATATAACCAGCAGTATAAACGATGCGGCGATATGTCCGGTGGAAAGTCGGATTATGGCTCACCTTCTTACCATTATTGCGAATCCTATTCCGTGCATTTTCTGGAGATCAAGCAGGAAATTCCGCAGCTTCAGGAATTGAAGCCGATGAGATTTCCGCAGCAGTGTGTACTTCAACTCTCACTATTTTAATCATTTGCAAATCATGATAACACTTAATTTATCCTGGCTTCACGGCAAATACGTTTGCGGTGAAATTGATTCTCGCATCGGCACTGTCCAGGTTTACGACGTTGATTTCTTCGCCCAGGGTGAGGAAGCTTTTGATATTATCGAACAAATCCGCCGGATTTGGATTGAGCGCGATATGTCAGTTGAGCAGGCTTTTATGGCCTGGATCTCGATGTACTTATAACAAAACCGGGTGCGCTTGATACCCTTATAAGTCCGAAAGGCATCGGCATTTTTTATGATTTATAAAGATATTCAGATCTATATCCAGGGAAAACAGGTGATTCAGATCAACCGGCGCAAAGCACAGAAGCTTTATGAAGCCGGTTATGAGGTTTTTCTTCATCCCTGTAAAATCGCTTTCAATTCATTGTGGAAAGAACCGCTTGAGATATCCCGGGAGATATTGACCGATCAGAACACCAGGTTTGAAAGATGGGTGCACCATTTTGAGCAACTGAATTGCAATTCAGTGATGGGCGCCTATTGCCGGTTTTACGTGAGGGCAGAACATTTCGATGAATTTAACGCTAAGCACCAATGAAAGAGCAAGTTTATCTCTGCACCAGTTCCCATTTTCACCCGATACGGGATCCTCATGCTCCGCTATGCTTGGTGTGGCTGGCCGAAGAAGGCAACCATAAAAATGTCACCTCAAAGGTTTATCGCTCGCATGATTTTGTCCAGATGTTACGCCTGGCTCACAAAATGGCTCATGAAAAGGGTTTGAAAATGACTGTGCTAGCGACGAATATTGAACCGGAGGTGATTTATCACAAGGCGCAAAAACCCTTGGGAGTTTGCTGCGATTGCTTATCAGACGTGGAACATAACTGTTCGGAAAAATGGCCCTAGAAAAGAATTCTGCGAACAAGTCAAGCCGTGCCAAAAGAAACTGTAAATTTGGATTGACCAAATTAGCAGTTGATTAGCAATATGAAACGAAGTTTAACAATAACGTGGATACCCGAAGGTTTTCGTTTAGTCACATGTTGGTATAATTGCAAAAATGAGAAAAAACTATGAATAGAACATTATTAAGTCTTGCAATTATTCGGACAAACTGGGAACAACTCGGTAAAGATTACATTGAGAACTACGTGCCTCTTTTGGCGACTTTAATAAAGAAAAAAAACTATAAAGAAATATCTGCTGATCAAATCAAATCAATTTGCTCGGATTTTAAAGATGAGTTTGGGTTAGTAATTCCATCCAATCCAATGCTTACTATTTTAAATAGGTTATCGAAGCATAAATACGTTGTCCGTGAACATGGGAAATTTGTAATCAATTTTGAAAATATTGATAAAGTTGATATTACAAAAAAATCTGGTCAACTTTCAAGGGAGTTCGAAAAAGTAATTGAATTTTTAACCAAATTCATTCAAGAGAGACATTCGTTAATTATACCTAATGATGAATTGGAGAATGGACTGATTAGTTACTTAGGTAAACATGATTTAGATATTCTTTTCGCAGCTGAAAAGACTACTATTCTTCCAAATATTAAGTATTCTAAGAAAATTGATTTTTTAATTGGGGAATTCATTGCAAAAATATTTCAGTCTGAACCCGAGATTTTTAAATATATCTTGAATTTATCAGTTGGGCATGCTCTATCGTCTACAATACTTTATAAAGAATTTAATTCTTATTCAGGAAAACTGAAAGGGTTGAATATCTATGTTGATACACCATTTGTAATGGATCTGCTTGGAATAAGTGGTGAATTCAAAAAGAAATTAGCTGAAGAATTAATTGATATTATAAGGAAAGAGAATGCTAACCTTTTTTTACTTGATGTTACCAAAGGCGAAGTTGATTCAAATCTCAATGATGCCATGAAATTGTTGGAGAAAGGAGAAACTAATCCTTTGAAGGGAACCTTGTCCTTTCGAAATTGTCTCAATAATAATATCTCCTTCAGCGATGTAGAACGATTATATATTGAACTACCTGAAATACTTGAAGGCTATAGAATTACTTTAGATGATGTTCCAGATTACGAAGAATATAAAAAGTACCAAGTTGATGAAGAAAAACTCTATAATGTTATAGTAGAAACATATGAATCAATTAAACATACGCACCCAATAGTTGAAGACTGTAATATTGCATTTTTAAAATCGAATTCCGAAGAACCTAAGAAAATAATTGAGAAAAAAAATGATTTGGATTCAATAAATAAACTTAAAACAGAAAAAGGAAAGACAAAATCAATATTTGAAGATGAAAGTAAAATAAACAATACAATATATCGTGATGTTAAAGTTCTTGCTGGGATATATAGATTTCGAAAAGGCAATAAACCAAGAACGTTAAAGGACTGTAAGTATTTATTTATTACAACTAATAGCGCATTAGCATTTGCAAGTAGAAAATTTGAAAAATTTGAATATAACAATACCTTTAGCTTGCCAACATGCTTAACGGATCTTTTTTTAGGAACATTAATTTGGTTACATTCACCCGCTGAGTTACTTAATATTAACGAAAAAAAATTAATTTCTGATTGTTATGCTTCAATGTTGCCAAGTGATAAATTAATTTCAAAATACATTGATGAAGTAGAAAAACTGAGAAAGGAAAATAAAATATCACAGGATTATTACTACCTGTTAAGAACTCACAAAACCGCAATAAACTTACTTGAAAGCAAAACACTTAACGATATTAACGAGTTTACAAGCCAAACAGTAGAAGAAATACTTCAAGAATTAATTGACGAAATTAAAAGAGATGAAATAGAGAAATTAATGCATGAGATTTCTGAACATTCCAAAACCACACAATTCCTTGAAAAAGAAAAAGAAGATCATGAGCAGACAAAGAGCGAATTATCTTCTATTAGGAATATAGATGAAAAGAGAGAACAAAATATCAAAGAGAGAATTCATTTAAGAGCTGATAAAAAGTCAAAAAGAATTGGAGGTAGAGTCGTTGTTTTATTTGTTTTATTATTGATAGCATCTTTGCTTCTTCAAGGTATTGACTTATTTGTTTATCCTCTTACCATCTGGCTAACAATTTTTTGCTGGATAGTTCTTGGTGTTTCTGGATTATTTAGTATTGTTATTAATTTAAATGTGAAAGGTCTAAAAGAACAACTTTATCAGAGCCTTTATAATAAGTACAAACGGAAAGATGAAGAAATTTTTAAAAACTATATGAAGAGCAACAATACCTAACAATACCTATACCCAGTATCCTATGGCAAAGAGACATGAAACAGCAGAACTCCGCAGCAACATTTTATGGGGTGACAGTGAAGAAGCCCGCAAAACGGTTACTGGGCTTAGCTGCAAACCGTTACTAGTAAGCTTAGGATAGACGACAATGCAGAAAATTAAATGTAGGAAAAAAAAGTAACCCATTGACAGCTGACCTAGTAAACGGATATGATCAAAGCCAATTAAGCTACAAAACGTTAAATGAAATACATTTTTATAAAAGAATAAAATAATTTTTTTAAACAAAATATGGCAAACAGTAACCTCTCAAATGCCAAACAGGCAAAAAACGACGAGTTCTATACTCAGTATCATGATATCGAAAAAGAAATCAATGCCTATTTAGAATTCAACCCTGATGTGTTCCGGGGTAAGACCGTGCTACTGCCTTGCGATGACCCGGAGTGGAGCAACTTTACCAAGTTTTTTGCGCAAAATTTTGAGCGCTTCGGTCTGAAAAAGCTTATTAGTACCAGCTATGCTGTAGATAGTAAGATCTACAAGATCAATTATCAGCCAACGCTATTTGAAGTTAACGATCCGCAATTCGATAGTTATAAAACTACCAGAAATGGCAAAATATTTATCTTGACGCACGACAAGACCGGTGATGGTAAAGTGGATGTGAATGACCTGGAGTGGCATTACTTAGCCGGCGATGGTGACTTTAAAAGTGTTGAGATCAAAAAACTGCGCGACGAAGCCGATATCATCATTACCAATCCGCCTTTCTCGCTGTTCCGTGATTTTTTAGCGTGGATCGTTGAGGCTGATAAGCAGTTTGTGATTATCGGCAATATGAATGCTATTAAATATAAGAATCTTTTTCCTCTGATTCAAAACAACAAAGTGTGGCTTGGACCAAGTATAAGGAGTGGAGACCGGGAATTCCAAGTGCCTGATGAATATCCTTTAAACGCGGCGGGTTGGCGTGTTGATGAAGATGGCCGGAAATTTTTGCGTATAAAAGGAGTTCGATGGTTTACTAATCTTGATCATGGTCTACGCCACCAATTCTTGCCTTTGATGACAATGGGAGATAACTTAAAGTTCAGCAAACACAAGGAAATTAAGGGCAAAGAATCCTATGATTACTACGCAAACTATGATGCCATGGATGTGCCTTTTACAGATGCCATTCCAAGCGATTATGATGATATAATGGGTGTTCCGATTAGTTTTCTCGACAAATATTCACCCGAACAATTTGAAATCATTTGGCAAGCAAGTGGTAATACCCGTGCATCAGCACCGAAAGAAATATTAGAGAGATTAAATTATCGAACACATTCAGATGATAGAGGAGGTTGTACAATCGTGAATGGTAGAAGGACTTATGATAGGATTTTTATAAAACACAGAAAAGTTACTAAATGAAAACAACGCTCAAAACCGACATCACAGTCAAAGATATTTGTGCAGGCTTTGTCTATAACGAACTTGAAGGCAAGGGGTTGTTTGGCTTGTCGGGCAAATTAACCATCCAACCGGAGTATCAACGTAACTATATCTACGCCGATGGTAAAAAAGATGTGGCAGTTATCGATTCCATCCTCAAAGGCTATCCGCTAGGCTTAATATACTTCGTTAAAGTGAATGATGATAAACTGGAAGTTTTGGACGGTCAACAGCGCATTACCAGTTTTGGACGGTTCGTTACCAACAAATTTGCCGTCAAGGATGAAAATGGTATGGAGCAATATTTCAGCGGTATTGCAGCCGATAAGCAGGTCAGGATTTGGGAAACGAAACTAACCATTTACGAATGTGAAGGCAGCGAAAGTGAGATAAAACAGTGGTTTCGAACGATTAATATAGCTGGCATTCCGCTTAATAATCAGGAATTACTCAATTCCATCTTCTCAGGACCATTTGTAACACTCGGCAAGGAGGAGTTTAGTAATAGCCAAAACTCCAACATCCAAAAATGGAGCGCGTATGTATCGGGTAGCGCCAACCGGCAGGAGTTTTTGGAATGCGCTCTTGATTGGGTGAGCAAAGGTAATAGTAGCGATTATATGAGCCGACACCGGTTTGACATGAACATTACTGAATTAAAAACCTATTTCAATAGTGTAATTGAATGGGTTTCAAGTGTGTTTAAAGATGTTGAGAGTGAGATGCGCGGGCTGGAGTGGGGGCAATTGTACGAAAACTATCACAAAAAAGCTTATGATCCGGCTAAAGTGTCGGAAGAAGTGCAGAAGCTCATCGGTGACCCATATGTCAAAAACCGTAAGGGTATTTTTGAGTACATTCTTGGCGGTTCTGTCGACACGAAATTGCTTGATATCAGAGTCTTTGACGAGGCAATAAAGAAATCAGTTTACACAACACAGACTGCTAATGCTGAAACTAAAGGTGAATCAAACTGTCCGCTTTGTGCCCTTGGACATGATGTCAACAAGAGTAAGATTTGGAAGTTGGCTGAGATGGACGCCGACCATGTAGCAGCATGGAGCAGGGGTGGCGCAACAGAATCCAGGAACTGTCAGATTTTGTGTAGAACACACAATCGGGCAAAAGGAAATCGGTAATGGAGCACATGAAAGCGAAATCTATGTGGTGGATTAAAACTATCAATGGAAAGATATGAATGCAGTTGCCCGGCCGGAAAGTTCTACTTCTAATCTAATTATTTTGAGACCAATTAGGATTTTTTCGGATGCTCTCCACCACCAAGCCATGTATCAGTCAATAGCCATACTTCATAGTAATATAGCCACATTGAAATCCACGGAACAATAGTGTCACATAGGTAGTCCGTTCTTTCAAACTCGCAATATTTCGGTTGATAAAGACAAAGATATTCTCCAGGATATAAATGTTCTGGATCTTCGCCCTTGCTGTTCTTTTGAAGTTCAGGTGATATAATTCTAATTTTGGGGGGATCGGTCAAGTTCAATTTTAACACAAATGTATAGACGTCACTTCTAGCAGTTGGTTTGAGGATACCTTTGACCTTCATGCTATGAGGTGAAGTAAAGTCAGTAATGAACTGAGGGTACTTGCATCTCATGGCTGACACTTGCTCAGCAATGGTCTTATTCCGGTTAATAATTTTCTTAACTGTCATTTACCGTAAAATGTATTCGATTTAACAGATGCTGCCCCAATTGAAGCCGCAGACGTTAATGCCCCATTTTCCCTTGAGGTTCCCAGAGTTTTATCTTTTCGAAATTCTTCAACCAACAAGGATTGACTTGTCTGTGCTTTACGGAAGATTTCATCACCAAATAATCCTTTCAAAATGGTACCCTCATCGACTATGCCATTCTCCTTCTTCAGTTTCTGCCAGTCATCGTATAAATGGCTTGCAAATTTTTTGAAAGCCTCATAATATTCTGGTTCATTGTCCCATTTGTCGGTAAAATCTTCTTCTTGATTCACTGGATTAACGATTTTCAACCTACCAAATGGCTCGTTTACCTTTAGGCGGATAGTTGTGATGATATTATCTATCGTATTAAAGATGCTGTCTTCTCCAAGATAAAACTGGCCGGCAATGGTGGTAAGAATAATGCTTGAGGTTTTATAGCTATCATCCTTTTGAAAGTAAATATCCCGGAAACGCTTGATTAGCTGCACCGCTCTCTGAAGAGGCTTCTTATATCTAAACTTATCAGGAGGTAAGTTTTCTGCCCTGGCAGCCTTTTCAAGAATGCTTTCTCTGACAAGATTTGCCTTCTCCAAAAACCAACTGGCATAGCCTCTTGGGTTACTGCTTACCCACTGCCCCAGTTCAAGATCTGGAATTTTAATCTTATTCATGTCAAATGCATTTTCCTGGATTCCCGGAAGAATGTCCATATGATAATCGCCAGTGTAATTGAGACGGATGCAACGATTTTTGAGCTCAACCTTTGGCGCATACAAATCGCTTTCCTCCAACCTTCTCTTCAATTCCGAATATATCCTTTGTGGTGTATGTGGTGTGTCGTGCTTGAGGTGAATGGCAATATCCAGATCAAATTCCGATTTTGCAATAGGCTTCACCGTAGTCAGTATCCTGACAGATCCATGAGGGTAAACATCATAATTATACGGCTGAAAAAATTTTGAGTCTTCCTCGATCCACTTTTTCACCGATTCGTAGCTGCTAACCATTCGGTCATACCTGGAAGCATCGAGTTGAACTTCCTCTGCCATTTTATCAAGGAGGTCATCGATCTGTGTAGCTTTGTTGTCTAATATCATTGGTGTAAAAATTTGTTGTGAAATATCTTATGGCTATGTTCGGCAATTCGGTGGCCGCCATCGCTTATGCCTTGATTAATTTCTCTTTGGGTTACCCAGATATACTCGCTACTTTCATGGGATGCCAGATAATAAACAGCATCAGTTTGTCGGGCGGTTATGAATGTTGGGACATAAATATCAGCATATTTGAAAGTGTCCACATTAAAAAAAGGATCATTATGGATCGGTTCAAAATGCTGACCTACCAGTATGTAATGCATGTAAGGAAATTCCTTTGCCGGTAATATTCCTGGTCCGATTAGTTCCTCATAAAATTCTCGCCATGGATCGCATTCCCGATTCTTCGCATTAAAAAACCACTTTAGAAATTTGCCAATTTTTTTGCGATCAGTGAGATTCAGACGCAAATCACATTCACTGATATTATCATTCCCTATCTTATTGTCGGTAATCGCACCCATGCAGTCCAATTGCAATTTTGCCTCCGGATTAAAATATTTATAAACACCCCCAACCGGCTGAAATGTGTTATCGATACGATGACTCTTGACCAATAGGTACTTGCCGTTCACTTCAATTCTAAACAGATAGGCAATGGTCAGACGAATCTCGGATCCTGTAAATGGTTTATGACAATCCCAATAAAGCTTAAGGAAAGACCTTTCTTTTATCAAGTATTCAATTAGGTCAAGCAATAAAATTCCAGCAATCCCAAAAGACAACCCAGTAAGCTCAGCTTGTAGACTTGGGTAAATGTATCCCGATACGAAAAAACCAAGCGAAAGTAACGGTTCAAGTATTTTTTTTCTCATTGATAATGGAACTTAATGGCAGGGATTTTACCCCTTCAAATAAGTATGCTCCGAATCTGAGATTTTTTGCCGTGGATGGCGAAAAATATCCGGATCTTAGCATACTATAATAGAAAGCTCTTAAAAAAAGCTCCTATGACTTTAGAAGAAGCGCTGCATACACACGACATGGAAGAAATCATGAATAGCATGACTGCCTATGTATATAGCCGTATAAAGACAATTGGAGTTAAGGATTTAGGAGGTAAAACTCCTTATGATTTTGTCGGAGAGGTGCTTCTTAAAGTTCTTGAAGGGGATAGGGATTGGTCGAAAGCAAAGTGTCCCTTTAAGGAATTTTTATTTGGATGCCTCAAAAGCCATTTGGACAATTTCTTTAAATCCTATCGTCAGGTTTATAATGATGAATTACCTGAAATTCAAGTGGCTGAAGTTATTGGCGATGGTTCGGAATCAAAAAATGCTGTAATTGAGATGTTTAAAAAAGATGGTGCGGATACGGATGAAATTGATGTTTTTGAATGTTGGATTGATGGCATTAGAAAGCCAGCAGAAATTGCTGACTTGTGTGGAATCAAGATAAATGATGTTTACAACATCACAAAGCGCCTGGAAAGGCGTAGGTTGAAAATTTTACCCCAAATAACTAGAATTTTATGAACAGGGATATCCAAAGTAAAATAGAAGATGCTTTGTTCGACTTTTATTTGGAGGCAGACAAGGATACTATCTTCGATTCTTTAAGAGAAAACATTCTCGATCTTGAAGATTATGCCAAGAAAAAGAAGCAGGTTTTGTTCTTGGCCAATGCTAACTTCATGAAACGGCACAATGATTACCTTTTGAAATTGGTGAACAAATTTCAAGAAGGCGTCTTGATGAATATTGAAAAACCTATTTCGATTTTGAAGCAACTCGTTCAGAGCAATCCTTCATTTGCCTTATACAGAAATCTCGAAAAGCTTTCCAAAGAGGATATTATTGAGATTATTAAGGATAAGAACCTTGTTGAACTTTTAGAGCAACTCGATGAAAATGAAAAGAACCACTAGAGCTCAGATTCAGGCACAAAAACTTCTGGCTAATTTTGGTTTTGATGAAATCACTGATCTGCCAATGGACTTGTTTGTTGCAGGCTTAGGCGCAATACTCATCGAAGAAGAAATCAAGCATTCTGATGGCAAGATAATTTTCGGTAATAGTAAAGTAGTTATTAAGGTGAATTCGGAGATTCAATTTCCCGAAAGAAAACGATTTGTCGTAGCACATGAGGTAGGACATCTTATCATGCACAATAAAATGCAATTACCTGATGACATTTTTGCAAACTTCAACATTATTGCAGGAATGGAGAGTACATTAAAATTCGGAACACAGGAACTGGAGGCCAATGAATTTGCAAGTGAGCTTTTGATGCCAGAAAAATTGTTTCTTAAAGAAGCTGGTAAGAAAAAATTCTCTCCCTTGCTTATAAAACAGCTTGCAACTAGATTCAAAACCAGTTTGACGGCGACAGTATTCAGATATATGCAGTTGGATCTTCATCCTGTTTGCTTGGTCTTTATTGAAAATGGGAAGGTGAAATACTGGAAGAAATCTGATGATTTAAGAGTTAGAGTTAGCGACATCACTCGCTTAGCACCACCATCAGATTCAATTGCGGCTGAATACATTCAAAAGGATTACGAGTATCTTTACTCGTTAGAAGAGAAAGCCCAAACCATCACAAAATCAACTTGGTTCACTTTAAGTGAGTTTGATTCAGAAGATACGTATTTCTATGAGTATTGTATCCCATCGAAAAAATACCGTACAATTCTAAGTATCATTTGGGAGGATTGAACCTAAACTGATTGGAAAACTTGATAAAAGGCTCTTACTCGGATGCGAGATGGTAGACTTCCTCTATTTTCAGAAAATCAGGATTGAGAGTTTTTGACTATAATTCCGTGTCCTTTTTATCATCCAACCCTAGCTATATCATTGCCGGAAATCACACGGTATGGCTGGCAAAATCAGACGTAATACAATGCTCAAGGCCCTCGATATCAAGGAGGGGCCTGGTGGTGAGCAGATCACTTTCAGTATGGTGTTCATCCAGAAGGATGGGCAAAGGGTATTTGTTCCCAGGGGGGTAGCTGTCGGATTGCCATATTCCCTGACAGTTAACAGGCTTCGGGGTGTACTTCCCATTGATGCTGCCGGCAATAAGGCCGGTCATGTGTATCCGGTGAGTATCGACAATATCCTGGAGTTTAATTCACTGGAGGTGCTGCTTTAATGGCTGAAATACTCTTTAATGGTGCCGGTGATCCACTCCTGGCATTCGGTAAAACCTATTTCGCTAGCACAACAGGGGCTCCCGGAGTAGGCAGTCCTGTGAAGGCTGTGAAGCCTGGTTTGCCTGTTTCGCCGGTTAAGCCGGTGAAGCCGATGGAGGAATTGGATGAAACTGAGATCTTCAATCAATACAGTATAAGTCCGTGGGGAGACAATAATTCCTTTCCATCTAATGCATTGGATATAATCGGACGTACCGGAGTGCTGAATACCGGATTGAAATACATCCGGAATTTTACGATGGGTCAGGGTATTTTTCCGGTAAAGGTGACCGGGTATAACGATAAGGGGGACGAAATCCTCTCAGTGATAAACGACCCGAAAATTACCTCATTCCTGGAAGGAAGAGTGGTACGGAGGTACATGGCGAACACACTGCGGGATTATTTCAAGGTGGGAATTTCGTATACCGAGCTTATTGCCAATGCGGATGGATCGCAAATGGTGGGGATCAATACCATCAATGCCCAGCATTGCCGGCTGACGGAAGCCGAAAACGGGGTCATCAAAAATTGCGTGATCCATGGCAACTGGCCGGATGCTCCGGTCTCCGGGTTCAAGGTTCTGCCGGTTCTGGATAACTATGATCCGTCGGCAGATCTCATGAACCTCAGAATTGCAGGGAAAACAAAGGGGAAATCCTTTGTTCACCTGGTCCGGGACGAATGGGGCAATGAAGATTATTACCCGCTGCCTGCCTGGTGGTCGGCATACCGGGCCGGTTGGATCGATATCGCGAACCAGGTGCCAACATTCCTGAAACGGGCCTATGCCAATCAGATCTCCTGGCTATGGCATATCAAGATCCCTTATGCCTATTGGGATAAACGGTACCCCAAGAATCAGTATAAAGACGAAGCGGCACGGATGAGAATGATCCAGAACGATATGGATGAAATCGAAAAGTCGGTAACCGGTACCGCCAATGCCAACAAGGCAATCTTCAGCCACTACGCCGCCAATGCTGCCGGAAAACCCGAGGAAATGTGGTATATCGAGCCGCTCGATAATAAGCATAAAGAAGGTGACAAACTGATCACCAGCGCAGCTGCCAACTCCGAAATCCTTTTCTCCCTGATGATCAATCCCAACGTGCTCGGGGCCGGGATGCCGGGGGGAACCTATGCCGGCAACCAGGGCGGCAGCAATATCCGTGAAGCTTTCCTGGTGAATATCGCAAATGCCTGGCTGGATCGACAGACCATTCTGGATCCCATAGAAGCGTACCTCGCATTTAACGGAGTGAAAGATATACAGCTCCGGTTCCGCAATACCATTCTGACAACCCTTGATACCGGCGCCGGTACCCAGAAACAACTCAGCTGATATGTTCTTTACGAAAGATCTCAATACTAAAATGGCCGAGATCCGGAAGTATATTCCGGTCAGCGCGGCCACCACCTTTGACAACCTCTCACCATTCATCCTGTCGTCGGAAGTCAGTTATATCCTGCCACTGATCGGAGAAAGCCTATATAACCAGGTCCACACTTATTATACTAACCCGGCCCCGCTTCCGGATGGAGTAACCGAGGAGAATAAAATGTACTTCGATCTTCTGATCGACCGAATCCAGCGCGCCCTGATCAACCTGACTTATTTTTACGGATATGACTTCCTGAATGCGATCGTGAATGATGCCGGGTTCCACCGCCAGGAGTCCGATAACGAGAAAGGTCTTTACAAGTACCAGGAGGATGCCATCAAAGCCGGATTCCGGAACAATGGATTCAATGCCCTGGATACAATGCTCTCATTCATTGAATCCCACATCGATACGTTCGTGAAATTCAAGGAGAGTGCAAATTTTACGCTCCGGAGGCAGTCCATCATTCCGTCAACCGGCGTACTGGATTCCATCTTTGATGTTGGCGGATCCCGCCTGGTTTATTTAAAACTCTGCCGGTTTATTACCCAGGTTGAGGATTTTGATATCTCAGCCTTGCTGGGGGCTCCACTCTATAAAATCGTTAAGGAGGAAATCGTTAAAGATTCTCCGGACGCGAAAATTCTGTCGCTTATTCCATATATCCAGCGCCCGTTGGCATACCTGGCCGTGAGCCGGGCATCCCTTCAGCTGGGTATCAATATCACCGACAAGGGGCTTTTCTTCGAATCCCAGGAATCCACGCTCCTGAATTCCAATAAAACTACCCCGTTAACTGACCAGCAGTTCTACGTTCTGGGTAAGAACTGTGAACGCACGGGGAATGAATATCTCGAATTGCTCCGCGGTTTTCTGCTGGCAAATGCAGCCGATTACCCCTCTTATGTTTCCCCCGGGGGATCTCCACTCGTCCGGAGCAACACCGACAAATCCACCACTTGGGTATGACTCCGATTGAACTTGAATATTTTCCTATTCCCTGGATTCCGTACAGGCGGAAATTAAAATGCTCTCACCCCGATTCCTGGGGAGAACTATCACCCGTGCAGCTGATCGCTGCCGTGAAGGTGATGCAGGAATCCATTTCGGATGATGAACTCATCGCCTCGATGCTTTGCATCCGGAAACGTCTGGTCAAACGGTTTTCCTCGTATCAGAAGTTCTGTATCATTCACCTGCTGGGCTTTTTAGAAACCCATAACCGCTATTATGAGTTCATAATCCCGGCCATGGGGGAGTTTCGGCGGCCTAAGGCCAGGCTGAAGGACGAAACATTCGGGACGTTCATCTTTGCTGAGACCTATTTTGAGAAATACGCCACCTCTGGGGATAAACAGTACCTCTCTCGGTTCGTTGCCTGTTTCTACCGAAGGGGAAAATTCAGTGAAGGGGATATTTCCCGGAATGCCGGGATCATTTCCCGCCTGCCCGAGGTGCAGCAAGAGGCCGTATTTGTCAATTATTTCCTGATCCGGGAGTGGTACGTAGAGCAATACCCAAACCTATTCGAGCCGGCCGCGGATCAAACGAAAAAGGAAAAGTCCTCCTGGATCGATGTGTACGATGCCATTGTCGGGGATAATATCGTTCAGCAGGGGGAATATGCCGACCTACCCATTTCAACGGTACTGCGGTATCTGGATAAACGAATAAAAACCCAACGACATGAAAGCAAAGTTCGCTGACCTGGTTACCTATATGGAGAGCCTGGCCACCCATCACAAGGGGATCCTCAATCGGGACGATGAGAAACACTTCTTCCGGTTTGAACTCGAGGAAATGCTGACCGGCATGAAATCCAACATGAATTATCCGGCCCTGGTGATGGAAGGTTACGATTTCAATTTCGTGGATGAGAATTCCGATAACCTGCAGAAAAGGGTCAGCTGCGCATTCATGCTCCTGGGGAAGGTGAGCGATAAAGGGATTACGATGCCATCCATACGTTGTGGGATTCCCTGGAAGAGATCGGAGATGAGATTGTGGTCCGGATCCTTTCCGATAAACGCGATCGCAAAACCGACTGCCTCGCGTATTTCCACGCACGCTCGATCACCGGAACGCCCATTACGGATATGAACCTGATTCATTACGGGTTCCGGTACGCTTTTGAATTATCCTGGCCGGTTAACAATGATATAAACCCGGAGGTCTGGAATGGCTCAGATGACAACCGCTGAAACTGAAAGCTTTAACCGCCTGGTTGACCGGTGGGGTTTTAAAACCCGTGCCCAGCTTAAAGCAAGTGTGGCAAAACTTACGATGCATGGCAAGCGTAAGCTGGTTACCCAGCTCCAGTACCAGACGAAAAAGGATTTTGGGGAAATCGACCGGGTGATCTTTAATTTCCCCCGTCACGGGGTCTTTTTTCATAAAGGTGTCGGCCGTGGTTACATTATTGTCGCCAACACGCTGATGCGGGGCCAACGCCTGGATAAAACCCATTCCGCTAATAAACCCGGCAACGCACTGATTCTTCCGGCATCGGGGCCACTCAAAAGGCATCCCAAAGACTGGTTCAACCCGGTGTTCTCGAAAGCAGTGCCAGCCTTGGCTGACCTTATCGCCCAAACCAAAGCGGATCACATTTTCGATCAAAAGAATCTCAAACTAAATACCTGATGGCAAGAGAGTACACCCGGGAGATATATCTGTACATCAACGGTAAGCAGATCAATAACGATATCAAATCGATTCGTGAGGAAATGAAACTCCTGACGAATGAGCAGGCCAAAATGATTATCGGATCCAAAGAGTACGTTGCTCATGGTGAGAAGATCCGCACCCTGAAAGGGATTCTGAATGAGCATACCACTCAGCTAAAAAACATCGACCGGACCTGGAAACAGATGCTCGGGGATTGGGGGGATTGGTTCAATCGCTACCAGGCCATGTTCGTAGCCGGTGTGGCCGGAGCTGTCGGCGTGGTTCTGGCATTTCGCAAAACCGTTGAAGCTTCCAATCTCCTGGAGGAACGTATGGATAACCTGTCAGCCTTAACCGGATTGGAAGGCCGGCAATTGGAGTGGCTTGGAGAAAAAGCCAAGGAAACCTCGGTATCGATTACTACTACCGGGGTGCGGATCAAGCAATCTGCAACCGATATCGTGGATGCCTATACCAAAGTCGGATCCCAGCGGCCAGAATTGCTGAAGAACAAGGAGGCCCTTGCCAGTGTGACCCAGGCTGCCATTATACTCTCGGAAGCAGCCAAATCAAAACTCGAACCCGCAACGCTGGCTCTGACCACCACGATGAACCAGTTCAACCTGGGAGCTGGCCAGACTAACCGGATTATCAATACACTGGCCGCCGGTTCAAAAGTAGGTGCCGGGGAAATCCCGTACCTGACTGAGGTGCTTGAGAAATCCGGAACCACGGCCAACCTGATGGGAATCTCCATCGAAGAAATGACCGGTATTATTGAAGGGGTGGCCCCTAAATTTGCCATTGCCCGGATTGCCGGTACCTCTCTTGACCGGGTACTACTGAAAATGCGCGATAAGGGAATCGGAGTAAAAAACGGAATGTTCGATATGAACCGGGCCATCGATGAACTGAGCGCACGATACAAAAAAGGCCAAACTGCAGCTGATATATTCGGGGTGGAACACTCCAAAATGGGTGAAGTGCTGGTCCAGAACCGAAATCAGATCAACGAGTTCACCGCAGCGGTCACCAATACCAGTGTTGCATTTGAACAGGCCGGTAAGAATACAGATAACAATGCTGCCCGACTGGCCCAGGCGAAGAACCGGGTCACCCTGATGTATATCGAGATTGGTCAGAAACTGGCCCCGATGATGACCTTTTCAACCAATGCATTCAATATTTTCCTGAAAGTGCTGCTCAGGCTGCCCGAGATTATCAGTAAAAACCGGGTGTTGCTAGTTTCTCTGGCCGGGGCGATCCTCGCATACAACGGGGCATTGATTCAGTCCATTGCATTATCGGCCTGGGACCATGCATCAAAGCTGCTCAGTATCAAGTCCACCTCGCTTCAAATCCTGATGACCGAGGCGCAGGTTACGCAAACCGCCCGGCTAAACGTGATCCAGAAAGCGGCCGTGGTTACCCAATGGCTGCTGAATGCTGCACAAGCCGCTAATCCGGTTGGATTGGTCATTGCCGGGATCACGGCCCTCGTTGGCGCCATGTTGATTTATTCACGGAACAGCCGGTCTGCCCTGGAAATGGAAACCCGTAAACAGGAATTGCTCGGGGAAATTACCTCGGCCAACGAGGAGCTCAGCGTATCCTATGATATGCTGTCGGAGGATCAGGCCAAGCTCAGCCGGATGTCGAATGAGCAGCGAGGGATCCTGTCGGATCAGCTGGATTACACAATCAAACTGGCCGAGGCCAATCTGGAATTACAGAAAGCAAAACGGACCGATATTAAGACTGATAACACAAAACTCAACGCCTGGCAGTTCCTCACCACTTGGTCAAACTCCGGCAAGCTGGAAAAAGCCCGGAAGAATGGTCTCAAGGCGGTTGAGGATATTGATCAGGCCCTGGGTAAATCCGGGGATATGATTCAATCCATGAAGGATAACAAAATAACCCTCTCCGATATTCTTTCAGCCGAGTCTGTCGGGGATAAGATCGGCACGGAATCCATTGTCAACCTGGAGGAAAAACTGGACCGGTACAGCACGGCACTCCGGTACGCGAAATTCGGTACGAAAGAATATCTGCGGTTAAAAGAAAAGGTCAGGAAAGCGGATGCGGATCTTAAAAAAATGCATGGATCCGATCTCGATGGTAACGGAGAGGATGAGAAATTTAAACGCGGGGAAGCCTTGAAGGATATTGAAGAATTCCACCGGAAGCAGACCGCTGTTCTTAAAAAGAGTTATGCCGAGGGTAAAACCGATAAGGATCAGTATCTCGAGGCGATGGATCAGGAAGAAATCAGGTACTTGAACGCTTCCATCGTAAGGCTCAAAAAACATGGTCAGGATACCTCGGAAGAGGAAAATAAGATACAGGATACGGTCATTGCCGCTCGGGAAGCCGGGGCGAAAAAGACGGAGGAAGCCACCAAGGAACTTTATAAGCAGTATGATGATTTCTACGAAAAGTGGGATGAGGAAAGCAAGAAATTCCTGAAAGATGCAGGGGAAAACACCAAGCTACCGGATTGGTATGTGCAGCAGCAGCTGGAACTGGACTATTGGATGGAGAGCACCTATGAAGGGCAGAAAGCGAAATTCAAAAAAGAATTGGATGATAAGGTGATCGGATATACCGAGTACACGGCAAAGATCCTGGCATTGGATAAGGAGGCTGCTGAGAAACAATTTCAGCACATGGAAGATTGGGCCAGGGGAAGCAATACCATCATCGATGCCGTTTCCACCATGTACGAGGCAGCCAAAAACCGTGAACTTGCGGTGGCCGGTCTGACGGATAAACAAAAGGCAGCCATCGAAAAGAAATACGCCAAACGTCAGCAGGACATCGCAATCGCTCAAACCATTATCGAAGGAGTCATGGAGGTTGCACGGGTGAACTCCAACGCCGGGGTCAATGCCGACCTGACCCAATCGCTCCGGTCTTTCCTGACGGCAGCGGCCATTATCAGAACCGGTGCCAATGTGGCCCTGATCAAATCCCAGCAGTTTGCAGGAGGCAAGTATCCGGTGGTTGGTAAAGACGATGGCAGAACTTACCAGGCCGCATTCATGGGAGGAATCCGGACCGGATATTATTCCAAACCAACCCTGGGGCTGTTCGCCGAACGCGAACCGGAAATCGTGATCGATGGACCCACCACCCGAAATATTAAGGCGAACTTCCCACAGATCTTGAGTGCAATTCAGGCGGCCAGGGTGCCGCAATATGCCGGAGGGTTGTATCCCGAACTGGGAACCGGACAGCAGGCGTTCCCGGCGGAGCTTAAGGATCTGCTCATTGCGAATTACCGGATGATGCAGGAAGTTAGGGATGCGCATCGGAGACCGGTTCTGGTGAGTTTTCAGTCGCTCAGGGAGCGCCAGTCTGAGTATGAGGCCATCAAATCCTTAACATCTTTACATTAACTTTTAACACCAGAAATCCTTAGTAATCCCAGATTACTTCAAGTGTTCCATTTTCCGTAGCAATTTGGTTACTTCATTTTTGAAAAAGGAGTTTCCAGATTCCTGCAAGAATCTAAGTTCAGTTCTAGAAGCGCTTATTTGACCTTCCTTTAAGAATGCTAAGGCAAGATACCATCTGGCATTGATTTCATAAGATCCCCCTTTGGGAATGACGGCATTTAATTTGTCAATAGCAGAGCTATATTTCTTGGCAGCCATTTTTACTAATCCGTTTAGTAGCAGATTATCTGGATTAGCTTGGTCAACTACAGTTAAAGAATCACTTAAAAGTTCTGCTCTAGACCAGTCTCCGGCACGGTAAGCTCTTACCGCCTGATTGAACAAATTTACAGAGTGATTTGCGGCGCCACGATAATCGCTTGCAAATTGATACGGGCTGTAAAATTCCTGGTATAATTCGTCCGGTGTTTTACTATTGAGCCCCTTCCCTGGTAGCCATAGTATGACTAGGATAACTGCAGCGATTCCAGAAATTGTGAATAATGAAATACGAATTTTCCGGTTTCTTTCTCTCTTTCTCTTCCAATTTTCAAGCCTGACGGACCTTTCAGCATCACGCTTCTTCCAGGCACGCACTTCCTTGATAACCTCCAGGAACTCCTCATCACTCAATCTATTCTTCTCCATTGTATTTAGAAACATTTAAAGATCAACCCCATTCTTTATCGCAATGGCCCGAAATTTAGCCAAAACAAGGCATTTCCTTGTCCTGAAAACACCCGGACTCTTATAGCCTAGTTTCTTCATCAGATCTTCAGTGGATTCTTCATCTAAAATTCCTTCAATTAGCACCCTTTCTTTCTGATTCAGCTGGGTTAGACAATATTCCATAGCATTATCAAACTCGAACAACGCAATTTCAGAATCCAATTCCGGCACAGCATCCAAGAGTTTTATTGTTTCCTCAAATTGCCCGGAACCAGGGATCCTCTCCCTAAAATACCTGAAAAGTATGTTTTTTATTACTCTATAGAGGTACCCGTGGATATTTTTGGTTTCATCAAACGGGCTCCTTCTTGAGTATACCTCTATTATCACTTCACTAACTATTTGTTTCATTAACAATCGATCACGGACACCATTATCACGGAAGATGGAATACGAAATCTTCCATAGGACCTTTTTAACTTGGGCAATAGCATCAATATTCCCCTCACGAACAAGATTTAGAATCTCAGGATTAAGCTTATCTATCATTAGGATACAAGTAGTGCCCTAAATATAAACTGAATAATATATAACCCCATCACAATAATCAGCTATTTTGATTAAAATGATGGGGTTATCAAGTCAAATCCTTAACCTCCGTGATTAGGATCAGGATCTGGAGGAGGTGGAGGTGGCGGTATGACAGGGTTTCCATTACCATCTCCGCCCCGGACATGGAGCATCTCCACGATATCCAACTCGTGGATATCGCGGTTTTTTTGGGTTCTTCAACTGAAGTAAACATACAATTAAGATTTAAAAGGTTTAACTACATTTACATAGTGTATGAAAATGCTTCAAACATTAACCAAATTGCTGATCATTTTTTATGGTTCGATGGCCTGGGCCCAGAATGATCCACGTTCCCTAAATAATCTCTATCAACAATCCTTAAGGCTTTACGATCTAACTACAAAAGGTAAATCGCTATCAATTATCGGTTTAAGTGATTCCCTGATTCGAGAGTATGAAAACCTTCCAGGAGCTGACAAGTATCTTGGATACCTGTACATTTATATGGCCGAAGCTGCAAAGCAACAAGGGGATATTAGCTTAGCTAGAAATTCTTATGATTTAGCTTCGCATTATTTTCCTGCCGGTAATGAGATATTGGAATATCAAATACCAGTAAATCTCTTATCACTGGACCTCGATGCTGGTCGTTTCTCTCAATGCTTACAAAAGGGCATTTTACTAATGGACAAGGAGGTATTCCTAAGGGATCCAGCAAAACGTGGGACGCTGCTAAATAATATTGCAGATGCAGCACTTGAATCAGGAAATTTGAACGTTGCAGATTCATTGTTTAAAATCCTTTTTTCCTTAATTGGGAAAAATGTAAAAGGGGATGGATTTGATATTGGTCTTGCTTATAGAAATTACGGTTTGTTTAAACTGACCATGGGATTACCATATGAGGGGAAAGAAAATATTAAAGTGGCCTTGCGTTGGTACCAGGAAAAACTGGGCGAATCTCATTTCCAGGTTGCCAAATCATGGCACTCGCTTGGAAAAGCTTACAAAATGTTATGCGAACCTGACTCGTCTATGATATGTTATGAAGAAGCGAGGAAGATCTTTTTTGAAAGCCATGACTTAGACAGCATCAGTGAAATTCCAAGAATTGGAATTGATTATGAAACTCTCTATTTAGAACTATTGATTGACGAGATTGATTTACAAAGGACTATTGCTTTGAAATTTACAGGCCAAACTAGAGAGAAACGCCTTTGTACAGCTTCATCAAATGTAACTCGAGCACTTAACCGATTTGCTTCCATACAACAAGAGGTAATTTGTTCAGAGTCCGGATTTATTTTGGCTGACAAGATGCGAACTTTATTCGACCTTGTTGTTTGGATTAATCTGGATTTATACAAAGTGTCGGCAATAGAGGAGTATTTAAGGAAAGCATTGTTTTTTTCCTTAAGATCATCAGCCATATCAATAGAATCAAAGGCAAGGTTGGATGAAGATCTAGTGCTAAAGGATTCAATGAGGGCAAGGGTTTTGGATCTTTACAGGATCCGAGATAATTTGGTTAGGAATTCTGACCACAAAAGGAGATCCAAATTACTTCAGGACTATATTTCTATTCATAAAACACTTTCGCTCAATCAACTCCCTTTTAAAAATTCTGATGAACTATTAAATAGTCAAATCAACAATTTGTTGAAAGTATTTCGATATAATCGGCAGTTTTTATGTTTTCATCAAATTGACTCGATCATATTAGTTTTTAACGTATTACAATCTAAGATTGCTTTTACAGAGATTCCAATTAGTAGTAGTTTAAAACAAGACCTTGGTAAGTTTTACCACTTGATTGCTACCCCGCAACTGGGTAATTATGAAAATTCCGACATTCTTGAATTCTATCACTGTGGCACATATTTGTACAAAATCCTTCTAAAACCATTTTTATCATTTGATTCAACCTCTGATATATTGATTAATAAAGATGGCCTTTTGAATTCAATACCATTTGATGCGTTAGTAAATGATACTGAAGTCCCAAATTTTAAAACGCTGCTTGAATTTCGACAGCTCCCTTTTGTTCTTAAAACAAAAAATATATCATATATTAATGGATTAAGAGTCACAAAGCCGAGTATTGATCCTCCCTGGCATCGCAAGACCATGCAATTCCTATATTGCCCAAATGATAGTCTTGCTCCAGAGATCAACAAGGAAGCAAAATCTTTGGTTGGCAAGGGTTGGGAAATTTCAGTTGTAAGCTTAGGCGATCAAAGCGTGCATTTTAAGACAATAATGGGCAAATCTGATGTTATACATTTTTCGTGTCATGTTTCGATAAACAGGGATGATTCGGATAGAACCTTTTTGGGCTGTTCCGAACAAGAAGATGGAGGATTTATGGTCTCACAACTTCTAAACCTCAATACTAGGCAGAAATTAGTTTTTCTCAATGGTTGCGAAACTGGAAGTGGTAAATTGAATAAGGGAGAAGGGGCGTTAAGTCCAGCATTTTATTTCCTTTTGTCAGGTTCTACCGATGTTATAGCACATCTTTGGAAAGCTCCTGATGGCAGCTCCGAACTTCTTGCGAGCGAATTTTACAGAGGGTTTGATGAAATAATGCTGCATTCAATTTAACGAAATCAAAGCGGAAATATTTAGCAATCTGTTCGCCCGGCAAAGATCATCCTCATTTTTGGGCGGGAATGATATATTCCAGTTCCCAGATTGTTAGCCATTTATCAAATTTTTGGAATATCTGTATTATAATTATTTCAATAATACATTGCATTGCTCTCGCAATAGTAATAGGTAAGAGATGATCCTTTGGGGGCATTGGTTGCTATACTGAAGGTCAACAAATTTTTTTCTTATTGATTTACTGCATTTTAGCAAAATTGTTCATTAACAGAGTTAACGTTCTGCGGTATATGAACACTTCTATATATTGAAGCCTTAATTTTTATGTGAACTATTCAACTAATTAAAATTACCATGAAGAAACTTTTAGTGTTACTAGTGTCGCTGTCACTGTTTGCCTGTAAGCAGACCGAGATCAAAAGCGTTGTTGAAAAGCCAGACAATGTTGGCTATGCTCTTGAGAAGAAATTAATCCTCCACGATTCATTAAACCTAGCATCGGTTCAAATAATCGTTAGAAGTAATTCTTCATCGTTGATGGAATCCTATTCAGAAGAGACCTTGAGGATAGAATTAGTAAATAAATTGGTTGAACAAAACTTGGTTGAGGGCAGGATCGGCGAGGATGAACTGATCGAGCAAACACCCGATGTTAGTTTCGAAATCATAAAGATCGACATTCCCACTACCGCAATTGGATTTGTCATTAAAGAGACAGCTCGGCTTAAAGCTACTTATGAAACTCGTGTTTACGAGTACTATGCAAACGGGGTTAGAGGAGCACAAGTAACTCATCAGGACAATGGTTATCCTATAGATGTAAAAGTTGGTGTTTTATGGACAACTTCATCTTGGTTTTACGAGAATGTTTTAGAAGCCACTCTGGCCTATGGATCTAGTTGTCAAGTGATTGTTCCGTATACTTTTTACAAAATTCGCGTAAGAATTATCCCTAACGGGGATACGGGAACCGCTGTAGTACTCTGGTTATACCAAATGTAATAACCGCTTCTTCAATTAATAACTAACAAGAAAGACCAGAACAATGAAAAAACTACTTTATCCCTTAATCACACTATTCATATTATTTGCTTGTAGTCGTGAATCATCAGTGATAACTGACACTGTTAGAGCTGATAATGATTACAAATTTTCCAAAACTTTGCATATTGAAGATAGCCTGAAATCAGGGTCGATAGAAATGACAGTAAGTGCAAAGGATCCATCTTTTCTCCTTCAATATACAGAAGAAACCCTGAAATTGAATTTTATACCGAGTGGTCATAAACCAGATACTTTGATTAATACACCTTCGGAAACAACTAACGACCTGCAAGATCCTAACTGCATCTTTGTAATTCACGATGTGAAACTTCCGGATACTTGTATTGGAATATCAATCAGAGATAATTCTCTATTAAAGTCAACGACAGAAGATAGATATTATGCATACTACGCTGACGGATGCCGCGGTGGAAATGTTACGAAGTTGAACAACGTTGGTGAGGTTGATGCGAGAATTGGTGTTTTATGGACTGAATCATCTTGGTTTTATGAAAATTTAGCGGAAGCAACCCTACTTTACCAATATTCAAGTATAACCTCTTACCCAGGTATCTTTTTTAAAATGAGAATCCGAATTTCAATTACGGGCAGTGCCCTGTATTCCTATGAGTTCTATTACAATTGATTATATTTGAATCCTAAAAGATGCAGGTGTAATGATATCGCCTGCATCTTTTTTATACCTTCAATTACCCTAATCCTTTACGTAACAATTTCGTTATTTTGTAATGTCCAGATGTATCCAAATGTTGATTGGATTTTAGATAGTTTCATTAAGATGACAAACATTAGTAGATTATTAATTTTTCTTTTAACAAGCTCATTATCTATTTATTGTCCAGCTCAAAAGTTAACAATTAATGGTAGAGTTACATGTGCCGAAACCGGAGAGTTCCTAATTGGAGCAAATGTCTATCAATCAGACAGGATTATTGGAGCCACGACCAATGAATATGGATATTTCTCCTTGAACATCGACCCTGGACTATTATCCTTAACCATAACCTACGTGGGGTATACCCCTATGGATACGACTATGGAAATTAGGGCGAATACTCTTGTTTCCTTTAAACTGAGCAAGCAAAAGTCGCTGAGTGAGGTGGTAATTATCGGGCGTAAAAACCGCCTGGATCTGCCCACCAGCATGATGACCCTATCACCCAAAACCTATTCCTTTCTGCCATCACTGGCAGGTGAATCCGATATCATTAAGACCTTGCAACTTATGCCAGGTATACAATCTGGAAATGAGGGTACCACAGGTCTCATTGTGCGTGGTGGCAGTCCCGACCAGAACTTGTTCCTTGTTGACGGCATTCCCCTTTACAATATTTCGCACCTGTATGGATTTCTCTCAGTCTTTAACGAAGACGCAATTAACAACGTCGACGTCGTTAAAGGCGGTTTCCCGGCCAAATATGGAGGTAGGCTGTCGTCGGTCATTGATGTCCGATTACGCGAGGGAAATCCTGATAAACATGAGGTTAAAGTGAACTTGGGGTTGATCGCATCCGGGTTTTCAGTAAGCGGCCCCTTGATTAAAAACAGGGTAACCTATATGGTTAGCGCGCGCAGAAGTTACCTGGATCTCTTTACAAGACCGGTGGCATGGGTCAATAAAATGATGGGCAAGGATTATGGATCAAGCACTTATTCCCTCGGTGATCTTAATGCCAAGCTGAGCTTCAACCTGTCTCCGAAGAATAGGCTCTATCTCTCCTTCTATGCCGGTCAGGACAAGTACGGAAGAGATACAGAAATGACCATGAGAACCGATAGCCTGACTCAAAATGGCAGTTTTGGGGAAAGCTTAAAGTGGGGCAATATTCTCGGGAGTTTAACCTGGACCCATGTGTTTGGCGACAAACTGTTTATGAACGCCTCCCTGTCAAGAACGTCGTACCACCTCAGGAGCGATTATGAAGACAGCCAGGTGCTTACTACAAAAACCAATACTTACCGGTCCGATCTTGCGGTAAGTTACCTGTCACAAATCGAAGACTATTCCGCTCGTGTTAATTTTGATTACGCCCTTTCAGGTTACCACCATCTCAATTTTGGTGCATTGGGAACTTCGTACGGTTTTAGTCCGGGGGTTTCAACAATGGTAATTAAAGTTGATACTGCTTCTGCGTTTCTTGGTGCGCCGTTGAGCAAATTACAATCAGGTTCAGTTGATTTCTTCCTGGAGGACAAAATTGAACTCCCATCAGGGTTTTATACCAGGGCAGGGTTGCGGTCATCCAATTATTTAACAGCCAACAAAAGCTATTTCGCCCTGGAGCCAAGACTCTCCCTGGGTATGATGTTTTCTGGGAACCTCAACATTCAGCTGTCCTACTCAAAAATGCAGCAACCCTTACATCTTCTTTCCAATTCCGGGCTAGGCATGCCTACCGATCTTTGGGTTCCGTCAACCGATTCCATCCCGCCCCAGCAATGTCATCAATTTTCCTTGGGTGGGAGCAAAACATTAAAAGGATTTACCGTTGGCCTTGAAGGATATTATAAGCGCTTCTCCAACCTGATTTCTTATGGAGAAGGGGCTTCTTTCTTGATGAACAGCAAAAACTGGCAGTCAATGATTGTTCAGAATGGCATTGGGAAAGCATATGGCGCTGAACTTCTTATACGTAAGGAGGAAGGAAAGTTAAAAGGTTGGTTGTCGTATACACTTTCCTGGAACAAGAGACAATTCAGTGAGTTAAATGGTGGGAAATGGTTCGATTACCGGTTTGATCGAAGACATGATCTGTCGATTAATCTCCAGTATTTTTTCCGACCGACCCGCGTTTTCAGCTGTTCCTGGGTGTATGCAACTGGCCAACCAGTGACCTTACCTACTGCCATATTCCCTTATGTAGAGTATCCAATGGGCGGTAACAACATGAACAATACTATTTTCAACAATCAGAATGTAATGTCACAATTTGCTGAAATATCCCGGCGACGTGGGGAGCTGATTTATTATGATCAGATCAATAATTATCGGTTACCCGCCTATCACAGGCTGGATGTCAGCCTGAGTTTCATCAAGCAGCTCAAGCACAGCGAACGAACTTTTTCATTAGGTCTTTACAATGCATACAGTCGACGTAATGCATTTTACGTCAGTTATGTAGATGATACTTCCGGCGCCTGGGCACAGAAATTCACTGGCGGATTTAAGATCATCACGCTATTACCGATCATTCCCAGTATTTCTTACAGATTACGCTTTTAATATGAAACTGAAACATATTATTCTTGGATTCATCACGGTTTTGTCAGCGTCAGGCTGTAAGAAGGAATTTGTCATTAACATCCCGGACCATCAGATACCGGTTGTCAATTGCCTATTACATCCCGACAGCATATGGAAACTGAACCTGGTTTGGAGTTCATCACCGACCGGCATCTATCAATTCAGGAGTATCACCGGAGCACAGGTGCACTTGAAATGGCCAGGTGCAAATTTAATCCTCGATCATTTCGTCGATGGTAAGCCCGGGTTTTATACCAAACCCGAAGAAATCGTGCCGGGACTTGAAAATTCAGATATCAGCCTGGAAATTCAGGTCGGCGATACGATTCTTTCAGCCACAACTCGCATACCTCCAAAACCTTTGGTAAACTTGGAGGTACTTTCAATTCAGGTGACACCGATTCAAGATCCCATAACACGGGAAATTTACCGCTATAGTGTCAAGGGTAACGCAAAACTGACCATTACTCAACCGCCGGGTGGGCAACGGTTTTATTCCCTTTCAGCAGGTTACCGGCCTTATACGGGAAGTCCATCCGATTCCAGCAGTCTTGGCAATAAAGTTTTTCAGGACAATTTATCTATGATCATTAATGATCCAAGGTGCGTCTCCTCGATCTCAGTCAACGAAGGATATCTGTTGGACCTTGGCCTGGTTGAATCTACTTCCGCGGAAGTTCTTATCGTTTTTACGGGCGGTATCTGGTATCCTTATGAACCTTTCGAATTCTTTACACTGGTAATAAGATCCATAACCGAAGAGTACTTCCAATACGATAAAAAGATACGGGATCAGTACATTTCAAGCCGGGATCCTTTCGGTGAACCGGTGAAGATTCCGTCCAATATCCAAAATGGGCTTGGCATATTTAGTGGCATTAATTCTACCTGCATACAGATACGGGTAAAATAACTTTTCGATTATTTATTTTGGCATCAACAATAAAACACCTACTTGTTTGAAATTGCAAGTATTTCATTGTCTTAACGTTCCAACTCAAATATGAACTAGAGACCTCAGAATAATAGTCCCTTGGTCCAATTTGCAGGTTCCGCTATGGCCAATCATTCCTCAAATTGTACGATGATTGCAATTCTTTGGAATAATACCTTGCGCTTTCTGAGTGTTCTCACGTGTCCTTTTTTGAAAAGTTCCCGGATTCTACTTTCGGGCAAACTGCTTGAAAATGGAACAGCTTCTTGCCCTTGCCGGTGCTTTAATTGTTATACTTCTTGGGATTGTCGGATTCTGGATCCAGAAGTGGATCAAGTCAACTGACGCTCTGACGGAGGCCATCTCTGACCTCCGGGTGGAAATCGCAACCAACCAGGTTACGGTAGAATCCCTCAAACAGCATTGTGCCAATCGTTGCACCATGATTGATGGGCAGATTAGCCTCCATACCAAGTCCATTCAGGAGAATTCACTCGATATCGCCCTCCTGAAACAATCCATGCATTATGAAAGTGAGTAAGGATTTTTCACTGGCCGAATTCGTGCCACCGGATATCTATGAGCATTTTGTCGATAAATCGATCTGGTTCATCGATCCGAAAATTGTGCAAATGGCTCAGTTTATCCGTGATCGATTCGGCAAGCCGATAACGATCAATAACTACCTCACCGGTGGTTCGTATCAGTACTCCGCATTCAGGGATAGTGCCTGCACGATAGGGGCAACCAACTCCCAGCACCGACATGGCAGGGCCATTGACTTTCGCATTCAGGGAATGTCACCGATGGAAATCCGGGCAGATATCATCAAGAATTTTGAACTGTACCGGGCATCAGGTCTGACAGCCATCGAAGGAGGAACCCCAACCTGGACGCACATCGACTGCCGGTTCACCAATCAGGATACTCTGTTAATCGTACCCTATAAATAATAATCTAAAGACCATGAAAGAAGGAATTGAGAACATTAAGAATTGCGTGGGTTTTGTCCTGGACATAACCGAAGACGTGCAGTCGGCGATGAGTGATGGAAAATTCAGTGTCAAGGATACCGTCCTTTTCATTGGAGATATCCCGCAGGTCCCTAAGGTGATCCGCTCAGCTGCCAAATTCTGGGATGAGTTCCAGGATCTTGACGAAACCGAACAGACTGAAATTGTTGCATTCGTTATTGACCGCCTGAATTGCAACACCGCCAAAGCGAAAGCAATCATCGTTCAAAGCTTCAAAACGGCCATGTCGATCAACGATGTGGCAAGGGATGGTATCGCTCTGGCAAGGATCATCAAAGCAGCTTAACCATGTGGAAGTTATTGCGATACTTCCCCACTTTCCTGAAATACCTCGTCAACGTAGGTCCCCTCATTTATGAGACCGCCAAATGGGGTTTTAAAATCGTTCGGGAATTCAAAACAAAAAAAGAGGCTAAACCCCCATTGGAACCACCGGTCGATGATCCGGTAACAAAGCCGGATCTGGATCCGGGTTAATTGACTTCTCGGCACATTGGCTACCCAAGAGCCGTGACCAATCAAAACCGGTTGCGGCTCTTTTAGCTGTCCTTTTAATCTGTTTGAATCTGACCTAGAATTGTTCCATAAAACACCCTGATGCTGACTGTTCTCAAATCGCCTCCATTAGTTGCCCTGACCGGAAACCCGGTCCGGTTTTGCTTACAGTCGGACAACTTTCTGGAGCAACTGGGCGAAAAGGTAGTGTTTAGCCTGGTTTTCACGCAATACGGCTCTGGGTTTGAAGATGACTGGATCGAGTTTCGTTGGAAAGGAAATGTAGTTCGGTTTATCTGTAAGCCGGTACCGGATGACTCCGGCAACCAGGTATTTGATAACTCCGGAAATACCTCAACCGAGGATTGGTTCGAGAAACTGGCAAAGTCCATTTCTCTGAATTACTACATCGCCAATGATTTTACGGTTACCACGGAAAACCTTACCCTTCTGCTAACAGCCAAAGAATTTGGTGATCAGTACGCAATCCAGTGGGAATGCGGCTGGACCGCCTGGGAAAGGCTACCCGTCGGGCAAATCAGCGGCAGGAACCAGACTTACCGGCCTTTTTACAAAATCGGTATTCAGGTTTTACTGGCATCTGGCGATACCTGGGTTAAAATAGGGGAAGACCTTCACCCGGTTAATGAAATCGGGGTCACAACCTTTGATATACACAAACTCTTTGATGATCATGTGTACCCCCTGTTTCAGTTCCCGGAACCCACTTTGCCGCTAATGCTTGCCCGGCCAAAAGCCTGCCGGGAATACCTGGTCCGGTATTTCGAGCAATACGGCGGCGAGCTGACTGCCCGGGCATTAACCGAATCTGATTCATTTTTTGTTCTTTCTGCCGGGATATCCGGTCTTCAAGAGGCAGTTTACAACCACGGCAACACTTCATTTTGGGCAAAGCTTCAATACAATAACTACTTTCTGACCTGGCAACCACTCGAAAAGCTGGTTAGCCGGGATCAGACCGAAAAACTCTTTTTCTTGCTGCAGGAACCGGTAGCCCGAGTGATCCTGCGGATTTCCTATCGTTTTAAAGACGGAACCGGAAGTTCCTCCTACCCCATTTTTTCCATTGATGATCCGACCGTTAAAACAGTTTATGAATTAACCTGCACCCCATCTGTGATGCAGGTTCCGGGATGGGAAACAGACTTGCTGGATTATTACCAGGTTTGGATGGAGGATGAACACATGGAGCGATTGAGCGAAATCCGCACCTTCCGGTTTGATTATGGCTTCCATGAGAATGAACGGGTATTCTTCTTTCAGAACTCCCTCGGAGGGTACGATACCATCCGTTTCATCGGTGATCAGGAAGATTCCCTGGAATATGACCGGGTTTTATATAACTCGAGCCTGGGATCCGATTTCACCGAAATGAATCACCACCTCTCGCAATTATCGGCCACAGAAACCCGCAAGTTTAAAGCCAACACCGGATGGATCACCCCGGAAGCCTCAGCCTGGATAAGGGATTTTTTCCTTTCGAAAAACGTTTACCGGATTACAGGCGGCAAACTGGTGCCCGTAATCATTACCACCAGCCAGGTCGCTCACCGCAAGGACAAAGAGGAATTGTTCTCCATTGATTTTGAATATACCCAGTCATTTTCCAATGAAAACTACTCACGGGAAATTGTCGCTGCCGACCTCAATGATGATTTTAACGGTGACTTCGTCAATCAGTAGCCATGGCAATATTCACGATACTGACCCTTAAAAACAGGATAACCGAGCGCATCCACGGCAATCGTGCCCGTGTTATAACAGGCGTAGATCTCCAGGAGATATTGCATGACATTATTGACTCACTGATCGGCGCCGGCGGAGAAGTGGTTCCCGGAACAGATACCATCTCGCAAATATCCGATTATGGCCTGATCGGAGCCGTTAATGGAGTGAATAAGCATTTCGCAACCTCCCATGCCTTTATCAATTTAACCCCTCAGGTATATTTGAACGGAGTCCGGCAATACCGGGGAGAGGACTTCACCGAACAGGGTGATAACCAGATTTACTTCACAACGGCACCATACACCGGTGACAAGATCATTGTTGACTATTCTTACTTAACCTCTTAATTAAATAGCTATTATGGCAACAACATTAATTCGTAAAGAGCAACTCGTTAACCTGGCGATCGTCAATGCTGACGTTGCCGCAGGGGCGGCGATTGCAACAACGAAGCTGGCTGATGCCGCCAACTTCATCCTCCGGACGGGAACCGTGGCTTTCACGGCCGATCAGTCCCTGGGAAACTTTAAACTGACCAACCTGGCAGCTCCGGTATCGGCCAATGATGCAGCCCGTTTGATCGATATCCAGAATGCATCCGCCGGTATCTCTGCAAAAGATGCCGTCCGTGTGGCAACCACCGCGAACATCACACTCTCGGGTGTCCAAACCATTGATGGGGTATCGGTCATTGCCGGGGACCGGGTACTGGTAAAGGCTCAGACAACCGGCGGAGAAAACGGCATTTACCTGGCAGCCGCCGGTGCCTGGACCCGCTCCGCGGATGCCACCACCGCACTTCTGATGAAATCCGGTTCATTCGTATTTGTGTGCGAAGGAACCACCAATGCTGACAGTGGCTGGATTCTGTCAACCGATGGTGCCATTACCTTGGGAACAACGGCACTTACTTTCGTTCAGTTCTCTGGTGCCGGAACCATCACCGGTGGTGCCGGGTTAACCAAAACCGGAAGCACTCTGGATATTGGAACCGCTGCATCAACCCGAATCGTAGTCAATGCCGACAACATCGACCTGTATGCCATTGCTACGGGAGCAGCCCTGGGAGCTTCGGGAGCAAACATTCCGAACTTCACTTTTGACAACTGGGGACGTGTGACTGTCGGTGCGAACCGGGTTTTAACCTGTGCCGATATCAGCGCCCAGCCATCTAACGCCGTATTGACTTCCTTGTCCGGAGCAGCTGTTGGAATCATTGTCCAGACCGCGGTTGGAACAATAACCCCAAGAACACTCACCGGGACGGCCAGTCAGATCACCGTTACCAATGGTGATGGAGTTGCAGGCAACCCCACGATTGCACTGGCCAGTGGAATTTGCACCATCGGTACCTATACTTCTGTCACGGTTGACACCTATGGTCGAGTAACCGCCGGTACGAATCCGACAGTCTATTCAGCTTCCAATTTCGTTACCGGCGAAACCCCGGGAGGTCTGGTCAATGGTGCCAACACCACCTACACCCTGGCCAATACTCCGGTTGCTGGGTCTCAGGAGGTTTACCTGAACGGAATTCTTTTGGATCCCGGGGCCGGCAATGATTATACGATTTCTGGCCTTACCATCACCATGTTGATCACCCCTCAGACTAACGACAAGGTCCGCGCATCTTACAGAAAGTAAAATCTCATGGGCATTACTAACATTCGGGGAACTCAGGTAACAGATGGAAGCATCGGCCGGGCTGATCTTAATTCGGCAACATCAGGCTCAGCCGTGCTGACCAAACTTGTTGTGGTTGCTTCGACCGGCATTCTGATCAATGCTTCATCCGGAGCAGATGCCGGAACCGGCGATGTCTCGCTGAAGGTGGATGAAACATATCTGGATACCCTGTACCCTCGACTTTCCATAAGCCGTGCCCAAAACACATTCCTGGCAGCACCTTCCGCTTCGGCGGGAGGTGCTTCGTTCAGGACCATCACTGTGAACGATGTCCCAACGCTCAATCAAAGCACAACGGGCAACGCAGCAACTGCCGCGGTTTTCCAAACGGCCAGAACCATTAACGGTACCAGTTTTAATGGTTCTGCTAACATCACGGTCACTGCTGATGCCAGTACCTTAACCGGGACAGTGCTTAAATCTACTGTCATAACTTCTTCACTCACCTCTCTGGGAACGCTTGCTTCGCTTGCCGTAACAGGGGGGATCAGTTCCGGAGGATTGACCATAAATGGTGCTTATGCCGGAGTTAGTTTTGTCGGAGGAACCTATACGTCCTCGATCTACTCAGACGGATCCACCCTGGTATTGGCCAATGATGGAATGATTTACCTGCAATCCGTAACAGGAGGGGTTTTGTACGCCAAGGGTCAGAAAGTCTCGAGCGACACCTGGTTCGAGATGTTCGCAAACGGTACTTCAAGGGCCAAAACAACGACCGCCGGTTTTTCGGTGACCGGATGCGGATACTTTTCCAATGGAATAGAGGTAACGGGCGATGTAAAAGCCACCGGCGACGGTTACTTTTTTAATTCTGTATCGGACATGCGATTGAAGAAAGACTTCGAAAGAATGACCCCGGATTATGGAATCAGAATTGTCCGGAAAACCAATCCATATTGGTTCACCTGGCTCTCTGGAAAAAATGAAGGCCAGCGAGATTTTGGATTCGGAGCGCAGGAGATACAAAAGATCCTGCCGGAAATGGTCATGCACCGGCCGGATGGATCACTGGGACTTTACTACGAGCATTACACTGCTATTCTTGCTTCTGCTGTTCAATACCTGGATTCCAGGGTAGACGCTTTGACCAACGAATTGGAGGAAATGAAAAATGGCAAATAACCCTTTGCAGAGAACCGGCCTATTGAAGGTCAGCGACATCATGAAGGAGAAGGAATGGTTAGGTACCGAAAATAAATCCCTGACCAACCTGGTTGAAGCCAATGACCGGCTCGCTCCCTATGTGGTTATCAATTCGCTTAATCCGCTCAATATCCGAACCCGGATCACCACCAAACCCTATCGCATCTCATCCTGGTATGATTATAACCATGCCTTGACGGAAGGGTCCACAGAACTTAACGGAACAATAGTCGGGGGAACCATGAAGTCCATGACAAAAGGATCCAGTGAATCTGGCTCCGGATTGGGTCTTTATAACAACCACCAGAAAACCCTGACCAACCACTTGCTGAATTGCACAGCCGGCAATTCAACCGCAAAATCGGCAGGGAATGATACTTTCCTGGATGTCTGGACCCGGTTCGAGGTAACCAACGCAGTGACCGGTGGCAGGGGTAACTATTATGTGGATAACTCCAGGGCTTACCTTCAGATTGATCTTTCCTCGATCTCATCGATGCGAGTGATTTCCAAGGCTGAAATTCTCTTGACCTGTGTGAGCAATACCTATACCCCTTGCAAGGTGGTATTGGTGAAGTATGAAGGGGGAACCAACTTTATTGATTACTCGTTTTATCCATATTCCCAGATCATTTCTGAACCGATTTTATTTGCATCCGGCGAGCAGACTTTTACTCTCAATTCAGCAGGCATTGCTTACCTGAATGAAAAGTTCGCCAGCGGTGACAAGTACCTCAGAGTCGGCCTGATCACTTATGACTACGATTTTTTACAACTACCGTTTATCGGAGATAACCTGGTGCAGGGTGCCGATTCAGCGTTCACTTCGCAGGGCCACTGGCAGCTGAATAACAGCCAGACTGCAAGTTTCACCACCGAAACTGTTGGGACACGGACCCTCCCCGTCATGAAAGTATTCCCAGGCACATCCGAGCGGATAACCATGATATTGGCCGGTTCCAACTATTCACCAGCCATATCAGGGGGAACTTACTATTTTTTGAATTGGTATTACCGGTTCGGCCAGTACCCGGTCAATTTTGACAAGGTGGATTTCGGTGCTTATACCAGGTCCTATATTTCCGGCAATGAATTACCGGTCTCATTCCTTCATCCGGATAATCCAACCGGGATGTCACCAGAATGGCAGAACGGTTACGCTTTCACTTCCGTGGCTGCGGGTGGCGACCTGTTGATCAATGTCGGGGGCTATAGCTATCCGGAAGATTCTGTTAACGAATTTGCCGTGGCCGGGCTCAGCATTGTTAATCCGATCTTCTTGAAAATGCTCGGAGGAAAATACAACACTCCGAAGCTCAAGTATTATTACGATGGTTATCCCGGTGCCGTTTCCACAGGATCAGTTTCCGGCGTAACCGCAAACCAAGCTACCCTGACGGCCACCGTTACGACGGATGGTCGGACCAATATTATAGCCAGTGGCCTCTGCTGGAACACAACCGGATCGCCAACCACTGCGAATTCAAAAACCACTGATGGGGCAACATCTGTAACGGGTTTCTCAAGTACGGCAACTGGCCTAACCTCTGGGGTAACCTATTATATACGACCTTATGTTACCACGGAGGCAGGAACTTATTATGGCGCTCAAACATCTTTTTCAACCAATGGTTTACCTACAGCCCAAATCTCCATTTCAATATCTATAGCTGCAACCAGTGCAACTTTTAGAGGTGCAGTAAGCTCTGATGGTGGCCTGACAATTACAGATTTCGGATTTGTCTTTAAACCAGGAAGCCTTCCGTCGATTACGGATAATAAGAACTCGGTTACTTACCTCGGGGTTAATACTACCCATTCGAAATCAATAACCGGCCTTACTCCAAATACAACCTATTACGTTAAAGCATTTGCCACCAATTCTCTGGGAACGGTGCTTTGTGTTAGCTATGACCAATTCACAACGTTGACCGCATTGCCCACTGTTACTTGGAATTCCTGTTCCAATTATGATCCCCAGGCTACTTATGTTGACTTAACCGGCACCGCTTCAGCAGATGGTGGAAGTTCAATTACTGACCGGGGATTCGTTTATAAGGCAAACGCAAATCCAAGCATAACCGACAATAAGGTCTCAGCGAATTCACCAACCGGGACCGGCACATTCACCAAGACAATTTCAGGGCTTTCTCCAAACACCACCTATTATTATGGAGTCTATGCAACGAATGCCAACGGAACACAATTGTCTCCAACTTTCGGTTCATTCGTTACGCCAATTGGATTACCAATTTGCAACTATACGGATGCAGCAACATCCATAACCAATAATACAGCAACCGCAGGAGGTTATATTTCTTATGACAACACGCTGGCAATTACCCAGCGGGGAATTTGTTGGGCAACAACTCCGAATCCCACAACGGCCAACTCTAAGGCCACTTCCGGAACCGGAACCGGATCATTTTCGGTAGGCATTACTGGTCTCTCTTCTGGCTCCACTTATTATGTCAGGCTCTATGCAACAAATTCGGCCGGCACAGCTTATGCTAGTCAGATTTCCTTTACTACTCTGTCGATTACGGTTCCGACTGTTTCGTCAACCACTTCGGTAACCAGTATCACAATGACTTCCGCTGCTTCCGGAGGAAACGTTAGTTCCGATGGCGGTGCAACGGTCACCGAGCGTGGAATTTGTTGGAATACGGCTGGAACCCCAACCATTTCCAATAGCAAGCAAACCGCCTCCGGAACAACCGGAACCTTCAGCGCCAACCTTCCCGGATTGACTGCCGGCACTACATACTATGTTCGCGCCTATGCAACCAACAGCCAGGGCACAGCCTATGCAGCACAGGTTTCATTTGCCACCACATCGATACTCATTCCCACCGTTACCACCACCAGCCCGATCAACAGTTATGGTTCAAGCTGGGCATGGGTGTACGGCAACGTCAGCGCGGATAACGGCGGAACCGTTACCGCCAAAGGAATTTGTTTCAACACTTCCGGCAACCCGACCACTTCTAACAATACCGTCAGCGGTGGATCCGGCACCGGCTCCATTTCATCCTATTTATCCGGTCTGGCTGGATCAACCTGGTATCATTGCCGGGCCTATGCGATCAATTCAGCCGGAACAGCATACGGCGCTGAAGTGGATGTTTACACCCTTGCATCTGTTACAATCCCAACCGTTTCAACTACCAGCCCCGCGACTTCAATCGGCGCGTCCAGCGCAACCGTGGCCGGTAATGTTTCATCCGATGGTGGAGCTTCCGTAACCGAAAAGGGAGTGTGTTACAATACTTACGGATCACCAACTACCGATAATTCAAAGGTCACTTCAGGAACCGGTACCGGCTCAATTTCATCCGTAATAACCGGGTTGACCGCCGGTACTTATTATTATGCCAAGGCGTATGCAACCAACAGCCAGGGCACAGCATATGGATCGCAAATCGGTTTCACTACAACCTCTGGCGGAGTACCTTCAATCAGTACGGGGTATGCGGATCCTATGTATTCCGGCCATGCCATTTCACCAGAAAAAAATATGATCGCAATAATGGGAAGTGAAGTCACTTCCGATGGTGGCGCAACCATCACAGAACGCGGAATCTGTTATATGATCAACTCCGGAACGCCAACCACGGCCAATAATAAAATAACCGATCCAGGAACGACCGGATTGTTTGATATTGAGATTAATAATTTCATCCGTGATAGTCAAACCATGTCATACCGCGCCTATGCTATAAATTCCTATGGTACTTCATACGGGGTTTCCCGCACGATGACCGCTAATGATGCCTGGTGGTATCAGTAAATTTTTATCCTATGATTAAAAAGTTGGAACTCAACAGTATTGAAATCCGGTCTATCTTCCGGAGCATGGCCGAAATCCGTAAGATTACTGACCCCGATACCATCCGGCCAGTATCACTCAATTTTGAAACCGCACGGGATGCTTTGCAGACACTGGAGTATAATCGCCGTGTGATGGCCGAGGATGAAACAATTTTGGCCCCCACGATTTTAGAGCTCATCCTGTACGAATTCCTTTTGGCGGACCTGCCCGAAACCATCACCCCAGAAATCCGCGCCCGGGTCCCGGAAATCCTCATTGAAACTGTCCTTTAATTCCCGGCAATTCCGCTATTCATTTGTCGAACATTTAAAAACAACCATGAAAACTTTAAAGAACAACGAACTGATGATGGTGCGTGATTTACTCACCCGGCTTAATGGTGTCCCGAGCATCAAGCTGGCTTATGCATCCGCAAAAACCATCGTAAAAATCAACAACGAACTTCGCGATCTTGAGACCATGCAGGCTCCAGATGAGGATTTTCGGGCCTTCCAAACGGTTTTGGAGGAAGTCAAAAAGAAATGGGCCAGGAAACGCAAGAACAGCGAGCCGGCGACCAAGATTGACCGGATAGGCAATCAATCGGTTGAGGTGTACGACATACCGGAAGAGGATATGAAATTCTACCAGGATGAAGCCGAAGATCTGGAATTGCAATTCAAGACCGTTATCGATACCCAGAAGGTTAAGGAAAAGAATTACCTCGACATTCAAAACGAACCATCGAAGGTCCAGTTCCATACCGTGGAATCTGCCGACATCAAACATCTGATTGAAAATAAGCTCCTGACCGGGCCCCAATTCCTTGCTACTGCCTTTCTGCTTAAGAAACCGGTGATCAAAATGAATATGATTCCCGAGGATGTTTCCCAGGCTGATATGATGGCCCTGGTGGAGTATTTTGATCTTTAACCATCAACCCAAACCTCGGTGATACAGCTCATAATCAATAACGAATCGGTCGATCTGAACGAGGATTCCTCGATCAATATAACCGAGGAATCTCCGGTTTTTGAGAAGGATAGCATTCCCGGGGGATTCTCATTCCCATTTGAACTCCCGGCATCACCGAGAAACAACCGTATTTTAAGCCACCTTGGGCGGATCCAGTCAGCCGTTCAGGGTGGTTTTAATTTACCGTTCCAATTGTACCTGGATGGAAGGTTGATCGGAACCGGGACGGCCACGATCCAAAAAGCGACCTCACTTTCTTACAGTGCATTCCTTCAGGTTGGAACCGGGGATTTTGCCGGGAAAACTGCCGGTAAGAAACTCTCTGATGTTGATTTTGGCGGGGAAAGGACCTGGGAATTCAAACCGGAATACACTTATCCTGAAGATGATTTCGCCCTGTTCCCGATTTACAACGAGAACTTTATGGACGATACCCAGTACAAGGATGCCTGGAAAGCCAATCAGTACCGGTTGAATTCTCATGAACTGGGTACCTGGTTTACCGGGGTCAATTCCGTCATGGCAATTTCACCTTTCCCCTACCTCGGATACCTAGTGAACCGGATATTTAACCATTTCGGGTTTGTGCTTAAGGAAAACATTCTAACCACGGATCCCGACCTTAAACAGCTGGTCATTTACAACAATCACGATTCAGCCAATCTCGTAAGCGTTACCCGACCGGTTACCAAAACCATATTTGGAAAACGCAACGATGGTTCCTGGGGGTATATTCAACGAACGGTTATCGTCACGACCATCACCCGGGAATTCAATACCTGGAACCTGAAAGATTTCTTGCCTGATATGCTGATCAAAGATTTTATCCTGGCCATCCGGAATCTTTTCAACCTTGCGATTACCATTGATAACCAGGGCTTCGCTTCAATCGTCAAAAGGAAAGATCTGGTAACTTCTGGAAGGTCTGTGCCGCTCAATGCTAAAGCAATGGGAATGCCGCTGGTAACCATTTCGGATAATACCGCCGGAGTTAAGCTTCATTGGGAACATGAACAGAACGACCTGCTGTTCAGTGAAGGATTCAAGGATATTTATGAAGATCCAAAATTGCTCCAGCCACCGGTGGATACCATCGATGAACTGGCCTTACTTGCGGCCACAGTCAATGAAATCCGCCTAGTTACCAGTTACGGCCTCTATTATCAATACTCCGGGGAAGAAGTGGATGGTGTGACGGAATATTCCTGGAAAGTCTTTTCCAATGACTTTCAGGATTTTATCATTGGGGATAAGCCGGAAGAATACACCGCCCTGGCATCCACCTTGCCGATGATCCATTACCAGCGTTCCATAGGTGGTCCAATAATCCGCTGCCCGCAGGCTGCCCAACTTTCGAGTTCAATCATTCGCAACGTATCGCTGCCCTGCAGCCTCAGGTTTTTATTCTACCGTGGGATGGTAAACGATTCAACCGGTACACCCTACCCCTATGGTTCATCGGATGCTTTCGATTCAGAAGGAGAACTTCTGCCGAATGCATCACTCAGTCTGAAATGGCAGAGAGATACAGGCTTGTATAACCAGCTCTGGAAAGACTACCTGACCTGGTGGAAGAAGCGGAAGGTCATAACCTGGACGATTGCCGACCCTTCGAAGCTGGATTTCTTTACCGTTTACGAGATTGATAACAATCATTACATTCTGAAAAACAGAAGCATATCACTTAAATATGAAGGAGTTCAGCCGGGCGATTGCGAATTCTACCTGGTCTAGGCACTTCCGAATATGTCCATTTCATGCTCGAGATCATCGGTAAGAATGTGAGCGTAAACCATAGTCTGGTTGATATTCTGATGGCCTAAGAGCTTCTGTAACGCAGCCACGTTCTTGGTTTTCTTTAAGAACAGCGTGGCGAAGGTGTGCCTTCCTGAATGGAAGTTAACGGTTTTCTTAATCTTGGCGTAAGCAACGATATCCTTGAGGTACAATCTCATTTTTTGTTCACTCAAGGTTTTAAAGACCATCCCATTAACACGACGTTCAGCCTCATCTTTTACCAGCTGCACAGCGAATGGAACCAACGGAATCCTGACCGTTATTCCCGAGGAATTCTTGGTCTTATGCGGAACAAGTATCAGCATGTCCCGCAATATGTCCTCTTGGCGAATCCGAACAAGATCTGAAATTCTGAGGCCGGTATGGCATGAAAAAAGGAAGTGACGCAAAACACCTTGAAGATTGTCACCGAGAGTTTTTTTATGGTACAGTTCGATAAGTTTCTTGACCTCGGATTCATCCAGGAAAATTCTGTCGGTTTGAGCCCGCTTAACTGGCATCCGGTCCAGGGGATTGAATGTAATTATGCCTTTCCTTTTGGCAATATTCATGAAGGTCCGGAAAGTTTTGAGGGTATTCCACCTGGTATTGCTGTTGTTTTTCAGCTTGTTTATCATGTGACGGTTGAACAGGGCAAAGAAATCCGATGACAAATCAGCGAAGGCAACTTTTTTCTTAAAACTTTTAAGTTTCATCAAATGAGCCCGAAACTGGTTGACGGTAGAGTCTGTAACTTCTCCACGTCGCTCTTCAATCTCCTGTTCCATCCAGGTAAGGAAGTCAAAGCCCATGTTAGGGCGTTCGTACTCATTCTTAATGAGATCATAGGTTAACTGCTTGTCCTGCAACCTATACTTAACAAAGATGTTATTCAGCTTAGCCTTGGATGTATTGATAATCAGGTTAAGATCTTCATGTTCAGGTTCCTTCGATTTAACTTTCTCCTTGACATTGTCCCAATGTTCCGGGACAACCTTTACCCCCGTATTGAAGGTCATTTTCTTACCATCAAGGTGCACAACCAGCTGGACTATGCTCTTCCCATTTCGGTCTTTCCAAGCCTCACGGAATCTGATGTTTATAGTTGGGATTTTTTCCGTAACGTTTTCGTAACGTAAATTTTCGTTTTTTGACATTTTTAAAATTTTCCCGACCTCACGAAACCCCCGCTACGACTCATAAATTAAAAAAGCCTCTCCTTTGTCAGGAGAGGCTCGGTGAACCTGGAGAGACTCGAACCCCCAACCTTCTGATCCGTAGTCAGATGCTCTATCCATTAAGCTACAGGTCCATGCCGTTAGGCACTGCAAATATAAAACATTTTGCGATTTTTTGTATCGGGAACCTCCAGTTTCTGATAACCGGACGTGCAGTTTTTAACGTTTCGCGCAAAATAAAGAAACCGGCCATGTGGTGGCCGGTTCTTTGTAAAAGCAATGATGGCAATCATTGCAGGAAATATATAGCCTGAAAATTAATCCAGATAATTCGGATCCAGCATCCAGGGCTCGATGGAGGCTACCTCTGCATCCGGTTCACTGTTGCTCTTCAGATAACCTTCACTGAACATCCAATCTTCCAACCCCTTTTTATCCAGGGCTTTAAAATGCAACACATAATCGCTGGCATCTTTGTCCCGGAAAGTGATTGTAATATGGTCTACCTGATCCAGCATCCTTTGAACGCGTATAATATCAGCTGCACTCAGCTGCTCGGAATAGGCTCTCGCGAGAAATTCGATGATTGGCTTATCGACAGTCAACGAAATGGCATTTTTCTCTGCACCCCGCACTTTGCGGTCGGCGGCTTCCACCTGAACGGTGAGAAGCATACTGATCAGAACTACTCCCATCAGTTTAACAATTCTTGAAGTTTTCATGGCTATTTTTTTTTGTCTCGTGTAACATTCTTTTCTACCTATAAGACGATTGTAACCGGGCATTGTTACTTCCGTAAGAGTTAAAGAATGTGAAGATTACGACCTTTTTGGTTAATGCTTTGTTAATGCTTCCGCGACCGGATTTTAACCAAAAGAAAAGCCGGCCTGTTAGAGCCGGCTAATCGGGACTGTTTCGAAAAACAAACACTTACTCCTTGCAGTTTCTTCTAATACCTTCGATACAAAATAACTTCAAAGTATCGTTATGCTGGTTTAATTTCTGTTAATTAAAGTTATTATTTAAAGGGCCAGGTAATTTGCATCCATCATCCAGGATTCAACCATGGATTTTTCTTCACCCAGGTAATTTTCATCAAGCATCCAATTTTCGAATGCCGGACTATCAGTCGACTGATCAAGCCAGGTGGCATCAAACATCCAGTTTTCAACCACGGGTTCTGCCGTGATCAGATAATTCGAGTCGAACATCCAGCTTTCCATGACTACTGCGACTTCACTTGTCACATTATCGTTATCATTGATGGTGGCAGCACCGGCGTTTACTGAAAGGAACAAGCCCATCAGAACCACCGGAATTATTTTTATGAATTTCATTGTTTTCATTTTTTCTTCTTTCATTTCGTTTCGTATACATAAGACGCTTGGATCGAGCCGATGTTACATCGCCTATTGTTAAAGAATGTGAAAGAAATAGACTTTATCGTTAATGATTTGTTAAGAAACCAATGCCACGACAAGCAAAAATGGATTTAACAGCTTGTATGTCAATCCATTTAACCAAATTAGCTCGATAGTTTGAATATCTGCCAGAACATCTAAATAATCGCTTAACGTATGAAAATCACCGGTGAATAACACCCCCCCCGTCTTTCGTCTACCGTCTACCGTCTATCGTCTATCGTCTTCCGTCCACCGTCTTCCGACCCTACCAGCGTTTCTCGCGCCGATCGCTGCGGTTCGACTTTCTCGGCGGCCTGATAAAATCAATCGGCCGGGTTTCCCTGGGACCTTCTGATGTTTTCAGTTCAACCGAAACGCGAATGCCATCGATGGTGCAATCCCTGAATGATCCGAGAACTTCGCGTTCAAAACGGCTGTCCACTTCGATAAAAGCAAATTTCTTCATCATTTCAATCTTTCCGATCTGAATGGACTTATTACCGGTCCGGTCATTAATCAGTCCGATCAGCGTTGACGGATTCATATTGTTCTTGGTTCCGAGATTGATGAAAATCCTGGAGAAATTCATCCGTTCCTGCCGGTCCTGAGCCCGCCTGGCATCGCGGTTCAGCGGACTTTTCTGGTCGTGAATATTTGCGTTCAGGTCAGGAGCATTTTCATAGAAGGCCAGAAAACGGTTAAACTCAACCGATACAAACCTTTTAATCAGTTCATCGCGCTCCATCGAACTCAGTTTACTATATATACCTGATAAGAACGGGTCGATCTGGCTCTCGTTAATCTCAACGGTCTCCACTTTGTCGATCAGGTTAAACAGCTGCCGTTCACATATTTCCATTCCACCTGGAACCTGTTTTCTGATAAACTTCTTGCTCAGCAGTTTTTCGAGCTGTGAAACCTTTTGCGGTTCGCGGGTATGAATGATCGATATCGAAGTACCGGTTTTCCCTGCCCTGCCTGTTCTTCCGCTGCGATGAATGTATACTTCAAGTTCATCCGGCAGGTTGTAGTTGATCACATGGGTCAGGTCATTTACATCCAGACCTCGGGCTGCAACGTCAGTCGCGACCAGCAGCTGGATATGTTTCTGCCTGAAGCGGCTCATGACGAAATCACGCTGGGCCTGTGAAAGGTCACCATGGAGTACGTCGGCATTGTAACCTTCACCCATCAGTTTATCGGCCACTTCCTGTGTTTCGGCCCGGGTACGGCAAAATATGATTCCATATATCAGAGGATGCAAATCCACGATGCGCTTAAGGGCCTGGTAGCGGTCCTTGGCGTGAACAACATAATACTCATGCTGCACATTATCGGCGCCTGCATTCTTTTTACCCACCGAAATCATCACGGGATCATGCATGTATTTGCCTGCAATTTCACGGATCTCGGTAGGCATGGTGGCCGAAAAGAGCATCGTCTGCTTTTCTTTTGGGGTATCGGACAAAATGGTATCGAGGTCATCTTTGAAACCCATGGAGAGCATTTCATCGGCTTCATCCAGAACGAGCCATTTTACGTGTTGGACTTTGAGAAGCTTCCTTTTAAGCAGGTCCATCGCCCGTCCCGGAGTGGCCACCACCATGTGGACGCCCGACTTCAAAGCCTGGATCTGGGGTTGGATACTGGCGCCGCCATAAACGGCAACGATCTTGAATTCAGGCACATATTTCGAGTAACTCTGCATATCTTTTGTGATCTGCATGCACAATTCGCGGGTTGGACAAAGAACCAATGCCTGTATGGTTTTCTGACTAAAATCGATCTGCTGCAGAATCGGTAAACCGAATCCGGCAGTTTTGCCGGTACCGGTCTGAGCCAGACCAATCATATCGGCGTTTGGGATTAACAGGTAGGGAATTGTTTCTGCCTGTATGGGGGTGGGTTCTTCAAAACCCATTTCGGTGATGGCGCGGAGGATCTCTTTGCGCAACCCGAACTCTTCAAATAAACTCATCTAATTTCTCCTTGCGGCTCGGGCCAAAATACCTGAAAGCCATTCTTTTAATTCGGCCGCAAAGGTATTCTTTTTAAAGCAACTAATTGCATTTCATTCATTTTATTATTACCGCCTGATCTTCACATCAAACGAACTTTTATTGCTGCCAATCTTGTTCAGCCGGTACTTGAAGGTCAGCATAACGTACCGCCCCAGCATGTTCGACTGCCTTTCCTGCAGGTAATTGAGTTCACTGATCCGCTGGATTCCCGTATTCTTATTGAGGAGGTCCATCCCCTGAAGGGTAAGTACCCCCCGGTTGGCTTTGAGAAAATAATAGCTGATCTCCCCGCTCAATAACGGTATGCTGATCGACTTATCAAAACTTTGTGCGGTATAAGTGGTTATGTCGGCCTTAAAAGCGAAATTCCACTTCTCGGTCGGATTGTAATGCAGCTCTGCAAAATAAGCCAGATCCATATACCTGTTATTCAATGTGTTCTGTATGGAATATCTGGCATCGGTAACGGCGACCGAACCTCCGGCCATCACGTCCCACTTGTCCTTTTTCCGGTTATCGACAGTAACGGAGACTTTATGCGTGAAGTTGGTGTTGATGTTTTCCGTCCCATTCACCAGGCTAATCCCGCGGTTATAACCTTCCCTCAGGTTGGTATTGATTTTCACACCGAGCTTCCGGATTGGTGTTGAGAAATCAATCCTGGCCGATGCTCTGTAATCATTCTTAACATTGACCAGCGTCATGGTCTGTTTCAACTGTGAATCAACCGTCCTCGACCAGTTAATTTTATTCATGGTGTAACCGGCATCGATCCCGCTCATGAGCGAAGTAAAGCTGAACTGATCAAATATCAACCAGTTAAAATAGATATTGTTACCGTACTCGGGTTTGAGGTCCCGGTTTCCAAATGAAACAGATTGCGGGTTGCTGTTCTCCACAATAGGAAGCAACTGGCTTATTGACGGAGTATTCACGCTGCTTTGATAAAATAACATGAGCCGCCGCCCGGTTTTGTATTCGTACTCCCACTGCAAGCGGGGCGTAAAATAAGCATGCTTTTTCAAGATCGGGGATTCCTGCCAGAGGGTCGTCTCAACCTGCCCAAGCTCCATTCCCAGAGCAGCGGTAAACTGGGTTTTGTCGTTGTTCCGGGTAATACTAAGTTCAGGACGGAACCACTGGTATTTTTTCCGGAAATCCGGACTCAGCGAATCCACAATCTGGTCGTCTGCCAGTGGCAGTCCCAGCGTTTTATCATAATGGTCATTGTTTGATCCTATTTTCAACGACGACTCAACAAACACGAGCCCTTTGATTTTTTGGGTAAGGGAGGACGAAGCCGAAACTGATAGATTATCCGTGGCAACATCCTGGAACTGGCTGACCACCTTGGTGCTTGCCGGCAAGAAATACTCGGTGCTGTTCAGATATCTGGAATTCGACAAGCTGCTGATATATCTGCCTTCGCCGGCAATCTTGAATATCGAATGATTACCGTTGAATTTTTTCAGATACGATCCGCTCGTACTTCCTGATAACGAACGTGATTTGCCCGAGCTGATTCTGGAAAGGTTATAAATCGGAAGGTCATTTTCAACCGCATTAGTGATGGAATTCTGGGGTGAAAATCCGGCCGAGAAACCGACATTTCCGTTTACAATGATTGTCTGGGTTGAATCAATCCGGTTGCGCATTCCAAAATTAATCCGGTGGGAGGTATCACGCTGGATTTGGTTCATTCGCTGGTCTTCAAAAAACGACCGCTCCGGAGTGAAATTTCGAGTTGTGGAAGTTTCTTCAAGTTTTCGGTTTGAGCCGTTGAAGATATAACTGGCAAATACCCTCCGGTCTTTAGCCCAGGTATATCCAAAGTTGGCCCCTCCGGCACCAGATGAGGCCAAACCGCTCTCAGGTTGTCCGAAATTGATCGGGAAACCGTCTTCACCCCCGATCATGATTGCGTGCCCACCCGACATGGACGACATCCCTCCGCTAAAACTCATATAATCGCCGAAAGAGAATCCTGATTGATTCACATTGTTGAGCATGCCCAGGGCAGCTGCCTGTATTTTATCTGAAAATTTATAGGCCTTACCGCTGCCCAGATAATGATTTCCTGTTCCGGCACCAACCGTAACATCGCCAATGATCCCCTTCTTCTTATCCTCCTTTAATACCAGGTTAACGGTTTTATCGCGGGTACCGTCGTCAATACCCGTGAATTCCGATTCATCAGACCGCTTGTCATATAGCTGCACCTTATCAATCGCATCAGCAGGTAAATTCTTGGTCGCAACCTTCGGATCGTTGCCGAAGAATTCCTTGCCATCAACCAGTACCTTTTTTACATCTTTTCCCAGAGCCTTGATATTACCGGCACGGTCGACCTCAATCCCCGGCAATTTTTTCAGCAGTTCTTCCACATTGGCATCCGACTTTGTTTTAAAAGCACGGGCATTGAATTCGATCGTATCGTGCTTGATGGTAAGAGGAATATATTCCCCCACAACCTGAACCTCTTTAATATCAACCGGTTTAAGCTTTAATGCGACCACACCGAAATCATTGGCGGTACCATAAGGGATGGTCACATTTTTATAAAATGACTGATAACCCAGATAGGCCACCTGCATCAGGTAACTTCCGCCCCGAATGCTTTTAACTTCAAAATGTCCCTTTTCATTGGTGATGCCGAAGAATTCCAGCGTGGAATCCTTTGGATTAAGCAACACCACGGTGGCTGAATTCAGAGGAACACCCTGTTCTCCGAAAATATCTCCCGTCAGGTTATTTGACTGAGAAAAGGCTCCCACTGAAAAACCAAGTCCTATGACTATTATAAAGAGTAATCGTTTCATCCCAAATCCTGATTAATTATTGAATTCTACAACTGCCTGCTGTCGAACGGGAGGAGCCGTGGCTCCTCTCCTAAGTCATTTTTCAATCCTGATCATCATGTGCGTACCCGAACCGGTCCCCTGTGCACCCATCTCCTTCATCTTTTCATCGACTATCTTTTTAAATTCAGCTTCGGTGGTTTTCTTTCCCTCTTTTGGCTTTGACAGCATCTTATTATCGACCGGCAGTTCTTCGATTGATTTTGCGATCAGGGTATGATCTCCATTAGCCAGGTCCACCTCAAGCACCAATCCGGGAAGGTTAAGATATTCGCCCGGCCCTGAAGCGATAGGGATCGTCGGCGTAAACCAGGCAACAATTTTCGTACTGTCGTTTGGCTGACGAATTGCTTCCTGGCAAGTGTAACCCAAAATATCTTTGGTATTACCCGTCAGTTTCCAGTCTGATACTCCCAGTTCCTTTTCAATCAAAAACATACGGGTCATAAACTCCCTTTGTTCAATCTGCTTCTTTGCTGCAAAATCAGTGTACATTTTATTGTCTGGTTCCTGCATCCTGATCATCACCATGGCACCTCCCCCTTCAGCCATGTGCTCCTCGGCAGCTTCTTCAGCTTTCTGGTTTGTGTACAAGGATGCACTCTCATTAAAAAGGAGGCTTTTCAGGCTCTTCCGCTCTTTAGGCAGGGAGGCAGCGAGTGCAGCCGCGTCTCCTTCCAGATGGATTTCTACCTTGGCTTTATCTTCATAAACGACTTTTCCGCTACGGATGGCTTTTGCCGGATCGCTTTGTGCGCCAAGCATGGTGAATGCCATTAACCCGATACTGATTGATATTAAGGTTTTCATTGTTGGATTTAATTTTTTGTCAAAAATAGAAGGCCCGATCCAATAATCAGGTTAACAAGATAAAAAACAAGGTTAATTAAGGTTAATGCCTGCAAATGATTCGAACAGGCACTCCTATATTTGTACCGTAGTCACAAAATAGTGAATATTAAAAAAATACGTTGGATACCCGTCCTGATGATATTCAGTCAGCTCATGCTGTCCGGATTTGTCGTCTATTGGCTGATAAACCAGTATAACGACGAGAAGGATCTCCTGAATGACGAACTTTCCCGCCTGTATGATGAATCATGCAACCAGGTGATCGATAGCCTGTTGTTTAATGTTGTGGTAGAACCTGCCCTGAGTGATTCGGTAACCATCACGATGGTGTCCAAGGATCGTGTTGATACTGTTAATCACAAGGTAACCGGATCATTCAAATCCGGAACCTTGCATGTGACCAAAGATACCTGTAAAACATCGATGATCGCTGTAAAGCTGCCCGATTCCCTTGAGCGCCTTAAGGCCGGGACGGGCACGGCTTTTTCATTCACCAATAAAAAACAGGATTTACTGATTCGGAGCGTCAAAATGTTCATTAACCACACCGGCGATTCAATGGCCGGTATGAGGCCGTTGGCCGGATTTCTGCCCGGTATGCCGGATACCAACCTATTTAGAAAAATATTTACGGAAAAGGTGGGGCACAAGAAATTGGGGATCCTGATATCATGGAACGGTGAGATTGTCAGGAATGTTAAGATGGGGGGGCTGCATTTCAGCAGTCCTTTTCAGAGCAATTTCCCGGAGGTGGAGATTAAGCACGATTTTCCATATCTGATCAGGCGTTTAGTTGCCCAGATCCTGTTCGCCCTGATATTATTGCTTCTGACCGGATCGGCTTTCTATTATACCAACAGAGGCCTCAAAAGACAGGTTATCCTGAATAACCTGCGGAATGATTTTGTCAGCAATATTACCCATGAGCTCCGTACACCGGTATCCACTGTCAAAGTAGCCCTGGAAGCCCTGAAAACCTTCGATAAGGTAAATAATCCGGAGGTCACGCGTGATTATCTGGATATGGCCGGACAGGAGTTGAACCGTCTGGATCAGCTGATCAGTAAAGTACTCGACCAATCGCTCATCGGAGACCAAAAACAGGTTGTCCAGGCTCAGCCTGTCGACTTGAAACATCTGATAGAAAGCACGTTGCTTACCTTACAACCTCGGTTCACCGCCCGTGATGCATTGGTGAAATTCGAATCATCAGACATATCAGACCAGATTTCAGTGGATCCACTTCATTTCCAGGGCGTCCTGATCAACCTGATTGACAACAGCTTGAAATACGGACCTGAAAACCCTGAAATCCTGATCCGCCTCAGGCAGGAAAAGGGCTCTGTTTTTGTGGAGGTCAGTGACAATGGTCCCGGAATACCCAAAGAGTACCTCGGAAGGGTATTCGACAAGTTTTTCAGGGTTCCCAAAGGGGATACCCATAACATTAAAGGTTACGGACTCGGACTCAGCTTTGCGGCGCTTGTCATGAAGCAGCACGGCGGATCAATTACGGTAAAAAATCTTGAGGGGGAAGGATGTGTTTTCACTCTCCGCTTTCCTGTCAAATCAGTATGAGCACCAAGATCCTCTACGTCGAAGACGAACTGTTCCTGGGCAAGATTGTCAAGGAAACACTCGATGACCAGGGCTTTGAAGTGATATGGGAAACTGATGGTGCGCGCTTAATGAACCGGTTCAGCAGTTTCAGCCCGGATATTTGTGTGGTTGATATCATGCTTCCCAATATCGACGGTTATTCGCTGTGCCGTCAGATCCGAGGACTCTACCCCTCGATGCCCGTCATTTTCCTCACAGCAAAGGTGGAGACTGCCGATCTTGTAAAAGGGTTCGAAGCCGGCGGTACCGATTATATACGCAAGCCATTCAGCATAGAGGAGCTCATTGCCCGGATCAGGAACCAACTCAATCTCAGGCATTTAAACAGCTCCGTGCCCTCAACCGGAGAACAGGAAATCTCCCTGGGCACCTACCTTTTCTATCCCGGCCGCTATGAACTTCACTCGCCAACGGGAATGATTAAGTTATCGCAACGCGATATGCAGATTCTCAGTATGCTCTGTTCTAACCGCAACCGGGTGACCGATCGCAAGGAACTTCTGTTAACCGTTTGGGGTGATGATTCTTTTTTCAATTCGCGCAACCTCGATGTGTATATCCGCAAGATTCGCACCTACCTTGCGGGGGATCCTACGATTGAAATCCAGACCATCAAGGGCAAGGGGTACCTTTTCATCGCCGGATAATGGAAAGAGACTACCCGATCTGCTTTTCATGGAAAGAACTCATCCGCTGACTTTTGGAGGTAAACCCTCAACAAAAAAAAATCGTTAACTAAATAACGTAATGCAATCTTTTGTAAATTAACTTCCTGGAATCAAACTTCGAAACATCAGGAGGTTATCATGAAAAAATTTGCTACCCTTCTAGCAGTATTTCTGCTGTTTTCAATGAACCACTATGGGCAGTCGGGATGGACCTGGATGAATCCGTTACCCGAAGGAAATACGCTGTTATCCGTATCCGTCTTTGGAAACAGTTATGCAATCGCGGTCGGTTATGAGGGATTGATCATGCGATCCACCGATAACGGCGAAACCTGGGCGAAAATCAACAGCGGCACCAAGAGCATTTTAAGAGGAGTATCCATTCATCAAAATGGAACCGGCTGGATTGTCGGAAGCAGCTCCGGTTCTGTGTTAAAAACCATGGATAACGGACTGACCTGGGTAAATCAACCCACCGGTATTTCGAAATCCTATTATGTTGTTGAAACCAGGGATGGTGTAAATTGCATAATCGCCGGATATTCCGGCACTGTTTGTATCACCAGTGACGGGGGAGCCACCTGGACAAACCGTCCGACCAGTTCGACAAAGTCAATCAAAGCCCTGTATACCGATGGAAACGGATTGATTTATACCGGTCACGATGGTGGGATTATTCAAAAATCCACAGACAACGGATTGACCTGGACAAACCAGCCGACGCCGACAACTTCTGAGATAGCTGACATTAAGTTTTTTGGCAACACAGGAATCGCAGTCAGTACCTGGGGTAAAGTTCTCAGAACAACTGATGCAGGAGCCACCTGGACCATGACGACTTTTGAAGATACAGGCAATCTGAAAATAATCAGCATCCTGGATGCAAATAATATGTTGATTTGGGGGCAGGCATCAAAAACACTGGTTTCAACCAATGGGGGTGCATCATTCGCCATGAGGTCAAATTCGACTGATAAAATTGGTTGGATGAATGATTTGTTTATTAAGCCCAATGGTTATTTTCTGGGAGTCGGAGAGCGTGGATTGCTTTTTAAATCAACCAACGGAACAGACTGGTCGATTAAAACGAATGGTTTTATTGAAAATATTCAGGACATCTGGTTTACCGATAATCTTGAGGGTTTTATTGCCGGGGGTGACGGATTACTTATGAAAACGACTGATGGCGGAGTGACTTGGGTGAGCAAGAATCACCCCATGTATCCTCCTGAATACACTTGCCTGTTTTTTATAAACAAAACCATCGGTTTTGCCGGAGCAAACCACACTTTATACAAAACAACCAACAGCGGTGAAAATTGGACTGAGGTAATGGGGATGAATTCCAGCCTGAAAGCTCCCGGCTTCATAAAATCGGTATTTTTCCTGGATCGTGACAATGGCTGGACCATTGCTGAAGAAGGGATTGTATGCAGAACAGCTGATGGCGGCACAACGTGGCAGGCTATTCAGACCGGCTCAACAGAAATCCTTTCTGATATAGTTTTTACAGATAAATTACATGGGTTCGCTGCAGGATCTGGTGGAGCTTTCCTGAAAACCATTGACGGCGGACTCAACTGGAACCAAATAAGCAATTCCATTTCCGAGTACATTTCAACCATGCATGCTTTTAATCAGGATAGTATAATCGTTGCTTGTTTTATGGGAGAAGCACACCGGACGTATGATGGTGGATTGACATGGAATCCTCTGGTCCTGCCCCGCAGCATAAGTTACCAATATTTCCGACAAATTAGATTCCTGGATAATAAGATAGGATGGATGATCGCTGATCCGGGAGTCATTCTTAAAACAACCGACGGTGGCGATACCTGGTCCAGACAAGGTTCCAATGTAGGACACGAACTTAATTCGGTATACTTCACCGATGAGAACCACGGCTGGGCTTGCGGCTGGGGAGGTACAATTATCAAAACCGTTGACGGGGGTGGCATTTCATCGGTTGAAACCCATGAAATCAGCAAATCCGGATTCAACCTGGTTCAGAATTATCCGAATCCTTTCGATCAAAACACCACCTTAACCTATATCCTGCCAATAAGATCGCCGGTGAAACTGGAATTATACAGCTTGACCGGATCAAAATTGGCCACCCTGCTTCAAACCGAAAAGGAAGCAGGCAAATACCAGATTACCATTGACGGAAGCAAATTGCCTGTCGGGATCTATTTCTGCAGGTTTACCTGGGGGCAGCCGGATGGCCGTTCGATCCGGATTCTGAAGAACTGACCTGTTGCATAATATTTTAAGACGGCGTGTAGAGACGGATAATTATCCGTCTCTACGACAATAAATCCAGAACCTCCTGGGGATTGATCAGATTAAGCGCATTCCGGTTGACAAAAATATCGGCCAGGTCCTGTTTGCTTTCCTGAAGCAGAAGGATCTTTTCCTCGATAGTCCCGGAAGTGATAAAACGATAGGCAAATACCCGGTTTTCCTGGCCAATACGATGCGCCCGGCTGATGGCCTGATTCTCAACCGCCGGGTTCCACCAGGGATCAGCAAGAAAAACATAATCGGCCCGGGTGAGGTTCAATCCCACCCCTCCGGCTTTCAAACTGACCAGGAATACAGGGATACGCTCATCGCCCTGAAAAATACCGATCATCTCTTCCCGTTTTTTTGTCGAATCCTGCCCGGTCAGCATGACATAAGGTATCCCCAGCCCGTCCAACATTGCAGCGATTAATTTCAGATGTTTAACAAATTGTGAAAACACCAGCACCTTATGGTTTTCCATGACTACTTCGCTGATCATTCCCGCTATCTCATTGAGCTTCCCTGAGCCACCGGTATAATCCGGATCGGCCATGACCGGATGATTGGCGATCAGCCGGAGCTTCATCAGGCTTTGAAGCACCAGCATCCGCGTGGTACCATCGACCGGCTCCCTGAAACGGTTGATCAGAAAATTACGGATTTCGGATTTTCTCGCTTCATAAACCGACCACTGATCCTCCGTTGGCTCGCAATAACGGACTTCCTGCGTCAGCTGCGGCAATTCCGGTGCAACCGATTCCTTGGTCCTCCGGAGGATAAACGGTCTGACCGTCCCTTTCAGCAGTTCAGTGGTCTCCTCAATGACAAGATTATTCTTCGGCCTGATAAAATGGTCCCTGAACCAATTTCTCGATCCCAGGATACCCGGATTCACCAGCGTCATCTGAGACCAGAGGTCATCGAGCGAATTTTCGACAGGCGTTCCCGACATGGCCAGCCTGTTCCCTGCGTTAACGCGTTCAATGGCCCGGAAAGTGACTGAATCTGCATTCTTGGCGTGCTGGCTTTCGTCAAGGATCAGAAAATTAAAGCTGAATTTTTCCAGTATCTCAATATCATTCCTCAACGTTCCATAGGTAGTCAGCATAATATCAAACCGGGAAATCCAGGCTGGACCGGCATTTCGATTGGGTCCGGCATATCGGTAGAATTTTTGTCCGGGGGTGAATTTCCGGATTTCATTCTCCCAGTTATGAAGCAGGCTGACCGGCATCACGACCAAAGAAGTTTTTTGGGCGGCATTGTGGTTTATCCGGATATGGTCGAGCATTGCCAAAACCTGTATGGTTTTCCCCAATCCCATGTCATCAGCCAGGCAGCCGCCAAATCCTTCCTTGACCAATCCCAATAACCATTGAACCCCTATCCCCTGATACGGCCGTAAAACTTTAGCTGCAGCTCCCGTAATGATAATCTCCCCTTCAAAAAGCTTGCGGATCACTTCCGTTGGAGAACCGGAACCGGTTATTGACTCCGTGTCTAAAGCGCTGAGACTGGCTAAATGCAGTTTACTTACCTTGAAATGTTTACCATCGGCTTTACCAAATAGGAATACTCCTCTAAACCGGCTGAACCACTCCTCAGGAATCAGAAAAACCAGACCATCCGGGGTCACATACTCCCGTTTCCCATTTAGAATGCAGTCTTTCAATGATTTAAACTGTACTATTCGGTCACCGATCTCTATTTCGATCTCCAGGTCGAACCAGTCACCCGTTACCCCGACGCTGGATCTGATTACCGGGGGCACCAGGATATAATTGACACCCTTCTCCTGTTCAACAGTGATCCCATGCTGGCTGAAAAGTTCAAAATGACTTCTGGTAAACTCAACGAGCCACGACATGGGATCCAAAATTCCGGCGGCATCGGGAATAAGCCTCAGGGCACTCCCCCCTTTCTTTTGTAGGCCCGTGGAAGATAAAAAAGTCAGCATGCCATTCTCCTGATCCATCTGCCTGGTTATTACAGTAAAAGAAGGAGGATGGAGGTTATCATCCATTTCAACTAAGCGGGGATCTGCAAAATCTGCCGGAATCCGGTGGGTCCCATATAGGAAATGGACGATAAAAACCGGGTCATTATTCCAGTCGGTACTTAACGTGAGAATAATTTCCGGGTTAACCGGGCGCTCCTTGACCGTGAATCCTGACTGGCTGACCGGCGTTTGACGCAGAAGGTTAAGTATAAACGTTGCAAAGTATTTCTTTTCTGTTTGGCGGGGCACAATCAGACTGTTCCTGGCAAGAAACGGTTTGATTTTATTCACGTTCACCCCTTCCATAGTGTACAGGTACCCCTTATAAGCAAACCAGGCAGGCTGGTCGGTCAGGAGTACCAAATCCGGACTGTGTAGTATCACCGGATCCCCCCCTACCGATACCCGGATTGCATACGTAAGGGCCTCCTCAGTCCATTGGAAATGATAGGTGACTTTTGCCTGGGTTCGGGCAAACCGGTAAGGTTCATCGAGGATCACCCCTCCGCTGTTCAACTGATAAACCGGAATCTGATGGTCCCGGCAATAGGTAATCAGCAATACCAGCCTTCTTTCAACATAAGGCCTGAAAATCTTTTTGAAAAAATCCTCGCCCTTGATATGCAGGAAGTCAGGCAGATCGGATTTGTTTTTCGTAAAATTTGCGACCAGCTTGTCGTAGGTGATTTCCCTCAGCGTTTTAAACAGGGCCTTATCGAGGTCGCTGTAAGAAACATCAAAATTACGGTAACTGAAAGGATCAAGCCTGATATGGTTCAAACTGAAACTGCCATCATTCAGAGTTTCAACCACCCGTGCTTCGAATTTTACCCCGATCAGTAAATCGTGTACGAGAACATAAACTAATTGACGCCGGTCTGATGACATAAATGGGTAAACTCATACTCGATTTGACCGGCAAAGATATCATTTTCAATTCCGATGCCCCGTTCGGAACCCTCCATTCGACCTTTGTTCGTATTTTTCGTATTATTGGTAGAGACAGATAATTATCTGTCTCTACATACGAATGGATCAGGCGAAAATAAAACAACTCGTGATACAGGTACAAAACAGGGATACATCCGCGTTTGCAGAATTGATTGGGCATACCCGGCAATTTGCTTTTGGTGCGGTCGTACGAATGGTCGGAAACACGGAGGAAACGAAAGACATCGTTCAGGAAGCTTATATCAGGGTATGGATCAGTCTGCATCAGTACACAGGCAAGGTGCCTTTCCAAAGTTGGTTCTTTTCCATCTTGCGGCATTTGTCGATCGATTGGCTCCGAAAAAATAAAAGACTACAAACAGCAGTCATCCATCAACTTACGGTTACTGATAATAACCACCCGGCCGCCATTCTTGAAAGTTCGGAACTGAATCGCCTGATACAGGATTGGATCGTCGGCCTGCCCGAAACCCAGCAGTTGGTTTTCATCCTGCGCGATATGGAAGATCTTGCGATCCGGGAGGTGCAGTCGCAAACCGGCCTGACCGAATCAAGCATTAAATCAAATCTTTATGTGGCACGTAAAAAATTAGCCACTTACCTGACTAAAAAAGGATATCAATTACCATGAAAGCCTCATTAAATTGCAAAAATATTGACCGTCTCCTCTATCTTACGGAGGATGAGATGAGTACGCATGAATCTGGGCTACTGGACGAACATCTCAGATCCTGCTCCTCCTGTGATAAAAAACACCGGGATTGCCTGGCCGTTCGCCGGAATATCCTTGACTCCAAAACGGATATCCACGGGATTAAGGATTTTGAATCCTCCGATGGATTCATTGAAAAAACCAATCGCTTGATCATAGAAAGAAACTCAGTACCTCCCGGCAACCAAAACTGGAATAAAACCTTAGCTATTCTACGCTATTCTTCAACCATCGCTGCCATTCTCCTGCTATGCCTTTTTGTCTCGGAACAAGCGAATTCGATACATAAAATAAGCCGGCTTGAAAACCGGATTCAATCCTCGGTAAACGATTCTGAACCCGGTATTATTGACCGTATTACCTTAGCCAGGAGCATATTAACTGTTAATGAATGGACTAACCTGAGCGATTTGATAAACATCAAATCGGGCAAAATCGATTCATTTGAACTGTTGAGAATCAAGCTTTTCCTGGAGAACAAAATCGGATTGGAGCAAAATCAAAAACTAGCCTTCATGCGTCTTTTTCCGGATTTGTTATCAGATAAAAAATACGCCATCACCTTAAAAAGTTTAATAAAATGAAAAAATCAACGTGGAAAATAAGTCTGATTCTGGGCGTTTTAACCCTAATCATGCCCGGGTGCCTTGATATCTGGATTACCACCCAGATCAATGCCGACGGAAGTCTTGAACAGACCCTGGTTTTTGAAGGGGATTCAACGGAAATTGCCGGTGTGAATTTTGCCCTGATCAAGGAAGCCGATTGGAAAAAGGAATGGATAAAAGTTGACAAAGACAAACATAAACTTGTTGTTAACAAGAAATTTTCATCGGTAAAAGAGCTGAACAAATCCATGAACCCTGCCGACACCAACCTGTTGGTTATCCGGGTGGATGCCAAACTGCATCGGAAATTCCGGTGGTTCTTTACCCGTTATGTATTCGACGAGACCGTCCTTAGAGCCAATCCTTTTCCAATGTTGGATGATCACAAATATTTATCAGATGAAGAAATCAGGCTTATTTCCATGACTGATGACAGGCGCAAGGCTGATCCCGCATACGATTCCATTAAGTATAAAGAGACCGAAAAACATTTTGAGGATTTTCTTTTCCACAGCATGTATGAAGATTTTCACAAACAGCTGATTGCCGTTCTGGCCGCAGACCCGTCACTGACCCTGACCCCCCAGGCACTGGATAGCCAGAAAGAGCTGATATATAGTACATTAATAGATAGCGTTAAGGGTAATACACCGGATGACATACTTCAGGGAATCGGGCTCATCATTGATCATCCCGATATCCGGACCATCAGGGAAAAACATCTGAACTATTTCGAACGGTTTCAGGAAAAAATGAAATTTTATGAATCGGCCAGTGATGACATGTACAAATTTGCCATCCGCATGCCTGGAATTTTGCTGACCACCAATAGCCCTAAAATAGAAGGATCGCAAACCAACTGGGAATTAAGCTATTATGATTTCTTTTTCAAGGATTACACCCTATCGGCCGAAAGCCGTAAAGTAAATTCCTGGGCCTTCATCGTTGCCGGATTAATCGTACTGATCGCTCTCACCGGCCTCATCACCACCAAACTAAAAAAACCATAAGCCCTCCGTCACCTAACTTTATGCGTTCTAAGTACTTTAGGCACTCCAGGCACTTCTTTTTGTAACAATTCTGCCGTTACTTTGTCACATAGAAAATATAAAACTATACTCATGAAAAAATTCGCTATTCTTTTCTCAGCTATGATGCTGATTTCCGGCACGTTTGTTTTCGCACAGTCTCTGGATGATGTTCTGAAACAGCACTTTAGCGCTATCGGACAGGATAAACTGGTCAAGGTGAATTCGTTCAAAACCATTGGTAAACTGGTTCAATCGGGTATGGAGATTCCCTTTATCCAAATGGCCAAGCGCCCCGACCTTCTCAGGGTTGAAGGAACTTTTCAGGGTTTGACTTTTATTCAGACCTTCAATGGCAAAGAAGGATGGAATCTGAATCCATTTGCAGGAGCCACCGAGCCGCAGCCCATGTCGGAGGATGAATTAAAATCACTGAGATATTCTGCCGATATCGACGGAATGCTCTGGAACTGGAAAGACAAAGGTTATACGGTTACCCTGGAGGGCAAAGAAGATATGGAAGGGACTTCATGCTTTAAAGTCAAACTGGTTACCAAAGACGCTGACTCATTTACCTATTACCTTGATTCGGATTCTTATATGATGATCCGGACGAACACTAAAGTGAAGGTGCAGGGTAACGATACGGAAAGCGACACTTATTACAGCAATTATATGCAGGTTGAAGGAATGGCCATGCCGGGTAAAGTGGATACCAAGATGAACGGACAGGTAGTCATGACCATTGTGACGGATAAGGTTGAAATCAATCCTGAACTCGACAAATCGCTGTTCGAAAAACCGGCTAAATAGACGAAGAAGAAGATCGTGAAGCGAAGAAGAAGACCGGTGGACGAAAGAAAGATCGGTGGACGAAAGAAAGATCGATAGAAGTGTCATCCCCGCGAAGGCGGGGACCCCGTCACGCTGCCTCTAACCTCTAACCATATATACCCATGAATTCAAGATCAATATTATTAATCTTTCTGGCATCAGCCGGCTTAAGTACCCTGCCGGCCCAGGTGACAGACGCCACTTTCGGCGATATTCAGGGCCGGCAGATCGGTCCTGCCAAAATGAGCGGTAGGATCTCGTGCATCGCCGCAGAAAACAAAGATCCCAATATCGTATGGGTTGGTGCTGCCGGTGGCGGTGTATGGAAATCACTGAACCAGGGAACCACCTTCAAGTCGGTTTTTGATGATTACAGTCAATCGATCGGCACCATTGCAATCGACCAGAAACGGCCCGATACCGTTTGGGTGGGAACCGGAGAAGTATGGGTGCGTAACAGCGTATCGGTGGGAACCGGGATCTACCGGACCACTAACGGAGGCGAGAAATGGGAGTTTAAAGGCCTGGAAAAAAGTGAACGGATCGGCCGTATACTGATTGATCCATCAAACCCGGATATAGTTTATGCGGCCGTTTTGGGCGCATTATGGGGCGACAGCGAGGACCGTGGCGTTTATAAGACTACAGATGGCGGTAAAACATGGTCGAAACTCTTGTATGTCAGCCCTTCGGCAGGATGTTCTGATATGGCAATGGATCCGGAGAATCCATCCATTATTTATGCATCGATGTGGGACTTTCGCAGGCAGGCCCATACATTCCGATCCGGTGGACCCGGAAGCGGATTGTATAAATCGGTCGACGGCGGAGCCTCCTGGAATAAAATCCAGGAAGGACTTCCGGCTGAAACACTGGGAAGGATTGCCCTTGCCATTTCCCCTGTGGCACCAAATTACCTGTATGCACTGGTTGAAGCCAAAAAATCAGCCCTGTACCGGTCTTCAAATCAGGGAGTATCCTGGGAAAAGATGAGCGACCAGAACATGACCGGTGACCGGCCCTTTTATTACAGCCTTCTTGTACCGGATCCGGTGGAAGCCGAACGCATTTACAAGCCCGGGACCATGCTTTGGGTAAGTTCCAATGGCGGCAAGCTGTTTCAGAATCCTTCGGTGAGCGGCGGATCCTATCACAGTGATACCCATGCCCTCTGGATAAGTCCGTTGGATAACCGTCTGATTTACATGGGTACGGATGGTGGCGTATATATTTCTTCAGATAAGGGGAATACCTGGCGTTTCGTTCAGAATCTGCCTGTTTCCCAATTTTATCACGTCAGTGTTGACCAGAAAGAGCCGTATAATGTTTACGGCGGTTTGCAGGATAACGGTTCATGGATGGCACCGTCGAAAAAATCTGGAGGAATCAGGAATTCCGACTGGAAAAATATCGGTTTCGGTGATGGTTTTTATACTTACGGGGATAAAACGGATCCTGATGTAACCTATGCTCAATATCAGGGGGGCCGGATTTACCGGACCAACCATAAAACAGGGGAGAGCAAGTTCATCAAGCCATTCCCTGATGAAAGCGCAAGCGCCCTGCGGTTCAACTGGAATGCCCCGGTGGTATTCGGAGAAAAATCAGGCTGGCTGTATGTTGGAGCTCAATATATTTTCCGGTCGAAGGACAAAGGCGACACTTTTGAAAGAATCTCGCCGGATCTCACCACCAATGACCCTGAAAGACAAAAACAGGAAAAATCAGGCGGGCTTACCATCGATAACAGTTCAGCCGAGAATAACACCACCCTCTTTTCGATCTGTGAATCACCGCTTGATGAAAATATCATCTGGGCAGGAACAGATGACGGGAACATTCAGCTGACCACCGATGGCGGCAAGACCTGGAAAAAGATTAATGACGCGGTTCCCGGACTTCCCCAGCTCGCTTTCATTTCCCATATTGATGCGGACCGCAATAATAAGAATGCCGCCCGGGTTACTGTGGACGCACACCGTAACGGGGACATGAAACCTTATATATTTTCCACCAGTGATCTCGGTGTGACCTGGACATCTCTGGTCACTCCAGCCATTCAGGGTTATTGTCATGTCATCAGCCAGGACCCGGTGAATGCCGATCTCATTTTTCTCGGAACAGAATCCGGTCTTTTTGTGAGCCTGGATTACGGAAAAGAGTGGGTCCGCTTTAAGAATAAGGTCCCGCAAACGGGTGTATATGATATGGCTTTTCAGAACGTCAGGAACGATCTGGTTTTAGCCACCCATGGCCGGGGCATCATCATTATCGATGATCTTACCGCCATGAGGAACCTCACCGAGCCGGTTCTATCAAAAGATTTTGCCTTTCTGCCGGTGAGGCCCTATTATTTTACCTCGGAAACAGGTTTGCAGGATTTTGCGAGTGATGCTGAATTCATTGGTCCCAATCCATCAGGCGCTGCCAGCATTTGCTATTACCTGAAGAAAAGACACGTGTTTGGCGAGATGTACCTGGAAATTTATGATGCGGGAGGGAAATTCCTCAAGAAACTCCCCGCGGGTAACCGGAAAGGGATAAACATCGTCCGGATAGCCACGGCCATGGAACCTCCAAAAGTTCCCAAGTCACCGAATATTCTGGGCGAGGCCGCCTTCGGTCCGGAATATCAGCCGGGCGAATATGCTATCAAAGTTATAAAAGGCTCTGATACCTTTCCCACCGCCCTGGTCCTGAATGATGTAGAACACAATCCGCATTCGGCGGCCGATCGCAGGCTTCAGCGCGAAACCCTGATGAAAGCATATAACCTGCTGGAAAAATTGGCTGCCATTGACGAACAGATCCTGGGTACCCGCGATGCCCTGAAAACAAAAGCAGCTACCGCCAAAGGCTCAGCACTGAAAAAGATCCAGGCTCAGATTTCCAGCTGCGATCAGCTTCATGAGCTTATCTCGGCTACCCAGCCCGGTGAAGGCGGGATTGCCGGACAAGTCCGTCTGAGGGAAAAAATTGCCGAAATCTATTCCGCAGTCGGAGGTTACCGGGGCAAGCCAACCAACTTACAGGTCAAGGCATTAGATCTGTACAGTAAAGAAGTAAATGATTTTGGGATGAAGATTGAGGCGATACGGGCGAAGCTTTAAGACGGGAGACGGAGGACGGGAGAACGTAAGATAATGGGTTTAAAGAAGGAGAAGATATTCTCTCTTCTAAACTGGATTAAATTTATAAATTTGAACCAACATCTAAACTCGTAACTTATGCCAAATCTTCTTTCACTCGGATGGATCGATTATGGGATCATAATCATCTATTTCATGTTCGTTATAGGAATAGGCTGGGCTCTGAAACGTTATATGAGTTCTTCCAAGGCATTCCTCGAGGCAGGACGCTCGCTCCCGGCCTGGGTTACCGGTCTGGCATTCATTTCAGCCAATCTCGGTGCCCTTGAAGTCATCGGAATGTCGGCATCCGGCGCACAATATGGTATGGCCACCACACACTTTTACTGGATTGGTGCCATTCCTGCCATGATCTTCCTGGGTCTTTTCATGATGCCATTCTATTACGGTTCGAAAGCACGTTCGGTTCCGGAGTATCTTAAATTGAGGTTTGATGAAAAAACCAGAGGGTTAAACGCAATCGCCTTTGCGCTGATGACGGTTCTTGCATCAGGGATTTCCATGTATGCCCTGGCTGCGCTGATGGAAAAGCTGCTGAACTGGCCTTTTGATGTTTCAGTCCTGGTATCCGCAGGCATTGTGCTTGCATATACCTATTTGGGGGGGTTATCGTCGGCAATTTATAACGAAGTACTACAATTTTTCATCATAGTAATCGGATTATTCCCGCTGGTTTTTCTCAGTCTGAAAGATGCCGGTGGCTGGACAGGCATGAGCGATACTTTGTCGGAAGTAGCTATTGGCAAAGGTTTTGAAGCGGGTGCCTGGACCCAGATGTGGTCACATTCAGGATCCTCGGCGGCTAATCCGATGGGTGTTGAGTGGTTTGGAATACTCATGGGCCTGGGATTTGTATTGTCATTCGGTTATTGGTGTACCAACTTCCTCGTGGTTCAGAGAGCCATGGCAGCCAATTCAATGAATGCTGCGCGCAAAACTCCGCTCATTGGTGCCCTTCCCAAGATATTCATCCCTTTCCTTGTTATTGTTCCGGGTATGGCTGCAATGGCGCTCGCTTCCAAAGGATCCCTTGCTTTGGAACTTATGCCCGATGGAAGTCCTAATTACAACTCTGTGATCACTTCCATGCTCAGTCATTATTATCCGTCGGGGATACTGGGCCTTGGGCTGACCGCCCTGCTCGCTTCCTTCATGTCGGGGATGGCAGGTAACGTCTCGGCCTTCAATACGGTATGGACCTACGATATCTACCAGAGCTATATCAAACCGGGACAGAACGACAACCACTATCTGAAAGTCGGACAGATTGCCACTATTTTCGGGGTGGTCCTCAGCATCGGCGCTGCTTATCTGGCAAAACAATTCGGCAACATCATGGATTTTCTACAGATGATCTTCTCCATGGTTAATGCTCCTCTCTTCGCAGTGCTTTTCCTGGGTATGTTCTGGAAACGGGCCACCGGCAATGCGGCTTTCTGGGGTCTGCTGGTCGGTATTGGCTGCGCGCTGGTTCACCACGGATTAACCATACCGGTGGGCGCTGATCCGGCTGCCATAATCAAAGGAGGCTGGATAAGCATTGTTCATACTTATCCGAGCGGTATGGCCCAGAGTTTCTGGACTGCAATCATTGCCTGGACTTCGGCAACTTTCTTCACGGTGGGATTGACCTTTGTGACTAAACAGCTGAAAACCAATGAAGACCTGAAAGGTCTGGTTTATTCACTCACCCCGCGACTGATCGACAAAGACGACAAATGGTATAACCGGCCGGTCTTTCTGGCCATCATCGTTGCAGCCATCACCTTAACATTATCAATCATATTCTGGTAGGAGGAAAAATTATGAAACTAGATATTAAAATTCCGATCGGCATGCTATTTACCATTTTCGGGCTGATTCTTTCAGTATATGGATTGTTAACCGGCAGTGATAACGCTTTTTATGCCAAATCACTCGGCTACAATATTAACCTTTATACAGGGTTGTTCATGCTGGTATTTGGTGTGTTTATGTTAATTCTCTCACGAAAATCCATCAAAGAGATCAAATAAGAATTGCAAAAAAATAATCTCAAAAGTTTATTCATAGGTTATCGGTCAATAAATTCTAAAACGCGATTGAAGTTTAAGTAAATAGTGTAAATTTGATTGCAAATCAATCCGAGCTGACTATGGACTGGAGTAATAAGACCATTCTGATTGCTGAAGACGAAGATTCCAATTATCTGTATCTGGAAGCAGTTCTGCAGAAAACAGGCGCTTCTCTCCTTTGGGCACGAAGCGGTGAAGAAGCAATCGATGCCTGCAAGCAGAATCCGAAAATTGATTTGATCCTCATGGATCTGCAAATGCCTAATATCAACGGGTACGAAGCAAGGCATCAAATCAAATCCTTGTTCCCGCAAGTCCCGCAGATAGCCCAAACTGCCTTTGCCATGGCTGATGATGAAAAACGGGCAATGGATGCCGGTTTTGATGCCTATATTTCGAAGCCGATCAGAAAAGGAAATCTTTTGGCAATAGTCGGAAGATTTCTGGGACCTTTGGAATAATATTTCCCGATGGTACGGGTATTCATCCTTATCTGCACGTTACTCTTTTTGCGGATAAATCTTGCTTTTACCCAGGATTACCGTATCGAAAACATCACCTCCGAATATATTCGCATTGAGAAAGGACTGTCGCAAAACACGGTCAATTGTATCCTTCAGGATATAGAAGGGTATATCTGGGCCGGGACATGGAGCGGGCTGAACCGTTTCGACGGATATTCTTTCAAGACCCTTACGTTAAACATGGTCGATCCTTCCTTCGGACTTACCCATGCGACGATCACCGGTCTGGCCGAAGATTCGCTTGGATACATCTGGGCCGGATGCACAAAGGGCCTTAACAGGGTCTCTAAAAGGGATTTCTCCATCACTCAGTTCACCGTGGAAAATAGTGCCGAAAACGGAATGGCATCTGACAGTATCAATGTTTTATACACGAGTAAAACGGGATTGATTTGGATCGGAACCAACCAGGGAATTCTGGTTCTTAATCCGGTTAACCTGAAATTTACACACATTGAACACAACCCAAGGGACTTCACTACCTTGTCATCCAACAAGATAACCTGCTTCACCGAAGATTCCACAGGATCCATCTGGGTAGGTACATCTTACGGATTAAATAAACTGAATCCGGAAACCGGCCAGGCTATCCGGTACTATGCCGATAACCAGCCGGGAACTCTGGCAACCTCTGAAATCACCGCCTTAGGTACCGATAAGAATGGGGTGATCTGGATCGGGAGTCCTATAGGACTTCAATGTTATAAACCGCTGAGCCGATCATTTTTTAAGTTCCCCTTCCGGAATTCCAGCTCACAAAATCAGTCCGGCCAAATCCACATCAATTGCATTTTCCCTGATAAGGACAACAATCTCTGGCTGGGAACCAGGGAAAACGGACTTCTTCTATTCGATGTTATCAGGCAAAGCTTCATTAATATGCAGCAAAAAATACCCGAAAGCGACTATTTTTCCTATACCTCTTTCTCGTCTATTATTCAGGACCGCAACGGACTGTTTTGGTTGGGCACTGCACATAAAGGACTGGTGAAGCTGGTTCCCGATCCTCACGCTTTCTACGAAATCATCCGGTCATACTCCACTTTCGGAATTGCCGAACCCATTCCAGGCAACTTCTGGTTTGGAACACAGGATGGTGTGCTGATATTAAACCGGGAGAATAAAACCACTAAGTTCATCAAGCATACCAATACTCCGAATGCACTTACGGGAAATCAGGTATCTGATATTTTTAATGATCCGCCATATGTTTGGGTCGCAACCAGGACCGGGTTGAACCGAATCAAAACGGATAATCTGACCAACAAGGTTTATCATCCCGATCAAACAGGAAACTCCATCGCCGGTGACATGATCTGGCATATCAATAAAGATTCAAACGGGCATTACTGGTTTGCCACAAACAATGGACTCAGCAGGCTGGACGGCAATACCGGGGAGTTCACCAGCTACCGCCATGATCCGAATAACTCCAATAGCCTCAGCAATAATTATTGTCTGGATGTTTTTGAATTATCACCCGGTATTCTCCTTATTTCCACGCAATACGGGCTGAATATGTTCAACGAGACAACCGGGAGATGGACCAACTATTTGCCGGTTAAAGGGAATGCAACCACGATCAGTACTACCTATATTTTAGGTGTTTTCAGAGATTCACGCAATGAACTCTGGGTGTTTACCAACGGCGGCGGTTTTTGCTCTTTCGACCCGGTTTCCGGTACTTTTGAGCGATATACCACCACCGATGGCCTCTGTGATAATATAGTCTATGGCATTCTGGAGGATAAGGATGGAATATTCTGGTTACCAACCAATAATGGACTATCCAGGTTTGATCATCGAAACGACGAGTTTACGAATTTCGACGTTCAGGACGGCCTGCTAAGCAATGAATTCAATAAAAATTCAATTTACGCCGATCAAAATGGCGAAGTATTTCTTGGCGGCGTAAACGGAGTTATTGCTTTTTTCCCTCAGACCACCATCCGAACTTCAAAAATTCCGGTTACCCGGATCACCCGGTTTACTGCGCATGGATCTCAAAAACAGTATGATGTTCCACTCGGAGATACCATTAGAATTCCATCATCGGATAACACCTTCAGCATTTCTTTTGCTGCCTTGGATTATCTGAATCCGTTCAAGAACCAATTCACCTACTTCCTCGAAAACTCCGATAAAGTTAAAACATCCCTGTCTCCCGGATTGCACCAGGTTGATTACCGGAATGTTGTTCCAGGTTTGTATAACTTCAAATTGACCGGAACAAACAGTCTGGGGGTGAGAAGCAATGAAATTGTGACCACCATCATTGTGGTGCCTGCCTGGTATCAAACCAAGCTATTCCTTTATTTGACCTTATTTACTGTCCTGTTAATTTTATCAACAATCGCATACCTGAGAATTCAAAACTTGCGCACCAAACATGAGATGGAGAAAAGGCTTCTCAACACCCGCAATGAATTGATCCGTTCCCAGAAATTTGCCTTGCGTTCCCAGATGAACCCTCATTTCATCTTTAATTCCCTGAATTCCATCCAGAATTTTGTCCTGAAGAATGATGTCGATTCAGCAAATTACTATTTGTCAAACTTTTCCATTTTGATGAGAAAAGTGCTTGAATATTCTCAATACAATTACATTACGCTCCACGAAGAATTGGAGATGATTCAGCTCTATCTGAAAATGGAGCACATGCGGTTCAGTAAAAAATTCGAGCTTAACATTCATGTTGATCCAAAAATCGACCAGCATCTGGTCAAAATACCGCCAATGCTCCTGCAGCCCTATCTCGAAAATGCCATCCTGCACGGCCTTCAGCTCATCAAACACAAAGGGTTGCTCGAAGTACTGGTAACCGATCACGAGGATCATATGGTGATAACCATTGCGGATAATGGGATCGGTCGCGAGAAGGCCAGGGCAATCCGTGAGCGTTCCGGGCATAAATCAAGGGGCCTGGCAAATATCGAAAAACGGATTCAGCTCTATAACTCAATAAGTGACAAGCTATTAACCGTAAATATAATTGATCTTACTAACGAACAGGGAGAACCTTCCGGAACCCGGGTTGAAATTAGTGTGGCTTATGAAATGGAAGATCATTCTCAGGAGATTCTGGAATGAGAAGGATAATTTTGATCATTTGCCTGGCTGCCTGGGCAGGCGTTTGCTGGTCCCAACCATTAATGATGTCTAAAGAGCAGTACCGGAACCACCTGGAGGGCATTAAGGGGAATACTGCCGCATGCGGGCCAGGAAAAACATCCACCGAGATCAGTCTGAATAATGTCAGGGCACTAATTCATACCGGTGGTGACATGTGGTGGGATTTTAAAGTGGCCCGGTATGAAATTCCGAAAAATTCAGGAAAGACTGCCCTTTGGAATGGCGGCATCTGGATCGGGGGAACGGATGTTAACGGACAGCTCAAACTGGCTGCCGTGCGCTACCGTCAGGGAGGGGTCGATTATTTCACCGGCCCCCTGATCATTAGGGGAAATGCCCGGGGAACCACCGATATTGAGGTATGTTATCAGTATGACCGGCATTGGGAGATCTCTCGTTATCAGGTAGATGCTTTCCGGAATTGGTACCGTTCTGATGCTGCCACACGCGATCGCGAATACAAAGGATACAGCATTCCGGGCGTTATCCTCGACTGGCCGGCCCATGCCGATGCAGCAGGGGGTTACGACTTTTATCTGGCCCCTTTCTGGGACAACAACGACGACGGGATGTATAATCCGGCAGACGGTGATTACCCGTTTTATGACCTGGATGGCATCCTTCCGTGCGGAACCTCACGTGAGCAGAGAAGGCCCCGGCTTTTTGGGGATGGCACCCTTTGGTGGGTATATAACGACCGGGGAAATATCCATACAGAAAGCGGCGGTGAATCCATTGGAATGGAAATCCGCGCACAGGCGTTTGAATTCTCCACCAATGATGCGGTCAATGATATGAGTTTTTACAATTATGCGCTCATTAACCGTTCAACCTATACCCTGATCGATACTTATTTTGGAGTGTATTGCGATGGAGCACTGGGCTGGGCCTATGATGATTATACTGGCTGCCATGTGAGCAAAGGAGTCGGATATTTCTATAACGGCGAAGATGTTGACGGAAAAGGTGAAGCCTGGGCCTATGGGGCCAACCCTCCTTCCATCGGGATAGATTTTTTTGAAGGCCCTTACCAGGATCCTAATGGAAAAGACGACTGCACCAGCTATGACAACAAACGGAATATCATTTGCAATGATTGTATCCTCAATGGTAACATTAACGGCCTCAACTTCGGCGATGGAATTGTTGACAACGAGCGCTGGGGCATGAGAAGATTTGTATACTACGTCAATACCGGCGGAGTCACCGGTGATCCGAATACCGCACCCGAGTATTACAACTTCCTGCGAGGATATTGGAAAGACAATGAGCGCATGCGTTATGGCGGCAATGCCCATCCTTCCGGTGGAGGTACCGGACCAATCACCGATTTCATGTTTCCGGCTGATTCAGATCCCTGCGGATGGGGACAGGGCGGTATACCCATGCCTTACTGGACTGAAGAAACGGCAGGTAATGCCCCCGGCGACAAGCGTCTGGTAGAATCATCCGGGCCTTTTGTCCTTGAACCCGGTGCCATCAACGATATAACTACCGGTGTGGTATGGGCCCGTTCATATGAAGGAACCCCTTTTGCATCGGTAAATCTGATGCTTCAGGAAGATGAAAAGGCCCAGCGGCTCTTCGAAAACTGTTTTAAAATAATCGATGGCCCCGATGCTCCGGAACTCACCATCGTGGAACAGGATCAGAAACTGATCTTCCATATCTGGAATAAACCTTCGTCCAACAACTTCATGGAACTATACCAGGAACGGGATCCGTTCATCGTTTGTCCACTCGATAAACCGGACTGCGATGTTTTTTACAATTTCCAGGGATATCAGATTTGGCAGTTTAAAACGAACAGCGTATCGATCAATGATGCAACCACCCATAATACAACCTTAACCCGGCTGGCCTTCCAATGCGATATTCGCGACGGAGTGAGCCGTATCCTGAATTACAACTGGGATCCTGATCTTGAAGCCAATATACCGGTTATTGAGGTACAGGGAAAAGATCAGGGCATCGAACACACCTTTGTTCTGGAGGAAGATCTTTTTGCAGAGGGGGTACGCACGCTGGTAAACTTTAAGAAATACTATTATCTGGCGGTTGCTTATGCCTATAACAACTTCCTGAAATACGATCAAAACAATCCGGATTCGTTTGAAGGTCAGCGCAAACCATACCTCGCCGGCCGTAGGGGAGCCGGGGGCCCGATCAAGGTTTACGAAGCAGTCCCTCATAAAGTGGAACCGGAAAATGGAGGAACGGTGATTCAGGGCATGTTCGGTGCATCTCCTTTCATTGTTCAGGTGGAGGGTCACGGTACCGGTTTGAATGCGGTAGACATTACCCAGGCCACCCATGATGAGATCATGAAAGGGGCCCCGTGGAAAGCCACTAAACTGGAATTTCTACCGGGGAAAGGCCCGATCACGGTTAAAGTGGTTGACCCGATGAACGTTATTGACGACACCTATACCATTAAGTTCGACTCGGTAGATTACTTCATCTCAACGAGTTTCATGAACGGGAAGGTCATCAATGCCAACTGGTATATTTATAATACCAAGCATGATACCGTCCGTTCTGAAAGCTTTGTGGCCAATGATTACGACCAGCTGGTTCTGCAGTGGGGTCTTTCGATCAACATTTCACAGGCGGAGATCCCGTTCAAATACGGATCCATCAACAACGGTTTCCTCGAAGCATCGGTTGAATATGAGAACCCGGGCGCCGTATGGCTGTCCTTCATTCCGGATGATGACCGCATCGGCTATCCCAGGGACTGGATCAAGGCCGGGTATAATAACGGGGACAACTCGGATAAGAACTCGGTGTATGAGAAAGTGCTTCAGGGCACCTGGGCTCCGTTCCAGCTCGGCAACATGGGTTTGCACGGGCCGGCCTACGACAAGGCAGCCAATGCCATCGATACGAAGAAACAGCGTTTGAGTTCGATCGACCTGTACATCACCGCTGACCGTACCAGGTGGAGCCGTTCGCCGGTGGTTGAAACCACGGATGATCCGTTACTGAGCATCGGCGGAGTTCTGAAATTTGACCTGAGGTCGGGACTCTCGATCGACAAGGCCGGTAA
>JBAZTE010000015.1:0-135533 GCA_041662065.1 Bacteroidales bacterium | reverse complement strand
GGAAGGCTTGTTCCAGATGTGGAAGATCAGTTTCTGATCCTGTTCCACGATGGTGAGTTCCGGAGCATCCGGACCGTCAACCACCTGGAAACAGTTTTCAAACAACCGCTGGGCTTTTTCGTCACTCTGCAGCATCTTGTCGACCGAAGCCAGCAAACCGCCATCGTATGAACGTGCCCAAACAGCTCCGAGAGTGATATCATTTACAGCACCCGGCTCGAGAACGAATGGTCCCGACGACTGCAATAAACGGCGGTCGCCTGGAGCGTTACCTGCTGTTTCTTCAGTCCACAAAGGCATTGGTACACCACCCTGGCCCCAACCGCACGGGTCGGTTTCACGGGGGAACATAAAGTCGCAATCCGGTCCGTCGGCACCACTGTTCGGGTGACCGTTGCCGCCGTAACGCATCCGCTGATTATCTTTCCAATAGCCACGAAGGTATTGATAATGTTCAGCCGGGGAACCCGGGTCGCCCTGTGGGCCACCGCCGATATTATAATATACATAACGGCGCATCCCCCAACGTTCGTTGTCGACGATACCGTCCTGAAAGTTCAATCCATTGATGTTTCCGTTCAGGATACAATCGTTGCAAATCAGGTTTCGCTGGTTGTCGTAACTGGTACAGTCATCCTTGCCGTTCGGGTCCTGGTAAGGTCCTTCGAAAAAGTCAAGTCCGATAGCCGGAGGGTTGGCTCCGTAAGCATAAGCTTCACCTGTGCCGTCAACGGCATCACCATTATAGATATAACCAATCCCTTTTGAAACGTGGCAACCGGTATAGTCATCACTGGCCAAACCAAGGTCAGCATCCATATTGACACCAAAGTAAGTTTCAATCAAGGTATAAGTTGAACGGTTGATCAGGGCATAGTTGTAGAAACTCATGTCGTTCATGGCATCGTTCGTGGAGAACTGGAAGGCCTGAGCACGGATTTCCATCCCGATAGCTTCACCGTTTGGTCCTGCGTGAATATTACCACGGTCGTTATAAACCCACCATGCGGTGCCGTCGCCATACAATCTCGGGCGCCTCAATTCACGGGTGGTACCGCAGGGAAGGATACCATCCAGATCATAGAACGGGTAATCACCGTCGGCAGGATTATAGAAACCGTCGTCATTGTTATCCCAGAAAGGAGCCAGGTAGAAATCATAACCGGCAGCCGCATCGGCATGAGCCGGCCAATCCAGAATGATCTGCGGAATCGAATATCCCTTGAATTCAAAATCCCTCTTGTCTGCCGGGGTATTATACCATTCCCGGAAAGCTTCCACCTGATAGCGGGTAATCTGGTAATGGCGGTCATACTGGTAGCAAACTTCAACGTCGGTGGTACCGCGCTGCTCGCCCGACATGATCAACGGACCAGGCCAGTAGTTACGAGCGCCTTTAAACAAACAGGCGGTGAGTTTAAGCTGACCGTTCACATCGGTTCCCCCGATCCAGATACCCCCGGCATAGATTGATGTTTTACCGGAACCCTTGGGAACTTCGTAACCGGCTGTACCGCCGGAAATATCAGTCCAAAGCACACCGTCCATATGAATATAGGTGCGGATATTGTTCAGGGAGATCTCAGTAACGGTCCTACCAAGTGTGCAGGCAGCTGCAAAACCCTTGATATCCTTGCTTGCCGGTTCAGAAGGCAGGGTGCCTTTGTATCTTTCGGCAAACGTGCTATTCGCGAGGAAAATACCCAGAATAGTAATCAGAAAATATTTAAACACTTTTGTCATGGTATTGATCTATTAGGGTTAAACCGATTAAAAGTTAAGCGATAAACCAATACGCATGGTACGTGGTGCCATATAACCGGCACCGTTGAGTAACCGCATCTGGTAGTACATTCTGTAAGCTTCCGGATCCAGCTGGGTATTGATGTTCTGCTGCATTTTCGGAGCAGTCAGATATCCATCGTCCATTGGGTCGCCGGTGGCGGAATAAACGCCTGATACGTTCTGTGTATTCAGAAGGTTGTCCACATCAAGATAAATGTTCATGACGATATTTTTCCTGGATTGCTCGCCCGTTTTCTTGGCGACAAAAGTGATGTCTTTATCGATGCGCATCTTGATATTGGTGGTCCAGGGCAGGCGTGATCCGTTCATGGAACCTTTTAATCCGGTTTCGCCAACTCCAAGAGTACGGGAGAACGGGTAACCTGAACCTGCAACAACTGTAAAGTTAGCACCCGAATTTTCGAGAATATCTTTCCCGAACAATTTCGGTCCGTTGTAGTCTTTACCATCATAATAACGGTAATCCATGCTCAGGTTGATTTTGTGACGCTGATCCCAGTCGGTCGGTGCCAGAATCCTGAGGTTAGGCTGATTGGTACGCAGAAGTGCCAGCATCTGACCCTGGTCGGAACCGGTAGCTGAGGAGAATCCCAAAGTATAGTTGGCACGCAACGAAATGTTACCTGATCTTCTCAGATCATAAGAAACCGATAATCCTTTTGATGTCCCGAAGTCGATGTTCCCTGTGGTGAAATAATCAACAGGATAAGCTCCCAGAACCCGGATGGCCTGTGCCATATCCCGCTGTTCGCGATAATAGGCGGCGATCTTCAACGAAGATGAATTGGTCAGCCTCTGCTGGAATCCCAATTCATAGTCGATGGTTTTCTGTGGTTTCATATTCGGGTTGCTGATATTGTCTCCCGGGTTGTTCGCCAGGAAGTAGTAGCTGGTAGGATCGAAGGTACCGCCCGGACGGCTGGTGAGGATGTCGTAATTAGCCATGAAAAGGGCCTCATCAGAAATCGGGAAGGAGAAAGCGATACGCGGCATCACTGAAATCTGAGGAGTGTAATCCTCGAAGGCATCTACTGTGATTTCCCTGTATTGTGCCTGAGTCGGGTTAACCAGGTAAGGAGCGACACCGGTGGAAGCAGCGATAACCGATGGGTCATTCACTTCAACACCGTAAGCATTATACCAGGTTGATCCGCTGCGATATCCGTTAATTGTGGAAGGATCAGTAACATCATCCACATAAACAACATAATTATCACCCATGTTGGATGGATGTGAACCTGCGGGGTTCATGCTGCCAGGAACGTCGCTAACCTTCTTAGTGGCATACAAGCTGTAAGGATCGGCCAGTACATTCTGGTTCAGGTCATAGCGGTCGACCCGGATACCAACGTTGAAAATCAGGTCATTGAAGGAGAACTTATCCTGGATGTAACCGGCGGCATAAATCGGTTGAATAGGTCCGATCAGACGTTTGTATGTTCCATCTTCATTCTTGGCAGTGAAGAAATCCTCGAAGGTTGGTTTTTCCTTAAGGCGGTTTCCATAAGCATCATAACCACGGTATCCAACACGCGCGTTATTGCCACCATTGTTCAGCAGTTCATCAGGACTGAAATAGTTGATATTAAATTCACTGGGATCCAGTGCATTCAGGTCAATGAAATCAGTACCGTCGACCGGCAATCCCAGATGTGCCCTGAGGGAGGCGTCAAACTTGGACTGGTCAGTTTGATTATACAAACGGTTATATCTTACGGTATCCTGAAACACCCCGGTTGCATCATAGACAGGAAGCGGATTGCTAAGGTCGAGCTGCTCAAGATGCTTATTGGTCAACTGGCGGGCGATGCCCCAGAGACCCATGGCATTGACGTTCCACCCACGTGAATCGTTCTGTTCGAATTCAAAACCGAATGAAATTTCATGGTTCTTGATATCGGCAGAACCCGAGGCCATAACGCGGAAAACAGTATTGTCACCAATTCCGTATCCACCAGGCTGAGCTCCCGGCAGTGCAAACCATCCATTAATATTAAAAAGAGTTCCCAGGTTATCCCCATTAAGAAGACCACCACCGGCGTCAACCTGGCCATAGTTTTCATAATGTCCGACCGGATTGTTATAGGAATTATAATATTGTGAGGTCACATTGGCCAGTTCAGGGTTCTTATCGCTCGGGGTAAATTTATAGAGGATATCCTTCCATGCGTTCATCCTCCACACACCGTTGGGATAACCTGCAACCGTATCGGTAAACTCATAAGTTTCGATTTTGCTGGTTTCAAATTTTCCGATGTAACCATAATCCCACATGTTGAATCCGTGGCGCTGCGACATACCGTTCCAGCTCTTGCTTCTTTCAACCTGAGCCTGGATCTGGTAATAGGCGTTTTTGATCAGTGAGGATGATTTTTCTTCGGCTGAAGCCAGACGGTCGGAGAATCTCTGGGTAAAACGGGCCCATGCTCTCCAGTTGTATCCGTAACTGGTCGAGTTATTTTCCCAGTTAAACAAGGAATTGTTATAACTAGCTGCAACTCCGTTGCTGTAATCAAATGAACCTCCCAGAGTCAGATCGGTGTTCTGTGAGAAGTTGAAAGTGATTTTCGGAACGAAGTTTGCGCCATAATTCCAGTAATTGGTTTGGAACTTCACTTTTTCAAAAGCGGAAGTATCCAGATAGTTGGCTTTATATTGAACTACGCCCTGTGCGTTCGGAATGATCGGCAGGTTGACCAGATCCTCGCGAACGGAAGCTTTTACGCGATCTCTATCGTACCACCAATTGGTCGGGTTCCGGTCATAATTAATATCACCGGATAGGAAGAAACCTACCAGAGTTCTTTTTCTTCCGTCGGCTTGTTTAACTTTTAACAGAGGACCTGACAGGGTGAAGTTCCCAACGCTGTGACGGTTTTGATCCAGCAGTTCAGAAGTCTCCAGTTCAAAGGACCCGTACAGGGAAGCAGCTGCGTTCTTGGTTGTAATACTGACAACCCCCCCGGTAACGTCGCCGTACTTGGCCGACATACCCCCGGTGATTACCTGCACCTGCTCCTGCGCTGATTTAGGAATATTCAAACTGGTTGCTGAAACCCGGATACCATCGACAAAGACGGTATTACCACCACGGGCACCGCGGATACTTCCGACACCGTTACCGTCGCGGGAGGAAACCCCTGCCACGGTGGAAGCCACCTGCATGACCGAACGGCCAGGCATCTTCTCGATGTCATCGGCCGTAACCGTCTCCCCGGTTTGGGTATTGTCCTTATCAATCAGAGGGACTTTGTAGGCGATAACCTGCACCTCCGAAATCTGAGTGGTTTTGGTGGACAATTCCAGATTCAACATTTCAATCTTATCAGCCTTTACTACCACATTGTCCATCTGGAGGGTATTATAACCCACCACAAGAACCTGGAGTACCCATTTGCCAACCGGAACCGGCTTCAGGGTGTAATTCCCATCAATGTCGGAAGCTGTACCTACAGTGGCAGGCTCACCTGGTTTTGAAACCACCTGGACTGCTGCAAAGGGAATTGCTTCTCCTGTGGCTTTGTCAACCACCTTACCCTTAAGGGTACCGGATTGGCCAAAAACGCCGTTCGCTAACACAACGGCAACAACTACAAGGAGTATTCTTCGAAACATAATCAGAAATTTGATATTAGTTACTGCAATATCGCTCTACCCATCGGTAGAAGTTCGTAAATGTATATATTCTCACAATAAATTGCCAACACTTTCGTTTAAAAAAACAGTTTCGCCTGTCATTAAACATACTTGCGTTCCAGAATTACCGAATAAACCACGGCTGACCGAAGGTCGAAGTCCGGGTAGGACTGCTCCTGATCAGGTAGTTTTGCCGGCTTATGCAAGCCGGAGACGGCGCGGTCGCCAGGATCATTAAAAGAACTTCTCGGAGCAACAGGCACTTCAGGTGCCGGGTTATTCCTTTGGAAATCCGCGGGTTCGGTAAAAACAGGGGGGACTGGTTGGATCTGGACCGGTTCGGTAACCTGATTGGCTGTCAGGTCCGTGCTGAGAAACTCCTTCCAGAATGCAGAGAGCTCTTCTTTTATTTCCTCCTTTTTATTCTTGACAATCTGAGCTTCTGCCGGAGGATTTCCCTTCACGACTTTTCGTTTCCGGGTGGCTTGCACCACTACAAAGATAACTCCAATAATAATGTAAACCAGCGTATCTATTCCAAAATCCATCGTGACAAAGTTAAATCATTCTCAAATATGTGGTAAAAAAAAATAATTTTGAGTAATGAACGTTAGTCCAGTCAAAACAAATATTGCAATGAACTATAAATCAATGATATACATTTCCAGCATTCTGCTGGTCCTTGTCGGAATGTCAGCCTGCAACCGCGAGAGGCAGGTCCCGGTGCCCTACGTATATGTTAATTATACCGTATATCTGAATAATCCATCAAACAGTCACCTGAGGGTTCCGGGCAATTACCTGATCCTTCCGGATGAAGGGAACCTGGGTATAATATTATATAGGAGGACGCTCGGAGATCCTACCGACTTCATAGCGCTGGACCTCACCTGTACCAATGAGCCGCTTGAATCCTGCAAGGTTGCCATTGACGATACGGGATTTTACCTGGTATGCCCCTGCTGCGGATCCAAGTTTTCAATCTGGGATGGACTGGTAGCACAAGGGCCGGCAAAATGGCCTCTCAAAGAATACGCCACCTCGCTGACCCTTAATACACTCAGGATATATAATTAATATCAGTAGTGATCTAATATCTGTAATGATCGGGCTTGTATGGTCCCTGTTTGGGAATGCCTAAATAGTTCGCCTGATCATCTGTGAGAACCGTGAGTTTTACCCCTACATGCTCGAGATGCAAACGGGCAACTTCCTCATCGAGGTGCTTGGGAAGACGGTAAACACCCAGCTCAAATTTCTTCTGCCACAATTCCATTTGTGCCAACGTCTGATTGGTAAATGAATTACTCATCACAAAACTCGGATGACCGGTGGCACATCCCAGGTTCACCAGACGTCCTTCCGCTAAAAGGATAATGGAATGACCATCGGGGAAAATATATTGATCAACCTGCGGTTTGATATTGATCTTCCTCATTCCGGGCGTGGTGTCCAATTTGGAAACCTGGATTTCATTATCAAAATGGCCGATGTTGCAAACGATCGCCTTATCCTTCATTTTCAGCATGTGGCTGAACAGGATAATATCGAGGTTACCGGTAGTGGTAACATAGATATCTCCCTCAGCAAGAGAATCTTCCACGGTCTTAACCTCGAATCCTTCCATTGAAGCCTGCAGTGCACATATCGGATCAATCTCGGTTACAATAACCCTTGAGCCGTAACTTTTCATCGAACGTGCACAGCCCTTGCCCACATCGCCATAGCCGCAAACAACAACCACTTTTCCTGCAAGCATGATGTCGGTTGCCCTTTTGATGCCATCGGCGAGTGATTCGCGGCATCCATAAAGATTATCAAACTTCGATTTGGTGACTGAATCATTGACATTGATGGCCGGAAACATCAGTTTTCCCTCCTCGAGCATCTGATACAAACGGTGAACGCCAGTGGTTGTTTCTTCCGAGACTCCCCTGATTTCCTTCACCATGCGGGTCCATTTGCCGGGAGCGGCCTTGACCGATTCCTTCAGGCAATTCATGAGGGTGCGGAAATCTTCCTGCTGGTCCTCATTTTCAGCCATTTTAAACCCGATGGTTTCCATATCGGCTCCTTTATGAACCATGATGGTTGCATCGCCGCCGTCGTCAACAATGAGGTTCGGTCCCCTGTCACCCGGAAATGACAAGGCTTGAAGCGTACACCACCAGTACTGGTCAAGAGATTCGCCTTTCCAGGCAAATACCGGGATTCCGGCTGCGGCAATGGCTGCGGCGGCATGGTCCTGCGTGGAAAAGATATTACACGATGCCCACCTTACTTCGGCACCCAGTTCAATGAGTGTTTCAATAAGCACGGCCGTTTGAATGGTCATATGCAAGGATCCGGTGATACGGGCACCCTTCAGCGGTTTTGCAGCACTAAACTTTTTCCTTAATGACAGGAGACCGGGCATTTCTGCCTCGGCGAGCTGAATTTCTTTCCTGCCCCAGTCGGCGAGTCCCATGTCGGCGACTTTGTAATCTGTAAATGGTAATTTGTGTGAGGTCATGACTATAAATTAATTGTGCAAGTTAATACTTTTCAAGGAGTTCCATAGAAACCTTCCGGTCAACAGCAAGCTGCTTCCGGAGTTCCTCCAGGCTATTGAACTTCATTTCATCGCGCAGCCTGAAAATAAAATGAACCCTGAGCTTCTGATCATATAAATCATCTGAAACATCAAAAAGGTGGACTTCAATAGTTTTATGTGAATGGTCATCAAGGGTGGGCCGGATACCGATGTTGAGCATCCCTTTATATGGTGTTCCGTTCCATTCAACGGTCACTGCATAAACACCATCTGACGGGATCTGCTTAAAGGTGTCAGGACATTCGATATTCGCGGTCGGGAATCCGATGGTATTCCCGATCCTGTTTCCCCTGACTACCTGACCCGTAATAAAATACGGATATCCAAGTAAATTGTTGGCAGCACTGAGGTCCCCGTTCAGGAGACAATTACGGATCCGGGTGGAACTGATCCGCTCCTCATTTTCCGTATGTGTTTCGAGGCGTACGACCTCAAATCCGTTTGATTTTCCAGATTTTATCAGCAGCTCCAGATTGCCTGAACCACCGGCACCAAACCGCAGGTCATCACCGACGGTTATGATTCCCGGTTTAATACACTTATTTACAAAATTGTCCAGGAACTGGTCGGGCGACTGACCGGCGAATTCCCTGGTAAACTGAACGATCAGGAAGTGATCGATTCCAATGTTCCGGAGCAAGTCAGTTTTCTCTTCCAGACTGTTAAGCAGTTTGAATTCCGGACCTGCCTTGCCCAGCACAATTCTCGGATGGGGCCAGAACGTAATGACCAGGGTTTGCGATTGTGTTTGGGCGGCAAGACTCTTTAACCGGGCAATCAGATTCTGGTGTCCGCGGTGCACTCCGTCAAATATCCCGATGGATACAGATGGACGGATAAGGTTAAGTGAACAGGGGTCGGTATGGACTTGCACGCAGGTAAAATTTCAGCAAAAGTAAAAATTTTCGATACATTTGGACGTTTAATATCTAATTCAGATGGACTTGAAAACAATCAAGCTTATTGCCGCTTCGCTTATTTTTGTTGCAGGGTGCGCCCAGCATGCCGATTTTACCATCACAGGAAAAGTAACCGGGGCAAATAAAGATTCCCTGTTTATTGAAGAAATGACCGAGAAATCGGTGGAATTGAGGTCGACATTGGTGACCGGTACCGATGGTTCGTTCAGTTATTCCGATACTGCTTCGAATCCCAGACTGTTCTTTGTGCGGTCGGCTCAGAATGAATACATAACCCTGATGGCGATGAAGGGGGAAAAGATCAGTGTATCCGCGGAAAAAGGAAACTATAACAAATCAATACGGATTAGCGGGTCACCTCAGTCGGAGTTGATCCTGGAATTGAATAACGAACTCATCAGGGCAACCGGCAAGCTGGATTCCCTCAGCCGGCAATATCAGGCGCTGAAAGGCAAAGGAAACGATCCGCAGGTAGATTCATGGGTACAGGCGGAATACGGAAAACTGGTTGAGCAGCAGCGTAATTTTATCCGTGTCTTCATAGAAAAGCACGTGGATGAGCCGGCAAGCCTGCTGGCCCTCTCGCATCAGATCGGACAGCAGCCGGTATTGAACGGCAGCACCGACTTCGACCTTTTTGAAAAGGTGGATGTGAAATTATTCAGGAAGTATCCGCGGTCAATATTGGTTTTGAATCTTCACAAGTATGTGGAGGCCATGCGTCCCCAAATGGAATCCGCACAATCACAGGCAAAAAACACCGGCAGCGGCAAGGTCGCCCCGGATATTTCCCTTCCGGATCCTGATGGAAAAATCCAAACCCTGTCATCGCTGCGGGGTAACATAGTATTGCTGGATTTCTGGGCAGGATGGTGTGGTCCATGCAGGCGCGAAAATCCCAACCTGGTTGCTGCGTATTCAAAATATCACGATAAAGGTTTTGAGATTTTTCAGGTTTCGCTCGATAAAACCAAGCCTGAATGGGTGGCTGCGATAAAGCAGGACGGCCTGAACTGGATCCATGTCAGTGACCTGAAATTCTGGAGTTCGCCTGTTGCGCGTCAATTTGGCATTGAATCCATCCCGGCTAATTTCCTCCTGGATAAGGAAGGCAAAATTATCGGCCAAAACCTCAGGGGTACCGCCCTGGATGAGGAACTGGCTAAATTGTTCCGGTAAATTGGAAAACCAGAAACTCATATATTTCCTGTCGGATGCCCATCTGGGGACTCCCGACCATGCCAGCAGCCTTAAACGGGAAAAAAAACTGGTGGCCTTTCTCGATGAGATTAAGGACAGGGCGTCTGACATCTTCCTGATGGGAGACCTTTTCGACTTTTGGTTTGAATACAAAAGGGTGGTTCCCAGGGGTTTCTCGCGCATTCTCGGCAAGATGGCTGAATTATCCGACAGGGGTATCCGGCTGCATTACTTTACCGGAAACCATGATATCTGGATGTTTGATTACCTGACCGAAGAAGCAGGGATTACCTTATATCGGCACCCTACCGCCCTTTCACTTAACGGCAAGCATTTTTTCCTGGCTCACGGGGACGGTCTTGATGAAAAGGATCACACTTTCCGGATCCTGAAATGGATATTTACCAATAAGCTTCTGCAGTGGGCATTTGCCCGCCTCCACCCGAATTTTGCTTTTTGGGTGGCCAGTGGCTGGTCGAGGCGCAGCCGGGCCCTTCATGGGGTCGATCCGTTTAAGGTAGAAGAAGAACCGATTGTCCGTTATTCGCGGAAATACCTGGAAAGCCAGGGATATGATTTTCTCGTTTTCGGTCACCGGCACTGTCCGGTGGATTATCCCCTCAACGCACATACGCGTCTGTTTATTCTGGGTGACTGGATGACCCACTTCAGCTACGCCGTTTTTGACGGGCAATCCCTGCAATTGAAATATATGTAGAGACGTGCCACGGCACGTCTCTACAATATTAACTCTTGATCCGCATATTGTAGAAGGAGCGGTAAACGAATACCAGCGCGATTACAAAGAATGCGGCTCCGATATAGGGTGCAAGGTTAGTTCCACCGCTTTCTTTTGCTTTCAGGGTCATCTCGATGGAGATCTCGGCAGCGAGCAGTCCGAATAAAGTGGAGAACTTGATGATCGGGTTGAGGGCCACCGATGAGGTATCTTTGTAAGGATCACCAACAGTATCACCAACCACGCAAGCTTCGTGAAGCGGAGTTCCTTTTTCCTTGAGGTCAACTTCAACCACTTTTTTGGCATTATCCCAGGCACCGCCGGCATTGGCCATAAACATGGCCTGGAACAATCCGAACACAGCAATGGAGATCAGGTAGGCAACAAAGAAATTGGGGTTAAAGAAGGCAAAGGCAAGGGTGATGCAGAAGAGTACAATAAAGATATTCCACATCCCTTTCTGAGCATAAATGGTACAGATCTTAACCACTGCTATCGAGTCATTGATATCGGCCTTGGCCTTATCGAGATTGATTGATTTCTTGATAAATTCCACTGCACGATGAGCACCGGTGGTTACTGCTTGAATGGATGCACCTGTAAACCAATAGATTACCGCACCCCCCGCAATGAATCCAAGAATCACCGGAGCATCTGTCAGGCTGATCTGCAGCATTCCCACCTTGTTAAGAATCAGGATTATGCTAAAGATCATGGTAGTAGCACCGATAACCGCGGTTCCGATAAGAACAGGTTTGGCAGTAGCTTTAAATGTGTTGCCTGCCGAGTCATTGGCTTCGAGAAAATGCTTGCCTTCCTCGAAATTCGGATCAAAACCAAAATCTTTTTTCACCTCGGCATGAATTCCGGGGATCTGCTCGATCTGGGAAAGTTCAAAAACGGACTGCGCATTATCAGTTACCGGCCCGTAACTATCAACAGCAATGGTGACCGGTCCCATTCCGAGGAATCCGAATGCAACCAGACCAAAAGCGAAGATGCTCGGGTAAGTCATGATGGTATCGAGTCCCAGGCTGGAAATACGGTAAGCGGTAAACATGAGGCCCATCATTACCATTCCTTTCCAGAAGGCTGAAAAATTACCGGCAACCAAGCCTGACAGGATATTCAGTGAAGCACCACCTTCACGTGATGCGGTAACAATTTCGCGCACGTGACGGGATTTGGAGCTGGTAAATGCTTTGGTCAATTCCGGAATTATGGCAGCAGCACCGGTTCCGCAGCTGATAATGGTAGCCAGTTTCCACCACAGACCTTCACCCATAGTATTCCGGAGAAGGAGCCAGCTGGCGAGGAAAGTCATAATGATTGAAATTACTGAGGTAATCCAGATGAGCGACGACAGGGGATTCTCAAAATTGAATTCTTTTGATTTGCCGTATTTGTTGCGGTTATAAACCTGGTTGATCCCGTAAGCCAGCATGGAAGTCACCACCATCAGGAGGCGCATGGCAAAGATCCAAACGATCAGGGAAGCCTGAAAATCGACTTTGAAAATGGCCAGAACGATGAAAGAGATCAATGCAACCCCGGTTACCCCATAGGTTTCAAATCCGTCAGCCGTTGGTCCGACGCTGTCACCGGCATTGTCACCGGTACAGTCAGCAATAACACCCGGGTTACGCGGGTCATCTTCAGGAAGGTTAAAAACGATTTTCATCAGGTCGGCTCCGATATCGGCGATCTTCGTAAAGATACCACCGGCAATACGCAAAGCACTGGCTCCCAATGATTCACCAATAGCAAAACCAAGGAAACATGCCCCGGCCGAGTCACCCGGAACAAAAAGCAAAATCGTCAGCATCATGACCAGCTCGACGCAGATCAGCAGGAGACCAATACTCATCCCCGACTGAAGGGGAATTGAAACGACTTCGAAAGGTTTTCCGCGAAGGGAAGCAAAGCTGGTACGGCTGTTGGCGAGGGTATTGATACGGATTCCAAACCAGGCTACTCCATAAGATCCGAGTATACCGAATATCGACCACATCAGGATCATGGCGACCTTACCCACTTTCATCCCGCTGAGGGCCAGAAAATAATAAGCCATAATCACCGCAATGAGACCGAAAAGGATCATGAGAAACCGGCCTTGCTGCAGCAGATAGGTTTTGCAGGTCTGATAAATCGTGTTGGAAACATCGAGCATGGACTTATGTGCCGGCAAATTGCGGATACTCCGGAATTGCATGTATCCGAAGTAAAGTCCCAGCAGCACAATGACCAGGCCATAAAAAAGGAGGTCCCATCCCGTGAGAGCGCCGTTAAAAAAAGTAACGCTCTTGAGATCAGGGATTTTCAGATCCGCTTCCCCGGCAAAAACGGTAGCCGGAATCAGCATCAACAGTCCAAGGATTAGTTTAAATTGCTTCATGCGTATGTAGTTATTAAGTGCTTGTCAGCCTTGTTTCGAAAAGTAAACGGTTCAGTTTTTCCGACGCTAAAAGTACATATGTCGTTTGGAAATCCCAAGTCCTATCGTTTTTTAAAGATTTCCGGATCGATTTCGGTCTGAGTATCAACCTTATTCACTAAAAAATCGATCACCTGTCCGGACACCTGAACCTTCATGGTGAAAGGGAACCTGATTCCGCCGATATCCCGGTAATCGCCAAAATCGGTAACCGTTTCCACTTGCTGGCCCTGTTCTTCGGAACGGCTCACTTTTCTGATTTTTAATCCGGTGCTGATCTCATAATATTCGGTATCAACACTTCCGCCAGGATAAACGACATTCAGGCGATAACAATTTTTCCCATCGACGGATTCAATTCCTTCGAGGGTTGTTTGATAGCCGGAGTTGAAAAAATACATTTCAGGAAAAACCCTGGCACCGTCCCTCATTTTCTCCAGATCCGCGCCTTTCATCTCCTGGGCTCCGCCCATCCCTTCAATCCAACCCTCCGTTCCATTAAATACCTGTTTATTCAGGAGCATTTCTCCCATTTTCATTTCCTGATATACCCAGTCGGGAACAAGTTGAACGGTACGCATGCTGATTTCCATTTTCTGGCCCATCGCTTCAATCTTTCCGTTGCTTTCTGTGGTGACCTGGCGGATTGCTTTGAGATTTTTCTTGCCACCAATGGCCTGAATATACAAATCGATCACATTTCCGGCCGTAAATCCCTCAGGTAACGCCAGCGGTTGTCCGGCTTGCGGATTCCCGTACCGGTCGAAAAACTCGACCTGCCCGGATGCTGCAAAACCGGTCAGTTTAGCGGCCACATCCTTTTTATTACCCACCACCAAGATGATGCACCGGTCGGGCTGCAGGTATTTTCCGGCCATAGTCTGGACATCGGCAATGGTTATTTTATCCAGTCGTTCAAGATATGTGGCGTAATAATCAGCCGGGAGGTTATAGCGAACCGTATTCATGGCAAACATGGCCAGGGTGCCCGGACTTTCCAGTGCCCGGCCAAATTCACCGGCCATCACATTCCGTGTCAGCCGGAGGTCTTCCTCTGATACCGGTTCATCCCGCAATCTTTTCATTTCAAAAAGGAACTGGGTAATAGCACTGTCGGTGACCGCATTACGAACCTGCGCGGAAGCGCTGAAATTACCGATCAGCTGATCGGTACTGAGTGAGGAGCCCGCACCATAGGTATAGGCTTTATCCTCACGGAGGTTCATCATCAGACGGCCGGAAAAAACGCCACCTCCAAGGATATTATTCATCAGGGTAGCGGGCAGCACATCAGGATCGCCGGGTTTCAACCTGAAGGTATTTGTAATGGTTATGACGGATTGCACCGCACCCGGTTTCTCTACAAAAGCAACCTTGTTACCGGACAAACCTGCAGGATCAGCGAACGTATCAAAAACAACCGGGGAGGATTTCCATATAGAGAAGTATTTGTCAGCCAGCAATCTTGCTTCATTCATCTGAAGGTCACCGATCAGGATCAGGTAAGCGATTCCGGGAGTGAAATAGGTTTTATAGTAATTCCTGACTCCGTCCAAAGTTATGTTGCCGACAGTCTCTTCGGTGGTGGGTTCACCGTAAGGGTGGTTTTTTCCGTAACGCAAAACATCGGCGACGGTTTCGGCAATTGAATTAGGATCGCTTGACGACATGGCAAGTGCAGCCAGGGTCTGCTTCCTAAGCTTATCAAACTCCTCCTGAGGAAATACGGGGTTATAAAGAATATCGGTCATCAGCTCCAGAACTTTGTCCTGGTGCTTTTTCAATGAGGACCCTTCGATGGAAGATTGACTGGTATTGAGTGAAGCGCCGATAAAGTCAATTTCCTTATCGAGCTGAGCCTTTGTGCGACTGGCAGTTCCGGTACGGAGCAGCTGTCCGGCGAATGAGGCGGTGCCTGCCTTATCCCCTTCGAATACCGGTTTGAGAGCCAGTTGAAGGCTAATGGTCACCGTTGGCAGTTCATGGTTTTCAACGAGAATCACCGTAAGTCCGTTTTCCAGTTTAAACGTCTGGTATTTACCCAATTGGATTTTTGGGGCTTTGGCAGGTTTGGGCGGTTGAGTGCGGTCGATCTGAGCCTGCAGAATACTGAAGCTTAAAAACAGGCAGGCAGAAACAAATGCGATATTTTTCATTTTGAGAGTATTCAAAAGTTGCTATTTGGTTTTGGGCAGATAATAGAGAACAACCCGGTTGGTTGTCTTGAAGTATTTACGTGCAGCTTCCCGGATATCCTCACGGGTGACGTTAAGATAATTATCAATATCGGTATTGACCGATCCGGTATTCTTATAATAGGTATACCCGGTTGACAACAATTCAGCCCGGCCTTCGATACCGGAAAGCCGGTTAACCATGTCAGCCTCCACCTTATTTTTCAGTTTTTGAAACTCTTCATCGGGGACGAGTTCATTCTGCAGTTTTACGATCTCAGCATCGGCAGCAGCTTCCAGTTTGGCCAGATCGATCCCCATGTTCGGTAACAGTAAAGCCAGGGTAATACCGGGATGCTCAAGGGGCAACGGTATCGACATGGCCTGAAGTGCCAATTGCTGTTCGTCAACGAGTGATTTATTAAACCGTGAACTCTGCCCGCCCGACAAGATGGTGTTGAGCATATTCACGGCATAATATTCCCTGGTACCCATGGCAGGTACATGATAGGCCTGAATGATTGCCGGAAGCTGGATATTATCATAAACGGTATCCCTGATTTCAGCGGTTTTGAGAGGCTCATTCTGTAAAGGCCTGATGATTTGTCTTTTGCCTATAGGTATACTCCCAAAATATTTTGCAGCTAATTTCCTAGCCAGCTTCGGGTTGATATCTCCGGCAATGGTAAGAACCGCATTATCGGGCACATAATAGGTTTGATAGAAATTAAGCACATCCTGGTCGGTGGATGCCCTCAGGTCATCGGGAGAACCGACAATCGGCCAGTGATATGGGTGAATGGTAAAAGCCCGGCCAAATGTTTCCCTCAGGATGGAACCATAAGGCTGATTTTCCTCGGTCTGTTTAATTTCTTCTATCACCACTCCTTTCTGTGTGGCAATGCCGATAGAATCCACCCGGAGGTGAAGCATCCGCTCCGACTCCAGCCATAAACCCAGCTCAAGCTGATTCGAGGGCAGGACTTCATAATAGTAGGTCCGGTCGAATGAGGTATTGGCATTCAGTGTTCCTCCGGCTTTTTCGACAAAGCGGGTATACTCGCCGCGAGGGATATTGTCGCTGCCTTCAAACATCAGATGTTCGAACAGGTGAGCGAAACCCGTGCGGCCGGGTTCTTCATTTTTCGAACCCACATGGTACATAACCGAAACGGTAACGATGGGGGTTGAATGATCTTCATGCAGAATGACATGCAAGCCGTTCGGCAGATTAAATTCTTTGAAATCCAGCTTGACGGTCTGGGAAAACAATCCCTGGACGGCCGAAACAAGAATCAAAAAAGCCAGTACCAGTAATTTGACAGTTCTCATAGATTGGAAATTAATTTCATGTTTGGCATGGAATGTGTAAAAGCTGCAGCGAAAATGAGACCATCATGTCTGTAACCCCCATGGATATTAACAATTCATTAACGAAAAGACCATGTTCCTTTACAATATTTAACAGGATGAATTGTAACATGTGGTCGATTTTGACGTCTTATTATCAGAAAACAAAAGTAAATTAAAAAAGAGACCAAGGATATGAAAACGATAAACCTACTCAAAATAGCCACCGTACTTCTTATCGGAATTGCTATCAATTCCAATGCCCAGGCAGGCAGCGATAAATTATCACGATCAGTCCGCCTGACCACTAGTCAGATGACGCATACGATCAAACTGGACAGTGAAGATATTAAAAACATGCAATTGCTCCTTACACAGAGTGATGCGGTCCAGCTGGTATGGAATAACCATGAATTAAAGCTCGTTCACATCGGCGACGGGATCCCAAGCGACACGATTGTATTCGAGGCTAATGATGAAGTCATTGTTGAAGACTGGATGTTTGAAAGTGAATATCTGAATGAAGAGACTGCCGGAAACATTCAAGCCTGGATGACGGATACCAACTACCTCAATGAGGCAATCAAACCTGTTGAACCCTGGATGTTCGATTCCAATTATCTCTCCAGATAGGGAGATTCTATATATCTGTTTTATGCCCCCCACATATCCCGGTCGAGCGTCCGGTAGTTCACCGCCTCGGCGAGGTGATGCGGTTTGATGGAGGCGGATCCTTCAAGATCGGCTATGGTAAGCGAGACCTTCAGTATCCGGTCGTAGGCCCTGGCTGATAATCCCAGCCTTTCCATGGCCTGTTTCAGGATGAGCCGTCCGGGTTCATCGATTCTCACAAATCTTCGCATCAGGCGGGATGACATTTGGGCATTGCAATACACACCCGTGACATCCGCGAACCTGTTCGACTGGATTTCGCGGGCACGGATGATCCGGTCACGGATGATTCTGCTGGGTTCAGCCGGCAGCCCGTCGGCCAGCCGGTCGAAACTGACCGGAACCACTTCGATATGAAGATCTATCCGGTCGAGCAGCGGACCTGAAACACGGCTGAGGTATTTCTGAACATTTCCATTCACGCAGGTACATCTCTTTTCAGGGTGATTGAAAAAGCCGCACGGACAGGGATTCATTGATGCGACGAGCATAAAGCTGGCCGGATATTGAATGGCATATCTCGCCCTGGAAATATGGATAATGCGGTCCTCGAGGGGTTGGCGCAGCACTTCGAGTACCGACCGTTTGAACTCCGGCAGCTCGTCGAGGAACAGGACCCCATGGTGCGCCAATGAGATTTCACCTGGTTTGGGTACTGCCCCGCCCCCCACCAGGGCGATGTCGCTGATGGTATGGTGGGGCGAACGGAAGGGACGGCGGGTGATGAGAGTGGCATTGGCGCCGAGCTTTCCGGCCACTGAGTGAATACGCGTCGTTTCGAGTGCTTCCTGGAGTGAGAGCGGGGGCATGATACCAGGCAACCGCTGGGCCAGCATGGTTTTGCCGGCCCCCGGGGGACCTACCATCAGCATATTATGTCCGCCTGCTACCGCAACCTCGAGCGCTCGTTTAACATTTTCCTGGCCCTTGACGTCCTGGAAATCCGGCTCATTCAGGTTCGATTGCCTGCGGAATTCCTCGGCCATATCCACCCTGACCGGATCCGGCCGGACTCCTCCGGTGAAAAAAGCGATAACATCAGACAGGGTGTTCATTCCATAAACATCCAAGCCTTCCACTACGGCCGCTTCGCGTGCGTTGACCATGGGGATGACAATACCTTTGAAACCTTCCTGTTTAGCTTTCATGGCCATCGGCAAAACCCCGGTTACGGGTTGCAATCCTCCATCCAGCGACAATTCGCCCATCAGAATAAACCGGTCGAAATCATCTGTTTTCAGCTTTTCATTTGCTCCCAGGATGCCGATGGCCAGGGGGAGGTCATAGGCGGATCCTTCCTTCCTGATATCTGCCGGAGCCAGATTGATGACCACCCTTTTCCCCGGCCAACGGTAATCCAGGGTACTCAGGGCTGCGACAATCCGTTGCTGGCTTTCCCGGATGGCGTTATCAGGCAAACCGGAAAGAAAATAACCAATTCCTTCACTTACCTGCACCTCAACACGAATCGTGCTTGCGGAGATCCCAAACACTGCGCTTGCAAAAGTCCTTACCAACATAGTTCATCGTTTATAATGTTATAGATGCATAAAACCGGTCGCGATGGAAAATCATTTTAGTATTTTTGTAAGTTTACTAAAGGGATAAAAATTTAGATATGGCATTATTCAGAACTGAGAAGCCGAAACCGTTTACATTCACGCCCCGGTTTTACGACCCCCGGAAGGAAGATTTGGAGAACAGGATCGGTGAGATAAAAAAGGAGATGGAAGAAAATACTGAAGGTCAGTATGTTCCGAACATCAGGGGCCAGATGCGCAAACGCCATGATGCCTTATACGGAGTGTCACCCAAGCAGAAGAATTCATTGATCAGCAGAAGGTTAATCACCATTATCATTGTTGGAATGATCCTGGTGATCGGTTACTATATCCTTCGCATGCTCGCAATGGCTGATAAAATCTGATCTTCAGATGGGGGAACTTATCAAGGTATTACCGGATTCGGTTGCTAACCAGATTGCGGCGGGAGAAGTTATACAGCGACCTGCATCAGCCGTTAAAGAACTGATGGAAAACTCGGTAGATTCAGGTGCTGACCGGATTCAGGTGATTATTAAAGACGCAGGAAGAACGCTTGTACAGATTGTTGATAATGGATCCGGCATGTCGGATTCGGATGCCCGTTTGTGTTTTGAAAGACATGCCACCTCAAAAATCCGCCAGGCGGATGATTTATTTACCATCCGGACGATGGGATTCCGCGGAGAGGCACTGGCTGCCATTGCCGCGGTGGCCCAGGTTGAAATGAAAACAAAAACAACCGGATCTGAAGCCGGAACCCGGGTTAAAATCAACGGATCCGAATTTGAATTGCAGGAACCAGCGGCATGTGCCGATGGCACAAGCATCTCGGTAAAAAATCTGTATTTCAACATACCGGCCCGACGGAAATTCCTGAAGGCCAATTCAACGGAACTCAAGCATATCATCACTGAATTTCAGCGGATCGCGCTGGCAAATCACCAAACCACGTTTATATTGAATCACAATGATTCGGAGGTTTACAACCTGCCGGCTGCCAGGCTGCCGGAGCGTATTCAGCATCTTTTCGGAAAATCCATGGCCCAGCAGCTGGTGAATGTCAGAACCGAGACCAGCATGATGGTGATCAGCGGTTATATCGGGAAACCCGAATTTGCACGAAAAACATACGGGGACCAGTTCTTTTTTGTGAACGGCAGGTTCATGAAACATCCTTATTTGCATCGCGCTGTCACTCAATGTTATGAGGGGCTGATTCCGGGAGATGCGGTGCCGGCCTACTTTATTTACATTGAAATTGATCCGGTTCATATTGATGTGAACATCCATCCAACCAAAACGGAGATCAAGTTTGAAGATGAGCGGGCAGCTTACCAGATCGTACAGGCATCGGTGAGGGAAGCTCTCGGCAAATTCAACCTTACACCCACGCTCGACTTCGACCGTGAGGGAGCCATGGAGATGCCCTATTTCAGTCCCGGGCAGGCAGTAAATCCACCCACGATACAGGTGAACCCCGATTTTAATCCTTTTGACAACGAGGGCCAGCCCCGGGGACAGGATCAGTGGACCCGGTATGAATCCCGTCAGCAACAGGTTACGGGTTGGGAGCAGTTATATGCTACGCCTCCCGCAGAGGAACAGCAGGGTTTGACCGGACTGAATCAGGAGACCCCCACCGGCCTGCAGCTGAAAAATAAATACCTCATGGTCCCGGTAAAATCAGGAATCATGATTATTAACCAGGCTAGGGCCTATGAAAGGATCCTATTTGAGGATTTCATGCGAAACATGAATGAGGCAGGTGGTGTAAGGCAGCAGGTGCTTTATCCGTTTACTTTTGAATTGAATCCGGTGGATTTGAATTTGTTATTGGATGTTAGTGACGAACTGACAGCCATCGGATTTGATATCCAACCTTTTGGCGGGCAAAGTGTTATAATGAATTCGGTGCCGGCCTCGGTTGATGCCAGCGACCCTAAAGCATTGATTGAAGGCCTTTTGGAGCAATTGAAAAACGAAACCCCGGACCTGGCTGTTCAGTACCGGGAACAGGTGGCCAAAACGGCTGCCCGTGTTTCGTCGCAGGCGTTTATCAGGCCGCTGCAGGATGAGGAAATACAAGTTCTGATCGACCGGTTGTTCGCCTGCCGTGAGCCGCAGTTCACCCCGGGAGGAAAGCCGGTACTGACGATTTTGCAGATGGAGGAGATTGAGAAAAGGCTTGCATAGGTTTTGAAGCGGGAATTCTGCTAGTGTGACGGGGTCCCCGCTGGCGTAAGTCCTGCCAGCGTGACGGGGTCCCCGCTGGCGTAAGTGCTGCCAGCGTGACGGGGTCCCCGCTTTCGCGGGGATGACACTTCGCTGATTGAGAATTAGTAGTTATTTGTTATAGAGGAGGAAATTATGTTTGAGAAGTTTGGAGGACGAGGGGGATCAATGCCACCGGTGGTGTTGAATCTGCTGATCATTAACGTGATATTTTTTCTTGCGACAACCTTGCTGGTTAACAGCGGTATTGATCTGGTCAAGTACCTGGGCCTGTATTATCCGGGTTCCGAACTATTCCGTCCTCATCAGCTGATCACGCATATGTTCATGCATGCCTCGTTTACCCACCTGTTCTTCAACATGTTTGCCTTGTGGATGTTTGGGCGCGTACTCGAATCCGTATGGGGCAGCAGGCGTTTTCTGGTTTATTATTTTGTTACCGGACTGGGAGCCGCCGGCCTGCACTTGCTGGTTAATTCACTGTCGATCGGCCACATGGCCTCCGAGGCCCAGGCCCTTATCAATACCCTGTCACCCGATGCATTCAGCGAATTCCTCAGGCACCGGTTCCCGGAATATCAGGGACAGGTATCGGATTTCGTGTCCAGCTGGTCCTCTGATCCGAACAATCCCACCTACCTCAGTCAGGCACCGGAATTTATCCGGCAGCTCATGCAACTCCGGATGAATGTGCCGACCATCGGGGCTTCAGGTGCGGTTTTCGGCGTCCTGCTGGCCTTCGGAATGCTCTTCCCCAATACACAGCTGATGCTTCTATTCCCACCCATCCCGATCAAGGCAAAATGGTTCGTCCTGGGTTACGGTCTGATCGAGTTTGTTTCCGCCATCTGGAACCAGCCGGGCGACAATGTGGCCCATTTTGCCCATCTCGGTGGCATGATTTTTGGGTTTATCCTGATTAAATACTGGAACCGGAATCAGCGACAGCAATTTTATTGATGATGAATCCTTTTGAAGATATAAGAAATACTTTCAGGCAACGTAATGCGTTGATCCAATTGATTATGATCAATGTGGGGGTCTTCCTGTTCCTGAAGATTCTCGGGGTGATGTTCTTTCTGTTCCGGCAGGAGAATCTTGAGCAATTGGTGCTGAGTTACCTGGCTCTTCCGGCCGATCCGCAGATGATACTCAAAAAGCCCTGGACGATTATCAGTTATATGTTCCTGCACTACGATTTTCTCCACATCCTCTTCAACATGCTGTGGTTTTACTGGTTTGGGAAAATCTTCCTGGAATACCTTAACCCGAAAAAGCTGATTTCGGTATATCTCCTTGGCGGACTGGCAGGTGGGCTCGTTTACGTACTTGCCTTTAATTTGTTTCCGGCCTTTCAGGAATCTGTGGCCCAATCGGTTGCCCTTGGTGCTTCGGCTGCGGTTCTGGCTATCGTAATGGCTATTGCATTTTACGTGCCTGATTATACTCTTAATTTGATGTTTTTCGGGCCGGTGAAATTGAAATATATTGCGCTGGTAACTGTACTGATAGATATTCTGAGCATAAGGTCCGGCAATGCCGGCGGTCATATCGCACATCTTGGAGGCGCCTTTTTCGGATTTTTATATGCAGCACAATTACGCAGGGGGAACGATCTGTTGAAGGGATTCAACCGGATGATGGACAGTTTGTTCAGCCTTTTCAAACGCCGCCCGGCGATGAAAGTCAAGTATAAGAAACCGGAAGGACGGCCCGAAACGGATATGGAATATAATGCAAGGCGTGCCGCGGAGCAGCGTACAATCGATCAGATCCTCGACAAAATAGCCCGTAACGGTTATGAGGGATTATCGAAGGAAGAAAAGGAAATTCTATTTAAATCCAGTAAAAAATAGAAGCATGCACAAAGCACTGGGACGGATTTTTTTCATCATTTACCTGTTCACCTTTGTTCCACTGGCCGGCTGCTATCTCAGTCAGCTGATCAGCCCGGCAACCTTCTGGCCATTAGCATTTTTAGGTCTTCTGTTTCCGGTACTGATCATCATGCAGCTATTTTTTGTGTTTATTTTTCTCTTCCTGCGCAACAAAGCCATTGTATTACCCATTCTGATGATCATTCTGGGATGGGGGTCTATCACACATACCTTCCAGCTTTTCGGGGGTTCCGGATCTGAACCTGGAAAAAAGCAGCAAATCAGGGTGATGACGTATAACGTCCGTTTGTTTGATATTGCCCACTACTGGTCAGGACAGAAGGATCAGAGCGAGGGGGTGTTTTCCTATATCGATTTGCTTCAGCCTGACATTCTGTGTTTTCAGGAATTTGCCTTGCAGGATCCAGGAAAATTCTCCCTTGAATTTATTAAAACCAGGTTATCAGCCCTACCCTACTCGGTTGTTGAATACAATTTCACTTCGCAGAACCGAAAACACGGGTTGGCCATATTCAGCAAATTTCCGATCATCCAAAGCGGGCACGAACATTTTCAGGATACAAAAAACATGATGTTGTACACTGATATTCAGGTTAATAATGATACCATCCGTGTATATAACAACCATCTGGAATCGATTCATTTCGACCGCGATGAGTTTCAGTGGATTGACACTACCACCAATAAAACCAGGATTCCCCGGGACAAGATAACCGAGATTGTCAACCGGATGAAGTCAGCCTATATCAAGCGGGCCTCGCAGGCCGACATTGTCAGGAAAAACATTGACGGTTCTCCTTACAAAGTCATTGTGTGCGGTGATTTTAATGACACTCCGGTAAGTTACACCACTCACCGGATCGGCGGCAATCTCTATGACAGTTTCCGGTCGGGCGGACGGTGGCTGGGAATTACCTTTCCGAACGTCAAAGCCCCGTTACGGATCGATTATATCCTGCATTCCAGGAAGATGGTTTCCAGTGATTACCGGATCGGCAAGGTGAAGTTTTCAGACCATCTGCCCGTAAGTTGCAAAGTCAGTTGGCAGTAAACGTAGGGGAGGAGCCATGGCTCCTCCCATTCCGCACATTTTACGCAAGACTTATCTGGCAATTTCCACCACTTAAAATGATTCCTATTTTCTTGCCTTTCCACCCGGCATCGGGCTTAGCCATCAATGCCCCGAGCGGGACCGCTGAGCTGGGCTCGATGATGATTTTCATACGTTCCCAGATCAGGCGCATAGCTTCGGTGATGACCGGTTCCGGACAAAGGAAGATAGTTTCGACATTTTTGGATATCGCCTCGAAAGTCAGCGGTCCAAGCGAGGTAAGGAGCCCGTCTGCTATGGTGTTTGGCGGCAAGGCAGGCTGAATGGATCCGGATTTCAACGACCTGAATGCATCATCCGCATTGGCTGGTTCGCCGGCCCAGACGTGGATACCCGGTTTAACAGACCGGGCCGCAATCGCGGTTCCGCTTAACAATCCGCCTCCCCCTACCGGAGCCATAATGGCATCCAGCATAGGGTAATCCTCCAGGAGTTCAAGCGCTGCGGTACCCTGTCCGGCGATGATCTCAAAACGGTTAAACGGATGAATAAAAGTACATCCGGTTGATTCCTGAACTTTTGCCATGGTTGTTTCCCTGGCTTCCAGTGTCGGTTCGCAGTATGTAATGATCCCGCCATATCCGGCAACGGCGATCTTTTTTATTTCAGGAGCGGTCCGGGGCATGACGATATAGGCCGGCACCCCGGCGTTACGGGCAGCCAGGGCAAGTGCGGCGGCATGGTTTCCTGAAGAGTGGGTCCCCACCCCCTTTCTCAATTCATCGGGCGAGAGCGAAAGTACCGCATTGGTTGCGCCGCGGAATTTAAAAGCTCCGACCTTCTGAAAATTCTCACATTTGAAAAAAAAATCAGCGCCCAGTATCCGGTTAATGCTGGAGGAAGTTAAAACAGGGGTCCAGTGGACATAGGGACGGATTCGTGCATGGGCGGTACGGATATCGGGAAGGGAAGGAAGGTGGTTTGAAGGCATTTGGTGAAAATTTATTTAGTTCAGTGAGAGTCTGTAGAAATCCTGCCAGCGTGACGGGGTCCCCGCATTCGCGGGGATGACACTTCTCCGAGGGTAATATGTGGAAGTTTCTTCATTGGCACATTAATGGTGGTTCTTTACGTATTTATCCATCCACGTATTCATTTCCCACAACATGTGCAGGAGGCTTTCGCGGGCAGCATAGCCGTGACTTTCCAGTGGCAGGAGGACAAAGCGGGCAGTGCCGCCGAGACCTTTGATGGCGGCATACATCCGTTCACTTTGGATCGGGAAGGTGCCCTGGTTATTATCGGCAATACCGTGGATCATGAGAAGCGGCGTTTTTATCTTATCGGCATAATTGAATGGCGACATTTTATTGTACAAGTCGTTGGCTTCCCAATAGGTGCGCGGCTCCGACTGAAATCCGAACGGGGTGAGGGACCGGTTATAGGCACCGCTGCGGGCCAGTCCGGCCGCAAACAGATCGCAATGAGCCAATAAGTTAACCGTCATGAAGGCTCCGTAGGAGTGGCCTCCGACAGCCACCCGCTTAGGATCGACCACACCCATTTCCGTTCCTTTATCGATAGCGGCTTGGGCATTGGCCACCAGTTGTTCAATAAAAGTATCGTTGGGTTCGGATTCCCCTTCCCCGACAATCGGAAAAGCAGCATTATCGAGAATGGCATAGCCCTGTGTGACAAACGGTATGGCTGAACTAGCACTTAGACGGGTGAATGAATAAGGTGATCCGCTCATCTGCCCGGCAGCTGATTTGGATTTATATTCAACCGGATACGCCCAAAGAAGCGTTGGCAATGGACCATCCTCCTTTTTCCAGCCGGCCGGGGTATACAGGGTAGCCGTCAGCTGAACGCCATCTTTCCTGAAATAGGTGATCCGCTCCTTCTTTACCCCCAGCATGAAAGGGTAAGGGTTGGAAAAATCAGTAACCTGCCTCACCGTAGTTTTTTTCTTGTCTTTCAGGTTCAGGATAAAATAATTCGATGGTTCGTCGACCGATTGCCGGGTAATCATGATCTCGAGTTTTTCAGGATCGAGGATTTTTGAAACAGACTCGTATAAAGGAGGTTGTGATTGCCAGATTCTGGCAGTCTGGAAAGATTTAATATCGAATTTATCCAGGAACGGCCTGTCCCCTTCGGGGGAAGCTCCATTTCCGGTCAGAAACATCGTCATTCCTTTGCCTGCGATCAAAATAACCGACCTTCCACGATTACCGGTCATAACAAAATCACCGGGGTCGCCATATTTTTCTTCGGATGAACGATCCCAGATGACGCGGGGTTCCTGAGTTATATCTCCAGGATTAAAAAAGGAAATTATCTCCTGTTTGGTTTTCGAGGAACCCTGCCGTATGACTGCCAGATCGGCCCTCGCCCAGGTAATCCCTTTGAATCGCAGCTTGGTTTTCAACTGGGCCACAGGTTTTCCGTTGAAAGGTGCATCGAGACGGTATACCTGATCACGAAAGGGAACTTCTTTTTTCGGATCGCCGCCATCCAGCGCCTCCACCCAATAGATACTGGCATCCTGATCGGCGCGCCAGCTGATATTGCGGGGGCCGGGTGAGGTGGCATCATAACCGGTGGGCACATTCTCCATCAGGGGGATCTTAAAAAGCTCATGCACGATTTTACCATTCAGGTCGGCGATCTCCACCACTGAGGGGAATTCGGAATAGCCTACCAGATAGGAATAGGGCTTGGTGATACGTTCAACCAGGATAAACTGTCCGCCAGGAGCAACGTCAATTCGGGTATACATACCTGACGGCAAAATCTTGCGGGAGGTCCCATCCAGATTGAACAGCACGATCTCGGCCTGACCGTAATAATCGAAAAGGATTTCATCCTGCGGTCCGGTGAGCATATCCTGATTGGTACGAACGGCGGTCTTGTTGCCGGAGGTTTCCTGAATTACCGGACCTGTCGGGACTTTCGAGATTAATGGACGGGGTCCCCTGCCGGAAGGAATCATTTTGGCATACAGTCCGGTTGAATTCGGGAGCCAATTGATGGTTGAACCCAGGAGCCCGTTAACGGGCTGTTCGCTCAGCTTCCTTGCCATGAGGGTTGTAACATCCGCATACCACAAATACAATCCCTGAGCGGTCAGCTGAAGAAAAGTGAATCCCCGGCTGTCAGGTGCCCATGACACCTGCATAATTTTCAGGGGTGCGGGCAACCCCGAGAATTTCTTCTTTTCCAGGGATTTTAATACAATCATTTCAAGATCAACCGAATAGGAAGGCCGACTGCCGGAATTAATCGCCGGGTCAATCCGGAGTCCTGCGAGGCGAAGCATTTCATCAGCAAAATCTTCAATAGTCGGATTTTCCGAACGTGTTAAGAGCAGGGTAAAGTTGCCCGAGGGATCCGTTTGAATCACCGGGGTTGCCGGTGCGTCCACCACAGCCACAAGGTCTTTAGGCGGGGTTTGGTAAGTCAGATCAGTTTGTGCCGGCATGATTAAAGGGGCCGCTGAAAATATCAGCGTTAAAAGGTGAAACGTTTTGATTGAATAGCGGTTCATAACTTCATGGGTTTTATCAGGTTAAGCAGACTACTAGTGCAAATTATAAAAAACAATCGTTATCAGCTATCTTTGGACCCTAAAGAAACTCAGAATGGACTCGAAAAAAACGCTTATACAGCAGGTTTGGGAAGATCGCACTTTGCTCAGTCTGCCCACCTACCGTGAAGCCATTGAAACGGTGATTGAGGAACTTGACAAAGGCCGTCTGCGTGTGGCTGAACCTATCGGAGAAGATTGGATTGTGAATGAATGGGTCAAGAAAGCGGTCATACTTTATTTCCCGATCAGGAAGATGGAAACATTCCAGGCCGGTCCGCTCGAGTTTTATGATAAAATCCCATTGAAGAGCGACTATGCCGGACAGGGTGTCCGGGTAGTTCCGCAGGCTGTTGCACGTTACGGCGCCTATCTGGCTCCCGGAGTGATCATGATGCCGTCCTACGTAAATATCGGAGCTTTTGTGGATGAGGGCACCATGGTTGATACCTGGGCGACGGTCGGGTCCTGTGCCCAGATAGGAAAGAATGTCCATCTGAGCGGAGGGGTCGGCATCGGAGGGGTTCTTGAACCGGTTCAGGCCGCTCCCGTTATCATTGAAGACCATGCATTTATCGGTTCAAGATGTATTATTGTGGAGGGGGCCAGGATTGGCCGGGAAGCCGTATTGGGAGCTAATGTGGTGATCACGGGCTCAACGCATGTCCTCGACGTATCAGGGAGTGAGATCCTGGAATACCGCGGATATGTCCCCCCCAGATCGGTAGTTATTCCTGGAACCTATCCGAAGAAATTCCCTGCTGGTGAATATCAGGTGCCCTGTGCATTGATCATCGGTCAACGGAAGGCATCCACGGATTTGAAGACGGCGCTGAATGAGGCGCTACGGGAGTACAATATATCGTAAAGAGAGGTTAAGAGAGGTTAAGAGAGGTTAAGAGGGGTTAAGAGGTTAGATTATGATAAAGATATCGGCGGTAATTATTACGTATAATGAGGAGAAGGATATCGGGAGGTGTCTGGAGTCGGTTATGGATATTGCCGATGAGGTATTTGTTCTGGATTCTTTCAGTACGGACGGTACGGAAACTATTTGCCGGGATCACGGGGTAAGGTTTGAGCAGCATGTTTTCGATGGTTATGTCGCGCAGAAAAACAGGGCGATGCAGATGGCCTCGCATGATTTCATCCTGTCGCTGGATGGGGATGAAGCCTTGTCGGAAGAGGCTATGTCGGACATCAGAAAGATCAAGGAAACCAGGCTTCACGATGGATATATTTTCAACCGGAGAAACAATTACTGCGGCCGCTGGATGCGGTTTACCACCTGGTATCCCGACCGGAAACTGCGTTTGTTCAACCGGAACAAGGCTGTTTGGACCGGACTTGACCCACACGATTATATCCGGATGAATCCAGGGAGTTCCGTAACGCGCATTCATGGGGATTTACTGCATTGGGCTATTCATACCAAAGAGGAACAACTCGCTAAGATGGAGCAATTTGCAAGGATCTCGGCTAAGTTTTATTTTGATCAGGGAATCCGACCCGTTTTTGGTTCCGCAATCGCACATTGCGTATGGCGCTGGTTCAGAGAATATTGCATTCATCTTGGCGTTCTGGACGGCATCGCCGGATGGCAAGTTGCAAGATTTTCAGCTCTTTACGTTTGGAGAAAATATTATTATCTTCGACTACTATATGAGACTCAACGATAATACTGAATGGGATCCTGAAGATTTGGAGCAGGCAGTTGAGGTTTTAAACCGGGGAGGTGTCATTCTTTACCCAACGGATACCATTTGGGGAATCGGGTGTGATGCAACCAATCCTGCGGCAGTGGATAAGGTTTACCAGATCAAGGAGCGCCCGGTGGGTAAAAGCATGCTGATCCTGGTGTCCGATATTGAAATGGCCGGGAATTTCACCCAGGACACGCCTGATCTCACCTGGCAGGTTATGGAAGAGGCCCTCGACCCCTTGACGCTTATCTTTCCCCACGCCAGAAATCTTGCCCCCAATCTACCTGCACCTGATGGTTCCATTGGTATTCGTTTACCTAAAGATGATTTTTGCCAGAAGCTGCTCCTGACGTTCGGCAAGCCAATAGTTTCTTCCTCGGCCAACCGAAGCAATGAAATGCCACCACAACTTTTTGTCGATATTCCCAAAGTGTTCCTGGGACTCGTGGATTATGTGGTAAAATGGCGCCAGGATGACTTTCAGCCGGGTACGCCGTCCACGGTGGTCAGATTGGGGAATGACGGGGAGATGGAGATGATCAGACCGTGAGACGGGAGACGATGAGACGATGAGACGATGAGACGATAAGACTGTAAGGCGGGAGAGGAAAGTTAAAAGGATTACAGTTCGAGGAGGCCGTCGGGGATTTTGAGGATGAGCATGCGTTTCTTTTGGTCGGTGGAGAGGACAAATTCGGATTGCAGGGGAAGGAGGGATTTTTTTCCGTTGATTTCGATTTCGAGTAGAGGGTTGCCTGGAATATCCTCAAATCCAACGACTTTACCAGTTTTTCCCGAAATTTCATCGATTACCTCAAACCCGACCAGGGATTCTGTTTCTTCACGGCTGGCCTCAAACCAGTCGGTCCAGCTACCCTTGAGGTTACAGGCAAGTCCGACCAGGATAGCCGCTTTTTTCTGTTCGTCCACAGTATCGAGACCTACAACCACATGATAAGTATCTTTTTGAAATACTGACTCTTCCGTCACCTGAAAAGGAACCAGCCCCCCGTCGATGCGGATAAACATCCATTCCGGGAACCCAACGATATCACCAACCGGCTTGTTCATCCGGATTACCAGTTTGCCATTCACTCCATGAACCTTTGATATCCTTCCGGCTTCAAAAGTTGTCGCTTCGATCTTTTCAGTTACTGAGGACAATTTGCTGAAATTTAGTCTGATAGTTTTTCGATTCCAATCTAACCATATAAATGCCGTTGACCAGTCCGAGGGATTTCAGATCAATAGTTTTACCAGGGTCATTAACAGGTACGCGGGCGACAAATTTTCCAGCGGAATCCAAAATCACCCATTCCGCTTTATCATTTGCCAGGAAACCAGCGGGATGTATCCCAACCGGTCCAGATGTGGGATTTGGGAAAACCTTGCTATCGGAAAGATCCGGGAGAGGTTCTGTTTCCGCCCCGGCAAGTTGACCGGGCAAGCGATAGATACGTGTTTCCACCGGATAAGGATAGACTGAATAATCAGTAATCCAAGTCATTAATCTCGAGCCTGATCCTTCGATATTTTTAATATCCGACCAGCTACCTCCAGGTAAATCAAGGAGGACTGTTCCGTTTTCATCGGCAATCCGGGTAGTATAGATATAATAATAACTGGTTGTGGTTTGAACGTATTGATAAAAAACATAAAGCAGTTCGACCTGATCGTCGCCATTGAACAAATGCTGCGTTACAAACTGGATATCATACAGATACCGGTCGGTTGGCACCTTCAGTTTTATCGTTTTGAAGAGCGAATAATCCATATTGTAGATGCGGCATTCAGCGGCTGTAACATCCATCAGATAGAATTTGGGACCCTCTTTTTCGAGTTTGGTGATGGTTCCGGAATAGGCGAATGAATGTTCAAAAACTGCCTGGGCTACGGATTGTTGTGAAAAGGCCGGAAATACCAAAATAGAGAGGATAAAGTATTTTAGCAGAGATACATGTATCAATTTTTTCATTGTTAACAATTATTAGCGAATAAGGGACAACCCCTGCAGCGCAGAGGAGTCATCCGGGGAAAAAAGAAGGACCTTCTGGAACAGCGCCTTGGCTTCGAAGGTATTGCCGAGCTTGAGTTTGGTCCAGGCCAGCATCAACAGGGAATCATAATCAAATGGGTAGATATTGACCACTTTGGAAAAGAGCTTATCGGCTTTTGCGTAATCTTCTCGTCCATATGCCACTATGCCATAGCGATAGTTGGCAAGAGTATTCTTATCATCGATTGCGAGAATTTCTTCATAAACAGCATTGACAAGTGTCCAGTTGCCCATGGAGGAGAGTGGATAAACCAAACCAAGCCGGGCTTCGATCCCGTATGGCCTCAGCTCAATTGCTTTCCGGTAATAGGCTTCAGAAGTCTTGAAATCCCCGCTTTTAAAGCTCAGCCAGCCGAGCCGGAGATTCATTTCATAAGAGGAATCATCATACACTGATTTCAGCGTATTGACTGCTGCTTTATAATCACCCGCATTTTCCTGGACATAGCTGGTCCGGAATGCAACCCGTTGTTTTTCAAAATTTTGCGCATGCACCTGGCAAACGATGCCGGTAAGCACAAACCAAATGAATATTTTATTTTTCAGAATCGCCATATCAATCCTCCTATAAAATTGTGCACAGGATAGTCATTTTTAAGATCACTAATATATTCGGAATTCCGGTAGATCCTCCAGGAAGCGGTGCGGAGGGTGTACTGGTATCTGATCGATAAATCAAGGTGGGGCAACACCCTGAATGCCAATAAACTGATGCCCATCCGTTTCCGGATTAAATCAAGATTATTGAAAACAACGTAGGCACTTTGTTCGGAAAAATTGCAGATATCCCCGTAATAATAATCCCCCTCGAGCCAAATGGACCGGAAAAGCCTTCTTCCTGCTGATCCATGGGCAATGATCCGTCCGGAAGGGTTCAGGCTGTCGGTAATCAAGGTTGCTTCGGCTGTCAGATAGGTATTGATATTACCTGAAGGATAGAATGTCGCCCTGGCCATGGCTTGTTTATACCAGAGGTTTTTAAACCGGTTGGCATCGGCGGCGATAGTCAGCGTGAGGTGTGAAAAACGTTTGGTCACCGAGGCATTCAATGCCAGATCGCGGTAGTCCAATGCTTCCAGATAGTAAGTATCTCCGGTTTCTCCGGCAATTCGGGTATATAAAGGTACCGTGTAGGACATATACTGGCCGGCCAGTCCCAGATGAAATCCTTTGCCGAGATAATAACTGCCTGAGAGATGACCCGCCCTTTGATCAAAAGGAACATCAAAAACCTGTGCTGCCTGGTTTTGGATAAGGAACTGCTGAATGGGCTTAAAACTGAGAATGTTGGTGGAAAGTGAACCTGAAAAACGTCTTCCTGCCTCCAGACTTACACCGGCGGCCAGGTACCAGTAATCGGGCAAGAGATAAACATAAGCCAGCTCGGCATCGGGCCTGATGGCTTTCAGTTCACCGACTTTCGGATTGACCATATATCCAAATTCGATGAAAGCATTTGTTATCAGCCGGTTGGAAGGAATACCCAGTCGCTTTCGGAAGGCGGGAGAGTATGTTCCGGCCAATAAACGGGCCTCAGCCAGGTTCCCTGAAAAAAGCAGGGAAGAGTACAGATACTCCAGAGCCACCGGGTCGTTCAGGCTAAAATCAAGGGCTTTCCTGAAATGGACTGCAGCCTTGTTGGGGTTTTTCAGGTTTAATTCAGCAATTCCTGCCCTGACACGCAAATAATAATAGTCGTATCCGGCAGTTAGTCCGTCACGACTGTATTCAATAACCTTTTTCCAGTCGGACTTGAGGTAGGCTTGATAACTGAGGCTGTCGATCCGGGCAAAGGAGGGTTTTTCCTGTGCCGATACAAGAAGTGGAACCAACAATCCCAGTAACACTAAACCTGGCCTGAATGCTCTGTTTGACAAGAATTTCGATATTATATGCCAGTATGAACGCCTTATGAGCTTTTGAATCATCATCTGGTTAAGAGTTTAATTTCGTTAACTCTAAAGTGCTGCCATCACTTTCAATTTTTATGCCATCGCCGCGGAATATCTGAATATTAAATTCGCTGATATCGAAGGTCTTGTGAAACACTTTGCGGTTGATCCCGGAATGCAGCCTATATACCGAAGGGTTAAGGCTATCATCGGCTTCACGAAAGGTCAAAGAAAATTCAGACTGAAGAAACAGATAAAACGGTGCAATCCAGTCCTGTAGCCAGAGCATCCGGCGCTTTGTGCTAACCGATAAAGGCAGTTGATCGGCGAGGGTGATTTTAGGGTCGAATACGAGAGGGACACGAAAGCAAGACTGAAAGAAGGAGAACAGCGGATTATTGCTTGATCCCTCATAATGAGTAAAATAGAATAGCTGGTCATCATTTACAAACCAGGCGGTTGCATGGGTCTGACGGTCGTAGATATAGGAATTATTGTAATAATCGGTATGCACTTCCCATAAGGATTCGCTAATCAGTCCGTCTTTCCCTCCAGCCCGGTTTACCCTGATTTTTTGTCCCGGGACAAAATGCAGCGCTTTTTTCATCAGCCCGTCGGGGATCAGGTTGGCTATATGATCATGTTCAGCCGGACGATCATAAGATTTAAGTGAATTCAATCCGTCCTTTTCACACAGGTAATATCCGAATGGATAATCCAGCGTTGCAGCATCGATGTTGGGTTCCACCTGGAATTGAAAATGCAGGTGAGGCTCGGGTGAACGGCCGGAGTTCCCTGTCTGGGCTAATTCCGTATGAGTTAGGACGTACTCTCCGGTTTTAATACGGATGGAGCCCGGTTTCAGATGAGAGTATTTTGTGTACAATCCGGGGGCATGCATGATGACAACGGTATTGCCCCAATTTTGTGTGGTATTGGCATCGCCGGGTTTGTTATCGGGGACACCATCCACCACTGAATCCACCACTCCATTACCGGCCGGATAAACCGGTTTTCCATAACACAGGTAATCTGTTAATTCAGTACCCGGGCCGGAGTATGTCCGGTCATCGGGCCCCATTTTTACAAAATCCCAGGCGAACCTCCAATCCGACTGATGAGTATGCTTGCCATTATGACCCTGGCTCACGGTCCACTTACCCAGGAATGGCAGGCGAAACAGTACCCACGCCCTCCGGCTAAGCCGGTTGTGAAAGTTAGACCAGGCATACAGGTTTTTCTCGGGGGAATTATGCTGTATGATTACAGGTTGGAGTCCGGCCGGTGTGCTCTTGCGTTGCTGAAGTGCATATAAAAAGACCGGGACAACCAGGTTGAAAGGAAGGGCGTATATGGATAAAGTGCTGCCTGCCAATAGCTCTTCCATGCTGACCGTCAGTAAGGCTACGACCGGTATGAGGATGATGGTCCAAAGAAATGTAAATACAGATGGGATCATGAAAAACCCGCCGATGGCAATTGCGGTAAGGATATAGTTAAATCCGATATAGGTGTAATTTAACGTATTAATATCCAATCCGATAAGCGCATAAAAAATATAAGCCGTAAAGAATCCGGTCAGGGAAAGAAGGAATGCTATCCGCGAGGAGATCATTAATCCAAAGGCTATGACAAAGCCTGCAATCAGGTTATACTGAAAGAAAATAGCGCCCAGTGAAATAAGGTAGGTTTTCAGACTTTGCGGAATGTACAGACGGTTCAGCCATTCCACCCCGTGAACCAGCGGTATCCCTCCCACTTCATACAAGCGGTTCCAAATGAACAGGGACTGATCTCCGACCTCTATGGATGAGAATTGCCTGACAGCCAGCATAATGATCCACAAGCTGATCAAGAAGGGCCAGCTCAGGAAAGGAAGGTTGGATTTCAGAAACGCGCTCCGGAAAACAACCGTCAGGAAGAAAGTCAAAATGGCAGCAAGCACCACGAGCAGGATCAATGGGAATCCGGGCTGAAAGAAAAGTCCGAGGGGTAAGGTTACCAAAAGGGTATTGTAACTGAATATTCCTTTCGAGATGAGAATCCGGTCGAGGCCCAGCCAGACAGCCAGTAAAATTGAGATGCAAACCCCTGCTATACCGGCAATTCCAGATGCAGGCACGATGAAGGTGATCAAAATGATAAGAAGGGCAAAAACCGGGTGATCGGAGAAGAAAACCTGAGAGTATGAATTCAGGAAACCATCTCCGAGATAGCGGTAATGCTTGATATCAATTGATAGTTTCAAGTTGACAGATGATCTGGCGTTAATTCATGGTTGGTAAGTGAATCCAGGGTTTCGGCTTTCCGGATGAGATGAGGAAGGCCATCCGTGCCGATCAGTACCACATTGGGCCGGTAAGTAATGAACTGCATCCACTGGGTCATATTATAGGCACCTACCCTGGGAACGACTACCCGGTCACCCTTTTTGAGCAAAGGCAATTGCATCTGATCGCGAAGCATATCGATATTCATGCATAGCGGACCATAGACCACGGTATCCTCCGTTGTTTCTGACATCTCCTGGGCGGGATGGATCGAATGGTCATACCAGAAGGAGGTGAAAAGAAGGTTCACTCCAAAATCAAGGACTGCTGCTTTACGTCCATCGTTCAGACGCTTGTTTGCCAGCACGGTGCCTGCAAGAAATCCGGAATCATCAACCAAGGCCCTTCCGGTTTCAAGAATCAGCATGGGAAGCTGGTCAGGATCAAAACCGGCTCGATTGAGCGCACCGGTTATGGCATCAGCATACTGGTCGAAGCTGGGTGTGGTATCGGCTGCAGTATGATAGGCCCCTTTAAGCGTGTTCATGGAAGCAAACCCGCCTCCCATATCGATGTACAAGATCTTCACTTTGAATTTCCTTTGAATCTCAAGTCCAAGAGCGGAAAGCTTTTCGGCCGCGGTGCGGTAAGCGGCAGTCGAAGTAATATAAGTGCCAATATGTGAATGCAGTCCAACCAGATCAAGCTTATCGCTTTCAACGATGATACGGATGGCCTCCATGGCCTCCCCGTTTTCCAGATTGAAGCCAAAGCGGTCCCATTTCGGGAAGATTCCGGTATCCATATTGATCCTGACAGCGACACGGGGTTTCGCGGCGGATGTATCAGCCAGACGGATCAGCGTATAGAGTTCATCGAAATGATCGATATGGATAAAAGAGTGATTATTAATAGCTTTCAGCAAATCCTCATCACTTTTATCCGGACCGTTGAAAATGATTTGCCGGCCACCCACTCCGTTCCGGATGGCTTTTTCGTATTCAAATCCCGATACCACTTCGGCCCAGGATCCTTCCTGGTGATAAATCCGGCAAACGGCATCGAGATAATTTGTTTTATAGGACCATCCGAATTGCACTTTCGGGTAGCGCGACTGGAAGGCATCGAGTGCTTTCCGGTAAGTTTCGCGGATGGTTTTTTCAGAAATGACAAAAAGGGGTGAACCATATTGATTCATCAGGCTGCTGACTGAGATCTTATCAATGTGTGTAATCGGGTTAAATCGTCCGGGCATTCCTATTTTGCCCGGCATGCCCGTCTGCATGCGCTTGATAACCGGCGGTTCAAAAAAATTCTTGCTCATATACTAGTTTTCTCCTTTTAAGGCAAATGTCTGATGTGTTTCAGCGTCGAGAATAAGGTCCCAGGAATAGCGGATAAACATTTTCCCCACTTCAAAGCGGGTAAAGGATTCGGGTTGACGTCCCAGTGCAAGCTGAACCAGGGCTTCGGGCAGGTTTTGTCCAGCAGCGACTGCCAGGTACACCCAGGCCGGAATTCTCGGGTTGATTTCAACCAGGTAATATTTTTTATCCGTTGTCCGGATCATTTCAAGTTCCATCCCACCCCGCCAGAAGGTCTGGGCTATAATCCGTGATGTCAGATCAAGCAGGTACCGGTCGGCGATGGTGATTCCGCTCCAGGCTTTTCCTTTGTCGGTGACGAAAAGCTTGCGCATGGGTACGGCACAGATGGTTGCACCTTTTCCGTCGCCGAGGGCGACCACATTGACTTCGGTTCCCTGAACAAATTCCTGGATCACCACCGGCAGGCCCCATTTAGCAGAAATCTTATAAAATGCAGCCACTGCGTCGTCGAGGGTGTGGGCGAGAATTGCATCATAAAATTTCCCCTTGATCATCCAGGGTCCGTGAATTTCGCGGCAGAGTTTCGGGACCTCCATGGCAGAACTGACGGGCTGACTGGCAGGTACTAGGACATCGTTTTTTTTTCCGTATTCAGGCAGGTTGGATTTCAGCCGTTCCTCATACTGATCGATCGTCGGTAAAAAAGTCCGGATGCCGATTTTCTTCAGCTGTTCCTCCGATCTGATCAACGGAAGCAGTTCTGAATCAAAATTCGGGATGAGCACGTCGATCGGGTCGGATTGGTTGATTGACTCCAACCTGGCCAATACCGGATCCATGCCCTGCGAAGGGTAAGGAAACTGGTACACTTTATCGGCCACGCCTTCCATGTATATACCGGGTTCCAGGTTTTCGTAGGCAATGCCCAAGATCCTGGTTTCAAAAAGAGATGATTCGCGGAGTCCGCGGATCACAGGTACGCCAGGGCCCGGATTATCAATGTTATTCAGGCCGCTGACGGCAATCGTCAATTTTTCACGCATCGGTATCCAACAGTTGGCTTGATTTTAAAACGGAAACAAAATCGAGATAGTACCTGTCAAATTCAGGTCTTGATATTTGGTACTCGTTACTGATCTTTTCGAAAATCCCGTTTTCATCAACACCCTCGGCTAACAGCTTTAGGATTGCCAATCCGGTCGGATTCAAGGTAAATGATTCTCCGGTTGACGGATCAAAGACCACTCCCTGGTCGCTGATCCGTAGTCCTGATTTCAGGTGCACAGGCATGTTATACTATTTTACAGAATAATAAACAAAGGTAACGGTCTTTAAGTTCAGTTTGTTACTTACGCTAACAGGATAAGACGCAAATTCTAATTAATCAGCAATTGATGCCTGACCTTAAAAACCTGCCAGCCAAACGGATAATGTTGCAGCCTCAACAATTTCGATGGGAAAAATCATTGATTTTCCTAACTTCACCGGATATGACCCGGACAATCATTGTCGTGGCATAATGAAATGAATATATAATGACTACATTTTGTGATGGTATCCTGAGTATTGAGGCAATTATTCGGAATTTCCGAATAGTTCTATCAGGATTCTATCAAAACGAAAAACGGAATCCACAACATGATTGATAAAGGAATCATTCAATTGATGCAGTCAAAACTTGACGGTCTGATACAAGGTATTACTGAAGAAAATATAGAGTTCTGGTTTGCCCGCGATCTGATGGAACCCTTTGGGTATAACCGTTGGGAGAATTTTTTAACAGCTATAAACCGTGCCGTAGATTCTTGTAAGTCAACCGGATATGATCCTGACGACCATTTTCGTGGCGTCACGAAAATGGTCGACCTGGGTAGTCAGGCAAAGCGTAAAATTGATGATTTTATGCTTACCCGATTCGCTTGCTATTTAGTTGCTCAGAACGGAGATCCCAGGAAAGAAGAAATTGCTTTTGCTCAAAGCTATTTTGCCATGCAAACCCGAAAACAAGAGCTTATTGAAGATCGGATGCGACAACAAGCCCGATTGGAAGCAAGAGAGCGGTTAAGGGAATCAGAAAAAGCTTTATCTCAGAATATTTATGAACGAGGAGTTGACGATCAAGGATTCGCCCGGATCAGATCAAAGGGTGATGCTGCATTATTTGGTGGCAATTCGACTCAATTGATGAAGGTTAGATACGGAATTATTGGATCAAGACCTTTAGCTGATTTCTTGCCGACTTTAACCATAGCTGCAAAAAATCTGGCGACCGAAATGACGAACCATAATGTTATTCAGGATGATTTAAAAGGCGAAGAGACTATAACGACCGAGCACATCCAGAACAATAAAAGTGTTCGTAAAATGCTGGGTCAAAGAGGTATCAAGCCGGAAGCTCTTCCGCCTGAGGAAGATATCAAAAAAATGGAGCGGCTAGTAAAATCAGAAGAAAAGAATTTGGCGAAGGGATCCGGTAAATTACCTGAACACAAAGAGTCTGATGGTGAAACTAAAGTTTGATTCCGGTCTCGACTACCAGCTTGAGGCAATCAAATCTCCATTATTTGTCCATTGGCTGGCAATTTGGGGTTCATTAATACAGAAGGGCAGATACCATTTATTTGGAATACTCTCTTACTTATCCATTATGCACCTGATCGGAATGTAAAGATTGAGATTCTCCCACCCGGTCCATAGTTCAGGCCCTGTCCGGTCGATCTTTATCATGAATAAGTCTGCACGGTTTTCATTCTCAGGTTGACTGGTTGAAAAATACCATGCTTTTTTAAAGGTGTCCTTGAACGTAAAGACTGTGTCAACAATCATTTGCCCCGAATAAACAAATGCATAATCTGCATAGCCCATATAGGTTCCATTAAAATCACTGTTCCCTCCCAGGATTAGGTTCTCGGGTTTATTTTCCGCATGGGTATCGGTGATCAATTGTTCCCATTCCTCCTTTGTCGGGATGCTCCAGCCATCAGGACAGAGCGGGTGCACTAAATCCTCGCCTATTGATCCCCGATTTGCCACTGCATCCCGGACATAATAAAACCGGCCGTAAGCTTCCACATTAGTTCGATTTTCGTTGAGAGGGAGGCTTGGAAACATCATATAAAAAGGAGCCATGCTGGAATGTGTTTCATCATACTTTATAAAGTCATATTTCAGGTTTTCGGCCATCCACCAACGCTCTCCGATCTTAACAGTTCCATAATACTGCATATCCCTGTTGTCCCGGATCATTCCAGTTTCATTTTCCCATGGACTTACCAGTACTTTCCGGCTAAAAGTTGAAGTCAGTCCCTTGGAATCCATCACTTCAATGGTCAGGTTAAAATGTCCGGCAGATGAATATTGATGATAAAGGATTTTCTCTGTTGAATAACCGGTATCCCAGATACGATCTCCGTCAAAATCCCATCTGACCAATAAATTTCCTACTGTGTCATGATCATCTGAGGAATTCCAGGCATTTAACCGGAATTGAGTCCGGATATTTCCATAGGGAACACTAACCTCAAAATTCGCTTTGGGCGGAAAATTTTCCGGATCCAGGTGAATGGGTTTAGTAATCGAATTGAACAAACCCCTTTGATCGGTTACCTTCAGTAGTACATACTGATCTTTATACGTCCTGAAGCGATGGTAAATTGTGGGCGTATCAGCAGGCAGGGTCCAACCCTCGCCTTCCTCCAACCGCCATGAATATTGAAATATTGCCAGACTATTTGTCAGATGATAACTTGTTGAGGCATCAAAAAGAATAGTATCTCCCACCTCACCATCCATTGGGGACCAGCTGAAGTCGGGAATAATATCAGAATCAATACTATTAACAAAAACCGTTGCATGCCCGATCGCTCTTAAACCGGTGGGATCCAATACTTCAACAATCGGCTTAAAATTACCCTCGGCTCCAAAAACATAATGACCAATGGGTGTGGTATCAAATTCCGTGTCCCAAAACCCATCACCATTATAGTCCCACTTGAATTTCAATGTGCTCAGGGAATCCTCATCATCGCGGGTTTGCCCGGCATCAAATTGAAATGGAGTAAGAAAATTACCGGTATCGGGAAGCATTCGGATAGCCGGACGCGGTGCTGACCGGCCTTGTGTAATAGTAACATCATAATAGGTGGTATCTGAATAGCCCTTTGAATTAAGGGCATACAAGGTGACCACAAATTTTCCGGGTTTAAGAAATCGCTTGATTTTTAGCGGATCTTTCGAAAGCTGGCTGTCCCAGCCAGAATCCTCACCGAAATTCCATCTGAAAAACAACTTGCCTCCTCCGGATGGGTTGATGGTTTGACGGGCATCAAAGGTAAAATAGTCGGTGGTTAGTCCGGAAGGTCCCGGTGTCGTGATGAGTTTTATTTCGGGTTTGGCAACAAACACATCTTCGTGACACCCGCACAGAAATGCAGCCAGCCAGCAAAAGCAGATCAATTTGGTTCCCGATGATTTCATTGAAATCCAGGACTTGAGGTTGTTTTTACTCCAGCTTTTATCTCTACACGAGTGATAGAATAACGGATACCATACCGCCCCCCTGGAAAACCTGCCCAGGAGCAGGAATCTCCCTGTGCACTGCAAGTAATACCTGCCATATAGTAATAAATTCCAGGAGCAAGGATAAAGGAATAGGACTGCAAAATATCGGACATATTTGCACAATCGAAGAAAAGGCTGCGGTAAATACTGTCCTGGTTATAACCTAAACATAATTGCACCCGGTGTATTCTTGAATCAGATAAAAATTCGATCGGGGGAAGTTTAAAATCGACTTCCAATATTCCGGTGGCCGGATCGGCGGGAGGTTTATCAGGTCCGCCATTATTGTCAACGCAGGAAGCCATAATTATTGAACAAAATCCAAAAAACAGCCACTTAATCCAATTACCGTTATTATTCATGTGATCCTGATTTTTTAAAATTCAGAAATTTCAATTCCGGATCGGTACAGATCGCATCCTCGGTCAGATTAGAAAAAACTAGGTTCCGGACATGGGTTCTGGCTATTGAAGAAAACAACCCGATTCCATTATCCAGATTGGTATAATCACTGCTGGTCGAAAACCCTTGAATATCCGAAGTCCTGAGTGACAAACCAATTTCTTCACCTCCGGCGATCAAAGTAAATTCCACACCAACCAGTTCCCGCTGTATATCGGGAATTACCGGTATTCCCTGGACAAGTCTGTCGAAAAACCGTTTGGGGTTAATTTCCTGTGTGATGAGTTCATCAGGTCTGTCGTTTAAAACATTTGGCAAAAACCATTGAATGGAATGGAAGGTTGTGCCTTCACCCAGACTTTCCAGATAGATGAGGGAGAAAACTCCCTGGTAAATGCCTGCCTGCCTGACTGTAAACCATCTGGCGGTGTATCCCCGTTCACGGGTTATTGTTATCGATCTGGGCAAATCCGGCTTTGGGTCCTCGGAGACCGGATAACTCGTAGTTAATGTTACACCAGATACCACTTTGTTAATATCCGGGAAATAGACATAAAGGAGGTAGCGGGTCAATGGTTGAGCGTGAAAATTTGACGAATATGTTTCCTGGCCCTGAACTGGAAAAAACCCGGAATCTTTAGAATTACCCGTCTTGGTGAAAAGGTAAGTTTCAACCAATTTTTCGTCAGACCATTTTTCAATATAAATTTCGCACGGTTCTCTGATGATCAAACTATCAGATACCGGGGGCTTTCCAGTGTTTTCCGAATCCGAACGATAAGTGCGGCTAACTCTGACGTGTTGAGTTTCAGAGTTCAGGTTGAGAATGCAGTAAACAACCGGCAAATAGCCAAGATTCACATGAATATCAATCTCATTGGAGCAGCGGATAAAACTGAAATATATTAAACCAACAACCAGAAATTTTTTCATTACCCTATGTGTATTGAATCAGGTTCATGAAAGATACATTCATCCGGGGTGTGCATTAAAGTAATGATCTCAATTGTTTCGGACACAGCGAATCGAACATCCCATCTTTTCTGAACCTTGGTTAGTCGTCAATTCATTGGAATCGAATCGCAGGCTTCTGAATCCAGGCTGGGTATAAGCCCCCCCGGTTGAAGACCAGAAATAAGCAGCATCTCCAGATGCTGCAAAGGTCTCGTCAATTTTAAGTTGCCCGGAAGGAAAAACATTCAAACCGCTACTATTTGAACCGCCACCGCGACCGTTCCAGTCGGTCGATGACTTCATTTTCCTGGCTGCACCCGGCTCCAAAAAGTAAAAGAGATTGTCCCATTCGTACATGCTGGGCACATGCCATCCGGTTGGACAAGCTGCTTTCTCGGCGGGCCAGTTGTACAGCACACCAAATAGTCTATATCTATCTGTATCATTGGCCGCTGCGGTATCGGTACCTTCGTAACCATATACGTAATAATTGGGTTCCCTTGTTGATAGCATGTCAGGTGGGCTGACTTCCGGAAGGTAGGCCAGGTTTTGGGTCATCCAGAATTGTGAACCGATTTTTTTGTAAGTATAAACGTGCTGATCGCGGAGATCGGTAAAACTTCCGCTGAAACTGGTTTTTTGAAGCACAAGACTTAGTTGGATCTGCAAATCATTAAGATTGACTGGTTTCGTCAATTGCGCGTAGCTGGCTTCAGTAGTTTCTTCTTTGGAAGCTATGATGGTTCTTTCACCGAAAGGAATATACAGAAGCCTGAAGGAACCTGACTCATCCGTAATTGCTTTCAATTTGCTCGGTGTGCCATCCGGATTAAGGACAACAACTTTGGCACTATCCAACGGCAAGCCATCCTGATCCTTGACCGTTCCATACACTTTAGTTGAAAAATTTACAGAAGTTAGTTCCAGAACCACTGCCAGCGTATCATTGGCGGGAATATTAACAACCGATTTAACCGATGAAAATGATGGTTTACCCGCATATAGGGTATCACTTATGGCCGGAATCCCGGCAATAAAGAAATGTCCGTCAGGATCAGTGGTTGTATTTTTGCCGGCAATCGAAATACTGACTTCAGGTACCGGAATTTTAAAATTGGTGAAATTGACCACCCCGGATACGCTTCCCAATAAGGCTTCGCCCAACTGAATTGGATAACTACGTATCGTTTCCTTTTCACCATCAGAAACCTTAACACTGACGGAAAATATTTTCCCTCCCCCCGTCACTGGTGATCTCCATTTTACCTCCCTTGAATTTACCAAAGTGGTAAAATTGCCATCGTCAGCTGTCCACAAATAGGTAATTATGTCACCATCCTCGTCTGAAGCCAAAACTTTTAAAGTAAAAGTGGTACCCGCACTGCCACCTGCCGGAGTGCAGGTAAGATCGGCGATTATGGGTTTATGATTTCTGTCACAGGCAAGAACCATCAGCGCCAGTATAAAGAAAGAAGCAGTTTTGGTCATAACGCTTTTCTCAGGATGAGCTAAGTCTTTAAATGAAAATATATAGCATTGTCAAATGCCATAACAAATTTTTAAATCTATCCGGGGGGGACCAGAACAAATATACGAAACGGAATTCAGAAAGAAGAATCATAGGAAGGCGAAAAGAAAAAGCCTTCCGTCACTGGTTGGGAGGATAAAAAAAAGCTGCCCGGTCACCGGGCAGCTTTTTTTATTCGTTGTAAGAGACTGAACTGCGGATTATTCAGCCGGAGCTTCCTCTTTTTCTTCTTCTTCGGGTTTTGCCAGAGTAACCTGGATGGGTTCCTCTTCAGCATGGGCGGCAGCGGCTTCCTTGGCATTTTTCTTAGCCAAAGCAGCGGCGCGGGCCTCTTTAACCTTAGTTTCGGCGGCAAAACGGCTCTTTAAATCATCCCGCTTGTCGGCATCCTTTTTACTTACGGCACTTTTCAGTTTCTGTTCGCTTGCGGCGACCCATTCCTGAAATTTCTGTTCAACCTGCTCTTCGGTGAGAGCACCTTTTTTGACACCTTTCAAAAGGTGGTTCTTGTACAGAACCCCTTTCTGAAGTAATAACGAACGAACGGTATCAGTCGGCAGCGCACCTTTTTGCAACCATGATAATGCCTTGTCAAAGTCAATTTCAATGGTAGCAGGATTCGTGACAGGATTGTAGTTACCAATCCTCTCAATGAACTTACCATCCCGTGGTGCCCTGCTATCCGCAACTACGATGAAGTAGTACGGACGGGATTTTTTCCCGTGTCTGGCTAATCTGATTTTTGCTGGCATGCTTACTGATAATTAGATCTTTAAAAATTTTAGTGGCGCAAAGATACCATAAATATCCTGTTCTCCAAAAGTATTTAACTTTTAAAAGAGTTTTAAACACCGCCATCAACCCGGTCAATACTGGCTAATTTTGACCCCAATGAGCGACTTCGTACATCTTCATCTCCATACCCAATATTCCATCCTCGACGGGGCCACGCCCATCGATGCTTTGATGGACCGTGCCGTTGAACTGGGCATGCCGGCCGTGGCCATAACCGATCATGGGAACATGTTCGGGATCAAGCATTTTTTCGATGCGGCCAAAGCCAAGAACATTAAACCCATCCTGGGATGTGAGGTATACCTGGCGCCTAAAGGCAGAAAGGACAAATCTGATATTGAGGACCGGAGTCGGTTTCACCTGATTCTGCTGGCCAAAAACATCAACGGGTATCATAACCTGATTAAGATGGTATCCATGGCCTATCTGGAGGGTTTTTATTACAAGCCCCGCATCGACTGGGAACTCCTGAACCTTTACCACGAGGACCTGATCGCCTGCTCCTCCTGTCTGGCAGGCGAGCTGCCACGTGCGGCACGGATCAGTGAAACGGCCGCTGAAGAGGTATTGCTCAAGTACATTGCTCTGTTCGGAGAAGATTTCTATATCGAGCTGCAGGATCATGGCCATCCCGAACAAAAACAGGTTAACCCTTTATTGATCAAGCTTGCCCGTAAACACGGGGTGGACCTGATCGCCACCAATGACGTTCATTACCTGAATGAGAAAGATGCCGAGGCCCAGGATATCCTTCTTTGCTTAAGCACGGGGAAAGATATCAACGATACCAGCCGGATGAAATTCATCGGACAAGAGTTTTTCAAGACCGTCGAGGAAATGAGCCTGCTTTTCCCCGATGCGCCCGAGTCGATTTCCAACACTTTGAAAGTCGCCGAAAAAATTGAATTTTTTGACCTCAAAAGGGAGGTGCTGCTGCCTGAATTCAAGATGCCGGAAGCATTCGAAACACAGGATGATTATCTGCATCATCTAGCTTATGAGGGATCTAAAAGGCGATATCCTGAGATGACTGATGCCATCAGGGAACGCATTGATTTTGAATTATGTGTGATTGCGAAGATGAAATTCGCAGGGTACTTCCTTATTGTTCAGGATTTTATCCGTGCTGCGCGTGAAAGGAAAGTTTCAGTCGGACCCGGAAGGGGATCAGCGGCGGGTTCGGCAGTAGCCTATTGTATCGGGATAACAGATATAGATCCGATTAAATATAAGCTTCTTTTTGAACGGTTTCTGAACCCGGAACGGATATCCATGCCGGATATCGACATTGATTTCGATGATGACGGGCGTGAGGAAGTCATGAAATATGTGCTGGAAAAATATGGCAAGGAGCGTGTAGCCCAGGTGATTACCTTTGGCTCGATGGGTGCCAAGATGGCCATCAGGGATGTCGCCCGGGTCATAAATCTTCCGTTGCCTGAGGCCAACCGGCTGGCCAAGCTCATTCCCGACGGACCGGATGTTACCCTGACCAAGGCTTTTGCCGATGTTCCGGAACTGAAGATTGAGCTTTCCAGCGGCGATCCGTTGATCCGGAAGACGCTCGAAATGGCCAAGATACTCGAGGGTTCGATCCGTCAGACCGGAATTCATGCCTGCGGGGTGATTATCGGACGGGATCCTTTGATAGACCACATACCGGTGGCCATCTCCAAGGAAACCGATCTGATGATTACCCAGTTCGACGGACATTATCTGGAGGAGGTCGGCATGCTGAAGATGGACTTTCTCGGATTGAAAACCCTTTCGATCATCCGGGATGCCCTGGAAAACATCAAGCTTTCCCGCGGGATCGATGTTGTTATGGATACGATCTCCTATGAGGATCCCAAAACGTTTGAGTTATATCAGAAGGGGGAAACAGTAGGGACTTTCCAGTTTGAATCGCCTGGCATGCGGGCCTACCTGAAGGACCTGAAACCGACCACCCTCGAAGATCTTATAGCAATGAACGCCCTGTACCGGCCGGGTCCGATGCAGTATATCAACGGTTTCATCAAACGCAAGTTCGGTCTCGAGGTGGTGGAGTATCCACACCCCTGGCTGGAGGAAATCCTGAAGGACACTTACGGCATCATGGTTTACCAGGAACAGATCATGCAGACTGCCCAGGTGATCGGGGGATTCTCACTGGCGAAAGCCGACAACCTGCGGCGTGCTATGGGAAAGAAGAAAATGGACGTGATGGAGAGCGAAAAGGCCGGGTTTATTATCGGGGCAGAGAAAAACGGAGTCGATAAAGCCAAGGCAGTGGAAATATTCGATATTATGATGGAATTTGCCAATTACGGCTTTAACCGTTCGCACTCCGCCGGTTATGCTGTGGTGGCTTTCCAGACGGCTTATCTGAAGGCCCATTACCCGGCAGAATATATGGCCGCGGTGCTAACGCGCAACCTGAACGATATCAAGAAAATAACCTTTATCATGGATGAATGCCGCCGGATGGGCATGCAGGTGCTGGGTCCGGATGTCAATGAAAGTTATTTGAAATTCACCGTAAACAAAGACGGGAATATCCGTTTCGGACTGGCAGCCGTGAAAGGGATCGGGGCCGGTATTGTTGAGGCTCTGGTTCAGGAGCGCAACAGCAAAGGCCCTTTTAAGGATATTTACGACATGGTGGAGCGCATCAGTCTGAAAACACTGAACAAAAAAGTGGTTGAATCGATGGCGGTCAGCGGCGCCCTGGATGATTTATCTAAATATCAGCGTTTTCAGTTCTTTTCGGAGGATGAAAAAGGGCAGAATTTCATTGAGCAGCTGCTTCGTTACGGAGCCAAGGTTCAGGATGAAAACGCAGGAAGCCAGATCAGCCTTTTCGGGGGAATCTCAGAAATCAAGCCCTCCCGGCCGGAGCCCCGGCCTTCAGAACCCTGGAGCAGCCTGCAGCAACTGAACCTCGAGAAAGAGCATGTCGGCATTTATTTATCCGCCCATCCGCTGGATGAGTACCGGTTGGTCATCGATCATTTCACCAACTCCAATTTTGCGGACCTGCAGGATATTTCAACCCTGAAGGGAAAAGACCTGAAACTGGCCGGTATCGTGACCTCTGTCGAGCATAAGATCACTAAAAACGGAAAACCGTTCGGACGCATGTCGATGGAAGATTTTTCCGATACCCACACTTTTACCTTCTTCTCCCCTGAATATCTGACTTTTAAAAACTACATGCAGCCGGGATACGCATTACTGCTCTCGGGAAAAGTGGAAGCCCACCGGTTCAATGAAGGGGAATTCGAGTTCAAAGTAAAGGAAATGAATCTGCTGGCGGATGTAGGTGAAAAAATGATCAAGTCGGTCACATTAACCATCTCCCTGGATTCTATCAATAAAGAACTTGTAAATGAGATCGTTGGAAAGGTTCAAAAATATAAAGGGAAAACCATGCTGAAGTTCAAGGTGTATGAATCGCTTCAGAAAATCAGCATCGACTTGTTCAGCCGGAGTTTTCGCGTGGAATTGAACAAGGAGTTTCTTCTTTATCTTAAAAATCATCCGGAATTTGACTTTAAGATAGATTAAAGTCAGAAGTCGTCCGTTAAATCCTTATTTTTGCAAAGAATTATCTGATTGGAATTTTAAAAATTATAGCTATGACCATTGACATCACTGATTCTAATTTTCAGGACGTTGTGATTGACGCCGGCAAACCGGCAGTAGTAGATTTCTGGGCCGAATGGTGCGGACCTTGCCGCATGCTCACCCCTATCGTCAAGGAATTATCAACAGAATATGAAGGCCGCGTTGTGGTGGGCAAAGTAGATGTTGACAGCAACCCCGGCATATCAGCAAAATACGGGATCCGCAATATCCCGACCATACTGTTTTTCAAAGGCGGCCAGGTGGTTGACAAACAAGTAGGTGTTGTACCGAAAGGTGCGCTGGTAAACAAAATTGATGCACTGTTAAAATAGTGCCGGGGCCGCGCTTACGAAAAATCTTGCAGAGATAGAAGAGTGGGGCAATCTGTATGAGATTGACCTTATTGCCCGCCAGGTAGTCGAAGGTTTCATCACCGGCTTGCACCGAAGCCCTTATCATGGTTTCAGCGTTGAATTTGCCGAATACCGCCATTACAATCCGGGTGAGTCCATCAGGCACATCGATTGGAAATTGTATGGCCGGACAGATAAGTATTTTGTCAAGCGCTATGAAGAAGAGACCAACCTGAGGGCTCAGTTCATTGTTGACACCTCCTCCTCGATGCTTTTTCCGAACCCCGACCGGAAAGCGATCAGCAAACTCTTTTTCTCCGTTTATACGGCTGCCGCAATGATGCGGCTGTTGCGCAGGCAGCGCGATGCCGTCGGACTAACGCTTTTCTCGGGTGATATTGAGCTGACCACCCCTTCCAAGGTCAGTGAAGTGCACAACCAGAACCTGTTTGCCGAGATGAGCCGTTTACTGGAGCGGTCCAACCCCTCGCTGATCAAGCAAAACCTGAACCGGCCGACCAATTCCGCGGTTGTCATGCACCAGCTGGCGGAAATGTACCCCAAAAGAAGCCTGGTGGTTTTGTTTACCGATATGCTGGATGAATCGGATCCTGAAGAACTTTTTTCCGCCCTGAGGCATTTCCGTTATAACAAACATGAGGTGATCCTTTTCCATGTAAAGGACCACAAGCTCGAAGAAGCCTTTGATTTTTCCAACCGTCCGCACAAGTTTGTGGATATGGAAACCGGACAGAGTATCCGCGTTAATCCTGCTGAGATCAGGACGCAATACAGGGAAAAGATCAGCGGTTATTTTTCGGATATCAAGTTGCGCTGCGGTCAGTTCGACATTGATTTTGTGGAAGCCGATATCCGGCAGGATTTTCGTGAGGTACTCCTGCCCCTGCTAATCAAGCGGCAAAAATTATTCTGATTTTACAGGAGCGGACTGAACATCCTGGCTACCGATTCCTGCACTTTTTCAAAAACTTTACGCTGTTCCCACACATCCAGGAAGATTTCCTTGGAATTCCTGATGTCATCTTCGTAGTCCTGTTTCAGCTGATTCGCGATTGTTTCATTATAAATCAGCGCATTGGCCTCAAAATCCTGGTTAAAGCTGCGGATGTCCATGTTGGCCGTGCCCACTGATGCAAAAACATCATCCACAATCATCAGCTTGCTGTGAGTGAAACCTTTAAGGTAAAAATACACATGGACTCCGGCCTCCAGTAACTCTTTAAGATACGAACGGCTGCTGCGCCACACCATCCAGGAATCGTTCCTTTCGGGCAGCAGCAGTCTGACTTCTATCCCGCTCAACGCGGCGGTTTTTAATGCGGTAAGGATACTCTGGTTAGGGAGGAAATACGGGGTTGAGATGTATACATACCGGGTTGCGGTAGCTATCGCGGCAAAATAGGCCTGCATGATACTTTCCCAATCCGAATCCGGTCCGCTGGCGACGATCTGGACGAGTTTTTGTTCGGTAACGGCATTATCGGGAAAATACCTCAGATCATAATCCGACGTGTTATTGGCATAATTCCAGTCGAGGAGGAAGATGGCCTGAAGGCTTCTGACCGATTCCCCTTCGAGCCGGAGATGGGTATCGCGCCAACGGTTATTCTTTCCCAATCCGCGGAGGTAACGGTCGGCAATGTTAATCCCGCCGACAAAGCCTATCCGGCCATCGATGACAATGATTTTGCGGTGCAGCCTGAAATTGACCTTGTTGGCGAAAGCATACGTTTTAACCGGCATGAAGCTGATCACCTTCACCCCGGAGGTCGTGAGTTCGCGGATATATTTCCTCGATAAGGACCAGCTGCCCAGATCGTCATACATGACTTTGACCTCACATCCGGACTGGGCTTTACGGATGAGGATTTCCTTGATCCGGTTACCTATCTGGTCATCCTCAATGATATAGAATTCCAGATGAATGTGGTCACGCGCGTTTTCAAGCTCATAAATGATGGAACCGAAAGTCTGGCGGCCGTTATTCAGCACCCGGATATTATTGTATTCGGTAATTAATGCCTTTGAATTATTCAGAAGAAGCTTCATCAGGTGCCGTTTGGGAGCCAGGCGCTGATCACGGATAAATACCTTCTTGTTCAGGCGGATCATCTGGTCCTGGATGAGCCGGTCGAGCGACATCCGGTCGGCCATCTCCTTGAGGATGATCATCTTTCGCTTTTTCGGATTGACCCCGAAATAAATATACAGGATTATTCCACCAACAGGTATCAGGAACAGGATGAGTATCCAGGAGAGGGTTTTAATCGGATCCTGGTTTTCCATGATGATTACCACTACCATCACCAGAATGGAAAGCAGGAGCGCAATATCCAGGAGTAGCCAAAAAAGGCCCTGATGGCTGAAATTATTAAAGATACTGGCAATCATGTGGGTGAAGCAATATGGAAAAATACGAAGAATTTGCTAAAATGCTAACGCTAATATGCTAATGAGCTAATATGCTAATATGATAATGTCGGCAGGTTTGAGAGTTGAATATTAGGATTTGGGATTATTTTGGATTTTGGGTATTGTTTTTTGGAATTTACCGGTGATCGTCCCAACGGAAAAACCTACCTTCACTACGCTTATACCCTTTGGTCCCATGGAAACTATCTTATTGATTATCATACTTTTACTATTAATTGTAGTTATTGGTCTTCAAATTGCTTTCAGATCGGGTAAAACGGAAGACAAAAGTGAAAAGCTGCTGGCTGAAATCGTGAAGAACTCAGCCAGGATTGAAGCCGCGGTGAAAGATGAGATCAAATCCAACCGGCTGGAGCAAAACAATATTCTCACCACTTTCCAGCAGTCATTTCTGGCCACTTTAAGTGGGATTTCGAAGGATCAGGCCGAGCAGCTGAAAGGATTGATCGATTCATCGCAGCAATCGCTGACCAACCTGACCAAGGCCATTAATGAGCAGATGACCGGATTAACAGGGAAAACAGAAGAAAACAATAAGATAAACCGTGAAGAGCTGACAAAAAATCTGAAAGAATTCTCCGACCGGATGAATCTTCAGCTGGATAAGATCAGCACCAAGGTGGAGGAGAAACTCGGGGAGATGAACACGGGAAATCAGAAGAAGCTGGATGAAATGCGGCAAACGGTGGATGAAAAGCTGCAAAAAACTTTGAATGAACGACTGGGACAATCCTTCGAGGTGGTAAGCCGTCAGTTGGAGAATGTTCAAAAGGGGTTGGGTGAAATGCAGACCCTGGCCCAGGATGTGGGCGGGCTGAAGAAAGTGCTCAGCAATGTGAAGATGCGGGGCGGGCTGGGGGAGGTCAGACTGGAAATGCTGCTTGAACAGATTCTGGCCCCGGAGCAATATGAAGCGAACGTGAAAACAAAAAAAGGTTCATCCGAAGTAGTTGAATTTGCGTTGAAAATGCCTGGAAAAGAGGATGATGGAAGTGTCGTTTATTTGCCAATCGATGCCAAATTTCCGCAGGAGGATTACATCCAACTCACCGAAGCCTACGAAGTTGCCAATTTGGAAGCCATTGATGCCGCTTCCAAAAAACTGGAAATCACCATCAAAAAAATGGCCAAAGACATAAAAGATAAATATATCGATCCGCCCAACACCACTGAGTTCGGGATCATGTTCCTTCCTTTTGAGGGTGTCTATGCGGAAGTCGTCCGCAGAGCATCGCTGATGGAGACCCTCCAGCGGGATTTCCGCATCATTGTTACCGGTCCCACTACCCTGGCAGCCATCCTCAACAGTCTCCAGATGGGATTTAAAACGCTGGCTATCCAAAAGAGGAGCAGTGAGGTCTGGCGCATACTGGGGGCAGTGAAAACCGAATTTGGCAAGTTTGGAGGACTGCTTGACAAGGCCCAGAAAAATCTCCATACCGCCACTTCACAGCTCGATGATCTCGTAGGTACGCGCACCAAAGCCATCCAGCGGAGCCTCAAGAATGTAGATTCATTGCCGGCCGGGGAGGCAGCTGTTTATTTGCCGGAAATGACCGATCCGGAGGTTGGGGAGGAGGAGTCCCCGCCTTCGCGGGGATGACAATGCTGCCGATATTGCCTCCCGGAAAAAAGGAGGAGCCGTTGCTCCTCCCCTACGGCATACCGTCTTCCGCTTCACGTTTCACGCTTCACGATTTTCCCTACCTTCGCTTATCAAACAATAATATGCTGACCACAGACTCAATAGCCGGGCGGTTCTTCCGTTACGTCAGGATCGATACGCAATCCGACAGCCATTCTTCCACCTGCCCCAGCACCTCAGGACAAATGGACCTGGCGCGTGTCCTAATGGCAGATCTTATAGAGATAGGGTGTACTGAGGTTTCGCTTGACAGGAACGGGTACATCATGGCATCCCTTGAATGTAACATACCCGGGCAAGTCCCGGTGATCGGCTTCATTGCCCACATGGATACCAGTCCTGATTATTCGGGGAAAAATGCCAATCCACACATAATCAAACAATATGACGGCCAGGATATCAATCTGGACATCGATGGTTCGGTAAGGATGAGCACTGCTGAATTTCCGGAATTGTTGAAATATACAGGACAGGATCTGATCGTGACCGACGGAACGACCCTGCTCGGGGCGGACGATAAAGCAGGTATCACCGAAATCATGGAGGCGATAAAGTTTCTGCATGAGCATCCGGAGATCCAACATGGGAAAATCCGTATTGGATTCACCCCGGATGAGGAGATTGGCCGCGGTGCCGACCTCTTTGATGTAAAGAAGTTCGGGGTCGATTTTGCCTATACGGTCGACGGAGGTCCGATAGGTGAACTGGAATATGAGAATTTCAATGCTGCGGCCGCCGTGGTGAATATTCAGGGGCGGAATGTCCATCCGGGCACTGCAAAGGATAAAATGATCAATGCCTTACAGATAGCAATCGACCTGCATTCGATGCTCCCGCTAAACGACCGGCCGGAGCATACAGAAGGGTATCAAGGGTTTTTCCACCTGACGCGTATTGAAGGTACCGTGGAGAAGGCCCGTATGGATTACATCATCCGGGATCATGATTTTGACAAATTTATCGGGCGCAAAAACCTGCTAGCCGATATTGCGGCGGATTTTAACAGGAAATATCCTGCGGGCACAGTAAAAGCGTTGGTCCGCGACCAGTATTTCAATATGAAAGAGAAGATCATGCCGGTTTTCCATATTGTTGATCTTGCCTCCCGGGCCATCAGCGAAGCGGGAGTGGAGCCTCTCATCATCCCCATCCGGGGCGGAACCGACGGGTCGAAGCTTTCCTACATGGGACTGCCTACCCCTAACCTGTTTACCGGTGGTCATAATTATCATGGACGGTTCGAATTTGTACCCCTTCAGTCGATGCAAAAGGCCGCTGAAGTGATCGTCAACATTGCCAGGCTGGCCGCCACCTGACGAATAAACAAAAGCGGCTGGAATTTGTTCGAATCCTACAACAACCTAAAGTGAAATGCTCAAGGAATTTGATGTAACGAAAAAGAAGATTTTCCGGATCATGGATGACGAGGGCAAGGTTCTGTCGGACAAGTACATGCCTGTTATCGACGAAAAACAGCTGTTACAGGCTTATCATGATATGGCGTTTGCCAGGACGGCCGACCTGATGACTGTCAGCTATCAGCGGCAGGGACGGATTTTCACCTACCCTCCGAATTATGGCCAGGAAGCCATTCACGGGGCAGCCGCACAGGTGATGCGTCATGATGACTGGCTCGTTCCGGCATTCCGTGAAATGGGCGCCTGGCTCGCCAAAGGCGCCACCTTGAAAGATATCTATTTGTATTTTATGGGTTATGAGGCCGGCAACAGCTTCCCACAGGCAAACCATCTGCTGCCGATAGCCGTGCCGATCGCTTCGCAGCTTGTTCACGCAACTGGAATCGGGTATGCCGTAAAATATAAAAAACTCGATGAAGTGGTTTTTGCTTTTGTCGGCGACGGGGGCACATCGGAAGGCGATTTCCACGAAGCATTGAATTTTGCTGCCGTTTGGAAGGTACCCGTGATTTTTATTGTTCAGAATAACCAGTTCGCCATATCGGTACCATTCCGGATGCAAACCGCATCACAGGGCATTGCCATTAAGTCGCTGGCCTATGGAATGCCCGGCATACAGGTGGATGGCAACGATTTCTTTGCCATGCTCAGCACTTTGCAGGAAGCTTTGGAGTATTGCAGGGCGGGAAATGGACCGGTCCTGATAGAAGCCGTTACTTACCGCATGGGTGCCCACACTACCTCCGATGATCCGACCAAGTACAGAACGAGGAAAGAGGAGGAGGTATGGGAGAAGAAAGATCCGTTAAGAAGGTTAAGAAACTATCTGATAAGCAAAAACTTACTGGATGAGGCAGAAGAAGGCAGAAGGGAAGAACAGTACAGATTGGAGATTGACAGGATTTTTGTGGAAGCTGAAAATCAGCCGGCATATCCGCTTGAAGATGTATTTAAGTATATGTATGCTGAAACGCCGGATGACCTGAGAAAACAACAGGTTGAACACGAGAAATTTCTGCAGTGGAAAGAATCAAATTCATAAAGTGAGCACATGGGCATGAAAATTATGAATATGGTCAACGCGATAAACAACGCGTTGGATATCAAGCTGGCAGAAGATCCGGATGTCGTGACTTATGGAGAGGATGTTGGAGTGGAAGGCGGTGTTTTCCGGGTAACCGAAGGGTTGCAGCTGAAATATGGTGCCGATCGTGTGTTTGATTCACCATTAGCAGAATCCGCCATCGTGGGCACGGCCATTGGAATGGCTGCCGCCGGTTTACGGCCCGTGGTTGAAATGCAGTTTTGCGGTTTCGTCTATCCGGCATTCAACCAGATCATCTCCCATCTCGGACGGATGCGCAACCGTTCACGCGGAAAATACCAGATGCCGGTGGTGGTGAGAATACCCTATGGTGGTGGGATAAATGCCCTGGAACATCACTCGGAAAGCATGGAAGCCCTCTACGCCCAGATTCCGGGCATTAAAGTAGTGATCCCCTCGACTCCGGCTGATGCCAAAGGTTTGTTGATTTCAGCCATCGAATCCAATGATCCGGTCCTTTTCATGGAACCCAAGCGGATATACCGGGCTATCAAACAAGAAGTCAGCGAAGAGAAATTCACCATCCCGATCGGCAAGGCAAAATTGGTGACACAGGGTACTGATGTCACGGTGGTTGCCTATGGCGCCATGGTGAGGGAGGTTCAAAAAGCACTGCCAAAATTCAAGGAAGCCGGGATTTCAGTCGAGCTGATCGACCTGAGGACAATTTATCCCATGGACAAGGAAACTTTGGCACAATCCATCCGCAAAACAGGCAGGATCGTATTTGTTGCCGAGGAGCCCACCTCTTTTGGTGTTGGCGCAGAAATTATGGCTGTGGCCAATGAAGAGGCGTTTCTCTACCTGCAGGCACCACCTAAAAGGGTTACTGCTTTCGACACGATTGTCCCACTCCCGAAAGGGGAGCATCATTATATGATTTCTCCGGAAAAGATATTTTATGAGGTTCAAAAAACAGTAAAATTCTGATCTCATGAGATATATATTCAAATTTCCGGATATTGGGGAGGGACTTGACGAAGGGATCATCGCAGAATGGTATGTTGCCAAGGGTGAGAGCGTGACTATGGGCCAACCGCTGGTCAAAATGGAAACCGACAAAGTGGTTACGGATATCCCATCGCCGAAATCGGGCATGATTGCCACCCTTTATGGCCGCGTAGGAGAAACCATCCATGTAGGCAGCCCCCTCGTGGAATATGACCTTCCCGGCATTAACGGCGCTGATGCAATAGCTGAAGCCGCCAAGCCTGCTTTCGAGACAGTGAAAGAAGAAGGCGCCGGAGTGGTGGGGACATTGGAAATAGCAGACAGTGCTGCCTATCTGCCGGCAAGCAGTGAAGCTGAGCCAGCACCTGCACGGCAAGAATTACAGCGGTCCGGTTACCGCGCCCTCGCCACCCCGGTAGCCCGCGCCATTGCAAAAGAGCTTGGCGTAAACATCGATCTCGTAACGGGCACGGGTCCAGCCAGTCGGGTGACAAAGCGCGATATTGAAGAATTTGTTACGCATAACGCTTCACGCCTCACGCTTCACGATTCCGCTCTTCCGCCTCACGCCTCACGCCTCACTCCTCACGATTCCGGTCTTCCGCTTCACGATATTGAAATCAAGCCCCTTAGCCAGATCCGGAAAACCATCGCCCGGAACATGATCCAATCGAAGCACAACGCGGCGCACATGACTGTTTTCGATGAGGTGGAGGTCACCGAGCTGATCCGGATCCGCTATAAATACAAACTCCAGTTTGAAGAAGCAGGGATTAAACTATCCTATCTGCCCTTTATTTTGAAAGCTACAGCCTTGGCATTGAAAAAACACCCTGTGATGAATGCGGAGATGGATCTGGAAAACAGCCGGATGCTCTACAAGAAGTATTACAATCTCGGAATTGCCGTCGACACTGAAGAAGGCCTGGTCGTTCCGGTCATCCGGAATGTTGACCGGCTGACCATAAAGGATATTGCCATAGCTGTTAATGAGATATCGGAAAAAGCAAAAAAACGGAGCCTGACCATGGAGGACATGAAGGATGGCACTTTTACCCTGACCAATTTCGGATCGATAGGTGGTCAATATGCGGTACCCGTAATCAATTATCCGCAAGCCGGGATTCTCGGAATCGGTCGCCTGATGGAAAAACCCGTCCTAAAATCCGGTCAGGTAGTTGCCGGAACCATGCTGCCGTTGAGCCTATCGGTTGACCACAGGATGGTGGACGGAGGCGAAGTCGCCCGGTTCCTCAACCGCCTGATGGAATTCCTGAGCGATCCCGTATCATTAATAATCGGTTAACTTTGTTCGAATGAAAACCTTTCTCTATGGAATATGATCTGATCATTATTGGTGCTGGTCCTGCCGGTTATGTGGCTGCTATCCGTGCCGGCCAGCTCGGCATGAAAACAGCCCTCCTCGAAAAAAAAGAGGTCGGAGGCATGTGCCTGAACTGGGGATGCATACCCACTAAAGCATTGATTGAAAGTGCGAAATTCTATAATCGGATAAAGACGGCCGAAAATCTGGGGATTGACGGGATCGACCAGTCGAAGGTGGTTTTTAACTGGACCAATGCTAAGAAAAGGTCCGCAAAAATCGTCACCAAACTTACTGGCGGGGTCAATTATTTATTGAAGAAGAATGGCGTTGAAGTGATCAAAGGGGAGGCCAGGTTGACTTCACCGAATACTGTCAGCATACAAAACAGGTCGCTGGAGGCCAAAAATATTTTTCTAGGCACCGGCTCCTATCCGGCACCTCTTGAGATTGACCTACCTGAAGGCAAGCTCGTTCAGGTTGAGTATCTGCTTGATATGGAGGAGTTGCCAAAACGAATTGTCCTGGTCGGACACGGTCCGGTCACCCTTGAACTGGCCCAGTTTTTTCAGCTGATCGATAAAGAAATAACGGTGATCAGCCCCGTTGAGAACATTTTACCCGGTATTGATGATTATCTCCGCCAGTATATCCTAAAGAAAACCCACAGTCAGGGAATCCGGATCATTGAGAACAGCAAGATCGGATCGGCTGACGACAACCTATTGAAAGTCAATGATATTGAAATCCCATATGATGTGGTTATCAATTGTTCCTGGCGCAATGGGATTGCCCCTCCAACGGATATCGACCTCAGCCGTGATTCACACGGATTCATTCCGGTTGATGAATTTCTGGAGACAAAAATCCCGGGCATCTTTGCCATTGGTGATGTTAACGGACTTTCCTATCTCGCACATGCCGCATCGGCTCAGGGAATTTTTGCGGTAAACCATGTGCAGGGTGTTCAGGGAAATATGGATATGAAGCAATGTCCGATCAATATTTATACCCATCCCGAAGTTGCGCAGATCGGATTGACCGAGCGGGAAATCAGGGATAAGGGCATTGAATACCGGATCGGTGAATTTCCAATGTCGGCCAACGGAAAAGCCCTGGCCGAGGACAGTGCTGACGGCATGATCCGCATCCTATCCGGAAAAAAATTAGGGGAAGTTCTTGGTGTTCAGATTATCGCCGCCAACGCCACCGACCTGATTGCCGAAGCCGCCGCCTTCATGTCGGTGGAAGCCACCGTTTATGATGTTGCCCGTACCATGCACGCCCACCCGACGGTTTCGGAGGTATTCCTGGAGGCGGGGATGGACGCAGCCGACAAGCCCATCCATAAATGACCCCTGCCCCCCTCCCCTATCCCCTGCCCGATCAAGTCCTGATCGATCCGGAAGCTACCGCCAACGCCTTCATGGTGTGGCAGCCAGCGAGTACGGTGATCGTTTTAGGGCAAAGCAACCAGGCGGTAACTGCGGTTCATTCTGATCTTGCTGAACAGGACGGGGTGCCTGTATACAAAAGGCATTCGGGAGGTCAGTCAGTAATCCTGACACCACGGACGCTGGTGATATCGGTAAGGCTGATTTCTGAGAAGCTCGATAATCCCCAGGTTTATTTTAAAAGAATCAACCGGTTGATCATTAACACTTTGGCTGACCTGGGCATTTCCAACTTGCATGAAAAGGGGATCTCAGATATCGCAATAGGAGAGAAAAAAATACTGGGTTCATCGATATACCGCAAAAAAAGTATGGTGTTTTACCATGCGGTACTGAATGTTGCTGAAACACCGCAGTTTATCGGCCGGTATCTCAAACATCCGGATCGGGAACCCGAGTACCGGACCGGCCGGAAACATGCAGATTTTGTGACCTCCATCCACCTTTCAGGTTTTCCATTGGGTATAGAAACGATCAGAGCGGCAATCAATGATGCACTAAACAAGAATATCTGAAGGAGGTTCAGGAAAAACTTGTATTTTTAAGGCAGAGGCAAACTTTCCTTAAATGACTAATTCACAATATTTAGCTTTTGATATCGGCGCAAGCAGCGGCAGGGCAATTCTCGGAACCCTCGACGGTTGTGCGGTAACACTCGAGGAAATCCACCGGTTTCCAAACGAAATGATCCTGCGCGACGGACATTATTACTGGGATATCAACAGATTATTCGCGGAGCTGATGACCGGACTCAGGCTTTGCGTGAAAAAGCTCAATGTGATACCGGTTTCCATCGGAATTGATACGTGGGGAGTTGATTTCGGACTGCTTGACGGAAATAACCAATTGATTGACAATCCATTTGCATATCGGGACTCACTCACCGAAGAAGCCATGGAACAGGTATTCAAAGTGATCAGGCCCAAGGAATTATATGCCAAAACGGGGATCCAGTTCCTGCGTTTCAACTCCTTATTCCAACTCTGGTCTCTGAAGAAGAAATTTCCCCACTTATTACTGCAGGCCGACAAGCTTCTGTTTATTCCCGACTTATTGGGATTTATGTTTACCGGAGTGATTTTTTCGGAATACACCATTGCCTCCACTTCGCAGATCCTGAATCCCAAAACCCGGAACTGGTATCCCGATCTGCTCATCAGGCTTGGCCTACCCATCCATATTCTGGATGATATATTGGACCCCGGAACGGAAATCGGTCCATTGAAACCAGGCATCCTCAGTGAGCTTGGAATCAATGCCATATCGGTGGTGGCAGTCGGAGCCCATGATACCGCATCGGCCATCGCAGCCATTCCGGCCGAAGGTAACAACTGGGCTTATATTAGCTGTGGAACCTGGTCGCTGATGGGCATCGAGACGGACCATCCGATCCTTACCGAAGAGAGTTTCAAGTACTTATTCACCAATGAGGGCGGTGTGGGTAAAAAGATCCGCTACTTAAAGAACATCACAGGATTATGGTTACTTCAGGAGTGTAAAAAGGTTTGGGATCGGGAAGAAACTGTAACTTATGAAGATTTAATTGGCAGGTGCATGAAAGTCAAAGCCTTCCGATCGATCATTGATCCTGACGATCCGGTGTTTATGAATCCTGAACATATGCCCTTGGCAATTCAGGAGTATTGCTTAAAAACCAATCAGGAAGTTCCCCGGTCCATTGCCGAGATCACGAGGTGTATTTTCGAGAGCCTGGCTTTAAAGTACAGGATTGCCCTCGAACAGTTAAGAAAAGTCAGTCCGCACCCGATCGAGAAAATCCATATGATCGGTGGCGGATCGCTTAACACCTTTCTTTGCCAGCTAACTTCCGATGCAACAGGACTGCCGGTCATAGCGGGACCTGCCGAAGCAACAGCACTGGGAAATATCCTGGTTCAGATCGCTTGCCATCAGGGGCTTTCCGGACTGGATACCCTTCGGGCCTATGCACTGAACTCTGTAACGACCAGGACCTACCTGCCTAAGAATACAGGTGTGTGGGAGAAGATCGTGAAGCGTGAAGCGGAAGACGTGAAGGCGGGGACCCCGTTCCTCACAACGAATGCCTGATTGAAACCCTGAAACCTCTAACCCCCTAACCACCATGTCCCTTCTCCTCGGCCTTGATATCGGATCCTCATCGATCAAAGTTTCTCTGGTTGAAGCTAAAACAGGCATCGCCATTGCAACCGCCCAGTCGCCCGACTGTGAATTGCGGATTATTGCCAACCAGCCCGGCTGGGCTGAACAGGACCCGGACGTATGGTGGCATCATGTCATTGAATCGATGCGCATCCTCAAAGGGAAAGGCATTGATCTGTCGGGCATTAAAGCCATCGGCATATCATACCAGATGCATGGTCTGGTGGCGGTGGATAAAGCCGGCAAACCCGTCCGGCACTCCATCATTTGGTGTGACAGCCGTGCAGCGGCTTACGGGCAAGCAGCTTTTGAAGGCCTGGGGCCAGCTTTTTGCATGGACCACCTCCTGAACAGTCCCGGGAACTTTACTGCGGCCAAGCTGGCCTGGGTAAAGGAAAATGAACCACTTGTATATGAGCAGATTGACAAGATCATGCTCCCGGGTGACTACATCGGACTAAAACTGACCGGCGATATCGTAACCACTAAAACCGGCCTTTCCGAAGGTATCCTTTGGGATTTTGCCATGGACCGGCCATCCACCGAACTGATCAATTTTTTTGGTTTCTCGCCCGATCTTTTCCCTTCATTGGTACCCGGCTTCGGCATCCAGGGATCTGTCACGCGTCACGCTTCACGCCTCACGGGCATTCCAGCCGGTACGCCCGTCTGCTACCGGGCCGGCGATCAGCCGAACAACGCATTGAGCCTGAATGTCCTGGAACCCGGCGAGCTGGCGACGACTGCCGGTACCTCAGGGGTCATTTACGGGATCCTCGACCAGGTGAACCACGATCCGCAGTCACGGGTTAATGTATTTGCGCATGTAAATGACGGGCTTCCCGACAAACGACTTGGTGTATTGCTCTGTATAAACGGAACCGGTATCTTATATTCATGGATCAAGCGGTTGCTTGATGGAACCGGCTTGACCTACGATGCGTTAAACCGCATTGCTTTCGATGTGGAACCCGGATCCGACGGTCTGACTATTTATCCTTTTGGCAATGGCGTTGAGCGGATCCACCAGAACCGTCCATTTGGCGGTCAGGTGATGAATCTCGACTTTAACCGCCATTCGCGTTCGCATCTGGTGCGGGCAGCTCAGGAAGGCATTGTTTATGCCCTGAATTACGGGTTTGAGGCGATGAAGGAGATGGGCGTGAGAACGGAAACGGTTCGAGCCGGATACGCCAATCTTTTCCTCAGCCGTGTTTTCCGGCAGATTTTCAGTGATGTGACCGGTACCACCATTGAGCTATTTGACACGGATGGCGCTACAGGAGCTGCGCGCGGCGCCGGAATCGGAGCCGGAATTTATCCGACACCTGCACAGGCTTTCGCAAGCCTTAAAGTGATGGAAACGATCAATCCGGATCCGGAGAGACAGAAGATATATCGCGAGCTATATCTCAATTGGAAAACCAGGATGCTGCATGAATTGGATTGCCGACGTCTGTAGAGACGCATATATGCGTCTCTACGGCATTTCGATGATAATACCTAATTATTAAAATAAAATCAAGAAGCATGGAATTCTTTCCCGACATCGAACCGATCCTCTATGAAGGACCGGATAGTGATAATCATTTATCTTTCAAGTATTACGACGAAAACCTGGTGGTAGCCGGCAAAACCATGAAGGAGCACTTCCGGTTTGCCATGGCTTACTGGCACAGCATGTGCAATGCGGGCGGGGATCCGTTTGGACCCGGTACCCGGAAATTTCCCTGGACCGTTTCTTCCGATCCCATGGAGAATGCCAAAGCCCGGCTGGATGCCGCATTCGAATTCATGAGTAAAATGAGTATTCCTTTTTACTGCTTCCACGACCGGGATATTGCCCCGGAAGGGGACAACGTTCTGGAATCGGAAAAAAATCTCAAAACCCTGGTCGACTTAGCCTTACGCAAGCAGGCAGATTCCGGGATCAAGCTTCTCTGGGGTACAGCCAATCTTTTTTCCAATCCGAGGTATATGAACGGGGCTGCCACCAATCCGGATTTCAGCGTGGTTTGTCAGGCCGGCGCCCAGGTAAAAGCGGCCATTGAAGCCACTGTGGCACTCGGGGGTGAGAATTATGTTTTCTGGGGCGGCCGTGAGGGGTATTCCTATTTACTCAATACAAATACCGCCAAAGAATTGGATCATATGGGACGGTTTCTGCAGATGGCGCGGGATTATGGTCGGAAAATCGGTTTTAGCGGAACCTACCTCATTGAGCCAAAACCAATGGAACCTTCCCTTCACCAGTATGATTTCGATGCCTCCACCGTTATCGGTTTCCTGAACAAATACGGTCTGGAGAAAGACTTTAAATTGAATATCGAATCCAACCATGCCACCCTGGCCGGTCACAGTTTTATGCATGAGCTGCGTTTCGCAGCCGATGCCGGAATGCTGGGCGGGATCGACGCTAACCATGGCGAACCCATGAATGGATGGGATACGGATAATTTTCCGACAAATCTTTATGAGGCTATTGAAGCCATGATTGTTGTGCTGGAATATGGCGGTCTGGGAAGCGGCGGTTTTAATTTTGATGCCAAACTACGGCGGAATTCAACTGATCTTGAAGATCTGTTCATCGCTCACATTGTGGGTATGGATACTTTTGCCAGGGCTTTGCTGATTGCCGACAAACTCATTACCGAAAAAAGAATCACTGATTTCCGCGACAACCGGTATCTTTCTTTCCACGATCAGGATGCCAAGAGGTTCGAAAACGGCGACCTGGGTATTGAAGATCTTCATGCGCTGGCTATTGCAAAAGGTGAACCTGAGCTGCAATCAGGCAAACAGGAATTGATTGAATCCATTTTAAATAATGCAATATGAGAATGAAAAAACACAGCCGGATACTGGCACTTCTGGCCGCCGGTTTATTTTTCTCCGGCATGGATGGTGCGGACCGAAAGCCACACACCTTCGTGATCTTCAAAATAAATTTTGGTTGAAGGAATTTTTTGGGAAATAATTGGCATTCCTGAATTGGTTTTCATGTCATTTATCATTGGCTGGACCATCGGAGCTGGGTAGTTTTGTTGTGAATAAAATCACAAATAAAATGAGCCGGCGATTATTAATCAGGGATGTCACACTTCGTGATGGTCAGCAATCACTTTTTGCGACCAGGATGAACCAGAACCAGGTGGACCGTTTGCTGCCTTTATATAAAAATGCCGGGTTCTATGCATTGGAGGTTTGGGGAGGTGCTGTTCCGGATTCCATCATGCGGTTCCTGAATGAGGATCCATGGACACGGCTGGAAAAAATCAAGAAAGCCATTGGCCAGTCGTCCCATCTGACTGCCCTGTCGCGGGGCCGCAACCTGTTCGGATACAATCCATACCCTGAATCCGTTATCGAAGGATTTAACCGGAATGCCATTCATTCAGGAATCTCCATCATGAGGATTTTTGATGCCCTGAATGATACCGACAATATCAGGAGCACCATCAAATATGTCAAGGAAAATGGTGGTCTGGCCGATTGTGTGGTTTGCTATACGGTTGATCCCAAGTTTTCGAGAAAAGAGAAATTACAAGCATTTCTGAAAGGCAAAAAGCTTCCTGAAGATATTTTCACGACGGAATATTTCACCAGGATGGCGGTAGATCTCGAGGCCATGGGTGCCGACATGATAACCATCAAGGATATGGCCGGTTTGATCACCCCTGAAAAAGCCGGTGAACTGGTGAGGGCATTCAAGGAAAACGTTAAAGTTCCGATCGATTTCCACACTCATTGCACACCGGGATATGGTTTGAGCGGAGCCTTGATGGCCATCGTTAACGGTGTCGACATTGTGGATACAGCCATCATGAACTTTGCCGGCGGTCCGGCGGCCCCGGCCTTTGAACTCATTCAGATCTTCTGCAATAAACTGGATATTGAAACCGGGGTTGATTTGCCAACGGTGGTGGAAATCAATAAAATCTTGAAAGAGATCAGACTGGAAATGGGGGAAATCGATAGCTATAAGATCTATCCGATAGATTTTAATATCGTTACAGATACCTTACCCAAAGAAATCGACAAGTTATTTGATGAGGCGATTGAGTTAGCCAAGGCTGATAAATGCGACAAACTGGAGGATGTCTGTCAGGAGATTGAGCACTATTTCAATTTTCCGGAACCAGATGAGAAAGTCAAATTTGCCGAAATACCCGGTGGCATGTATACCAATATGCTATCCCAGTTGAACCAATTGCATCAGGAGGATCTTTTACCCAGGGTATTGGAAGTGATCCCTACTGTGCGTGTCGCAGCTGGCTGTCCTCCGCTGGTCACCCCCACCAGTCAGATCGTGGGTGCCCAGGCGGTGAATTGCGTGGTGGATGAAAATGCCGGCAAGCCTTTTTATACCAATAATTCGAGTCAGTTTGTAAACCTGGTCAAGGGTCAATATGGCAACACACCGATCCCGGTGGACCCCGATTTCCGGCTAAAGATTGCCGGAACGAGTGAAGAGATCCCCTTTAACGCGGAAGGATATGAAAGGCAGCCCAATCCGGCATTCCCCGAGATGGGTGAAAATTACCACCTGGCCAATAATGAAAAAGAAGAATTATTGCTTGAGCTGTTTCCCAATGTGGCAACCAAATTCCTGAACGACAGGATACAGCGGATCCTCATGGAGAAAAAGCTTGCTGTTGCACGCGAGAAACAACGTCAGCATGAGGAAGCCCAGGCGGCCTACCTCGCGATGACGCCTGAAGAAAGATATAACAGGCTGCTAAAGGGGATAGCGGCGTATTATTGAGAAGACTGTGAGACTGTGAGACTGTGAGACTGTGAGAGGTGGGACGGAGAAGTGTCATTCCCGCGAAGGCGGGAACCGCTCTACGCTAACGAGGTGCCAATGGTGGTAAACTCGTAAATTTCTCCCCCAAGACCGCCCGGGTTGAACGAAAAGCACTAAATTTCGTCAACTAAAAAAACTGCCAATGTTCTCCGCATCACGCTTCACGATTCACGATTTAGAAAACAGGAGGAGCCGTTGCTCCTCCCCTACGGCCAACTGTCTCCCGTCTCAAAGTCTCACAGTCTCACCGTCTCACAGTCTCAAAGTCTTCCTTCTCCTGTCTTCCATTGTCTGTCTAATCATGTTCTGTGCTCTTCTCGCACCGGCTCAAACATCCGGCAGACCAGGGATTCGTCATATCGACCGGATCCTGCCTGAAAAAGAGCGTGCAGAGCTGATCAATCAATGGCTTCCGTGGAGGCTGGATCATATCGTTCCCGAACTGATGCATCGCGAAGGGATTGATATGTGGCTGATTATCTGCCGTGAGACAAACGAGGACCCACTCTTGTGGAGCCTGGTACCCGAACCGCTCCTGCAGGGAAGAAGGACAATGGTTCTGGTATTCTTTGACCCGGGAAGCAATAAACCAATTGAACGATATTCGCTCGGAGGAGGAGGCGGTCTTTACAAACAAGCCTGGACCAACCGTGACCGTACCCAGTTTGAAAATCTGGCGGATCTGATAAAAAAGCTCGATCCTAAAAAAATTGGCATCAATACTTCGGTGGCCTTCCGCACCGCTGACGGGCTTACTGCCACCATGAAAGAAAAACTGGAACAGCACATTGGCCCGGTTTATACGAAACGGTTGGTTTCAGCGGAAAAACTATGTGTTGGCTGGCTTGAGACAAGAAGTCCGGATGAACTTAACATTTACACATACTTGTGTGGAATTGAGCACGATCTGATCGCCGAATTCTATTCGGCCGGTGTGATCATCCCGGGAGTGACCAAAACTGAGGATGTCCAATGGTGGATCCGCGACCGGATAACCGGTCTTGGCCTGGAAACCTGGTTCGAACCGTCCATATCGATACAGAGAAGCCCGGCCATGGAGGAACATTACAAGGAAAAACCCGAAACGATCCAGAAGGGCGACCTTCTCCACTGCGACGTGGGGATTAAATATCTGCGGCTATGCACAGATATGCAATGGCACGCATATGTTTGCCTGCCAGGGGAAAAAGATGCCCCTGAAGGACTTAAGCTTGCCCTTGTCCGCGCCGTCAGAACTGCGGATGTTTTTATGGGCGAGTTCAAGGAAGGCCGCAGCGGACAGGAGATTACGGAATTGACTGTTCAAAAAGCAACCAATGAAGGGTTAAGAGCCAGAATTTATTCCCACCCCATCGGATACTACGGACACGATGCCGGAACCACGATGGATTCCCGTCCTCTTAATGCGGTTTACGAAGAGATGCCCGCGGTTTTACAATACCCTCTTCATCTCAACACCATTTACGCCATTGAATTCAGCTCCACCACTGCAGTCCCGGAATGGGACAATAAAGAGGTGACCATCAGCTACGAAGAGCAGGGGGTCTTTATCAAGGACGGATGCAGATGGGTGGATGGGAATCAGACGGCCTTATACCTGATACGCTGAAGATAGACTGTGAGACTGTGAGACTGTGAGACTTGACAGTCTTATGGTCTAATAGTCTTAAAGTCTCATCGTCTCATCGTCACTCTATCTTTCGTCTAACGTACACCGTCTATCGTCTACGAGGGCTTAACGTCCTTCTTCTCTTCTTTCTTCTTCAGCGGCAGGACACCGGCGAGATCGCCTATCACGTTGATCAGTTCAGAGCCTTCGGGAACCACGATTTTGGCATTCTCTTTCAGACATGCTTCCATGGCTTCGAGTTTACGGAGCAGCTGGGCATTACCGGTGAAATATTTATCGGCTGCCTCGTTTACCAGTTTAATGGCACCGGCTTCCCCTTCTGCATGAAGGATTTTTGCCTGTTTGAATCCTTCAGCTTCTTTAATCTTGGCCCTCTTTTCACCATCGGCAACGGTTTCACGTGCGGTAGCGTAATCCACTGCGGCGATTTTTTCGTTCTCTGCCTTAACTACCTTGTTCATAGTCTCCTGGACATCTTTCGGCGGATCAATCTCCTTCAACTCAGTACGGACAATATCAATGCCCCAGCTGGCGGTCTCATCAAGTAAAGTTTTATGAAGTTCGGAATTGATCTTTCCACGCTCGCTGTTGGCTGATTTCAGTGTTAAGGTACCAATGATATTCCTGAGGGTGGTGCGGGCAAGGTTGACGATCTGCCATTTATAATTATTGACATTGTAAACTGAGTTTTTTACGCTTTGCTCATCGTCTTTCACCCTGAAATAAACCTGGGCATCGACACGGGCATTCAGATTATCGTTAGTGATAATCTCCTGAGGTTCAGCATCAACCATTTGTTCCGTAACATTTATCTGGTAAAGCTTGTCAATCACGGGAATGATCCAGTTAAAGCCCGGGGTGGCAAAATGATGGTATCTCCCGAGTCTTTCAATTAATCCTTTGTGTGTCGGGCGGATTATCCGTATGCCTGCTAACAAGAAAAGAACAACCAGGGCACCGATCAGATAGTAGTAATAATTTGTTTCCATAATGCTTAAGTTTTAATCTTTCTAAAGGTACAGAATTTGAAACTTCCGGACACTTTGTTGGTACTTTAAAATAAATTGCCTATATTCTCCTAAATTACAAAGGCAATTATGGTCAAATCGCAAGTATCCTGGAACAAAAAAGAGACTGAGAAAAAGAAACAGAAGAAGAAAAAAGATAAAGTGGCTAAAAAACTGGAACGGAAAAGCAATTCGGAAGAAACAAAAGGTTTCGATGATATGATTGCCTATGTTGATGAATTTGGTCAGATTACCTCAACTCCTCCTGAAAAATAGTTCCTTTCGGTAACAGGGGATTGAAGTTGTAAATTTCTGCTCCCCTTTCTTTATATTCGGCACAATTATCAGATAAAAATGGTCTTTAGCAGCATCGTTTTTTTACTGGGATTCCTGCCGGTGTTTCTGATCACCTACTATCTGGTGCCCGGGAAATTCAAGAACATTACCATCCTCCTGTTCAGTATTTTTTTCTACAGCTGGGGAGCACCCCGGTTTATTTTTGTCATTCTCGGCACCACATTCATCGATTTCCATCTCGTCAAATGGATGGCATCGATGAGAACCAACCGCAACCGAAGGCTGATGCTGCTTTTATCCGTGACCATGAACCTGGGGTTGCTCGTTTATTTCAAATACTCCAATTTCTTTATTGAGAATTTCAACCAGCTGCTCTCGGCTTTTGGAGTCGATGGTGTGTTATGGACCAAGCTGATCCTTCCGATCGGAATCTCCTTTTACACTTTTGAGACGATCACCTATGTGGTGGATGTTTACCGGAGGGTACATGCCCCACTTCATAATTTCTGGGACTATCAGCTGTATATCATCTTGTTTCCCAAGCTGATCGCCGGACCGATCATCCGGTATCACCAGCTCGCCGATCAGATTACAGACCGTTCGGCCAATGAAACCTTCGATAACCGGCTTACCGGGTTTTACCGTTTTATTCTTGGTTTGGCAAAGAAAGTATTGATTGCCAACCATATGGGTCAGCAGGCTGACCTGATCCTGGCCATGGATATACCCAACATGGCAACTGCCACCGCGTGGGTTGGCATCCTCGCCTATACTTTCCAGATCTATTTCGATTTCTCCGGATATTCCGATATGGCCATCGGGCTGGGAAAAATGATCGGTTTCAAATTTCCCGAGAACTTTAATAATCCATATATCTCGCAAAGCATTACCGAGTTCTGGCGGAGGTGGCATATCACCCTGGGCGCCTGGATGCGAAATTACCTCTACATTCCGCTTGGCGGCAACAGGGTGAAAACAAATAGAAGGCTCTATTTTAACCTCTGGCTGGTTTTCCTGGCTTCGGGACTCTGGCACGGAGCCTCATGGACATTTGTTTTCTGGGGTGCCTGGCATGGCCTGCTCCTGGTTATGGAACGGATTTTTCTGCTTCGCGTGTATGAGAAAATAGGACGGTTACCCGCGCAAACCATTACCTTCCTCCTTGTAGTAATCGGCTGGGTATTCTTCAGGATAGACAATTTCGAAACCGCTTTTGCCTTCATAGGCAAGATGTTCTCCTTCAGTTCCGGTGCCGGCATTGCCCTGACACCAGGTTTCTGGTTCTACTTCCTGCTGGCCGTGATCTTTTCATTCTTTGCCTGGTCGGCAGGCGGACAAAAGATCCAGAATGCCATCTATTTTGATGAATACCCTGCCCGCCGGCACTATATTGTTTCCGGGATCACCCTGATACTGGCGCTGCTCTCGATAAGCGCCATCACCTCCACCGGTTTCAATCCATTCATCTATTTCAGGTTCTGATGAAAAAAAGATTCCACACCGGTTTCCGCGAGCGGCTATTCCTGGTCCTGATGGTGCTCCTCACCCTCCCCCTTATACAGACGGCCACTCACCTTGTTAAAGAGACTAAGCTGAAGGGCGCCATCGTCGTCCCGGAAAATCCAAAACTCAGCACCGGTGGCTGGTTCTCCGGTTCGTGGCAACCGAAAAAGGAAAAGTGGCTCAACGATACCTTTGGTTTCAGGGGACTTTTTGTACGGATCAACAACCAGATCACCCTCAGCCTTTTCAGGGAAGTCCATGCATTTGGCGTTGTTTTTGGCCAGAGAAATTACCTGTACGCCGAAAAATATATCAAAGCCAGTTACGGAGCTGATTTTATAGGTGTTGACAGCATTGCACACCGAATTAACAGGTTAAAATTCATCCGGGATGAGTTATTGAACCGGTATAATAAAAACCTGATGATTGTTATTACAGCAGGGAAAGGGTCATTTTATCCGGAGTATTTTCCAGTCTCCAACCCATACACAAAAGGTCCGACCAACTATGAAAACCATGTCAGGCTAGCCAGGGAGACAGGCTTGCAGATCATAGATTTTGACCGGTGGTTCGTTGAAAACAAGACTCGCTCCCCCTATCCCCTATATCCGAAGTATGGCATGCATTGGAGTGTTTACGGGGCAACGCTGGTTGCCGACTCACTGATTTCCTATATTGAACGTATCCGGGGAATAGATATTCCTTCGATCAGCTGGGATCGGATCAGGATAAAAAGGGCTTACCAGGACGACTATGATTTAGGGGCGGGGTTGAATCTCCTGTTTAAGTTGCGCCGTGAAAAGATGGCCTATCCGGTATTGAAATTCGAGCCCGAATCAGGCAAGACTAAACCTTCGGTGCTGGTCATTGCAGACAGTTTTTACTGGAATCTGTTCAAACTGGGGTTCACCAAAGGATTTTCAACCAGTGATTTCTGGTATTACAATAAGGATATATATCATACGGTCATGGGTCCTCCGGTCTCAACCGCGCAGGTCGACCTATGGGACCAGATCATGAAGCATGATGTGATCATACTGATGGCGACCGAATCGAACCTTCCGGAGTTTGGATGGGGTTTTATTGAGGATACTTATCACCTGCTGAAACGCAGGAAATAACAAAATTCAAAAGACAAAAAACAAATAGCCGGATGAAAATGAAGTGGAATATTTCAAAAATCGTAATCGGGCTTCTACTGGTTATCTGCGCGTGGTATGGAAAAAACCTTGATTCCTGGGGAAGAAATACGATCATCAATCATGATGTGATTTCCTATTATGCGTATCTGCCTGCTGCAATTATATTTCAAGATTTCAATTTCCATTTTATAAAGGATGTTACTCCGGATTATGAAGTCAGGGTTTGGTACAGTACTGCGGAAAACGGAAAGCCGGTACTCCGAATGACCATGGGGCTTGCCATACTTTGGCTGCCTTTCTTCCTGATTGCCCATTTGCTGGCTCCTGTTCTGGGAGTATCAGCTCTGGGATATTCATGGCCATACAGCTTATCCATCTTCATAGCTGCCCTTTTTTATATGCTGATGGGCTTAGTTTTTCTCAGGAGAATTCTGCTGAACTATTTTTCTGATTGGATTACCGGAATGACCCTGGCTGTGATTGTTGCAGCAACCAACCTGATGTATTATGTCATTTCCGAACCCGGGATGTCGCATATATACAGTTTTGCGCTTATCACGGGGTTTTTATTTTTCACGCTGAGCTGGATAAAAAAACCCACCCTGTTCCTGAGCATTGTCATGGGCGTTTTTGCCGGACTCATTATCCTGATCCGGCCGGTTAACGGGCTGGTTCTTATTTTCCCCGCTTTCATCGGAATTAATTCCTTATCCGGTTTGAAAAAGAGGATATTCACCCATTGGAAGTTTATTGCAATTGGCACATTTTCAGCATTTCTGATGCTTTTGCCTCAAATCATTTACTGGAAAATTCAGACCGGCCATTTCGTATTTAACTCTTATATGGAATCAGGTAAATTTTATCTTTTACATCCTAATATAACGACCGGATTATTCGGATTCAGGAAGGGCTGGTTAGTCTATACTCCAGTGATGCTTTTTGCACTTACCGGATTTTTTATGATGAAGAAATATGCAAAAGGCTTAAGAAACGTCATACTTGCCTTCATGGTCCTTTTTATCTATTTCATTTTCAGCTGGTGGTGTTGGTGGTACGGCGGAAGTTTCGGATCGCGGCCGATGATCGAAACTTATGGGATCCTCGCTGTGCCAATGGCTGCCACTTTTACCTACCTGTTTCAAAAGCAAGCCTGGGTAAAGATAATTCCCGGATTCCTGCTGATGGCATTTTTAAGCCTGAACCAATTCCAGATGGGACAGTACCGGACATCGGTGCTCCATTGGGACAGCATGACAAAGGATGCCTTTTTTGCCATTTTTTTGAAGAAGAATCCACCAAAGGATTATGAAATGCTGTTGCATAAACCGGATTATGACAAGGCCCTGAAAGGAGAAAAGGAATAACCAATCGGGAAGAGCCATTACTCCTCCCCTACCGATTATATTCTACCATACTTTTTTGTAATTGCTTTGGTTTTCTCGATAAGATTTCTATTTTTGGCCAAAGCCTTTTACTCATGGAACTTTACAGTATTGATATCTCCTCCTTCATGGCCGATGGTGGCGCCATGTTTGGCGTGGTACCCAAAGGAATCTGGACAAAGTTTTTTAAAGCGGATGACAGAAACCGTATTCCATTGATGTTAAGGTCGTTGGTAATCAAGACAGGGAACAGGGTAATCCTGATTGATGTTGGCATTGGGGATAAACAGACAGAAGACTATTTACAATACCTGCAGGTTGAGGAGCACGAGGGGCTGGTGACCGGATTGGCAAAACACGGTATCAGGCCCGAAGAGGTGACCGATGTGATCCTGACCCACCTTCATTTCGATCATTGCGGTGGTGGTATTACCTATAACTGGAACCGTGAACCCATAGCTGTATTCCCTGAAGCCACCTATTGGGTCACGGAAAGGCAATGGGAGAATGCAGTGAATCCAAATCCCAGGGAAGCTGATTCCTACCTGCCTGAAAACCTGCTGCCGATGCAGGATCTTGGGCTACTGGATTTCATTGAGCGTCCGGGTTCTTTTTGCGAGGGATTGGATTTAAGGTTTGTCAACGGACACACCCCGGGCCAGATCATTCCCATCATCCGGTACGGTTCAAAAACCCTTGTTTTCGGCGCTGATCTCATTCCTACCCACGGACATATCCCGGTAAAATACAATATGGCCTATGACCTTGAAGTCGTTCGTACCATGAAAGAAAAACAGGAATTCCTCGAAAGAATGGTTGAAAATAATTATGTCCTGTTTTTTCAGCATGATATGCTCTATGAATGCGCCACCGTCGTCAGCACCGAAAAAGGATTCCGGATGGGTACGCCGATGACACTACGGGAATTCATTGCACAGTAAATGGTTCGGCTTCGCCTCACTAATTATACTCGGCTGTCGCCTCGCTAATTGAAGAGGGAAGGGGGATCAATTTATTAGTTGGTCAAAATATCAAGGATAAAGAGTGGCTTTGGCAGGCTTTTGGGCGTACAATTAAATTAAAGGCATAAATTTATAGATTAATTGCGTTGCCCAGGCTGGGCACGATAATATCATTTCATGAATACTTTACATTTTTCGACCGGTCGAAAAATGGTCATAGTTTTCGCCGTCATTATTTTCTTATTTTCCTGCGGAAAAGAGAATCCAATCGATTCCAAGGTACTGACCACTCTGGACCGTACAGTAGTTCCCGCTCCCCTGCCCACATTGCCGGTTTCAATTCTTCCGTATGAAATCGGAAAGTTTTCGCAATTAGGGTATGGAGAATGGAATTATGGTCCCGGACTTTCATTCCAGAAGCGGCTGGATCTAATGCCCGGTGAATACGCAAATTCAATCATTACCCATGAGGCAAAGCTTCTGAATTTCTTCGCGATGACCGATATCCATCTGACCGATAAAGAATCTCCGGTTGAGGGGGTGGTATTTGGACTGCCACCATTCAATATCATTTCGGCTTATTCACCGGCCATGCTGTATTCAACTCATGTTCTTGACGCAGCAGTTCAGACCGTTAACGTCCTGAATAAGGAAAACCGGTTTGATTTCGGGATTGCCCTGGGGGATGTCTGCAACAATAATCAATACAATGAGCTCAGGTGGCTGATCGATATTTTCGATGGTAAAAAAATCAATCCCGATTCCGGCATCAAGGATGATCCGGTTCCCGGACCCAATAATGATTATCAGGATGAGTTTCAGGCATCCGGAATCGACCAATCTATTTCTTGGTATATGGCACTTGGCAATCATGACCATTTTTGGATGGGCACCAATCCGATGAATGAATATTTACGGCTGACTTTTATCGGTGACAGCATACTCAAAATGGGCAACATCTTCGCTCCGGGTGGATTTCAGCAACGGGATTATTATGCTGGGGTCATTGACGGTAGTACCTCTTATGGTGAAATCATTGGGGCGGGACCGGTCAAGAGCACCAATCCGCCGGCTATTGAGGCTGATCCGAATCGCCGGTCGATAAATAATCATTTTAGCCATTTATGATAAATGGCGTCATAAGTACCATCCTGTTTCAGGGATTCGAATTGGTGCTGCCATTGACTGACAATCGTTTCCGGGGTATTCTTGGAAAAGGCGATATAATAATCCGACGACATCAGGGCGAATGCCTGCACAACCTCCGCATACTGGTATCCAAGTTCCTTAAGGATATCCGGAAAGGTAACACTGGAACAAACAAAAGCATTTATTTCACCGTTGATGAGTTTTTTAGCCAGGAATGCCGGATCACTGTTGAATACCAGATTTGTGAATCCCTGGCTTTGAAGATATTGAGTTGAAAACCAGGAATTAACCGTTCCCACCTTACTAAGGTTCCTGGCCTCATCGATGGAACTAATGCTGATTCCCGAACCGGCTTTCGTGTAAAACCAGGTGGTATTGGTCCCGATAGGACCCACCCATTGAAACAGGTTTTCACGCAATTCGGTGCGATCCATGGTATAAAGGCAAACATTGGGGTTATTCAGGGCCAGATCATATCCACTACTCCAGGAAGAGAGTTTAATATCAAAGTAAACCTTATTTCTTTTCAGGATTTCGTTCACCAAATCGGTACCGAATCCGGTGATTTCGCCCTGGTTATTGCGGTAAGAAAGAGGGGGATACTGCTCAGTGTAGATTTGGAGGGTACCCGGAAAATCCAATGAATTCAGATATTTGAGGGTGAGCATTTTCAGGATCCCATTCTCTTTCAGCCGGTCGATTTCCCGCTGAAAATCAGCAACCACATCATCCGGAATGTTTTTATTAAAAGCAAAATAAACCAGGTCGGTCCTGATGGTCAGTTCAGCATTAACCGTATAGATAGATTTATTCAGCGTTTCGAGAGCAGCTTCGGCTGTAATCTTGTCGCTTGGGAAAAGGTCGATTTCACCATTCAGGAGCTTATCAAATGCATCAACATTATCGGTGCAATAGACCAGATTTGTAAATCCTTGCTGGATCAGATATTGCTCAATGGCATAGTCCTTTATAGCTCCGATTTTACCAATATTCCTGGCATCGTCCAATGAGCTGAGCGGGATTTGATTATTGGACGAGGAATAGAACATCCAGTTGAGTGAAGCAATCGGTCCGGCCCATTTAAAGAGGTCTTTCCGGGTGGAGTTCAGGATGGTTGAGAACAGGACGGCATTGTCCGTATTCCTGACCAGGTCATATCCTTGTACCCATGGATAAACATCAACATCAAACGGGATATTAAGCTGGCTGCAAACCTCCTTGAGAACATCGGGGGCAATCCCTTTTAATGAGTCGTTCTCAACATAATTAAGCGGCTTATAGTTTTCCGTAATAAACTGAAACTGGAACCGGTAGGCATCCATTTTCTTATCACATTGGGAGAACACAAAAAGCAGGATGATAGCCAGAAGTTTGAACGGGAGCAGAGGTTTTTTCATGTTAAATGGGGGTTGAAGAGAACGAATTTAATTTAACTTATGCATCGGTCTATCGGTAGCGGTATCATGGCAGACGCTTTGGGTCGGAAGTTGAGGGTGCCTGCTTGAAGTCGATCTCCTTCACCTTGCTGTCATATTCGTAGAGGGTTTCCTTTAGACGGCTGCCGTCGGTATCATAGGAGATCCAGGTACCATGCAGCTTACCAAGGGAATAGGTTCCTTCGTAAAATTTAAAACCGTTTTCCCTCCACACCACAGCCTTGCCATTGCGCATATCATTTTTAAAAAACCCTTCGCTCTGTTTCTTGCCATTTTCAAACCAGCTGGTCCACACGCCATCCTTTTTTCCGCCGGCAAATTCCCCTTCCATCTCCTTTTTACCACTTTGATAATAACGGATCTCTTTCACTTTCTCTTTTTTATCTCCGGATACTTTATAAAACGACACTTTTTGCGGACTGCCATCCGGCCAGGCTGAGGTCGTTTCCTGCACCAGTTTATCTTTGCAACCTGCAAGAATTAATATAATTGTCAATGCTATCCCCAGTATCTGTTTCATTTGGCCGCTTTTCTTTTGGCAGGTAAAAATAGAAAAATTAGCTGCTTTATCGCCTTGATTAATCATCCGGGAGGAAAGTCGACGGGGTATTATTCTTAAAAAAAGTTAAAAAGAGAATCTGGCGGTTGCACTTTTTCTAACTTGACCCGATTTTTTGACCTAATCTGACTAAAAAAATGAAAAACCTGTGGAAATTCGGAATTATGGCCGTGATGTTTGCTGCCTTGACAGCAAGCTCGGTGGCCCAGTTCGTCCCCCATTACCAGTGGACCTTGCTCGATAAGAAATTGATGGACCTCATGATCGGTGAAGCATCGGGCGAGACAGCCCTGGCACATGACATTGAAATGGGCGGATATACCCGTGACCGTTTAACCAGGGAGTACCAAACGGTATTATGGGAATCGCAGTATATCATGGATAAACTTAAAGAATATGGGATCACGGATTCCCGTCTGGAGCGGTTTGGAGATATGAAACCGACCTGGGACGGGATCAGCGGAGAATTATGGGAAGTTTCACCCGGATTGAAGAAGCTGGCTGATTACAAGGACCAGGTAGCGATGCTGGTCCAGGGAAGTCAGAATGCGGATATTGAAGCAGAGCTTGTTTGGATCGGTGATGCCAGAAAATCCGATTATGACAGTACAGCGCTTGCCGGAAAAATTGTCGTGACCTATGCTTCTCCAGGTCAGGTGCAGTCGCTGATCACCAAATACGGTGCCGTCGGAGTGTTATCTTTCAACTCACCCCGCCCGCTTGCCGATCCGGTCCAGATGCCTTATTCCAGCATGGGTGGACGTGGTGGTGCAGCCAAGGGTTTTGGTTTCCAGATGCCTCCGAGAGAAGGATATTTCCTGCGCGACAGGTTGGTTCGCGGCGAAAAGATACGTGTTCATGCCAAGGTAAAATCAACAACGGAAAACGTTGACCTGCAAGTACCTACCTGTGTTTTACCCGGAACAGATCCAGCTGCAGGTGAAATTATTTTCTCCGCACATATTTTCGAAGGGGTTGTCAAGCAGGGTGCGAACGATGACCTTTCAGGCGGTGCCTGTTTGCTTGAAATGGCCCGCATGCTAAATACCCTGTACAATGATGGCCGTCTGCCGCGCCCGGCGCGCAGTGTAAGATTTATATGGGTTCCTGAATTCTCCGGCACCGGTCCATGGGTCAATGCGCATAAAGACATTATGGAAAAGACTCTTTGCAATATCAACCTTGATATGGTTGGTATTTTATTAAGCCAGAGCCAGTCGTTTTTCAATCTGGAGCGTACGACTTTCGGTAATCCTCACTACATCAATGATGTTATGGAAAACTATTTCCGTTATGTGGGTGAAACCAACAGGACCAGCCTGGTGCTTTCCGGCCGCGAAGGTTATCTCAACCGGATCGTGGCACCATCCGGATCTGATGAACCCTTCTACTATGCGATCGAAGGACATTACGGAGCATCGGACCATGAAGTATTCAACGATTGGGCCGTTGGGGTTCCGGCTGTAATGATGATAACCTGGCCCGACCTTTACTACCATACTTCACAGGACCTGTCGGACAAACTGGATCCGACCCAGTTAAAGAGATGCTGTGTCATCGGCGCTGCCTCGGCCTATACCATTGCTTCAGCCGATGCCGGGATGGCAGGGAAGATTGCAGGAGAAGTTTTTTCGAATTCCATCCGCCGTCTGGGTATGCAGCAGGGACGATCGATCGACGAACTCTCCAAACTTAAGGCTGAAAATCTGGTTTCCGGCTATAAACGGATTCGGGGTTATATTGAAGGTGCGCTCCTGAATGAAACCGAGACGGTCGAAACCACCCTGGAGCTGGCACCAAAAGACGCCAATCTGATTGCCACGGTTGCACTTCAGACTGCACAGCTAAAAAAGCTTGCTGAAGGTCAGCTACTGGTCCTCGACCAGGAAATGAAGCAACTTTCAGCCAAGCTGGGCACTCCGGCCATTGTTTTAAAACCCGATGAACTAGAGAAAAAAGCAGCCACGGTGATTCCGGTAACCACTCCAAAAGTAAAAGAAGCCGGTTATGGCGAATACCGGAAGTTTATGCCTCAGATGACGCGGGAGCAGATGACGGCCACCTATCGTGATATTGCCAATACCAGTGAACTGGAACGCTTATGCAACGGAAAACACAACGCCATACAGATCAAACAGATGCTGGACACCCAGTATGCGAAAGAAACTTCCCTCAAGGCGGTGCTGGACTACGTTGAAATATTGAAGACAGCAGGTTTAATTGTACTCGCTGGCGCCCGCTAATTATGCTCGGCTTACGCCTCGCTAATTGTGCGCTTCGCGCTAATTATGCTCCCTGCGGTCGCTAATTGGCTCGGCTTTGCCTCGCTAAGTATTTCACTAAGTGCTTAATTAGCCCGCGTCAGCGGGTACAATTAGCGCGAAGCGCATAATTAGCGAGCGCAGCGAGCATAATTAGTGAGGCGCAGCCGAACCTATGTGTATATTTAAAGGATAATTCGAATCAAATGAAAAACCTACTCTTCGCCGGACTTTTCACTCTTTGTTCGCTGGGTGCCGGTGCCCAGATCACTCCATTTTATCAATGGACCTTACTGAATCAGAAGGTGATGGATGAGATCATTGGTGAAGCCTCGGGTGAAACCGCCTTTAACCATATCATCGAAATGGGCGGATATACCCGTGCCCGGAGTTCGCAAGAGCTGACATCCACACTTTTCGAGGCGCAGTATATCATGGATAAGCTCAAGGAATATGGAATAAAATCAGCCAAACTTGAGCGGTTTCCTGATACTAATCCCGGTTGGAACGGCATTAAAGGTGAATTATGGGAAGTCTCTCCCGGTCGCAAAAAACTTGCTGATTATGATGATTTGCGGGTGATGCTTGTCACCGGGAGTCAGGATATCGATACCGTGGCTGAGTTGGTCTGGATGGAAAACGGACGCCTGGCAGATTTCGAGAAGACTGATGTAAAGGGCAAGATCGTTGTCACTTATGGAGATCCAGGCTTTCTGGCGCGGTTTGTTGAGAAGTATGGAGCCCTGGGGACGATTTCATTCAGCTCGCCACGCCCTCTTTTTGATCCATTGCAGATACCCTGGACCGGTTTATGGGGCGATCCGGGTCAGAAACTGGGTTTCGCATTCATGATGCCGCCACGGGAAGGGTACCTGTTGCGCGACAGACTGATGCGGAATGAAAAGATCAAGGTTCATGCCCTGGTTAAAACGTCCAAAGAGATTACGGACCTTCAGGTTCCCACCTGCGTGATCCCGGGAACTGACCCCAATGCAGGTGAAGTGATATTCTCTGCACACTTGTTTGAAGGGTATCAGAAACAAGGCGGCAACGATGACATCTCAGGATGTGCGGTAATTCTGGAAGTTGCCAGGATGTTTAATACGATGTTTGAAGAAGGCCGCCTGCCGAGGCCTGCCCGAAGCATGCGTTTTATCTTTATCCCGGAATTTTCGGGATCGATACCTTGGGTTCAGCTGCATAAGGACATCATGGAGAAAACCCTTTGCAACATCAATCTCGACATGGTGGGGTTATGGCTCAGCAAAAGCCAGTCGTTTTTCAACCTTGAGCGGACCACCTATGGAAATCCGCATTATATCAACGATGTGGTGGAGAACTATTTCAGATATGTTGGCGAAACCAACCGCACCATGATTTCGATTTGGAGTGGTTACCTGAACCGGATTGTTGCTCCCTCAGGATCGGATGAACCTTTTTACTATAATATCGAGACTCACTTTGGCGGGTCCGACCATGAAGTCTTCAACGACTGGGGCGTTCAGGTTCCGGGCATCATGATGATCACCTGGCCCGATCAGTTCTATCATACCTCCGAAGATGTAGCCGACAAATGCGATCCCACCCAGTTAAAAAGAGTATCGGTGATCACTGCCGCTTCTGCTTATACAATTGCCAATGCAGATGCCGATATGGCTGGAAAAATTTCCGGGGAAGTCTTTTCAAATGGGGTTCGCCGTTTAGGGATCCAGTCCGCTCGCGCTTTGGACGAATTATCGAAGGCAACCCCAGAAAATTTGGGGCAGGTTTACAAAAAGGTCAGAGGGTATATTGACGGATCGATGGTTAATGAAGTCGAGACCATCGAATCATCGCTGGAACTGGCCCCTTCAGATGTACAGTTGCAGGACGCTGTGACTGTTCAAACGGCCCAATTGCGGAAAATCGCAGAAGCACAGCAGGCTGTGATCGATCAGGAAATGAAAAAGATCACCTCCAAACTCGGAATCGCCGCGATTTCACTCAAGCCCACCGACCTGGAGAAAAAGGCCATGACGGTCATTCCTGTTCCAACCGCCAAAGTAAAAGAAGGCGGATATGGCGGCTATTCGAAATTTATGCCCCAACTGACACACGAACAAAACCTCTCGATGAATAAGATCTCTGATAAAACAGAGCTCGAACGCCTCTGCAACGGAAAGCATAACGCTTTACAGATCAAGCATATGCTAGATACCCAATCCTCCAGAGAGTCTGATCTGCAGGCGATTCTCGACTATATTGAAATATTGAGGACAGCGGGACTTGTAACCCTTACTAGTGCTCGGTAATAGGCTCCCTGCGGTCGCTAATTATGCCTCCCTTCGGTCGGCTAATTATGCGCTTCGCGCTAATTGTGCTCGGCTTACGCCTCGCTAAGGGTTTCCCACAGTGCTAATTAGCGCGAAGCGCATAATTAGCGACCGAAGGGAGGCATAATTAGCGAGCGCAGGGAGCATAGTTAGCGACCGAAGGGAGCTACTTCCCCATCCGCCACCGCTTAAAAAGCTTGTTTTGAGAGTAGTTGGAATACCGGTGAATGCCCTCGTTCACTGCTTTAACCTCCTCAATAGTATAGAAAGCTTTGGGATTGAACCGGTTGATCAGGTTGATCATAGTTTGGAGTTCGGATCTTTTAATAATGGTGAAAACAACATCCACTGTACCGGTGCTCCCCTGGGCCGTATGAAATGTAACGCCGTATCCGGCGTCCTGAAGCTGCTTAATCAGTTCGTCGGCAGGAGTGCGGCTGATTACCCGGATTGCTACATAGCCGATGGCAATTTTTTCTTCGAGGATAATCCCGATAAAGTTACCGGTCGCAAAGCCACCGCAGTAAGCGAGGTAATAATACCACCGGTCGAGGTTTTGCAGGATTTTGGTCATGGCCAGCAGCCAGATGAATACCTCAAAGAAACCAAGGAGAGGAGCCAGGTACCGGTATCCTTTGGCTACAAAGATGATACGGACGGTTCCAATGGAAACATCGCAGATCCTTGCCATAAAGATCAGCACCGGAACAACGATAATACCCCAAAAATCGAACTCCATATTACAAGGTTAATGTTACCACGCGCCCTTTCCCGCCGGCCAGCCAGACTGTTGTTTTACCGGTCACCACATCCAAGGTATGAAAGCCTTCTTTACTGATCTCTTTCCAGGTTTTTCCGGCATCGGTTGAAAGCCATATTCCCGGAGGCCCGCAAGCGACCAGGGTGTTTTTGTCGATCCAGCGGATGCACTCCATAAAGGGCACTTCTGCAGCGCCCTGCGGGATGCTCCAGGTAGCCCCGTTATCACCGGATAAAACGATATTCGATCCGGCCACGGTCATCTTTTGATAATGTCCGCCTGCAGCAGCAACATTCCTGTCGGGGCCCTGTGCAACCGAAAATGCACCGGCTGCCGGATCACCTTGTAATACCCCGATCGGTGTCAACCCCCAGTTCAGGCCATAGTCCACGGATCTGAAAATCCTGGCCACTGATCCCCCAGTAGCAATATAGCAGTTGCCGCCGGGATTTGCATCCAGGCTGGTGCCACTCGCAGCAAACGCATATTCGCCGGCCTTCAGGTCAGGAATTTTCAATGGCTTCTTGCGGTCCCACGACAAGCCCCCGTCAAATGTCTCCATCAGGTACGGCTTTTCATCAACGGGATCGCCGATCATCAATCCGTGATTATTATCAAAGAAATCCATGCCATCAAAAAAGGCTTTAGGATCTTTATTCTGATAAGTCAAGGTCCATGTTTTACCCCCATTTTCAGTCCGGTAAACCGCAGAAGCCTCACCCGCACCGGCGCTCATCAAAAGGGCAACATCGGCTGAAAAGCCATGGACATCCCTGAAATCAAGTTTTGTGGCACCGGCAACGGTGTCATGGAACCATATTTTTCCGCCATCGCGGGTAACCGAAAACTCTCCCTTGGTACCCGATACCCAAACCACTTTTTTTGAAACCACATCTAGTCCCCGCAGGGAGCCGGTCATCCCGGCCTTCTGGTCGGTTAAGGAAGGCTGAGCCGCCATCTGAAGGCCCACGATCGCAAGGACTAATGTTGAAAAGATTTTCATGGATTCAATTAATATGATTGAATTAATATGCTGGCTGGCATATGCTAAACTGAGTGAAGTCGTAAAAGGTTAAAGTTAGAGATTCCAATGCAGAGTTCCGAATTCCGAGTTTTGAGATTCAGGTAAAAATGAAGTAAAAAAATTCAACTTCATAAACACTTGAATCTATTATTCGGAATTCGGAACTCTGCATTGGAATCTCAACCCTCATTTTATTCCTTCTTCCCGATTCATGCCCTGCTTTGAATGAGCACTTCGAGTATCTGGATCGCTGCTTTCGGGATGCTCGTTCCCGGACCAAATATCCCGACCACCCCGAGGTCGTACAGATACTGATAATCCTGTGGAGGGATCACACCGCCGACGATGACCATGATATCATCGCGGCCGAGTTTCCTGAGTTCCTGGATGACCTGCGGAACAAGGGTTTTGTGACCGGCAGCCAGACTGGATATGCCAAGTACATGAACATCATTGTCAACGGCATCCTTGGCCGCTTCGGCCGGTGTCTGGAATAACGGCCCCATATCAACATCGAATCCGATATCTGCATAACCGGTGGATACTACTTTTGCTCCGCGGTCGTGACCGTCCTGGCCCATCTTGGCAACCATGATTCTTGGACGGCGGCCTTCGAGCGCTGCAAATTTATCAGCCAGGTCGCGAGCCATCTGGAAATCTTCATTTCCGGCATATTCAGATGAATAAACTCCTGATATCGAACGAATCACAGCTTTATACCTCCCAACTATTTTCTCACAAGCGTACGAAATTTCACCCAAAGATGCACGTTTTTTTGCGGCATCCACTGCCAGTTCCAGCAGATTCCCTTCACCGGTTTCCACACAGCGGGTAATCGCGTCGAGGGATGCCTGGCATTCCGCCTCATTTCTTTCGGCGTGAAGTTTTTTCAGCCGTTCTATCTGCGACAGCCTCACTTTGGAATTATCCACATCAAGGGTTTCAATCGGGTCCTCCTTGTCAAGACGGAATTTATTCACCCCTAAAATGGTATCCTGACCACTGTCGATGCGGGCCTGTTTCCGGGCTGCAGCCTCTTCGATGCGCATTTTTGGGATGCCGGTTTCAACTGCTTTCGACATTCCTCCGAGCTCTTCCACTTCCTCGATCAGTTTCCATGCATGATGAGCAAGCTCATGAGTAAGAGCCTCCACGTAATAGGAACCCGCCCATGGATCGACCGAGCGGCAGATGCCTGTTTCCTCCTGAAGGTATATCTGGGTATTCCGGGCAATACGGGCGGAGAAATCAGTCGGCAGGGCAATCGCTTCATCCAGCGCATTGGTATGAAGGCTCTGGGTGTGTCCCAGTGCGGCAGCCATGGCTTCCACGCAGGTGCGGGTAACATTATTGTATGGATCCTGCTCGGTGAGGCTCCATCCGGAAGTCTGGGAATGCGTGCGCAGGGCCAGTGACTTGGGATTTTTCGGATTGAACTGTTGAACAATTTTTGCCCAAAGCATCCGGGCGGCCCTCATTTTGGCAATCTCCATGAAATGGTTCATCCCTACCCCCCAGAAAAACGAGAGCCTCGGAGCGAAAGCATCAATGTCAAGGCCCGATTTCACGCCGGTCCTGAGATATTCGAGACCGTCGGCCAGGGTGTAAGCCAACTCAATATCCGCTGTTCCGCCGGCTTCCTGAATATGATATCCGGATATGCTGATGGAGTTGAACTTGGGCATATTCTTTGAAGTATATCCGAAGATATCCGCGATGATCTTCATACTGAATGCCGGTGGATAAATGTAGGTGTTCCGTACCATGAATTCCTTCAGGATATCATTCTGGATGGTACCGGTCAGTTCTTCCAGCCTGGCACCCTGCTCCAGTGCAGCCACGATATAGAATGCCAGGATCGGCAACACCGCACCGTTCATGGTCATGGAGACCGACATTTTATTCAGCGGGATCGAATCGAACAACACCTTCATATCGAGGATGGAATCGATGGCAACACCGGCTTTTCCGACATCTCCCTCCACCCGGGGATGATCGGAATCATAACCCCGGTGGGTGGCCAGGTCGAAGGCAACTGAAAGGCCCATCTGACCGGCAGCCAGGTTGCGGCGATAAAAAGCATTCGACTCTTCAGCCGTGGAAAATCCTGCATATTGCCTGATGGTCCAGGGATGCATGACATACATGGTGGAATAGGGTCCGCGCAGATAAGGCGGCAAGCCGGCAGCATAATTCAGATGCTCCATATTGGCCAGGTCCCCTGCGCTATATTTTGGTTTTACCGGAATCTGCTCCGGGGTCATCCAGGGTTTTAAAAAATCAGGTCTCATAGCTTTTATTTCTTTAAGATGAGATGGTTAAAGGCCTTCAATGTCTCAAGCACATTACTCCGGACATGTATAAAATGGGTAATCCCTGCCGATTTCAGCTGGTCGATGATTTCCTTCGGATATCCGGCGATCACCGGGATGGCTTTTGTTCCGATGGCCTTTGCAAACGAGGCGCCCAGGGTAGCGTATTCATCATCCGAAGAGCAGAGTACCACAATATCTGCCTTAGCTTTAACAGCAGCTTCAACTCCCTCCTCCACACCGGCAAAACCGGGATTATCAATCACCGGGTAACCGGCACATCCGAAGAAATTACAGGCAAAAGCGGCACGGGCCTTACGCATGGCCAGGTGCCCGATGGTGAGCATAAAAGCAACCGGTTTTTTCCCTGAACGTTCGGTATCAAAACGGAGGGATTCAAATTCTTCAGCCCTGCGATAAAGATTAAGCGGCTGAGCTTCGGCCAGGTCGGTATCCATTACTCTTGACCGCACACGCTGTGAATCCACTTTTGTGAGCATCTCCTCGGCCGGATTGGGATACTGGTTGGTACCCAGTAAAATTTCCTTGCGCTGGGCCATATTCTGGTCACGCTCGATGGCAGCGGTTACAATGGCATCCTGGATGGTTCCTTCATAAAACGACTCCGTATATCCACCTGAATCTTCCACCTGCTGGAATAATTTCCAGGATACTCCGGCAATCGATGAGGTAAGCGATTCAATATAATAGGATCCTGCGGCCGGATCGGCAACCTTATCAAAATGAGCCTCTTCCTTAAGCAGTATCTGCTGATTGCGGGCGATACGCTCGGCAAACTCACCAGGTACTTCGTATGAAAAGTCGAAAGGAAGGACAGTCATGGAATCGATTCCAGCCACGGCGGACGACATTGCTTCCGTAGTGTTTCTTAACAGATTGACAAACGGATCATAAACCGTTTGGTTCCATCGGGAAGTTTCAGCATGGATATACATCGGCGGGGCCTGGTCATTTTCTATCCCGTAACTCTCCAACAGCCGTGCCCAGAGCATCCGGGCAGCACGGAATTTGGCGATCTCCATGAAATAGTTGGAACCGGTGGCAAAATGGAAGGAAATTTTAGTTGCTATCAAATTCGCCGGGACCATCAGTTCAGTCAACCCTGCCAGATATTCATTGGCCTGGGCCATACTGTAGGCCAGTTCCTGTACGATTGTTGATCCTGCCTGATGGAAATTGCGGCCATGGACACCTATGATCCTCAATCCGGGAAACCGTTCAGCGGCCAGCATCCAGTCGGCAAGTTCAGCATACTCTTCCTCCTCCTCATACTCGAATGATCCATACAGACTGAAATCGCCGAGCATATCCCATTCGCAGGAACCGTGTATTTTAACGGGATCCACTGATCCGCTGTCGGCCATTTCATTAAGAACTTCGAGAATCAGTACCGGCATGAAACCTTCAAAACTGAATTCTGCTTCATTGAGCGGCAGATCCTTCAAGAAATCCCTGACTTCTTCAACAGTTTGCGGTTCCTCAATTTTAAAACCGATGGATTCCACTCCGCGTGAGAGCATATACCGTGCTTTCTCCTTTGCCTGGTCAAAATCCGTTACCTCGATATCCTGCCGGATCAGCCAGGCGTTGGCCCTACCGGAAACCTCCCTGATAAATCCGAACTCCATGGGATTGAAATCGCTATTATTGAGTTTATCGAGGTCTTCAGCCCGGTAATAGGGCCGGACCGGTATACCTTCCGGACTTTTCCAGATCAGTTTTTTTATGTAATCTCCCCCTTTTAGGTCCTTGAGGATTACCTGTTCCCACTCCTGGGTGGAGATGGGCGGAAACCCGGTGAAGAGCTTCCGGTTTTTATCATCCTTTATCATAATATACAATCTTTAGGATTCGGGCGCAAAGGTAGGGGTTAAAACGTTTCGTGAAGCGGAAGAGAAGGTGACTTTTATCAGGACGGTGCACTCAAGAAGTTTCGCGGTAAGCGCTGGGGTCCCCGCCTTCGCGGGGATGACACTTCTCCGATTAATCGTAGTGATCGCTCCTTTGTGATATTGCGTTGTTTTTCTTTTCTTTGCGCCTTAATTTCAAAAACTTAAGAAGTGAAAATCGAAAATAATCGTGTCGTCCAGATACATTACACACTGAGAGATGATCAGGGCGAGATACTTGACAGTTCAGTTGATCATGAGCCGCTCCCTTATATTCACGGTGTTGGGGCGTTGATACCCGGGCTGGAAAAAGAGTTGCTGGGTAAAGAAACCGGCGACAAATTCTCTGTCGTGATATCGCCGTCCGAAGGGTACGGGGAATACGAGGAGGACCAGGTTTTCCAGGTATCGGCCAAAGATTTTGATGAGGGCGATGAGTTGGAGTTGGGCATGCAGGTTCAGCTGGAAGCTGAAAACGGGCCGGCTGTTGCCACTATCACAGAAATTGAAGGGGACGAGGTCACATTAGACATGAACCATCCGCTGGCGGGTGTAGCCTTATATTTTGAGGTTGAGGTGATTGAGGTCCGTGGAGCTACCAAACAGGAGCTGGAGCACGGACATGCGCATGCGCCGGGGGCTCATGAGCATTAAACCATCTTCTTAGGATCCACCCAGAGCGTGAATTCCTCATCGGTAACATAACCCAGTTTCATGGCAGCCTGACGGAGTGAAGTTCCTTCCTTATGTGCCTTTTTGGCAATCTCAGCCGATTTCTCATAACCGATATGGGTATTCAGAGAGGTCACGAGCATCAGTGAGTTCTCCACATGACGGTTGATGACTGCATAATTCGGTTCAATTCCGACAGCGCAATTATTGTTGAAGGATACGCAGGCATCGCCCAGCAGACGAGCCGATTGCAGGAAATTGGCGATCATGACCGGTTTGAAAACGTTCAGTTCGAAATGGCCGAGCATACCTCCGACCGAAATGGCCGTATCGTTGCCGATGATCTGGGCGCAAACCATAGTCATGGCTTCGATCTGGGTTGGATTTACCTTGCCCGGCATAATGGAGGAGCCGGGTTCATTTTCAGGAATACTGATTTCTCCGATTCCGCTGCGCGGTCCGGAGGAGAGCACCCGCATATCGTTGGAAATCTTCATTAAACTAACCGCCAGCATTTTCAGTGCCCCGTGTGATTCCACAATGGCATCATGGGCGGCCAGGGATTCGAACTTATTTTCGGCCGTGATGAAGGGTAATTTGGTAAGTTCGGCAATTTTCACCGCCACCTTGCCGGCATATCCTTTCGGTGCATTGATGCCGGTGCCGACTGCAGTTCCTCCCAGAGCCAGTTCACTCAGGTGGGCCAGTGTATTTCGCAGTGCCTTCAATCCATGGTCGAGCTGCGATACATATCCTGAGAATTCCTGCCCGAGGGTAAGCGGGGTGGCATCCATAAAGTGCGTACGGCCGATCTTGACCACCTCCATAAAGGCTTTTGATTTGGCAGCCAGCGTATTCCTCAGCAATTCCAGGCCGGGGATCGTGGTTTCGACCAGGATCTTATAAGCCGCGATGTGCATGGCCGTCGGGAAAGTATCGTTGGAGGATTGTGATTTGTTCACATCATCGTTGGGGTGAATCAGCCGGGCACCCTCGCCCAGCTTATTGCCCAGCATGACATGCGTTCGGTTGGCAATCACCTCGTTGAGGTTCATGTTCGACTGTGTACCCGATCCGGTTTGCCAGATCACCAGCGGAAACTGGTCATTCAGTTTGCCGGCCAGAATTTCATCACAGGCTTCCCCGATCAGTGTGGCCTTCTGCTCCGGAAGAACACCCAGGTCCTGGTTGGTAAGCGCAGCCGCCTTTTTCAGGTAGGCAAAGGCCATGATTATTTCGCGCGGCATGGATCCCGGCTCGCCGATTTTAAAATTATTGATTGAGCGCTGGGTTTGTGCTCCCCAGTACTTATCGGCCGGAACATCAACCGGGCCCATCGTGTCTTTTTCAATTCGAAAGTTCATTGGATTCCTGAGGTTTTATGTTGGAATAAAGGTAAGAAAACTGTGCAAAGGCGCATCGGAAATTTTGGAATTTATGCCAAATAAAACGAGGGCAGAGGGCAGAAGGCAGAAGGCAAAAATTAGTCTTAAGATCTTAAGAATTAAATAAACAAGAAGGAAAGGGGCCCGCCCATTAAAAGATGCACTCTCCCCCTCTTAACCCTTCTTAACCACTCTTTACCTTCTTAACGATCCTCACGTCCTCACGTCCTCACCTTAGAGCACCTTCCCGAACTCCATCAGAAACGCCTTGATGAACCCGTTCAGCTCGCCGTCGAGTACCGCTTGGGGATTGCTGGTTTCGAAACCGGTGCGAAGGTCCTTCACCATTTTGTAAGGATGCAAAACATAGGAGCGTATCTGGGAGCCCCACTCGATTTTCTTCTTTGTGGCCTCCACTTTCTGGCGTTCCTCCATTCGTTTGCGCAGTTCGATGGCGTATAATTCGGATCGCAGCAGCCGAAGTGCATTTTCCTTGTTTTGCAACTGGCTCCTTGATTCGCTGTTTTCTATGATGATCCCCGATGGCCCGTGTTTCAGCCTGACAGCCGTTTCAACCTTGTTCACGTTTTGTCCCCCTGCACCGCCTGAACGATAGGTATCCCAGGTGATATCAGCAGGATTAATATCAACTTCAATCGTATCATCCACAGCGGGTGATACAAAAACGGAAGCGAAAGTGGTATGACGCTTATTATTCGAATCGAACGGGGAAAGCCGAACAAGGCGGTGAACCCCATTCTCCGCTTTCAAATATCCGTATGCATATTCACCGATAAACTCAAGGGTCACGGATTTCACACCGGCCTCATCACCTGCCTGAAAGTCAATTTCCTTCACTTTATACCCATTGATCTCGCCCCACCGGATATACATTCTCATCAGCATACCTGCCCAGTCGAGGCTCTCTGTACCGCCGGCACCCGAATTGATTTTCATGATGGCACCGAGAATATCCTCCTCTTTCCGGAGCATATTCCGTGTTTCCAACTCCTCAATAAGCGACAGGGTATCAGCATACTGCTTGTCCACATCTTCTTCCGAAGCCTCTCCCTCCTTATAAAAATCAAACAGAACCTGCAGGTCAGCGGCCGCAGTTATCACCTGATCATATGACTTAACCCAGCTGTTTAACATCCGGATCTGCTTCATATGTTTCTCTGCCTCTTTGGGATTGTCCCAGAAACCCGCGGATTGGGATTTTTCTTCCTCTTCCTTTATCTGGTTCTTCTTGTTATCGACGTCAAAGGAACCTCCTGAGCGCTGCCCCGCGCTCCACCATCTCTTTTACCTGATCGAGAGTTATCATGCTGCTAGTTTTCGGCAAATTTACGATATTTACGGGAAGATGATGTGCTGATTGACTGATGTGATGATGTGCTGATTGATAAGATATTTAAAGCTATATTAATGGAAAAAAAGAATGATTTACTGGGTCTAACTTTTGAGTTTGCATTGGATATTATTGAGTATACTGAGCTACTTGAATCATCAAAGAAATATGTATTGGCAAGACGATTAATGAAGTCAGGTACTTCAATAGGGGCAAATTCACGTGAAGCCCAATCTGCACATCAGCACATCCATCTTTAATCATGCAAATGAACGTTGGCCTCGATAACCTAATAACCTCCAGCAAAGAACAATCGAAAATTTTTGGCAGGATTGGATATTTGGGTCATTCGGCTTCGGTTTCTTGGCGGATGGAAAATGGGTTGGATGAGCTCGTGGGCCTGTTCGGGAAACGGGTGGTGAAGGCTTTCGGACCGCAGCACGGGTTTGCATCGGTGGTACAGGATAATATGATTGAAACCGGTCACATGATTCATCCGGCCTGGGGTATCCCGGTATACAGCTTATATGGTGAAACACGGAAGCCATCCGAAGAGATGCTGGAGGGGATAGATACCTTGATCATTGACCTGCAGGATGTCGGAACACGGGTATACACTTACATATGGACGCTTTATCTGACTTTGGAGGCTTGTCTGGGCAAGGACATCCGGATCATGATCCTCGACCGGCCAAATCCGATAGGGGGAATAGTTACCGAAGGGGATCTGCCCGACCCGAACTGGTATTCATTCGTTTGCATGGCCCCAATCCCGATGCGGCACGGAATGACTATCGGAGAAATGGCCGGTTGGTTTAAGGAACTGAATCATTGGGACCTTGACCTGCAGGTTATCGGGATGACCGGCTGGGAGCGCGGCATGCTTTGGAAAGATACCGGCAGATTATGGGTGAATCCTTCGCCTAACCTGCCGACTGCCGAAGGGTGCCTGGTTTATCCGGGTACGGTGATGATTGAAGGAACGGTTTTATCAGAGGGACGCGGAACCACCAGGAGCCTGGAGCAGTTCGGACATCCGTCTATCGATCCCTATGTCATTCGGAAAGAACTTCTCAAATATCTGAACGACAACCACCTGGATGGTATGGTCCTTCGTCCGGTCTATTTCCAGCCCACCTTTCACAAATTTGCCGGCGAGGTTTGCGGCGGATACCAGATTCACGTGACCGATCCAACCATTTTCCTGCCATGGAAAACCATGCTTTATATATTGAAATTCCTCTATCATCATACCAGTATCAGGCCTTTTTGGAACATGGCACCGTACGAGTATCAGTTTGAGGGGTTGGCTTTCGACTGGATCAACGGGACCGACCGGATACGCAAATGGATAGAAGGGGACAAAGGCGAAGGATGAAGGAGGAGATTCCAATTCAGAATTCTGAATTCTGAGTAGGAGATTCAGGTCACCATGAAGAAGACTATTTCTACTTCAAAAATACTTGAATCAGTCAACTCGGAACTCGGAATTCTGAATTGGAATTTCTACCTTCATCCTTCATATTAACCCTCCTCCCATGAAAAAATTCTTAATCCCCATTCTTCTGATAGCATTGGTGGCTTGTACGAATAAAAAAGAAAAGCAACCAGATTTTACCTTCGCGTTCCTGACTGATATTCACATTACTCCGGACCGAAGTGCACCTCAAGGATTTCAGCAGGCAATCGACACCGTGAACAAGATGAACCCCGCCTTTGTGATTACCGGCGGCGATCTGGTCATGGACGCGCTTGGACAAACCCGAAGCCGGGCGGATTCGCTCTACCAGCTTTACAGCGGTTTGATGAAAGGATTCAAAATGCCTGTGCACAATACTCCGGGAAACCATGAACTATTTGCTTTTTACAACAAGAATATCGATACCCTTGATGCCGATTACGGCGAAGGAATGTTTCGGCGGTATCTGGGAAATCCATGGCAATCATTCGATTACAAAGGGTGGCATTTCATTCTCCTGAAATCCATCGAACAGACACCCACCCGCGGTTATTACGGCAGGATCAATCCGGTTCAGGTGGAGTGGCTGAAACAGGATCTGGCCAAAGTGAACGACACCACACCGGTGGTTGTTTCCGTTCATATTCCATTTATCACCGCCTATAATCAATGGCAGGAAGGCGGACAGCAGTTGAACGGGGCCGGCAGCGTGATCACTAATGGTAAAGAGGTGTTGGACCTGTTACGTAAGAAGAATTTAAAACTGGTACTTCAGGGTCATCAGCATTATTACGAGGACCTTTACATGGATGGCGTGCATTTCATTACCGGCGGAGCGGTATCGGCCGGCTGGTGGGGCGGTGCGCTTGGAAAAATGGAAGAAGGATTTATGCTGATCAGGGTTTTTGGCAGGGAGATTAAATCGGAGTATGTGGATTTTGGATGGAAGGCGGTTAACTGAAGCATGAAGTTAGAGATTCGAGGACCAATGATGAATTCTGAATTTTGAGATTCAAGTATTATGAAGTATAAAGGGTTAACAATGATGATTATCAGCCTTACGCTGGCTTGCAGCCGGCAGGGCGACGATCAGGCCTATGAATTCCGGATACCGGGAATGGTGCTGAATATCAATGCTGAAGGGGAAGTATCGCAAATTGCCGCCAGCGACAAGAATCAGATCCGTAAAGTGAACCTGATGAGCCGGCTGGCCGACTGCAAACCTGTTGGACAGGTAAAGGTTTCGCGTCACGAAGATCAGATCAGTTTTCGACGGAAATGGGTTTCCAACACCAGCGGTAATTCCTGCATGGTTACGGACCGTTTCAGTCCGGGTAACGGGAGCGTCAGGTGGGAAGCTGAGGTGACCGGGCTTCAGGGGCCCTGGACCACCCCAATCGAAACCCGGTTGATATACCCGGATTCGGTGAATGCAAAATTCTGGACCGCCTGGGGCGATCCGAGATTAGGGGATATCCGGAAGCGTTCACCTCAAGATCAGTCGGGGCTGGGGATAGTACCATCGGATGCTACCGGCAACTGGAGTGATCCGCTGATCCCTATTCCATTTGTGAATGATACGATTTGGTACGGTGCTCCTCCCTACCGGTATGACAATCCACGGCTTGGCTTCATTCCGTTTCAGGGGAACCTCTTCGGTATTCCGATGGTGACAATTTCAGAAGAGCAGCCTGATATCGGGCTTAGCCTGATCCTTTCACCCGAAGACACCCTCCTCGACATGAACCTGCGGACAAGAACTTCCGGGGAATTGACTTTTTCACGGGAATATCACCGGATATCTTCCACAAGAACGATCCGTTTTCATATGGATATTGTTGTTCACGAGTCGGGCTGGCGAGGGGGATTACGCTGGATGACTGTCAATTATCCTGATTACTTTAATCCACATGTTCCCATAGCCGATGAAATTGCGGGTACCGGGGCCTATTCATCCCTGGAAACTGCTTTTGACCTGGGGAAGATGAAGAAAATGGCCTTTGGAGTGAATTGGAAAGCGAGTTTCGACTTTCCGTATATGGGGATGTTTATTCCACCCGTCGGATCGGATACTGCCCAATGGGCCAGATATGGAGGCGGGAATACCTCGATAAAAGCCATGAGGGAGTATGCCTCAAAGATGAAAAGCCAGGGTTTTCATGTGTTGAGTTATTTCAATGTCACGGAATTCGGGGCCGGTATTACCGATCCAAAGCCCGCGCGGAAGGCGGTTTCAGATCAGGACTTGTGGAAGAGTGCCGATGATTTTCTTTATTATAAACTCTCCGATGCCATCCTGCATGTCCCCTCTGAAGTTACCCTGGAAAAACTCTCGTTTTATCCCCGGTCAAGGCCCAACGGCCCTTATTTCACCTGGGGCAATGGGATCATCATGGATCCGGGCGAACCTGTTTATCAGGAATTCCTGCTGGATCAGGCAAAACAACATATCGAAATGATTCCTGATGCTGAAGGAATCTGTATCGACCGGATGGATTGGCTCCGGATGTACAATGAGGAACGCGATGACGGTATAAGCTGGTTCGGCAATCAGCCGACCCGGTCCTTGCTGATATCATGGCAAAATCTCCTTGATCAACTCGGCCCGCTGATGCATAAATCCGGAAAAGTGATTTTCATTAATAACCATGATAAGCGGATCGATCTATTGCGCCAGACTGATGGTTTCTTTGATGAATTCACCTATGGAGGTTCCCCATTGAACCTCACGGCCTTGATGGGGGTAAGGAAGCCGGTGTTGGGCTGGACCAGTGAAGAAAATAACCTGAAGCCCGATCCTGATGCCTTTTTCCAGCGGTACCTGTATCTCGGTGTTTACCCGATGGCACCTTTCCCGGGTAACGACCACTCCTTGCTACCCGGCACATGGGTCGACAAACAGTACCTCGATTATGGCCCGATGCTTGAGATACTGAAAGGCAAGAAATGGGTGCTGGAGCCCGGTTGCATCAAAGTCATTGATAACCTGGCCAAAACAAACCTCTTTGAAGTTCCGGGTGGTTGGGTGGTTCCGGTAACTTTTGGACCGGCGCAGGGTCAGGTGACCGTTGTGATCCGGAATGCAACACGAATGACCGGAGATCTTAACGGAGAAGTTCTTTATCCGGGAGAGGAAAAACCGGTTCCGGTCATTGTAACCCATGCGGGTAGGGAGGTCATGATGACACTTAACCTTCGCAGGGGATGTGGTATAGTGAAGATCGTGAAGCGTGAAGCGTGAAGCGGAAGAGAGAAACGTGAGGCGGAAGAGAAAAAAGTTGATAAGAAATAGGGCCCGGAAACGTTACTTAACTGAAAGAACTTTTACTTTGTATGATAAACCGGAATGATTCAGGAGCTTCACATTTTTGGATATTCATGATCAGAAGAGTCACTTATTGTGTTATTATTGCTATTTTGCTTTTTTCTTGCAAAAACCAGAATAGCAATGATTTAGCTACGCTTGTTGATCCTATTATCGGAACCGACGCTACTGGTAATACTTATCCGGGAGCCACTGTTCCTTTCGGAATGGTTCAGCTGAGTCCGGACACCTACAATGATGGATGCTGCAGCGGGTATCATTACAGGGATACCGCCATTCTCGGCTTTTCCCATACTCATTTAAGCGGAACCGGGGTTGCGGATTTCGGAGATATACTGGTGATGGCGGCTTCAGGAAAACGCAGCGCTGCGGGGAGCGGTGCAGGGGGGAGCGGTCCCCGCTTTCGCGGGGATGACACTGCTATCGATGGGGGGTACACATCGGCGTATAAGCACAGCAGTGAAAGGGCCTCACCCGGGTATTACAGTGTTTTCCTGGAAGATTCAAAAATCAAGGCTGAACTGACGGCTACAAAACGGGTCGGTTTCCATCGGTATACATTTCCCAAATCAGAGGAGAGCAGTATCCTGTTCGATCTCCAGCACGGAATCATGAATGGCGACAAGCCACTGGAAGACTGTTTTTTGCGGGTAGTCAGTCCCACTGAAATTGAAGGGTTGCGTCACTCACAGGGCTGGGCACCTGATCAATATGTATATTTTGTTGCCCGGTTTTCAGAACCCTTCTATAATCCCATCCTCCTTCTGGACGGCCAAAAAGGAGAAAATGCGGGTGAAATAAAAGGCAAATCGGTTAAGGGGATTTTCAATTTCAAGACCAAGGAGGGAGACAGAATCCTGGTCAAAGTAGCATTGTCAGCAACGAGTACCGACGGTGCACGGCGAAATCTGGAGGCTGAAGTTTCCGGGTGGGACTTTGAAAAAATCATTAACCGGGCTGAGGATGCCTGGAACACCGGATTGGGCAAAATCAAGGTTACCGGTGGCAGCAAGGACCAGCAAACGATCTTCTATACCGCACTTTATCATTCCATGCTGACTCCAAATCTCTATTCAGATGTGGATGGACAATACAGGGGCATGGACCATGTGGTTTATGCGGGAGAGGGGTTCGATTATTACACTGTTTTTTCCCTCTGGGATACCTACCGTGCGGTGCATCCGCTGTTTAACCTGATCGAACCTAAACGGAATCAGGATTTCATCAAAACAATGATCAAACAGTATGAGCAAACCGGGTTATTGCCGGTATGGGAACTCGCAGGTTGTGAAAATAATTGCATGATCGGGTACCATGCTGTTCCGGTTATTGCGGATGCTTATTTGAAAGGTTACAGGGATTTCAATGCAGATAAGGCTTTCGAAGCCATGCTGGCGAGCGGGGCGCAAAATACCGAGGGGATTGATTCATACCGCAAGTTCAAATTCCTTCCTAAAGAAAGTTCAACCAATTCAGTCTCCAAAGTCCTTGAATATGCTTACGATGACTGGTGTATCGCTCAAATGGCAAAATCTATGGGACGCATGGACAAGTACCGGGAGTACATTCAAAGATCTCAATACTATAAGAATCAATACGATGCAGCTACCGGTCTGATGAGGCCTCGTCATGCCGATGGGCGCTGGCTCACTCCATTTGACCCGTTCAAGATTTCACTGCTCGATCAGGGGGATTATACCGAAGCCAATGCCTGGCACTACAGCTTTTATGTTCCGCAGAATATCCCGGATCTCATCCGGCTTTCTGGCGGTGATCAGGCGTTTATTCAAAAACTGGACACTTTTTTCACGACAAAAACCGGCAACCGGAACGCTGTCTCTGATTTTGAAGGGATATTCGGGCAGTACGCTCATGGCAACGAACCCAGCCATCATATGCCGTATTTGTACAATTATGCCGGCGCCCCCTGGAAAACCCAGGAAATAGTAAAAAGAGCCATCAATGAATTTTACACAATCAAACCCGACGGGCTTTGTGGAAATGATGATTGCGGACAGCTGTCGGCCTGGTATGTATTCAGTGCTTTGGGATTTTATCCGGTATGTCCGGGTTCCGACCAATATGTCATCGGCAGTCCAGTTTTCGATAAAGCCGAATTAACACTCCCCAACGGCAAGAAATTCACAATCAAGGCTCAAGGCGCAGGGCTCAAGACTTTTTATGTACAATCAGCGACATTGAACGGGAAGGACTATCAGAATTCTTTCATCAATTTCACCGATATCATGAATGGCGGAGATCTGAGTCTCAAGATGGGGTCCAGCCCTGAGAAGGAATGGGGCGCAGCTAAGGAAAATCGTCCGTCAGCCTTGCCGGTTGAGCCGGAGAACCAGATCAAGCCATTAGGAACCGACAAGCTGTTTATGCCGTTTATTCAAGCATCCAGCCCGATGTTCAGGGGGCAGACGAAAATCGAACTGGGCTGTATTTCGGTAGGGGCAGAAATCCATTACACCCTCAACGGCACCGAGCCCCGGATAACATCGGAAAAATATTCGCAACCATTTGATATTTACCGCACCTCCCGGATCAGGGCAAAAGCCTTTAAAGAGGGGATCATGGAAAGTGAGACTGCTGCCATGGATGTGTATAAAAGCTCGCTCGATCCCCAATCCCCGAGGTTGAAGATTGAATACCTGACACCGCCCTTTGAAAGGGACTACCTGGGAAGAAAGGTTGATGGCAGTTACTCGCCCAACTACAAAGCCGGTGGGAAAATGGCCCTGGTTGATGGAAAAAAGGGCAGTTCTGATTTTACGGATGGAAGATGGCAAGGCTTTGAAGCCAAAGATATGGAGGTGGTGATCGATATCGGCCGCATAACGCCTGTTTGGCGCATTACAGCCAGTTTTCTGCAAAGCTTGCCGGTGTGGATTTTTCACCCGATCGAAATCAGCTTTTCCATTTCTTCCGATGGTTCGGATTATGAAATGATGGGGGTAATCGATAATTATCCCGACCGTGCAACCATCAATGATGGAATAAAATACTTTGAAGCACTGGTATACGGCGCCCAGGCCAGGTATGTCAAGGTAAGGGCCAAAAACATCGGGCTCTGTCCGCCCTGGCACCATGGTGCAGGAGGCGCAGCCTGGTTGTTTGCAGATGAGGTGATTGTGGAATAAAATTGTGAAAAGATATTGGCTTGCGGTTATTTTTTTCATTGGTTTCGGAGCGTTATTTGCCCAGGAACAACACATTTTAAAGGTTTTCTTTCGTTACGGTTCCATCCCCGAAATTGGTTATGAATACGTTGAATATGAAGAGGTTGGCGGCTTGCAGGGTGGTCATGTGAGTTTAGGGATAGATTCTCTCGAAATCGGTTTTACCAACGGCAAGGTCATTCATGTTTTCCCTGATAAAAACCATCCGGAAGGAGTTTATTACTGGGAATATCTGAAAGATTTTGAGGACCATGTGATTGGCAAAAAGTATATCACATTCCTTGTTCCAATCACTGATGAGCAATACAATAAGCTGAAAACCTTGCTATTGGATTACATCAATAATCCACCTTATGATTATGCATTTTTTGGAATGAGATGTGCATCGGCAACTTATGATATACTGAGCCAGATCGGTATCTTTAAGCCGCAAACCAGAACCTTGACAGTCATTTCAAATTTCTATCCACGGCTGTTCCGGAGAAAAATGACAAAACTGGCCAGGGAGAAAGGGTATACCGTCGTTAAGGTAAAGGGGAGAATAACGAGGATCTGGGAGAGGGATTAGACGAATCGACTGTGAGACTTTGAGACTTTGGGACTATGAGACTGTGAGACTGGGAGACTGGGAGACTGGGAGACTGGGAGACTGGGAGAATTCGACCTTAAAACAGTCCGCGGGGTTGCACCGGCGGTTACCTAAGTCAGACCTTAGGGGGTCCGGTTTCCCACCTAAATCCCGATATCCAACCGTCTCATAGTCTCATGGTCTCATAGTCTCATGGTCTCATAGTCATCTTACCCAAGCTCCGCCTCTTTCTTCTCAAGTTCCTTCAGCACCTCGTCAACCTTACCTTGCAGCTGGGTAAGTTTTCCGGAGAAAAGCTCTTTGTAATAGCGGATCCCGTCGCGGATATTTTCGCGGAAGGAATCGAGCGTTTTCTTCTCTTTGGGGTTTGCCGGATTGAGGCGGGGTGCCAGCCGGTTTTTGAGGTAATCGACATAGATACCGAGTTCCTTGACAAACATATGAGGCCGGTCGGTCCGTTCGATCACATTATTCTTTCCATAAATATGCCCTACCATTTCAGGCAGGCTTACTTCATGGTTAAAATAGGCCATATTAGGCCCCGGGCAAACGGAAACTCCCGGTCCTTCAGCGCGGTGACTCAGTTCATTGGCAATAAGCGAGGCCGTTCCCAGTCCGACACAAATGCAGGATTTCTCGACAATTGAATCATACCTGGCCTGATATTCCTCCTGCGTCAGCTCCATGGAATCCAACTGATTGATCTTCATCTGCTGATATTCACGGGAGGCTGTGCAGATTGGTTTTTCAGTAAATTCAGTATCGAGACAGGCATATCTTTTTGGGCAGGGACTGCCGGGTTCACCCTTGAGTATCCGGCCTTCTTTTTCCACATCCTTGGAATTGCCTTTCAAACTATAAAACGGCACACCCAGCGGGGAAATACCGCTGAGGTAAACATCCTTTTCGGTGGATTCACACAGCTGGTGCCTAGTTTCCTCATCCATGGTAACGGCTTCAGGAACCAGCAGGAATGGGGTGCCCCAGCCTACCGAGTCCAGTCCGTAATAGTCCATCAGAAACTCCTGTTCATCGGCGGTCCCAACCCCACCCTGGGCCGTAATCCTCATCTCCGGAATTTCAGCCGGAACTGAACGGTTCTTGGCGAGCAGCGCCAGGGACCAGAGCTGGTAAACCTCCCGGATAAGCTCCTCCCTTGAATTTTTAAACGATTCAAGGATCGGTCCAAGCAGGAATCCATCCGTGGCAAAAGCGTGCCCTCCGCAATTCAAACCCGACTCAACGCGGTATTCCGAAACCCAGATCCCTTTTTTTGCTAAAAACTTTCCCTGGATGATAGCCGAACGGTAATCGCTGACTTTAAGGACGATTTTCTTTTTTATATATCCATTCACATCAGGATAAAAATCGTCAAAGTTCTCAAGGTAAGCATATAACCTTGGATTCATGCCGGCGGAAAGGACAATGGAAGATTCAAGGTTGCTTTCGGCGAAACCGCGCAGGGCGGCATGTGCGTCATTGAATTCATGTGGAAGGGTTTCTCCGTTGGCATAGTTTTCTTTATCGAGCTTGGTCATGATGTTCACATCGATCGATCCGGGTTGCAAGCGTTGCTGGGCCCATTTTTTTATGTCATTGATGCTGGCTTTTGCAGCGATCAGCTCGTTAAATTCCTTTTTCAGGGTTGAAAAATCGGGGAGCATATCGATATAACGGTCGAATTCCTCTTTTTTACCGATGGCAGCCCGCTTGATCTCTTCAAATTTTTCCCTGACTATCGTATCAACCAGATTCAGATAGGAGGTTATCCTCTTCGCCCTGAAATCTTTAATTCTCCTGGATATCGGCTGGAAAGGTATGTCCAGTTTATTGCTGTAAAACTCCCTCATCTTTTCCATAAGCATGTCATCAACCAGCGAAATGACCGATGAGATACCGTACGGAGCCACCCTTACGGCCGTATCTATGGAGTATCCTATTCCCATAACGGGGATATGAAAAGTATGCGGATTACCTAAGTGGTTCATTTTTTGCGACTTTTGAAATAGTGATCAAAGGTACGGCGAATTCAATTGTGATAACTTTCACAGGGTAAATTATGGGCACGACGCAGAGACAGGTGATTACCTGTCTCTACACGCCCCTTGCCTTAAACACTGGAACATTTGTATCTTTGGGAGGCAAACCCAAACGTTAATAACCAGATGAAAGCAGCAGACTTTGAAATCATGGAGCTCGGGCGGGCTAATGGCCGGTCGCCGCTCATTGAGGATGGCCGGTGCAAACCCCTGTTCGGTTTTATTACCGACCATGACCGGATCCTTTACGAAACATCGCTGTGGAAATTTGAAAAATACCGTGAAAACGGTCAGATACCCATTTCTTTTGAAAAGGCAGGACCCCGGGATGCCATCTATTTCCAACCCTCCAAAACCAAAATCGGGATTGTCACGTGCGGCGGACTTTGTCCGGGGTTGAATAATGTAATCCGCAGCATAGTTATGTCGGCCTTTTACCGCTATGGGGTGAAGAACATCATTGGTTTCCAGTATGGTTATGAAGGGCTGAACCCGGAAATTGACCATCCGGTTATTGAACTGACCCCTGAGGTGGTAAATCAGATTCACCATATCGGGGGGAGCATTCTGGGCTCCTCGAGGGGAAATCAGGACGTATCCAGGATGGTGGATACGCTGGAGATGATGAACATTAATATCCTTTTCGCCCTCGGGGGTGACGGCACTTTACGGGGAGCACATGCCATCCACCAGGAAATCACCAAAAGGGGCCTCAAAATCGCAGTGGCCGGCATCCCGAAAACCATTGATAATGATATCAACCTGGTCGACAAATCCTTTGGGTTCGAAACAGCCTTTACGATTGCCAATGAAGTGATCAGCAACGCACACAATGAAGCCTCCGGGGCTTTCAATGGAATTGCACTGGTTAAACTGATGGGAAGGAATTCGGGATTTATTGCCGCACATGCCGCGCTTTCCATTCAGGAGGTGAACTTCGTTTTGATCCCCGAAATGACTTTCAAGCTCGAAGGTCCGGGTGGATTCTTTGAGATCCTCCGCAAGCGGCTCGAGCAAAGGCATCATGCCCTTGTTGTTGTTGCCGAAGGGGCCGGACAGGATTTCTTTGCCGGTGAAGCCCAGGAGAAAGATCCGTCAGGAAACATCAAACTGAAGGACATCGGCATCTATTTGAAAGATAAGATTTCAGCGCATTTCAAGTCTGAAAAATTCCCTTTCGCGCTTCGTTATATCGATCCAAGCTATATCATCCGGAGTGCCCCGGCCAATGCCAACGACAGCAAATTCTGCAGTCTGCTTGCCCAGAATGCAGTTCATGCGGTGATGGCAGGTAAAACGGATTTTGTGGTCGGGCACTGGAACAATGAATTCACCCTGCTTCCGATCCCAATGGCTGTTGCCCGACAAAAGAAGATTGACATCAACGGGGAACTGTGGTGGAATGTGCTGGAAGCCACCGGGCAACCCGGGATGAACGGACCGTGTTAATTCATCAGCCGAAATCCTGCTAGCGTGAAGGGGTCCCCGCCTTCGCGGGGATGACAAGGCTCCGATTGTTACTTTATGCCTATAAAGCCTCCCTGAGCTCCCCGGTAAGTTGGCCGACAAGTGCTTTGACCGATACAATCTCCGTGCAGCGGTAAGCATTGGAACCGGCAAAAACGAATGCATTCAGCAATTTGCCCTTGGAGGCATCTCCTAAAACTTTTGCGATACAATAGGGTGCTGTGCGGGGATTGCAGGAGCGCAGACAATGATGAGGACACTTGAACGGTATGGTTTCGCCATTCATTGCCCTTTCGGTAAATGCGTTACGAATAACCCGGCCGGGCAATCCGACCGGACTGTTGATTATGGCAATATCATCCTTGGTGGCTTTGATATAAGCCTGCTTGAAATCGTCATGAACATCGCATTCGTCGGTGCAAACAAAACGGGTCGCCATCTGGACGCCCGAGGCTCCTAACTTTAGGAACTTCGCAATATCTTTTCCGTCCCAGATCCCGCCGGCTGCGATAACCGGAATGGTCTCTTCAACTCCGGCGACATAATCCACCAATTCTTTCACCAATTCTTCAAGCGGACGGGCCGTCCCATTCCGCACCTCATCATAGGAGAAGCCAAGATGTCCGCCGGCCAACGGTCCTTCCAGAACAACAGCATCCGGAACACGGTTATAGTTCTGTTTCCATTTACGGTAGATGATATTGAATGCCCTGGCCGAGGAGACAATGGGAATCAGCTTGATATCCGATCCGGCAGTCAGTTTGGGAAGATCCATCGGGAGTCCGGAACCGCAAATAATCATATCCACCTTTTCTTCCACGCAAACCCGGACCAGATCTTCGTAATTGGAGAGGACAACCATTACATTAACCCCAATGATACCTTTGGACAGGGACCGGGCTTTCCGGATTTGCGACCGAAGTGCATCATTATTGATCTCCACAAATTTTGAAGCCGAGACATCCTCATAAGCACCAAGACCAACACTGGCAATAATGCCCGCACAACCTTCATTGGCTACTGCCGAAGCCAATCGGAAGCCGGATACCCGCACCCCCATTCCTCCCTGAATGATCGGAGGATTTATCTCCAGATTTCCGATTTTCAGGGATGGTATTTTTTTTGAAATCATAGTCACCTGATATATTTACGGATCACCTTCACAGTAAAAAAGCTGCGAAGTTTAATCCTTGTATTTAACAATTAACACTTGCCAATTCCTGTCAAAATAAGCGATAAGTTTTTAAATTATAACTTTGCCTCTATCACATTAAATTGATTATCACTATGGCATCAGAGATATTGGGCATCGGCTCCAGGGTTAAACATCCGCAAATGGGTAAAGGCGTAATCGTTCAGGTACGGTCCGATGCTTATGAAATCGGTTTTATAGAATACGGGGTAAAACTGATCAAAAGGGATTACGAAGGGCTGGAAGTGATTGAAGCGGTGGAAACCCCGGACGATCTGGTTTCCTATGAGGATATGGAGAAAACCCTGATCCGGGTATTGAACCGTTTCAGTGATATCCAGCAGACGGTGGCACTCGGTCAGAAATGGACAGGCGGCAAGATGATCCTCTTTCCGGGGGACAAATCCCTGAAAGAGAAAGAAATTCCGATTGAAACTTTTTTTCATAAGATCGTTATGATCCGCGACCGGGTACGGGTGATGGAGCAGCGGATCAATGCAAGCGAACTGACTGATGAGGAAAAGGTTGATCTTGAACAGTATATCACCCGGATTTACGGGAGTCTCACCACCTTTAACGTGCTGTTTAAGAATAAGGAGGACCAGTTTACCGGGGAGAAAAGTTGAAAGAGGTAAGAATTCGGGGATTCGAAGACCAGTTTTGAGTTTTGAGTTTAAAGGATGAGGGATCCGTTAGCTTATTTCTATAGAATCATATACCTTTAGTAAGGCAAATGTAAAAAGGGTACAACAGTTTTTCTCACAATACCGTAAACAATGGAAGAATAGCAGTCAGCAAAATAATGATTGCATTCACAAGGAGGTTTACCATGGGTAATAAAAGAAAAGATGTCCAGTTGGGATTTACCGAAGAACCCTTCCCTGCACATTGCCATGTTTGTTTGATTTATGATAGTCAGGAACAGCGTCAAAAAATCGTATCTGAATATATGGCGGCCGGCCTCAGGAAAGGGGAACTGGTGCGTTATCTTACTGACACCACTGCAACTGAACAAGTCCATTCGTGGCTCTTGGAAATGGGGGTAGAAATCCCAGCGGCTGAAGCAAGCGGAGCTTTCACCATTATCAGAGCAGAAGACGGCTATTGCCCGGGCGGACGATTCGAGCCCCGGGAAATGATCGACAAGATGGTACCTCGCTTCGAAATGGCAAAAAAGGCTGGTTTTAGCGGCACCCGAAGCTGTGGTGAAATGTCTTGGGCGCTTAGGGGTATTCCCGGTTCCAACCGCCTTTTGGAATATGAAGCTTTACTTAATTCCGTTACAGATCCTTATCCTCACACCGGAATGTGCCAGTACGATGCCCATCTTTTTGATGGTGCCACTCTCCTCAAAGTTCTCAAGGTACACCCTTATATGATTGCAAAGGGGCAAATTGTCAGAAACCCGTTTTACCTAAGGACAGAGGAATTTCTCGAAAGATTAGACCCGGAGAAACAGATTTGAGGTTGCCATGGAAGAAGCGAACCTGGAGCGGAAAAACCAAAAGCAGGATTGGCAGAGGGTGGATGCTCGAGTTCTCGGGCAAATACTGGCCTTCCAAAACGTCTTGTTTGTTTTACCCGATCAGGCTCAGATAGCTGAGTTTTTTTCTGAAGCGCTTAAAGGATTGCCAGGCGTGACCGACTGCTTTGTTTGCCTGGAAGATCTGACGGCGCCAGTCGGAATCACTCACGAAATCTGTAACGAATGCCTTTACCTGCGAATGGAGAGCGGGGTGAAGTCACCATTGCCCTTCAACTACCCTTGCAAATTAGCCGCTTTGCAAAACTTATTGGCGATCAGGTTGGGAACTCTTGATCATACCTTCGGCTTTTTCATTCTTCGAACCGACTCCAATGGTACTTCTGAACCATATTTGCCTTTTCTGCATAATCTGGCTGGTTATGTTGCGCTTTCCTTGGAAAACAGAATTCAAAAACTGTTGTTGGAGAATGTCCGCAATGATTTGGAATTTAAAGTGGAGGAACGCACCGGGGAACTCATGGCCCTGAACGCCCAGCTTGAGGAAGAGATTCAGGAGCGAAGATCCACCGAGGAAACACTTTCCGACAAACAACAAGTGTTTCGCACGTTAGTCGAGAACTCACCTGACATCATCGCTCGCTATGATCGCGATTGTAAACGCACCTATGTCAATCCCACCTATCTGAGAGTAGCCGGGATCTCGCAGCAGGATCTGCTCAATACTTCACCCGTACAGTGTTCCCCTTTACCGGCGAACGAGGCGACTGTTCTGGAAAACCTCCTGCACAAAGTGCTCAAAAGCGGTGTCGCAGAAGCCGTCGATATTTTTTGGCCAATGGCAGGCAACCCGGATCGCTGGTTCAACATTTACGCCTCTCCGGAGTTTGACCGAGAGGGACAGGTCATCAGCGTGATGACCGTGTCACGCGACATCACTCAGCGCATGCACGCTTATAAGCTTCTTCGGAAAGATGCCGAGCGCGGAAATTTACTTCTGGAACTGTACAAAAAGGCTCCTCAGTTATCGGAGAAGCAGCTCTATGATTATGCACTTGAGCATGCCGTACAGCTTACCGACAGTAAGATCGGCTTTTTTCATCTGATCTCCGATGATCAGCAAGGTGTGATTCTCACGACATGGAATAGCGAGGCACTAAAGAATTGCACTGCAGTATACCATAACCACTATCCAATTGAAAATGCAGGTAATTGGGTCGACTGTGTCCGTTTAAAGCGTCCGGTGATCTATAATGATTTTGCTAATTCACCCAACCAGAAAGGATTACCCGAAGGACATTCACCTGTATTGCGGTTTATGAGCATTCCGGTGATGGATGGTGACAAAGTCAGGATCATTTTTGGTGTGGGGAACAAAGCTGAAGATTACAACGAATTCGATATGCTTCATCTACAGCTTATTGCCAATGAACTGCATAAGATAATTGTACAACGTCGCGCCGAAGAAGCATTGCAGGAAAGTGAAGCCCGATATCGGACTCTGTTTCATGGTGCAGCCGAAGGCATACTGGTCGCCGATATTGGGACAAAAAAGTTTTTATATGCAAATCCCGCACAATGCAGGATGTTGGGATATGCAAAAGAAGAGTTGGAACAAATGACCATCGAATCAATTCATCCTGAAAAGGATTTAAATTGGATATTAAATGAGTTCATGGCCCAGGCGCGAGGCGAAAAAACGGTTGCCCTGGATATACCGTGTCTCTGCAAAAACGGCACTATTCTATATGCAGACATTCTTACCACCCCGATGGTTATTAATGGGCTAACTTGCAATGTGGGTTTCTTTAGTGACAATACTGAGCGCCATAAAGCAAAAGAGGAAATCAGAAAATTAAATCTGGAACTGGAGAAACGGGTCGTGGAGCGCACGTCACAATTGGAAGCCGCAAATAAAGAACTTGAAACCTTTGCCTATTCTGTGTCTCATGACCTTCGGGCACCCTTGCGCGCCATTGACGGGTTCAGTCATGCCCTGCTTGAAGATTATCAGGACAAGATAGATACACAGGGAAAGAATTATCTGCAACGTGTAAGGTTGGCCGCTCAACGCATGGCACAGCTCATTGATGATCTGTTAAGTCTCTCTCGTCTTAACCGAAGCGAAATGAACATTCAGCAGGTAAACCTTAGCAAAATGTTCAGGGAGATTGCTGATGATCTTCATAGATCCCAGCCTGGGCGCAAGGTTAGGTTCATGATTGAAGAAGGAATTATAGTACTGGGAGATGGTCGGCTCTTACGGGTGGTTTTGGAGAACCTCATTGGGAATGCATGGAAATTTACATCAAAGCATCCTGTTGCGGCCATAGAGTTTGGATTAATGCAGCAAACCGAGGGACCAGTTTATTTCATCAGGGATGATGGTGCAGGTTTCGACATGAATTATGCGAACAAATTGTTTGGAGCATTTCAACGACTGCATTCTGAAAGTGAATTTCAAGGAACAGGAATCGGATTGGCAACTGTTCAGCGTATCATACATCGGCATGGTGGCAAAGTATGGGCAGAAGGAGAAGTTGAAAAAGGCACAAGAATATATTTCACAATACCATAAAAAATACAATCATGGATAACAAAACAATTCTATTGGTAGAGGATAACCTGGATGATGTCGAGTTGACCCTTCGCGCATTAAAAAGGAACAATATAAAAAATGATGTTACCGTGGTAAATAATGGTGCAGAGGCGTTAGACTTTCTTTTTGGAACAGGAAATTACACCGGTCGCGATCTCAGGATCATGCCAACAGTAATTTTGCTCGATCTCAAACTTCCTAAAATTGATGGACTGGAAGTTTTGCGCAGAATCCGTGCAAACGAATTGACTAAATTCCTCCCGGTGGTTATCCTTACCTCTTCAAAAGAGGAGCAAGACATTGTGAGTGGGTATAGGCTGGGTGTAAACAGCTACGTGCGAAAGCCGGTGGATTTCAATCAATTTGCCGATGCGGTCAGCCATCTCGGATTATATTGGTTGCTGCTTAATGAATCGCCACCATTTTAAAACGGGAACAATAACCATGAAAACAACGCTGCGGATATTATTGGTGGAAGATTCGGAAGACGATGCTCTTTTGGTGATGCATCAAATTAACAAAGGCGGCTACGAAATCAAGTATGAACGGGTGGATACAGCCGAAATGTTTAAAGCTGCACTCAAAGAAAAAGCATGGGACATCATTCTTTCGGATTACAAAATGCCTCATTTCGATGGCTTTGAAGCGTTAGCGCTCCTTAAAGAATCCGGTATTGATTTACCTTTCATTATTGTATCGGGCACCATTGGCGAGGAAGTTGCAGTGGACGCCATGAAAGCCGGGGCTCATGATTACCTGATGAAGAATAACCTGCAGCGTTTGCTTCCGGCAATCGCAAGGGAATTGCGTGAATCAGACAGCCGGGCGAAACGAAAACTTCTGGAAGAAGATCAGAAACGGACAGAATTGTTGCGCCTGTCTCATCTACAGTTTATTGAAAGCATGGATCTGGTCAATCAGGTGATACTGAGGACAAATGATCTGGAGCAGATGATGAGCGGTGTTCTGGGCACGGTGCTCTCGATCTTTGATTGTGACCGGGTTTGGCTCCTCAATCCATGCGACCCGGATGCATTATCGTTTCGCGTACCCATGGAAATCACCAAGCCTGAATATCCGGGCGCCAAGATGTTGAATGTGGACATACCAATGTCTGCCGGTGAAGCCCGGAATATGAGGGAAGCTCTGGAGTCGGATGGCCCGGTGACTTATACCGCCGGAACCGACAGGCCAATTTCGACTGCGAAGCAATTTGGTGTTCAGTCGCAGATGTTTGTTCCCATCCATCCCAAATTGGGTAAGCCCTGGGTGTTTGGTTTGCACCAATGCTCTTACCCGCGAATCTGGACACCGGAAGAGAAGAGACTGTTTCAGGAGATCGCCAGACGATTGAGCGATGCGCTGACCAGTTTTTTAATACTGCATGACCTTCGGGAGAGCGAAGAACGATTCCGCCTGATTGCTGAAAACACGGCCGATACCATATCAGTGCTGGATTTGAATTTAAAGTTGACCTATACCAGTCCTTCTGTGCTAAAAATGCGTGGATATACGGCTGTGGAGTCAATGGCCCAATCTTTGGATCAGGTTTTTACGCCTGAATCTGTGGAAAAAATCAATAAGCTGTTTGCTCATCAAATGGCTGTGGAAGCAAGCGGTGAGGCTAACTTATCCAGACCTGAATCCATTGAATTAGAGGAATATTGTAAAGACGGTTCCACTATTTGGGTCGACATAACATTGTCATTTATCCGGGATGCCAATCTCAAACCCATTCGAATACTGGCAGTTGCAAGAGATATCACAGCCCGCAAAAGGATCGAAGCGGTACAGGCCGCCATCTATCGCATTTCCGAATCTGCACAAACTGCCCCCAGTCTCGACATACTCTTTAGTTCAATCCATGCCATCATTGCCGGACTGATGCCAGCAGAGAATTTCTATATTGCACTTTACAGCGCCGCAACCGAAACGTTCAACTTTTCCTATCATGCTGACGAGTTCGATACTGCACCACCGCCCCGCAAAGTGGGAAGAGGCCTGACCGATTATGTCCTGCGTACCGGCAAATCTCTACTGGCGACACCAGAGGTATTTGAACAACTCGTTCAGTCCGGTCAGGTTGAATCAATTGGTACACCGTCCATGGATTGGCTGGGAGTTCCGCTCAATACCCAGCAGGGTGAAACGATCGGTGTAATGGCTGTTCAAACCTACTCGGAAGATCTTCGGTTGAGCGCGAACAGCAAGAATATACTTGAGTTTGTTTCTACCCAGGTCGCCATGGCCGTTGAGCATAAAAGGGTGGAAGAAGCCCTGCAATATTCCGAAGAGAAATATCGCACTTTGGTTGAAAACCTGAACGAGGTGATATTCACCGTGGATATGCAAGGTTGTTTTACTTATATCAGCCCAGCCATTGAACAATATACCGGTTTTTACACCGATCAAATCATTGGTCAAACATTCACCCGTTTCATCCATCCCGATGATTTGCCTGCCCTAATGGCCAGTTTTGAACACACGTTGGCTGGCCGACTGGAGCCTTTCGAATTCCGGGTGTTAAACAAAGACGGCACTATTCGTCACGTGCATACTTCGAGTCGGACGTTGGTTGAAGATGGAAAGGTGGCTGGGCTGACCGGTGTCATGTCGGATATCACGGAACGTAAACAGGCCGAAGAAAAATTGAGAATTCTTTCCCGAGCTGTTGAACAGAGTCCGGCAGCGATTGTGATCACGGATACAGCAGGTAAAATCGAATATACCAATTCCAAATTTGCAGAAATTACCGGATATACACATGATGAAATCATTCAACAAAATCCACGGGTTTTGAAATCAGGAGATATGTCTCCGGAATACTATAAACAGTTGTGGCAGACCATCACTTCGGGTAAAGAATGGCACGGTGAATTCCACAACAGGAAGAAAAACGGTGAATTGTATTGGGAACTTGCTTCCATTTCTCCAATTCTCAATGCATCCGGCACCATTACGCATTTTTTGGCAATTAAAGAAGATATTACTGACCTGAAAAAAACCGAATTAGAGCTGTTAAAAGCCAAGGAAAAAGCAGAAGCCAGCAATCGGTTAAAAACGGAGTTTTTACACAATATGTCGCATGAAGTCAGGACTCCGATGAACGGGATCATTGGATTTTCCCAATTACTTGACGACCCTGATTTATCAACTGAAAAACAAAAACAATTCGCAAAAATAATTATTAATAACAGCGAACAATTATTACGAATTATTGATGATATTTTAGAGATATCTCAACTGGAAACTAAACAGATAAAGGCAGTTGATCAGAAGGTATGCCTAAACGTCCTGTTGTTGGAATTATTCTCGGTTTTTGATTGTAAAGCAAAAGAAAAAAGAATTCCATTATATATAAAAAAGGGATTGCCTGACAATGAAAGCAATATTTTAACTGATAAATCCAGGCTCAGAAAAATATTAACCAACCTGTTGGAAAATTCGCTGAAATTTACGTTTAATGGGTTCATTGAAATGGGTTATCAGCTGATTCATAACAAGATTGAGATATATGTTAAGGATACAGGCATAGGTATTAATCAGGAAAAACAAGAAATCATATTTGATCGCTTTTCAAAAGAAGATAAAGGCAGATCGAAATTATATGGCGGCTTAGGATTAGGGTTATCAATTGCCAAAGAAAATGCCGAATTACTTGATGGGGAAATCACCCTGAAATCAGAAACAGGAAAAGGATCAACATTTTATGTCACAATTCCTTATAGGCCTGTGCCACTTAATAATGAAACCAAGGAGCCGGGTATCATTTCGAAAATCAAAAGAAAAAAGAATGATCCTATAACAATACTGGTAGCTGAAGATGAAGAGGTGAATTATTTATTTATTGAAACACTTCTCGATAAAACCACTTTGAATATTAAGACTTTACATGCAAAAAACGGACAAGAAGCCGTTGAAATTTGTAAAAACAATAAGGAAATCAATCTTGTACTAATGGATATTAAAATGCCGGGGATGAACGGTTATGAAGCAACCATTCAAATAAAAAAAAATCGTCCGGATTTACCTGTCATTGCTCAAACGGCTTATTCCACTGAAGAAGACCGAAACAGCTCAAAATTAGCTGGTTGTGATGATTATATATCAAAACCCATAAGCGAGAAAACACTGAATTCAATAATATCCCGACACCTTTCAATCTAATAATTCCCATTTGCCTGACCCCTTGGTAGAGACAGATAATTATCTGTCTCTACAACGTGGCCCTGGCGTAGGTTGGGGCACCGCCCACAATCGGCATAACAATAGATGTACCATCCACATCGACTGTAAGTTCCGTACCGGGTTCAGGCCAAAGAGTGAAATCCCGGTCGCTGGAGAAGATCATCAGTCCGATCTGTTTGCCGGCCGGGATGATCTGATCATCAGGCTCCAGGTTGAAGGTCATATCATGGAATTTGCCCGGTTTCAGGGGTTGGCTTTCCCGTATTGACTTCCAGTTCTGCGGGTCGGCCCAGCCGCGGGTGATGATATTATCCGTCGATTTCACGTTCCTGCCATTGGTCCAGGGAAGTGCAACCATCCATACCGACAGGTTGGCTGACGGTTTGCTGCAGGCAAGGCGGATCGTAACAGTTGTTGTTCCTGACAGGTGAACAGCTTCTTTCAGGACCGGTGAGAGGTACAGCAGCCGGTGGTTCGTCCATTCAGCCTGCGCCAAAATGGTACCGCTGAACGAAACATTGTCGACCAGTGTTTCTTTACCCTGTTTGGGTAATTTTTCTGTAACAAGTCCGCCGGTTTTAGGGACTCCGGCCTTCAGGTACAGAGTTACCGGACGAGCTTCGGGATTCGGATAATCAGCATAAGGTGTCGGTTTTCCGTTATCATCGCCTTCACGAACGATCCATGCCCTCGGTCCTTCAGGTACACCATTCTGAACTCCATACAAGTAATGGGCGAACCACTTATTCATCATCTCGAAGGGAGGTTCTCCGCCATGTCCGCCCTGGGTGTAATAGATCTGACAGGGCAAACCCTTTGCCCTGACTGCATCGTAAATGCGAAAGCTGTGTTCCGGAACCACATTCCAGTCATTGAAACCATGCGCCATCAGCATGGCACACTTCATCGGACCCAAATCATTAAGATAATCCCGTCCTGCCCACCAATCGTTATAATCGCCTTTTACGCGGTCATGGTTGGCGAGCATCTGCCCAACCTTAACCACCGAATCGCAATAGTCGCAATGTTGAGGCTGGCTGTGAATAAAATCATACAGTACATCGATATCCTCACCGAGCCAGCCGCCCGGGTGCCGGATCAGCCCGTTGGTGCGATAGTAGTGATAATAGGATGTATTGGGAGCAATCGGGATGATTACCTCCAGCCCGTCGACCCCCGTCGTAGCCGCAGCCAATGGAAGAGTACCGTCATAGGAAGTTCCGGTCATGCCCACTTTACCGGTGGTCCAATAGGCCATGACCTGCTCGTTTCCATCAGGAGTGGTATAACCCTTTGCGCGTCCGTTCAACCAATCAATGACAGCCTTGGGTGCCAGGGATTCATTGTCGCCGCCAACGGTGGGGCATCCCTGGGAGAGTCCTGTTACGGGGGATGAAGAGTGCACGACGATATAACCCTGCGGGAGCCATCGGCTAACCTGTGCCTTAGAGATAACGGGCCGGTCGTTTCGGGTCACCCGTGGCGGAAAGTTCTTTCGCGGGGCTGGAACGGTGTTCAGCTCCTGCCGGGGGTTCCAGTAATACTGAAGGTCGCTGGTACCGGTACCCGCAAAATAAGGGCTCGATTCATAAATGACCGGAAGCTTCAATCCTTCGGTTTCTGTTTGTTTGGGCCGGGTCACATCCACATGCATCCGGTCCAATTTGCCGTCGCCATCTGTATCAAAAGTCGTTTCCACCCATAAATCATGAATGATCCAGTCGGCCGGGTTATTAAATTCGGGAACAACCTGTGTCATTCCGTCGGCAAAAACAGGTCCCGACTTTTTTTGACCATGGGCATCGGGTATGAGCAGCAACCAAGCAGACACAAAAACCCCCAATACAAAGCATGTTTTTTTCATTGGTGCAATTTTACCGTTTGATGAATAATTTATAGGTCTCGATGGCCTGGTGGCCAATTTGAAGATTTACTGACTGGCCGGAGACCGGTATGGTTTTCCCCTGTTCTTCAATGATATTCGTATGCTCACCACTGCCGAGCGGGAAGAAACTATCAAACCTGACCTGACTGTCTTTACCTCCGATATCATAGATACGGGTTACGACACTATTATCGTCTTCGCATTTCTTAACCGCGCTGATCACCGTATTGTCGCCCGACACAGAAAAAAAGCTCTTTTCACCGGGCAATGACCCTGCAAGTGCGGGCTTATCCTGAACGACTGCCCGCAAAGGATTATTGGCCTGGATTCCGAACCGGTATCCATTTTTCCAACCTGATTTGTGTGATAAAATGGAAAATGAATAGTGATGATCTCCCGGCTGGAGATACCAGTTACCTTCCCAATGGCAACTCTTCCGGGAAGCCAGGAGGATTGGCTGAAGAACGGGATTGCCAACCGGGTTTGAAGTCGGATCGACCCAATCGCAAACGGCAACACTCGAGCTCATGGTTACTCCAAAATGACTATCGCTGGCCGATATGAAATTCAGCACCTCACGGGGACGCGTCTCCGTGCATTTCTGTGAATAATCGAGCGATCCGTATCCGCCACCGGCTGACCCGGCAATTTCGCTGATACCCACCTCTGAAACGCCCATAGGGACTTCATAGGCAATGCCGGCCTTATCCATATTGATTGGCAGGGCCATACGGAATTCACGGTATTTTGTTCCATCCCAGTTTAAAAGCGAGATCTCGCAATCAATGCGCTTCAACTCATTATAAACGATTAGTTTTTGGCTGACTGTGCAATTTCCCAGTTTCTGTTCCATGGTGAAAACCGTTCTCACCGGACCCGATAATTGCTTGTCCACAAACCATTGCGGGGAGTGGTTACTCAATTTATCGAAGCCTTCCATGGTGGGTTGCTGAACCTCACTGAACTCTCCTGCCCCATTACCCACCGACTGCATGGTGAAAACTTCTCCGCCGAGGAATTTTCCGGTCGAAAGGATCACCTGTCCGAGTTGTCTGTCGACCAGGCTTCTGATTCCGCCATTCGATAATTCAATGGAATAAAACTGGTTCTCATAATGAATATCCGAAACCTTTACATCGGATTTCACCGGATCTGCACGGTTACCTTTTTTAATGTAGAAGGTTTTATACCCGAGTGAAGGAACATCACGGGCGATAAAGCTGATATCCAGGGAATCACCGCTTCCGGTTCCGGAAGATTGAACCGTAATGACCTGACCTTTGGCATCTTCCAAACGAAATTCGGAAAAGGGCACTTTCACCCTGATATTTACCGGATCGCTTCGCATCCACGAAAGAGCGTTAAAGACCACCACCGGAATCGCTTCATTTGGCTCGGTTTTTACACGTGCCGCGATATTTTGAATCGACCTGTTCAGAAGTTCCTTGCCTTTATCCCGGGCAAACTCCAGTTTTACTTTGAACACTTCATCCGTCACCTCCCCGTTCTTACCACCCCAGCCATGATCATCATAAATGGAAGCCTGCCAGGCAACACCTAATTCGTATGACGGGTAGTTGTTGAAACTCCCGGTGAGTATAGCGTCGACAGCCGCAAAAGTCTCGGCAGCAGGCAATAAAACCCCGGCTTCGCGTTTGGCCGAAATTGCCAGGTGGTGCGTTGGACCATGGATATATAGCCACAGGTCGGGGCGTTCACCGGTAATGGATTCCAGCGATGTGGAATTCACAGATACGGCATCGAAAAATTCTGCCGGGGAGGAATATTTAAGTTTCGGCGGATTGAATTCCTTCGATAATCCCAATCCTGATATTTCTGCCCGGTTGCTTTCCCATTCTGCAATCTGTTTGTCATAATTTGCCGGCGGGATGTAATCCGCGGAATGCAGAAAGGCAAAATGAGCTGGAGTCTTACGCATAGCATAATCAGCGGCCCAGGCATCGGTATGTTTTTTTACCCTGGTACTGTTTTCCTCCAAGTTACCGCCAAGCACCCCTTCAGAAATCATGTTGCCATAATGACTCATCGACCAGGCGAGGACACTGGTGCCATCCGGGCTTTTCCAGTTAAAAATTCCTTCCTTATGGCGGCTGATCAGGAGATAAGGGATCCCTGCCTTGGCTAATATCTGCGGCATTTGCATGGCTCTCCCAGGTACATCGGGATTATAGGCGACCTTGGCAGAGGCTCCGGGAATCATTTTACTGATGAGCTTTTTACCGTAGTAAACTTCACGAACCAGCTGTTCTCCCGAAAGTAGTCCTTCATACGGCTGATTGTATGTTGCTCCCCAGTCAAACTGTCCGTTCGTCGTCAGCCGGTTTATTTCCTCCCTTTTTTCAGGGTGGCGGTCGAGATATTCCAGCAGATAAAGCACATCCTCCATGCAAAAAGAGATATCCTGCCGGTCTTCCATCTTTTTCAGGGCCGGTGTGATACAGGCATGGTCTCGCCGGGCAATGGTTTCGGCCGGGGTATCGAACCAGGCGATATCGTTATGGCTTGAAGCGATGACATGTATGATGCCGCCGGCAAAATAGCCCCAATTCAAGGGCATCGGGGTTTGGATGAGCCGGTTGGTTAACGTTTTCCTGCCTGTCGACAGGGTAAGATTTACCGGATCAGCCGAAGCCGGAATCCACACCTCCTGTTGACCGCCGGATTTCCATCCCTCCAGCTTGATCCGGGTTCCGGAGCCGATCATCAACTCATCCGGCATCTTCGTACCCTCAGGCAGCAGAACTTCAATCAAGGATTGGGTCTCCAGCAATCCACCAACCTTCCTGAATTTGTGACTGGGAAAATTAATCGCACAAAGTGGTGACACTATGCCATCCGGTTCCGAATAAACCTCCACCTCAAAAATCCGGGCATATTCATTATTGTCAGGGGCCCCTTTATCAATGAGTAACCGGATATAGCGGGACTTTACCGGTTCAAAATTATGAACCGTAATGCTGTCGGTATTTCCTTTCACCGGCGGCACCAGGTCGATCCAGGGACCCTGACCGGTATTCGCTTTCTGAACCCGGAAATCAGCGGTATTGTATTGATCCCCATCTCCGTATACCCCTTCATGCCGAATCAAAATGCGGTCGATCACCCTTTCAGCACCCAAATCGATGAGCAGCCAATGCGGTACTTTTCCTGAGGCTGAATTCCATTTGTCTGTTTCACGTGAGGACCAGCGTCCATCCAGAACATTGGAAGCCTCATAACCGGGTCCGTATATACTGCTTGCCGTAGCTGTGGCTCCCCATTTTGAAAGGGCAACATTGACCTCCGGTTTCCCCGGCTGTGCATTCGTCTGTGCCCAACCGAACTGTACCGACGAGAATAAAATCGCACTAAAAAGGATCGAACCTGTCAGATATTTCATTTTCTATTTTTTATTCACCAAATTTTCTCAAGACCCGATATTCCGCTTCACGCTTCACGCCTCACGATTTTGCAGACAGGCCATGGCCTGTCTCTACATGTCACAATATCTCTTAAACGCCTCCGCAATTCCTGCGGACTTGGTATCCCCGTTATGGACCAGAACCCGGTAACGCAAATTAATTGAATCTCCTTTTTTCAATACGGTTCCTGTCTTTTCATCGGCGGGCCAGTACATGGGAGTTGGAGAGAAAAATCCGTAATCCCGGGTAAACCACGGAGATGGGTACCAGGGGTTCGAAGGGTGCTGCAGGATGGCCATTCCTTCGGTTTTGCCATTCCGGGTTCCATAGCAGTCCATCCAGGGTGATTTTTTCCCGAATGTGCCTTTTTCCCCCGCTTCGCCAAGGTTGCCTTCTGCATTGACCATCGTACCTCCCTGGGCGACAGACAGGTCCGGAGCCATCCGGCCGCTGAAAAAAGAGTGGTTGGTTTTCTCGATTTTCACGTCCATGAGCATATCAAGGCGAATTTCAAAATCGATTTGAAAAAGATCTTTGGAGGGTGCGGTAATCGTAATCTTCCGTACATCCCTGACGGGCGATTCCGCACCGGGACGGCTCCAGATGCACTCATTGGCAATTACCACCGAATCCTTTCCGTTCTTGAGAATTTCTGCCCTAAGGGTCATGATCTGTCCCCGGTCGAGCCCTTCCTGCCAATAATTGCCGCCGTTTACCCGGTCGCAGCCGAAAAAGAGCGAACTGTGGTGTGGATACAGGCTGTTCCGCATGGAGGTCACGGAAAAGCCCGATGGCCCGTTAACAGGGAAAAAGAACGGATATTTCTCGTCATCGGAAAACTGGTATTGGGTAAAGAGATTCCCGTTTATGCTGACATCGATATGATTGCCAACTTTAACGGCAGTCACCTGTGCTCTGACTGTAAAGCTGGTAAGCAACAGGAGACAGGCAAGGAATACGGATTTCTTGTAATTCATTTGCAGAGATTTAAATCAGTGAGGCCAGCCAATCGTGCATGGTTTATTGAGACAAATATAATCAATCATCAATACGGGTTGAATCGGAACTATCGTGATTAGCTTGAAAAAACCGAGTAAAATAGCTGCTTTTTCTGAAAATGTCTACACCTTTCCCGAACAAATGGGTTTGTCGGTTGTTTGTTTTTTATTATCATTAAAAACAATCATCATGGCACGAGTTAGTACATACCTCAATTTTCACCGCAACACCGAGGAAGTTTTCAATTTTTACAAATCGGTCTTCGGCGGTGAATTCGGCGGACAAGGCATTGCACGTTTCGGAGAGATTCCGTCGGCTCCAGGTGCTCCGGCGCTTTCGGAAGCTGACAAAAATCTTGTTATGCATATTGAACTGCCGATTATCGGAGGTCACGTTCTCATGGGCACCGATGCTCCTGAATCCATGGGATTTAAGGTCAACAAAGGCAACAATGTCTATATCATGCTGGAGCCCGATACACGGGCCGAAACAAAGCGGCTTTACGAGAAACTGTCGACCGGCGGTCAGGTTACCCAGGAACTTCAGGAGATGTTCTGGGGTGATTATTATGGCAGTTGTACAGATAAATATGGAGGGCAATGGATGTTTAACTGTTCTGAAAAGAAATCAGTTAATTAAAAAATAAACAAATGGAAACAACAAATAAAACTCCGATTACGGTAAAGGCACAGATCAATGCTAATGTTGAAAAAGTTTGGAAAAAATGGACCAACCCGGATGACATCATTCACTGGAATCATGCATCGGATGACTGGATCAGTCCGCGTGCCGAAAACGACCTGCGCAGAGGAGGTCAATTCAATATCCGCATGGAGGCCAAAGATGGGAGCACAGGCTTCGACTTCAGCGGTGTTTATGAAAAAGTGATGCTCCACAAAGAAATCGATTACGTGCTAGGTGACGGGAGGAAAGTGAGGATTATCTTCTCACCCGTGAAAAACAAAACGGAGGTTATTGAAACTTTTGATGCAGAAAATACCAATCCGGTAGAATTACAGCGTCAGGGCTGGCAATCCATCCTCGACAGTTTTAAAAAATACACGGAAGCTCATTAATCCATGTAGCCTATGATTACGAACAAAACCGCACCAAAGAATATCGATGAATATATTGCCGGTTTTCCGCCAGATGTTCAGGTCATTCTGGAGAAAGTTCGATCCATTATCCGGGAGATAGTGCCGGAAGCATCGGAAGCCATAAGTTATCAGATGCCGACTTTTAAGCTGCATGGAAATCTGGTCCATTTTGCGGCTTTTAAAAACCACATCGGCTTTTACCCGATGCCACACGGGATCGATGTATTCAAGGAAGAACTATCCAAATATGCCAGTGGAAAGGGTTCGGTACAATTTCCTCTGAATCAGCCGATTCCTTATGATATCATTGCCAAGATCGTGAAATTCCGGGTTGCGGAAAATCTTAGAAAGGCCAAGGTATGAAGAGGGAGGACCCGTTGGTCCTCCCCTACGACAACACCGATGATGGGAAAATGCCGTCGACCCATGGGTCGACTGTGTTCATGAAAAGGATTTTTTGTAGGGGAGGAGCCGAGGCTCCTCCCTTCCTAACCACCCTAAACTCCTTCCTCATATCATCGAGCTCAAATACCCCTAATTTTTTACCACCTTCACCCAATAACAAACTCCCGCTGTATCCACCAGCCGTATAAAGTATATCCCTGATTTGCAAGCACCAAGATCAATCAGTTGACCTTTGGAACCTGTACTGAATTCCCCATGGCCGATCACCTGTCCCTGAGTTGAAAGAGTGGTATAAGTATAATCCTTATCTGCCGGAACATCTACCCTGACCAATCCGTTGGTTGGCACCGGATAAGCATTGATCCGGGTATCCAGGGCAGGAACTTCAGAACCTGAAGTATTGCCATTACAGCCCACGATCGAAAATTCTGCAGCCGAAGCCCATATTCCGCCGTTGACTTCTGAAAGGGCGACCAGTTTCCAGTACTGGCCCGATTTGGTCTGTGCCAGTTTGACAGTTTTGGGGGCTGCGGAATTCTCCCATTCTCCCGTGGCCACCGGTGGTCCGTAATTATCATAATCGTCGCTGACGTATAGTTCAAATTGCTTGATCCGGCCATTGACCCCTTCCTGGCGGGGAAGGTAGATAAACTGGTGAACACTGTACTTTGAACCCATATCCACTTCAAATTTATGCGGATAGGAGGTCGGGTTAGTGCTCCAGCGGGTATGCCAGATAGTAGCAGGATTACCATCAATGGCATTCGAACCCGGAGAACCTGACTCCTGGCTATCGACATTTGAAAGCCAGCCGGCTTTTGGAACCTCTGCCGGATTGGTACAGTCGCTGACTGAAGGGCAGGTGGTTGCAGTCACCATACCGGTTATTGTCTTCGAAAAGGTTTGGCCGCCCTTTGTTATGGTGAGGGTGACATCGTAGGTTCCCGGGGTGCCCAGCACAACTTTGGGATTCCGGATATCCGGACTGCTGATATATGCAGGAGCGGGAGTGATGGTCCAGTTCCAGGTGACCCCCTCTTGATTAATCATCGAATGATCATCGAAATTCAGGGTGTCGAGATAACAATTGAAATGCTGCCGTTCCACCCATGGCGTGATGATCGGTGTAAAATCGGGTTCCTGTAAGGGAGATTCCCATATACTTCCAATGCCCGCCACCCTGAGTTTACTGTCCCTGAAAAAAGACAGTGCCAGGTTGACATGCATACCAGCCGGATAATCTTGATTGAACAAGGTCCAGTCGGTGTCTCCATCCCGTCTGAAATAGACGCGGGCCGGTTTGCCGGTGATGGTATTGGTGAACAGGTACACCAGGTCCTTCCCGCTTTGAGTAGGCTGGATAACCAGGCACTTGGTGGCTTCGGAGACGGTGCCTGACCAGTTGGTCCAGGTATCTCCGCCATTCTCGGATTTGTATATCCTTCCCAAATCCGACGACCAGGTTCCGTTTTGCAGACAGGCATAAATGGTGTTTCCCTGATAGGGCGATATGGCAAAAAAGAGTTTTCCTTTCCAGTAGGAAGTTCCGTTGGGACTTTTTGTAATGGAAGTCTTTGCAATCCAGGTGTATCCCCCATCCGCACTTTTATACAATCCGCGATCCACGACATCGGCATACAAAAAATCGGGCTGACTATAGCTGATCTGTAAATACATGACTTTTGATGGGAATGTATAAATCCTTTCCCAACTCACTCCCATATCTGAACTCTTCCAGATACTGTTTCCTTCACCCAGGTAGAGAATCCCGTAATAGTTGGGATGCGCAACCAGATTGCTCCGGCGGCCGCCGTATTCTTCCATATTCGGAAACTTGCTGAAAATGAACCGGCCTTCGGGTTTGCCTGAGGCCACTTTCGGAAGTATCCAGCCATTCCCAAGATCATTGAAAGCCACCTGGCGGCTGCGGCCCTGAAGGACCCATCCCGTAGGGGACTCGGCTCCACCCATACGCAAGGCCTTGTTATTATAGAAATCAGCCATAGCGGTATTCCCGTTATGGTACCTGCCGCCGACAATGATATCCTCGTTCCAGCCCTGGTCGAAGCCCCACATGTCAGACCCCACGATCCCGTCGATCCGTGCAAAATATTTTGAGGTGGAAGTATAATTATCATCGGTAATGGTCATCCCCCCATCGGTTGACAACCAAGTCTTTCCGCTCGGAAGCATCCTAATATCCTGAATATCCGGATGAATGGAAAAAGCTCCGGAGTAACCTCCGATGGCGGTAAAACGGTCACCTCCGTTGGCCGATTTAAACAGGGTGGTAGTTCCGGCGAAGATCAGGTTTTCATCGATGGGTGAAACAGCGAGTACCAGATCGAAATATCCCTGCCCGTTATTCATTGGAAAGTTATCGGTTTGCCCTGTTCCCAGAAGAGTCCACGACCAGGTACCGCCGTTGATGGTTCCTTTATACAGGTACGGAGTATTACTGGCACTCAGCATGACCACAAACAAGAGGCTGGGATTGTCAGGGGTAACCGCCAGGAGTCCGCCGCTTGACTCGACAATGGTATTGGGGAATGAAGCTTCCACGGCAAAAGTAGCCCCTGAATCTATTGAAATGACCACTTCAAATTTCCCGGTTGCATTTTTCGATAAGGAATAAATTACGTTAGCGTCATCAGGCTTAATTTCCACGTCATAAGATGCCCTGGTCCATTTTTTTGTCCACGTAACTCCTGCGTCTGCACTGATATAAATCCCGGTTGGGGCAGCGGCAACAAGCTTATCGGACTGACTCTGGTCGATGATCAGGCGATCGGCCGCAAAGATATTCGGGGAGGCAAGCATCGGTTTCCAGGTCAGTCCGCCGTCGGAAGTTTTATGGATCTGCGATCCGGCTGACACATAGGCCAAATCAGGATTTTGCGGGTGTACGGCTATTGCTGTCACCCCACCTCCAAAAGGATATCCTTGTCCGGTAATATGCCAGGTCACCCCGTTATCGATTGATTTATTGACAAATCCGGTTTCTGTGCCAACATAGAGGATGTTATTATTTGAAGCTGATACATCGAAGGAGTAAACATTGACCTGCCAGGGGCAAGCCAAAGGAATCGTGTTTGAACCGGATTCATTCAGCCAGAAAGTTTGTTTAGGTCCGAGGAAGGTCCAGTTTGAATTATCTCCCGCACCGGTCTTTAAATTCAGGCTTGCCCCTTTTTGACTGGAAAGCAGGTTTTCACGATATTGAGCCAAATCGGGGATCACAATTGATCCATCCTCCTGGATATAAGGTTCAACTGCACGCCGCCAGATCTTGTAATACCTGATGACCGGGCTTTTCTCACCGGGATGAGTGGTCATGTATTCCTGGAAACCTTTGTCCATTTCCCTGGCATTAGTGGAATTTTGATAAAGCATTTTTGCCCAACCGGGAAAGGAGTCGCTGTAGGCGGGTTTATAGCTTTTAATGATACCGGGGATGTCATCGTAGGGCGTAAATTCAGATTGCGCTTGAACGAAAAGGCTGCATATCCCAGTCATCAAGATCGTTACAAAGAACCGTAAAGAAAAAAAACTTGTCATAATCAACATGGTTTGGAACCTGCAAAATACGGCAAAAAGATTTAACCCTTTGTGAAAATCTCGAAGCCACCTGTTAACACTTGGATTTGATACGCTTTTTTACCTTCTTGGCGCCAAATCCGAAACATGAAAAAGCTTTATCTGCTGATATCGGCCGGTTGTTTACTTTCAACCCAGCCAGCTCCTCCTCAGGAGTACCCTGATCGCCGGCCGATGGCAACATTGAGGATGGATGCCAAGGATGCCGGTATCGTACTTCGATACGGCGACGGACCTGGTCGTTGCGATATCCTGGGCGCGCGCGATGTTTGGGTTTATGAAGCCGGCGGCACTTATTACATGCATTATGACGGTGCCGGGGAAAAAGGGTGGCTATGCTGCCTGGCTACCGGCAAGGATCTGGTCAGCTGGGAGAAAAAAGGGCCGATCCTCGATTTCGGCGATCCGGGCGAAGACGATTCGAAGTCAGCCTCTTATGGGGTAACCTATTTTGATGGAGAGCAATGGCACCTGTTTTACCTGGGAACACCGAACACGAGCAATCCTCCTGACCTGATTCCCGCCTTCCCGTATCTGACCATGAAAGCCAGGGGAGCCGGACCGGCGGGGCCCTGGATCAAACAAAAAGCGGTGATTCCTTTCCGGACTAAACCAGGAACTTATTATTCCATGACGGCGAGTCCCGGACAGGTGATTAGGAGTGGGGTTGAATATATCCAGTTCTTCAGTTCAACTACCATAAAAGAGAGGAATCCATGCGTCCAGCGTACGCTGAGCATTGCCCGGACCAAAGATCTTGACGGTCCTTGGTCTATTGATCCCGAACCTATTGTACCGATTGAGGAGCAAGTTGAAAACTCATCTCTCTATTTTGAGAAAAACAATAATACCTGGTTTTTATTCACCAATCACATCGGCCTGGATGGGGGTGAATACACCGATGCCATTTGGGTTTACTGGAGTCAGGACCTGAACCGTTGGGATCCTGCAAACAAAGCCATTGTGCTCGATGGAAAGAACTGTACCTGGTCATCGAGATGCGTCGGCTTGCCATCGGTTGTATCGGTCGGCAACCGGCTGGCTATATTCTATGATGCGCCCGGCGGAAAGAGCACCAGTCATATGAAACGAAACGTTGCCCTGGCTTGGCTGGATTTGCCTCTCGAGGCTCCTGAAAAGAAGTAGAAATCTTGTATCCTGAGGTTTACGTTCGCTATTTTTGGACCGGAAGTTTTCGTGCCTCCACTCCCTTAAAGGTAATTTCCACTGGTTTGATGGTACCGTCGGCATTGAAATTCATCCGATCGATGCAGACCTCACGGTGGTTGCCGTTTTTGGTATCGAGCGGCCTGCGGTGGTAAACAATGTAATAATCGTCGGTGCCGGGAATATGCATAACGGAATGGTGCCCGGCACCGGTAGCCACAGCCGGATTCTGCTGCAATATTTTCCCTGCCCTCATGAATGGCCCGGTGGGCTTGTCGCTGATGGCATAGGCCACACTATAATCGGGTCCGGTCCAGCCCCCTTCCGACCACATCAGATAATATTTTCCGCTCCGCTTAAACACGAACGGACCCTCCACATACTTTTCAGGAGTGATCTCCTTAAAGGTTTCGCCGTCCGGAAAGGACTCAATATTCAGGAGATCCGGACTCAGGCGAACCACATTGCAATGCCTCCAACCGCCATAGTATAGGTAGAACTGGCCATCGTCATCGCGAAACACAAACTGGTCGATGGGTTGAGCGCCGTTATGAAATGAATTGATGAGAGGTTTTCCGATAGCATCACGATAAGGACCCTCCGGTTCATCGGCAACTGCAACTCCGATACCTCCGGGTTGCTGATCATTCTGAATATCATTGGCACCGAAAAACAGGTAGTATTTGTTGTTGGCATGGATTACCGACGGAGCCCAGATGGAGTAAGCAGCCCACTTGATATCCCTGACATCCAGCACCCTTGGATGCTTTTCCCAGGTCACCATATCCTTCGACGAAAAAGCATCGAGAAAAGTTTGTTTGAGGTACTGCTTATTGATGGTATTTTTCTGGATATCCTTCTGGAAGGCAGTCAGTTCCGGAGCTGTGGCAATATCGCCAAAATCGTCGGACCAGGTCGGAAAGATCCAGTAAGTATCCCTATAGATGATCCCTTCAGGATCGGCATACCAGCCATTGAATACCGGGTTGCCCGACCAGCCGGTCGATTTGAATTCGGGACGGATGGTTTGAGCGGTTAAAGACAACGAAATGAAAATCAGGATTACCTGTAGGGGCAGAAAATATTCTGCCCTAATATTAATCATACGATTTGAATGAGTTGGGTTATACAAACATTAATCTGCTAATTTCGTTGAATTATTGAATTAAAAATAAACGGCGATGAAAAGAATTTTACTACTCGCATTGATTGTTTTTTATGCCTTTGGTTCATTTGGACAGACACACCGGCTAAAAGGCAACGGCCAGATTTTCTGGCAGGAACATTTCAACTGGGAAAACCCTAATGACGCGAAAGGCTGGACCGCACCAGCCGGATGGATTATCGAGGATAACTCCTCGGATGATAACGGCATCGCCTGGGTATGGACAAAGGATAGCATGCAGGGACCTTTTGCGCACCGGGACGGTGGATACATCCTGAACTCAACCACGCGAGAGAACGGCTTTCTGGCGATCGATCTTGACTATATCAATGCCGGCAAAGCCTATACCGACATGCTCTATGTGAACAGTACGATTATTCTGCCGGTTATGGATTTCAGCGCGCATCCGTCGGTCATCATGAGCTTGCAGCAAATGTTCAAATACTTCAATACGCCCCAGATGGTGATTCAGGTATCCAATGATAATGGCGGCCACTGGGCCGACTTCGACCTGAAAATGGGTACTGCACGGGGTATCAATACCATGAACCTTCCCAACAACCAGGCAGCAGAGTTTTCGGTCAACCTCTCTGATGTTGCGGCCAACCAGGCAGCGGTGATCATCAAAATCACCTGGTCGGGCTCCATCCTATATTTTTGGATGCTGGATGACCTGACCTTTAAGGAGGGGTGGGATAATGATCTGAAAATGAATTATTCACAGCTTCAGCTCATTGATAACAATCCGGATGCATCGGCCGGATTTCTATATATGATGCCCAAAACGCAAATCTTGCCTATCGGGCTATTTCAGGCCAGCGTGGTTAATTACGGAGATAATGAACAGACCAATATTCGGTTTACGGCCGAGATCAGGAAGAACGGGTTATCTCAGTTTAAAGAAAGCTCAAACACACTTGATTACCGGTATTTTGGTGATCCGGCTGATACATTGTTTATCGACAAGTCCTATACTCCGCTGGATTACGGACACTATGAAGTATCATTGGGCATGGAATCGGACCAGGTGGACCAGAACACCGAAAACAACCGGAAATCCTTTCTTTTCCACATCACCGACAGTGTTTTTGCCCGGACTCCGGATGTTAGTGAAGCACATGAAAGTCCTTGGAGAGATTATTATCAGTATACCCATGAAGGGGATTTGATGGCCACAGAATTTGATCCGATCGCTGACTGCGAAGCCAGCTCAATATCTGCTTACATATCAAAAGCCAATATCGGCGCTGATTTCCGGTTTGTTCTGATGGAGATCATTCCGGTCACCGGGGAACAACCGACGACCATTGAATTGTTGACAACGCCGATGATGACTGTCGATTCCGCCCTGCTCCGGAATGGGTGGGTTACCATTCCGCTTGATGTAGACGGGCAGGGTGAAAAACTGAAAGCCGGAAAGAAATATCTTGCGGCCGTTCAATTCTGGACGTATATCACCGAGGAAAACCTGATCAACCGGAAGAATGCCTTCTGGATCGGCAGTACCAGAAGCTATCCGGGATCGTTTGACAAACAGTGGGGATACGAAACATACAATACCACCTGGAAAAATGGTTCCAGCTTCAACAGGATGATCAGGCTGAATATCAATAACCATGAGAACCTGGTGGATGGGATGTTAGCCCCCGACCTGGCAAACTCCCTGGAGCAGAACTATCCCAACCCATTCACCTCCGAAACGAGGATTGACTACCAGCTGATGATAGAGTCTCCTGTGACCATTGAAATCAAGGACATCACGGGCAAAGTCGTTCAGGCGGTTGAAGAAGGAGTCAAACCAGCAGGCAAACATTCAACCATTATTCGCAACACTAACCTGAATGCCGGTATCTATTTTTATACGCTGAAAGCAGGCGGGGAGGGAGTTACGAGAAGGATGATTATTTCGGGAAAATGACGGGGTCCCGGCTTGCTGAAATCCTACTAGTGTGACGGGGTCCCGGCATTCGCCGGGATGACACTGCTCCGATTTAAGTTCAAAGCTTGGTTGCGGCGATGATAAAGGGTTGGGAGTTTGGGGTGAATGGATCTTTTTTGAAGCTGCCAAATTCCTCGAAGCCTGAAAAGCCTGAGTCTGCTAAAATCCAGCGGAGCCGGGTTGGGCGTATGGCCAGCAGAGGCACTTCATTTTCAATTATTTCACCTGACGATTTAAGGATCAACCGGGTTTGGAACTGAACATGGGTTGGGTTTTCAGGATAACTGTAATGCCGCTCAAATGAAAATTCGTCGTTTTCAATAGTTGGCAAACCAACCTGTTTCTGGTCGAGGATGCGGTCATAATTAATAATCTGGATTATGATTTTCCCATCTGGCTTGATTATCTGTGCTGCCTGCCGGATAAAACCCGTAACTTCCTCATCATTGGCTAAATGTGGAAGTGTGTTGCCAAAACAGAGCAAGCGGTCGACCGACATCGGATCGAGTTCACGGGTTAGGTCGAGCATGCCGGCTTGCATCAACAATGTCCCTACAGCTGCCGCAGATGCTTTTCGACGGGCCGATCCAAGCATCGCCTCATCCGGGTCGAGTCCGGCTGTTTTCCTGAATACTCGCGCCAGGGAAACTATCAGGCTGCCGGTTCCACAACCCACATCGACTGCTGACCAAGCAGGGTTAGCTCCAAATGAAAGTACAAAATCACGCTGCGCCTCTGAAAAAGGGAAAATCAGATCGTACCACCTGCCATCCGTAAATCCATTTCCTCCATCTGTATATTTACAAACCTGCGGATGAGTTGAATATCTATCTTTGTTTTGAATAGAAATCCCGAATGGTAATGAAACAAGGAAATGGCATACGGTTGTTTTGCTTCTTGATCATCACCCTGACAACAACCGGCTACCGGCTGTCCGGCAATCCGGTTTTAATTGCAGATACTGCCCAGCTGAATTCGATGGCAAGGGAAATCAGGTTGCTGCTGAAAGATAAATCAAAATTCCATCAGGCTGATTCCCTGCTTCAGAATGCCTACCAACTCATTTTGAACAGCAAACAGGAGACCCCTCCCCTCCTTCATTGGGCCGCTGCGGAGATGGCCTTTTTCACCAAAGATATTGGGGCTGCCTGTAAGAACGCTGGCCTGGCCATGAAGTGCTCTCCACAAGAGATCGGACTTCAGGCTTATGGGGAACTGAGTATTCTTTTCGCCAAAACCTGTCATTATTCAGGGCAATTCAGCATGGCCACCGAGGTCCTGCAGAAGAACATTGAATTTGCCAGGACGAACCACCTGAAGCATCTTTTGCCGCAAACCTATCTTGGCCTTGTCGATATTTATTCATCACTGAACGAGCCCGAGAAACAAATACCAGCTCTTGAGGAAGCCCTTAAAGCCGCCAAAGGGGAGCAGGACCTGGTCAATGAAGATATTGCCAATAACCGTCTGGGTGTATTGAGAATGACCTATAAGCGTGATTTCCAAGTGGCTAACGGATATCTAAAAAAGTGCTATGAGATCAATCTGAAATCTGGAGATTCATCCAAAATTGCTCTGTCGCTAACGAAAATTGGTTGGAATTACTACCTCGAAAAGCGGCTGGATTCCTCTCTTTACTTTTATAAACAATCTCTCACCTTCAGTCTGCCGATCAAGGCGTACTCCCTGATTGCAAATTCCTTTGGCAATATCGGAACCATTTACCGCGACCTGAAAGAATATGACAGGGCCAATGCTGCATGGAATAAGGGACTGGAAGCTGCGAAAATCATCAAAGACTGGTATGCCTTGTCATGGATTTTTAATGATATGAGCCTGATGGCTGCCAACACCGGTGATTACAAGAATGCATACAATTATCAGATGTTGTACAAGCTATACAGCGATTCATTGGGCAGTCAGAAATATTCTGAAGGATTATCCGAAGCGCGCATCCGGTACGATTTCGATACCAAGGAAAAAGAGATGCAGTTACTCTCGCTTCGTTTGAAAAATCAACGGATGCTCATTTATGGCTTTGCCGGACTGGGATTGCTTTCGGTTATCATCGGGTTATTATTGCTCCGCCAGGCGAAAACGAGCGCCAAACGCCGGATCAGTGAAATGGACCAAAAAATCCTGGAGGTTACACAAGCCAACCTCCGTCAGCAGATGAATCCCCATTTCATCTTCAACACGCTGAATTCCATCCAGTACTACATGTACAAACATGATAAGCTGGCAACAAATAATTATCTGACCAAATTTTCCAGCCTGATGCGCAAAATTCTGGAAAATTCGCAGCACACTGCCATCCCGTTGCGCGATGAACTGGATGCCCTGCAGTTGTATCTCGAACTTGAATCCATCCGTTTCAGGGATAAATTTGACTATCAGATTACGGTGGATGAGGAGATCGATCCACTGTTGTACAAGATCCCCACCATGCTGATTCAGCCTTATGTCGAGAATGCCATCTGCCATGGATTGATGTTAAGGGAAGAAAAGGGTTTGGTGACCGTCAGCCTGACCCACAACAAAGAATATATTTCGTGCATAATCGAAGACAATGGTATCGGCCGCGAGGCATCAAGGGAGATCAAGCTGAAGAAGCAACACAGTCACAGTTCCCTTGGCACCCGTATCACGGAGTCGAGGCTTAAACTGGTGAGTTCCTTTTATGGAAAAAGCCTGAAAACAACTTATACCGACCTGAAGGATGAAAACGGAATGGCAACGGGGACCCGAGTAGAGATTCATATTCCAATACTGACATGAAAGCACCACTGAGAACCGTCATTATCGATGATGAACCCGATGCAGTGAATTTTATTCATTCCATCATAAAAGAGTATTGTCCGTGGCTGGAGGTATTCGGAACGGCCAACAACGCGATGGATGGCCTGTCGGTCATCCGTGACAAACATCCTGATCTTGTCCTCCTTGATGTTGAAATGCCCGGGGGCAGCGGTTTCGATTTGCTAACCCAGATACCGGAAAAAACATTTGACGTGGTCTTTATTACCGCTTTCAACCATTATGCGATAAAGGCCATTAAATTCAGTGCCGTGGATTATATCCTTAAACCAATCAATATCAACGAGTTTATCGAAGCAATTGCGAAGGTAGTGGAGAAAAGAACCTCTTCACCTATGCCCAACCGGAATTTTGAAACCCTGTTGGAAAACCTCACTTCACCCTCACCGGGAAAGCTGGCCATTCCCACTTCTGAAGGCATGGAATACCTTAATACGCAAGATATTATACGGATTGAAGCCGACCGCAGTTATTCCTGGTTTCATCTCACCGGGAAGCGAAAAATTCTGGTATCAAAAAACCTTAAAGAGTATCAGGATTTGCTGAATGACCGTAAATTTTTCAGATCCCATAACTCCCATCTCGTTAATCTTGAGCATGTTAAAAAATATATCCGTGCCGATGGGGGTGCCATTGAGATGGTGGATGGCTCGCAGGTACCGATTTCCCGGACCCGGAGAGACCTGTTCCTGACCCATATGGGAAGACTGTAATCCGTCAAGTCATATCAGCCATCGGTTAAACCGTCCACCTGTTTGACTTTCACCCTTTATACCTTTCGTTTATAGAAACAATAAACCGAAGGTCATGAAGAGTACAATTATGTCAATTTTCATTTGTCTGACAGCACTTTACTTTCTGGGGGTTCAGCCGGCAATCCCTCAGTCAACAAATCTTTATCTCGGTCAGACCCCCCCGCAGGGCACGATAAAGCGGTTTCCACCCGACAATCTTCAGATGCTGGCAGTAAACGGAATCTGGACATGGCACGGCTCGCCATCCTTTTCCCCCGACGGCAAGGAAATGTTTTTCACCAAGTACCTGCATATTCCTGACCGGCCGGAAATCTGGCACACCCGGCTGGTGAATAATCAATGGACAGTTCCTGTTCTGGCCCCATTTGGCATACAGACGGTAAAAGAAAACTGTCCATTGTTTTCATCTTCCGGGGATACTTTATTTTTCTATTCGGAAAGGTCGGGTACCGGAGGATATTACGAAACGGTCAGACAGACCGACCAATCCTGGTCCGATCCGCAACGATTACCTTTTACTCTTCCTCCCGGCAGTTTAATGGGTTTGAATCTGGCCATCTCGAAGAACCGGACCCTTTATATAGATTTATACCAAACCGCCATCGGTGGCGATATTTATCGTTGCCAGTTGATCAACGGAAGTTACGGCATACCGGAAAGGCTTCCGGATGAGATTAATACTCTATCAAGTGATGGATGCTCCTTTGTAGATCCGGATGAAGAGTATTTAATCTTCAGTTCAAATCGACCGGGAAGCTTTGGCCGGAATGATATCTATATCTCCTATCGAAACAAGGAAGGAAGTTGGAGCCAGGCGGTCAACCTGGGGAATTGGATAAATTCTTCCACCGAAGAAGGCTTTCCAATGATTTCTCCGGATGGTAAGTACCTGTTTTTCAATACAGCGCGTGCTGCATCGCAGGACCAGGGATACAATGCTTATTGGGTAAGCGCGGCTTTTATCGACCTGATGAGACCGGTAGAACCGGATACCAGCAACCGGGTGGTTTTTTACTCCGACCGGGATGGCAATGCTGAGATTTACAGCATGTTTCCAGACGGGTCGGATCTGAAAAGACTCACAACCAACCTGTTTACCGATTTAGATCCTGCCTGGTCAAACGACGGAGAGCAGATTTCCTTTGTCTCCGACCTTAATGGGAATTTCGAGTTATTCGTAATGAATCATGACGGTAGTAATCCGCACCAGCTTACCGAGGCGGGTCTTCAGATTGGAACACCGGATTGGTCGCCTGACGGCACCATGATTCTTTTTACAGTTTCAGAAGATGGTTTCTCAGATAAGGGGGAGATCGCCATAATCCGTTCAGACGGATCCGGATATCAGAAACTTTCAGCACTTGGACCGGGTTATGCACCAGCCTGGACCGATGACGGTTTGAATATCATTTTTAGCAGCAACCGTACCGGTCATTTCGAGATCTACCTGGCCGACCGGGATGGTAATAGCCTGCAGCAGATTACACGCTCCGGGACGGATAAACTCAACGCCCGGCTATCACCCGACGGGCAGAAGATTGTCTATACCCTTCTTTCCGCGGATGGAAAAGATACCGGAATTCACCTGATGAATGCTGATGGAACCGGAGATGTCACACTGACCCGTATCGGTACACTGAGCAAAAATCCCTGCTGGTCATCCGATGGAAAAAAGATCTTCTTTCAAAGCAACCGGTTTGGCAACCAGGAGATTTATCAAATGGACCCAGACGGGAGGAATCAGATTAATATTAGCCGAAATACGAGGAATGACTATGGTCCCAATATGATCAGAAAGTCGGGCACCTCAGGAATACCCGGATCAAATATCCCTGAAAGCCAGTCGGAGCTTAAAAGAATATGGCCAAATCCGGCTGACCAGTTCACTCAAATCGAATATACTATCAAGAATGCCGGACGGGTTGATTTGATGGTTGTTGACCAGCTTGGCAGGCCGGTTGAGAAACTTCCCGGTGAAAACCAACCTGCGGGAAACCATCAAACAAGAATCGATATATCCAATTTAGCTTCAGGTATTTATACTGTCATCCTGACCACCTCCCATGAACGGCTTGCCCAAAAATTAATCAAGAATTGATACCGTAATATCCAACAAACCAACAGAGTAATGAAAACAAGGAGCTTCTTTATAATCGGTTTTGCACTGGCAATTGGCTTCGCTTCAGGATACACCCAGACTTTTGAATGGGCAAAACGTATTGGCGGGCCCGCTCAGGAAAGCTGTAGAAGCATGGCACTCGATAACGAAGGTTTCATTTTTGTGACCGGAAGCTTTCAAGGATCCAATGTGGATTTTGATCCCGGGACAGGGAATGCCTGGTTAAGCTCATCCGGCGGGAGTGTTGATATTTTTATTGCAAAATATGATCCTTCGGGTAATTATTTGTGGGCCAAAAAGATAGGCGGTGCAGGTGAGGATATTCCCGGTTTGGTGACCTTGGATGGCTCCGGTAATGCTATTATCGGAGGATGGTTTTCATCGGTCGGTTGTGATTTCGATCCTGGCACCGGCACGGCGAACCTGAGTGCTGCCGGATACTGCGACATATTTTTTGCCAAATATGACACCGATGGCAACTATATCTGGGCAAAAAGCATGGGCAGCACCGGGTACGACGGGTGTCACGATATCCGGACCGATCAATCAGGCAACGTATTTGTTACCGGTTACTTCACTGGAACGGTGGATTTTAATCCCGGACCCGGAGTTGCCACGATGACGGATGCTGGCGGCGGGGACCTGTTTTTTGCCAAATACGATCCGTCAGGCAACTATTTGTGGGCGAAAAGAGCTGGGGGCTCACTTTATGAGGTTGGAAACAGCATCAACATCGATAATTCAGGAAATATCTATCTGTCAGGGCCTTTCATGTCGCCTGACGCTGATTTTGATCCGGGTGCCGGAACGGCCGTACTAAGCACAGCCGGAGGTTATGATATGTTTCTGGCCAAATATGATGCCGGAGGCAATTATTTATGGGCCAAAAGGACAGGAGGATCCGCCGATGAGATCGGGGGTGAGATTGAAATTGACGGTTCAGGGAATCTTCTGGTAATTGGCGTATATAAATCGGCCAATATCGATTTTGATCCCGG
>JBAZTE010000014.1:0-154224 GCA_041662065.1 Bacteroidales bacterium | reverse complement strand
TTGGATCAAGTAAAATGGGAGATAGAGAAGCCGTTGACAAGCTAAAGAGCTCTTACGAGCAATTTTTTAATGAGATCCGTAAAGTAATCATCGGACAGGATCAGGTTGTTGAGGAGGTATTGGTGAGCATTTTCAGCCGCGGCCATTGTTTGCTGGTCGGGGTACCTGGATTGGCTAAAACCTTACTGGTCACTACCATATCAAAAATACTCGGACTGGATTTCAAGAGGATCCAGTTTACCCCGGATTTAATGCCTTCCGATATTATCGGAACAGAAATTCTCGATTCCAGCCGTCAGTTCAAATTTGTCAAAGGGCCCCTGTTTGCCCATATGATCCTGGCTGATGAAATCAACCGGACGCCACCGAAAACCCAGTCGGCACTTTTGGAAGCCATGCAAGAGAAATCGGTCACTTCCGGAGGGATCCGTTATGTACTGCCAGAGCCTTTCTTTGTTCTGGCCACCCAGAACCCTATCGAGCAGGAAGGCACTTATCCCCTGCCCGAAGCCCAGCTCGACCGTTTCATGCTGAACATCCTGCTTGATTACCCTGCTTTCGAAGATGAGATCATCATTGTCAAGCGAACGACTTCAGATGTTGAAGCATTGCTGAATCAGGTAATTTCGAAAGAAGAGATACTTTTTTACCAGAATTTGATCCGCCGGGTTCCTGTCAATCACAGCGTGATCGAATGGGCGGTTAACCTCACTTCCAAAACACGTCCGACCAGTCCCCTGGCCCATCCGGTAGCCAAGGATAACCTGGTTTGGGGTGCAGGTCCGAGAGCCTCCCAGTTCCTGATCATCGGTGCAAAAACCCGCGCGATTCTGAACGGAAAATATTCACCCGACATTGAAGATGTAAAAGCCATTGCACCGGCGATATTACGACACCGGATCATCAGGAATTACAAAGCCGAAGCCCGGGGAATTTCGGTTGAAGACATTATCAATGAGATGCTGGCGTAAACTGTTCCTTCTGACAGTCACCATACTGTCGTCAACCCTGGCCGGCCTGTCCCAGGAAACCCGTATCGTTGATTTCAGCGCCGATCTGATCACGGTCGATCCTACCATTGAAAACGGGATCAAGCGGTTGCTGGGCAATGTCAGAATGTCTCACAAGAACCTTACCCTGACTTGCGACAGCGCCTATCTCGATGAAACCGTCAATCGATTTAAAGGATTTAGCCGCGTTCATATCATTAAAGCGGATACGTTGCATGTTTATTCCAGAAGCCTGGATTACAACGGTCAGACGGAATTAGCCCGCTTGGAGGGTAATGTATTGATGGTCAATGGTAAGGAAACGCTCAAAGCTCCAAGGCTGGATTATAACATGAAAGATGAAACCGCTCAATATTATGGGGGGGGACAGATCGTGGATAGTTCGAATACCGTGGAAAGTTTTTGGGGGTATTACTTTTTAAAGATGAAACAGTTCGTGTTTAAAGAGAATGTGGTATTCACCAATCCCGACAATACACTGTTCACCGACAGCATGCGGTATAATTCAGACAATGAAACCATGACTTTCGAAGGTCCGACGGAGGTATTCAGCGACACAAATTATATAGCCTGTAACCGGGGCATGCTGGATTCCAGGAACCGGGTTTCTTCTTTTTCGAAAAATGTTTTCATGCAGGCCAAGCAGCAGAACCTCCGGACCGACAGCCTTGTCTACAACCAGGCCGGCAATTTCACTGAAGCTTTCTGTAATGTCATCCTGAAAGATACTGTTGAGAACATGATTATCCAGGGGGATCATCTGTATTATGATGAAACCCGCAATCGCTTCCAGATTACAGAGGATGTACTGTATATCATGACCGGCGAAAAAGACAGTCTCTTTCTTCATGCCGACACCTTGATTTCGTCGAGGGAAGGGGTTGATAATTCCAGAAGGATTCAGGCGTTTCCGCATGTGCAGTTTTATAGAAATGACATCCAGGGACGTTGCGATTCGCTGGATTACTTTGTCATCGACAGTCTGATCAAGCTCTTCAAGGAGCCGGCCATCTGGCAGGATAACAACCAGTTAACTGCAGACACCCTGGGGATTCGTCTCGGACAAAAAGGCATCGACCGGATGGAAATGAATAGCGGCGGATTCATGATCACCCGTGAAGACAGCACCTTATACAATCAGATCAAGGGAAAGGAGATTATTGGTTTTTTTCAGTCCGACCAACTTCACCATGTTGAAGTAACGGGAAACGGGGAATCGCTTTTTTATCCGAAAGATGGCCTTCAGATCATCGGACAAAACAAAGCATTGAGCAGCAATATCAAGATTTATTTCAAAGAAGGAAAAATAGACCGAATTGCGTTTATTACGGATCCCGACTCAAAGCTCACTCCTTTGAAGGATGTAAAAGGGAACGAATTATATCTGGAGGGATTTCTCTGGATGGACGATAAAAGGCCAAAATCCAGGGACGACATCAGGATCTGGAAATAAAAAAAGGCACCTCGCGGTGCCTGATATTTTTAATATTCTTCCTCGTTAAAGAAGAAATCATCCTTACTTGGATAATCCGGCCAGATGTCTTCTATGCTTTCATAGATTTCACCTTCGTCTTCTATTTCCTGCAGGTTTTCAATAACTTCAAGCGGGGCGCCCGAGCGGATACCAAAATCGATCAATTCATCTTTGGTAGCCGGCCAGGGAGCGTCTTCCAGTTTGGAGGCTAATTCAAGTGTCCAATACATATCTGTATATTATTAGGAGCTAATTTTCCGCAAATGTAAATTAATTCCAATAATATACAATAGATGAAAAAAAATGTTTTCAACTAGCTAACCAGGTGACTATTTGGCTTATCACTTTCGATATGCCCGTCGAGCAGACGGATAATCCGCTGTGCACGCTGTGCAATGTCCTCTTCATGGGTTACCACTATGATGGTATTTCCCTGTTCGTGAATGTCTCCGATCAGTTTCATGATATCAACAGAGGTTTTCGAATCCAGGTTTCCGGTCGGTTCATCAGCCAGGATAATTGCCGGGTTGTTAACCAGGGCACGGGCAACAGCAACGCGCTGGCGCTGACCTCCGGAAAGTTCATTCGGTTTGTGTGTAACCCTGTCGGACAGGCCTACCTTATCCAAAACTTTCAGGCCTCTCTCGCGACGTTCATGTTTTGGAACACCGCCATATATTAATGGGAGTATTACATTTTCAAGGGCATCATATCTTGGTAAAAGATTAAATGTTTGGAAAATAAATCCGATTTCCTTATTCCGGATGACTGCCAGTTCATCATCAACCATCTGGCTCACATCAGTTCCATTCAGGAAATAATGGCCGCTCGTGGGAGTATCCAACGCACCAAGAATATTCATAAGGGTTGATTTTCCCGAACCCGAAGGTCCCATAATGGCGACATATTCACCCTTCCTGATCACCAGGTCAATCCCACGTAAAGCCTCTACTACTTGAGTTCCAACCATGTAGTTTTTTACCAATCCTTTCAGGATTATCATTTCGTCCATAATCAAAGCGATTTAGCCGCAAAAATACCTGTAAATCAGGATTCCTTTGCATTATGCTGAATTATTAACAATATTTAACAAAGCCGGTGATAACTGCTAAATTCGTCGTCGATGGACCCATTGCTGCAATCCGACATAAAGTTTTTACCCGGGGTAGGTCCCCGAAGGGCAGAAATCCTGTTCAAAGAGCTTGGAGTAAGCACTTTCGAGGATTTACTGCGTCATTATCCCTATAAATACACCGATCGGACTCGATTTTATACCGTTGGTGAGATCAATTCTGATCAGGCATTCATCCAGGTCAGGGGAAAAATCATTACGATGGATCTGGTGGGAAAGAGGCCCCGGCAGAGATTGACGGCGCGGTTTGAAGACCCTACAGGGTCCATTGAGCTCATCTGGTTCCAGGGGATTAAATGGATTCAGCAATCCGTCAAATTAGGGATTGAATATGTGATATTCGGAAAGCCCGCCTTGTTTAACGGGAAGTATTCCATCATGCACCCCGAGATGGAGGAAGCCGCTAAAACAGAGCAGGTTGCCTATCCATATACCTACCAGGCAGCCTACCCCACCTCGGAGACCATGAAAAGCAATTTCCTGACTTCCCGTGTGATCCACAAATTGCAATACCAACTTTTGCAAAAAGTGTACGGGAAGATTCCGGAAACCCTTCCGGCAGATCTGATCTCCGGCCTGAAATTTCCGGGAATCAATGACACCCTCCTGAATGTTCATTTCCCGAAAGATCAGGACAGCCTGAAACTGGCCCGTTACCGCTTGAAATTTGAAGAGTTTTTCCAGATCCAGCTTGGGCTTCTCAGGCAGAAAAACTGGAAAAACCGACGGATAAAAGGATTTGTTTTCCCGCGGATCGGGGAACTGTTCAACCGGTTTTATGCTGAAAACCTGCCATTTGAAATGACGGAGGCGCAAAAAAGGGTGATGCGTGAAATCAGGAAGGATCTTGGATCCGGATTACAGATGAACCGGCTGCTTCAGGGTGATGTGGGAAGCGGAAAAACGCTGGTGGCCATGCTGAGCATGCTCATTGCCCTCGACAACGGTTATCAGGCTTGTTTAATGGCTCCCACTGAAATTTTGGCTCAGCAACATTACCAGACCTTTACGCGGATGCTCGCCAATCTTCCGATTCATGTGCGGCTGCTTACCGGATCGACCAAAACCAAGCATCGCACCTCCCTGCACGAAGAACTTCGCGAAGGCGAGCTGGATATTCTGATCGGCACTCATGCGCTCATCGAGGATACCGTTCAGTTTAAAAACCTCGGGCTGGTTGTGATTGATGAGCAGCACCGGTTTGGCGTTGCCCAGCGGGCCAGGCTCTGGGCCAAGGCGGATAATATCCTGCCGCATATCCTGGTGATGACTGCAACTCCGATACCGCGGACTCTGGCCATGACTTTATACGGGGATCTCGACATTTCGGTGATCGATGAATTACCTCCGGGCAGAAAGCCCATCCAAACAGCTCATTATTACGATTCCAAGCGCCTGGTCGTATTTGAATTTCTTAGAAAACAGATCGCCAAAGGACGTCAGGTATATATTGTTTATCCCCTGATACAGGAATCAGAAAAGCTCGATTTCAAGAACTTGTATGATGGCTATGAAAGCATTACACGAGCTTTTCCGGCCCCTGAATATGCCGTTTCAGTTTTACACGGGCAGATGAAACCGGAAGAGAAAGCAAAAGCCATGAACTACTTTGTCAAGGGGATCACGAAGATCATGGTATCCACTACCGTCATTGAAGTCGGGGTAGATGTCCCCAATGCTTCGGTAATGCTTATCGAGAGTGCAGAACGCTTCGGGCTGAGCCAGCTCCATCAGCTGCGCGGCCGTGTTGGGCGAGGGGTCGACCAATCTTTTTGTATCCTGATGAGCGGATTCAAATTATCGAAGGATTCCAAAATCCGGATCGAAACCATGACCCGATCCAATGATGGTTTTGAGATCGCCGAGGTAGACATGAAGCTCCGCGGCCCCGGTGACCTGGAAGGCACCCAGCAAAGCGGTGTCCCCTTTAACCTTTCGATCGCCAACCTCATCACAGATACCAAAATCCTTGAACATGCCCGGCGCATCGCACAGGATGTACTCGAAAAGGATCCACTGCTGGACTCCCCTGAAAACCAGGTTCTGGTTGAGCAACTGGCCAGGCAGAAGAGGGAGGTGAAGGATTGGAGCAGGATATCGTAATAAGGCACAAGGCATAAGGCACAAGGCAAAAGGCAAAAGTAAGTATGAAGAATAAGCAAGGAGGTAAATTCAAAGTAAGATAGATGATAAAAAATATATTCCTTCCATTTATGGTCATTGTTTGGGTTCTGATTGGCGGATCCCTATCTGCTAAAGATAGTTACCAGCGGGACCCGAATGTTGATATTATCCATTATTGCTTTCGCGTCCAGCTAAACGACAGCACCGACCGGATTGAGGGAAGTGCGGATATAACTTTCAGTCTGGCAAAAACAACACAAGAGCTCAGGCTCGATCTGGCGGGTCTGAACGACAAAGGAGCCGGGATGGTGGTTGAACGGGTGGAGGCCGGTGGCCAGACCCTGCTTTGGCATCATGAAAACAAACGTCTCGGAATTGAAATCCCGGACACTTTGTCGGCCCCGGGAATCCATTCTATCACAGTCACTTATTCCGGAATACCGGCCGACGGACTGGTCATTTCGAAAAACAAATACGGCGACCGCACCTTTTTCGCCGATAACTGGCCCGACCGGGCCCGGAATTGGATCCCGTGCGTGGATCATCCATCGGATAAGGCGACTGTGGAATTCATCGTTACGGCACCCGGGCGGTACACGATTGTCAGTAATGGAATACCGGCAGCAGTTTACCCTGTAAATAAAGGAACCAATCAGCGTAATTTGGTCAGTTCCTGGAAGGAGGAGGTGCCCGTACCCACCAAAGTCATGGTATTCGGAGCAGCTGATTTCGCCTGGGAAACAGCCGGTTATTCGAAAGGAATCCCGGTGCAAAGCTGGGTATACGCCCAGGATCGCCTGCCGGGATTCCTGGATTACCGTCCGGCAGTGGAGATCGTTACTTTTTATCAGGACCTTATTGGACCTTACTCCTATAAAAAATTGGCCAATGTTCAGTCGAAGACGATGTTTGGCGGGATGGAAAATTCAGGCTGTATTTTTTACTATGAAAAATCAGTAACGGGTAAAAACAACCTCCAGGGATTACTGGCCCATGAAATTGCCCATCAATGGTTTGGCGATGCGGTGACTGAAGGGGACTGGCATCATATCTGGCTTAGCGAAGGTTTTGCCACCTACCTGGAAGCCTGTTATGCAGACTCGATGCTTGCGGGCAGGAATTTAAGTGACAATATGGCGGAAATGAGAAAATCCGTGATACGCTATCATGAAAAGACCCATAAACCGGTTATTGACACCACTATTGTTAATAATATGGAATTGCTGAGCGCCAATTCCTACCAGAAAGGAGCCTGGGTCCTTCATATGCTGCGGCAGGAACTGGGTGATGAGCTTTTCTGGTCCGGCATACGCGCTTTCTATGCAACCTACCGGGATAGAAACGCGATGTCCTCAGATCTGCAATCGGTTATGGAACAGGTATCCGGCCGCAAGCTGGATAATTTCTTCAGGCAATGGCTTGAGATTCCGGGACAGCCCGTGATTCAATGGTCATGGACTTATGACGAAAAGAAAAAATGGGTGGAAATTGATATCGAGCAAATGCAGGATCAATATGACTTCGAGTTTGACCTGACACTCGGTTTCTCAGGCATGCAAACGGAATCGGGTCCGGGCAATCCCAAATCGACCCTGGCAAAAGTGCATGTCGGAAACAAGAAGGAACATTTTACCCTGCCTGTTGATTTTCGCGTTACTGAAATCAAACTTGATCCCGGAACCGGATTGTTATTTCAGGAATTTTAGTTGGCATGATTTGTGATATATATCGATATATATACATATATTTGTTGTGTAATATATAAAATTGCAAACACTTGAAATATAATAGATTAATTAATATGAAAAGATCGATTTTAGCGATTCTGTTATTCACTTCTGCTACCTTTGGCAGTTTTGCCGGTATTCCTGACAAACCTTCGACCGTTATCGAATCAAAGCCAATTACTCTTACCAAGAGCGAATTCATCAAGCGGGTTATGGATTATGAGAAAAATAAGACGGAATGGGTATATAAGGGAGATAAGCCGGCCATCGTTGATTTTTATGCAGATTGGTGCGGACCGTGTAAAAAGGTAGCCCCTGCACTGGAAGAACTGGCATCAGAGTATGCCGGCAAGGTTTACATATACAAAATCAATATCGACAAGGAGCCCGAACTGGCCGGTTTGTTCGGTGTGCAAAATATTCCGACTTTCCTTATCATTCCTATGAAAGGCAAGCCCCAGATGTCGTCGGGTGCGAGTGCCAATCATGTGGAAAACAAGGCAAGATTCAAGCAGATCATTGATGAAGTCCTGTTGAAATAAAATGTTCGGCTTTATTCATTCAGGTATTTCATGAGCCCTGGCTTGTTGAGTATCTTGACCCTCCGGCACTGAGCCGAGATCATGCCTTCATCCTCCAGTTCGCCGAGAGCCCTGGCGACTGAGGGTCGTGCCACCCCGAAAAGGTCGGCCAATTCCTGCTGACTGGCAGGAATTTTCATATAATCATCATTATCCTGACCCAGTGAAATCAGGTAATGGGCAATTTTTCCCTTGATGGTTTTAAAGCTCAGGAACTTTATTTTCTTCGATAGAAACTGAGCTTTTGATCCAACGAGGTTCAGATAGTTCATCTGTATTGTTTCATTCATCCTGAGGAGCTTGAGAAACTCCGACCGGTAAATCACCAGAACCTTAACCGATTCATTTGCAACAACATCAACCGGAAAACGGTTCTCATGTCCGAACAGGAATGCCCCGGCAAGCGGTTTGGGAGCAGCAACATCTTCAATTTTGATAATATGGCCCAGAAAATCGGTCATTTCCCCTCTCGCTGAACCCTTCAGGAGGATCATCAGGCGGTTAACTTCCTCGCCCTGCATCGCCAGTACCTCATCCCTGTCAAACGACTTCACCTGAAACTGCAATTTTTCAAACAGGCTCAGCAGAAGATCAGGAGAAACGCCCTTCAATATCGGACATTGGGATGCATTCTCGATCCAATCCATCTAATTTTTTGATTTTGTAACAATTGTAACAAATTTACACAAAATAAGAAGATAAATTTGCTAAAAATTAGTAATCATGAAAAGGGAAATTATAACGATTGATGAAGACTTGTGCAATGGGTGTGGTTTATGTGTGCCAAACTGCCATGAAGGTGCGTTGCAGATGATTGACGGCAAAGCCCGTTTGATCAGCGACCTCATGTGCGACGGGCTTGGAGCCTGTATCGGTCATTGCCCTGAAGGTGCCATAACAATTGAGGAACGTGAGGCAGAACCCTATGATGAAATCAAGGTGATGTCGCATATGGTTACGAAAGGAAAAAACACCATCATTGCGCATCTCGGACATCTCAAGGAACACGGAGAGAAGGATTTTCTCCGTCAGGGTGTGAAATATTTACTTGAAAATCAAGATAAACTGGATTACAATGCGGACGAGGTGCTTGAAGCGGTTCACGGTATGCCATTAGGTAAAGCCGCTCATGCTAAAGAAGAACAACAACATCATGCACATCACGGACATCATGATCACGCACCAAAACATGAAGAAGGTGCTGGTGCGTGCGGTTGTGCCGGGTCAAAAACCCAGACGTTCATCCCGGTTGCCGCCGTTGAAAATGTATCTGGCCGAAACCTCACCTCTGCCCTCTCCCACTGGCCCGTTCAGATGCACCTGATCAATCCGCGCGCAGGACATTTCCAGGGATCACACCTGCTGCTGGCCGCTGATTGCACCGCTTTTAGCCTGGGCAGTTTCCATCCCGGTTATCTTCAGGGAAAAACCCTGGCCATTGCCTGTCCCAAACTCGATTCAAACCGTGAAGTATATATTGAAAAACTCAGGATTCTGATCGATGAAAGCAAGATAGATATGCTGACTGTCATGATCATGGAAGTTCCCTGTTGTTCAGGCCTCCTTCAGATGGCGGAACAGGCACTGTCGCAGGCCAGCCGGCAGGTTCCTGTAAAACTGGTTGTTGTTAGCGTCGACGGGCAGATTAAGGTGGAGAAGTGGCACCGGGTGGCGTAGGACGGGGAGACGGCAAGACGATGAGACGGGGAGACGATGAGACGGGGAGACGAAGAGACGATGAGACGGGGAATTAGTTAATTTTGAGGGTAATTAATTCCCGGGTTATGAAAAGTCCGCCGCTGAATAGAAGGATATCCTATCGATTATTACTGGTATTTGTCACCTGCGTTTTATCTGTAGTTCAGGATTTTGCCCAGGATTTCGGTGGATTTAAGCCTGGAATAAAATGGCAGCAGATCAACACTCCAACTATACGGGTTATTTTTCCAAAGGGATTGGAAACCCAGGCAAACCGGGTTGCGAACGAAATCGTTTATATCGATCAGCACAACCGGACCAGTATCGGTCCTCTTAAAAAAAAGCTCGATCTTATCCTGAATAATCAGGGGGTGATCTCAAACGGATATGTTACCCTGATGCCCTACCATTCAGAGTTTTTCACCACTCCGATGCAGGATGGTTTTTCCCTTGGCACCAATCCATGGCTCGATTTGCTCTCGGTGCATGAGTACCGGCATGCCCTTCAATATATCAATATGCGGCAGGGTTATGCGAAATGGTTATGGCTGCTGACCGGAGAATCCGGATGGGGGACACTGATCAATATCACTACACCGGGCTGGTTTTTCGAAGGAGATGCAGTCGCCACTGAAACAGCGTTGACCAACCAGGGCCGCGGGCGGATGCCTTCGTTCCTGCAGCAATATAAAAGTATACTCCTGAATGACAAGAGGTATACCTACATGAAGGCCCGTAACGGTTCCTATCGGGATATGGTACCGGATGCCTATGAACTTGGATACCTTTTGTGCAGTTTTGGCCGCGAAAATTATGGTAATGACTTGTGGCCCAAGGTTATCCATCAGACCTCAACCCTGAAGGGAATCATCTATCCGTTTTCTGATGCAGTCAAGGCCTTTACCGGATTGAATACCAGGCAATTTTATAAAAAGGCAATGGCCGACTATAAGGAAACATGGACCTCAGAAAGTGCAAAAGTCAATCCAACCCTTTTTACCCCCATCTCAGATTCCTCCAATACCATTACTGAATACCGGTTTCCAGTGTATGTTTCAAACGGTGATATTATCGTATACAAAGAAAGTTATAAGGAGACCGGTGCCATTGTCCGAATAACTCCGGATGGTAAGGAGAAGAAAATCTGTACGATGGGGATTTCACAGGATCCATATTTCAGCGTATCCGGGAAGAAGACAGCCTGGTGTGAAGTCACCTGGGATCCCCGTTACTCTTCAAAAAGCTATTCGGATGTCGTCCTGTATGATGAGGGAACGGGTAAGAAAACCTATCTGACTAAGAAACAAAGATATTTTTCCCCGGCCATCTCCCCGGATGTTTCAAAAATTGCAGTGGTTGAGGTTGATTCCCTCAACATTTGCCGGATAAAGATTTTAGACAGCCAATCAGGTGCAGTGATTTCGACATTGCCCAATCCCGACAGACTTTATTACACCTATCCAAAGTGGGATATCGATGGCAACAGTCTGATCAGCTCAGCACGAACAGACAAAGGCAGCATGCTGATTATCAAACAGGCCATATCTGGGGGAGCTGTCAGCAAACTCTCCGGGGAGTACAACCAGATCATTGGGGAGGTTCTCGTAACCCGGGAATCGTTGTATTTCACTGCCGGATTCAGCGGAATAAACAACATCTATTCCCTGTCCAAGACAGATGGCACCCTCAGGCAGCTGACCGGGTCAAAATTCGGCGCCTATTATCCGGCTATGAGTCCGGACGCGAAGCGACTGGTTTATTCCGATTTTAACATTAAAGGTTATCGGTTGGTATCCGCTTCGACCGACTCCTTACTTTCAAAAATAATCCATCCGGCTAAAACAGATTTTAATAAATCATTTGAATTCAGTTATTTTCAGACTGAAGGAGGGAACATTCTTGACAAGATTCCGGATCAGAAATTTAAGTCGACCGCCTATTTGCAGAGGCAACATCCCCTTCGCATTCACAGCTGGGAATTGTCACCCGGTTTCTTCTCGGCAGGGATCAACATCATTTCCGACAATATATTGAACAACCTCCATGCTGAGGGTGGCTTTGAATATTATTACAATGAACGCGCTCCTGGATTCAATGCCATGATCCAATATGGCGGAATATATCCGGTGATTTCTGCAGGTGCATCAAGATATTACAGGCATCCTGGCATACTTGACGTAATTGAGGGAGTAGAATCCGCACAGGCCCTGTCGGTTGAAAACCAATATTCGTTAACGGTAAAGCTGCCCTATGATTTTTCGAAAGGGATGGATTTCCGCTCTGCAGCCGTCCTTTTCGGATATGATTACATTACCTCGCGTGACTTTCCGACCGGCAACAATCCATCATCAAACGTGTCTGTTTTAAGTGTTTTATCGGGTCAGGCGCAAGTTTCAAGTATCAGAAAATCAGCTCGACAAAACATTGCCACCTCGTTGGGGATGAATTTGGAACTAACTGCAAATAAATCCATCAGCTTAACGGAAGCGATAGAATACCAGGCTATTGGTGATTTTGCCATCAGAGGATTTGCTCCGAATCATAATTTCATTCTGAGTGCCGCCTGGAAATATGAGCCATACAGCCTTTCGTTTCATTTCATGGACTTATTCCTGTATCCGCGCGGCTACTCGATCCCGGCGTACGACTGGATGTTTACCGTTCAGAGTGCTTACCATTTCCCCCTGTTTTATCCGGATTTCGGATTCTCCGGGATCTTTTACTGTTCCAGGGTAAGGGGTTCAATATTTGCGGATTACGGCTATGCATCCATTCCGGGAATGATTAATACCACATCGAATGGGATATTCCTCTCCACCGGTTCGGAATTAATTTTCGATACCCGATGGTTTAATCTGGCGGATCTTCCGCTGGGAGTAAGGTTTTCTTTACTTTTAACCCCTGATTTCCTGGATCCGGCGAGGAGGATGAGGGTGGAGGTGGTTATTCCGGTGCTGAGGCTGTAGAGACGGATAATTATCCGTCTCTACACGCGAATTTGAATTGACAGACAATTGATACCATCATGAAAATATTTCAGGTAGACGCATTTACAGCGAGGTTATTCTGTGGAAATCCTGCCGGGGTTGTACCGCTGGATGAATGGTTGGAGGATGAGGTCATGCAACGGATCGCGATGGAAAATAACCTGGCGGAAACAGCTTTTTTTGTTCCTGCCGGCGAAGGTTTCCATATCCGCTGGTTCACCCCGAAAGTGGAAGTTGATTTATGCGGTCACGCAACATTAGCCACAGCCCATGTCCTGTTTCACCATCTCGGATTCAGCGGTCCCGATTTAAAATTTTCATCCAGAAGCGGTCCCTTGAGGGTTTTCCGCGACGGGAAGCGTTATGTGCTTGATTTTCCTGTCGATGAACTGGATCCAGTCGAATTGCCAGATGGGATGATTGAATCTTTGGGCGGCAAAGAACCGATGTTCAGTTATATGGGAAAAACTGACTACATGCTGGTCTATGAAAAGCAATCTGATATTGAAAATATGAAGCCCGATTTCCTTCAGCTTGGCAAGGTAAAAGCCCGTGGGGTCATTGTAACTGCACCCGGAGACTGGGTCGATTTTGTATCCCGTTTTTTCGGACCTCAGGTGGGAATCAATGAAGATCCGGTGACCGGATCAGCCCATACCTCACTGACCCCTTACTGGAGCAGGCAATTAGCTAAAACAGAACTGACTGCCCGCCAGTTATCCGAACGGGGCGGTGATCTTTTTTGCCGGAACAGAGGAGCCCGAATCGAGATTGCCGGCGAAGCGGTTACCTACCTGGAAGGTCAGATATTAGAAAAAGTTGAAAACAGCGCTGTTTAAGGGGGTTGAAAGGGATTTTTTGCTGGGGGTAAGTGTTACCCTGGCATTGATGCAATTGGGTTTGCTTCTTGTAATGCCCTTTCTGGCGGTTTTCGGCGAAGGGTTGGATGGCAATACCCCCGGGTTGGTGGGTTTTTCAATCGGGGTATTCGGACTTTCCCAGGCTTTTCTTCAAATCCCCTATGGAAATTGGAGCGACCGGTACGGCAGAAAAAAAATGATATTGATCGGCCTGTCGATCAACGCCTTTGGATTACTCATCGGTTTTCTCGCCCACGATATTTGGATGTTGATCATTGCCAGGGCCATTCAGGGTGCTGGAGCGATTGGTACTGTACTTTTTGCCTGGATTGGTGACCGGATTGAGCCTGAGCGACGAAGCCGGGCCATGGCTTATCCGGGAATTTTCGTCGGCATAGCAAGCATCACCTCGTTCATCATCGGTCCTGTTTTACATCGCTTCATGTCGGTCAACAACCTGTTCCTGGCCATTTTCGTCCTTGTAATTGGTGTGATCATTTATATCAAAATAACCCTGCCGGCGCACATTCCAGCTAAAAGGACAGAGATCAGGAGGAAGGATATTCTGGCGGTATTTAAGCAAAGAAAAGTATGGGGTTACCTGCTTGCAGGGACCATGATGAATTACGTGCTCACCTCCTTCTTTTTCCTTATACCGGTGCATCTTGATATACTCGATAAAACAAACCTCAATTGGCTGGTGTTCGTTCCGACCACACTAACCGCGCTGGCTTTTCTCCGGATAAGCAGCATCATGGCAGATAAAGGTCGGCTCAAAACGGTGCTGGTCTCCGGCTTTGTGCTGCTTCTCGCCAGCTTGATCATGCTCTTTGCATTTAAAATTAATCTTATTTCCCTGATTATCAGTGCGTTTTTCTTTATGGCCGGATTTATGTCGCTCAACACCACCCTGCCGGCGGCCGTGACCTTACTTACCGGAAATGAGATACGTGGAACCGTTACCGGGGTTTACAGTACGTTTCAGAATATCGGATCCTTTGTGGGAAGCACGCTTACCGGGGTGCTCTTTGGCATCGGGCATCAAATTCCGGTGGTGGTTGAAGGGGGATTGCTGGTAGCTGTGATATTGGTACTTGGGACGGGGAGGAGATAAGGCGAAAAAAAGGCTCAAGGCGCAAGGCGCAAGGCGCAAGTAAGGCTCAAGGCACAAGGCGCAAGGCGCAAGTAAGTAAGAAGTGGAGCAAGGAAATAAAAAGTTGAAGAGTCGCCTCCTTCAACATTTTGGCTTATACTTAAAGACTTTTAATCACCATACCTTTCCCTCGCAGATTTGTCATCCCCGCGAAGGCGGGGACCTCGTCACACTAGTAGGATTTCAGCAGGCGGGGACCGCTCCACGATAACAAGGTGCCATTGACAGCTTCACCGCATTCTAATCGGCAGCAGTGTCATCCCCGCGAAGGCGGGGACCGCTCCCCGATCACAGAAACTTCATCGCAGCTCATAACAATTCCCAAATTTATCTGTAATATTATCAAATACTTAACTGCGTGCCATGAGCTTATTCAACCTGTACCATCCGGAAGTTTTCCAGGGCAGTATTGATAAAGAAAACTATTTTGAGGGTTGGTATTTCAAGCAGGTTTCAGCAGATTTCAGTGAAGTTCTTTCGGTTATTCCCGGCATTTCGCTGGCAAAGAAGAGTCACGCCTTTATCCAGATAATAGACGGGATCAGCGGTATCACACGGTATTTGGAATATCCTCTGTCTGAATTTTATGCAGAGGCACGTGCCTTGGTTTTGCATATTGGCGACAACCGGTTCAGCAGCGAAGGAATGGAACTGAATATTGACCGGCAGGATTTAAAACTGATCGGAAAACTGGAATTCCATCACCCGGTGCACTGGCCATCACGCCTTTGGTCACCCGGCATTATGGGTTGGTACAGTTTTGTACCGGCGATGGAATGTTACCATGCAGTGGTTTCCCTGGATCATTCAGTTTTCGGAAGCCTGCATTACCAGGACCACCGGGCCGACTTTAACAACGGTCGCGGTTACATCGAAAAGGATTGGGGAACCTCCATGCCGGAAAGTTGGATTTGGATGCATACCAATACTTTTGTGACCAGAGGGACTTCAGTGATGTTATCGGTTGCAAAAATTCCCTGGCGGAAAAGCTTCTTTACCGGATTCATTGCTTTTGTCCTTCATGGTGGCAAAATATATCGCTTTGCCACTTACAATGGCAGTCGGATCACATCCTTTAATATTCATAATCAGGATCTTAGAATAACTCTAAAAAACCAGGAGTTCACCCTGGAGATCCAGGCACATCAAAAAATTGCCGGAAAACTAAAAGCACCCGTCAAAGGCTTGATGGAACGGTATATAAAAGAGAGTGTTGATTCTGATGTTGAAATCACTTTAATAAGCGCTTCCGGCACCACTGTTTTTGCCGGTGCAGCCAATCGCTCCGGGTTGGAGCTGGTTGGCGACCCCGAAAAATTACTTCCTCAGACCGAACAATGATTTGGATTTTCCAATTCTCTTCTACAACTTTGCAGCGCTATGAAAATGTTATCGAACTTTAACAATTGGTGGTGGCACGTAACCTGATCCGGTTTCCGTGAGCAAACGTGTTGCCCCTATTTCAAATATCGGCCCGTCGTACTCACGATGGGCTTTTTTATTTTCCATGATTAAACTTTAAACCATGTACCTGATTCGAACACATACTCTTACAAGCCTGGCCGATACACTGACCCCGGTCAGCCTTTATCTTAAAGTGCGGGATATCTTTCCCAGGTCCATTTTGCTGGAAAGCAGCGATTACCATGGCGGCCGCGACAATTACTCATTCATATGCCTTGAACCACTTGCAGGGATTATCGTCGATAATGGCCAGGTGAGGGAGTCGTTTCCCGGCCGGGACACCGAAATCGTTGAAGGGGCCGACATCCCGGCTTTGCTCGATGGCTTTATTTCACAGTTTGAGTCGGGTGATAAAACGAAAGAAAACCGTTTGAACGGCTTTTTCGGTTACATGGGGTATGATGCCGCCTGCCATTTTGAAGCGGTCCCACCACCCCGGACTGATGATCTTGCTGAATCCATTCCGGAAATCCGGTACCACCTGTACCACTACCTGATCGCGATAAACCATTTCCGGAATACCGTCACGCTGATTGAAAACAGGTTTGATGACGAACCCTCCACTCTGGCCACCATACAGAACCTGCTGGTCAACCGCAATTTCTCACTGTTCCCTTTCTCCGCCGGCGGGGATTGCACGTCAAATCTTACCGACCAGGAATACAAGGACCTTGTAAAGGCAGGCAAACACCACTGCCATATCGGCGACGTTTATCAGATCGTACTTTCACGCAGGTTCGAACAACCTTTCCTCGGCGATGAATTCAATGTTTACCGCAACCTTAGATCGGTGAATCCCTCTCCTTACCTTTTCTATTTCGATTATGGCAGTTACAAGATTTTCGGCTCATCACCCGAAGCCCACCTGATTGTCAGAAACGGCAAAGCAACCATTGCCCCTATAGCCGGAACCTTGCAGCGATCGGGGGATGATGACCGCGATCTTGAACTCGCCGAGCAACTGGCTGCCGATCCCAAGGAAAATGCCGAGCATGTGATGCTGGTGGATCTGGCCAGGAATGACCTCAGCCGGCATGCACGGAATGTTAAAGTTGATACCTATAAGGAAATACAGTTTTTTTCACATGTATTGCACATGGTATCAGGTGTTTCCGGTGAACTTATTGAGAATCCGGAGCTATTCCGCCTGTTGGGCGATACCTTTCCGGCCGGGACCCTCAGCGGGGCCCCCAAGATCAGGGCGATGGAGCTGATCAGGAAATATGAAAAAACCAACCGGGGTTTTTACGGAGGGTGCATCGGTCAAATCGGTTTAGATAAAAGCCTCAACCAGGCTATTATGATCCGGTCCTTTTTATCCATCGGAAACCACCTGGTATTCCAGGCTGGTGCAGGAATCGTTGCCGGATCGGTGGAAAATAATGAATTACAGGAAGTTAATAATAAACTCGGTGCACTTCGCGAAGCCATCCGGTTGGCCGATAACACAAACTCTGAAAGAAACAAGCCATGAAAATCCTCCTTCTCGATAATTACGACAGTTTCACTTATAATATCGCTCATTACCTGCGAGAGTTGACGGGTAAGGATATTCCGGTAATCCGGAATGACCAGATCACCCTACCGGAAGTTGATGCCTATGATGCCATCGTACTTTCCCCGGGACCCGGCTTACCAGCCGACGCGGGCATCATGCCGGAATTGATAAGGAAATATGCACCCGTGAAGAGGATTCTTGGGATCTGCCTTGGCATGCAGGCGATCGGAGAGGCTTTTGGCGGCACCCTTTTAAATCTTCCATCGGTATTCCACGGAGTTTCGACCAATGCGACCATTTTGGTCCCTGATGAAATTCTTTTCAAGGGATTACCTTCAAAAATCGATGTGGGCCGCTACCACTCCTGGGTAGTCGATGAAACCAGACTTCCTGCGGATCTGGAAATCACCGCGGTCGATGATACCGGACGCATCATGGCCCTCCGGCATAAACGCTTTGATGTAAGGGGAGTGCAGTTTCACCCGGAATCAGTACTTACGCCAAGTGGAAAAGACATGCTGAAAAATTGGTTAAATATGCCATGAAAGATATTCTTCGCCAGCTTTTCGAATATAAAACACTCACCCGCCGTCAGGCGGAAGAGGTGTTAAAACAAATTGCATCAGGACAGGTTAACGAAACCCAGATGGCCGTTTTTATGGCGGTTTTCCTGATGCGCAGCATCACCATCGAGGAATTGATCGGGTTCAGGGAAGCGCTGAAATCGCTGGCCATTCCTGTTGACCTATCGGAATATCAAACCATTGATTTATGCGGAACCGGTGGTGATGGCAAGAACACATTCAATATTTCCACACTGGCCTCATTCATCGTTGCCGGCACCGGTGCAAAAGTGGCAAAACACGGGAATTACGGGGTTTCTTCGGCCTGTGGATCCTCCAATGTACTGGAGCATTTCGGTTACCGGTTTTCAAATTCCCCCGATAAACTCAGAAATGAGATTGAAGAAGCAGGAATCTGTTTTCTACATGCTCCCCTGTTTAATCCGGCAATGAAAAATGTAGCCCCGGTCAGGAGGCAATTGGGCATTAAAACATTTTTCAATATCCTGGGCCCGATGATCAACCCCTCATCGCCAAAGAACCAGCTGGTGGGGGTGTTCAGTCTGGAACTGGCGCGTATGTACAATTACCTTTATCAGGAACTTGATGTAAACTATGCCATCATTCACAGTCTGGACGGCTATGACGAAATCTCCCTGACTGCTCCTTTTAAGCTGATCACCCGCAAGGGAGAGAGGATCATTGAACCTTCCGAACTTGGCTTCGAACGGATCGAAGCCTTTCAAATTTCCGGCGGGACTTCAGTCGAAGAATCGGCTGGCATTTTTCAAAGAGTCCTGAACGGTGAAGGCACCAGGGCAGAAAACCAGGTAGTGCTCGCCAATTCAACTATTGCGCTCACCCTTTTACATCCTGATGTATCAACGGATGGCTGTCTTGAATCTGCCAGATACTCGCTTGAATCAGGAAATGCGCTGAAATCATTTCATAAACTGATTGCTATGAACCGTGAAGCGTGAAGCGTAAGACGTGAGACGGTAGGCAGCGTAGGGGAGGAGCAATGGCTCCTCCCATTATCAGTAGACGATAAGACGAAAGAGGACAACTGAAAATAGTGAATGATGAACATACTCGAAAAAATCATGGCGCACAAACAGATGGAAGTTGCCAGCGCGAAGGAAATTGTTCCGGTGTCGGTGCTTGAGCAGAGTCCATTTTTCAACCGAAGCACACTGTCGCTTACCGGCTATCTTCTACGGCCCGGAAGTTCCGGCATCATTGCCGAGTTTAAACGGAAGAGTCCCTCGAGGGGAATCATCAACAGCAAAGCTCAGGTTGAAATGGTTACTGCAGGCTATTTAAAGGCAGGTTCAGCTGCGCTTTCGGTTCTTACCGACAGGGATTTCTTCGGTGGCAGTCATGAGGATTTGAGCCGTGCAAGGAAAACCAATGACTGTCCTATACTTCGCAAGGATTTTATCGTGGATCCCTATCAGGTGATTGAGGCCAAATCCATCGGTGCCGATGCGATATTGCTGATTGCCTCCATCCTCACGCCGCGTCAGGTTCTGGATCTTGCACGATTGGCGCGGTCGCTTGGTTTGGAGACCATACTGGAGGTTCATGGATACCCGGAATTGACACATTTAAATGACCAGATAAGCATTTTGGGAGTCAACAACCGGAATCTGGGAGATTTTTCGGTTTCCCTTGACATATCCTTATCGATGTCAGGATTCATTACAGAGGGCATTCCCGCCATTTCGGAAAGCGGGATACACGAACCGGCCGATTTGGTGCTATTGAAACAAGCGGGATTCAGCGGGTTTCTGATCGGAGAGCAATTCATGTCGTCTGAAGATCCGGGATTGGCATGCAAGTCATTCATATCTAAGGTAAAAAGGATTAGTGTATGACCGGCGGATTAGTAAAAATATGCGGTCTAAGGGATCCCCGGAATATCCTGGATGTTATTCAACTGAAACCGGATCTGATCGGGCTGATCTTTTATCCCGGATCAAAGAGATATATCAGTAACCCTGAAAGTTTGGAATTCCTTAATGATTTTCAAGACCGGCCGCTTGTGACAGGAGTTTTTGTCAACCCGGAGATCGGGGAGATAAGAAATATCAGCAAAATTATCAAGCTCGATGCCATCCAGCTTCACGGAGCCGAGACTCCGGAATTCTGCGAAGCACTTCGCACTGACAATCATATCGTTATAAAAGCATTTGGAATCGAATCCGGATTTGATTTCAGTCTGAGTGACCCATACAGAGGCCATGCCGACTATTTTCTGTTCGATACCGGAACTCCCGGATCGGGCGGAAGCGGAAAGCAGTTCGACTGGGACCTGTTGGATCTTTATCACGGCGACACCCCCTATATTTTAAGCGGAGGGATATCTCCTGATACGACGATCCTTCCTGTCTCTCCGCAGATGGCCGGGGTGGATCTGAATTCCAGGTTTGAAACCACCCCCGGTGTAAAGAGCATTGACCTTTTAAAAAAGTTCTTAAAAAAATTCAGAAATGAGTAAATCCAGATTCAATCCAGACAAAGACGGGTATTACGGTGAATTCGGCGGGGCTTATATTCCGGAAATGCTGGTCCCAAATATCACTGAATTGCGGGAAAACTATTTAAGGATCATTGAGAGTGAAGCATTCCGGCAGGAATTCCACACCCTGTTGCGCAATTATTCAGGCCGGCCCACCCCGCTTTATTTCGCTAACAGGCTTTCTGAAAAATACCGGACCCATGTATACCTGAAGCGGGAAGACCTCAATCATACCGGTGCCCATAAGATCAATAACACCATAGGTCAGGTGCTGCTGGCTGAAAAACTGGGCAAGAAGAGGATCATCGCTGAAACCGGCGCCGGCCAGCATGGTGTGGCCACAGCGACGGTGTGTGCTCTTAAAGGGCTGGAGTGCGTGGTATATATGGGAGCGCTTGATGTGGAACGGCAGGCGCCGAATGTCACCAAGATGAAAATGCTAGGTGCCACAGTCGTACCGGTTCAATCAGGGAATAAAACGTTAAAGGATGCCACAAATGAGGCTATGCGCGACTGGATCAATCATCCGGACGATACTTATTACATCATTGGCTCGGTGGTAGGGCCCCATCCCTACCCCGATCTGGTCGCCAGGATGCAGTCGGTCATCAGTCATGAGATATCGGTGCAGATTCAAACCCGCATTGGACGGGCATTTCCAGACTACGTGCTGGCTTGCGTGGGTGGAGGCAGCAATGCGGCAGGAGGGTTTTATGCTTTTCTGGAAAACCCTGCGGTGAAACTGATCGGTGCTGAGGCAGCCGGATTGGGGGTTGACACCGGAGATACCGCTGCCACATTGGCTTTGGGAAGGACGGGGATCCTTCATGGCAGCAAATCCAAGCTGATCCAGGATTCTTACGGTCAAGTCATTGAACCCTATTCCATTTCCGCCGGATTGGATTATCCCGGAGTCGGTCCGCTGCATTCTTACCTGCAAGCCACAGGTCGTTGCACCTATATTCCTGTCACCGACCGGGAAGCCCTGGATGCAGCCATGGAGCTCACCTTGCTCGAAGGGATCATTCCGGCGCTGGAGTCGGCCCATGCCCTGGCCTTATTATCGAAACTCACCTGGAATCCCGATGAACAACTGGTGATTATCCTCTCGGGACGGGGTGATAAAGACATGGATACTTACAGTAAAAACTTCAATTATGAACCGCATTGACGAGTTATTTCAAAGAAAAAACAAATCGATATTATCTATTTATTTTACAGCAGGTTACCCGGAACTGACTGATACCAGCCTGATCCTTACGGGACTGGAAAAAGCCGGCGCCGACCTGGTGGAAATCGGATTTCCCTTCTCCGATCCGGTGGCCGACGGGCCGGTCATTCAGGCCAGCAGCCACCAGGCATTACAAAACGGGATGAACCTGGACATTCTTTTTGACCAGCTGCGTGACCTCCCGGAAACAGTTGCCATGCCGATGATTATGATGGGGTATTACAATACCGTCTATCAATATGGAGTGGAAAAATTCATTAAGCAATGCAGTATTTGCAGGATCAGTGGAGTCATTCTTCCCGACCTGCCGCCTGAAGTGTACGAAAGGGAATACCGGCCATTGTTTGAATCTGCCGGGATCCATTTTATTTTTCTTGTGGCTCCCCAAACCGCCCCTGAACGGTCGAAATATCTCGCCTCCCTGACCCGCGGCTTCCTTTACCACCTCTCCTCCTCCTCAACCACAGGCTCGAACATCGAATGGGAAGGCCTTAATCCCCTCCCTGTCTTCAGCAACCTCCCCACCCTGATCGGTTTTGGGATTCATGATCACGACACCTTTGAAATGGCTTGCAGGCAGGCGAACGGTGCCATTATCGGCACTGGGTTTATCCGGTACCTTAATTCCGTTCTCAATCAAAAGGCAACAAAGGCAATCACCAAGGAAGCCAGGTATCAGCTGATTCATACGTTATGTAAAAATTTTGTCGGCCAGATCAGAAGCACCCGGAAAAAAAATCATTTGGAAATTTGACAATCTTGCCGTAACTTAAAGGTAATACCTTAACATCTACAGACATGAAAACAAAAGTTACGGCCTTGATTGTTTTTGGGCTTTGGTTATCGGCATGTCTCGCTCTTTCACAGCAATAACGAGCATCTCAAAGTCCTCGGTGGTCAGAACATCTTCGCGGGAGAAAGCACCAAGCTTACAGCCACAAATATTTATCTGGCTGAATCCAAGCGATTTGAGTAACCAGTTTATTTCAGATGGAACGTAATATCTTTCATTGCATGTCAGTAACTTTTTCTTTCCGTGATCGTCAGTTGCCTCATAGGTAGAGAGGTCACGAAAGGTCATCATATCAAAAGTATTGGCACTTGAGACACTCCCGGAAGAGCCGGCATTCACAAAATCCTTAACGGAATGAAAGAGTGGAAAGAGACCGTTAAGAGTGGTGAAGATCAGTTTTCCGCCAGACCTTAGTGAATTGCAGGCATTTTGAAGTATTCGGAAATTCATTTCATCGGTCTCCATCAGCGGAAAAGCTCCCTCGCAGATCATGATCGCCAGATCAAACTCACCTTTAAAGTTGAAGTCCCTTGCATCCTTACGGAAAAACGGGATATCCAATTTCCTTGATGCTGCTGTCTTCCTTGCCTTTGCCAGCTGGGCCTCCGACAGGTCGATTCCGGTGACGGAATACCCCCTTGAAGCGAGTTCAATTGCATGCCGGCCTGTGCCGCAGCCGACATCGAGAATTTTTAATGACTTGTCAAAGCCGGCTTCTTTTTCAAAGAAATCCACCTCACCGATGGTTCCCTGAGTAAACACCTCGCGGTCATAACCATCGGCGAAATCCTCAAATAATTCTTCGTACCACTGTTTCATTTTTCGCGTCTGTATTTTAAACGTTCTTCTTTTGTCATTTTTTCCGTTGCATACTGGATGATCAGTCGGGGGGCCGTATTCTTGTGTTTAAAAAGGAAAGCCTCCGTTATTTCCCGGTTTTTCTTCCACGCTTCGCGCAGGAACCAGCCCACTCCCTGGTGCACTTCACGCTCCGTATCCTTCATGAGGCATTCGATAAAATCAAATAGTTTACCAAAATCTATTTCGGTCTTCAGAGATTTGATCAGGGTGACCGGAACGCACCTGCGCTGGAATTTATACTTTGAGGTCAACCATGGGCTGAAATCCTCCATTACTATTACTTTTTGCCCAACCAGATCCGGTAATATCCACATTCCCAGCATATCAGCATGGGCCCAGTTATGAATGCCAAATGCAAACCAACCGGCAATCGCGTCAAAAGCCTCACGGGTATACTGTTTTTTCCGTTGATTCATCATCAGCAAGGCAAATCCGGTTTCCTCATACTTTTCCGAGGCTACCAGCTCGTGTGCGGCGAGCAGGATCAGCTGCATGTTAATGGACTTATCTACCAGCAATTCCTTTACCTTCGACTCCACCTGCCCATTGGCCAGTCCGTATGCATTAAAACCTCCCTTGAAATACCGGCTGTATTTGACCACATTGGCTTCATTGGCATTTGCGAGGCAATAGGTTCGGATTTCCTTCACTAAAGTTTTGGTGTCCATAATGATGAAGATTTAGTCAATGGTCAGTTGCCGGTTACCGGTTATCAGTGTAAATACGAAGATAATCCTATTTCGGATGAACTAATACCGGAAATTGCTAATTTCGGGTTAATGAAGAGCTTGATTGCGTTGTGTTTTGGTTTTCTGTCAATGGTTGACCTGAGTGGACAAGGGGCTAAATATATCATTCAGAACCATGACCTTATGAATGAGATCTCCCTGAATGGATCGGTATGGTGCATGGTTCAGGACACCAACGGGTTGCTTTATTTCGGGGCAGATTATGGGATCGTGAGATATGACGGTTCTTCATGGACGCTGATTTCCAGTGCCCAAAAAATTGTAAGAAGCCTGCTAATTGATTCCGGACATAAAATGTTTTATGGCGGATTTGATGATTTTGGAGTACTTGAACGGAATGCAGTATCCGGATTAGCGTTCCGCTCACTGACCGGCCAGCTTCCGGATAGTCTTAAAGCGTTCGGTGATATCTGGAGTATCAATGAATGCGATGGCCGCTACTTTTTTCAGTCGAGGAACCGTGTTTTCATTCTTGAAAATGACTCGGTCACCTCATTACCCGTGCAGGATACTTACCACCGGGGCTTTATCATCGGAAACAGGTTTACGGTAAATCAAAAAGGGACCGGCCTGACTTCTTTTGACGGGAAAGCTTTCCAGCTTCTGCCGGGCGGGGAATTCTTCAAAAAAATGGTAATCAGCTGCGTGATTGAATTATCGCAGGAACGGTATCTGATCGGCTCAAGGAGTCATGGGATGTATTTCTTCAATCCTGGCACAGGTATGGTTACCGTCCCCTTTGCCTCCAATCCTGAAACGAATGATTATCTAACCAAAAACAATGTCTATCACGGACTTTTTCTACCTGATGGCACGCTGGCAATCGGAACACTTTATGGAGGCACACTGATTATAAATTCAAGCGGCAAAATACTAAAAGCCCTGAACCGGCAACATGGACTGCGTGACAATGCCAACTACTATCTGGGACTCAGTAATGATTACAATCTTTGGATCTGCACCAGCAATGGAATATCTGCATACAACATAAACTCTCCGTTCATTCTTTGGGATTATACGACCGGTATCGACGGTGTCATTCTTGATATTGAAGATTTTGAGGATAAGATATTTGTCGGAACTCTGACCGGATTATATGAAATAGCAAGCGGAAAATTGATCCGGGAACCGATCGGTGCGGCCGGTAAATGCCTGCTGAATTCGGAGGTATGGGATATCAAGAAAGTTCAGCGCAACGAGCAGAGTTTTCTGCTTTTCGGGACCGGGAAAGGGCTTTTCAGACTGGTAAATGAAATCCCGGTGCTTCTACGAGAAAGCGGAATCATCTTGAAGGTCATACAATTGAAGAGCAATCCCGATATTATCCTGGCCATGCGGAGCGAGGACATGGACATCTATCATTGGTCGGACTCAAAACTCAGCTTGCTGGGAACGGTGTTTAACCTGTATAACGGCTTACGGACTGCCGTTGAAGATGACCACGGATTTCTTTGGATTGGAACGCGTAATGCAGGTGTGATCAGGGTTTCCACTTCAGAACTCCTCCGGATGCGCTTTTCAGCTGATCTCCCGGTCGATTTCAATTCCCTGAAAGCTGATAGGCAAAATTTCCCGTTTAATTCAGTATTGACCGATGTGATTGACTTTCAGGGGCAAGCAGTATTCAGCAATCATACCGGCCTGTTTCAATTCAATTATTCAGACCGGAATTTTGAGCGTTGTCACCTTTTTGGTCCGGAAATCAGCAATTACAACAAAATGATATCGGCCCTGAACAAAGATTCCCATGGGAATATCTGGGTCGGAGGAGAGGATATATTCCTTTACCGCCCGGATGGAACCTACACGGTTGATAAGCTTAACTTCAAGCAACTAAAGGATGTTTTCTCGGCTTTCGTCTTTTTACATAATAAAGATCAGAAAACCTGGATCGGCGGTAACAATGGATTATATCTGTATGATAACCAGTTGCGGATGAAATTTCCGCCGGTCCTCCAAACACTGATCACCAGAATAGTCATCAACAATGACAGCACTCTCTATGTTAATGCCGCCAACCCGGCCAAATTGCTACCGGAGAAATATTCGTCCGATAAGGATCATCCCATCAGGATCAACCTGGGTAAGAGCAACAGCCAGGTAACCTTCTGGTTTTCACTTCCGTTTTTCGACAGCGAAAAGCGCTCTCTTTATTCCTACCAGCTTGAAGGATATTCGGATGACTGGAGCGAATGGTCAAGCGCCACAGATGTCACTTTTTCAAATCTGAAACCTAAAACCTATTGTCTAAAGGTTAAGTCGAGGACGGTCTATAACCAGCTAGCCCAGCATGCCGAAGTCTACTTTACCGTTCCTGCACAATGGTATTATTCGCGCTTTGCCTGGTTCCTTTACCTGATTTCATTTGTGATGATTGTTTATGCGATTGCTGGGTACATCACGAAAAACAGGATAAGAAAGCAGCTCAGGATTGAAGATATCATCCAAAAAAGAATTCAGGAGTCGAAGAGGGCCAATATCTACAACACCCTCGTCCCCAGGCTTTCAACAGGGGATGAAACTGCCGGGGTACCCTCCGAAGCGCCGACCCTTGCTCAGGAAGGGAATCAATTTCTGGCAAAAGCGCTTAAGACCCTGGAAGTTCATATGGCCGATCATGAACTGACTGCAGGCCGGTTCTGCCAGGAGCTTGGTATGAGCCAGGCCCGGGTTTACCGGAAGCTTATTTCTATTACCGGTATGTCCATTAATGAATTCATAAGGAACATCCGCCTTAAAAAGGCAGCCCAGCTCTTGCTTGAAACGGATTACCCGATTTCCGAAATTGCTTATCTGACAGGATTCGGCTCTCCCGGATATTTCACCAAATGTTTCAAAGCTGAATTTGGTATCAGCCCGCGGGATTTCGCATCAAACCGAAAAAAGGAGTAATCCTCACAATTATCTAATTATCAATTGATAACCAGATATCAATTTGAATAATTACCATTCTCTGACGAAATTTTACCAGTTTTTATCCAATCTGTTCCACTATTAGAACGGTTTCTCCCAGCACGGGCTTTTCCTATCCTTTAATTTTAGATCATGGCAAACAGTAAACACAAAAATTTATGGGCAACATAAAGTCATGTCTATTTTTGCTGTTGATTCTCCTCCTTCCCGGATGGAGCCTGACAGCCCAGACAAGAAAAATACAAGGGGTGGTGACAGACAGTCTTACCCGTGAATCTCTGCCCGGTGTAAATATTCAGATCAAGGGTACCAATATGGGAACCACCTCCAATCCTTCGGGCAAATTTGAGATTACCCTGCCTGCAGGCAAAGGGATCCTGGTTTTCTCCTATATCGGGATGGAACGGAAGGAACTCACGGTTGGAACCTCAGATTACCTTGAAGTGCGCTTAAGGCAGGGGATTAAGCTGGACGAGGTGATCGTTACCGCATTCGGAATCAGCCGGTCGGCAAAATCACTGGGGTATGCAGCCACCAACATAAAAAGTGCCGAGATCAGCGAATCAAGGGAGACCAACCTGATCAATGCCCTATCGGGTAAAATCGCCGGGATCGATATTAGTTCATCCTCAGGGGGGGTAGGTTCTTCATCCCGCATATTGATCAGGGGCATTTCTGGGTTGACTTCCGACAACCAGCCGTTATTCGTTGTCGACGGGATTCCGGTCAATAATACATTAAGAAGCGACAGCGGTGACATTGACTGGGGAAATGCCATTTCCGACATCAACCCGGAGGATATCAGCGAAATGACTGTGCTCAAGGGAGCAGGAGCTGCGGCCCTTTATGGGTCACAAGCTGCTAACGGGGTTATTATCATCAAGACAAAATCAGGAAAAGGAAAAAAAGGACTCGGATTTGAGTACAATACCTCGGTATCCTTTGAAGAACCTTTCCGCTTGCCCTCGTTTCAGAACAAGTACGGTCCGGGTATCAACCCAAACGGCTGGGATTTCTGGAAATCGGGTGAGGAGCCCTATTATGCCTGGGGACCCAAACTGGATGACGGCATTCTCGCTGTGCAATGGAACAGTCCGCTCGGAGCTGATGGCAACCCCATTCCCCTTCCTTTAAAATCGTATCCAAATAATTTCCGGGATTTTTTCGAAACCGGACTGATCTTTAATAACAACCTGGCATTCAGCAATGGCGAGGACGGAAAGTACCATTACCGGGTCTCTTATAATGATGTGCGTGAAAAAGGAATGCTCTACAATACGGACCTCAAACGTAATGTCCTGACGCTGAATGCCGGAACCAACATTACTAAAAATATTGAAATAAATACCTCTGTTATATATTCGAAAACCTCCAGCGGGAACCGGCTGACGGGAAATAATGACGCATACAATGCCGTGAAGGGAGCGCTGTTTATGTCGCGGAGCGATAACGTGGCGGACCTCCGGAATTACAAAGGCCTCCTAGCTGACGGCGTGCCGCTGCCGGGAGAATACATCGGGAAAAATCCCCAGGTGGTTGTTCCCGGAACCACGATGGCCACCAGTGATTATTATCCCAACATGTTCTATACACTCGACAACCTGAAGAACCAGTTCGACAACGACCGGTTATTTACTGTTGCCGGGATCAGCTACCGGATTACCGACTGGTTGAAATTTGATGCAAACACCAGTATTGAACTGATCAATGAGTATTACCAGCAGAAATGTAACGACGGTGTACGACATTGGAATGGAAGTATCTACAGTTACAAAGGTTTTTACAGCCGGGGACTGACGAGCCGGAACAATGCCACGACCAATTTCAAATTCATGCTGAACCGTGATTTCAAAGTAGTTAATGTTGATGCCTTTTTTGGAGGGGAGCGCCGCGACAATATCATGGACTGGGGCAATATGTATGCCCCCGAACTGGCCATTTCAGGGGTGTTCAATATGTCGAATACCCAAGGTACGAAAGAGGCAACAAACGGATATTCCCATCGGAGGGTCAACAGCCTGTTCGGGAGTGTCGACCTGTCCTTTAAAAATGGGATTTACTTTACGGTAACCGGTCGCAACGACTGGTCAAGCACCTTGCCACCGGCCAACCGCTCTTATTTCTATCCGTCGGCTTCGCTGAGCTGGGTAACCTCTGAAACGTTCAAGCTCCCCTCTTTCATTTCCTTCGCAAAACTCCGGATCAATCTATCACAGGTGGGTTCTGACACCTGGGCTTATCAGCTTGAGCGTTCCTTCTATAACCTCGACCGGCTCGGAGGAATGTATGAAGCATCCATTGAAAATACGCTGAAAAATCCCAACCTGAAACCTACCCGGACCAATCAATTTGAGATTGGCACCGACATCAGGTTTTTTCACAACCGCCTGAATTTCGATTTTGCAGCCTATACGGGAACTTCTTTCGATCAGATCACCCCGGTGAATATTGCCAGTTCAACCGGATATATTTACCGGTATGTCAATGTCGGGGAAGTTTCCAATAAAGGCCTGGAACTGGCTATCGCTTCCGTCCCTGTTAAAAGGGAATATTTTACCTGGGACCTTGGACTCACCTGGTCGAAAAACATTAATGAGGTGATTTCCCTCGCCGAAGGAGTTGATGCCCTGCCGATCGGATACGGTTATTCCGGGATCCGCACCGAGGCGCGTCCGGGTATGGCTTACGGCAACATTATCGGGTACGGCCTGAAACGTGATACGCAAGGTCGTGTCGTTCATGTGAACGGATTGCCGGTAAGGACAGATAATGAAATGATCCTAGGAAATATTACCCCCGACTGGCTTGGGAGTATCAGTACCCGTGTGAGCTACAGGAATTTCAGCCTGTCGGCACTCTTCAGCGGCAAGTTCGGCGGAGAGATATTCTCCCTGACAACACAATGGCTCAGGCAGTACGGTCTGGATGAAGCCACGGATGTACCTTTACGCCAGGGTGCCATCATCGGTGACGGAGTGATGGAACAAACGGTTAATGGAGAAAAAGTTTATGTACCCAACAATGCATCGGTTCTATTCCGTGATTACACGTATTGGTTTAATGCTTATGGGTTGCAGGAAACGGCCATTTTCGATGCTTCCTATGTTAAGCTGAAGGAAGCCCGGATCAGTTATTCAATTCCCGCCAAATGGCTCAAAAAACTCCCGGGGAACAGGATTTCCCTGGCAGTTGTGGGCCGGAACCTTGCTCTGCTCTATTCAAGGATACCGCATGTCGACCCCGAAACTTCCATTTCGGCCGACAACAGCAAGCAGGGTTTCGAGGTATTCAATATGCCGTCGGCCCGGACCCTTTCAGTCAATTTAACCGTCATTTTCTAACCCTGAAAGATTACAAGATGAAAAAGATAGTAAAACTGACCGGTTTAATGTTGATTGTTCTGCTTGCCGCCTGCGAAAAGAACTTCGATAATATCAATAAGGATCCCAATGGCATTACCGATGTCCCGGCTGACTTTCTCCTCCCGGGAGCGATAATGAGCCTCGCGAGCGCCGAAAATGCCTATATGGAGAGTTTCGCCTACGCCTCGGACTGGGTACAATATACCAGCTGCGGTTTCTGGGCTGATCCGGGCCGGTACAATTTCGAAAAATCACGTTCATTTCTTTGGGACAATTTATACTCAGGACCGATGCTCGACCTGAAGCTGATGAACCGTAAAGCTGCCACCGAGGGGAACCAGTCATTGCGGGCGGTGTCATTAATCCTTTATAGCTATGGCTTTACCCTCCTGACGGATTGTTATGGCATGATACCCTTCTCACAGGCCTTGTCGGCTGAAGAAGGGTTAAACAAGCCGCAATATGACAGCCAGGAAACGGTGTACCGGGCCTTGCTTGACTCTCTGGCAACCGCTAACCATTTGCTCAAAGGGATGACCCGTAAAACTGTTAAAACCGGATATGACGTACTCTGCAACGGAGAGGCATTAAAATGGCAGAAATTTGCCAATGCCCTAAGGGTTAGGATGTTGGTCAGGATTTCAAACAAAACGGATGTGTCGGCACAACTTCAGCAGCTTGTAAATGATCCTGATAGTCCATTGCCGGCAAGCAATCTGGATAACATCAGTTTTATTTATCCGGGAACCACACCCAGGAATTATCATCCGCTGTTTGATGTGCTGAGCACTGAAGCATCCGATGGAGGGTATCGCTTAAGCAAAACGCTGACCGATCATTTGATTGCCTCCGGTGATCCCAGGATCGCCGTTTATGCCCTGAAAAACAGTGCCGGAAATTATGCAGGGTTGCCAAGCGGCCTGGGCGCCAGTGCCGGCCAGATTGATGAATACTCCAGGGTTAATCCCCGATACGGGCAGAAAGACCGTGCCGGTATATTCATTTCCTATTCCGAATTGCAATTCCTGCTGGCTGAAGCTGTGAACCGCAGCCTGATCACCGGAGATGCAAAATCTTTCTACGAAAATGCAATTCGCGCCAATTTCAGCGATCTGGGAATTGCCGCTGAAGAATTCAACACCTTTATCAGCTCGGTGGCCGGACGTTACACCAATCTCGAAAGGATCCTGACCCAGAAATGGGTTTCAATGTTTGGCCGTGGGATAGAGGGCTGGACAGAATTCCGACGCACCGGTCAGCCCTCACTCGTGCCAGCAGCTTACGCCTTTGTGAATGTGGTACCCCAAAGGTTCCTTTATCCCCTGACCGAAGAGCAGACCAACAAGGAAAACATGGTCAGGGCAATTGAGCAATTACCCAATGGGGATGCATTGAATTCCAGTGTATGGTGGATGAAATAAATTTATACGAAGAACCATGAGAAATAAAATAATTTCCCGCTCATTGCTAACGGCCATCCTGCTGATGCTTTTGGCGTGCACCCAGGTGGAATGGAAGGAAATAAAAACGATCAAACCGGGTTACCAGGCCATTTCCGACAGCAGCATGGTTTCACTGGTGCTTACCAAAGACATTGATACTGGTGTGGTGACTTATGATCCGGTGGATATCCGGCTCCGCTTTGCCTTCGATTCACAAATAACGGAATTCAAGGAAATCGGGGTGACCAAGATCATCCAGGATCAGAATTATACCATCCTTTCCAAGACTAATCAGATCGCTGTCAGGACAATGACCGATACCCTGAAAATTGACATCTTCAATGCTGATTCACTCTTCAGCGGCTTGAATTTCAACCGCGACAGTATCCGTTCGGGTTACTCGTTTCTTTTTAAAACGTACATGATCCTGCCATCGGGAGATACCGTCGTTTCTTCCAGGGGGGATTACCAGGTAACCCCTCAATATCTCAATTTCTGCACGTTGCCAGATATCCCGGATGGCGTTTGGGAGGCATTCAACAAGGAAACCGGTTTTAAGAAAGAGGTGGAGATAAAATACATGGAGATATTCCCTTCAGTATGGTTTTATGTCATCACCGACTTTGGGATTGACTGGAGCCGGTGGAATGATTTCTGGTATGGTACCGATTTTACCCTGGGTTGTCCCTTGGCCGGAGATACCCGGTTTGTGGTCAAGCTGGCCGCCTGGGGGATCGACCTTCCGACTATCAGGCTCGAAATGAAGAATGACAAAGGCATACCGGAAACCCGGCCATTAAGGATCATGCCCTGGAATTATGCTGCGGATTCTCCGGATGTCGGATATTATGATTCTGAAAATCAGCAATTTATTTTCAAGAATGTGAAGTTGGTGGATACCTGGTGGAATACGGATAATAAAGCCATCAGTGAGATAACTTTCACTTTTAAGGGAAAATAATGGCCATCATCCGCAATATAGCCTGGCTGTTCTTAGGTATCGTATCTGTCGGTTCCTGCAGCAGTGACCAGGATGATCATGTGTATATCGGATTCAGTATTCCAGACAAACCGCAGTATGCGCCCTGCGAAATCCGGTTTTTAAATTATACCAAAGGTGCCACGACGTATTTATGGGAATTTGGTGATCAGATTACCTCAACGGAATTTGAGCCGGCACATTTGTTTACGGTAGCGGGAGTGTACCAGATAACACTGACTGCCACCAATAAGAAAGAATCCAAGAGCCTGACGCGGGAGGTTACCATCCTCGAGAAGGTTCCGGTGGTTTCCTCGCCCCCGGTGAGTCTGGGATTGGACCCATTCTATAAAAAGTACATTGATGCTCAGGGGATTCCCGTCATCAGTTCTGACAAAGTACCGGATGAGGCATTGATCAAGGTCGCGAAGATGGCTAATTACATGCTAAAGAAAGACCCGGAGGTACGGGCAAAGATGATCAGCTACCATGGGCGCATCGGCATCATGAGCAAAGATGAGGTTACTACCGACATACCGGAGCACGCTTTTCTTGCCAATGATCCAACTACTGACTGGGATAAACGGGCAAGGGGCTTGGGCGGTACGGTTGATGTTCCGATTACCACCTGTGCTGAAGAAAATGTGCTGTGTTATACCGTTGATCCTTATAAAGCGGAGGATATTTTCGTCCATGAATTTGCCCATGCCATCCATCTGATGGGAGTCATGTTCGTCGATACGGAATTCAACACCAAACTACATCAGGCTTATAATGAGGCGAAGCAAGCCGGAAAATGGGTCCGCACCTATGCCGGAACCAATACAGAGGAGTACTGGGCAGAAGGTGTGCAATGCTGGTTTAATTGCGCGGCTCAGAGTGATCCTCCCAATGGCGTATACAATCATGTTAATACACGTTCGGAATTACAGGAATATGACCGTGGGTTATATGAACTGGTCAGGACCTGGTTCGCTGATGAACAGGTATCGCTCAGCTGCCATTCGAAATGACATTTTAACTTAAATTGACTAATATGAAAAAAGCTTTACTGATTTTATTTGCGGCAGCCGCACTGCTGGCTGCAGGTGGGCAAACCTACGCATCGGTCATCTATACGCCGATGAATATTACTGCCAGTCAAACCTCCACCTGGAACTGGTTTGCCTTTGATGTTGATGCCAACGGATTCGGACTCTGGGTCAATGTGGGCGCATCCCTCAGGCTTGAAACCTATAGCGGGCCTGTTATCGGAACCGATGATGCCGGTATGGTTTTTCTGAATTCCATCGCATACGGAACTGAAATCGGAGCAGCCAGTACATGGGTTACTCCCGCTACTCCGGCGTACATTAATGATGCCACCCACACTGACCTGAATGGTAAAACTGTTTACGTAGCCGTACAGCTCCTTGACGCTGCAGGGGTAACGTTTTACGGGTGGATGCAATTTGTGGTAGCCTCCGACGGACTGTCGGTTACACTAGCGGGTATGGCTTACCAGGATGCCCCGGGAGAGTCCTTGCTCGCAGGTGTTATCGATCGTCAGCTATCCTATGGAAAGACCGAATGTATGGAAGACCTCAGGACTAATGACGGCAGCATCGGCACTACCCTGCCTTTGAGCCTCATAGGGGCTGATTTTTCCATGGCAACGGGAACCATGGTGCCGGACACCCATTTCAGGGCTGTGAATGTTCCGGCCGGTCTCACTGCGCTAATCACGGTCACCGATTCCAAGACCGCTGTGCTTTCATTTACCGGGAAAGCCACTGCTCACGCTCAATCTGATACCAGGGAGGATCTTATGCTTGAATTCCTGGATGCTGCTTTTACAGGTGCTGCTGCGAGCGAAGTCATTGACTCCGGGAAAGGCGATCTGGTGATCAAATTTTTTGATCCATATCAAATTGTTTATGAAGATCTTACTGATTTGGTTTGCACTTCCGGCGGCTGGGCGCCATTTGAAAACAATCATTTCGGCGTGACTTTCGGATTGTGGCATGATGCTACCGACATGCGTATTGAAACCTACGGCACCAGTGTGATCGGTACCATGAACCTGGGTAAAAGCCTGATCACCCCGCTGGATGCCGGTGCCCGCATTGATTCCATGAGTGCCTGGGTAACAACCGGTGCATGGCCGAATGAACCCTATATTAATACCAGCACCTACACCTCATGGAACGGCAAGCATAAATATGCCGGAATTCAGCTGATCATTGGGGACGCTGTTTTGTATGGGTGGTTAAACCTTGAATCCTCTGATGACGGAAAAACCCTGACCCTGTACGACTGGGCGTTCAATACCCAACCAAAGGGCGCCATCATTGCCGGTCAGATGACGAGTTCCGTACCCTTCACCTCATTGGAGACAAACTCATTCAGCGTGAGTCCGAATCCGTTTGGAAATGAGATTGTCATCCTTCTTTCGCAGCCGCTGAAAGACCAGGCCGACCTCCAAATCCTTGATCTTACCGGTAAGGTGGTTTACCAGGAGAAATTGAATTCCATCGGGACCACCTCGCAAAGGATACAAGCCGGTCACCTCATCAGGGGAGTTTATTTCCTGAGGCTCCAATCACAGGGGATGGTCAGCATACAAAAAATCATCCGGGAATAATCTCCCGAATTTGGTTAAACAATTCTGATGAAGGGCGTGTAGAGACAGATCATGATCTGTCTCTACCGTACATTTTGCCGGATGTGGTGTTTCATTGATTGTATAATAATTCACCACCTGTTGAATTTTCTTACACCTCACCCATCCCCCTGATCCATTGGATGTTGTGTTGTTTTCGCATTATTACTGTATATTTTCTCAACACTTTTAGTGTAAGTGATTTCATCACAAAAAATTCTATCTATTTGATATTCTTTTAATTACAAGCCAAATTTTGCTTTGGCAAGGTAATTGAATGGCCTGTATTGAACATCAACATTTCAATGCATGAACTCAAATTTTAAGGCCATGAAAAGAATAGTTTCCCTACTCCTCGGTGCAGCCATGCTGCTGCCAACCCTGGCAATCAACGCCCCGCTTGCAGGCGGTAACCCACCGGATGAAGCAACCCAGAAAGGTTCGATGACCGTCATAGCCAGTCCGGACCTGTATAATCTGGCTACCGCATGGGCCAGCAGATTCACCGAAGTCAACCCGAAGGTAAACATCAAGGTCATGAATCTGTCCGAAACCGGCAGTCAGGGTTCACTTCCCGGAGGAACCGACCTGCTTTTCGTATCCTCAGGGTACAAACAGGCTGATCCGGAGTCAAAATGGAGCATGGCCGTTGGCAGGGATGCCATTGTCCCTGTATATAATTCATCGAGTGTTTTCGCCAGTGAAATCATTCGACAGGGGGTATCTGCGGAAGAACTAACCCGGATAATCACCGACCCGCAGAAAAGCACCTGGTCGAACCTGCTGGATGGCGGACAAAATGTACCGGTCCATTTTTACTTCACCGGTGATGAATCCATCAATAAGACCCTTGCAGGTTTCCTTCATATCGATTCCGAAGCCATTAAAGGCACGCCGGTAGCCAATGGAACTGAACTGATTGCCGCCTTGCAAAAAGATCCGGATGGTATCGGTTTTTGCAAACTCACCGATCTTACCGGATCCGGGCAAAATGAATTGAACGGCATCGGATTATTGCCCATCGATAAGAACGCCAACGGCAAGATCGATTATATCGAAAAGATATATGGAAATGTCGCTGACTTAACCCGTGGAATCTGGATCGGGAAATATCCGGTCGAATTATGTCGTAACATTTACGCGGTTGCATCAGAAAAACCAATTACTGAAAACGAGGTTGCCTTTTTAAGGTATGTATTGACTGATGGCCAGCAAAACCTGGTCACAGAAGGGTTAAACAGTTTATCAAATCCCGAAAGGCTTTCCAAAATCGACCGGTTGCCGGTTGGCCTCCTGAAAGCTTCCACTTCAAAAGGATTAAATATTATTCAGTTGCTCATCACCCTTGCAGCTGCCCTGGTTATCATTCTCTCCATTGTAATCACCATCCTTCGTCAGAGAAGGAACGCCGGCCACCCGGCTGAAAATCTGGATTCTGTTCATTTGCAGGCGGTAAATGCAAATTCTGTCACCGTTCCCAAAGGAATCTATTTTGATAAAACGCATACCTGGGCTTTTATGGAAAAGAACGGCATCGTTAAAATAGGAATCGACGATTTCCTGCAGCATGTCACGGGTCAGATCAGCAGCATAAAAATGAAAGGTCCCGGGGATAAGGTCAAAAAGGGCGAATCCATCCTTACCCTGATACAAAAAGGCAAACGGTTGGTCATCAGTGCCCCGGTGTCGGGGATCATCCGTGCAGAAAACAGCATCCTGTTCACTGATTCCTCGCTGATCAACACATCGCCTTACTCAGAAGGCTGGATATACCAGATCGAGCCAACCAATTGGGTACGCGAAATCCAGTTCCTCTTCATGGCAGATAAGTATACCGAATGGCTGAAGAGTGAATTCACCCGGTTACGGGACTTTCTGGCGGTCACCATCAAGCCCGGTGAACCAGAGTATGCGTATGTCGTTCTGCAGGACGGCGGAGAAATATCAGACCATGTAATGGAGAACCTCGGACCCGAAGTGTGGGAAGAATTCCAGACCCAATTCATTGATTCATCCAAATAACCAAATAATATCAATCATGGGACTTGATCGAAGAGGATTTATGAAAGCGCTGGGGCTGACAGGATCGGCGCTGGCCGTTGGAAAAAGTTTCGCGGCCGAACTCCCGGCAGAAAGCAATGTAGAGTTTTGTGGAATTTTATATGATTCAACCCGTTGCGTAGGATGTCAAACCTGCGAAAACGTCTGTGCCGAGGCACATGGCTTTCCGGCTCCCACTGAGGTTCCTGAGGCCGGTGTGATCCGTCAAACCGATGAAACCCGCCGAACGGTAGTCAATCTGTTTAAAACATCCAGAGGCGAGGCCTATGTCAAGCAGCAGTGCATGCATTGCAATGAACCGGCCTGCGCCGCTGCCTGTCTGACCCAGGCCATGCACAAAACGAAGGAAGGTCCGGTTATCTGGCGCGGTAATAAATGCATGGGCTGCCGCTATTGCATGGTATCGTGTCCGTTTGATGTTCCAAAGTTCGAATTTCACAGTGCCAATCCTAAGATCGTTAAATGCGACATGTGCTATGACCGGATCAAGGAAGGCAAAAAGCCACTCTGTGCCGAGAACTGTCCGGCCGAGGCCATCCTGTTCGGTTCACGTCGCGAACTCCTGTCGGAGGCCCGGAAGCGAATTGCCGCCCAGCCGGATGCTTACAACGAATATATTTACGGTGAGCGCGAAGCCGGTGGTACCGGTGAGTTATACGTAGCCTCAGTACCCCCGGTTGAAATGGGATTCAGGACAAAACTGCAGAATGAGTCATACCCGGCACTGTCGAAGGGATTTCTGTATGCGGTGCCCTCTGTATTTGTGCTGCTGCCCGTTTTGCTGCTGGGCATTCATGAAACCACCAAGGATAATAAACATAACCAAAACGAAGGAGAAGAAAATGAGTAATCCGGCATATCCCGTTGCGAAGGATAACGATGGTAAATCCATCTGGAGGTTTATTCTCAGCGAGTTTAAACCCAAGGGCAAGATCCTTACCCCCTTCAATATCATATCGGTGCCGGTTATCTTACTCGGTATCGTATTAATAATCATTCGTTTCTGGAAAGGAATTGGCTCAGTAACCAATCTGACGCAGGAGGTTCCCTGGGGCCTCTGGATCGGTTTCGATGTGGTGACCGGGGTCGCCTTTGCCGGCGGAGCCTATGTGCTGACCTTCATGGTGTACATCCTGAACAATCAGAAATATCATTCGATTGTCAGGATCACGGTATTGAACGGATTCCTGGCCTATGTTTTCTATGCCGGTGCCCTGCTGCTCGACCTGGGCCGCCCATGGAATGTTGTCAATCCGATTATCGGAAATAATTTCGGCACCAGCTCGGTGCTGTTCCTGGTAGCATGGCATTTTCTGCTTTATATGCTTGCTCAATTGATCGAATTCTCGCCGGCCATCGCAGAATGGCTCGGAGCCCGCCGCGCACGCAAAATCCTGTCGGGCATGACGATTGCGGCCGTGATCTTCGGAATCACGCTCTCAACACTTCATCAATCAGGGCTTGGAGCGCTGTACCTCATGGCCAAAGACAAGATCCACCCGTTGTGGTATTCTGAGTTTATTCCGATCCTCTTCCTGGTATCCAGCATTTTTGCCGGTTTATCGATGGTCATCTTTGAAGGCTCGATCAGTCACAAGGTATTTTTCAGCCAGATCAGCGAAAAGAACCACCATGCCCAGAACGGAATCATCCAGGGATTATCGAGAATATGCGCGGGAGCCATGTTTGCCTATTTCTTCCTCCAGGTATTGATTTTTATTCACCAGAAACGCTGGGACCTGCTGAACACGCCCATGGGATACTGGTACCTGCTGGAAATGATCGGGTTTGTACTGATACCGATGCTGCTGTTCGTGTACAGTTATCGCCGGAAAAGCATTAACATCATCAAAGTGGCAGCCATCCTGACCATGGTGGGCGTCATATTGAACCGGCTGAATGTCACCGTGATCGGGTTCAGGTGGGATCAGGCTATACGGTATGTGCCTTCATGGATGGAGGTCGTGATCACCCTGACCGTGATTTTCACCGAAATCTGGATTTTCAGGTGGGTGGTCCGGCGGATGCCGGTGTTGCGTGATTCCCCTGAATGGGCAAAAGAAGAAAAATAACCTTTAAAAAATTATATCATGGACGGATTTAGTTATTCCAACATCTTTGAAACCAAAGGAATAGAATACCTGGCAATACTTGCATTCTTTGCCATCCTGATTCCTTTCTGGATTATTCTCAACAAACAAGCCAAGGGCAGGAAAATTGTCCAGAGACTGATCGGCACCATTACCCCAGGAAATCTGCGGATTCCCCAGGGGCTGTTTTTCAGCCGCAATCATACCTGGACCCACCTCGAACGGTCGGGCATTGCAAAAATAGGATTGGATGACCTGCTCATCCATATTACCGGAGAAGTTAAAGTGATTAACCATGCCAAACCCGGTGAAAACATTAAAAAGGGTGATTTGCTGGCCGAAATCGAGCACAACGGGAAACTGCTCAGCATCCTTTCCCCGGTTTCGGGAGAAATTCAAACGACCAACACCATGCTGGCCGGTCAGCCTCAGATGCTGCATGAAGACCCATTCAGAAAAGGCTGGATCTACCAGATCAAGCCTTCCGACTGGAAAAGCGAAACGAAAGCCTATTATCTGGCCGGCGAAGCCACGCATTGGATGTCAAAAGAGCTGGTCAGGTTTAAAGATTTTGTGATGGCATCAGCCGGAAAAAACTCCCTGACCACCGGGATTATCCTGCAGGACGGAGGGGAGCTGCGCGAAAACACACTGTCAGAGTTGCCCGATGAACTCTGGAAGGAATTCCAGAAGGATTTCCTTAACTGCACGGACTGAACAAAAACCCCGGCCATCAGGCCGGGGTTTTTTGCTGATAAAGGATTCACATAATTTTGAATAACTCCCGCGTAATACCTAAATTTACATGGATTGATCCTGTATGTCAATCACAACGAAATATGTTCGGAAAATTCAAATACAACGACCAGATCGGAGGACCGTCGCTCAGAAGACGGTACCTTAAATTCCGGTCATCGATTTATAGCCGTGTCGTGCTGGTTATTGCCATCTTATCCGTCTTCCTGCTTGTTTCCAACAATCTTATTTTCAGATCGGTGAACGACGGATATATCAACACCGTCATTCACCAGAATGGAAGCAACATAGGGTCGATCGTTGAGGGGGCCCTTTATCACTCCATGCTTGAGAATAACCGGAGCGCACTGCAGAATACGCTGGACGTGATCAATACCATGCCGGGGATCGATGATGTCAATATGTACGACAACGAGGACAACCTGGCCTATTCTTCTTTCTCTGAGGGTAAGGAAGGGCACATTGATCCCAATTGCAAAGGGTGCCATGCCGATATAGCCGCCATGTTTCCCAGAACGGAAAAATCATACCGGATCATCAACAGTAAGAGCGAATGCAAGATGAGTCAGACCGATAAAAACTCAAGGCACCTGCTGATCCGTTCGCCCATACTCAACGAACCCTCCTGCTATAACACTGCTGCATGCCATGCTCATAATTCCGGGGAGGCCGTGCTGGGTTCCCTGTTTATCAAGATGCCGCTGGCCGATGTTGACGCTGCAGTTAAAAAGTCAACGACCGAATTCTTTGTCATTGCTGCGCTGATCACCCTCTTCATGGCCTCTTTCCTTGTGCTCTTCACAAGAAAAAACATCAAAAACCCGCTCATGGCCATCATCAAGGCCAGTAAGGCCGTGGCCACCGGAGATAACAGCGCACGACTTAAAGTCAGTCCGGATCAGCTCGATGATATCAGGATGCTTTCCTATGCCTTCAACCACATGCTCGACAATCTGCAGACAGCCACCACCGAATTGCAGAACTGGTCGAAGCAGCTGGAATACAAGGTGCAGAAGAAATCAGAAGAACTCGGTGAAGTTCAGAATGAACTGATCAACATCGAAAGAATTGCCTCCCTGGGCAAGCTTTCCTCCTCGGTTGCGCATGAAATTAATAATCCCCTTTCAGGCATATTGGTGTATACCAAACTGGTGCATAAGAAATTGATCACAGAGAATATCGAACCGGCAAAAAAGGAATCCATGCTGAAACATCTGAAACTCATTGAGGATGAAACAAAACGGTGCGGGGATATTGTGAAGGGATTGCTTGATTTTTCAAGAAAGGACCAGGATGATTTTGAAACACGGCATCTGCATGAAATCCTGAAAGATACTTATCAACTGATGTCTCATCCGATCAATATCGCCAATATCAACTTTCTGACCGATTTCAGTGCACATTCCGACCTCACCTGGTGCAGTCCTAACCAGATCAAGCAGGCCCTTGTGGCTATTCTGGTCAATGCATCCGAAGCCGTGATGGAGAACGGTGAAATTCTCTTTAAAACCTTGAATCCTGATGAAGATTCGATCCGGATCGAGATCAGCGACAATGGATCCGGCATATCCCCGGAAGATATCCCGCACATCTTCGAGCCATTTTTCACCACTAAAAGGAACGGTAACGGCATCGGCCTTGGATTATCCATTGTTCATGGTATTATCCAGAGCCACAATGGCAAAATTGATATACAATCAGAGCCCGGCAGGGGGACAACCATCTCAATAACCCTACCTTTGATCACAAACCAAGAAGCATAGCCATGGCAAAGAAAATCTCCATACTCATTGTCGACGATGAAAGATCGGTACGGGACTCTTTGTACAACTGGTTCATCGAAGACGGTTACCGCGTTGAATGCGCAGAGCATGCCAAAGCGGCACTCACGATGCTCGAATCGGACAGTTTCGACATTATCCTCGCCGACATCAAGATGCCGGGGATGGATGGGCTGGAGATGCTCCGGAGGATCAAGGCGCTTAAGAAAGATTCGATTGTCATCGTGATGACGGCTTTCGCAACGGTTGATACTGCGGTACAGGCCCTTAAGGATGGGGCTTTCGACTACGTGACCAAGCCTTTTGACCCCGACGACCTGTCGCACCTGATCCGGAACGCCTGTAAGCAGATTTCGCTGAGCGAAGAAAATGAAACCCTCAAGGAACGCGTTATATCACTCGACAATGTTGAGGACCTGATTGGGAACAGCCCCGCCATGCAGGAGGTACTCAACGAGGTGGCCAGTGTTGCCCAGTCGAATTCATCTGTTATTATCACAGGCGAAAGTGGCACTGGTAAGGAATTGATTGCCAGGGCAATTCATGCAAATTCACCGCGAAAATTCTTCCAGCTGGTCAGCGTACATTGTGGTGCCCTGACCGAAAGTTTATTGGAGAGTGAGCTGTTCGGACACGAAAAAGGAGCCTTTACCGGGGCCATATACAACCGCAAAGGCAGGTTTGAGATGGCCGATGGCGGAACGATTTTCCTGGATGAGATCGCAACGATATCAACCAAGATGCAGATCGAGCTGCTCCGCGTGCTGGAGTCAAAGAGCTTTATCAGGGTTGGGGGTAATAAGGAAATCACCTCCGATTTCAGGGTTATCTGCGCGACCAACAGGGACTTGAAGACCATGGTGGAGAACGGAACCTTTCGAGAGGACCTTTTTTACCGGCTCAATGTGGTAAACATACATGTTCCGCCTTTGCGCGACCGTACCGAGGACATACCGCTCCTGGTAGATTATTTCATCAGAAAATATTGTACCTCGATGAACAAACTGCCAGTCAGTATTGATGCTTCGGCCCTTAAACGCCTTCAGGAATTTGACTTTCCGGGTAATATCAGGGAACTTGAAAATATGGTGGAGCGGGCCATCGTGGTCGGGAATGGAAAAAAAATCACGCTTAAGGACCTTCCCCTTCAAAAAAGTATGGTTACCAGCACCTTGGAAAGCCTCGATGATGTTGAGAAAAACCACATTCAGCAAACGCTGGTCAATCATGAGTGGAACATAACCCGCACGGCAAAGGCTTTAAAAGTTGACCGGGTCACCCTCTACAACAAAATCAAGAAATACAACCTGAAACCTTAGTCCTTCTATTCGGGGAAACTTAATCCGGGCTGGTCTTTAATGAATGTACAAGGCATTGAGCTCATTTCCTTTGGCTATTTCGAGGTCGATTTTCTCGGAAAAATTGCCATTGAAGTTACCCGTGAGTATACTGTCCCGGTACACTTCAAAGAGGGCCACCTCGACCTGAGCGAATATTACGACGCAGCTCGCAGGCAATACAACGGCAACCTGCTTTTAAAGGAGGTTGACCGGCTGTATGGCTCGGATTCGCTCAAAACATTCGGACTTTTTTATGTTGATCTTTTCATTCCCATTCTGACCTATATTTTCGGACAGGCCTTTCTTGGGGGCCGAACGGGCATAGTTTCAATATATCGCCTCAGTAATGAGCGCTATGGACTTAAGGAGATCGATGACTACCTGGTGGATCGATTCACCAAAGAGGTCATCCATGAACTTGGCCATACCTTTGGATTAATTCATTGCCACGTTCCGGACTGTGTGATGGGATCCAGCACTTATGTTGAAGACATCGACCAGAAGAGTGCGCACCTGTGCTCAAACTGCCGCTCGAATGTGGGAATTATGTAACATTTAGTCGCAAAAGTGTAACATCTTTCGGTTTAAATCGCCGAACCTTTATCCCGATTATATTAGAATGAAGCATTTTGAAAATATACATCAAATACATGGTCAGCAACCGTTGCAAAATGCTTGTAAGAGAAGAGCTTAAGAGACTTGGACTTCATTTTGTCCTGGTCGATTTAGGGATCGTGGATATCATGGAAAACATAACTGCTGATCAACGGGAGGAGATCAGAACTTCTCTCCATAATTTCGGACTTGAACTGATGGATGGTAAAAAAGCCATGCTCATTGAGATGATCAAGAATGCGATCATTGAAATGGTTCACTACAAAAAGGAATCCATTAAAATCAATTTTTCGGATTACCTGAGCGAAAAATTGAATCACGACTATACTTATCTGGCCAATTTATTCTCTGAAGTTCAGGGAATTACCATTGAACAATTTATGATCAAGCATAAAATTGAGCGGGTAAAAGAGCTGATTATTTATGATGAACTGAACCTAACTCAGATAGCGCTTATGATGCGATACAGCAGTGTGGCGCATTTATCCAATCAGTTTAAAAAAATAACCGGACTCTCCCCTTCGCACTTCAAGAATCTGAAAGAAAAAAGAAGGACTCCAATTGAGGAAATCGGCATTTCCGGTGCATAAGAATCATACCGAACGAATGAATAAATATGGAACGAACTAAAATACACGAAGCTCATTACGCAAGCAGCCTGATTGAAGCCAGTCTTGACCCGCTTGTAACGCTTAACCTTGATGGCAAGATTACTGACATGAACCAGGCCAAGGTGAACATCACCGGGATAGATAGGGATAAGTTGATCGGCTCCGATTTTTTTGAGTATTTCACGGATCCGGAAAAGGCTCGGGCGGTCTATCTCGAAGTATTTTTAAAAGGTTCAATCACCAATTTTCCACTCACTTTTCGCCACGTCAATGGAAAGCTGACCGATGTTCTGGTCAGCGGATCCGTGTATAAGGATGACAATGGTATCGTATTAGGCGCCGTTGTGGTGGCCCGTGACATTGCAGAACAAAAATGGGCCATCGAATTACGGATTGCCAACAAAGAGTTGACCTTTCAAAATAACGAAAAAGAAAAGCGTGCAGCGGAACTGGTGATTGCCAACAAAGAACTGGCTTTTCAAAATGATGAGAAAGAAAAGCGGGCTGCTGAACTTATTGTTGCAAACAAGGAACTGACTTTTCAAAATAACGAGAAGGAAAAACGTGCGGCTGAACTGGTGATTGCCAATGAAGAACTGGCTTTTCAAAATGATGAGAAAGAAAAGCGTGCGGCTGAACTGATTATTGCTAACAAAGAATTGGTCATTGAAAATAAGGAGAAAGTTAAGCGTGAAATTGCCAACAAAGAGCTCGAAGAGTTCAGTTATTCCTTAAAGCTGGCCTCCCAATATTCACTCAGTCTGATCGAAGCCAGTCTTGACCCGTTGATGACGATCAATACCGATGGGAAGATCACCGACATGAATGAGGCTACGGTAAAAATTACCGGGTTGACCAGGGAAGTGCTCAGAGGCTCCAACTTTTTCGACTATTTTACTGAACCCCAAAAAGCCAGCGAAGTATACCAGGAAGTATTTGCAAACGGATCTGTTGCGGACACTCCCCTGCTGCTTCGCCATAAGGATGGCAAACTTACTGATGTACTGTTCAATGGATCGGTTTACAAGGATGGAGGCGGAAATGTGATGGGGGTGGTAGTGGTTGCCCGGGATATTACTGATCACAAGAGAACTGAAAAAGAATTGACCGAGGCGATTGTTTTTGCAGAGCTGGCGACTGGTTTTGCTGAGGTTGCAAAATCAAAAGCCGAGAGCGCCACAATTACCGCCGAAAATGCCGTCAAGGCCAAGCAGCAGTTCTTATCAAATATGAGCCATGAAATCCGGACTCCTATGAATGCCATCATAGGTTTCACAAAAGTTTTATTGAAAACCGAACTGTCGGGAAAGCAGAAAGAGTATTTAACTGCCATTAAACTCAGTGGTGATGCGCTCATCGTGCTGATCAACGATATTCTTGACCTGGCTAAGGTGGATGCCGGCAAAATGGTATTTGAGCAAACCCCTTTCAAGATGTCCCTGTCCATTGCAGCCATGCTACATTTGTTCGAGGCAAAAATCCATGAAAAAAATCTGGCTCTTGTCAGGGAATATGACGCAAGGATTCCTGAAGTTCTGGTGGGTGACCCCGTCCGGCTGCACCAGATTATCCTGAATCTGATCAGTAATGCGGTAAAGTTCACCAATAAGGGTAAAATTACCGTCAGCGTGAAATTGCTCGAAGAGGACGATGAAAAGGTAAGCATTGAATTTGCGGTCGCCGATACCGGGATAGGAATCCCGGAAGATAAAATAGGCAAGATTTTTGAAAACTTCCAGCAGGCATCAAGCGGTACCTCCCGGCTCTATGGCGGAACCGGCCTGGGACTGGCCATTGTAAAGCAACTTGTGGAACCTCAGGGCGGCACCATTAGTGTAAAAAGCACTATCAACGAAGGGTCAACATTCAGTTTTATTTTAAGTTTTCTTAAAACCAAAGCCGATGCTGATTTGGACCTGGAAATCATTGAATTGGATGCCGAGGTCTCCAACATCCGTGTATTGGTAGTGGAAGACATCGCGTTAAACCAATTACTGATGAAAACCCTGCTGGATGATTTCGGGTTTGAACGGGATATAGCCTCAAACGGCAGGATCGCCATTGAAAAAATGCAGGAAACGTCCTATGATATCATCCTGATGGACCTTCAAATGCCCGAAATGAACGGGTTTGAAGCTACTGAATATATTCGCAAGACATTAAAATCAGAAATTCCGATTATTGCCTTAACGGCAGATGTAACCACCGTCGACCTGGTAAAATGCAAAGCGGTCGGCATGAATGATTATATTGCAAAACCGGTGGATGAAAGAGCTTTATACAGCAAAATAATCGGATTGGTCAAGAAACCTGTTTCTGAAAAGGTAATTCATGAGGCAGAGAGGGTACTTGACAATGAACCGGTCAGATGCATTGATCTCGACTATCTGATTCACCGGACAAAAGCCAATCCTGTTCTGATGATGGAAATGATTTCAGCTTATCTGGAACAAACCCCGCCATTAATCGCGACCATGAAACGCAGTCTCAGGGACAAGGATTGGGAGATGCTTTATTCAGCTGTTCATAAAATGATCCCTTCCTTCTCGATCATGGGTATAAGCGTAGATTTCGAGAATATGGCCAAAAAGGTTCAGGAATATGCCAGTACGCAGAAACTCTCCGATGGAATACCCGACCTGGTTTTACAGCTCGAAAATATATGTAATCAGGCATGCAGCGAATTAGGACTGGAGTATAACCGGATTAAAAACAGAAAATTATGAGCGCAGGCAAAAAGATAAAACTATTTCTGGTGGATGATGATATTGTTTTCTTAAAATCGTTGGAAATCGATTTTATTCAGAATTCAGATTTTATCATCGAAACATACACGACCGGTGAGCTTTGTCTGGAAAATCTGGACCATATTCCCGACCTGATCATACTTGATTATTTCCTTGATGGTATTGAAAGAAATGCCATTAACGGAATTGAAACCCTGGATAGAATCAAGGCGTTAAACCCGGATATTCCCGTAATCATCCTGTCGTCGCAGGACAAAATTGAAGTTGCGGTCGATTGCATGCATCACCATGCCCTCGACTATGTGGTAAAAAGCGAAACGGCCTTTGTCCGCCTGCAAAAGATCATCACTTCGCTGTTCATTTTCAAGAAAATGGAAAAGGAATTGAACTGGTATATGGACAGGATGTAAGGGCTAATGTGTGAATTTTACAACTCTTTCCTGAAATTATATAATGATTTCTTTATTCAACGGTAGGACATTTGTTGCATGAATAATTCTTCATCTAATAAATCCTACAAAATGAAAAAGTTAATTCCATTCCTCATGACAGCATTGCTGCTGTTGACATTTGTTCCGACCCAGGTGACTGCCGGAACTGTTTCCCGTTCTGTTTCAGTCTCCGTTTCGCCGGTTGATAAAATCGGCGCTTCCAACGCCCATGCTTTATTAGCCAGGTTGGACCAAATCAGGAGCATGGACTTAGGCAGTCTTAGCCAGGCAGAAAAGAGAAACCTGCGCAGAGAATTGCGTTCCATGAAGAGCCAGCTGAATACCATCGGAGGCGGTGTCTACATTTCCGCCGGTGCCGTTATCCTTATCCTGATCCTTTTGTTGATACTATTATAGGGATAATCCAAGGCCTGTCGCTCAAAGAGCGAACTGACGCCATTTTCAGGGTTCCATTGCCCACTTTCTGCAGGATTAAAATCTGAAAAACTTAAGCTGTGCTTAGTAAAGACATCAATCTGCCGTTTTATTTAAGGGCAACCACCCTATTAGTCGGCCTTATTGCACTGATTGCAATTTTGTTTATTGCAAAGAGCATTCTGGTTCCGATCGTTTTTGCAACCATACTTGCAATCGTATTGCATCCGGTTGTCAATTTTTTTGTAAAGCTAAGAGTCAACAGGGTGATTTCCATTTTAATCACCCTGTTGCTCACTTTCCTTGTCCTTTTTGCATTCGGAAGCTTGCTGCTGAATCAGGGAGTGAGATTTTCCGAAACCTGGCCTGTGCTGGTCGAGAAAATCACCCAGGTGATTGACCAGAGCATTGCCTGGATCTCCACCTATTTTGATATAGAATCCATTGATATCCATGCATGGATCAATAAAACCATCGCTGAAATCGGGAACAAGAGCACGGCTGCCATTGGCCAGACACTGGCCATCTTCGGCAGTGTCGTTGTCGTTCTTTTTCTGATACCCGTATACATTTTCCTGATACTTTTTTATCAGCCCATTTTAAGGGAGTTTATCCGCAGGCTTTTTGGAGACAACGACCAGGTTCAGGTTAGCGAAATCGTATCCCAAACGAAAAATGTTATTCAGCAGTATCTGGTTGGCCTTGTGATTGAAGCAGTGATTGTGGCAGCCCTTGACGCGGCAGCCTTGCTGATTCTCGGTATTGACTACGCCATCCTGCTGGCCATCATCGCTGCTGTACTCAATGTCATCCCTTACATTGGCGGCCTTGTGGCAGTGGCCTTACCCATGATGGTTGCCCTTGCAACCAAATCAACACCGATGTATGCGTTATATGTTTTAATAGCTTATTACATTATTCAACTCATCGACAATAACTATATCGTACCGAAAATCGTAGCATCAAAAGTTAAGATCAACGCTCTCTTTTCCATTATTGTCGTATTTGTAGGAAATGCTATCTGGGGAATACCGGGCATGTTCCTATCCATCCCATTACTGGCTATTGTAAAATTGTTTTTCGATCATATTGAGCCCCTTAAACCATGGGGATTTTTACTTGGCGATTCAATGCCCTCATTATTAGAGATCAAACCAATTCTAAAAAAGTTAATTAAATAATCCTGCATGATATTTGTAAAAAAAGAAGGCCTGATTTTGGCAAAAACTGATCTGGAATTTGAAAATGATGGCGTTCTTAATCCTGCAGCGATTCGTGAGGGAGATCATGTTCACTTGTTTTACCGGGCAGTTCGCTCCGGCAATCATTCAAGCATCGGTTATTGCCGCCTTGACGGACCGTTGACCATTGTCGAAAGATGGAACAAACCCATCATGGTGCCGGAATTCGACTATGAAACGCAAGGCGTTGAAGATGCCCGGATCACCAAAATCGATGGCCTGTTCTACCTGACGTACACAGGTTTTGACGGGACCAATGCCCGCGGCGCTCTGGCAACCTCGAAAAACCTGAGGCACTTCAATAAAAAAGGGCTGATCGTGCCCACGATTACCTATGCAGCATTCATACTCCTGGCAGAGGCTTCGGGGAAAGTCAATAAAAAGTATTATCGAAATCACAAATTCTATTATCAGGATTCAGATCCTGAAAAAAAAATTCTGCTATGGGATAAAAATGTCATTTTTTTCCCCCGGCGCATTAATGGGCTCCTGGTCTTTTTTCACCGGATCAGGCCTGGAATTCAACTGGTTTCAATAAAGAATATTAAAGATCTGACCAAAGAATTTTGGGACGATTATTTTCCAAAACTACAGGAACACATCGTACTTGATCCTATTTTCAAGCATGAATTAAGTTATATCGGCGGAGGTTGTCCGCCCATTGAAACCAAACAGGGTTGGCTGATCATTTACCATGGTGTGGAAGAAACCGTTGTTGGTAATGTTTACTCGGCCTGTGCCGCCCTGCTCGACCTGAATGACCCGAGAATAGAAATAGCCAGATTGCCCTATGCCCTTTTTTCCCCGGAATACAAATGGGAGTTGCTCGGAGAAGTCAATAATGTGGTCTTTCCAACCGGGACAGCCCTGTTCGGGAACACCCTGTTTATTTATTACGGAGCGGCCGACAGCCAGATTGCCTGTGCATCGGTCAATTTGCCGGACCTGCTATCCGAATTGTTAACTTTTAGTGATAAAAATGAAAAATAATCACGATAACATACAATTCAATCAAGGGTCCGTTCAATTTGACCAGCTCACCGGGCATGTAAGTCCGGATTATCCAGGGCTTCAGCCGTTCAGGAGAATCCGGCCATCGGTTCAGATAAATCCCAATGGGTTGGCAGAAATTCTCTTTATCACTTCATACCCTCCCAGAGTATGCGGGATTGCGACTTATTCGCAGGATCTGATCAGCGCACTGAATAATAAATTCAGTCATTCATTGATCATTAAAGTATGTGCCCTGGAAGCGGTTAATTCAAACTTTGCCTATCCTTCAGAAGTAAAATTTGTATTAAATACCACTCAGGAAGTTGAATACAAAAAACTGGCTTTTAAAATCAATAAAGACCTCCGGATTAAAACAGTCGTGATCCAGCATGAATTTGGATTTTTCAGATTACAGGAGCAGGCTTTTTTGGAATTTTTGCAAAATCTCACAAAATCGGTAGCTGTCGTCTTTCACACGGTGCTGCCCAATCCTGATGATGACCTGAGGGAGAAGGTCCGGAATATTGCTGCCGCATGTGATACTATTGTGGTTATGACCAATACTTCGGCACAACTGCTGATCAAAGCCTATGACATACCCTCCAAAAAAATAGCGGTGATCGCACATGGTACCCACCTCGTACCTCACCTGGGAAAGGCATTCCTGAAAAAGAAATACGGGTTAAAGGGACGGAAAGTCCTCACCACCTTTGGATTGCTGAGTTCAGGTAAAAGCCTGGAAACGACCCTGGATGCATTACCGGCCATTATTCAAAACACTCCGGAGGTGATGTTTCTTATCATCGGCAAAACCCATCCGGAAGTTGTAAAATCTGAAGGAGAAAAATACCGGAACAATTTAATGAACCTGGTTGTGAGCAATAAACTGACGAACCATGTCAAATTCATCAACAGCTATCTGGACTTACCCGATTTATTGGAGTACCTTCAACTTACCGACATATATGTCTTTACCACGAATGATCCCAATCAGGCTGTCAGCGGAACTTTTGTATACGCCATGAGTTGCGGCTGTCCGATCATCTCCACACCGATTCCTCATGCCCTTGAAGTACTGACCAAAGATACAGGCATTATTTTCGACTTCCGGAATTCCGGTCAGCTGGCCGATGGGGTCATCCGGTTATTGAATGATGAACCCTTACGTAAAAATATCAGCACCAATACCTTACAGAAAATAGTTTTCACAGCCTGGGAAAATTCAGCAGTTGCACATGCTGCATTGTTTGAAGAAATGAGCGGTGGTCATATTAAGCTGATATTCAGCCTTCCTGCTATCAATCTGGATCATATAACCAGGATGACCACCACGACCGGTATCATACAGTTTTCAAAAATCAACCAGCCTGATTTGTCCTCCGGTTACACGCTGGATGATAATGCCAGAGCCCTGGTGGCTATGTGTATGCTATTCAAATCAACCGGTGAAGAAGATAACGTGTTCGACATTCAGGAATACTTAAGTTTTATTAAACATTGCCAGTTGCCAACGGGCGGTTTTCTCAACTATGTTGATAAAGACAACCATTTCACCAATCAAAATAAAATGGAAAATCTGGATGATGCCAATGGACGGGCTATCTGGGCATTAGGGTACTTATGTACACTGAAGGGCCTGTTGCCGGCCGGCATTATTGCACTCGCTGAATCCATGATTAAAAAAAACCTTGCGCAGGTAAGCAAGATGCATTCAACGAGGGCGATGGCGTTTGCCATCAAGGGGCTCTATTTTTATTATAAATCCTCACTATCACCTGAAACCCTTGAAATTGTCAGGACTTTGGCCAATCGTCTGGTGCAGATGTATAAGCATGAGGCGAGAGAAAAATGGGAGTGGTTCGAAGGTTATCTGACTTATGCCAACAGCATCTTGCCGGAGTCGATTTTATATGCCTGGTTGTTGACCGCTGATCCCATATATAAAAGCATCGCCCGTTCGTCATTGGCTTTTCTTTTGTCGCAAACTTTCAATGACAACGGCATTGAAGTGATCTCAAATAAAAACTGGCTGATAAAAGGACAACAGGCAGGTCCTTCTGGCGAGCAACCCATCGATGTTGCTTATACGGTGATGACCTTAAGTAAATTCTATTATGAATTCGGGGATGCTGATTACCGTTACAAGATGGAGACCGCCTTCAGCTGGTTCCTTGGAAATAACCGTTTACGCCAGATTATTTACAATCCCTGTACGGGCGGTTGTTATGATGGTTTGGAGGAATCCTATGTCAACCTTAATCAAGGGGCCGAGTCTACCTTAAGTTACCTGATGGCCAGATTAACCGTCGGTAATTATAATGTGTGAATTATACAACTCATTTCTAAAGTTGTGTAAGAGTTTGGCAGTAACCTGAGGATACCTTTATCTCAACTATTTATGACGTTGAGCATCGTTTTATAGTCCGGAATATTACTGATCCATCATGAAAAAGATCATACCTAAAATAAAAGTCCTGCCGATCCTACAGGATGCTGAGAAGATCACGATCAAGCTGAGCGAAAAGACCATCGAGACCTCGGAAAAGGCGAACAATTTTTTGACAGATTTTGCTGATGTCATCCTTTTCATTGTACGCATCATTAAAGAATCCTTCTCCGGCAAATTTGAATTCAAGGAATTTCTCCATCAATGCTACGTGGTCGGTTATAAGACCTTACCGTTGATATCAATCACAGGTGCCATAATGGGATTAGTCCTTACCATTCAGGCCCGCCCCACTCTCGCCGATTTCGGAGCAGTATCGCTGCTTCCCGGCATGGTATCCGTATCGCTGATCCGGGAAATGGGTCCGGTGATAACGGCACTTATCTGTGCCGGGAAAATAGGATCGGGTATGGGCGCTGAGCTTGGATCCATGAGGGTTTCCGAACAAATTGATGCGATGGAGGTTTCATCCACTAACCCGATGAAATTTCTGGTGGTGACCAGAGTTCTGGCAGCCACCTGTATGATACCCCTGCTTATTCTTTATGCTGACGGACTTGGTATCCTGGGGAGCTGGGCTGGAGCCAATATAAAGGGAGATGTGACTTTCGGCCTGTTCTTTTCCCAGGCATTCAGTCCGGTCGATTGGATTGATTTTTTGCCTGCCGTTGTAAAATCAGTATTCTTCGGTGCAATCATCGGAATTGTTGGTTGCTATAAAGGCTACAATGCAGGCCGCGGTACAGAAAGTGTCGGTATTGCTGCCAATTCGGCGGTTGTAACCGCATCACTGCTGGTTATTATTTTAGATATGATAGCGGTTCAAATTACTGATATGCTGGCATAATGAAAACAGATCAATCAGGTCCCTTAAACAAGGATACAGTCAAAAAGAATACCAATGAACCGGTTATTGAGATAAATAATCTCAGGAAATCATTTGGCAGTCAGGAAGTATTGAAGAATGTCACCTTAAAACTCCATCCGGGTGAAAATCTGACTGTGCTGGGCAAATCCGGCAGCGGTAAATCTGTACTCATCAAATGCATCGTAGGTCTACTTCACAGCGACAGTGGAAACATTAATGTATTAGGACTGGATGTCAATTCCTTAAACAGAAATGAATTAGGGGATTTGAGGCAAAAAATAGGATTTCTGTTCCAAAGCGGGGCATTATATGATTCCATGACGGTTAAGCAGAACCTGGAATTTCCGTTACGAAGAATAAAAAGGGATCTCACCACACTGGAAATCAAGGAAAAAATAGAAGAAGTGCTGGAAAATGTCGGTCTGGCGGATGCGCTTGATAAAATGCCCTCGCAATTGTCGGGCGGCATGCGCAAAAGAATCAGCCTGGCACGCACCATTATTGTGGATCCGATGGTCATGCTGTATGACGAACCCACGACTGGTCTCGACCCCGCCACATCAGATGAAATCAGTTTATTGATCAACAAGGTTCAGAAAAAATATAAAACTTCTTCCCTGATTATTACCCATGATATCAATTGTGCCCGTAAAACGGCGGATCGTATCATCATGCTGAATGAAGGGGAGATTTATCTGGAAGGGAAATTATCAGATTTTGAAAATTCGGAGGATGAATTGATCAAATCATTTTTCATGTAATAATTAAAAGAAATGGAAACGCATACTAAAAAATTCAAGGTACGGTTAGGACTGTTTGTGGCAGGAGGACTGGCCCTTTTTGTTATCACCATATTCATTATTGGAAAACAAAAAAATCTATTTAATCCCGTATTTAAACTGACCTCCACTTTTTATAATGTCAGCGGGTTGCAGGTAGGCAATAACATCCGATTCTCCGGAATTACCGTTGGAACTGTTGATAACATAACCATTATCAATGATTCTACGGTCAAGGTAAAGCTGTTAGTCAGAAAAGAAATTCAGAAGTTCATTAAATCGGACTGCACCGTTGCGATCGGTTCGGAAGGAATTATTGGCGACCGGTTGATCGTAATATCCCAGGGCAGCAACGATGCCAGTCTGGCCAGAGACGGTGATGAACTCGCATCGGTTGAACCAGTTGAAACTGATGCTATTATGAAAAGCCTTGCGGTAACTTCCGGAAATGTAGAAATCATCTCAAAGCAGCTTGCTGAAATCATGATTAAGGTGAACGGCGGCCAGGGCACATTAGGCAAATTAATACAGGATACAACCATTGCCGAGAATATCGATAAAACAATCCTCAATCTCCGGAAAAGTTCCAAAGGATTAAATGAAAACATGGAAGCAGCCAAAGACAATATCCTGCTAAAGGGCTTTTTCAACAAGAAGGCCAGAGCTGCTGAGAAAGCGAAAAAAGATTCATTGAACAAGAATGAAATTAAATAATCTCCCTAATTACAAAACTATCGTGAAAACAAATATTGGAATTCCCGGTAACGACATTGAAGAAACAGCCACCCTTCTTAATACCCTTTTGGCCGACGAGTACGAATTGTATACAAAAACCCGCAGTGCATATTGGAATGTTACCGGTCCCAATTTCGAGGAGATGCACAATTTTTTTAAGGGTCAGCACGAGGATATAGATTTAATGATTGACGGCATTGCGGAGCGGATCCGTTCGCTCGGGCATTTTGCGCTGGGTTATCTGAAAGATTATTTAAGTGTGACTCATTTAATTGAAGATCACTACGATTTTGGCAAACCCCAGCAGATTATACAAACCTTGTTCAATGACCATGAAACCATTATCCGTTTCATTAGAAATGAAATCACCCCTGTTTCAGAAGAATTCAAGGACCTGGGAACAGCCAATTTCTTAACCGGAATGCTTGAGCAACATGAAAAAATGGCATGGAGACTCCGGGCTTTTTTATCTTAACATTTTCAGGATTAATACGATACAATATAAATAATATAAACAAATGAAAAAAGTATTGATTGCCCTTGACTATGATCCAACTGCGCAAAAAGTTGCCGAGGCCGGATACTCGTTTGCCAAGGCTATGAATGCAGAAGTTTTTCTTGTGCATGTGATAGCAGCACCGGCTTATTATGTTTCAAGGGACTATTCCACCATAATGGGTTTTACCGGATTTATCGATGCAGGTCCGGTGCAGATGGATAATGGAGAGGAATTGAGAAAGGTTGCACAGGCTTATCTCCATGGATCAGCAAAACATCTGGGTGAGCCAAACCTGAAGATTCTTGTGATGGAAGGAGGTTTTGCCGAATCCATTCTTGAAGCAGCTAAAGAGATCCATGCCGATATTATCGTGGTCGGATCACACGGTCAGAAATGGCTGGAAAACATTCTCATTGGAAGTGTTACGGAAAAAGTCCTTCAACATACCACCCTGCCGCTTTTCATCGTACCCACCAAGAAACATAAAACAACCTGATCTTGAATCCTTCGCCAGTCAAATTTGAAGGACTAACTGCCAGTCAGGCGAAAGACAAGCTCAAAACAGAAGGATTCAACAAGCTTCCTTCATCAAAACCAAGGAATTTTTTAACCATTGCCTTGGGGGTTGTAAAAGAGCCCATGTTCATCCTGCTTGTCTCATGCGGCACGCTATATCTCGTCCTGGGTGATATACAGGAAGGGTTAATGCTGATGGGTTTTGTGCTGGTGATTATGAGTATCGAGTTTTTTCAGGAAAAGAAAACCGAAAAAGCCCTTGATGCCCTGAAAGACATGGCCAGTCCACGCGCCCTGGTCATCCGGGATGGTGCTGAAATCCGTATAGCCGGGTATGAAGTTGTCACCGATGATATCATTGTCCTCCAGGAAGGTGACCGGGTTCCGGCAGATGCAACGGTGCTGGATTCGCTGAATCTTTTGGCTGATGAATCGCTGCTCACCGGAGAATCTGTACCGGTGCGGAAAATGGATTGGGACGGGATGGGAAAAACAATCCAGGCCGGTGGGGATGACCTGCCCTTTTTGTTTTCAGGGTCGATGATCGTGCAAGGCCAGGGTATCGCCAGAGTCACCAGCATTGGTATCAATACGGAAATCGGAAAAATCGGAAAAGCGTTGGAAACTGTTCAGGAAGAACCGACCAGGCTTAACCTGGAAATGGGATCCCTGGTAAAAAAAATAACCATCATTGCTGTAGGTTTATGTATTCTGGTCATTGCCGTTTATTACTTCACCAGGGGAAACCTGATTGATGGCATTCTTGCCGGGATCACGCTGGCCATGGCTATTCTGCCTGAGGAGTTTCCGGTCATCCTCACCATTTTTATGGCACTCGGAGCCTGGCGAATGTCAAAAAAGAAAGTCCTGACCCGTAATCCATCGGCGATTGAGACTTTGGGCTCGGCAACCGTATTATGCACCGATAAAACAGGAACCCTGACCGAGAATAAAATGGCGGTCACCAGGCTGTTCAACGGAACCGAATTCCACTCTGTCACCAAGGAAAGGGATTTTGGTGCGGAATTTCATGAAATCATTGAATATGGTATCCTGTCGAGCCAGGCCAATCCCTTTGACCCCATGGAAAAAGCGATCACCAGCATGGGCCATGACTATCTTAAAGGTACGGAGCACATTCATGCCAATTGGGAGATGATCAAAGAGTACCCTCTTTCGAGGAAACTTCTGGCCATGTCGCGTGCCTTTTCCCATAAAGGAACCCAGGAAAAGACCATTGCAGCCAAGGGGGCACCTGAAGCTATTTTCGATCTCTGTCACCTCGACAAGGAGCATCAAAACCGTTTATCGCTTGCTGTTGAAGAATTGGCTGCCACCGGCCTGAGAGTTTTGGGAGTAGCCAAGGCCATTATTAACACCAGGGGTTTACCTGACATTCAACATGACTTTAAATTCGATTTTCTTGGTTTGATCGGTTTATCAGATCCTATCCGCAAAAACGTTAAACAGGCAGTAACAGATTGTTATAAAGCGGGTATCCGGGTCATCATGATTACCGGGGACTACCCGGTTACCGCCCGGCAGATAGCCATGGAGATTGGCCTTGAGAATCCCGGCAAGAGTATTTCCGGGGAGGAATTAAAGGAAATGACCGAAGACGAACTATGTAAAAAGATCAGCAAGATCAATATTTTTGCGAGGGTGGTGCCGGAGCAGAAATTGAAAATTGTTAATGCGCTGAAAAAAAACAAGGAAATTGTAGCCATGACCGGCGACGGAGTAAATGATGCCCCGGCCCTGAAATCGGCCCATATCGGAATTGCCATGGGGCAAAAAGGCACGGATGTAGCCAGGGAGGCTTCTTCACTGGTCCTGATGGACGATAATTTCGCTTCCATCGTAGGAGCCATAAAAATGGGCAGACGTATCTTTGACAACCTGCAAAAGGCCTTCGGATACATCTTTGCCATACACGTGCCCATAGCCGGGTTATCCCTTCTCCCCATCCTTTTGGGCAATTTCCCGATCATTCTCTGGCCGGTGCATATTGTTTTCCTCGAATTAATCATCGACCCAGCCTGTTCCATCATTTTTGAAGCTGAAAAAGCCGAAAAAAATGTGATGAGCAGGGCTCCAAAGAAACTGGGGGAGCCATTCTTCGGCAAGAAAAAAATATTCCTGAGTTGCCTTCAGGGAGCCGGCATTCTCGTTGTCACCCTGATCATGTATATGATGGGTCTGCGCCTTGGGCTTGATGCCCGGCAGGTGCGCACATTGGCCTATACCACCCTGATCATATCCAATATCGCCGTAATATTGACCAACCGTTCCTGGACCGACAATATCTTCAAAATCATTTCCACTCCCAATAAGGCAGTGGTATGGGTGGTCGGCGGGGCAGTCTTTTTTCTTGCCCTGATTTTGAATATTCCCTTCTTCCTGGATCTGTTTCAATTTCAAAAGCCGTCGATATTCCAGATCATCATCTGCAGTCTGGCAGGATTCTCTACCATTATCTGGTTTGAAATTTATAAACTGGTTAAAAAGGGTAACTCACTTGCATTCTGATAGCTATTTAGAACTTTTTTAATAAATTTGTATGAAAAGTACAGCAGCAACAGTGCGTGTTCAATTTAAAACAATCGCAATGAATAAAGAAGACCAGGACTTGACCGATGCCCAATTGCTGCGAAGGAAAGCCGAAGCTCATCTTCGTAAAGCACAGGAAAAAGCCGACCATTCAGCAGCCGAACCCGATGTAAAGAAACTGGTTCATGAACTTCAGGTCCACCAGATTGAACTGGAAATGCAGAATGAAGAAATTCAGCAGGCTTACAAAACAGCCGAAGAAGCCCTAAAAAAATATACATTATTGTATGATCTGGCGCCAATGGGTTATTTCACCCTTGACAAAGACAGCAATATCATGGAATTGAATTTCACCGGTGCCGAATTGCTTGGTGAGAGACGTTTCAGCCTTGTAAACTCCAACTTCAGGCTGTTCATTGATGAAGAATCCCTCCCGACTTTTAATATTTTTTTCGACAAAGTGTATAGCAGCCACAAGAAAGAATCGTGCCTGCTGACTTTAGGTTATGACAAAAAAGCTTTGGATTTTGTTTATATTGAAGGAGTGGTGATCGAAGAAGAAGAAAAGTGCCTGTTGTCGATGGTCAGCATATCACGCCTTTCAACTGCTACAAAATAGGATTCCAGCAATTGTAGAATGCTCGACCATTCACATGAATACTTCAGCCGGATTAAAAGACTTTCCCGTTGTATGCGTAGGCGGATCAGCTGGCGGCCTGGATGCCTATATCCGGCTGTTAAAGCATCTCCCGCCCGATATGGGTGTGGCCGTAGTAATTGTCAATCATCTTAGAAAAGTGGCCACCCTGCTGCCTGAAATCCTCCCGGATTATACCAGGATGACGGTAGAACTGATTTCCGAAAAACTTGACATTGTTCCCAACCATGTCTTTATCATCCCGGAAAAGCGCGATTTGCATGTATTGGATGGGGAATTCAGGCTCAAACCAATATCCAAGCCCTGGGGCTGGCCGGACGTGATCACCGTTTTCATGCGGTCGATGACAAACAACTGGAGCGGAAAACTGATTGCGGTCATTGTTTCCGGCTATGACGGTGATGGCGCAGAAGCACTCAAAGGCATCAAGGAAGTTGGTGGAATTACCATCGCCCAGAAACCCGAAACAGCCAGTCAACCTGACATGCCTGAGACGGCTATCGCCAGCGGTTGGATTGATTTCATTCTTTCACCCGAAGAAATCGCATTAAAAATTATCAGTATTGCTAAGGCGGAATCCCAAAATCCGCAAATGTGAGAATAATGTAAATTTTCTCCAGATTTTTGTAACATCCCCACCTGTCCGGTCGATTAAATTTATCCCGATAATCAGAAGTAAAAATCTGATAAATAAACCTGTTTATCGTTTTATTAATCCTTAATTATTATGAACAATTTAAATAACGGATGGGACATGGGATACGGATGGATTGTCGGCATTATTCTTCTCCTCCTAATCAGCGCAGTCGTTGCTATCGTCCTCAGTCAAAAAAAAAATTATAAAAGGTTGAATAGAAATTCAACCCGGAATATGTTCAAAGGAAGGTACGAATTCCTCAGCAAAACTTATTGAATGGTCTGATTGAAGAGAATACCCATTTTTTAACTAATCGGCAATACCTTGGCACCATTACGGGAAAATAACCGAACAAATAACATTGCAGTTATTGTTGCTCATCCCGACGATGAAACCTTATGGGCGGGTGGAACCATAATGAGTCATCCACTGGTCAGCTGGTTTATCGTTTGTCTGAGCAGGAGAGACGATCCTGACCGTGCGCCGAAATTCATGAAAGCGCTGAAGGATCTGAAATGCGAGGGGATTATGGGAAATCTTGACGATGGACCTGATCAGCACCCGCTGGATCCCGATGCCGTTGAACAAGCTATCCTCGACCTTCTTCCTCCGATTCAGTACGACCTGATCATCACACACAATCCGGCAGGTGAGTATACCCGCCATATCAGACATGAAGAAGTGGGGAAAGCGGTTATCAACCTATGGCAAACCGGTAAAATATCATCAGGGGAACTTTGGTCATTTGCCTATGAAGATGGCAATAAAGAGTATTATCCCAGACCAGATGAGAACGCAACTTTTCAACGGCCGCTTTCAAAAAAGATCTGGCTGAGGAAATACAATATTCTTACACAAACTTATGGATTCGAAAAATCCAGCTTCGAAGCGAAAACAGCTCCGCTTACAGAAGCTTTCTGGAAATATACCGCTCCATTTGAAGTTGAACAACCGGTTAACTATGGAGGAGGGTAAAAATGAAAGTCCTGGTATTATATGATTACCCGCCATCTCCAGGAGGCCTTGCGACCCAGGGAGATCTCCTTTTCAGGGGACTCCTCGAAATGGGTATTGATGCACACGCGGTCCATTATGAGTCGGCTCAGGAAAAGGAATGGTACTATCGCTGGTTTAAACCGGATGTGGTAGTCGGAGTCGGCTATTGGGGACATACTCCGCAGCTGGTCCTTCACCCTCAGCGGTATGGCGTGCAACCTGTGCCCTGGCTGGTTGCGGATGGATATATCGCCAACTACCAGGAAGTTTTGAATGCCTTGCCCCTTATATTGGTCACCTCAAACTGGGTTAAGGAAATGTATGTCCGCGACGGTATCTCGGGGGATAGAATAGTAGTCCTTCCCGTGGGTTGCGATACGGATTCCTTCATTCCATACAGTAAGGAGGATCCGAAAATCATTGCCGTCAGGGAAGCTTTGGGTGTCACGCCCGATCAGCTGATGATCCTTACGGTGGGAGGCGATGCGGCCTCAAAAGGGGCACAGGAGGTGATGCAGGCCCTGGCCATTATCGACAACAAGGCACCATCCTGGAAATATGTTTGCAAAGTATGGCCCCAGGCCAGGACCAAAATTCAGAATCTGGCCGATATGGAAATGGCAACACATTTAGGAATTGAAAAAAAAGTGATATACGAAACCAATACTATTTCGCGGAACTTTATGCCATACCTGATCGGCGCCTGTGATATTTATGCTGCCCCGTCGCGGCTCGAAGGCTTTGGAATGCCACAGGTCGAAGCCGGAGCCTGTGAAAAACCCGTTATCAGCATTAAGGCAATGGGCATGCTGGATACCCTCATCCATGGCGAAACAGCATTCCTGGCCGGTGTAGCCCAGCGGATTATGGCCAATGAGGTGCTGCTAGGTGATGAATCCGGTTTTGAAGACAGGCACAAGGTGGTTTTTAAATCCCCGAGAACGGTTGATTATCGTGCAAACGTCCAGGATATTGCCGGTTACCTGATGAACCTGATGACTGATCCGGCACTGCGCGATAGAATGGGTAAGGCTGGTAGGGTTCGCGTGGTCGAAAACTTCGATTACCGGAAAGTGTCCAACAGTTTTGTCAGCATCATAAATGAAAAACTGGGAATTACTTAATGTGCCAATGTGCCAATGTGATAATGTGATAATGTGATAATGTGATAATATGCGAAGTGAAGATTGGGAAAATGTTGAAGTAGCAAGGAAGGCGGCGCTGGAGGTGCTTCTTCATAATGCACACGGACCATTTCATGGCCTGCCGCGTACTGCGGGATGGGGATATCCGGAGCCCTACACCAGGGACCTGATGTTTTCCATCCTGGGAATTGCCGTATCCGGTAACCAAAAATTGTTGGATAGTATCCGGAAAGTTTTGGTAACACTGGCTAAGAACCAGACAGAACGGGGACACATCCCTTCGCTCGTCCATGATCGGGAGGATCGTGGATCCAGCGATTCAACCCCTCTTTTTCTTCTTGGAACAGGGATATTCAGAAAAGTTACGGGAGAAAAAGATTTCCTGAAGGAGGCAGTCGGGAAAGCCCTGGTATGGATGGAATTCCAAAGTCCGTCCGACCGTTACCTGGTGGCGCAGCAGCCAACCAGTGACTGGCGGGATGAGCAATGGGTTACCGGGTACGGCTTATTTGTTAACACATTGGTTTATTCCTATTTGAAACTGTTTGATCAAAACGACCGGGCAAATAAAGTCATGCAGGATATGAGCCGTTTTACCATTACCGGGGGTACGACACATAATCATGTGCACGAAGGCCTGGTGGTCAAGCATAAGCCCTATTTTGCTTTATGGTCATACAAAATTCACAGCAGTGAGCGGTTCGACCTCTTAGGCAACAGTTTGGCAATACTATCCGGGCTGGCCTCCCCTACCCGTGCTTACGAAATGGTTTCCTGGGTCGAAAGTGAGTGTGAACACATGAGGATAAAAGGTGAGCTGGCAGATGACCTGCCACCAAATTTTTTCCCTTTCACCAAACCTGAAGATCCCGACTGGCATCCCCGGTATTTAATTTATAACAACCCCGGTGAATACCATAATGGAGGAATCTGGCCTTTTATCTGTGGATTTTATGTCGCAGCATTGGTTGCGGCAAAAAGATATTCCCTGGCTGGCGAAAAACTGCTGGCCTTGACCCGCTGCATAAGAAAGTCAGCTTCCGGAAAGGTGGATTTTGGATTCAATGAATGGATTAAAGCACAGGATGGCATGCCCATGGGTCAGGACTGGCAAACCTGGAGTGCAGCGCTTTACCTGTATGCGGTAAAATGCGTGGAAAAAAAAAGAACGCCATTTTTTGATGATATACGTGGTTCCTGAATAATCAATCAATTCAATTCCATATTAATAATTCCCAAATTTTAAGAAAAATTAAATTTCCGTGAAAAAAACTTTTGTCCTGATATTAGTCAATAGCTTTATAATCCATGGTTTTTCTCAACTGCAACAAAACCAACACGATTCCATTACCCAAAAATTCTACAGTGAAACCCATCATCAGCTGTTCTGGTTCTCCTCGGGGAAAAGCATAAAAAAAGCATCGGAATGGCTTACTGCAATTGAGTCGGCCGGCGATATCGGCATCGTTACGGACAAAACTTTAACCCGGGATATCAGGGAATCCTTGCTGAAGCGCAACGTCCTGGACGGAAAATACAAGGAATCGGCCGACCGGCAGATAACCGGTTTGGTCCTTCATTTCATTAAAGAGGTTCAACAAGGCACTATAAATTTTGATTATGATGAAGTCAGCGTAAACCGCGATTCTACATTTATTGAACAGCTCCGGGATATGAAACCACGGGAATCCGTTGCTTCTTTCATTACACGGATCGACTGCAAAGATCCGGATTATCTGACTTTAAAGGCCTATCTCCATGATTCCGTCACTGAACAGGATACACTGAAATACAGGTCCGTCGTTCGTGCCATGAATTACCGAAGGTACCTGACAATAAATCATGTTCCGGAATATATTCTCGTCAACATACCGGAAGCCACAGCGGTATACTTTACGAATAATCAGCCGGGGATCAAAATGCGTACAGCGGTCGGCAGAAAAAAAAGTCCCACCCCTCTGATTTCGGCTTACCTCACCAGTATCGTGACTTTTCCGCACTGGAATGTTCCCTATACCATTGCTGTTAATGAGTTACTACCTAAAGTACAGAAAGATGAAAGATACCTGGAGCAGAAAAACTTTGAGATTGTAGATGCAAAAGGCAATCCGGTGGACGATTCGGATTTGAACTGGGCGGATTATGATACCAGGAACTTCCCTTACTTTTTCAGGCAGGCGACAGGTCCGGACAATTCGCTTGGAGTTATAAAATTCAATCTGGACAACCCGTTCAGCATTTTTTTACATTCCACCAGTACGCCGGGCAGTTTCTCTGAAAATGTCCGCTATTTAACGCACGGATGCATCAGGCTGGAAAAGCCGCTCGAGTTGGCCGATGCCCTGTTGAGAGGCAATATTGATATGGAGGAATTGAAAAGTGCGAAGAAAGATACGGAATCAAAAACCCTTAGGCTACCTATAAAAATTCCTGTTTATATCATTTATGTACCCCTGAAAATTGAGGGCAAACAGGTTACATTCCTTCAGGATGTATATGGTTTAGTTAAGCAGGGAGGATGAAGCGATATAGTTGTTGTCGGGTGTATAAATAAAGAGGCAGGTGCCGCCCTTGATCGTGTCGATGATCGGTTTATTGAGGTCAGGCGGAAGTGCAGGGCAACCGAAGCTCCGGCCCAACCGGCCGTACTTTTTTATAAACTTTTCGGAGGCGTAATCCGCGGCATGAATGATTATCTCCCGCTTGCAGGCATTATCGTTGAATCCCTTTTCCACCCCGTTAATCATCAATGCATATCCGGTGTGTGATCCGACCAAAGGATTTTCAGTCACATAAAACCCCAGGCTGCTTTTTAGGGAACCCGCTTCATTCGAGAAATTCCTGGCATACTCATCCCCCGTATTTCTCCCGTGGGCAACATAGGTATTGAACAGCAACTTCCTGTTTTTCAAATCAATCACATATAACCTCTTTTTATTGGAAGATTGTGAATAGTCTGCAATCGTGACAATGTCGGAATTCTGCAGTTTCCCTTCGGCATTCAGTTTTTGCAAACCTCTGACCGCCAAGTCAAAAACATCACGGGATAGGCCGGATTGAAGCAGGTTAACCGAAGCATATATATCGCTGCTCCTATTCACCAGAGGCTGCTCCCCACCGAGACGGGCAGGATTCAGAACCGGCAAAAGGAGAAAAAAGAAGTACAAAAACATCACTTTCATCTTCCAAAGTTAACATAATAATCCACTAATATGTGAATGATGTAACTCTGAGCTGCAATTGTGTAACACTTTTAATCATCGTTGAATCCAACTTTGTACTGCGGCTAATCCGTGAAATCATGACTTTTGTAGACTATTATAAGATTCTGGGGTTAGACAAGACGGCGCAGCCCAAAGACATTAAAAGCGCTTACAGGAAACTGGCCCGTAAGCTTCATCCCGATTTAAATCCTAATGATAAGGAAGCGGTCAGGAAATTCCAGCAAATCAATGAAGCAAACGAAGTACTGAGCGATCCCGAGAAGCGAAGGAAATATGATGAATACGGCAAGGATTGGCAACATGCCGATGAATTTAAAAAAGCACGGAAACAGCAGGAACAATCCTCCTATTCAGGGAATGCCCGCTATTCGGGTACACAATCCGGCGGAGACTTTTCAGACTTCTTTGAATCCATGTTCGGAGGTTCGCCAGGTGGGGGCCGCAACAGGCAGGCAAAATTCAGGGGGGAGGATTATACAGCCGAATTGCATCTCGACCTCATCGATGCTTACACTACCCATAAAAGGACCATGACGGTCAACGGGAAAAACATCCGGATAACCATCCCTGCCGGTATTGAAAACGGGCAAACCATCAAAATACCCGGACATGGCGGGCCGGGCAGGAATTCCGGTCCCAATGGCGATCTGTACATTACTTTCCTGATCGCCAATCATGACACGATTAAACGCTTGGGTGACAACTTATATACCACTGCGGATCTGGATCTGTTTACTGCTGTCCTCGGAGGGGAAATCACCCTGAATACCTTGACAGGACAGGTGAAACTCAAAGTCAAACCTGAGACACAAAACGGGAGTAAAATAAAATTAAAAGGCAAAGGATTCCCGGTTTATAAAAAGGTGGGTCAATTCGGAGATTTATATGTGACCTATGATATAAAAATCCCAGTTAACCTGACCGAGGAGCAAAAGAAATTATTTGGCGAACTGGCCAAATTACAACTCATAACGGCTTGAAAATGAAAACGAAAAATCTCATAGCCGTAAATGATTTTTGTATCAGTCATGGTATAGAAATATCATTTATCAGTTCACTGCAGGTAAACGGATTGCTCGAGATCATAACGGTCAAGGAAACCGCATTTATCGATACCATCCAACTTCAGAAACTCGAAAAATTCATTCGCCTTTTCTATGATTTGGACATTAATCTCGAAGGCATTGAGACCGTTACTCACTTATTGGAGAGGACCATCTCCATGCAACAGGAGATTATTTACCTGAGAAACAGACTCCGGTTATATGAAAAGGAAGAAGGACATCTACCGGTATAATCACATTAATGCAGACCTGAATATTCATGAAAATCGAAATATCCATTGAAGAAATCGAGCAGCTGATCAAGCACTTTTATCATGTCAACGTATTGTTACGTATTATTGATGAAAATCGTTTAAAGGTAACCTATTGGGCCTCCCTGGTTTTATCTTTTAATAAGGTTGGCCGGGATGAGCTTTTTTTCAATTATGAAGCGAATGGGTTGGTCAATATCCTGGCTAAAGCAATTCATCATTTCGAGAAAGATAAGCTGGCGGACATGCCGTTATCCTGGAACTCCGACACCCGGGAGGTTTCAATTGATTTAAAGAAAATTAAAGAATTGAATAGCCTTTTAAATATGCTGGATATTTCCGGATTGCGAATTGCAGATGATAAAATCAGTATGACTTTACGTTTAAGAAATATTGAAGGTGAAATTGAGAAATGATTAAGGTAATTAAAAAAATATTAAAAATAATCATGTGGATGACAATAAGCTTTGTGCTTTTGTTCCTCCTCGTTTTCTTTCTTATCCGGATCCCGTCTGTCCAGACCAGGATCACAAAATATGCCATCTCAATCATCACGAAAAAAACACATACCCGGGTCGAATTGAACAAGATCAATATCACCTTCCCTAAGTCGCTGGTTATTGAAGGTTTTTACATGGAGGACACACAAAAAGACACTTTGTTATATGCTGGAAAAGTGAAAGTTAATATTGCATTTAACGCTTTACTTAATAAGAAGATACATATAAAATCCGTCTCCCTTGCCGGGGTGAACCTCAGGATCGGACGAACGGCAACCGACTCGCTGTTCAATTTTGATTTTTTTATTAAAGCATTCAGTGATACCACCCGTCCGGTAAAAATAAAATCTCAAAAACCATCAGCCTGGACTTATAGACTGGATAAGGTCAACATGGAAGATATCCGTCTCCGTTACGACGACAATTTTGAAGGGATCATTGCAGAAACAGACCTGAAATCGCTGGAATTTAATGTTAACCATTTCGATCTAGCAAAATCCATCTACAGCATTAATAACCTGGTCATTGAAAATTCAGCAGCCAGTCTGGTTATGAAAAAATCATCGATCTCCATCCATGCCGGAATCACCTTGCTTAAATTAAAAGACGCCTCCATCGTACTTGGAAACAACCTGAATGTCAAGGTGAAGCAAATCGAAATGGAAAATAATTCCTTTAAATATCTAATTACCGGGAAAACAGAAATAGATACAACATTTAATCCGGAAAATATACAATTTGATCACATTACCCTCTCAGCCACTGACATTTACTATTCAAGTGCCCAAACAGAAGCGAGGATCAGGAAATTTTCAGCAGTCGACCGGAACCACTTTACCATCACGCAATTCGAAACTGATTTCAGCATGGATACCCATTCCATTACTGCTAAAAAGCTTTTGGTCAAAACCGCCAGATCCAGCATTGATGCCGATTTCAGTATAAGGTACTATTCACTTGCTTCCTTGAAGGATTCACTGGAGTCGGTTGTTTTGAATACGGAAATCAGAAATGCTACGATCATGAATTCCGATATTACTTATTTCGTCCCGGAATTAGATACGGTGCCGTTTTTCAAAAATGCCGGTAATGTCTCAATTCTAAGCGGAATGATCTCAGGCACCTTAAATAACCTGAAAGGAAACAAAGTTGCGTTGAAAACCGGCACGAATACTGTGTTGAAAACTGATTTTACCATCCGGGGACTGCCTGATTATAAGAATGCACAATTTGATTTTCCTGACCTTAAACTCGCAACCGGCAAAAAAGATATTGAGCTCCTGGCCGGACCGTCGCTGACTGCCAAATTTGAACTTCCTCAACAGGTCGGCCTGAAGATCAGGTTTAAGGGACAGATCAATTCGTTCAGTTCCAAAGCATTCATAACCAGTAGCTTCGGAGACGGCAATTTTACAGCATCGGTTGACAGGAACGAGAATTTCAGAGGCCAGGTAAATCTTATCAATTTTAACCTTGGCAGGCTGCTAAAAGACACCACGATGTTCGGTCCGGTTTCGCTTACTGCGGAGACTCAAGGTAGGGGTTTGGATTTAAATACCATCGATGCAAAAATAAATGCCGAGGTTTCGAATATTTATTTGAATAAATACGATTATCGCAACCTCAAAATCGATGGTACCGTATCCGGGAAGGAGTTTGCTGGAAAAATAAGCCTGAATGATGAAAATGCCATGCTGGATTTCGATGGCCTGGTCAATTTAAATAAAGATAAGGAAAAGTATAAGTTCCTTTTAAATGTTCAGGGAATCGATCTTCAAAAACTCAATTTCACCAAAGGTGATATGCGTATCGCATTGATTGCCAAAGCAGATCTTGAAGGCCGGAATATGGACAATATCAGGGGGCAAATGGGTATTACCCAGATCATCATTGCCAAGGAAGGTAAGAAATATTCCCTGGATTCCCTGTTATTTGCATCAATCAATGAAACAAATAAAAGTGAATTCAAAATAAGCAGTTCATTAATCGGGATTCATTATACCGGAACGGTTTCACCGGCTGCACTCCCTGCCCGGCTGAGCCAGTTCATCGGTAATTACTTTCCCTTATCAGCTAAGATTCCTGCTCACAACAACTCACAGCAGGCGAGTTTTAATTTCGATATACAACTCCATAATCATCCGATTATATCAGAGGTTCTCCTTCCCCAATTAAAAGAATTCCAGCCCGGATTAATCGAGGGTAGTTTCGATCAGGCAAAAAACAGTCTGGTATTAAATGCAGCCATCGGGAAGATTGTATATGGAACCACTGAAATTAATGATTTAGAAGTAGATGTGAATTCCGACGCCACCCAGCTGAATTATAAGATTTCTACCAGCAGCATGTCAACGGCTAAAATCAAGTTTGACAATTTTATGCTTGCCGGAAAAATGGCTGATCAAACCTTAGTTGCAGATCTCTCCTCAATTGATGACCAGAAACATATAAAATTGCAATTAAGCGCCCAAATTACAAAGCAGGAATCCAATTACCGGTTCAAGCTTAATGCTGACAATTTCTATCTGATGAATGAACAGTGGGGGGTTACCGCAGATAATTATATTGAATTCGGCACACAGGGTTTCCGCATTCACCACTTTTTCCTTAATAAAGGAGAAAGTCAGATAAATATCGCCTCGGTTCATGACCAGCTCAATGACGACCTGAACATCGGGATCAAGAATTTCAGGCTGGATGATATCTCCCGCATCATTGAAAAGGACACAAGCCTGGTGAAAGGAACCATTAGCGGAAACGTTTTGCTCAAAAGGGTTAACAATGCATACGGTGTGATTGCCGATGCAAAAATCAGCAGTCTTACAGTACGCGAAATCCCAATCGGAGACCTGACCCTGAAAGCTGAAAACCCGACTGCCGCAAGGTTTGATGTTTCACTGAATGTATCCGGTGCCGACAACAATTTTGATATCAGCGGATTTTACATTCCCAAAGGTGGAGGTCAATCCATCAGCATAAAAGGAGCAGTAAAATCTCTCTCGATGAAGACCGTCGAAGCTTTTTCGATGGGCAAAATATCGGAAGCCGCCGGTACTCTTTCCGGAAATTTTCAGATCGGAGGCAACACCGGAGCACCTGAAATAACCGGCGAGATGGTTTTCAATAATGCCTTTATCAAGCCGGCTTTCACCAATAACCGGATAGAATTAAAGAATGAAACCATTCAGTTAACGAGTGACGGAATTTATTTCAAATCATTCACACTGTCTGATATCAGCCAGCATAAGGCAGTCATTGACGGAAAGATAGGGATGAAGCAATTCAGCAACTTCACTTTCGATTTACAGGTAACTACCGTGGACTTTTTGCTGTTCAATACAACGGTCAAGGATAATAAGAATTTCAAAGGCCGAATGATCATAGACAGCAGAATTGAAGTAAAAGGACCTCTGTCGCTGCCTGTCATCACAGCCAAATTAAAAATAAAAAAAGGATCAAATTTTACTTTTGCTGTCCCTGAAGACAAGCTCACCACCGACAGGGGGGAAGATGTCGTTGAATTTATGGATACCCGTCTACTTAATCCCATCCTGTTGAGAAAAGATAAAAATGCGGGACAGAATTCAAGATTCACCGGGGTTGATTTGTCTTCGGTCATTGAAATAGATAAAGAGGCTACGCTTAAATTGCTGATGGATCCTGCATCTACTGATTCATTGGTTGTAAAAGGTGAAGCTGCCCTAAGCTTTGCGCTGGACCGGAGCGGAAAAATGACCCTTACGGGAGCATACAATCTGAATGACGGCAGCTACCTGGTTTCCCTGGAGTCAGTGTTGAAAAGGAAATTTCAGATTGTACCCGGGAGTACGATCATCTGGAACGGGGACCCGCTGGATGCAAAAATATCCATCAATGCCACCTATTCGGTAAGGGCCAGTCCATATGACCTCGTGGCCGATCAGATGACCGGCTTGAGTGACACGGAAAAAGGCGGTTACAAACAGCGATATCCGTTTCTGGTGGTACTCAAGCTCAGGGGGGAGATTTTACATCCTGAAATATCATTTGAGATACAATTGCCGCCCGAAGAGAAAGGCATCCTGGGCGGAGCCGTAAATCAGAAACTGAACATGCTGAATGAGGATGCATCAGCTTTAAACAAGCAGGTATTTGCGCTTCTGGTGTTAGGCCGGTTCGTTCAGGAAAATCCGCTGCAAACCGAATCGGGAGGAACTTCCACCATGGTCAGGTCGACCGTAGGAAAATTCTTATCCGCCCAACTGAATCAATTGAGTTCAAAGATCATTCCGGGGATAGACTTAAACTTTGACATACAGTCATTTAATGATTACCAGACAGGTCAGGCACAGGGCAGGACGCAAGTGGAAGTAGGCTTAAAGAAGGAACTTTTTAATGAACGGCTATCAGTCCAGGTTGGTGGAAAAGTGGATGTTGAGGGGGAGAAAGCCAAGCAAAATTCGGCGAGTGATATCACCAGTGATGTTACGGTTGAATACAAATTGACCAAGGATGGCACCTACCGGTTCAAAGCATTCCGGCACAATCAATATGAAGGGGCAATTGAAGGGCAGCTGGTTGAAACCGGTGTGGGGATCCTGTTTTTACGTGATTTCAATAAATGGAAAGAATTGATGATCAGGCAGAAAAAAATCGCCCGGACAACGCAAACGAAAAAGCAGCCATGATACGATCCAGCCTGAATAAGTACGCATTCATCCTTTTATGCCTCTTTCTGGCATCCTGCAGCGGTATCAAATATGTTCCCAAGGGAGATAAGCTTTATACCGGTGCTGAAGTGAAATTGGAATCGCCAGGTAAAATCGGTAAGAAGAAAGCACGGTTGATAAAAGCCATTGCGAAAGATGCCATACGTCCGAAACCGAACAAGGTATATCTGGGCATACGGCCAAAGATTTGGCTGGATGGCTTAGCCGGCGCAGATCCCAAAGGCAAATTCAAAAAATGGCTGAAGAAAACCGGAGAAGCTCCTGTTCTGATGAGTACCATCAAACCCGGAGTGACCGCTGCAATTATTGATGCGAAGATTTTCAATATCGGCATTTTCAAGGGTTACACCGGTTTTAAAGTAGTTGAAAAGAAAAACACCGCCAAGGTGATTTACACCAGCCATGTTCACGAACCCTATAAGGTTAAGGATCTTCAGTATGCAATTTCAGACGACAGTTTGAGCCGGCTGATCCTCTCCGATAAAGAGAAGTCGATTATTAAACCGGAAGCTGATTACAACCTTAATGCATTAAAAGCAGAAAGAATACGGATCGATGCTTTACTGAAGAATAACGGGTATTTCTATTTCAGTCCTGATTTTTTGCTTTTCAAGGCAGATACATCAGCCGCTGATCATTCAGTATCATTGACACTTACATTAAAAGACAGCGTTCCCCAAAACGCACTGTCAATTTACCGGATCAATCATGTGTTTATTGACCAGGAACATTCATTAAGTACAGATTCGGCTGAAAGCAGAAGGGTCATCCTGATGTATGATGATGTTGCCTTTGCGATCAAAGATTCAACATTCAACATCAGGCCCGGAACCATCCTGAGGTCGGTTTACCTTAGAAAGTACGAAATCTATTCAAGACAGAATCATAATATCACCCTTAACCGGTTAATGTCGATGGGTAATTTCAAATTCATCCAGGTTAAATTTTCCGACAGCGATACCACCGCGCCGGGATATCTGGATGTGGATATTTTAATGACCCCCATGTCTAAATATAATTTCAGGGCTGAGATCGAACTGGTTTCAAAATCTAATAGTTACCTGGGACCTCGAATGAATTTAAGCGTGTTGAACAGAAATACTTTCAGAGGCGCCGAATTTATGAATATTAACATGGCCGGATCGTTTGAGGCGCAATTAGGCGGTGCGGTTAAAAATCAGTATTCCTATTCATGGAATCCTCAGGTTGAGTTATTCTTTCCGCTTTTTCTTGTTCCGTTCCACATGAAAAATTCCAAGAGTATCTATATTCCCAAAACGCGGATTTCTCTCTCCTATAACTATCTCAAAAGAGTCAACTACTTCGACATGAGCACTTTTCAATTCGTGTACGGCTACAGCTGGAAAAAAGACATCCGCATAGAATATGAATTGAATCCGATCAATGTCAGCTATACCACCATAGGAAATAAATCCGCCAAGTTTATTGATTTGCTGGCCTCCAATCCATATCTGAAAAAAAGTTACGAAGAGCAATTTATTGCAGGGGGAAGTTATTCATTCACTTATAATGAACAGGTATTACCCGGGAAAAAAATTCAATATTTTCTTCACCTGACATCGGAGGTAGCGGGAAATGCTTTTTCCCTTGTAAAAGTGATTGCCGGAAATAAAATATCTTCTGATAATCCCACCAAGATTGCCGGTGCCATTTACTCCCAATTTGCAAAACTAAGTGTTGACGGAAGGGTTTATTATAATTTTCCAAGCAAGGACAAGCTGGCGTTGAGGATTTTTGCCGGCTTAGCCAGGCCTTACGGAAACTCATCCATCCTCCCTTACAACAAACAATTCTTCAGCGGGGGTCCTAACAGCATCAGGGCATTCCTGATCAATTCGCTGGGACCGGGCTCCTATCATCAGCTGGTCGATAATACCGGATTTCTGCAATTAGGTGGTGATGTAAAGCTGGAAATGAATGCCGAGTTCCGGTTCACGATTTACCGTTTCTTAAAAGGGGCATTGTTTACTGATGCAGGGAATGTCTGGCTGCTGAAATCGAATCCCTCCACAACAGGCACTCCTTTTTCATTCTCGGGATTCTCAGGCGATATTGCAGTCGGGGCCGGTGTAGGATTACGAATGGACGTATCCTTTTTCATTCTCCGGTTCGACCTTGCCACCCCGCTCCGGAAGCCCTGGCTGGATAAAGGTAACCGATGGGTCACCAACCAGATCGCTTTCGGAGACCCTGCCTGGCGGAAGGAGAATTTGATCTTTAACATAGCAATCGGATATCCGTTTTAAAATGTGTGAATCTTGCAATTCTTAGAAGCAATTATGTAATGCATCAGCTGGTAATTGAACGGAACTTTGTTCGAATAATAATTAGATAGTTAAATAATCATCAGCATGAAAAACACACAAGTTCTAGCCAGGGATGCCTGGTACTCAGTTGAATTCAGACCCTCCCCCAACATCCTCTACAGCGCTCCGGTTCCTAAAGCCAGAAAGGTTGTACGGACTGTCCTGTATTTGGCTGTTTTAGCCGCAATTCTTATCGGCTTCAGCGCATGTTATACTTCCGGCTATGTTACCACACGTCCGGTATATATTGAGCATTCCAGGCCGGTACAGCCGAGCACCCTTCATGTATGGGTTAACAATGACTGGAGTTGGAGCCAACCGAGACATACCTATGTTCAGAGGGAAGGTTATTGGCAAAGGCCGGCTCAGGGCCATGTTTATGTATCAGGCCAATGGAAAGAATCACCCAAAGGTCAGTCATGGTCGAAAGGCAAATGGAAACGCAATAAATAAGCAATTCTAATACAAACAGGTATCATGAACAATCTTTTCAGAGGGTTACTCTCCGGATATGGGGCCTATAAACTAGGTGGAGGCTGTTTAGGAACCATTGTGGTTTTCGTTATACTCTGGGTTTTGCTGGGTAAATGCAACTGAGATGTGGTAAGTCCTGAATGAAAGTGACACTTTATGTTACTTACAATTAAAAACTTAGGCAAGCTTTTCAAGATCACATTTAAGGAATGGAATCAGAGGGATCCGTTTAGGCAAAGTGCCATTATTGCTTATTATGCCATTTTCAGCATGCCGGGCTTATTGGTGTTGGTTATTGGGATTACCGGATATTTTTTCGGCAAGGATGCGGTTAATGAACACATATTGGCTCAAATATCAGGCACTTTGGGCACAACTACAGCAGATCAGATTAAGGATATTCTGGTAAAAGCAGGTCAGTCAAAAACCACCCTTTTTGGGTCAGTTATCGGTATATTCATCCTGCTCATGGGTGCCACTGGTGTTTTTGTTGAATTGCAAAAATCATTGAATTCCATCTGGCAGGTTAAAGCCGTCCCCGGGAAAGGAATATTGCTTTTTTTAAAAGTCCGGCTTTTTTCATTCGGATTAATTCTGGCTATAGCCTTTCTATTACTGATATCCCTGGTTTTTTCCACTGCCCTCACTGTCATTGGCGACTATCTCAGGGCCGATGTGTCAGGAGCCATAGCCATAGCATTCAATATCCTGAATTTCATTATTTCATTGGCCATTATATCCATTCTTTTTGCGTTGATGTTTAAGGTTTTACCCGATGCAAAAATAAAATGGAGACAGGTATGGCTGGGCGCAATAATTGCAGGAACACTTTTCACACTGGGGAAAACAGCACTGGCGTTTTATTTCGGAAAGGCTGAGCCAGCATCGGTTTACGGAGCTGCCGGTTCCATCGTTTTAATTCTGCTGTGGGTTTCCTATTCATCCATGATCATGTTCTTCGGTGCGGAATTTACCGCTGCCTATGCCAAGATGTACTCAGGAGAAGTAGCCCCTACTGAGATCGCCAAGAAAGAAGTTTCCGTAAAAGAAAAACAAAAATAATTATCAAGAAAATCATCATGAAAAACAAAAAAAAACTAGGCATCTGGATGGATCATTTCAATGCTTATATCATGGAATTTACCAATGGCGAAATTGCAGAAAGAATGATCGGTTCTGAATTTACAGAAGAGGAAAAAGAATCCAGTTTGGATAAAGGAGAAAAATTCATGAATCATAAGGAACATCAAATGCAATCAAAATATTACAAGAAGCTGAGTGATAGCATAAAAGATTATGATGAGATACTTCTGTTCGGCCCTACCGAAGCTAAAAATGAATTATTTAACCGGTTGAAGGCAGATCATTTTTTTGACAATAAAAAAATCGAATTAAAAAACTCGGATAAAATGACCGCAAAAGAGATGCATCATTTTGTTAAAGAGCATTTCAAATAATTGAATAAAACCAATGTGTGAATGATGCAACTTTTATCTAAAGTTTTGTAACACTTTCCTTGGCAAACTGCAGCAACTTTGGTTTGAAAATTAATCCCGATTCAAGATGAAAAGAAAACTACTTCTAATTCTGACCGCTGTTTTGCTGGCTTTGTTCCCAAAAGCAAATTTCGGACAAGCCCCAAACTTAGGTGCAGCCTCCAGCTTTGCACTGTTCACATCGGTTGGAGCCTTTTCCAATTTAGGACTTTCAGTGGTAAAAGGCGACATTGGCACGAACGCAGGACCATTATCAGGATTCCCTCCGGGAACCCTGGATGGTGCGATTTATCTCGCCGGCGATCCCACAGCTTTACAAGCTTCAACTGATCTGGGACTCGCATACGCCCACCTGAGCACCCTTGGAGGTGCCGTTCTCGGCGTTGGCATGGGTGGCGGGCAAACTATTACCCCTGGAATTTATGCCACGGGAGCAGCCTCCACCATCAACGGTGACTTAACATTTGACGGTCAGGGCGATCCCAACGCTCTTTTTATAATTCGGATCGGCGGAGCTCTCGCGACAGGGAACGCCTCCAATATTCTGCTGACGGGGGGAGCCTCACTTAGCAATATATATTGGCAGGTCAACGGCCAATTTGATTTAGGTGACTTTTCCATTTTCCGGGGTACGCTTATCGCGAACGGGGCCATTAACCTATTGGAAGGATCCACCCTGCTCGGCAGAGGTCTCTCAATTGCAGGCGCTATTGGCTTACATAACAATATAGTACAAGTTGGATTACCTCCGGTTGCGGATGCCGGGCTCGACAAAGCCATTTGTTTTGGCTCAAGTACGCAAATTGGTACCGCTGCGGTTCCAGGACACACTTATAGCTGGACTTCGGTACCGGCCGGATATAATTCAACTGAGGCAAATCCGACTGTCAGCCCAACAGTTACGACCACGTACACTGTCGTTGAAACAATAACTGCAACCGCGTTGTCAGACAGCGATAATGCTGTTGTAACCGTCAATCCTTTACCGGCAGCACCAGATATTACGCTGGTCCAGCCTACCTGCCTTTCAGCTACCGGCACTATCACAGTCACAGCTCCCACCGGCGCTGGCATGACCTACAGCATTGATGGGGTGACTTATACCAATTCAACGGGCATTTTCGGACCGTTGGTTGCAGGGCCTTATACGGTGACTGATAAAAATGCGGCCGGTTGTATTTCCTTGGGAACCATCGTGACGATTAACGCTCAGCCGGCAACCCCGCCGGCACCGGCTATTACCTTAACGCAAACGAGCTGCCTTTCAGCTACCGGCACCATCACAGTCACAGCTCCAACCGAAGCCGGCATGACCTACAGCATTGATGGGGTGACTTATACCAATACAACGGGCATTTTCGGATCGCTGGATGCAGGGCCTTACACGGTGACTGATAAAAATCTGGCCGGTTGTATTTCATTGGGAACAGCCGTGACCATTAACGCACAGCCTGCAACCCCGCCAGCACCGACTTTGACCTTAACGCAAACGAGCTGCATTTCAACTACCGGCACTATCACAGTCACAGCACCCACCGGAGCCGGCATGACTTATAGTATTGATGGTGTTACCTATACTAATACAACCGGTGCATTTCCATTGCTGGCAGCCGGTCCATATAATGTAACTGCCAAAAATTCTGATGGCTGTATTTCTCCTGTTACCATTGGAACCATTAATGCCCAACCTACCGTGCCGACAGCTTATGCCGGGGCCGATGCCACCATCTGCGAAACGGGCACCTTTACGCTCAGCGGGAGTTCTCTAACCGGTGTGGGAACCATACTCTGGACAACCTCGGGAAACGGTACATTTGACAATGCAACAACCTTGCATCCTGTTTATACACCAGGTGCCGGTGATGTATTGCAGGGATCCGTATTGTTGACACTTACCATGACGCCCGCCGCTCCCTGTTTTGTATCGAGCGATCCGCTTGTATTGCTGGTTCCACACCGCGCAACAGTTAATGCAGGAATTGATGCTATCGTCTGGGCCGGAGCAACTTACACGGTCAGCACCGCCAGTTCTCAATATGCCGCTTCCATCCTTTGGACGCATAACGGAACAGGAATACTGACCAATGCCACCACCCTGACTCCCACCTATACCCCGGGAACGGGTGAAAACGGAACGGTTACGCTAACCGCCACAGCAGTTTCTGCCAGTCCCTGTGCCAGCGCTTCTGACCAGATGACCATATCGGTCAATCCGGGCAGCCGTGCGGGTATTATCATAACCAAGAGCCCGGTGGAAACTAGTTTCAGTGCGGTTGGCGATATTGTTCATTACTCTATCAGTTTGCTAAACACGAGCAACCAACCTATTTATACAATTACTGTAACCGATCCGAATGGACTCATCACCTCGGCCAGTACCTTTACTGTCCTTAATCCGGGTTCCACCGCAACAGTGCTTGCAAACCACGTCATTACCCAACAGGATATCGATGCCGGATTTGTGACCAATTGTGCATTCGCAACAGGATCATTCTCCGATGGGTCAGCCATTGCCATCTCCACCAATTGCAATACATTGAATGGGTTACAACGTCCACAGGTGACCATTACCAAATTTTCATCTGAATCAACGTTCCATACCCTGGGTGAAGTGATCCATTATTCCTTCGAAATATTTAACTGCGGAAGCGTCACTGTTTCAAACCTGGTTGTTTCGGATCCGAAAGCCGTGATCCTGACCGGGAGCCCGATAAGCAGTCTGGCACCGCGTCACACGGTTACAGCAACCGGTGAGCATGTCGTCACCCAGGCTGACCTGGATGCCGGTAAAATTGCCAATATTGCCATTGTTGCCGGAACTGATCCAATAGGAAATCCTGTTCGCGATGATAGTAATGAGATAACCATTTACTCAAACGAACCTTCAAGACTGGTTGTTGCAAAATTTGCAACTGAAGCTTCGTTCAATGCCAAGGGGGATACCATTCATTATGAAATCTGGGTGAAAAACTTCCGCACCACCACTATGGCCGATATCATTGTTAGTGATCCGAATGCGACGATTACCAGCGGGGGAAACATCTTCCGACTGGCTTCGGGTAAAACGAGCATTGCCTATGCATATCATGTTGTTAACCAACAGGACCTTGATGCCGGGAAAGTAGTCAACACAGCCTTCGCCAAAGGCAAAGATTATTATGATTTCCTTGACGAGGCGACCAGTAATGAGGTGACCGTCTTTGCCCTGCAGAGCCCGATCCTTGTCCTGATAAAAACTGCTGAGGAAACATCCTTCCGAAATGTCGGTGACCTGATTCATTATAATAATGAAGTCCGGAATACAGGTAATGTCAAGATCACTGACCTGACTCTGTCTGACCCAAATACCCATTTTTCAGGGAGCAACCAGATTACCGCCTTAAATCCTGGTCAATCAGTCGTAATTAAAACCACTCAGGTCATTACGCAAGCTGACCTGAATTTGGGGTTGGTTGAAAAAGCCGCTTCCATCCGTGGATACGATGCCAATACACAATCCATGCAACGATCCAGTAACCGGATAACAATAACCGGCATCCAGGATACCCGGCTTACCACTGCCATTACATCGGCCGAATCTTCATTCAGCCTGGTGGGAGATTTAATTCACTATTCGATCGAGATCCGGAATACGGGTAACGTGACGGTGACCAAATTGCATATTTCTGACGCGGTAACCGGTTTCTCACAAGAGAACGCCATATCCGAAATGGTGCCGGGTGCAGTTTTCGCAGTCGCAGTTGAGCAGAAGGTCTCACAGTCTGACCTGCGTGCCGGAAAAGTTGTCAACATGGCCTCGGTCACAGGATTCACCCCTAAAGGTGAGAAGTTATCGAATCAGAGCAATCCGTTAACGATAATGGCAAATAAGGCAGAAAGACTGACCGTTACCAAAATTGCCCTGGAATCAGGTTATACGAGGGCCGATCAGGTGATCCACTATGCAATTACTGTTAAGAACAATGGAATGGTACCGATGTCGGGCATTTCGGTGAATTCACCAAATGAATTGATATCAGGAAATCCTGTCATTGCAAGCCTTGCAGCAAATGCAAGTACCACAATCCCTGCTTCATATAAGGTTACACAAACCGATGTTGATGCAGGCAGGATTATTACCATTGCCACAATCACCGGTATATACCCGGATGGATCAGACTATACCGAAACAAGTAATCCGGTGAACCTTTATGGGTACCAGCAACCGTACATTTCCGCAAATATTTCTGCCTCTGAGGATTCATTCACCGGAGCAGGTCAAAAAATCAATTATTCTATTGATATTTTAAATAGTGGAAACGTAACATTAACTGGAATCGGCCTCGCAGGTCAGAATAACCTGGTCTTCAGCGGTGGTCGGGATATTAGTCTGGCTCCCGGGGAGAGTACCAGTCTATCTGCTCAATATGTTATCACTGTGGCAGATATGGATGCCGGAAAAGCAATCAACGCCGTTAATGTTACCGGTACCGGTCCGGATAACCAGGTGATCAGCATCACAAGTGGTCAATTAACGGTTAACGGAGTGCAAAAACCTCAATTATCGGCCTCTGCATCGGCCATTGAACGCACCTTCAGTAAAGCAGGTGAAACCATTCACTATACCATTTTGGTGAAGAACTCCGGGAATGTCAGCCTGATCAGCACGGCGGTAACCGATCCGAATGCCGTGATTATTACCGCACGACCGAATACCATTCTGTTGCCCGGTGAATCATTTATCGTATCGGCATCCCACCTGATTACCCAGGAGGATGTTGAAGCGGGCAAAGTAACCTGCTCAGCGAAAGCGGTTGGTTTCGACCTCAAAGGGAATACGATTGAGAAAGTTGGCAACAAGGTTACCGTCCACGCAGCTCTTGCTAATGAAGAGGTCGCTGAAACAAGTGATTCCAACCCAGATTTCAAAAAGACCGGCACTCCTGTAACGGATAGTCCTGTCATTGTAAATTTCAACCTCAGCAATTTCCCGAATCCTTTCTCCTATGAAACGACTATCACCTTTGACCTGCCGGAAAAAGGCAAGGTCACGCTGAAAGTTTATGATATCACCGGGAGAGAAATAGGAAAGATTGATCAGGAAGATTTCAATCAGGGCAGAAATTATGTCATCTGGAATTCGAAAAGCACGCAAAAAGGGTTATACATCCTGAAAATGGTCCATAATGGGATCCAGGCTAACAGGATGATATCCATTGTCAATTAACTAAGATTGATTAATTGACAGGTTTCAAGCCCTGTCATTCCTTAACATTTGGAATGACAGGGCTTTTCTTTTTCAAAAAAAAATTATATCTTTATAATGATGAAGCTCTTCATAAAGTATATGGTGAGCCAGCGATGCAAATTGTTGGTCAAGTCAGAGTTGAAAAAACTTGGACTGCACTATATAATGGTCGATCTGGGAGAAGTTGAGATAAAGGAGGATATTACCATCGACCAGCGTAATCATTTAAAACTGGCTTTATTGGATACCGGACTCGAGCTGATGGAAGACAAGAAAGCCATTCTGGTTGAAAAAATTAAGCTGATTATTATAGAAATGGTTCATTTCGAGGGCGAACCGATGAAGATTAATTTCTCCACCTACCTCGGTCAACAGCTTAACCATGATTATACATACCTGGCCAATCTTTTCTCGGAAGTGACCGGTACCACCATTGAACACTATCTGATCAGTCACAAGATTGAAAGAGTGAAGGAATTGCTGATTTATGATGACCTTAGCCTGACGGAGATTTCTTACCGTTTGAATTACAGCAGTGTTGCCCATCTATCCAATCAATTTAAAAAAATAACCGGACTGACTCCTACTTTTTTTCGCGAATTAAAGCGAAGAAAAGGGTTCACACCTGATAATGTGTGAATATTGTAATTTTTTAAGGGAATTGTGTAACTGTAAAAGCCACTGGGTGACTGAACTTTGATGTTTACTATCATTCTAGACAATTCGAACATAAACGTTTAATCTCAGAGAAATGAAAAACAAACTTTTACTCCTGTCCGTGATTTTGTTATTAGGCATTGTTGGCATGTCCCGTGCGCAAAATGCTGAAAACAAATGGGGTATCGGACTCCATTTTGGAGTCATGGAATATTCCGGTGATTATGATAAAGAATTCTATTCCTTCAGGCAAGGATATGCTGTCGGAGCATCTTTATCAAGGTATATCAATCCTTCGTTCGATATCATGGGACATTTCTTTTATGACATGTCGCATGCCAATGACAACGGGAGAATGGGTATGCCCACCTGGCTGAATTTTGAGGCAGACATGTTCAACCTGAATTTACTGGCCAAATACAAATTTAATAACGGATATATTCTTAAGGAAGAGGCCTTACTTTCACCTTTCATCCTTGCAGGCGTCGGTGGTAACTTTGCCCTGACCTCGGGAGTAGGCGAAAATGGCGCTTTTACCAGCCAGAAGTATATTACTCCTAACCTTTACGGAGGCTTGGGTCTGAATCTCCGTATCAGCAAAGCCATCAGTTTCGTTGTTCAGACTGCTGTCATGCTGCCATTTACCGATAAAATTGATGGAACCACCGGAGCTATTGCAACGGCTGCGGTTAAAGGCAATGACAAGTTCATGGAAAACTCTGTTGGTTTGTGCATCACCCCCGGAAAAGCCAAGATTAAGGATTCCGACGGTGACGGTGTTAATGATAAACTCGATAAGTGTCCAGGCACCCCAACCGGTGTTCCTGTTGATGCTGATGGCTGTCCGCTCGACTCCGATAAGGATGGTATTCTGGATTATCAGGATGAATGCCCGTTTGTATTCGGTTTAAAAGAATTTAACGGTTGTCCCGATACAGATAAAGACGGCATTCAGGATAAATTTGACGAATGCCCTGATGTATTTGGTTTAAAAGAATTTAAAGGATGTCCGGATACTGACGGCGATGGTGTACCCGATAAGGATGACCGCTGTCCGAATACTCCAAAAGGAGTTAAAGTTGACAAGTTCGGATGTACCCTGGATACTGATGGTGACGGCATACCGGATAGTGAAGATGCCTGTCCTTTGGTAGCCGGAGTGAAGGAATTGAATGGTTGTCCGTATGATGTAACCTATATAATCGGCAAATACAGCCTGACAATGACTCCCATCTATTTTGACTTCGACAAGTATGTGCTGAAGACTGAAGGGATCGATGCCCTGAATAAAATTGCAAACGCCCTGTCCAACCACCTTGACTTTGGTGTACAGTTCGACGGCTACTGCGACTTTATGGGTACAGAAGAATACAACCTGAAACTTTCAGAGAAACGTGCAAATGCAGCTAAGCTGTACCTCATTAACAAAGGTATTACCGACAACCGCATTCGGTTGCAGTATTATGGAGAAGCCAACCCGGCTGCCGACAACCAGACTGAAAAAGGCCGGGCATTAAACCGCAGGGTTGAATATAACCTGTACGATACCCGAAAATAAAGACTGAGTCAGAAAACCTGATTAAACAGGATTAAAAAGTCCCTGCCCCGGCAGGGACTTTTTTTTATCCCATTTATTACAAGAAATTAAATCTGAATAATTTAAAAAGTATGAATAATGTAAATCTAATACGAAATTATGTAATGATTTTGCGCTGGATCTGACGCAACTTTGTCATTATTCATCTATAAAAACTAAAACAAATGAGTGCAGGAAAAGTATTATTGGGCGTTCTGGCAGGAGTGGCTGTCGGCGCCGCTTTAGGTATTCTTTTAGCTCCGGACAAAGGTACTGTCACACGCAAGAAAATCGCCAAAAAAAGTGACGATTACGCTGAAGAACTCGAAGCAAAATTCGAAGAATTTATTGAAGGAATTACCAAGAAATTTGAAAACGTAAAAGAAGACGCCGTTCGCATGGCGAAAAAGGCAAAACACAAAATGGAAGAAGCTGAAGCTGAAATGACCGAACCGGCAAAGTAAGAAAGCTTAATTCGAGAAAAAATGGAAACCCCGGCAAATTTAACGGAATCATTATTGGACAGGGTTGAAGCATTCGGAAAAACAACCTACGAGCTATCGAAACTTAAATTATTGGAAACGACAACGGTGGTAGCAACCTCGGTCATCTCCCGGATAAGTGTTCTCCTGGTGATTTCACTGTTCGTACTGGTACTTACAGTTGGTATTGCCTTACTGTTGGGAGAGGTACTCGGAAAATCCTATTATGGCTTTTTTATCGTTGCCGGGTTTTACCTGGTCGTTGGAATTCTGGCGCACTTCTTCCTCCGAAAATGGTTAAAAAAACCAGTCAGTGCATCAATTATCAAGCAAGCGCTCAAATTGTAAATCATGCAAAAAATTAACTCGGAGGCAAGCCTCAGGGAGGCAATTGTTCAATTGGAAATCCAACAGGCTTATGAGGGAATATTGCTGAAGGATCAGTTCAAACTGTTTTACGAAAGCATTAAACCGATCAGCCTGATTAAAACGGTATTAAAACAGGCGGTCGAATCGCAGGGCTTAAAAGATAACCTGGTTAGTACATCGGTCGGTCTTACCGCCGGTTTCATTTCAAAATTACTCTTTCAGGGACTGACCAAAAACCCGGTTAAAAAATTAATCGGAACGGCCCTGATGTTCGGGATTACAAATGTTGTGGCCAAACATCCGGAAACGGTGAGGGTTCTGGGGCATAAATTCCTGCAAATATTCAAAAAAAAGAAGGCATAATCACCATAAAGGCCGATTAATGTGCAATTCAATCAAAAATGATTGAATATGTGTGAATTATGCAATTCATTATAATTTTTATGTAAAACATTACTGTCAATTCAACAGCACCTTTGTAAGGTGATAATTCATTCAATCTTAAATTATTTAACATGAAAACAAAAAAACTATTAGCATTTCTTGCAATAGTGTCGGTTGTCCTCTTTGCCGGATGCAAGAAAGACGACTTCGTGGAGAAGGTCGGAGTTTGCCCGGTAGTCATTCTGACTGTCCCCGCAAATAATGCGACGGGTGTTCCCTTGAATCAAGTCATTACTGTGACGTTTAATGAAAAGATGAACCCCGCGACTATTACCCAGACAACATTTACCCTGATGGGACCATCAAGGGTAACTGGGACATTAACCTATGACGGAACCGGTCCAACCTTCAGCTTTACGCCATCGAGCCTGCTTGAACCTAACACTACCTACACGGGTAAAGTTACCAGGGCAGCAAAAGATATGGCGGGCAACGCTTTACAAGCTGATTATATCTGGACCTTCAAAACTGCACAAACGCAGTATACCGTTGCACTTTCATCCAACCCTGCACTGGGAGGGATAACCACGGGACAGGGCACCTATGATAAAGATGCCACCGTTGCCGTGACTGCCACCGCTAATGCGGGATTCACATTTACCAACTGGACTGAAGGCGTTAATGTTGTTTCGACGAATGCAAATTATTCATTTACCATTACCGGTAACCGCACGCTGGTTGCCAACTTTACCGCCATCATCAATTATTATGTCCTCACACTATCATCGAATCCTGCCGCAGGCGGGACCACATCAGGTGGAGGATCATACAGCGCCGGCACTTCCGTGACGGCCGCAGCAACGGCAAATCCGGGTTATGTATTCATCAATTGGACCGAGGGATTAATTGTAGTCTCCTCCAATGCCAGTTATACTTTTTCGCTGACGGGTAACCGTACGCTGGTAGCCAACTTCTCGGAAACGATCAACACTTACACCCTGACATTATCATCAAATCCGCTCGCCGGCGGGTCCACTTCCGGTGGAGGATCCTATAATTCAGGAACTTCGGTAACCGCCGCAGCAGTCGCCAATCCGGGTTATGTCTTTACCAGCTGGACCGAAGGATCAGTGGTGGTTTCGACCGATCCCAATTACACCTTTGTACTGATCGGTAACCGGACGCTGGTAGCTAATTTCACTGAATCGGTTAACACCTTTACATTGTCGCTTTCCGCAAATCCGACTCTTGGCGGAACGACCAGCGGTGGAGGAACTTATAATTCAGGTACATCGGTAACAGCATCAGCAACCGCTAATACGGGATATGTCTTTAACAATTGGACTGAAGGTTCAGTAGTGGTTTCGAGCAATCCCAATTATACCTTTACGCTGATCAGTAACAGGATCCTGGTAGCCAACTTCACCGAATCAGTGAATGTCTATGTTCTGACGCTGTCGTCAAATCCAGTTGCAGGCGGGGCTACTTCCGGCGGAGGATCATTTAACGAAAACACTAACGTTACTGCCGTGGCTGCCGCCAATCCAGGTTATGTATTTACCAACTGGACTGAAGGATCAGTCGTGGTTTCGACCGATAACATCTATGCGTTTATACTGACAGGAAACCGGACACTTGTTGCCAATTTCACGGAATCGGTCAACAGCTTTCTGATAACCCTTTCCTCAAATCCAGTCTTAGGCGGGAATACCATCGGTGGAGGGTCCTTTAACTCCGGAACTTCCATAACTGTAAGAGCAACAGCAAATTCAGGGTATGTTTTTACCAATTGGACTGAAGGGATAAACGTCGTATCAACGGACGCCAATTATGTCTTTACCGTTACCGGTAACCGGACCCTGGTAGCCAACTTCACGGAAGTTATCGTCACCTATACGGTAACCTTATCTTCGAATCCGGCTTTGGGCGGAAATACCACGGGTGGAGGAACCTATAATTCAGGTGCTTCCGTTACCGTTGGAGCCACTCCGAATTCAGGCTATCTGTTTACCAACTGGACCGAAGGGGCAAACGTTGTATCAACCGATGCCAACTATACCTTCGTCATTACCGCTAACCGGACCCTGGTAGCTAACTTCTCGATCATCGTTACCACTTATACGGTCACGTTATCGTCGAATCCGGCTTTGGGCGGAAATACCACGGGTGGAGGAACCTATAATTCAGGTGCTTCCGTTACCGTTGGAGCCACTCCGAATTCAGGATACCTGTTTACCAATTGGACTGAAGGGGCAAACGTTGTCTCAACAGATGCAAATTATACCTTCGTCATTACCGGTAACCGGACCTTGACCGCCAACTTCTCGATAATTGTCACCACCTATGTATTAGTGGTACATGCTGTTAACGGGACGGTTGCCAAGAATCCTGACCTGGCCAATTACAACAGCGGGGCTTCAGTTATACTGACCGCCACGCCAAGCTCAGGGTACTCTTTTGATTTCTGGAGCGGTGATGCAACGGGAACGGTAAATCCGGTAACCGTGATCATGAATTCGAACAAAGACGTAACGGCTAACTTTAAAGTTACACCTCCTGTCGGACCGATCGTAAACCTGAGAACTGCAGCTGATTTTGTTATTCTTACTAAAGCAGGAATTTCGACTTCCGGAGTTACCAGTATTACTGGCGACATCGGAGTCAGCCCGATAGCAGCAACCGGGATCACCGGATTTGGATTGATCATGGATGCATCCAACCAATGGTCGCATACTCCCATCGTTACAGGGCGGGTTTATGCAGCTGATTATGCCGCACCAACACCGGCCAAGTTGACTACAGCGGTAAGCGATATGGAAACAGCTTATACTGAAGCCAATAACCTGGTTGTTCCTGCCCCGATTGTGGATCTGTATGCAGGTGATATCAGTGGTAAGACACTTGCTCCAGGATTATACAAATGGAGCACAGGGTTATTGATCACCGGTGCTGGTGTAACACTCGCCGGAAATCCTAATGATACCTGGGTATTCCAGATCGCTCAAAACTTAACGGTTGAAAACTCGGCCATCGTTACTTTAGCGGGTGGTGCACAGGCTAAAAACATCTATTGGGTGGTAGCCGGTGAGGCAACGCTTGGTACTACGGTTAACTTCAGTGGTAACATCCTCAGCAAAACGCTGATCTCCCTGAATACAGGTGCAAGGGTAACCGGAAGGTTATTAGCACAGACTGCTGTTACCTTAAATGCCAACACGGTTATTCTTCCTTAATAATAAAATTTGAAAAAAATGATAGCAACAATTAATTTGGAAAAGGGATCGCGCAGATTGCGGTCCCTTTATTCCCTGTCGATAAAAAGCCTGATGATAGGTGCCGTAATTTTGGCAGGTATCCAGGCTACTGTTCAGGCCCAGGAGGACAAATACACAAAACCCAGCTGGTGGTTTGGTGCAGCAGCGGGTGCGAACCTCAACTTCTATCGTGGTTCAACCCAGGAATTGAATGCAGATTTCACCGTTCCGGGTGTTTTTCACAACGGCAGCGGTGTTGGACTTTACCTTGCTCCACTAATGGAATTTCATCGTCCCGATACGAGATTTGGATTCATGTTGCAAGCTGGTTGGGATAACCGCAAAGGCTCATGGGACCAGATACTTACACCGTGCAATTGTCCGGCTGACCTCTCTACAAATCTTGGCTATATCACGGTTGAACCAAGTTTGCGGTTAGCTCCGTTCAAATCAAACTTCTACCTGTATGCAGGTCCAAGATTGGCTTTCAATATGGACAAAGCTTTCACCTACTCGCAGCAAATCAATCCTGATTATCCTGACCAGGTGGCTGAAGCCGATGTTAAAGGTGATTTCAGTTTAGTGAACAAAACGCTGTTATCCATGCAAATTGGCGCAGGATATGATATTGCTCTATCGTCCACCGATCACCGTGTACAAGCGACCCTCTCTCCGTTTGTTTCCTTCCATCCCTATTTTGGACAGTCACCACGGTCAATCGAAACCTGGAATATTACCACGGTCAGAATCGGCGCAGCGCTCAAATTAGGGCGCGGACATCTGATTGAGGAGCCAGTGGAACCGATAGAACCAATGGTTGCTAAAATTGTGGTTATTGAACCTGAAGTGAAATTTACTGTCAAGGCACCAGCAAATATTCCGGCCGAACGTACAGTCAGGGAAATTTTCCCAATCAGAAATTACATCTTTTTCAAAGCGGGATCAACCGTGATACCCGATCGGTATGTTTTGCTCAGGAAAGATCAGGTCAAGGACTTTAAAGAAGATGAACTGGAACTGTACAGGCCTAAAAACCTTTCAGGCCGCTCCGACAGGCAGATGGTTATCTATTATAACGTAATCAATATCCTTGGTGACCGGATGGGGAAAAATCCTACCGCAACCATCAAGTTGGTCGGTTCTTCGGAAAATGGTCCTCAGGACGGCCGTTTAATGGCAGAATCAGTTAAACTTTACCTCGTGGATGTTTTTGGGATTGAGGCTTCCAGAATCGTAACTGAAGGCAGGGATAAACCGAAGATCCCATCTGAACAGCCCGGAGGCGTACTTGAACTGGCCCTTCTTCGCGAAGGTGACCAAAGGGTATCGATCGAGAGCAATTCACCAGTCTTGCTGATGGAATTCCAGAGCGGTCCCGATGCACCGTTAAGGCCGGTTGAAATAGTCAGGATACAGGAAGCACCGATCGATAGTTATGTATCGTTTGATGCGGCAGGTGGTACTGAAGCTTTCACCTCATGGTCGATGGAAATTACCGATAAGAACGGGCGGGTTCAGAATTTCGGACCTTACACACAGGACCGCGTAACCATACCCGGCAAGAATATTTTAGGTTCTGAGACTGAAGGTAATTATACCGTGACCATGATCGGTCAAACCAAGAGCGGAAAAACAGTTAAACAAGAAACTTCCGTTCACATGGTCCTATGGGTGCCACCGGTTAATGAAGAAATGACCAGGTTCAGTATAATCTATGAATTCAATGATTCAAAAGCCATCCTGATGTATGAAAAGTACATCACTGAAATAGTCGTGCCGAGAATTCCGGAGAACGGCTTGGTTGTTATTCAAGGATATACGGATATTATTGGTGAGGACGCCTATAATCAAAAACTATCGCTGGCCAGGGCTAATGATGTGAAAGACATTATGGATAAAGCTCTTGCAAAAGCCGGAAGAACCGATGTGAAATTTGAAGTGTATGGATTCGGCGAAGACCAGAATCTTGTTCCTTTCAAAAACAATTATCCGGAAGAACGTTTTTATAACCGGACTGTATTGATTGATATAATTAAGAAATAAAAGAATGTAATTATCCAGTCAATTTTTTATGAAAAATGGCTGTCTGAAGTTCATTCCGGCAGCCATTTTTCTTTTCAGGCAGGTGAATGTGGGAATCATGTAAATTAATAAAAGGATTATACAACACAAAAAACTACTGCGGGATTGACCTTTGTAGGATAATAACCAATAATAAAAAAAAATGAAAAATCTAACTGAATTAGAAGGGAACTGGAACGAGATAAAAGGTAAGCTGAAGCAAAAATTTGCAGTACTTACCGATAGTGACTTATTGCTTCTGGAAGGCAAAAAAGATGAAATGCTTGGCAGGCTCCAACAAAAACTTGGAAAAACCAAGGAAGAGCTTCATAAGCTCATAACCGATTTATAAAAACAAGATGAAAACAATAAAATTACTCCTTTTCGCATGCGGACTATTTATAGCAGGTTCGGTGCAAGCACAAGTTTCGCTTAGAATTAACCTGGGCTCGCCGCCACAGTGGGGTCCGGTCGGATATTCCGATGTTCATTATTATTACCTGCCGGATGTGGAAGCTTATTATGATGTTCAGTCTTCCATGTTTATTTATATGAATGCCGGCAGATGGGTGCGCAGAAGCAGTCTTCCTTTACGTTACCGCAACTACGACCTTTATAACGGATATAAGGTGGTCATGTCAGATTATCATGGCAATACGCCATATAACGACTTCAGGCAGCATAAAATGAAATATGCAAAAGGATACCATGGCGAGCAACAAAGATCAATCGGAAACAGGCCGGGGAACGGAAATTACAGAAACAGCCCGCCGATGCGCAGCAGGACTTATCAGAGAGACGTCCAGCAACGCGGCCAGAACGACCGTTACCAGAAGAATAATAAATCGAATAAAGAAAATGGCCGCGGGGGTGACAAGGGCAGAAAAAAATAATTAATTAACCAACTGATAAGAATAAAATGAAAAAAATGAAAAAAAATATATTGGCTTTTCTTCTGATCCTGATGATGACCGGTGCACATCTGGTTGCCCAGAATGATAATTATCCCGAAAGACACGGACGAACGCTTAATTTAGGTCTGGGTATCGGCGGATATTCGGGGTATTATGGATACATAGGACATACTTTGCCCGTTTTTCATATTAATTATGAATTTGATGTACTAAGCAGCTTTACACTTGCGCCGTTTGCAACCTTGTATACCTACAGGGGCGATTATTATCGGGAAACAGTCATCCCCATCGGAGTAAAGGGTACCTTTTATTTCGATCAGCTATTGCGGGCAAGTTCTGATTGGGACTTCTATCTTGCTGGTTCCCTTGGATTTGCAATAGTTAACTCATCATGGGATGCTAATTATACCGGCGACCGCGGTTATTGGCACAATCCGGGACCTCTCTTTCTGGATGTGCATATCGGAGCAGAATATCACCTGACAAGCCAGCTTGGAATTTTCCTTGACCTGTCGAATGGTGTTTCAACTGTCGGACTTTCAATCCATTAATTCATAGCGATTATGAAAAATCTAAAAATAGCTGCTTTCCTCACCGTCCTGATGCTTTTATGCTCAATGGCACCAGGCAAATCTCAGGAAAGCAGGGATGGTTTATCGCCCAGGTTTGGTTTAAAGGGTGGGGTAAATTTTTCCAATCTGTATACAAATGACCGCAGCAGTGCTAAAATGCTGGCCGGATTTAATGTCGGAGTTTTTGGCAAAATATTCATCACCGAGCATCTTGCCATTCAACCCGAATTCTATTTCACCACCAAAGGGGCTGAAGTGACCTACAATTCACTTTTTGTGGATGGAACTGCCAGGTATCATTTGAATTATCTTGAACTTCCGCTTTTGGTGGTGATCAATATCACCCGGAATTTTAATATTCATTTAGGGCCCTATGCATCCTATATGATCAGCGGGGTAGTTACTAACGAATCCAATGTGAACCTTTTCAATTTTGAGCAAAACATCGACACCAATGACTACAACAAGTTCGAAGCCGGGCTTGCATTGGGAGCCGGTATAGATCTTGGCCCGTTCAGTTTGGGCGCCCGTTACAATTACGGATTGACTAATGTTGGAAAAGAGCGGACCTTCCTGGGAATAGCCTACACCGTCCCGGATGCCAGCAACCGTGTACTTAATATTTATGTATCAGTTTCACTAAATTAAAACAAACGACATGAGCAACTTACTTTATTTAATTGCCATTATACTGATCGTTCTCTGGGCAATAGGATTTTTTGCTTACAGTGCAGGATCCATTATACATGTATTACTTGTCATAGCAGTTATCGCCATACTGCTGAGATTGATCCGTGGTGGCAGGGTCCTGAGATAAACCGGAAATCAGTCTGTCTTAATCGGTTCCGGTTGTCCTCCGGTAAAATTTTACATTGATTTTTTGAAACATCCGGGACCGATTAACGGCAGGAACTTGTAAATTAGCGGCCTGAACAGTTAAAGTATCATTTATTCTTTTGTCTGATAACAGGTTAGCATAATGAGAAGATGGCGTATTGAAGATTCGGCTGAGCTCTACAACATTAACGGTTGGGGGATCAATTATTTTTCGATCAATGATAAGGGTCATGTTGTTGTAACACCCAAAAGCAAAGGGGTTCACGTTGACCTTCTTGAGCTTGTAGAGGAGCTGCAGTTACGTGATGTATCAGCTCCCATGCTGATCAGGTTTCCCGATATTCTCGACGACCGTATCGAAATTATGTCGAGCTGCTTTAAAGTAGCTGCGGAAGAATATGGTTACAAGGCGCAAAACTTCATCATTTATCCGATCAAGGTTAACCAGATGCGCCCGGTGGTGGAAGAGATTGTTGGCCACGGTAAAAAATTCAATATCGGCCTTGAAGCCGGTTCCAAGCCGGAACTGCATGCAGTCATTGCCATCAACACCGATACGGACTCCCTGATCATCTGCAACGGTTATAAAGATGAGGACTACATAGAGTTAGCCCTACTGGCCCAGAAAATGGGTAAGCGGATATACATCGTGGTTGAGAAGCTGAATGAACTGAAACTGATAACAAAAATAGCCAAACAGCACAAAATAAGACCCAATATCGGGATCAGGGTTAAACTTGCCAGTTCAGGCAGCGGCAAATGGGAAGATTCAGGAGGCGATGTCAGCAAATTCGGACTCACTTCAAGCGAGCTGATAGAAGCCCTGGAATATCTGGAGAAACGTGAAATGAAAGACTGTCTCAAACTGGTTCATTTCCATATTGGCAGTCAGGTCACAAAAATCAGGAGAATTAAACTTGCCCTGCGTGAAGCCTCCCAGTTCTATGTGCAGCTTTATTCCAGGGGATTTAATGTCGAATTTGTTGATATCGGTGGTGGATTAGGCGTTGACTATGACGGAACACGATCATCCAACAGCGAAAGCAGTGTCAATTACAGCATCCAGGAATATGTTAATGATGCGACCTTTGCCATGGTAGATACCAGCGACAAAAACGGTATCCCCCACCCCAATATCATTACGGAATCGGGACGGTCACTGACGGCACATCATTCAGTGCTGGTTTTTGAAGTCCTGGAGGCAACAACAACTCCGGCCTGGGATGAAAATGAAGAAATCAGCTCTGATGACCATGCGTTGGTTCAGGAGCTCTATTCCTCGTGGGAAACGCTGAATCAGCTGAGCATGCTTGAAACCTGGCATGATGCCCAGCAAATACGAGAAGAAGCGCTCGATCGGTTTAGCCTGGGCTTGCTCGATCTGAAAACACGCGCACAGATTGAGCGGCTGTTCTGGTCCATTGCAAAAGAAATTTACCAGATGACCAATGAATTGAAACATATTCCCGAAGAATTGCTTCATTTACCGAAACTACTGTCGGACAAGTATTTCTGTAACTTTTCCCTTTTCCAGTCACTACCCGATTCATGGGCTGTAGACCAGATTTTCCCCATCATACCAATCCATCGTCTGGATGAAAAACCAGACAGGTCGGCAACTTTACAGGATATTACCTGTGATTCCGATGGTAAAATTGACAATTTCATTTCCACCCGTAACCTCTCGCACTACCTGCCGGTTCACTCCCTCCAGGCAAAAGAGCCCTACTACATAGGAGTTTTCCTGGTGGGTGCTTATCAGGAGATTCTGGGTGACCTTCACAATTTGTTCGGGGATACCAATGCTGTTCATGTTTCCGTTGATTCCAAAGGTTACTCGATCGATCAGATCATTGACGGAGAAACGGTTGCCGAAGTACTTGATTACGTGCAGTATAATCCCAAGAAAATGGTCAGGACCGTCGAAACTTGGGTGACATCATCAGTGAAAGCAGGTACCATTACAACCGAAGAAGGAAAGGAATTTTTATCGAACTACCGGTCTGGATTATATGGCTATACTTACCTCGAATAACATCACGCTCAGGCCCTGGCGCGAAGATGATCTGGGTTCTTTGGTCCGGCACGCCAACAATTTCAACATTTGGGTCAACCTGCGTGATGGATTTCCTTATCCTTATACCGAAGAAGCCGGCAGGTGCTGGCTGGAAATGGCAAAAAAAGAAGATATCAATCTATTCCTGGCAATTGAATTTGATGGTGAAGCCATTGGCGGAATAGGAGCAAGCTTTAAGGATGATGTTTACCGTATCAATGCGGAACTTGGTTATTGGTTATCCGAGAAATATTGGGGACTCGGTATCGTTTCAGCGGCAGTGAACCTTCTGGTGGATTACGTTTTTCAACATTATCCGGTCATATCAAGGTTTTATGCCGATTTGTTTTCATACAACCCTGCCTCCGCCAGGGTCCTTCAAAAATGCGGATTCCACCTTGAAGCCATCCACAAAAATGCAGTGATCAAGAACGGGCAACTTGTTGATGAGCACCGCTATGTAAGGTTCCGCCCGGTTCCCGAATAAGAAGTACTAAAGTCTGGCATGTTTTTGGCTATCTTTGCCCTATGAAACAGAGGGTAGTCGTCGGCATATCCGGGGGTGTTGATTCCGGGGTGGCAGCCTGGTTATTGAAAGAGCAGGGCTATGATGTTATCGGGCTGTTCATGCGGAACTGGCATGATACCACCGGCCTGATTTCAGCCGAATGTTCGTATGAAGATGATGTGCTGTTTGCCGAAATGGTTGCCAGGAAAATCGGCATTCCCTTTCACGAGGTTGATCTTAGCGAACAGTATCGTTTAAGGGTTGTGGACTATCTGTTCAGGGAATATGCGGCAGGCCGGACGCCCAACCCGGATGTTCTGTGCAACCGGGAAATCAAGTTCGATGCTTTTATCGACGAGGCGATCAAGCTTGGAGCTGAAAAAGTTGCCACAGGACACTATGCCCGGGTCGAAGAGCTGACAACCCCAACAGGACCGGTTTACCGCCTGTTAGGCGGGCTCGATAAGAACAAGGATCAGAGCTATTTCCTTTGTCAGCTCAACCAGAAACAGCTGAGCTATGCCATGTTCCCTCTTGGAGCGATGGACAAACCTGAAGTACGGGAAATCGCTCGTAACCAGGGCCTCGCTAATGCGGAACGAAAAGATTCTCAGGGCATCTGTTTTGTTGGAAAGGTTGACCTCCCTGTTTTCCTCCAGCAAAAACTGGCCGTGAAAAAGGGCCGGATCATTGAAATTCCAAAGAACATACTGTTGCCTGTTACCGGTCAGACCGTTCAGGAACTTTCAAAACCGGTTGAACTTTCACCAGAAATGGGAACCGTGATCGGTGAGCACCAGGGGGCCCATTTTTACACGATCGGCCAAAGAAAAGGCCTCAACGTCGGTGGCAAGGAGGAACCACTTTTTATTGTCGGCACCGATGTTGTCAATAACATCATTTACGTCGGTCAGGGGCAGGACCATCCTCTTCTGTTTAAAAAAGCCCTGTTAGTTAAACAGGATGAGGTTCACTGGATTCGTCCGGATCTGGCACTCCGGCCGGGCGAAGAAAAAGAATGTTTCGCAAGGATCAGGTACCGGCAGGGGCTCCAGAAAGCCCATGTGATCTGTGCTGATGAAGGGATTTATCTTCTCTTTGATGAACCTCAGCGGGCCGTGGTGCCCGGACAATTTGCAGTTTGGCATTATGGTGAAGAGTTGATCGGAAGCGGACCGATCAGCTGATGCAAATCACAAATGACAAATGACAAATGACAAAGAACAAATAACAAACAAAATCCAAAAGATATATATCAAATGAAAAAAGTAATTCTTATTGCATGCATCTTTCTGTCCGGCTATTTTCTGGTCCATGGGCAAACCCCAGGTTCGGAATCGCAGAAAGACGGAGCCGCATTCAAAGGCTATTTCAATATTACCGACATGGGACTGCTGATTGGTTCCACTCAGAACAGGCATCCGGCCCCCTTCTCATTCATGACCACCAATGGTTATCACGTTACCGAACAATTGTCGCTCGGATTGGGTGTCGGGGTTGAATTCCTTGCCGGCAGCTATCTGCCAATCGTTTTGGATACCCGCTATTATGTTCGCAAAACCGGCTTTTCGCCATTTTTCAGTTTGTATGGAGGGTATGCCCTGGCTCTTGACGACGACGGATCGACGGGAATGGGATACACCACAGATGCTTACTGGCCCTATCCAAATTACCAGCCATATGAAGCCAAAGGAGGCTGGTTGTTAAATCCGGGTTTTGGAATCCGTAATATGTTCGGAGAAAATTTCGGCATCGTTTTTTCAGCCGGTTATCGTTTTCAGAGATTATATTATACCGCGGGAGATCAGAGAAAACTAATGGCGGATTATAACCGCCTGTCAATTAAAATCGGTATCATTTTCAGGTAACAAGACACCAAATCCAAACATCATGAAAAAAATTACATTATATCTGTTTCTGGCACTTGCCATGATATCAGCAGGCTGCAAGGACAAATTCACAGAAATATTCACGGCCAACAGTCCGGTATATATGACCTACGACAATCTCAGGCTTGCTGTTAAACAATCAGCAGCTTCTGAAATGGTGAATCCGGGTAAAATTTATTTTAAGGATCAGTTCATCTTCATTGTTGAGGAGATGAAAGGGATCCATATTTTCGACAACACAAACCCTGAAATTCCGGTCAATAAAACCTTTATCGAGGTACCTGGCAATGTTGATATTGCGATTAAGGGTGACATTCTGTATGCCGACAGCTACATAGATTTGGTATCGATCGATATATCCGACCTGACGGCCATAAAGGAAGTCGGTCGTGTTGAGAAAGTTCTTCCGTATACCCTTCCTCCTTATGATGAAAAATACCCTCTGGCTCAGATTGATGAAGAGAAAGGCGTGGTAACCGGTTGGGAGATAAAGGAAGTTAAACAGGTACTCAGGAATTATTATTATCCCATCTACCTGTATGACAGGGTCACCGATGCTACATCGGGCAACTCAACCGGCAGTGTCGGACCCAACGGTGTCGGGATCGGTGGATCGATGGCCCGGTTCGGAATTTATGAAAACACCTTATTTGCCATTGACAATACTACACTTCACATTTTCTCAATCACTATACCGAAAACCCCTGTTTTTAAAAAGGATTTCAATGCGGGTTGGGGGATCGAAACAATGTTCACTGTTGGTGACAAGATGTTTCTGGGGTCGCAGAGCGGCATGAGGATTTATGACATTTCCATTCCCAATTCGCCGCTTTATATTACTGATTTCTGGCACATGACCGGTTGTGACCCGGTAGTCGTGAGCGGTAATTATGCGTATATCACCCTTCGCGGCGGCAATAATTGCGGCAATAATGTAAACCAGCTGGTGGTGGTTTCGATCGAGAATATTACCAAACCGGTTGAATTGAAAACCTATCCCATGGAAGGTCCATATGGCCTTGGGATTGATGATAAAACACTTTTTGTTTGCGACGGCGATGCCGGGCTCAAGGTTTTTGACACCTCCGATCCGCTCACTATTACCAGTCATCAGCTTGCCCGGTTCCCGGATATCCTCGCCTATGATGTCATCCCTATCCAAGGATTATTAATCCTGATTGGTGATGACGGATTGTACCAGTACGATTATTCGAATATCAAGGATATCAAATTCCTCAGCAAAATTGGGGTGAAATAGAAGGCAGTAGGCAGTTGGCAGTAGGTCATAGGCCGTAGGGGAGGAGCAACGGCTCCTCCCGTTTTCATTAGGCAGTTGGCAATGCTAGGGGCAGAAAATTTTCTGCCCTTATAAAAATTTCGAGATTCATAGCATTTTAATCATTTCTAATTTATCTTTATAATGAATATTCACTATAAAGGAGGCAGAAATGAAAAAAGTCATTTCTTTAACCCTGATTTTAGGGCTATTAGTCCTGCCATGGAACCACCTTTGCGGCCAGGATTCCGATAGTGTTCCACAAGCAAAACATTACAGTCCCTTAGGTCTTTGGGGGCTGGGCTTAAAAGCGACCACAGACGGATTTGGCGTTGAACTGGTAAAAGGGTTCGGTCAGCGGCTGAATATCAGAATTGGGTATTCCACGCTGGCTATACCGTTTTCTCAGGAAATCCCACTGGATGGATTCAGTGCCCGGGCTGATGCCAAATTTAAATTTGGCGGAGCCAACCTTCTGATCGATTTCTATGCGGTTAAAAATGTAATCCATATTACCGGAGGAGTTCTCCAGAATGCCATGAAACATTCCGTGACCATTACTCCCACCTCGGATTATCAATTTGGTGATATATTAGTCCCTGCTGCAGATCTGGGAAGTCTCGAGGCCACTGTGACCCCGGAATATAAATTTTCGCCGTATGTCGCACTCGGTTTTGGGAATACTCTGTCGCGCCAGCACCGGGTCTCCTTTAATTTTGAACTGGGTGCACTGTACCATGGAGCCCCTCAGGTTAATCTCAGCGGAACCAATATGCTGGGCCCGATGGCGAGCCCGAACAATGCACAGGTTTTAATGACCGCAATCGGTCAATATAAGTGGTATCCTATGATTTCCATGCAATTGTCCTTCAGAATCATCTAAACTTCTAACCCATGAAAAGCCTTAAGTTAATCGGCGCGTTTATCCTGATTCTGGCTATGGGAGGTCCATCCTGCCAGAAGTTCAATCTCAATACGGATGACCTGGATATTAAACTGGACATGAACATTGTTAAAACTGTCCTCATCGTACAGTTCCGGGATGCAAATACCAGCTCGCTGATCGGGGCTAATGACAATAGCCGGATCAATGTATCCATTATCGGCGACGACAGCCAGTGGGTGGTAAACAACTCCGGCTTTCATTTATCTGATACTCACTCTGCGGGAGGATATCTGACGTTTGGGCTCGATCCCTATAAAGCCAAGCCCTCTGAGGCAGATCCTGTCAGACTGACCCTTCTGGCAGAGCTGAGCGGGTATGTCTCAACTTCAGTACCGGTAGTTATTACCGGCGAAGGCCAGCAGTACATTAGTGTTTTTATGATAAATCAGGTCTCTCCTCCGGCCGGAGTCACTATTAGTGCGAATAAGAATGCCGGAAATTCCAGTGATGGCAAGGTTTCTCAGAACTTTAAGGTTGCCACGACCAATAAAAGCCTGGAAGTGACGGTACCGGTCGGAATCAGTATCCGCGATGCCACCGGCAACCCACTGCAGGGCAAGCTCGACCTTACATTTGTTCAGGCCGATCCCACCAAACTTGGAGCCGGCAGATCATTTCCTGGTGGACATAAGGTTGAAGCCACATCGGAATCAGGTTCAAAGGACAAGGGATCCTTTGCTCCGGCCGGTTTTTTCAAGATTGATATAGCCGATGAATATGGCAAACATGGTGCTTCCTTCTCCGAGGGCACGTTGGAAATCAAAGCCAAAATTGATCCTTCGGTCATTAATCCCGAAACCGGCCAGCCGGTTAAAACCGGTGATAAAGTGGGACTCTGGAATCTGGAAGAAAAAACCGGTCAATGGAATTTTGTAAAAAATATTTTCGTCGGACAGGACCCACTGGAGTTAAAAGCAGATTTATCATCGGGCTCTTTCATTTCGGGAGGCGGATCATGGTTCAATTTTGGTTGGCTGCTGCAGAACTGCACGGCTCTGCTGCAATTTAGCTTTAGCAGCCCCAATGGGTTGATTGGTGTCACACAACAAGCCGAATTCGATATAGAAGTTATCTCGCAATCCGGATCATGGGAGTATTCAGGCCATATCAACATTTTTGGTACCCTGCCTGTCGTGATTGGTTCATTTGCACCCGGAAACCATGTCATCACCTTCTATTATAACGGGGACCGGCAACTTACAAATTCCCCATGGTTGGCTCCCAATCTGGTTACCCGCAATTTTTGCCTGTATTCCGATGGGGAAATTATTCCGTTGGTCCAGAATACAGCGATCCTCGGTCATGACATCACTTTTAATGCCGAGATCTTTTGTACCGACCGGAATGCAGCTTTGACAGTCCCTTCCGGCACGCTGTTGCATTTCCGTGAGAAAGGCACCACGGAATGGATAACAGTCACGACTAATGGCAGTCAGGTTATCTTGCCTGGATTGATACTGAATAAGACCTATGAAGTTCAGGTTCTTAATGATGCCAGCTGGACACCCGTGCCTCCATATGAATATACTCTGGGCCAACCCGATGATCCCGCCAATCCATATGTCAGAAACCTCAGTTTTTCGATTGACTGCGGTGGGTGATTGATTCATAAAATATTCGAAAAATGGCGTGTAGAGACGGATAATTATCCGTCTCTACGGGCACCGAAAAACCCGTACCACGCGGCCAGCAGCAATGGGATAAAAACCACGATAAGTGAAGTTTTCAGGCTGAAACTATCGGCAATCAGACCAAACAGCAGCGGAATAAAAAATCCGCCTGATATGGCCATAATCAGGAATGAGGAAGCTTCGTTCGTAAACCGGCCTAATTCCTCTATCGCCAGGGAATAAATAGTGGCGAACATGATCGAGATGAAAAAACCGGTTAAAATGATGGAATAGATCGCAATATATCCAGTGGACAACATGGAGATCACAATCAACAGTCCGGCCAGCGAAGCGAACCAACCCACCAGGCGGCCCGGATTAACTTTAATCAGGATACCGGCGCCCAATAGGCGGCCGACCATCAGTCCAAGGAACATCAATCCCGAAATATCAACGGCACGGGCCTTCGTCAGGGAGACCTCCTCCTGCATGAAATAGGGGGTCATCAGTTGATACAAAATAGCTTCTGCACCCATATAAAGCAGCAGGATTATGAAACCGATTCGGAAATGGCGGAAACTCCAGGCACTCCTTTTGCCTTTGAGGACAGTAACGCTTCCATCTCCATTTGACTGGTCGTCAGTTGGGTTCTCCGGCATATGTGCCACCTTGACCATTACGGATAAAAGGATAAAAATGGACGCAAGAATGAGATAAAAACAACTGATGCCCCGAAAGGGATCATCTGGAAACAATTTGAGAATAAAACCACCTGCAATATAGGCAGTCAGGAAGGCACCGATGGCACCCAATCCCTGCGACAAATTGATCCGGCTCGCTGCCCTGGAGGGTACGCCCAGTGCCCTGACATAGGGGTTACAGGCAATCTGAAGAAAGGTTACTCCGGAGAAAACAACAAAAGTGCCAGTCAGAAATAATGGATAAGAAAGGCTCGCAGCGGCAGGGACAAAAATCAGCAGACCCAGCCCGGTTATCAAAGAACCCAAAGCAATCGAGTTTACGGTCTTCAGTCGTTCGATAATCATTTTTGCAGGGTATGATAAAGCGAAAAAAGCGAAAAACGAGACAGAGGTAAGCAGAGAGGTTTGAAAATTATTCAGGTCAAAGGTCTCTTTAAAAGTGGCAATCAGCACATTATTCAGGTTCCAGATAAATCCCCACATGAAGAACAGGAAGTTCACCAGGAACAGGGGATACAGGATATCCCGGGTTTTTGGGTACAGGATTTCGGATTGCGACATATTAATATTTTTTAATCGCATGATGATGTGCCATTTACATTTAGGTTAGGCATAGATCTTAGGATAAATATAGTAAATTTGCCGCGTAGGGATGCGTCTGTGTTGCCCAAAATAAAACAAACACCCAACACCTTCTAACCAATAACCTCTAACCTCTAACCCCTTCCCCTCCTCATGCTCGAACCCGTCCTTTACATTGGAATCGCCCAATCTCTTTTTGCAGGAATCATAATTGCAACAAGGAGGCCTCAAATCCTGTCCGACCGTTATCTGGCCGCCTGGTTATTCATCATTGCCCTTGAAATGATCCTGGCAATGCTAAAACTGACTTGGCTCGAACACCTGCCTTATGAAATTCCATTCCTGGTTATTCCGCTGGTATACGGACCCTTTCTCTTTTTATATGTCAGGACTCTGATATCCGAAGAGCCGATATGGACCTGGACCGATATGGCACACTTTCTTCCCTTTCTGCTGTTTCTCGGGCTTGCGTTCCTGTTCCGTACCCGCCCTGATGAAACCAGTACTCTTCCAGTTTGGGCTCATCCTACCCGATTGGCAAAAATAGTTTATGAAATTCTGATTTTTTCCTCTTTCACCACCTACAGCATTATTGTCTATATTCTTCTCACCAGGCACAGGAAAGCGATACGCGAAGAATTCTCCTATAGTTCGGGCAAAATCACCCTGACCTGGTTGTTATTTGTTTCCATTACTGTTTACGCCTCCTATCTGCTGACTTTCTTATCGGCCGGGATCCAGATGCTGGTCATCCACCTTCCGTTTGATCCCAAGATATTTTCTTTTACCGGATTAACCCTTTTCTCGTTCGCTTTCAGTTTTTACGGCCACCGGCAGGCGCAGATTTTCTCAAAATCCGTAAGCGTTATTGCATTGCCTGACGATGAATCAGCCAACTCCGTCAAATATGCCAAATCAGGGCTGCATAGTGCAGATTTAAAGAAATTGGTAAAATCCATAGATGAGCTGATGGATCGGAAAAAACTTTTTCTGAATCCGGAATTGTCCCTGGCCGAGGTATCCGAGGAACTCCGCATACCCAAACACCATCTCACACAAGCGATGAATACCGAATTGGGTAAAAATTTTTACGCGTATATCAATGAGCTCAGGGTAAAACAATTTATGGATATGGTGGTTGATACCAAATATAAAGATTACACTTTTCTTGCCATCGCTTTTGAATGCGGCTTCAATTCGAAGTCCACTTTTAACTCTGTGTTTAAAAGAATCACCGGTTTTACCCCTTCCGAGTATCTGGATTCACTGGGGCGTCCCGATTGATTCGCAATGATTTGTCGGTCCACTCCACTTAGCCTGTACGTCCTGATTCCATAGCCCGCTCCAGCAGGGCGACTGGAGCTTCAATGTCCTGTAATTTTGGAAAAAAAGAGGACCATGAAGCACCTATTTTCTTTTATCCTGACCGCAATTTTTGTAACCGGACTTTCAGCTCAGGAGACCAGCGTAACTGGTCCCGTTATTTCCGGATACACCCGTGCAACAGGGTTTTTCGGACTCATCGATAAACAGGAGCCAACACTCAAAAGCCTCTATTCCGAGACCTCCTTAAAAATCAAGGCAAAAACCGGACTTTGGGGCCAGGCATTCACCGATATCCGTTTCCGGGCCGGATCGGAGTTCGGAAAAGAATTTTCAACACTAACGGTCAGGGAAGCTTATCTCGACCTCTATTTAGGTAAATTCAATTTACGCATCGGCAGGCAAATATCACCCTGGGGACGCGCCGATGGCTGGAATCCGACTGATAACCTCACCCCTTCCGATTATTTTGTGAGATCTCCGGAGTATGATGATATGAGAATCGGTAATTACAGGATTCGCGGACAATACAATCCATTGGAATGGTTAAAGATTGAAGGGGATTTGGTTCCCTGGTATACCCCTTCGGTTTACCGGTTCGAACTTGTTGATATGCCATCATTTGTCACCATTGGATCTCCTGAACAGCCTGATTTCAAATGGAATAAAACTACCCTGGCATTAAAGACCGATTTTAATTTTTCAGTTGCCGAAGGCTCACTTTCCTGGTTCAAGGGATATGATCCCCTGCCGGTCCTGAAGCCTGGGGCGCTGCCTGCTCCTCCGTTCACCGACTTTAACCTGGAATTAAGACAGGTCCCGTTCCGTCAGCAGACGATTGGGGGCGATTTTGCCACGACTGTTTTTGGAACCGGTATCCGTGCAGAAATGGCCTTCAAGGATCCGGAACAAGGTGATACAATTGATCCGCTGATCCCAAATCCGGAAATACAATGGGTTGTCAGTCTCGACCGGGAGATCGGCCCTTTCCGGATTATTGCCGGATACATGGGTAAATATGTTATGGATTTCATCAATGCCGATCCCCCTCAAACCTTTGACCCTGCCATGATATCCAATCCGGAAGTCTGGCCCATGCTGGGCCCCATGCTTGCCGGGCAGATAGGCTATTACAACCGGATCCTGTATGACCAGACCCACGAATGGAACCATTCGGTGCTGTTCAGGCCCTCGGTGACTTTGTTTCATGAAACTCTTGACCTTGAGGTATCGGCGCTTTACAACTTTACAACTAAAGAATACATGCTCTATCCCAAAGCAACCTGGCACCTGACCGACGGATTGCTTGCAATGGCCGGATATCAGTATTACCACGGAGCTGAATTTACCCGTTTCAGTTGGATTAAAAACGCATTCAATGGCCCGTTTTTCGAATTCAGATTAACTTTTTAAGGTATGCGAACCGCAAGTATTGTATTGCTGATCTGCTCATTATTTTCCTCTTCCCCGGAAGATGCGGTACTGAACATCCGAATCACCAACATACGCAACCAAACCGGGGTGATCCGGATATCGGTTTATACGGCACCTGAGCAATATCCCTATTATCCGGCCAGGACTTATGAAGTGAACAAGGATTCGCTATCCGGAGGCACCCTGAATGTCACCATACGAGATCTGAAGCCGGGCCAGTACGGACTGTGCTTTCTTGATGATGAAAACAGGTCGGGCCAGATGGACTCGAATAGACTCGGTATCCCGCAGGAAGGATTTGGATTCGCCAATAATCCCAAACCCTTTTTAAAAAGGCCTGACTATGCGCACGTTTTGTTTAAGCTCTCCCCGGGAATAAACCATATGCAACTGATTACCAGATACAAAAATTAATGAAAACCTCCAAATTCATCTTTCGTTACCGGTGGCCCATTGTCATCATCGCCTGGCTCATCTCCATCGGGTTTGCATTGGTCATACCGAAAATCAAAATTGATCCGGATGTTAAGGCTCTGATTCCCAATTCAATGTTGACCAAAATAAACACTGATAAGATTGAGAAGGTTTTTGGCGGAAGCGATATGCTGATGGTGCTGATTGAAAACACCGATATTTTGGCAGGATCTTCACTAACGAGACTGCAAAGCATTGACAATGAATTCCAGCGTCTTCCGGAGATAGAAAGGACCATGTCGGTATTCAACATGAAATCAATAAAAAGCCAGGATGGTTCCATGGTGGTCACTCCTGCTCTTTCTTATATTCCCACAACTGAGGATGAAAAGGAATTGATCAGAAAACAGTTGAAGGATAATGAATTGGTAATAGGAATAGTCATTTCCAAGGATTTCAGGCTTGCTGCACTGATTGGAACCATTAAAACCGGCGCCGACAACAAGGTCCTTCTTGACGGGGTAAAAGCCATTGTTGCCAAATACCCGGGTCCGGAAAAGATCTATTACGGAGGGTTTCCAGTTGTCAAGCAATCAATTACGGATAATATTCTGAAAGATCTTAAGGTTTTGCTGCCAATGGCAATCTTACTAATGCTATTGATACTGGGGCTTTCATTTCGCGATTACAAAGGGGTTATTCTGCCCTTATCGGTGGTTTTGCTGTCCATGCTCCTTTCGGTCGGACTCATTCCGGTTTTTGGATGGAAATTCTCGCTGGTGACCGTCTTGTTGCCTGTAATGATGATAGCTATAGGTAATAATTACGGGATTTACCTTGTTAACCGTTACAAGGAAATTCTCAAACGGGAACCCAACATCTCCCGTACCAGTCTGATGGCTGAACTATCCAATGCCTTGACACGGCCAATATTGTTATGCGCTCTCACGACTATCGCCGGGGTTCTGGCCCTGCTCACCCATATTATCGTTCCCGCCCGTGAAGTTGGATTACTGGCTGCAATAGGGATCGCCTGGGCTTTGATACTGAGTCTGACCTATATTCCGGCTGCCCTGTCCATCCTGCCGCTATCAAAAACAAGAATCAAAGACGATAAACCGCATATCACACCGCTTGAGCATTTTCTTTTTAAAACCGGTGTGCTGATCTCCCGAAAACCCAAGACCGTTTTATTGGTCATGGCATTGGTTACTCTGGTCTTAGGCATCGGGGTGGTTAAGATTACCGTGGAAGGTGATACCATTAAATTTTTCAGCCCGAAGGATCCGGTCCGGATTACATCCAACCTGATTGACAAGGATTTTGGCGGGTCGCAATCGATTTCCATACAGTTCAAGGGAGATATCAGGGACCCGGTTATTCTGAACCGCATGGTCTATTATGAAGAGGCCATCAAAAAAGAAAAGGGGGTAGGCCAGGTAATGTCGGTTGCCTCCATAATCAAATTAATAAGCAAATCACTTCTTAATCCCGGAGATCCGGGATATAATGCGATTCCTGACACCAGGGAAGGTGTTGCCCAATATCTTGAACTGTACAATATGAGCGGTGACCCTTCTGATTTTGAACAGATTGTGGATTTCAATTATGAAAACGCCCAACTTCTCGTTCGGATTAACGACGCTTCGAGCAATCATGTCCTCAACCTCGCAAATTTTATACGTAATATAACCAAAGATGATCCTTCTATTGCCCGGATAGGTGGGTCTGGACTCATCTCGGCAGAACTGACCAACAGTCTGGTCACCGGACAATGGAGGTCTACGCTACTCTCGCTGCTGGTGGTCTGTTTCCTGGTTGGCCTGATATTCAGGAAAATAACAGCTGCCCTGATCGTTCTGGTCCCGCTGGGAATGGCTTGTTTTATTCTGTTCGGGATCATGGGTTGGGGAGGAATCCCCTTCGATCCTGCCACCACATTGATCACATCCGTCATGATCGGTTGCGGGGTGGATTACACGGTTCAGTTTCTCTGGCGTCAACGTGAGGAAATGGCCGCCGGGTTATCAGTACCCAGGGCCGTGGTTAAAACACTTTACACAACCGGTAAAGCTATCAGCTTTAATGCACTGGCAGTCATGATAGGATTTGCACCATTGATTTTCAGCACATTCAGCCCGATTCGCTTTTTCGGAGTGATGATGGTGACATCGATATTTGCCTGTCTGGTTGGAGCCCTTGTTGTGATACCCGCATTGACGCTGGTGGTTAGGCCGGGGTTTATGAAGACGGTGGACGGTTGACTGTTGACGGTGGACGATAGACGAAAGACGATAGACGAAAGACTTAAGAATTAAGATAAAAGACTTAAAAATGAAAAGAATACAGATTTTATTAATTGGGGTGTTGCTTGGGAGTTCAGTTTTGGGACAGAGTTTGTCGGATCCGAAAGAGATTATGAAAAAATCCAGGGATCAATCGAAGTTGAGTGGCATGGAGGCTAAAACGACTCTCGAAATCAATGATGGCAAGGGCAACCAGCGTATGCGTGAAACCAGCATGGCATCGCGGATATTCCAGGATGGCACGGAGAAAAGGTCGATTATTTTCCTTGCTCCGGCTGATGTCAAGGGAACGGGAATACTGATCTGGGATTTTGAGGGTAAGGAGGATAATATGTGGATTTATATGCCAGCCCTGAGGAAATCCAGGAAAATTGTTTCCTCGGAAAAGAGCAAGAATTTCATGGGCTCTGAATTTTCCAATTCCGATCTGGCAGTTGGAAACATTGATGATTTTATCTACGCAATGGATGGAACCGAAATAGTGGATCAACAGATATGCTGGAAGATCAAGGTGACCCCGTTGACGCCCAGGATTGCAGGTGAATACGGGTTTTCTCTTAAAACCATGTGGGTCAGCCAGAAAGATTTCATGCCGCGGAAAACTACCTTTTTGGATACCGAAGGAAAACCATGGAAAGATTTGACCTACTCAGGAATTAAACTGATGGATGCAAAATCAGGCAAATATTTCATTTCACACATGGAAATAAAAAATCTCAAAAATGGCCGGTCCAGCCTCATGAATATGACGGATATGAAATTCAATCCGGCGATAAATCAAGAATTATTCACCCTTGCATACATTGAAAAACAATGATTAATAATGATTTAAGCGAAAACCATCCGGTAACCCGGGTGTTAGTTACCGGAGGTGCAGGATCCGTTGGACTTGAGGTTTTGAAAGAGTTGCAGCTGCATAAAAAGTGGTATGAGGTTAAAGTCCTGGATCAAAACAGGCCGGAGGTTTTACGCAGGTTAAAGCCATTTTTTAAAGATTTTCAACTGATTCTGGGTAATTTATGTGATCAGAAAATATTGGACAGGGCCACTGCAGATATTGATTTCGTGATCCATTTGGCAGCAATTATTCCTCCGTTGGCCGACCGTGATCCGGAATTGGCGGAAAAGACAAACATAGAGGGGACAAGAGCCCTTATCCATTCGGTTACCAGGCATTCACCATCTGCTTTCTTTCTGTATACTTCTTCCATATCCGTGTACGGCGACCGGGTGTATAATCCCTGGATTACCGCTGAGGACCCGCTGCTTCCCAGTGAAGGAGATGAATATGCGAAAACCAAAATAATCGCCGAAAGCATTCTAAGGAAAAGCCGGTTAAGATGGTCCATATTCCGTTTGTCAGCCATTATGGGGCCTCAGACCCGGCTCGATCCCCTTTTCTTTCACATGCCATTGGATACCAGCCTTGAAATAGCAACCGCGCATGATACCGGTTTTGCCCTTGTTGAGTCCATTTATCATCAGGATGAATTAAAAGGCAGAACATTTAATTTGTCGGGAGGCGAAAAATGCCGTGCCACTTACCGTGGCTTTTTATCCCGCGTGTTCAAGATCATGGGTTTGGAGAAGCTGGAACTTCCTGACAAGGCTTTTGCCACCAGGAATTTTCATTGCGGCAACTATGCAGATGCCGGCCTGCTCGAAAAAATACTTCATTTTCAACAAGATACATTGGAAGATTACTACTGGTCGCTGGATAAAATGAGTTCAAAATTTACGAAGCGGATTTATTCCACTTTTCATAGCCTGATCAGGGTTTTCCTTCTGATGAAATCCGAGCCTCTCCGGGCCAGAAAGAAGAAGAAGAAACACGGACAGTATATGAGGTTTTTCTATGCCGAGCCGTTAACCACAACGTAGGGGAGGAGCCACGGCTCCTCCCGTAACGGCTCCTCCCGTTTTCAACAGGCAACAGAGGTAATAAAGTAAGACCATTGGGGTCAAACCGGCGAATTCGTTATTATCTTTGTTTTAACGTATCAAAATCAATTATATGGAGGCTCCCAATCAAACACGCTACTTAAAAAGGCGCAAGATTTTCCGAACGATCTTCGGTATTTTCAGTTTATCAGGGATCATGTTCGCTTTTCAGGCCTGCTATGGCACCCCGCAGGACTTCGGTCAGGACATCCTGGTTCAGGGTACCGTGAGGTCTCAGGCTTCGGGAACCGCGGTTCCCGGCATCAAGGTTCAGATACTGGAATCCGGACAATATACAGTGTCGGCCTCCGACGGTACCTGGTTGATTTATTGTGAGAGGTTTTATCAGTATACGGTTAAGTTTTCCGATACTGACGGAACGAAGAACGGCATCTATCAGGAATGTGATACCATTGCCATGTTGGCTGAGGGTTCTGAGAATCTAGTTGTTAACGCTGAATTGAAATAGTCTCTTGGGAAATTCTCTGAGCTTGAGGCAGCGTTTTCTCCTGGAATGGTTTAACCGATTCCAGAAGAACGAAGCTGTTCTGCATCCGCTCCGATACTTATTCTGGGAATGCACATTACGGTGCAACCTGAACTGCCTGCACTGCGGTTCAGATTGTACGGCAAATCCGGAGATACCGGACATGCCAGCCGAAGATTTCCTCAGGACAACCCAATCAATCAGTCAACAACATAAAGCGTCCGAAATAACTGTAGTCATCACCGGCGGCGAACCATTGCTCAGGAAAGACATTGCGGAGGTTGGAAGAAAATTGCGTGACCAGGGTTTTCGATGGAGCCTGGTAACCAATGGATTGAATCTCACCACAGGTCGACTGAATGAACTCATGAATGCCGGACTTGGTGCCATAACCGTCAGTTTGGACGGGCCCGAACCCGAGCACAACTGGCTTAGAAATAATCCGGACAGTTACCAGAGGGCGATCGAGGCCATCAAGCTGATCGCCAATTATCCAAGGTTGAATTCGGATGTGGTGACCTGTGTAAATAAAAGGACAATTGACTTATTGCCTGATATTCAGGATATTCTTTCCGGGACCGGTATTCAAAAATGGAGGTTATTCACGATTACACCGATCGGCCGTGCGGCTGAAATTGATGAACTTAAGCTGACAGGCGATCAATTGAACAAGCTGTTCACCTTCATTCAGCATAACCGGAAAAGCAAAGCTGTACCGGAAGCCTCATTCAGCTGCGAATCTTATGTTGGAGGATTCGAAGGAAAAGTCAGGGACGGATTCTTTTTCTGCCGGGCCGGCATACATATTGGATCGATCCTGGCTGAGGGAGGCATCTCAGCCTGTCCGAATATTGACCGCCATCTGGTTCAGGGAAATATTTATCAGGATGATTTCAATGAGATCTGGGGAAAGAGGTTCCTTCCCTTCAGGAACCGCAGCTGGACAAAAATCCATGAATGCTCAGTCTGTGATCATTACAGGTATTGTGAAGGGAACGGCCTGCACTGGTGGGACTATGAGCGGAAGAGAATGTATCAATGTAACTATCAAAAGGCTCAGTGCCATTTTGAAGTGGAAATTTAGAGATTCGAAGACCAGTTTTGAGTTTTGAATTAAAAACTTAAAGTTGCACATCTGCCTAACTTTTAGAGGTGGGCTTTACTTGAATCTTGTCCTTCAAAATTCAAAATTGGCCCTCGAATCTCTAAATTTTTACTTCTTCCTTTGGTCAATCAATGCTGAGACGCAAATATGCGACTCTACTTCTTGCCCGGCGTTACCGGCAGCCTTGCGGCCCTCCAACCAAATATCCCTCCCTTCATATTGTAGATTTTCTCAAAGCCGAGGGTGCACATTTTTTTCATCGCGCCCGTACTTCTGACCCCGCTGGTGCAATAGACGAGATAAATCCTTGTTTTATCGAGTTTCGACACCGAATCAACAAATCCCCTTCCCCAGAAATCGATATTTACCGCACCCTTGATATATCCGTTTGCAAATTCGCCCGGTGAGCGCACGTCCAGGATGAAAAGGTCCCCGTTCTTTTCATGGTCGCGTATCAACTTGTCAGCTTGTTTAACCTTGATATTCCGGTAGAAATTCCCGGCTATTATCGGGGAAAAACCCAAAACAGCGATCAACAGGATGAAAGAAATCCGTTTCATGATTGTCCTTTTTCAATTAGCCTGGTCTTATCATGATAAAGCAACAACTGACCAGTAAGTTACAAAATCCTACTTCACCAATACTTGAATCTAATATTCGGCATTCGGAATTCTGAATTGGAATCTATTAATTCTCACTTTCTTTTCCCCGCAATCCTTCAGTGTAATCCTGCAGCCTTTATCGCCTTCGGATCATGTTTAAATTTGAACACGAACAGGAAGGTTACACCAAGCAAAAGAGCATATCCCGCAAAAACAAACCATATGCTCTGCCAGTCTTTTACCCCGTTGCCGGTAAACTGATCGACCACCCATCCGCTGCCGGTTCCACCGATAAAAGCACCTAGGCCGTTGGTCATAATCATGAAAAGTCCCTGGGCGCTGGCCCGGATTTTCGGATCAGCTTCGGTTTCAACAAAGAGGGATCCGGAAATATTGAAGAAATCGAATGCCATACCATAAATAATCATGGAAAGGACAAGAAGAACCAATCCGTTGCCGGGATTTCCCAATCCAAACAATCCAAAGCGAAGCACCCATCCGAAGATACTGAGGAGCATGACTTTCTTGATGCCAAAACGTCGCAGGAAGAATGGAATCGAGAGAATAAACAGGGTCTCCGATATCTGGGAAATCGACATTAATATACCTGGATGGGTTACGCCAAACGAATCTGCATATTCTTTGATCGATTTAAACTCCTGCAGGAACTGGCCCCCGAAAGTATTGGTAATCTGCAAGGCAGCACCAAGTAGCATTGCGAAAATAAAAAAGATGGCCATTTTGCGCTGCTTGAACAGCACAAAAGCATCCAGTCCAAAGGCAGACATCCAGGATCCGTCGCGCTGGGCTTTCGCGGGCGGACAAGCCGGCATGGTAAAAGCATAAAGTCCAAGAATCAAAGCTGATATCGCACTGATATACAATTGCATCGGACTCTGCGACCACCCAAAGAGATCGACCACCCACATCGCACAGATAAATCCGATTGTTCCCCATACCCGGATTGGCGGAAAGGTTTTAACAACATCGAAACCCCTCTGGGTGAGCACATTGTAAGAAACCGTATTATTCAATGCAATCGTTGGCATATAGGCCATGGCGTTGAACAGCATGATCCAGTACATCATGACCGGGTCACTGGTGGTGGAGGCCCAGAAAAGCAAAACGGCTCCGATTATATGGCAGATTCCCAAAACCCGTTCTGCATTGACCCACCGGTCGGCCACAATACCCAGAAGGCCCGGCATAAAAAGTGAGGCGATGCCCATTGTCGCATATATTCCGCCGATCTGTCCACCCGTAAACTGCAGTGAGATACCAAGATAGCCACCTAAAGAAATCAGCCAGGATCCCCACACAAAAAATTGCAGGAAATTCATTATCACCAAACGATTCTTGATACCCATAGTACTTTTGATTACGGTTTACCGGGATCTAAAACTAGTAAAATATTAGCTTTGGCATATGAAAATTGGTTTCGACTCTAAAAGGCTGTTTAATAATTTTACCGGATTGGGTAATTATAGTCGGACCTTAATGAAAAATCTGGTTGCATTCTATCCGGAAAACGAATACTTCCTTTATACGCCGGTCCAAAAGCAAACGGAGATAACCAGCCCTTTCCTGGATAATCCGTTGTATCATACCCGATTGCCGGATACTGTTTTTAAATCCTACTGGAGATCATATAGTATTAAACATCAACTCATTAAAGACAATATTCAATTATATCACGGATTAAGTAATGAAATTCCGGCCGGTTTAAGCAAAACTCCGGTTAAAAGCATTGTAACCATCCACGACCTGATTTTCAAATGCTATCCGGAAACATACCAGGCAATTGACCGGATGATCTATGATTTCAAATTCAACTATGCGTGTCAACAGGCAGACAGGATTATTGCGATCAGCGAAAACACCAAAAAGGATATTATTGAATTTTATCGGATTGATCCTGAAAAGATTGATGTGATTTATCAGGCTTGCAATCCTCTTTATTACACATTAAGAGAGCAAGCCGAAAACGACCGGGTAACCGGTTATTATGGAATTCCCCGTGATTATCTTCTTTATGTAGGAACCGTGGAACCCCGTAAAAACTTAAAGAGGGTCATTGAGTCGTTGCGCTATCTAAAGCCGGATTTACATATTCCTCTGGTTGTGATCGGCAAAGGCGGAAAATACAAACAGGAAGCCCGCCAGATGGTTATAAAGAATGGGTTGGAAAAATCATTCCACTGGATTGACCATTTGGTTGATCAAAGCCATTTGCAATCGATATATCAAAATGCAAAAGCACTCATTTACCCTTCATTGTATGAGGGTTTCGGATTACCGGTTGCTGAAGCGCTGTTAAGCAATATCCCTGTTATCACATCCGACCGTTCCTCCCTTAAGGAAGCCGGCGGACCGGCCTCAATCTATATCAATCCGGAAAGTTCAGAGGAAATTGCGGCAGCCATAGAGAGAGTGCTCACCGATTCCGTCCTCAGGCAGACCATGATTGCGCAGGGGTACCAATTCGCACTACTGACCTTTGCACCCGAGAAAGCCACTAAAAATGTTGTTGAGTGCTATAAAAGAACCCTTGGAAATGGTATGTAGGGGAGGAGCCACGGCTCCTCCCTCGGGTGAAGGGAGGAGCCGTGGCTCCTCCCCTACGCCTATCGTCCCCCAATCTGCATTTCTTTCACCCGGAAAGTCGGTGCGGCCATACCCCGGTTCAAATCGAGATCATTGCCCATCATATCGATATTGTTCAGAATTTCGAATGCGTTGCCGGCGATGGTGACACCTTGTACCGGATGCATGATTTTTCCTTTCTCAATCCAGAACCCGGTGGCTCCGCCGCTGAAGTTTCCGGTTACCGGGTCAATGCCATATCCGGTAACTTCCTTAAGCAAAAGACCTTTGTCCGTTGCGCTGATAATCTCGGCCGGAGTATTGGTGCCGGCTTCTATATACAGGTTGTGCGTACCAATGCCGGGCAAACTGGTGAATCCCCCGCGAGCAGCATTACCAGTGCTTGAAGTCCCTGCCCGGCGGGCCACTATTGTATTATAAATAAATCCTTTGACCACACCTTTTTCCACCAGCACCCTTTTCTGCGTGGGAACACCTTCCCCGTCGAACGGGGCACTTCCCAAACCTTTTGCACGGGTGCCATCATCAACAATCGTTAACAATGGAGATGCAAATGATTTATTCAGATAATCCTTCAAGAAGCTCGCACCCTGGCTGACTCTTTCCCCGTTTAAAGCTCCCAATACGCCGCCAATCAGTGACCGTGCTACATCCGGATCAAAGATCACCGCAGCGCGCTGTGTAGGAATCATTACCGGATCAAGAAGCTCCCAGGCTTTTTTAGCAGCGGTGGAGGCTATCTCCTCAAGAGATTTCAAATCAGCAAAATATCGTCTGGAGCAGGATTCATCACCGGTATTCTTCTGTTCCTCCTTTTCGGCAACTACGCTGACACCAATGGAACAACCCGTTGACTGATAATTCTTTGAGAAGCCATTTGAATTTGCAATATATACGGCCCCCTCACCTTCCTGATAGCCGGCACCTGAACTTTTCGTGATCCGGGGATCTTTCATGGCCAGTTTCTCCAGATCGATCGCCATCTTGATCTTCTGATCCATAGGAATTTTTACAAGTTCAGGATCATATAAATCAGCAACCTGGGTATAGCCTTCATCGGCAGGCAAAACGTTATTCTCATCCGGGGTAGTTAGTTTGGCAAAATCAATAGCCCGTTGCAAGGTATCTTCCAATGCTTTATTGCTAAGGTCATTGCAGTGACTGAACCCCATTTTTCCATCCACGATCACGCGAAATCCAACACCGGCCGATGAGGCTTCCTGGATGGTTTCAACTTCACCGTCCTGCACCTGTATCGACAGGTTTCGTCCGGTTTCGAGATACACTTCGGCTGCTCCGGCTCCAAACTCTTTCGCTTTGGTAACCAGTGATTCGGTAAGTTTAATATAGTCCATGATAGTTTTTTTCAATCGTTAATGGTCATTGCTCAAGCTTTCGATCCCCCAACATTGATCCCTCTGATCCTGACGGTAGGCATACCGGCATCCACCTCGGCATTCTGCCCTTTTCCGCAGATCCCGGGTCCAAAATCAAGATCGGTACCTATGGCATCGATACTGGAAATCACACCCAGACATGAGCCGATAAGAGTTGCACCTTTAATCGGCACCGTTTTCCTGCCATTTTCGATTAAATAAGCTTCGCGGCAGGTGAAATTGAACACTCCGGTTACCGGATTCACGCTACCTCCACTCAGGCTCTGAACATAAATGCCTTTTTTTGTGGACGAAAGTATATCAGCCGGATCACTTTCGCCCTTTTCAATGAAAGTATTCGTCATCCGGGGTATCGGAATATACTGGAAGGATTCGCGGCGGCCGTTGCCGGTTCGATCCATTCCCAACTGCTTGGCGCTCAGTATATCACTCATATATCCTTTTAGAACACCTTTCTCAATCAGCACATTACGTTTTGCAGGTGTACCCTCATCATCGAAATTGATGGTGCCTCTGGCATTGGCAATGGTTCCGTCATCTATCATGGTGAATACATCGGAAGCCACTTTCTGACCGACTTTTCCGGTGAAAGCACCGATCTTTTTGGCAATGTTATCAGCCTCCAGCGGATGGCCCACGGCTTCATGAACCAGCACGCCACCCCAGCCGTTCTGCATCACCACATCCATCATCCCGGCTGGTGCATCCTGTGCATCTAGCATGGCAATGGCCTCCCGGGCAGCACGTTGCGCAACCATTTCCGGCGTATAGGTGTCGAACATTTCGAATCCCATATGCTTGCTCAGGCGTTCCCGCGACATATGACGCGCTTTTCCGTCATCGCTCATGGTTTGCACGATGAAAAACATCATCGGTAGCTCATCCTGAAGATAAATACCTTCGCTGTTAGCAATTACGCGACCGCGGACTTCATCATAATAGTTGATCATCGCCATCTTGATGCGCTTATCATAATCCATGCAGGCCTGATCGGCCCGTTTTATGATATCAATTCTTTTTTGATCTGCGATTTGACCAAGAGGCTGCTGCACTGTAATGAATGATGGCCTCTGAGTATCTGAAATGCTGACAGGATTAATCATTTTACCATTCAGGGCAATGAATGAAGCCACTTCTGCCGCCTTGAGCAATTTCTCCTCAGTGATCTCCTCCGTATAGGCATAACCTGTTTTATTGCCGGATATAACCCTGACACCAGCTCCCTGACTGATCCCGTAAAGACCGCTCTTGAATTTGGATTCCTGCATGACAATCTCGCGCGATACCCTGTTCTCGATGTATACATCGGCGAAATCGCCACCTTTTTCGAGAGCTTTGGCAATCACTTTGTTGAGGACCGATTTGTCGATGGCTAAACCCGGAGCAACTGTGGTTACGGTGGAGCACGATGACAGGAACTGGGTTATCAGGGGGGAGGAGGCCGCCAGGACCAATCCGCCCTTTAAACTCATTTCCAGAAATTTGCGGCGTGGTATGTCGCGCACGAAGTATTGGTTTGTTGGCATAGCTTTATACTTTATTTGCTAAAGTTAAAAAGAAATCGATATGCGAAGAAGAAGATCGGGGGACGGAAGAATCGTGAAGCGTGAGGCGTGAGGCGTGAGGCGAAAAATAGGGGAACGATTCATAGAGACGGATAATCATCCGTCTCTACTTGAGAATTTCCGAGGCGACGGTAATAATTTTTATTTCGGCCGGACCGGTGACCATGTCCCCGATTTTGGGACCGAAAGCCTTAAAATGTTCAGTAGTAAAATGCGAATCAACGGCCGCTTGATTTTTGTATTCCTCAACAAACACAAACTTTGAATGATCATACGGATCCTGATATAACTGGTAGGACAGGCATCCGCTCTCCTGGTTGGATTTATCAATGATCTCTTTGGCAGCCACGATAAAATCCTTAGTCTTTTCAGGCTTTACAGATAGTTTGGCGATAATCACCATTTTAGAATCGGTGACTGTAGTTTGTACCGTTCGGGTTTTACTTTTAGTGTTATCCATAGATTTTGTGGTGGTAAAGCTACTGCTCATGACTGCTAGTCCAAGTAGAAAGACTATGTAACTTGTATTGATACTTTTCATTTGGTGGGATTTTTTAATTCGATCAAATATAACGAAAGAACGTATGTCGGTTTGGCATCAATGCCCATTATCAACATAATGTGAAAGCGGTTTTGAAAAACGGCGTGTAGAGACAGATGGTTATCTGTCTCTACCAAAGGTAGGTTGCTACCGCTCCGCTGTCTAAACCAGGTGTAACTGTTTTTCCTTTGAATTTAATATTGAAAGATTGCCTGGAGGCGCCATCGTTTAAAACGATCAAAACCTTTTTACCTGAGGGTGTCATGAAAGCCACATTCTGAAGATCTGAAGTGAAGTTTGATGCAATCCTTACAGAACCTGCAGGTACAAATTTCGATGCATGCGCGATGATATAATATGCCACATTCCGCATGACTATTGAACTGATGGTCAGTGCGCCCAGACAACTGGTGCAGCCGCCGTCAGTATGGGGATTATATTCCGGATCGGAAGCAAGGTTCCATTCGAGCACGTTCTTACTCCAGTTTCGGGTGGCCCCGATAATCAGGTTTTTCACATGCCAGCGAAGGTCCTGTGGAAAATTTCCGGGACCTCCGACCCATTGTTCGGTAAAGTAAACGTTCTTATCGGGATAAGCGTTATGAACCTGGGTCAGGGCGCTGATATCTCCCCCATACAAATGGAAAGCCGATCCATCGATAAATGGCCTGGCCCCGGCGTCATTCAAAATATTTATCGGATACTCCGGATGGTCACAATTATGATCATACAAAATAATCTTTGTGGTGAGTCCCGCTTTTTCAAGGGCGGGTCCGAGGTTGTTTTTAATGAATGCTGCCTGTTCGGCCGATGACATTTCCATGCTCGGCTGATTATTCGGATTAAGGGGTTCATTCTGGATCGTAATGGCATCAATCTGTATCCCTTCAAACTGCATCCCGCGGATGTATCTGACGAGATACCTGGCATAGGTATCATAAAATTCCGGAAGCAGCCGCCCCCCCCTGGTACTTTTATTGGATTTCATCCATGCCGGAGCTGACCAGGGAGATCCCAGAATATTTATATTCGGATTATTTACCAGCACCTGCTTTAAAACCGGGATCAGGTCAGTGGCATCCTTGGCCAGACTGAAATGAGTAAGTAACGTATCGGTCTGTCCGGCAGGCAAGTCATCATATGAAAAGACTTCAGCATCCAGATCGGACGCCCCGATGCTGATTCGCAGATAGCTGATCCCGATACTCGTACTGTCATTTGAGAAAAGCTCCCGGATCAATTGGTCACGGCTGGAGACTGCCATTTGGTTGATTAGCCAGGCACTGCCACCTGTAAGAGTAAATCCAAAACCATCGATCGTCTGGTATGATGTGGTGGTATCCACTTCGATAGTGGGATATTGGTTGGGAGTGGTTCCGAAAAGCAGTTTTGCATTCGGCTTTTCCAACAGATATGACTTATCGGAAGTGGTAAGCCAGCAAACCACGTCGGTTTTATCCTTTACAATATCGATGGAATCATCATCGGGCGGAATTACCTTTTTCTTGCAGCTGTAAATCGGGCTTAAGCCCATAAAAATCAAAAGGACTCCTGCGAGGCCGGCAACCATTGTTCTTTTCATGATTACAAAATTAAACAAAAAAGGTAGAGACAGATAATAATCTGTCTCTACCGAGCATTACGCCGATGAACGTGTAGAGACGGATAATTATCCGTCTCTACAGAGCATCATCCCGATATTAGTTTTTAATCAGTTTCTGGGTTTGCGTTTTGCCATCCTTGTCGACAACGGTAACGAAATACATGCCGCTGCTGAGCTTCGAAGTGTTGATGGTTTTGCTGCTGGTGTTGCTCAAGGAATAATTTGCAACAACCTGCCCCATTGTTGAGGTAATGTAAACACTCCGCAATTCAGCTGATGAATTGATATACAATTCGTCAGCAACCGGGTTTGGATACATCTGAAGCTTTCCGTCCAGAGGGATATCGCCGGTTGAAAGGGTATAACCTTCAACTCCCCATACATATTTCAGGACAACATTTCCGACAATGTTAAAGGTCCTGTCTCCGCCTGGGGCTGGATCACCGGTTCCCCAACCAGCTCCTTTAAAGAATTTGAAGGCGATCAAACCATCGGCAAGATGCAGATAAATGGTGTAGACACCGTCACCGTCAGGATCCAGCATTTCATTGGCCAGGTTCTGTCCCGGTTCGATCCAGGTGCCATACCCGCCACCGAGAGCGCCTGACAGGAATACTTTGTCAGATGCAGTGATGCCGGCCGGATTCATGTCAACCATGATAATCTGCTGCGGAGGGGTCATCGGATTAGGATCATTATTGAGGATAAAGTCATCGAAATAGATTACTATATCTTCGGTAAGGCCTACCGGATCTGCAAAGTCAGGCATGAATACGATGGTTGGATAGGTTCCGGTCTTTGAGGAGAAATCGAAAACATAATCCGCCCATCCGTTCACGACTGTCTGTGCATTGGTGGAAGCGACTTCATAGGTACCGGCAGCACCAGCTTCGATTTTGAATTTAATCGGGCTGATACGTGGTTTCCATACTTTTACGTGCATGTACTTGTTAGTGGTAACATCAATCTGAGTCCCGGAATAGAAACCTTCCCAGGGAATACCATTCATGGCGCGATCAAATTTTATGACATAGTCACTCAGGTTAACACCAGACTTGTCGGGATTCGGTACCAGGCTGAATTTACTTAAGTCAGCTGAACCACTGTTCATCATATTCAGGGGAATGTTTTCAAAATTCTCCATAATCTGTACAGCTGCGCTTCCCGGACTTGGATCGTTGTTAATCATCAGATCATCGAAATACATGGTAATGTAATCGGTAAGAGTCACGGGATCTTCAAAGTCGGGCATGAAAACGATTTTCACATATTCGCTGCCGGTTGCCGCAGTAACATCAAAAACCAATTCTTCCCAACCGTTCACCACTGTTTGTGGGTTCATGGAAGCAATATCCGACGTATTTGGATTTTCCAGCTTAAATTTAACCGGGGAGATTCTCGGCTTCCAAACTTTTACGTGAACATACTTGTTGCTGGCAACATTAATAGCGGTAGGCAGGGTTGCATAGAACCCACCCCACGGGTCACCTTTCCCACGTACAAACTTTGCTACGTTAGGGCTGGTATTAATTCCCGATGGATCAGGATTGGCGACAACGCCAAGGGAACCATTGTCTCCGGCAGCCATCAGGTTCATTTTGAGACTTTCGAAGTTTTCAATGATTTGGGCATTTGAAAAACCAACGAAAGCGATCAGCATTAACAACACGAGTGTAAATTTCTTCATGTGTAAAAAATTAGAGGTTAGTAAATGGTTAACTTTTATAAATATACTGCTTTTTAACAATAGAAACGTAAATTCTTTAAAATGGTTTAAAATCAAAAATCCTGTTAAAATAATATCAATAACCGGGGTTCTGGGTCAACTGTGTATTTTTATCCAGTTCAGCCTGAGGCACAGGCCATAACAACTGATACGCAGCTATTGCATAGCCCAGGTTTACACCATCGACACCGGTAGTATTATTAATAACTGTGATCGCCCGGCCGGTCCTTTTCAGGTCATACCAGCGCACCCCTTCAAAAGCCAGCTCCAACCTTCTCTCTTTTTCAATGGCAAGGCGCATATCGGCCTGTGTATTTGCTGTTGTATTGGGCAGTGAAACACGGGTTCTGATCTGATTGACCAGGGCTGCAGCTCCGGCAATATCCCCGGATTCATTGAGAGCCTCAGCTTTCAGCAACAATATGTCGGCCAGCCTGATGAAGATATAATTCTGCGGGCTCGGCCAGGTAAAATTGCGATACTTGTTGCCAAAGGGATAATTTGTTTGCGGCCAATGCGGATCAGACCATTTTCCGGTAACATCAAGAAAGATAATGGAAGAATTTTTCCTGATATTATCATGCTCAGCATCAAATGCGGCTACCAGGTCATTGGACGGGATATTGAATTTCTTCCAGTCCAGGCCACGGAACATGCTGGCACCCCAGTTCCCGGATGAAGCGGTGCCTTCGTAGTTGATTTCAAAAATCGCCTCTACAGAATTTTCATGCGCATTATCCCAGAGCTGGTCGTATGACGGCAGCAGGCTATACCCACCGGCAATGACATCGTTGCAATAAGCCAGTACTTTTGTCCAGTCGTGCGGTTCAATGGTGGCATAAACTTTGGCCAGCATGGCATTAACCGCACCTTTGGTAACGATGTTCTTGTTCAGTGCGGTGACATTAACGTTTGGCAAGGCGGTTTCCAGGTCTTTGATGATCTGGGCATACACCTCGACAACCGTTGCCCTTTTGGGAAATAAAATCGGGTACACCTCGGGTAGAACGGCAGCACTGAATGTTTTAAACTCTTTCAGCTGCAGTGGAACGTCCCCCCAGAGCTGAACCAGCTGGAAATACATGAATGCCCTGATAAATGAGGCCTCACCCCGGATTTCATTTTTACGGGCGGCTGTGAGCAGAGGATCCGGAACCGAATCCACATTATTAATTACCACGTTTGCCTGTCCGATTATTTCATACAGATAAGCCCAGTCGCGTTTGATATTTGAGTTGGTGGGACTGATTTTATAATCGTCAATCTGAAAATTGGCAGGGTTATCCGCCCCGGCATAGGCATCATCCGATTGGGCATCGCCGTTGACAAAATAATCCAGTTCGAAATACTCGTTTCTAAACCCGGCATACACTCCTGCCAATGCAGCTTCAACCGCATTGGCCGTCAGGTAGGTTGGTCCTGTGGTGTTGGTGTTTTCAAGGGCAATTCCATTATCGACCGGCTTCAGGTCAAGGAAGTCATTGATCTTTGAACAGGAAAAGAAGGTGAACACCAGCAGTGTAGCTATCAGAAGGTTATATCTTTCTTTCATCTGATTCAGTTTTTAGAATTCAACATTAATACCAAAAATGATGGATCTGGCTTGTGGATAAGTCCCATAATCGACTCCCAAGGTGGTCGAACTGCTTCCAAAGGCGTTTACTTCAGGATCAAAACCGGAGTATTTTGTAAAAGTCAGCAGGTTTTGGCCGGTGACATAAACCGACAGGTTCCGTATCCCGATAAAATTGACATTATTCTCCAGCAATTTATAGGACAGGGTGAGCGATTTCAGCCTGACATAAGATCCATCCTCCACAAACCGCGAAGAGTTGCTGACATTATTGACACTGCCATTCCGAACTGATCTGGGGATGTCAGTGATCGTATTTTCCTTGGTCCACCGGCGTAACACGGCGGTCGACTGGTTTTTACTGTCGAACATACCCTCAAGATCGATCCGCGTGGCATTGTACACGTCATTCCCATAACTGCCCTGGAAGAATACCCGCAGGTCGAAACGTTTGTAGCTGAATGAATTGGTTAATCCGAAAATAAAATCAGGTTGGGCATTACCGATGACCGTGCGATCGCCGGGATCCGTTATACCGTTTGAATTCAAGTCTTTGTATTTGATATCACCGGTTGCCGGATCAACCCCCTCCGAGACATAACCGAAGAAGGACCCAAGGGGCAGTCCGGCTTTTACGATCGAAACATCCTGGTTATTGCTGTAGATACCGCCATAATAATAAACATTGGTGTATTTCAGCGCGGTGACCTTATTCCGGTTGAACGACATATTGAAATCAGTGAGCCACTTGAAGCCCCTGTCGATATTGACCGTATTGAGATTAAACTCAATACCCCTATTTTCGATATCCCCTGCATTGGTCTGTATACTGCTGATAGGCAAGGTATTTGAAAGTTGTACATTCAATAGAACATCAGTGGTTTTTTTCAGATAGATGTCAAAATTAAAAACGAGCCGTGTCTTGAACAAGCTGATATCGAACCCGATATTTGACTGTGTGGTAGTTTCCCATTTAAGATCCGGGTTGCCGTAGGTTGTTTGTGAAGAAGACGGGCCGGCCAAAGGATTTTTAGGGGTGCGGCGTGTATAGGAAATCAATCCGTAACTGGCATAATTGGAAATGCCCTCCTGGTTACCGTTTTTACCCCAGCCTCCCCTGATTTTAAAATCGTCGATAAACGTCAGGTTCCTCATGAATTTCTCGGAGGAGAGGCGCCACCCGGCTGAGAATGATGGGAAGGATCCCCACTTATTGGCCAGTTTTGAGGAAGCATCACGCCGGACTGTTGCGGTGAGGTAATACTTATGGTTGAAGTCGTAGGTTGCCCTTGCAAAGAAGGAGGCCAACGCCCATTCCTGTCTCGAGGTGCCCCCGGTGATAATGTTTGCTGCCCATAAGGACCGCACCAGGGTATCGGCCGGGAAATCATTGCCGGTAAGGTATGAATCATTGCCGGTGTATTTCTGGAGGCTGTTTCCTGCCAGCACACTAAGGTTGTGCTTTCCGAATGTGCGGGTATAGTCCAGGGTATTATCCCACATCCATGAATTGCTGACATATTTATCTGAGTTGCCAAGCCCGTTTTGCTTACGGCCGTAGTTGGTCTTGATCGGATCGAGGTAATAATCCCACTGATGACTGTTGATATCCATACCAAACCTGGTTTTGAAAACCAGTCCCTTGATAATTCTAGCTTCGGCATTAATACTTCCAAATAACTGGTTATCAATTGACTTCTGATCCGGACCATTCATGTAAGCTATCGGGTTCTCCCAGGATGGCTGGAATGGATTCGGGTCATACCAGCCGCTTGAATCGTTTTTGAAAATGTGCAGGAACGGTGGTGTGTTCAGGGCACTCATGATGACTCCGCCTCTTCCGGAACTGGCATTATCGGGAGTATCCTTGGTTTTAAGATTCGTTACACTGATATTGGTGCCGATTTTCAGCCAGGGTTTTAACTGATTGTCAAGGTTGACCCTCAGGCTGTAACGATCGAAACGGGCCGGCTTAACCATCCCCTGGTCTGACAGGTAACCGGCAGAAACATAATATCTCGATTTTTCATCCCCGCCCGAAACGGACAATTGATGTGACTGACTGTAACCGGTTCCAAAAACCAGGTCACTCCAGTTGGTATTATCTGAAAAGGTTGAATCCAGTGTGACACCGGTTACCTCCTTCATCAGCTTACGGTACTCGGTTGTATTCAGCACTTCAATCGGTTTACGGAGCCTGGACGTACCGAAGTAGGTATTATAACTGATAACCGGGGTATTTTCCTTCCCCCTCTTGGTGGTAATGAGAACCACACCATTTGCTGCACGGGCCCCGTATATCGCTGCTGAGGAAGCATCCTTAAGCACGCTCATGGTAGAAATATCAGCTGGGCTTAGTCCCTGGATATCGGTAGTCGGGACACCGTCCACCACGTATAAAGGTTCATTGCCTGCAAGCACGGATGTTGCTCCCCTGACACGGACGGAAAGGCTCTCTCCCGGCTTGCCTGATGTTTGCGTGACCTGAACTCCGGCTGCTTTTCCCTGCAGGGCTTGTACCGCCGAAACAACCGGTCGGTCCTTGATCTCTTTTTCACTCACGGTGGATACGGCAGTAGTCAGGTCCATCTTCTTTTGGGAACCATAACCGATAACCACCACTTCGCTGAGGAGTTTGACGTCTTCCAGTAATACAACATTGATGATCGACTCGTTTCCGACAGGAATTTCCTGCGTTACAAACCCGACATATCTGAATATCAGGGTGCCTCCGCTGACTGAAAGCTGATATCCGCCATTCAGATCAGTGGTGGAGCCTTCGGTTGTACTTTTTATTTGAATGGTAACGCCGGGAAGGCCGATGCCGGCGGCATCCGTTACTTTCCCTGTGATAGTCCTGTTTTGCGCCATTACTGAAATCGAGAGGGCGGAGAAAACAATTAGAGTAAAGATGTTTTTCATTATGGAAAGGGTTAATGATGAATCTTAAACAGCATAACTTATTGATGGTTCAATAAAGTTAATGATAAAGATCAAACTGTGCCAGAAAAACACATACCCCCAAATCATGATTTTCCTTAAGTTTACATCCGAATGATAAAAAGCATCGACATATCTTCGTTCAAGCTCAATCCTGAAGATCGCGATATACTTCGTAATGAATTCTTTATCACGAATATCCATCGCTGGAGACTCTATTTATTGATCGCCATCCCGGTGAGTCTGGCACACATCATCCTGTTCACTCTTAATCTTGATCCCGGTAAACCTGTAGAATTTGAATGGCGGAAAGGGATCCTCCAGATGCATGCTGTTTTGATCCTGCTGGCAGTGATTTATGGCACCTATGCCCATTTAATACTGAAAAAGCATCAGACGGCTAATCGTTTTGACAGGATAGCAGGCCCTCTTTTCGTGTTTTTGCTGATCACCTGCGGTGCCATCATCGCGGCAATCGACCAAAAAGTGACCACAGCCATCACCCCCTTTCTGATTCTTTGCATTGTACCCTCGCTATTGCTGCTGGTAAGACCGCTATTGGTATTTTGTATTTGTGTGGTATCCTACGTTTTCTTCATTTTTATCATGAAGTCAGCTCAGCCGGATCCGGATATCCTTCTTTCAATTGAGACCAACGGACTCACCGCCATTGGGTTAGCCATCGGACTATCCACGCTTCTATGGAAAGCCGAACTGACCCACAGGCGTCAAAACAGGCTGATCAGCCGTCAGAAGATCGAACTTGAGTCGAGTTATCAGAAATTGCGGGAAACGGCAGGTGAACTGGAAAAAGTAAATGCGACCAAGGACCGGTTTTTCTCAATCATCGCTCATGACCTGTTGAGTCCGATGTCAGGCATAAGCTCTGTTCTTGAAATTCTTCATGAAGAACATGGTTCCCGCCCAAATGGCCCCAGGGAGATGATCAATACAATAGGAAGGTTACGGGAATCGGTCGACAGTACCCTCCGGCTGCTCCGAAACCTGCTCGATTGGGCTCATACCCAGCGAAATGACATTGTTTTCGAACCTAAGCCTGTGGATCTTATCACCATTCTGAACCACGCCGCCTTATCCCTCAGTTCCCAGGCTGAAAAGAAACAAATTACGGTTTCGATGCCGGAAATCCAAACAGCCGTAACCGTTCTGGGGGACAGCAATATGCTCGAGACGATATTCAGGAACCTCATTTCCAATGCCATCAAGTTTTCACAGGTGGGTAGTGTGATCACCATAAATCTGGATCAGCAGACCGATAAGATATCAGTTTCCGTTTCGGACACAGGAGTGGGAATTACCATGGCGAACCTGGACAAGCTTTTCCGTATCGGTGAAAAAATCACTTCACGTGGAACCCAGCAGGAATCCGGAACCGGTCTGGGATTAATCCTTTGCCAGGAATTCGTAAACCAGCACGGCGGCAGGATTTTGGTCGAGAGCGAAGTTGGCCGGGGCTCGAAGTTTACGGTGGAGCTGCCTCTCGGGAGGAATCGTTGAGGGAGGAGCCGTTGAGGGAGGAGCCGTTGCTCCTCCCCTACATCATTTCAATCACCACCAAGGATTTCGACGGTACTATAATCTGAAGGGTTGAACCGCTGATCTTTCTATAGTTGTTAAAATCAACCGGTTTCACTACCTCCGGTTTGTCGAAGGAATTGAAAGAGTTGTACTCGGGTGCGGTCAGGACAGAAGCGGCTTTGACTTTCTCAAAAGATCTTCCGATCAGTTCCATGGAAAGTGCAATCTCCTTGTCCGGATTCAGGTTGGTGATTGACACATGCATGTTGCCATTCTTATCTTCCGAAGCCGAACTGCTCAAGGCCGGGATCTTCTTACCATCCATTTCATAATCTTCAGTGATCAGGTGGCTTGGCAAAAGCCTGGCATCCTGATGAACTTTATACATCTTGAAAACATAATAGGTAGGGGTCAACACCATTTTACTTCCTTCGGTCAGGATGACAGCCTGCAGCACATTGATTGTCTGGGCAATATTCGCCATTTTGACGCGGTCGGCATGGTTATTGAAAATATTGAGCGTTAGAGATGCAATAAGGGCATCGCGTATCGAATTCTGCTGGAAAAGAAAACCTTTTTCAGTACCCGGTTCAACATCTGTCCAGATGCCCCACTCGTCAACCATCAGCCCCACTTCCTTCCTTGGATCATACTTGTCCATGATAGCACTGTGCTTTTCGACCAGCTCATTGATCTTCAGGGCTTTTTCGAGACCGGAGAAATAGTATTTCTTTTCAAAACCGGTAGCCGCTGTTTTATTTCCCCAGCCTGGTCCCGCTATGGTATAGTAATGGAGCGACAATCCGCTCATGGCGCCCGGTCTTTGTTTCATCACCACATCGGTCCAGTTATAATCCGCTCCATTGGCCCCGCAGCCGATCTGCCACAGTTTCCATTGTCCGTAGATCCCGGCCATCTCCGAATAATTCCGGAGCAGGTTGACATAATAATCGGGAGTCATATTGCCGCCGCATCCCCAGCTTTCATTTCCCACACCCAGGTATTTCACATTCCATGGCTTCTCACGGCCGTTCTGTCGCCGGAGGTTAGCCATGGGAACATCCTTATCTGAATTCATATATTCGATCCATTGGGTCATTTCAACGACACTTCCGCTCCCCACATTGGCGGAAATATAGGGCTCACAGTTAAGCATCTCGCATAAATTCAGGAACTCATGAGTACCGAAAGTATTATTCTCGACTACCCCGCCCCAATGGTAATTCATCATTTTTGCCCTTTTATTTTCCGGACCTATCCCGTCCATCCAGTGATAAGTATCAGCAAAACAGCCACCCGGCCAGCGCAGAACAGGTACCTGCATGTCCTTCAATGCATTAACGATATCTGTGCGATAGCCATTGATATTAGGGATTTTAGAATCCCTGCCTACCCATATGCCATCATAGATGCAGCGACCCAAATGCTCAGCAAAATGTCCGTAAATATTTCGGTTGATTACCACGTTCCCATTTGCAGCATCCACAATCAGCTTATTACTTTCCTGGGCATCGAGGGTACACCCGATCAGAAAAACACAAAGCAAAGACAAGATTTTTTTCATGGCGGCAGTTTATTAGTGTAATATTTACAATTATTCAAATATAAAGATTTTATTGGTAAAATGTATGTTCCGGGAGGAGGCATGGAGGGAGGAGCCACGGAGGGAGGAGCCACGGCTCCTCCCCTACGGCACTGTACGGTATTTTATGTAATGCGGCAAACTGACCACGAGGAAATACAGCAGGCCGGAGAGGGCTAGAATGGCTGCGGCGTTAAAGGACCAGCCAAATCCCATTGGTTGTGAGAGAGCTCCAGTCAGGACGGAACCCAGACCGATTCCCATGTCAAGCCCAGTGAGAAAGGTGGAGTTTGCTGCGCCACGCCTGTCGGGGGCCACCACATTGTTTGCCATCGTCTGAAGTGTCGGAAAAACCACACCAAATCCCACTCCGATAAGGAAACCGGCGAGAAGGAAAAATTGGAGGATTGGAGCATTGGCCAGAAGCAGAAGTCCGCCGGATACCGAAAGAATGCTGGTGACCGAAATCCACGTCGGACCATAACGGTCAAACAGGCTTCCTGAAAATACCCGCGTGAGGGCAGTTCCGATCGCCATGATAGTAAAAAACCATCCGGTATACTCGTTTAATCCCTTCTCCTTGGCATATAGGGTAATAAAGGTAAGGACTCCCCCATAAGATGCCGCAAGAATCAGAATATTCACTGCTACCGGAACAGATTGCTTGGATATCAGCATTTTCCAGCTGAATAATTTGTTCGGAGGACGTTTAAAATCAGGATAATATATCAATGATGCCATCAGTATCCCAATTAAGGAAACGGCTCCGGCTACCATAAAAAGGGCAGTGAAATGATCCTGTCCCATCACCTCTAAACCAATAACCGGGCCAATCGACATCGCGATGGTAAACGAAAGGCCGAAGTAGCTGATTCCACGGCCACGCTTTTCAGCAGGCACAAAATCCACTACCAGTGTGAATCCTGCGGTGGTAGATGCCCCCCAGTTCAATCCGTGCAGGAACCTAAGAATCAACAGGGGTAATAAAGTTATCGCCAAGGGGTAGAGGAAAAAAAGAATGGAGAAAAGAATCACTGAGACGAGAAAGATCCATTTGCGGCCGATCGAATCAAGCAAAAATCCGGAAATAGGCCTGATCAGAAGAGCGGCGAGCGTATAAGTACCTATGATGAGGCCAACTTCCTGCTTACCAGCATGCAAAACTTCCTGAAGATAAACCGGCAAAGTGGGCATCAGAAAGTAAAAAGCCGTGGAAATCAGAAAGACCGAAAGAGTAAGATGAATGAAGTTCCTTGTAAAAAGCGAATGTTGTCTTTTTTCCGTCATGTTGGTTCTGACCACTTTTTCTTGCCGAAATGAAGAATTACCTGTGAAGGTGCAAAGAAATGGCTAATTTTGAATAATTGCATTAAATAATTTATTACTATGAAGTCCAGACTGTTGCCAATTCTACTCCTGTTTATGATTATCGCCGGTTGCCAACCGAAAACGGTTGATTATCTCCAGGAAACAAAAACCTCCCGGGATGCCCGCATGCAATGGTGGAGGGATGCCCGATTCGGAATGTTCATCCATTGGGGCCTTTATGCAGTGCCCGCCGGAGAATGGAAGGGACAAACCAACCATGCAGAATGGATCAGGGAAACAGCCCGGATCCCTTTGGAAGAATATGACAAATTTGTCGGACAATTCAACCCCGTAAAATTCAATGCGGATGATTGGGTGAAAATGGCAAAGGACGCCGGGATGAAGTACATCGTGATCACCTCGAAGCATCACGATGGTTTTGGGTTATTCAATTCCAAACAGACCGAATTCGATGTGTTGTCGACGCCATTTAAAAGAGACATATTAAAGGAATTATCGAAAGCGTGTGAGAAGGAAGACATGACATTCTGTTTTTACCACTCCATCATGGATTGGCACCACCCCGACTATTTACCGCGCCGGAGTTGGGAAACCACCCGTAGTGCCGAAGGAGCTGATTTCGACAGGTACAGGTCATATATGAAAGCCCAGCTGAAAGAGCTGCTAACCCGTTACGGAAAAATCGGAGTCCTCTGGTTCGATGGGGAGTGGGAAAACACCTGGACCAGCGACTACGGCAAGGACCTGTATAATTATGTCCGGAATTTACAGCCGGATATCATTATCAATAACCGAGTTACCGTCGGGCGCTCGGGATTGGAGGGCATGACTGCAGGCAATGAATTTTCGGGGGATTTCGGAACTCCAGAGCAGGAAATCCCGGCTACGGGTATTCAGGGTGCGGATTGGGAATCCTGCATGACCATGAACGACCATTGGGGATACAACAAAAATGACAAGAACTTTAAAACTGCCAGGGAGATCCTCAGAATGTTGGCTGATATATCATCAAAAGGAGGAAATTACCTGTTGAATATCGGGCCCACAGCCGATGGGGTATTCCCCCAGGAAAGCATCGATCGCCTGAAAGAGATTGGCAAATGGATGAAAACCAATGGTGAAGCCATTTACAATACGCAGGCAAGTCCGTTCAAATTTTTACCCTGGGGCCGGTGCACTCAGAAAAAAATGACCGAAAGCACCCGTCTATACCTGCACGTATTTGATTGGCCTGCTGATGGAAAATTGATCATTCCGGGATTGGGAAATAAAGTGATCAGAGCCTTTCTCCTCTCTGAAGCCAATCAGGAGGAACTTCCGGCTACAGCCGAATCAGGATCAGTAAACATAACCGTTCCATCGCAGATGCCCGATGCAACAAACACCATTGTTGTATTGGATATCGAAGGTGACCCGGCCGTTTTTGATGCCCCTGAAATATCGGCCTCAGGCTCGATCTTTATTGACCAGACTGAAGTTACGATCGCAAAGAACGAATCGATCTCAGAAATCCGGTATACCCTTGACGGAAGTTTACCAAATGCAGCTTCATCCCTTTATTCAGGTCCGGTGAGGATTAACGAAACCATAACCATCACCGCTTCTTGTTTCAAAGACGGCAAGGCCATGTCGGGAAACACCGTTTTTAAAGTCAGCAAAGTAAAACCTGCTCAAGGCCGCCAGCTTTCTGAGGCTAAACAGGGTCTACTGTTCAAACTCTACCGCGGGGACTGGGACAGGGTTCCTGATTTTAACGGACTGACTCCGAACCTGGAAGGTATTGCCAATGATTTCGGCCAGGCTAATAAAGCATCCGACGAAAACTTTTCCATTGACTATCAGGGCTTTATCAACATACCCTCAGATGGGATCTATACGTTAAGCCTGAATTCCGATGATGGCAGCAATCTGTATGTATCCGATAAACTGGTCATAGATAATGACGGACTTCACGGACCTACCGAAAAAAGCGCCGAACTTGCCCTTGGCAAAGGACTTCATTCAATCCGGCTCACTTTCCTTGAAAAAACCGGCGGGAACAGCCTCGAATTGAAATGGAAGTCCGGCAACGGTAAATCAGAACCGGTGCCGGCCTCCGCATTGATGTATTATCGGTAAAATTCGTGGACCATGCGAAAGGTCGTGTAGAGACAGATTATTATCTGTCTCTACCGTACATCCCGCAGGACCCCTACCGGGTATATTTCATGCGATAAAGCATCGAACCCTCCACCTTCGAACGGGTTACGTAATCCGTATGATATTTATTGTTCACATAGGATTCCGTTTGGTCGCAATAATGTTTGCTGGCTGGAATTCCTGAAGTACCCGTCGGAATGACCGTCAATGACCGGTCCCAGTTTGAAACATCAAAAATATGCCGTTCAGAGGCCCCGTGATTCACTCCCGAATTCTTGTTCAATGGCATCGAATAAGGCCCGACTGTGTGATAACTGCCTCCGACGGAGAAAGGTCCGCGGTTCAAACGGAATACACGGTTCAATATCTTGACTGACGACATCGGATGTGCGAGGGTAATTTTATGGTCATCGCCCCATTTCCATTCCATGGGGTTGGTACCATATTTGCCGGTAAGCTCAGTTACAGCCTGTTGAAATGATAAACCTATGATGTCCCCAAAATTCTCTGACAAGTTTTTCGTGGTTATATCATCCGACCATTGACCGCTTGGTGCAAGCAGCATGTTTTCCAGAAAATTCTGAAAAAAGGTCTTTTCCCCGACAAACTGTGTCAGCATGAGTGAATCCATTTGATCTTTAACGAGATTGACTCCGGTGAGGTAATACCATTTCTCAAAAACCAATCCCTCCGGTCGCTCTTTTGACATCGTAAAATCCCAATTCCTCATCATCTCATATACTTGTTTTTCGGTGTCTGATAATCCCGGCTTGACCGTCAGGTGCGAGACAAAATACCGGGAAAATTTTCCCGCCATTTTGGATTTCTGGTCCCCCTGCATTCTTTTAAAATCATCGGAAGAAAGCTTTTCCTTTTCTGTCAGCATTTCCCTGATTCGATCCATGCGGTAAGGCAATACATACCAATCACTTATATAATATGGATAATCATTCGGAGCGGTTTTGCAGTTTGCAGAAGCCACATATCCGCACTCCGGATTATAGCTATAAGGCAATTCGTCGAAGGGTACAAGGCCTTTCCAATCGTACCGGGTGGTATCACCGGGATAAACCAGTATCCTGTCACCCTCGCGGATGGGAATTCCGATAGCTGACTGCAAACCAATATTTCCATTGACATCGGCATAAACGGCATTTTGATTAACGGAGACGAAGGTTCGAAGGGCATTTCTGAAATCGGTCCAGTTAGATGCCCGGTTAAGGCGATATACCGTCAGCACTTCGTTACTTTCCTCATTGCCCAGCCACCTCATCGACAACACTTTGTCAGCGACCTTCTTCATTTCAGATATGATCGGTCCGCGATGGGTAAAACGGTTGATTTTAATCACCGTATCGCCGCCTTTGACAAGTATTTTTTCTTCAATCTTTTTTAAATCCTTCCATTCGCCGTTCAACCGGTACTGATCCGGATTAGCCGGATTAAGCGTCTCCTGGTAAAAATCAGCATCATCAGTCATCACATTGGTGAAACCCCAGGCAATTGAATCATTATGCCCGGCGACCACCATCGGTTGACCGGGAAGTACGACTCCTGTAACATCCAGCTTCCCGGGTATTACCTCATGCATTTGATACCAGATTCCGGGAATATTCAGACTTAGATGCATATCGTTGGCCAGTAATGGCTTACCGGTCACACTTTTCCTGCCAGCAACCGCCCAGTTGTTGCTGCCGCGGAAAACATCCAGTCCCATTACTTCCGTAACAGAGGCAGTTTCCGACAGTTTGGTCAGTGCGTCAACTGTTGATTTATCCAGTTTAAAATCAGGGTAGATGGCAGTTTTATTCACCGAATCCATATCCGGGATCATATATTTGGAAAGATCCGGTCCCAATTTCTGGCTCATTTTATCCAGGAGTACCTCGCAAGGCCAGCCTGTTGACAGATCCCAGGCCATATAACCTATCAGGTTCAGCGAATGCTCGGGCAACCACGGTTCGGGCTTATAACCAAGCAATCCGAATTCAGGCGGAAGCTTTTTTCCTGCCGAAGCAATAAACTGGTTGACACCCTCAGCAAAAGATTCGATGCAAACACGAAGGCTTTCATCAGCCCGACTGAACACCCCCCTTGATTTTTCAGTAAACCGCAAAGCACGGAAAAGCAAGTCGGCATCCACCAGGTCCTTGCCAAAAATCTCAGCCAGGCGCCCTTGGGTCACCCGTCTGAGTAAATCCATCTGCCAGAGCCGGTCCTGGGCCATGGTATACCCGATAGCCAGATAAAGATCATGTTCATTTTCAGCATAAACATGAGGGATGGCGAACGAATCCCGGATAACGGTCACCCCGGCTGTCAGTCCCTTGAGTTTAATATCCCGGTTATAATCAGGAATTGCTTTGGTTTTGAACTGACCGATAAAGATCAATCCGCCAATGACAACAACAACCACGATTGCCCCGAGGACAAGGAGTATTTTTTTCATATTTCAGGTTTTAGGTCCGGTCAAAATACAAAAAAAACGTGAAGCGTGAACGGACGAAAGAAAGATCGTGAAGCGAAGAAGAAGATCGGTGGACGAAAGAAGTTCGTATTCTTCCGCCTCACGCTTCACGCTTCACGATTTTTTCGTCTTCCGCCTCACGCATCACGTTTCACTTTCTTATCGCAATGCCGCTTTGGAAAACAAGGATTCCGGAATCGTTTCATCAAACTTGATCTCATTGATGATGAACTCCGTACCGGCACCGGTTTTCAGCATATCCTTATATACCATCCTGGTTGGGAACCAGCGTCCGTCGATTTTCTTTACATCGGTGAGGGTGGTTTGTTTAAGAAGTTTTCCGGCTTTCGCATACCACTCTTCTTTCAAGGGAATATTCCTCTCCTGATCGATCCACATTCTACGCATGAAATACGCAACATCTTCGGCTTTCGCCCGTAATTCCAATACCCAGCAATTCCGGTTGTCAAGCACATCCGGCCCGATAACCGTTGCTTTATATACATCGGTAAGCTTACGGTCATCCATCATATCTTCATAGGAAAGGTCGGATCCCATGACCGATTGCCGCAGCATATGCCCGGAAATCTGGATGATGCGGTCGGCGGATGGTGAAAACAGCCATAACTGATCGGCCAGTTTCAGCATTTTGGTACCCTTATCGCGGGCCGGGGAGAGATATTCGGTAAAGGAACGCTTTTCTCCTTCCGACCAAACCTTCATTTCCATCGTCCGCGAACCGCGTTCCGCATGGACAACCATTGTTGCAGTAAGGATACGGCTTTTTGAAGCCATATTGCGGTCGATCTGTTCAATTATTCTTTCGGCTGACGGATTCTGGCCGATCAACAATTCCGGCAAGAATGCCAGGAGTATCCATATTTTTTTCATTATTCGAGTTCTTTAAAAAGTTGAGCTGTCTTACGTTTATAGATACCAATACCGGCAAGTGAGGTGCCGATTACTGTTGCAAAAAGTCCGGGAATGAAACCAATATAAAAGGACGAAGGAGTTACTTCGGCACGGAAGACTGCGGGCAGCATCATCGATGCATTTTTCATAAATGCCGACACGTCGATTCCATGCCGCTGGAGCCAGAAAGACAGGATCAGGCCAATAGCAGTTCCTATTACAGAACCGATCAATCCGATCAATACGGATTCCCATACCAGCGAACGGTAAACATGTCCTTTCGATTCGCCAACCGCCAGCCGGACCCCGACCTCACCATACCTGCGCAAACCGCCGAGCAATCCGGCATTCCAAAGCACCAGCGACATCGCCATTACAAAAATCATGATAAAGATGGCAGATACCACATCCATATAATCAACCATACTGCTCAATCCGTTCTGATCGCGCAGACTTACCATAACGGGGGCATAAGGGTCGTTCGGATCAGAACCGGCCATGAACCGGGTAACATTTGCAGCCGCTTGCTGCCTTTCATAATGGTTGGTATTGAAGTAGCCCAAAATCTCACTTGCTGCATAGGGCATATCCAGGGCCAGCTGAACATCATGGATATCGGCAATGAATGCGCCTCGATCAAGTACGCTGCTCCCGAATTTCACGGTTCCGGCAACGGTAAAATTATAAACCGTCATGCTTCCGTACATCGTTGAACCCAGCAGCGTGATCTGATCACCGGGAACCACTTTCAACTTATCAGCAAACTGATCACTGACAAGCACTTCACCTCTTCTTGAGGGGATACTACCTTTCACCAGCGACTTTTTAATATTCATCCTTTCCACTTCCTTTGAACCCGGGGATAAAAGGTCGATACCCCACCCCACTGCAGGTCCCTGGGAGCGGGTTTCACCCCGTGAATCAGGAGCATCGATCAGACCACCGAATCGAATCCTTTGGATCCATTCCATATCAGGAAATTCCTTTTGAAGCGAACCTATGAGTTTGTCAGTCTCACCCAGGGCTAAATCATTGGGCGTTTGCTCGATCCGTTCAAAATAGGCTTTCGTCACTACTTTAACATGCCCGGTAGTGAACCTGGCATTAAAATCAACCAGGTCCCCTAAAATTCCTGTCATCCAGCATTGCAGGAAAACAGTGAGAAAAACACCGGTAACCACCACGATGACAGGTAACAGGCTTCGCTGGCGATCTCTTAATAATCCTTTTAATATGAATCGTATCATTGTATTCTTCCTTTAATTGCTTCGGTCGGGTTCATTTTAGCGATCCGGCGTGCCGGGATATAACTCACAATGGTGGCTGTAATCAGTACAAACACGATCGTAATGATTATCAATCCGATACTATACACCGGAAAGATTTTTTCAGCGATGGCCAAACCCATGGAATCGGTGGCCTGGGGCATGGGTATGCCGCTTTTAGCCTGTGAGGCAAGGAAAGGTATCCCGTAAACTGCCGCCAAAGCTGCAGCCAGGACTGCATTCATGGCACCTTCAATCGTGAACAGCCTGACCACCTGCCAGCGGGTCATTCCCAGGGCAATCTGGGTTCCGATCTCACGCTGCCTCCTGAAAATCGATAATACCTGGGTGTCGAAAATAGCAAGCATGGCCAGTAAGAGCAGAATAATATACATGACTGCACTGCCGATTGATTTCGTTTTGATTACCTGGTCAATTTCTGCGGTGAGGGTTTTCACGTCCTTGCTTACCCAGTTTTCATCAGTAAATTTTGGCCAGACCGGTTTATCACTGATCAGAATAGTGGCCTCGCCGGGTGCACCGAACATTTTCTGCATGCGTGACAAAGGGATCCAAATCTGACCGGCATCGACCATCGGGACATTCGTATTAAAGACAGCAGAGATTCTCACATCAGATGCATCAAAAGTCCCGTTACGATCGCGCCAGCGCAGGGTCACCATATCCCCGACCTTGATTTTATTCGATTCAGCCATCCGTTTCCCAATGATACCCGGTATTTCACTGGTATCTCCAGTCATGGAGTATGTTGGAAGATCAATTACTTTCTGGTTCTCCGGTATCCCTTTAAGCAGGATGCTTTGAATCCTTCCCTCGGGATAAAAGGATGCCATGGCGACCAGAACAGGGGCAATCCTGCCTTCTTCAACCAGGCCGGTGAATTCAACCGGAATCTTGCCCATGCTGTTCTGAAGGGTAAACGGATCTATAGGATCATAATCTTTCTGCCAGAGCTGACCCTGTCCCGTGGACCAGTGAACCATGTCGGTTTTAGCCTGCCTGTTCCATCCGTCGAGCATTCCGTTCATATAAATGATGACCACATAGGCAAGCGACAGCACCAGCACATTCAACCAGGTTCGCAAACCGGCTCCCAGCAGGTTACGCAGTGCAAGTTTAAAGGTTAGCATTTCTCTGTCCTCCTATTTATTCGTAACCATCTCATCCTTTGAAACCTTCCCATCCGATAGTTTAATGATCCGCCTCAAGTATCCGATCACCTTTTCGTCATGCGTGGCAAAGAGGAAGGTCGTGCCCAGGTCATGGTTCAACCTGACCATTGTTTGGAGGATGTGATGGGAGTTTTCAGCATCCAGGTTAGCGGTGGGCTCATCGGCTAGCACAATTTCCGGCTTTTTAACGATTGCCCTGGCGATCGCGACACGCTGGCATTCACCTCCGGACATCTGGGCGGGTCTCGACTTGATCTTGTCGGTGAGTCCAACCCAATCCAGGGCATCCATGACCGACTTTTTCCTTTCCGCTGCATTCAACTTCTGCAGCAGGAGTGGAAATTCAACATTCTCAAATGCTGAATAAACAGGCAACAGATTGAATGTCTGAAAGATAAATCCGATTTTCAGATTTCTCAGTTGGGCTGCATTTTTCTGTGAGAGTTTTCCCACGGAACTTCCCAACACCAGGGCCTCGCCTTCTGTAGGCGAATCCAGGGTCCCGATTATGTTCAGGAGAGTGGTCTTACCGGATCCGCTGGGACCTACCAGCCCGGAAAATTCACCGCCGGAAAAAATCAGGTTAATTCCGTTGAGTGCAGTAAATTCCCTGTTGCCCATCGGAAAAGTTTTCACGAGGTTCCGGATCTCAATGACAGTTTTATTGGATTCCATAATATCTTATTAATGATACTTTAATGATTCCATGAAAAAATAAGTTGCAATCCCTTGCCTCCCATAAGGTTGGCATTTCCCGTATTTTGATAAATATCAAAAGTTTCAGGATTCCAGAATGCAATGAGATAAAAACTGGTTTTGTTCAGGCTGATCTTCCAGTTAATGAACCGGTACCAACTGCTGGCCGTCCAGTTATAAAAGACCATAGCCGAAACCGAATGGATCATATTAATCGGATAGGTAACCGAAAGGGCAGTGAAATTCAACTCCGAGCTGCTTTCAAAAACCGAAGGACCCAATTGGTAGAGGAACTGTTCGGTTGAGAATGTCAGCCCGTTACCCAGTCCGATCGTATAATCGGCGCCGATCGTGAGCATTCGGATGTGATTCATTGTGTTTAACGGAATGTTTTGTCTGGTATAGGTCCCTTCGAACCAGATACCCGGACCTATATCCCATTTGCCGTCAATGCCCAGACGCCATTCCGGAACCGGCTTTTCGAGGTTTACCGGAACGGGTCCGTTTGACTGGTCGACCCCCAAAAACCTGAAATGCCCGGACAGGGCCACTTCACCCTTACCGGCAGGCAGCTGAATGCGCCCGCCGAATTCAGGCCGGCGGTAGTCGGTGGTAAACATTTCCCACCCCTTCGCGTTTTTTGAAGGAAGGATTCCCCAAAACCAGATATTCGCGTTATTCTGAAAGAAATACCGGCACAGCGCTGCATAAACGCCATCTGTCAATTGCAGCGGATCGCGGGGATCAAGATGATCAAACCACATCAGTGGACAGAGCATGGTGGCGCTTCCGAAACTGATTTTCTGAAGCCCCAGCCTCAGCTCAAACCGTTCCGACGAAATCCTGCCCCACACGCGGTAAGGCTTGAGATAGGCATCGGTATACAAAGTATCATGCTTCTGAACCCCCACCTGCCCATATAGATTTGCCGAGGCCCCGATATCAAATTTCCAGTCCTTGCTGACCGGGATATTCCATTTTATCTCCGGGATATAACGGACACCGGTCAGTAAATGCCAGTATGCCCCGGGTTTCATGAATTCCATGGCAGACAGCTGGCCGCCAAAAGAAAGTTTTTGAGCATTGACAATAGTCTGATGCCAGCTCAACAGGATCAAAAGAATCAAACAAACCCTACTTTTCATCATGCGATAATTTTTCGGGCACCAGTATTCCAAAAAAAAAGAAGTTGGTGAGCTCTTTCATCACCGCGAGCATATTACCGTTATAGAGCGCCAGTAAAGCCGGATCGTTCACCATGTTGCCCATGTGTGCAAGAAAGTACGGTATAAAATCCAGATTCAGTTCTTTACGTATTTGTCCCTGCTCCTGTGCAACCTTATAATCGGCCATCACCTCCACCATCATGTCGGCCGACAGTTTTTTCAGCAAGTTCATCAGTTCATCGTTTTGATCAGAATACACATCACGCAGCAGGTCTTCACTGTGTTGCTCTGCCACCTTGAATTTCATCTCTATCGTAGCCCTGATTTTTTCTTCGAAAGGGATATCCCTGTTCTTGATTTCCTGATATGAGTTCCATCCTTCCTCTGCAAGCTGGGTCAGGATGAACCGGACCAGGTCAATCTTATTGTCGAAAAACCGGTAATAGGTCATCTTACTGATCCCAGCTGCCTTACAAATCCCTTCAACGGTGACTTTCTTATATCCGTATTTAAAAAAGAGGTCCTTGCCGGCTTCAATGAGCTTCTTTTTACTGGCTTGTTCCCTTGAAATATTGGTGACAGGTGCCGTCATAGCCGATAAATAATATTACTTTTCATGCAAATTTATACGATTTTCGTAATATTTACAATAATTCGTAAATTATTTTTTTTCAGGATTCGTATAGCGTGAGGCTGTTACTGCATGCCTGAATCCTACTAGCCTGACGGGGTCCCGGCATTCGCCGGGATGACACTGCTCCGAAGGAAAAGTTTAGAGATTCTCACTTCCCTCCATATATCTCCACGATGTGCCGACCCTTGCTGTCGGCACAGCCCCTGTACATTCCGGGGGAGTTGAAAACCAATGCTATATTCCCGTCTTTATCAACAGCAATGACCCCACCCTCTCCTCCGGCGGGTTTAAGCCGGTTCATAATGACTTCCTCGGCAGCTTTTTGTACTGTCATGCCTTTATATTCCATCAGGGCGGCGACTTCCCTGGCGACAGTGTACCGGATAAAGAACTCCCCGTGACCGGTTCCCGAGACGGCACATGATTTATTGCTGGCATAGGTTCCGGCTCCGATGATGGGGGTATCTCCGATCCGGTTCCACCTTTTATTGGTCATACCGCCTGTAGAGGTCCCGGCTGCCAGGTTACCCGATTTGTCAAGTGCCACGCAACCGACGGTCCCGAACTTACTCTCCTTGGATTTTTGGATCGCGCGCTGCAGATCCTGCCAGCGGCGTTCGGTGAAGAAATAAGTACTGTCGACGATTTCCAGACCCTGTTCCCTGGCAAATTCTGTTGCACCCAAACCCGACAGCATTACATGATCTGAATTGGTCATCACCTTACGGGCCAGCGTGACCGGGTTTTTCACATTCCTGACTCCCGCTACTGCACCTGCCATCAGGGTTGAACCATCCATGACCGAAGCATCAAGTTCATTATATCCCTCATGGGAAAAAACAGCCCCTTTTCCGGCATTAAACAGCGGACAATCTTCCATGATACGGATAACCCTTTCCACCGCATCCATCGAAGCTCCTCCATTGGCAAGGATCTTTTCTCCTACCGTCAATGCCGAATCAAGAATTTCCAGGTAAGCCTTCTCCAGCTCTTCTGACAGATTTTCCTTCAAAATCACTCCAGCCCCGCCGTGAATAGCTATTGCATATTGCATTTTGCCGGAGTCTGCTGTAAACTTGTCTGACCCCTGTTTACAACCCGTCCCCGCAACCAGTATTCCCAACCCCATCATCCACCCCACACACAAAATCCTAACCCTCTTAACGTTCTTAACCTCTCTCTCCATGTTATTCTTTTTTAAAGGGAAAAGATAAACATTTTTCAAGCACGCTCGTTTTATGGTCGTGAAGCGTGAAACGTGAAACGTGATTTTTGAAGTTTATGAAAACCATATTATTTTCAATTGTATTAATATTCAGTGCAATGTCGAATATCAGCGGACAATCGAAAGATCATCGTAATGAGCTAACTGCCGAAGAGAAGCGGGTTATTATCAATAAAGGAACGGAACGTCCTTTTACCGGGAAATATGAAAAATTTAATGAAAAGGGAACCTATACCTGTAAATGGTGCGGGGCGGACTTGTATCTGTCCGGTTCAAAATTTGATGCCCATTGCGGATGGCCCAGTTTCGATGCAGAGATTCCGGGAGCCGTTAAAAGAATTCCTGATCCAGATGGCAGCCGTACTGAAATTATTTGCGCCAATTGCGGAGCGCACCTTGGTCATGTATTTGCCGGTGAGGGTTTTACATCTAAAAATACAAGGCATTGCGTGAATTCGATATCTTTGAATTTTAAACCGGCGAATCCGATGGATAATCAGGCAATAACAGCAACCGCTATCTTTGCCGGAGGGTGCTTTTGGGGAGTGCAGCATTATTTCGACAAAGCCCCCGGGGTGGTGAAATCGGAAGTCGGCTATACCGGCGGGACCAAGGCAAATCCGACCTATAAGGAGGTTTGCTCCCACACCACCGGACATGTGGAGGCTATAAAGGTCACCTATGATCCTGAAAAAACTTCCTATGAAAAACTTGCCAGGCTTTTTTTTGAAATCCATGACCCGACTCAGACCAATGGTCAGGGCCCGGATATCGGCCCTCAATATCTGAGCGAAGTTTTTTATGCCGACGACACGGAGAAAGTTATAGCTGAAAAACTGATTAATATTCTTAAGGATAAAGGACTTAAGGTATCCACACGCCTGCGTCCCGCCACCACTTTCTGGCCGGCCGAAACCTATCATCAGGAGTACTACGAAAAGACAGGCGGGGTGCCTTATTGTCATGTGTATACGAAGAGATTCTGACGGGTAGCAGTAGGCAGTAGGCAGTGTGCAGTTGGCAGTTGGTAATTGGCAGTTGGTAATTGGCAGTTGGCAGTAGGGGAGGAGCAACGGCTCCTCCCGTTTTCAGAAGTTAATATCGGCAGCAGTGTCATCCCCGCGAAGGCGGGGACCCCGTCACTCTAGCAGAATTTCCGCAAGCGGGGACCCCGTCACTCTAGCAGGATTTCATTAATTCCCAAATTAAACTTCTCTTCCCCCGAACATTTCAGTTTCTGTACTGTTAAACTTTTGATTAAACATAACAGAAATGAAAAAGGCATTATTACTTTTCGCTGTTTTCACCGCACTGACCCTACAAGTCAATGCCACAAAACATACCATCAACATCAGCGGGTCCTCCTACACCCCCGCCCTGACCTCTGCCCTACTGGGTGATACGGTAACCATCAACGCTTCAACATTTCATCCCCTGGTGCAGGTGAGTAAGTCTACCTGGACAAGTAATGGCAATAATGCATTATCAGGGGGCTTTGGAACAAAAACATCGTCTTATTCATTTGTCCTGGGCACAGTTGACACCGTTTATTTTGTTTGCTCTGCCCATGTACAATTTGGGATGAAAGGGAGAATTGCAGTTGCTCAGTCCTCCGGAATCAATGATTTTAATAAAAATCCCTTGACCCTTTCTTTGTACCCCAATCCGGTCGCGGCGCAAGGGACGATTAAAATAACCGTTCCAGGCAACCAGCCATTGTCTGTGCAGGTTTTCAGCATCACCGGTCAGTTGGAAAAAGATCTATCATCCGGGTTAACTTATTTTGATGGCAGTTATTACGGGGAATTCGACTCAAGCGCATTACCGGGTGGTAATCACTTTGTATTGGTTAACGATGGGCATCAGAAGGTGGTCAGCAGATTTGAGGTGATCAGGTAATCAACCGGCGACAATCGATTGCTTAAGAGGAGTTTTTATCAAACTCATCATCTCATGTGGAGCGGATACACCGGTAAGGGATGTGGCAACCGCTTCAGCCACGTCCAAAACCGGCATTTCAGAAATACGGCTGAATGTTTTCTTACACAAAGGACAGGCCGTTACCAGAACATCAGGTTTTCTTAGCGTAAGTTCGTCATAAGCTCCCCGCGCAACAGCCCGTCGCGCAGCCAGGTTGAGACCGGGGGCACCCAGGCTTCCACCGCAGCATAGCCCCTCAATTTCGGGGGTCACATCATTCTTATATACTCTCGAAAGAACCTGACGGGGTTCGTTGGTGATTCCTGAACCGCGTCCAAGTTCACAAGGTTCATGGTAAGCAGCGGCAAGGTTGTTCCGGATGACCTGAATACGTTCCCACTCCAGCAACTCATTGATGTATTGGGTATGATGAACCACTTGCATTCCGGGGAGGACGTAATCTTCCGTGAACATCCGGTAGCAGATCGGGCAGGAGGTGACAAGCAACTCAGCTCCCGAAGCAAGGAATTCGGCCTGAAGTTGCTCCTTAACCCGGTTGGCTCCTTCAGTTTGTCCGGCTAACTTAAGCGGGCGTCCGCAACAGGCACGCCCATCTGAATCATAAAATTGCCAGGTGGAACCTGCCTGATTGAATATTATTTCCATTGACCGTATCACCGAAGGGGCGAGGTGGGTCATACAACCAGCAAAATACAGCACCCGCGGGATTTGTCCATGCAGGCCGGGGTGCCCCAGAACAGTTGATTTAGAACCTATTGCCATATCAGACCGGCTTAGCTGCCTGATCGGCATCAATTCGAGCCCAACAGGACAGGCCTTTTCACACCGGCCGCACTGCAGACAATCCCACTGGACATCAGAATATTCATGGTGACGGACCGATTTTATTAAATAATTGCTTTGAATCGGTCGTCCCGGCAAAACATCAGACAGTTGGCATGAATCAATACACACCCCGCAGGATGAGCAGGCATGGATGGAAAGATCAGTATATCCGGGTGATTCCGTTGATACCCGGATGCCATATCTCCTTAGAAAAATCAGGACGGCTTCAGAGGGTATATGAGCATATCGTGTAAAGGGCAAACAAAGAAAGAAGATCATCAGCACACAGGAATAGCTCCACCAGAGAGGAAGGACTAAAGGCTCAAGGTTCAGAAATGAAGATAACAGGTGTCCGAGGGAGCCGGTCAGGAAGCTGCCGGTTCCATTAGCGCCGCAGGTGACGCTCTCGGCAAGCAGGCGCACAGGAAACACCAGCCACAAAGCAGTAAGTGCCCAGCGGTCGGCCGGCCGTTGACGGGTTGTTTTTTTCAGTCCGAGCCAAATTGAGCGAAACCGCTTAACAATGGCCAGGGCCAGTCCGGAGAGTACCATCAATAAAAAGAAATCCATCCAGAATGCAAATCCAGGTTGGTAGGCAGCCCGGGGAAAAGTGGGGCCGGGTTCAAAAAACCGCCAGAACACCGAAACATAGATCGGTTTGAATAATCGCCCCGAATAATACGTTGATTCAACATTTCCGATCAATATGAGCATAAACCAGCCAAAAGCCAGGCTCATATGCATATACCCCAATCTCCGGTTGATCCCGAATATCTTCTTATGCAGTAGCGATTCGCGGATGACTTCTCCAAGCGCCTTCCATGTTTTTGCCGTAAACAGGTTATTTGTCAGCAACTCCCGGTCACCTTGGGAAAGACGCTCAATCCATCGTATAACCTTATACAGGAAGAAGATCCCGACAAAAGAAAAGCCGACTGTAAACAGCAGGACAAAAGGATCAAACGGATGGAATACCTTCTGCATGTTGCCTGGTTTTTTGCATGATCTGAATGGCCAGATAGCGTGTTGGAATCCCACGCGGGCATACCAGCTGGCATTTGCCGCACAACAAACAATGCTCTAAGGAAATGTACGGTAGAGACAGATTATGATCTGTCTCTACACGCCTTTGCATGATGTATGGTAGAGACGGATCATAATCCGTCTCTACACGCATCCTGATCTGGTAATGCAGCATCCTGAAATTATACATCCCGTTCTGCGCGGCAGGACAGGTAGCGACGCACGATCCGCAGTTGATACAGGCACTCCAGGCGCCAACCAACTCAGACAGTTCATCGGCTAAAGCCTTGTCCACCCGGTCGAGGTCAATCTGCCGTCCGCTATGAATATCAAAACCAAAATTCTTTTTCAGACCCATCTGACGCTATCTGCTATGTATATAATTAAAGGCCTCCATGGCCGCCGAACGGCCGGAAGCAATCGCTTCAGGTATGCTCATGGGCCCGTTACATGCCCCGGCTGAAAAAACACCTTCCTGACCACTGATTCTGCTCCCGGTCAGGGGATCGGCCAGATCATAGAAACCGGTTTCACCGTCGACACCCTTCTTATTATCCAATTCAACCTGCGTGCACGAAGGCACCATACCAACCAAAAGAACCAACCAGTCGACCGTTAGCTTTAACGGCCGGGCCATCAAGGTATCCTCGGCTTTCAGGACTATATTATATTGCTGATTTTCTGACGCTTCCGATACCCTACCCCTGATAAACCGGATTCTGTACTTTTCCTGGGCTTCCCGGTACAGTTCTTCATAACCGGTTCCGAAGGCACGGATATCAATATAAAAATTCACCACACTGGCGGATGGATAAAGTTCCTTCACCTCGATGGCCTGCTTGATTCCGGTGATGCAGCATAAGCGGCTGCAATATCCGATTCCGATTTGCTGATCGCGGGAACCGACACAATGAACAAAAGCAATGGATGCCGGGTCAGCACCATTCTTTTTCAGCGCAGAAGGATTGGTTTTGAGAATTTGTTCCAGGTCGGCAGAGGTAATAACCTGTTTATACATTCCATAGCCAAACTCCTCTTTCAGCCGGGCATCAAAAAAATCAAAACCGGTTGCAACAATCACCGCATCAGCTCCGCCGACAACCTTGTTATCTGACAATAAAATGACCTGTGCCTGTTCAGTCTCAATCCGGTTGACCGCTATGCCAAAGTGTTTTTTAATTCCGGCAGGTAATTCTGATTCCCGGAAGCCTGAAAGAAGGTTTTCAGGCTTTACCCTGTGGGGAAAAAGCTGGTGATATTCATTCAGCTTGCCACCTGCCCGATCCTGTTTGTCATACCAATCCACGCTCACGCCCAAAGTGGCGGCTGAAAGTGCTGCCGCCCGGCCAGCAGGCCCGGCGCCGATTACTGCGATGCGATATTTTTCGGTATCTAACATACGTGTTGGTTTATCAATTCGGGCTCACCGATCAGATTTCCGTTCCTATCGGCATACTTCCTGCCGGCATCATAGGTAATCCCGATTTTATCGAGCAGTCCTTCCACCGGTACCTGATGCGTCTGTAATCCTATTTCCCAGGGATCATACCCCAAAACCAGTCCGGCAAGCTCCTCATGGGTGACAACCGGGATTTTCAGTCCGGAGGGTCCATAAACCGATCCTTCTGATTCCTCAAGGGTATATTGCCAGCGATCCAGAAACATGGCGCAACCGGGACAATTGGCTACAATCAGGTCGGGCTCATAAGGCTGCATGGATTCAAGTTTGATTTTTGACTGCGAGATTGAATAACCGCGGTTTTCCTGAACCAGGTAATTTCTGAATCCAAAGCCGCAGCAATGGCGCCTCTCCGGATAATCCACCGTACTGCCGCCCCATGCGGTGATCAATCCTGAGAGTACCTGCGGGAATTCCGACCCGCCGACTCCCCGCTCGGGAAAGGTTTTGGCATAATGACATCCGATATGATCAACAATTCTCAATGGTTGACCGGTTCTTTGATTTACCAGCCGATGCTTGGCGATGGCGGCAATCTCATGCCGGTATTTATACAGAATATCTGAGGCATGTACCATATTTGCCGGTTCGTCAAAAGTTCTTCCGGTAGCATCCATGAGGTAACCGGCAATCTTTTTCTTCAGTTCGGGCTGATGTTTCCACAAATCCAAAATCTCTGAATAAAGCCCGAACGATGTGACACAGGATACAATGATATTCTGAAATCCTTTCTCCTTCATCAGGGCAAACTGACGGGCAACAACAGTCATGGTCGTTTCAAGAGGAACTATATCAGTGTGGTAACCGATACCGGTACAGGTCGTATGATCGGCATCTTCAAATACTTTTTTCCCAAGATCCTTCCGAAGGATATTCAGGAAAAGATTCTCGGCACCCGGGAAAAAATTCTGGCGTATGCAACTCCTGACATAGAAGTAGTTATCTCCTGCTATTTCTTTCTGATATTCTTTCCAGTATTTAGTCATTTCTTCCTTCACAAATCCTTGAATCTGATATTCGGCATTCGGAATTCTTCATTGGAATCTCAACCTTCCTCCTTAACAACCTTATTTTCGATCTTCTCCCAAAGCTTCTTGCATCCGGTAACCTCAAAAATCCGGTCAAGCTCATCAAGTGCTTTGGGACTAATCTTTCTAAGCAGACCCGGACCGGACTTATCATAACCTGAATCAAAACGTCCGTAAACCTGGTCCGCATAGTCGGACATCCAGGCCCAAACCGGTCCTTGTTCAGGATGCAGTTTCGGATCAACCCTGGTCGGATGGATGCAATAGCCAGTTTCGAGGATATTATGGCCAATGGCCCGTTTGATGGCCAGTTGCTGCCGGCCCAGATGCGACCGGGCAAAAAGGCCAGTGTTGATTGAGACCGACCTGAGTATCTGAATGAGTGCGCCCGGCACATTGCCGCGGGGACAACGGGGTTTGCAGCTCATGCATTGACCACAAAACCAGATCAGGTCAGAACTCAGCATCTCGACCAATGATTCTTCATCACCATCATTAACGAGATTCATGATTACCCTCGGATCATAATCGTAATAGCCTGCAGCAGGGCATATTGCAGTGCATACACCACAATTCATACACGATCGGCAGGCTTCATGATAACGGGGATCTGCCTGAATTTGTCCGGCTATTTGTGCATTGTTCATCAGCAAACAAAACTACATTTCTGTTTTTGCTTGCGGTAGAGAAGGAATACTGAATTAAGTGCGTATTAATACGGAGGACGTTAAGAGGGGGTAAGAGAGGGTAAGAGAGGGTAAGAGGGATTGGGGTTAGAGTTCGACTAGTTTTTCTTTGATGGCATAAACGACGAGGCTGGCGGTGTTGCGGCAGCCGGTTTTGAGAAGGATATTCGCACGGTGACTATCGACCGTCCTTTTGCTCAGGCACAAGGAGTCGGCTATTTCCTGAGTCGACATTCCTTTGCAAATCAATAATATAATCTCTTTTTCGCGGTCGGATAAGGGGGAATCCGGGGTCAGCTCCTCCGGAGAGTTTTTCAGGGAATTGACGAGGTTCATCAGCAGCTCCCTGGAAAAATAATTACCCCCTTCGATCACTGTTTCCAGTGCCATCTTGACCTCAGTAAAGTCGGAGTTTTTGAGAAGAAATCCTTTTACACCGGCATCCACCATTTTAAAATAATAATCCTGCTCTCCAAACATGCTTAAGGTAATTATCTTTAAATCAGGATATTTAACCATGGCCAGCCGGGCCGCTTCGATACCGTCCATTTCGGGCATCGCGATATCCAGCATGACTATATCAGGTTGGCCCTGGTCGAGCAGGCTAAGGAATTCCACCCCGTTGGAAGCTTCACCGGCCACCTCAAAACGTGCTAACGCATCAATAAGCATCCGCAGGCCTTTCCTGAAAAGCTTATGATCATCAACCAGCATTACTTTGTACTTCATGATTTCCTGTTTGCTTTAACCTTGATAAATACCCTAATCCCAAGTCCGGGTTTTGATTCAATTGAAAATTCCCCCTTGAGGGATTTTATGCGGGATTCAATGTTTGTCAATCCTGCACCGTCCCTGTCATTTTCCTTCATGGTCCGGTCAGCTTCAAAGCCAATCCCGTTATCCTGGTATTCCAGCAACAGCTCGCCATTTTCAAAATTTAGCACCAGTTTTGACCGGGTAGCCTGTGAATGCTGTATGGTATTGTGTATCAACTCACTGGAAATTCTATAAATGACCACTTCAACATTTTCATCGAAGCGCTCAATTTTCAGGTTGGTTTGGAAATCGATTTCGAGTTGTCCGGTCTGGTTGATTTTTCCTACATAATTGGCCAGGGCCCGGATCATACCGAAATTCGCCAGCACATGGGGGCTCAGGTGATCGGAAATGTCTTTCAAACTCCGAATGGCCTCATCCACTGTTTCGGTGGCATTGCGGATGATAGTCAGGCTCTGCGGATCACTTGCCAGGTGCTCCAAAGTTGAAACCGACATTTTTACGGCACTGAGAAGCGGTCCCATTCCGTCATGCAAATCCTTGGCTATGCGGGTACGCTCGGCCTCTTCAGTTTGGATAATAGCAGTCAGAAACCGCCTCTCGGTTTTTCGCCGCTCCACCTCAACCTTTTTCATATAATTGAATATCTGTTGGATGAGATAAACCCCGGTGGCAAAGAAAACCGAGGTGATCACTCCCATCCAGATATACAATTCACGAAAATAATCGGGTTTAAAATCACTGATAAATGGCAGGAATTCGATAAACCGGAGAATGACCATGAGCAGAAACCCAATGGTAATCAGTATCCATGACAGTGCATATTTGGTGACACTGAATAACTTAAGTGCAATCCCCGCTGCTATCAGTTGCAGGATGATGGACACAGCAAGAAGAATTTTCAGCATGACAAATCGGTTTGGTGACCAAAGGTAATGAGATTCGGATTGTGATGATTGAATTCCTTAATTGAAACAAGAATCTTTAAACCTAAATCTTAACTTTGCCTAAACTGAAAAAACCATGAAAAGGTATAACCTTCTTTTCTCCTGCCTGCTTGTTTTGGCGATTGTTCTTATGTCTCAATCCTGTACCAAAGAAAATCAACCTCCGGTAGCTCAATTTACTATCGAACCCGTAACCGGGAATGATGAAACAATCTTCATCATGGATGCTACAGCAACAAGCGATCCCGACGATGCAGCCGAGACCTTGTTGATAATCTGGGATTGGGACGGTGATGGAATTTTCGACACCCAATATGCCACACGAAAGAAAGGTGATCATAAATACACCAAGTCAGGCAGTTACAACGTAACGATGGTGGTCAAGGATCCGAGGGGTTTATCAGATACCCTGTCAGTGCCTCTGGTGGTCAGCAGCTCAAACCTCCCACCCGAAAAACCATTTAATCCGATACCGGCAGATGGTGCCGTGACCCTGACGATCAATCCGTGGATGAAATGGAGCAGCAGCGATCCCGATGGTGACCCGATGTTTTTTACCTGCTATTTCGGAACAACCACTCCGCCACCCCAGCTTATCGCTAACCAGATGTTCGGGACTTTCAGTCCGGGCAAACTCGATTATGGCACCACCTATTACTGGAAAGTAAAAATCAGGGATTCCAAAGGAAACATTACGGAAGGTCCGGTCTGGAGCTTCTCTACATACGATCTTCATTTTCAAACCATTACTGATGCACGCGATGGACAGACTTATCAGGCGATCCAAATGGGACAAGCCTGGTGGATGGCTGAAAACATGCGTTATGATGCCGGAGAAGGTAGTTTTTGTTATGAGGACAACATTGCCCGCTGCAACTTGTACGGAAAATTGTACAACTGGGATGCAGCCATGAGGGCTTGTCCGGCTGGCTGGCATTTACCGACCATGAAGGAATTCGAGACGATGGTCAATGCCATCGGCGGACCCGAAATTGCGGGTGGTAAGCTGAAGGATTATGAACGTCTTATTTGGAAAGATGTCAATGTCGGCGCGACCAATGAAGTAGGATTTTCCGCTCTTCCCGCCGGAAGGAGATATGATTCAGGATTATATGCAGGGATAGGATATTATGCCCAGTTCTTTTCCTCCACCGAGTATAACAGCCGCGAAGCATACAATATGACCATCGGGTATGATTATACCAATACCTTTATTTACAATTACAAGAAGGCTTATGCAATTTCTGTCAGATGCGTAAAAGATTAAACATCAGTCTTCCGACATCTCTTTCATCAATTCGCGGTATTTTGAGAAAACCTGTGCCCGGCTGACACATCCTATGTATTTGCCCTGATCAAGCACCACGAGTATGTATTTTCCGGAAGCCTGGATTTTTTGGGCAATCTGCTCAACCGTGTCACTGACCTCAACAAGATATTCCGGGGTATACATCAAATCCTTGCAGAGCATTGTTTTATAATTCTCCGTTTGAAACATGACCGGCCGTAATCGCTCCATGATGATCAGTCCCAGGAATTTTCCATCCGGATCGAGCACAGGGAACACATTCCTTGTGGACTGTGCGACTACCTGAACCAGTTCCCCGAGCGTTTGTTCCGGGGATACCGGATGAATATCCTTCTCGATGAGTCCCCTGATATTCATTCTGGTGAACGCAGCCTTATCCTTGTTGTGGGTAATCAGTTCGCCGCGACTGGCCAGGCGCCTGGTATAAACCGAATGGGGTTCCACCAGGTGTGCGGTGATATAGGCAATGGCCACCGTAAGCATGAGCGGAATAATCAGCAGATAACCTCCGGTAATTTCCGCTATCAGGAACATAGCGGTCAATGGGGATCGCATCACTCCTGACATAACGCCTGCCATTCCCACCAGGGTAAAATGGACCTCCGAAACATTGGCCATTCCAAGCATATTCAATAACCTGGCTAAAAAGAAACCGCTTAGTCCACCCAGGAACAAGCTTGGCGCAAAAACCCCTCCCACTCCTCCGGCTCCGGTGGTTACCCCGGTAGCAACCACCTTCAACAATATGGTTCCGGAAATTACTCCGAGGAAAATCCAGGGATGGTTGACCTCACTGTACCACCAGCTTTTAGCGAATATCCCGGCGGCATTACCATTGAGCAGGTCAACCAGTGATGAATAGCCTTCCCCATACAGGGGAGGGAACATAACGATCAGGAGAGCAAGTATGCTTCCCCCGATCAGCCATCTGGCCCAAACCGACCGGATGGCATCCATCCTGCCTTCCACCAATCGCAATCCTTGTCCGAAATAAATGGAAATAACACCGGTAAAGACTCCAAGGATCAGAAAAGCCGGTAATTCCGAAACCGTGAAAATATCCTTCAGGGAATATGAAAACAATACGGAATCGCCCATCAGTAGCCAGGCTATCGACGTTGCTGTCACTGCCGCAATCATCAGCGGCAACAGCGACGCCATGGTCAGGTCAAGCATCAACACTTCCAAAGAAAACAGAACTCCCGCAATCGGAGCCTTAAAAATAGCGGCGATTGCTCCGGTGGCCCCGCAGGCAACCAGCAGGGTGATGGATTTATAATTCAGGTGAAACCGCTGTCCAAGCCAGGATCCGACCGCCGAACCGGTCAGTACGATCGGTGCCTCCAATCCAACGGAACCTCCGAAACCAACCGTTAAGGTACTGGCAATCATGGAGGTATACATATTGTGCCTTTTCAGCAAACTGTTCTTTTTACTGATAGCATACAGGATATTGCTGATGCCGTGTGCGATGGAATCCTTGACAAAATACTTTACAAAAAGAACGGTGAGAAGTAAGCCGATCACCGGATAAAGCAGGAACAGCCAGTTTGCTCCAGACATCCGGAAACCACTGGTTAAAAACAGGTTAGTATAGTGCACGGCATTTTTGAGGATTACAGCAGCTAAACCACTGATCAATCCGATACAAACTGCCAGCACAAAGATCAATTGCCGGATATTTGGTTTTCCGGTAATGGTATTGTTGGAGCTTGTTTTTATCATAAAAACCGTTGTATTTCGCCATCAGGGAGGAGCCACGACTCCTCCCCTACGTCAATCCTCACTCCATTTTTTGAGTAACTGCCGGTACGAAGAAAACAATCGTGCCCTGGAAATAAAACCAACATATTGACCATTTGAAAGTACCGGAATATTAAAA
>JBAZTE010000013.1:0-154598 GCA_041662065.1 Bacteroidales bacterium | reverse complement strand
GAAGGGAAACATGTCAGGGTCAGTGGCCGGTCCTATTCCCTTACTCCCACTTCGCAAATAGGTGATGTAATAAAAGTAGCATACAGCAAGTCGAATCCTGAAAATGCCCAGTTACTCATACTGAAGGAATTTCCACTCGTACCGGCAGGCCTGCTCCTTGGGTTTGCCAGTGTAATAATCCTGATATGGATTGCCGCTATCCTCATCTCAGGAGACTCCTCAATGGATGACCCGTTACATCTTCTGCCTTCCCTCATTGCTCATTTCCATCTGAATCAGGTTCGTTTCCCCATGTTATTCATATTATCGATCGTAATTCCCGTTAGCGTGTTGGGGACCTATATGACAACTCATAGCGCAGTCAACATACTGCATAATGGCATCAGAACAATCGGATATGTCACCGGAACCGAATGGGTTGAGACGGAAAATAATGAAGGCCCTCCGAGCAGTGCAGAGTTTCCGACAATTACTTATAAAGATAAAACCGGCAACTCATACAACATTCACGGATCTACAACCAAACCTTTTTCTCGTCTGAAAACCGGCGACCAGGTAGAGGTCATCTATCTGGAAGACAACCCAAAGGAAGGCGTTGTGAACAAATGGTCGGAGTTTTGGATTCCTCCCCTGTTTTTTGGATTCGTGATGGTTGCACTGCTGTTCGTGTTATTTCTGGTGATCAGCGGGTACAAAGACATTATCACCTAACCCCCTTGAAATGAAAAACCGCATAATCCTTTTGATATTAACCTTACCATTCCTTACCATGTGTAATACGACTTTTTTGAACCACAAAGACTATCGGTTCAGGGCAAAGGACTTTGTCTGGAATATAAAAGTCGAAGGCCAGGTTGGCGAAATCTATATAAAAGAACCAAACACTAAAGAATCAAACTTTATATTCGGCAGAAATTGGGATTCAACCTTTTTAGTAATATCCCCCGACAACGGTGCTATTCTGGATACTTTACATCCTTATACCATTGAAAAGGAAAAAGAGTATCAGTATCGGTATTTGAATAATATCCCTGTCGACAAACAGAAATATTCAGGAGCTTCCCTGGAAACAGTTGACAGACAGTACCGAGGCGATGAAGAAACCTATTATCTGATCGTTAAAACCCTTTCAAATAAAGAGTTCAAAATCCTGTTCAGTCGTCGACATTTTTTTTCCGTCCACGATATTCTCTATTATAAAGACGGGAAGTTCATCATGGTATATAATGCAGAATCAGGAATTTCAGCGAATAATATTCCCTATAAATTATATATCGGACTTATCGACCTGGAAAAAATAATTAAACACTAACCATAATGAACCTTAATAAAATTGGATTCCTGCTTGCAGTCCTGATGTTTTTCGGAGGCAGCTATTGTTTTTCTCAATCAAATCCTACCGGTCAGGCAGAACGTATCGCCGCTATTGAAAAAAGAATTGCTGAGTCTGCCGATGAATTCATTTCGCTGACCCTGGAGGAGTATGAACTTTTGCTTTCTCAACGGGTCGTTACCATCGAGGGATTTGAGGTTATGACAACTATTGCGGGTGGTATTCAGATTGGATATGGATTTCCCGACGATCCTCAATTTTATAAAACGAACATTCAAACCATTTTTCCGAAGATTCCCAACATCAGTGAAGGAGAAGTGTTTATTTTCCTCGACTCAGTAAAAGGAAGCAATGGCCTTGATTATCTCGATCGCCAGAGTGGCACCGAAATCAAGGGGGATGGCAGCTATGAAGAGGATGATTTTACTCAGCTAACTTTGGATAATCGGGGTATGGACTCTATACCCTACTGGTTTGGAAGCAGGTACGTCCATTTGCGGGATCCGGCAGATGGAGAGACTATCCGTACAATGGACGCTTTGGGTGACGAGGTCCTCTTATCATCTGTTTCCGGGAAAGTTGTTATGCAACTGCCTGTAAATATAACAGGGCTTGCATTGACCAAAGGGGATATCGGTATTGAGAAATCCTTTGCCGGTGGAAAGATTACCCTGAAAGAAATTGAGGACGACCACATTTCGTTTCTGTTTAGCGGTGAAAGTAAAGACCTTTATTCATGGACGGCTTATGATGATTCGAAGGCCATTTTAGATATCGATGAGGTTACTAGCACTGATGGGCTTTTCCGGTTATCTGCTGATCAACCAAAGTCATTAAAGGTATTTCACGCCGAAATCGTCCGGAAGGAATATCCTTTTGCTTTTGTTCAAAAAGAAGAGCCTGAACCTGAGCCGCTGCTTGAAGGAATTGATGCTGCGCGGTTTTCTGCCGCGATGTTCTTTCAAACACAATTACTTCAACCAACAAATGCAGCACCTGTTTACCTGGATAAAAATGATCCGATATTCCTGTCCATTAAAGGCCGGGTGTTTACTGATCTAAGACAATCAGCAAAATATATGGATCCCGAGTCTGCTGAAAGTAAATTAGTTGAAACACAAACGGAAGCATTGTCGGAAAAGAAAAAAAATCAATTACTGGAGTTAAATGGACAAATACTTACAGATTATACGGTTCAGACCCTTTTCGATACCAGCACATTTATTCAGGTTTATCTCAGTTTTAACGAGATGGATGAGCTAAAGATCCCGGAGCAGTGGGAACTTCGTGTTCAAAACCTCGGTGGTGATAAATATATCGCTGAGTTTTGGGAAGATTCTCATATTGTGCATCCGGAAGCAAAAAATGAAATTGGGGAGACTGAACGATATTATAAAATGATGGCTTTGCTTTATACACTGGAAAAGGATAGCTCGCTTATTTTTCACAGCCCCTTTCAACCGGTGATCGATTTTCTCAAATAATAATGCACTGTTATGCTTTGCAGAAAATGAAAAAGTCTAACAAAGTTTATAACGAGGAAAACGAGGCAATCACCGACTTGGAATACCAGAGGCTGCTCAGTCAGCTCGATCCGAAGGATCCCCAGTTCGGTAACAAGGTCCACGAGCTGTTCCTGGCAGCTGAGATCGTTAAGATAGGAGTCCTGGGGAAGAAGATCGCACTTTTGACCTATCTCGTTGAGAACGAACTCGCGCCCACCCCCACCGGAGCTGTCAGGTTCCACCCCGAGCCCCTCCAGATGTTCTCATTGGTCAGCATCTACATGAACGATCCCCAGGCGATCGAACTCCTTACGAGCGTCATCGAATACGAGGTAGCCAAGTACCCCGACGATCAGATGGTGCTGGCCCAGGCTGAGGCCTTCCTGGGCCCCATCAAGGTCATGCTCGAAATGGACCCCAACGACCCGGCCGAGGCCGAAAAAAGCTGGCAGTCGGGCCGCGAATCGCAGCCCGGAGCGCACTCCGAACGGGAGAAGGCCCACCGCCTGTTCAGGCTGGTCGAACTGAAAACCAAGCAAAACCAGAGAGTGAACACCGATACTCCAGCCATGGAGAAAGTAACTTTGTTTTATCTGGAAAATCCCAACATTAAAATATCTATACAGATATATTTTAACGAAAAAGACCAGTTATACTTTGATGGGTATGATACCGGAAAAATAGTTGAAGAAGCCTGGGGAGATTCTGATTATGAATATATCTATACAGTAGAACCAGAGGACGTACATAAATTCTATCCGGTTTTTAACTTAAAGGATGGGGATAAGTCAGGTCTGTTACAAGCAATAAAAAAAGAATTTAGTGTTAATAAAGCCTACTCCCTATTTGGGGAATTTATGGTTGCTCATAACATTAAGCATGAACGTTTTATATGGCAATAATTGAATAAATGTCAGCGTAAAAAAAATCATACAACATGAATAATGCTGAAATAGAAGAAATATACAACCAGACATTTTCTGGTCTGTCGCTTTTTTACAGAGATACAACACTTTCTGAGGATTTAATTTCAAAATATCAGATAGGACAAATTTTGACAGAACATGGTTTTACTGATATGACTTATATGGATGGCGGACTTGTAACAAACTGTCGTTACTTAATTGCTTCTGCAAATGCGAAAGATTTATCTGCATTCAATCCAGATTCTAAACAATTTGGACATGTTCTTTTAACATCAAACGCATTCTTTAAAGTCCTGGATATTTACAAAATCGGAAATAAGACACAGATTTTTCTTTTAGAAATTCCGGCTACAGCTGTTGATTTTTTCGCAAATGTCACATCAAACATAGAAAACGACCTAACTAAAAAAGCAAGAGAAGGTTTTGACACAAAAATCAACTCAGAACCAATTCCCGAACTCCAAACACAAGATTGGAAGGACAGAACAAAATTCCCGATCGGCATGAATGAAAAAGGGGAATTTTTCTATACTGCAGGCAACAAAAAGGCAATTATTTAGATTGAAATGGATGCTCATAACATTAAACATGAACGTTTTATCTGGAGCTAAATGACTAAGTATGCCTTAATTGCAGTTGTTCTACTATTGATTAGCTGTAATTCAAACTCAGGAAAAATGAATTGGAAAGTTATAAATACAAAAGGGACAGGCAATACTAATGACTGGATAGGCTATGATAACGTTCTCAAAAAACTATTCTTTATTAATGAACAAGTGGGGTTTTTCGGTGGTGATAATTCTGATTTAATTGATGAGAAAATCAGGGACTGGAAAAAAACAGATCGAATTAAAGACGCTATTTTACTCAAAACTACTGACGGAGGACATGTTTGGGAAAAACAAATCCCATTGGGCAAGGGGGAGGTTTTGTGCTTTCAATATGTTGATTCTACTTTATTTGCACTTACCCAAAGTTATTATGGCGAAAATGCTGATAGCTTTCGTTCCCATATATATACTTCAACAGACAACGGTGATAATTGGAGATTATCAAGTACTACTGATTTAAATTTAAGAGAAATCAAGTTTTGGACAAAAAACAATGGAATAGCAACTTCAGATGAATTGCCATATTACAAAAGCAGGGAAGCAATCTATGAAACAAAAGACGGGGGCAAAACCTGGGTTGAATTAAAAAACTTGCCTGTAAAAATATCCGGTGGATACGAATTAAGTAGAAATGGAATTGTTTATTATTTGCCCCAGCTTGCGCATAATTATATTGGATATCATTTAACTACCCGAGAGACAACCACCTATCAGATACCGAATAACATCAATCCGTTTTCTTTATACCTGGATAATAGAGATAACTTGTATTTAGTTTCCGAAGAAGAAAAAGAAGGAATGCTGATATATTTGAAAGAAGAAGAAAATTACCTGGCAATAAAATTCCCAACAAAAGGATTGTCTGTTATTAAGGCGAGCATTTTTGAATCGAGCATATCTGTGTTTGCTCAGGAGCAAGATAAATTTGCTCAAAAAATTCGTTTTTTCAGAAGTGAAGATTTGGGGAAATCCTGGGATGAAGAAAATTTACCAATTTCTTATAAAGCCTCACCGATAGCTTTTTTTGGGAAAGATAAGGTTTGGGCTTGGTCATTGGCAGATCAGTTACAAGTTAGAGAATGATGGTAGATTACAACCGGAATCTTATCGCTCAGAAACCACGTTTTTAGTTAAACATTGATTTTTGAGAAAGGTGCCATATGTTATTGCAATATTCGTGTCATTTTTGTAATTACAGTAAGCTCCAGACGTGAGTTTGCTCCATTTTATTGAATCTAACACATTGGGTATAGCATCACCATTACTGTAATGAGTCACCTTTAAATTCTCTACCATCCAGACTTGCGTCCCTATCTTAACTGTATGATAAACATTACCATCAACAATGTCTACAACCGTGCCTTTAAGTCGCTGTCCGTATGTTGTTGCGGTTATCATAAAAAATATAGTAAAAAGGATTATTTGATTTTTCATTTTCTGTTCTATTTTTGTTCGTCTGCTCCAAATAACGGTAACGTTTTGGCTATGCCCAGTAAGGGATTTCGAAGCTCTTCCGTTTCAATTTATTACTAATTTTTATTACTTGCATTTACTTTCAATTAAACACTAAACCCCTTATTGGGTATAGCTTTTGTTGTGGGTTTGTTGTTTATTTATTCTTGAATTTTATCCATATCCCGCAATCCAAAACTTTATTTGGAATCTTTGAAGTGTCTTGGGTTAAACTACTAAATTTTATCAATTCGTCTTTTGATGTAAAAAATGCTTTTTCGATACTTACCTTTTCAACTACAATTGAATAAGGTTCGAATAATTTATTTAAGTCTTTGGTCAATTTTGATTCTAAAAGGAAGTCTGAAACTCCCTTATAATCTGTCGTTAATATATTTTCATTATCACCAAATTTGTTTTTGTATTCATTAGTTATTTCGATTGCTAAATCTCCAGTCAAAATAAGTCTTCCTATTGACAGACCATTTAAAGAATCTGGATTATATTCTTCAAATGCTTTCGGGAAAATCAATTTTAATTCACTTAATCGTTGGTTATAAGTTTCAGTATTATTTGAGTATGATAAATATAGAATAATAACGATTTTACCATTGTCTTGTGATTCATAAAATATCGGCATGAAACCAGACGTGTCACTTTTTGAAATTACAAAATATCCTGTCGCTCTTTTTCTATATGCAGAACCTGCTATTTCGTTGGTGATATTTTTCTTTCCAATTGTTGTCTGTGTATTCTGGTCGATTTTTATTTTAGTCTCTGCATTTCCCTTTTGTCCATTTTGATTTGAACAAGAACAGAAAATGATTAATGAAAATATTATTAAAATTAAATTTTTCATATGTCTCTGCGTCTTTTTACAATAACCCACAATGTTTGTACATACATATTGCGTTTACCCGTCATTCATCTCAACTAGGTATAGCAAGCCAAATTGGAGGGCTATACGCGACTCGGATGTAAGTATTTACTTTCACAAAGGTAAAGGTATCTTTTTTCCCAATATCCAGTTCATTAAAATCGAACGGGTATTTGAGTGGCTACAACAAGTAAAATTCTGGTTATTAAAGTTTTTCTAGGGAAATTTTTGCTTTCTTTTCTTAACTACTTTTTGCCGCTGGCTAGTAGTGTTATATCGGTGACGATTGATCACGGATGATCGTAACAACGGCATGAATGATCAGTGGCATACTTTTCACCGAGTATGTGGTATACTTTTCAACTAATAGAAACGATAGATGTGGGGAAAGTTAATTTCCATTAGTGGGGATTCTTAATTTCCATGACTGGGGAAAGTTAATTTCCGTTTTTCATCACTGCCACACAAACCTCCTCACAGGTCATTCATGTCAAAATCGATAAACGTTAACCAATGGTTCAACATGGTATTGTAAAATAAAATATTGAACCTTCCCCTTCTTCGCTCTCTGCCCATATCTTGCCACCATGCTGTTCAACATAATCTTTGCATAATATCAACCCCAATCCAGTGCTAGACTCACCTTCAGTGCCTTTACGCTTGGTGTCAGCATTGAGGTTGAAGAGGTTATCAAGCATATCCCTTTCTATCCCTATGCCAGTATCCCGTACTGATATTTCAACGGAATTGTTGGGCAATGATTTCGCTGCGATTGAAATTTTACCACCTTTGGGAGTAAACTTTATAGCATTGAAAAGAAAATTCTGCATCAGACTGGTAAACTAAAAAAGCAAGGGAAGGTTTTGATACAACAATCAACTCAGAACCAATTCCAGAACTCCAGACACAAGATTGGAAGGACAGAACAGAATTCCCAATCGGCATGAATGAAAATGGGGAATTTTTCTATACTGCAGGCAACAAAAGCCAATCCTGATATGAAATGGGCAGATCAATATTACGACCACTCCAGCATCCGCCTGATCGGAACTTCCGCCAGTACCCGTATTTCCTCGGGAACCGTCACTTCCGGCCATTCATATTTGAGCGTATTATAGATCTTTTTAAGGGTATGGAGCTTCATAAATTTGCAGTCGTTGCAGGCGCAGGTGCTATCCTTTGGTGGTGCCGGAATAAAAAGCTTGTCGGGATTGGCCTTTTTCATCTGGTGCAGGATCCCTGATTCAGTGGCGACTATATAGGTGTCGCCGGTATCCGTTTTCGAGAAATCCAGCAACGCCGATGTTGAACCGATAAAATCGGAAACTATGCGGATGGGTTTCTGGCATTCAGGATGGCAAATGATCTTGGCATCAGGATATTCATTCTTCAGCAACAGGATCTTTTCCAGCGAAAACTCCTCATGCACAAGACAGGCGCCATCCCAAACCAGCATATCCCGTCCGGTCAGGCTGTTCAGGTAATTGCCGAGATTGCGGTCGGGAGCGAAAATGATTTTTTGATTTTCAGGTATATGCTGGATAATCTTAAGGGCATTCGTAGAGGTACAGCACACATCGGACATAGCCTTGATGGCTGCGCTGGTATTTACATAAGTCACCACAAAATGGTCGGGATGTTCTTTGCGGAATGGTCCAAATGTTTCGGGCGGACAGGAATCTGCCAGAGAGCATCCGGCCATTTTATCGGGGATCAGGACTTTTTTTCCGGGGGAGAGTATTTTAGCCGTTTCTGCCATGAAATGAACCCCCGCAAATAAGATGATATCCGCATCCGTTTCAGCTGCTTTCCGTGACAAATCCAAGCTGTCTCCAACAAAATCAGCAATATCCTGAATCCCGGCATCCTGATAATAGTGAGCCAGGATGACCGCGTTCTTTTCTTTAAGCAAGTTTTTGATTCCATCGGCCACGTTGATATGGCTGTCGATAGGCTCATCGACGAATCCCTTCTTTTCCCAAGAATCTTTCATTTGGCATTGTATTAAATATCGTTCATTACGCGGAAGGTCGTGTAGAGACGGATAATTATCCGTCTCTACCGTGCAATATTATATTTTTTAAGACCGCGAAAATATTCGGAAACAATATCCAGGTCGCCGGCATCGGTTCCGGTCCGGAAAGTTTCTTCAAAGGCCTCTCCCGCCATCAGTTCAGCGGGACTTCCCTTCAGCATGGCCCCACCCTTTGGCAACAGCCACAGGAGATCGGAGGTATGAATGGCCAGATCAAGGTCATGGGTCGAGAAAAGGATACTTTTACCAGTTTCATCAGCCAGATATCTTAGCAACCTCATGATTGATATACGGTTGGGTAAATCAAGATGGGCGGTGGGCTCATCCAAAATAATCAAGGGAGTATCCTGCGCCAATGCTTTGGCCAGGAGAGTCCGTTGCTGCTCGCCATCGCTCAGCTCATTGAACATACGGCTGGCATAACCCTTTAACCTCACCTGTTCAAGGGCGGTCCGGATTCTCTGCTCATCATCGCTGCCGGTGCGGCCAAGCCAATCAGTGTAAGGATATCGTCCCATGGATACCAGTTCATAAACAGTAAGGTTTCTCACGTCGATCCGGTCGGTCAGCACTACGCTAAGCATTCGGGCGGTTTGCCGGACCTGATTGCTTCGGATCGTTTGTCCCAATACTGTAACAAATCCGGATATCGATGGTTGCAGCCCTGCCAATGTTCTTAACAGTGTAGATTTTCCAGAACCGTTAGGACCCAGCAAACCAATGACTTGTCCTCTTTCAATGTTAAGTTCGAGATCGTTGGCCAGTATCAGTGGAAGGTTGCTCCCAAAGGGGTAACCAATCGCCAGATGGTGCGATTCCAGAACGATGCTATTTGGCCGGGACTGTGTCATATTTCCAGCGGGGTGCGCCTGCGGCGGTTTCGAAGAATAACCCATATAACCACCGGAGCCCCGAAAATTGCGGTCACCGTATTAATGGGAAGCACCTGGTTTGCGGCCGGCAGTTGCGCGAGTATATCGCAAATGAGCATGATAATGGCCCCACACACGAGGGTGGCGGGAGTCAGCCGTCCATGGTCAGAAGTCCGGAGTAAGGCACGGGCCAGATGGGGAACGGCTAGTCCGACAAAAGCTATCGGTCCGGTAAATGCGGTTATTACTCCGGTCAGTAAACTGGTAACCAAAATAATAATGATCCTCGACCGCTTAACATTGACTCCAACTACCCGGGCATGGTTTTCCCCCAGAAGCAAGGCGTTGAGGGGCTTCCGAAGGATCAATCCGGCGAAAATTCCGGCACCGACCAGTGGTGTAAGCAATTTCAGATGAGGAGCTGCAACCGCACCAAGATCCCCGAAAGTCCATACCAGAAAGCTCTTCACTGAATCCGGATCACTAAAATATTGAAGAAGACTGACAATAGCGCCTGTCGCACTCCCGAACATCATCCCGATGATCAGAATGGAAACCGAGTCGGCCACCCTGGAAGATACCAGAAGTACAAACAACATAACGGCCAGGGCGCCTGCCATGGCTGCGATGACCATCCCCCAGTGGCCATAGGGCAGCGCCTGCACCAGCGCGTTTCCACCGAACCAGGATGAAGCCATGACCAGAAGGGCTACACCGAGACTTGCACCTGAACTGATACCGAGAACGAAGGGACCGGCCAGCGGATTCCTGAAAAGGGTTTGCATAAGTAATCCACACAAGGCCAGCCCCGAACCGGCCAGAATAGCTGTTATGGCTTTGGGCAGTCGAAGGCTCAAAATAATATATTCGACATTGGGGTTGTCGGACTTACCCAGGATTACATCTGTAAATTCCCGGAAAGAAAGGCGAACACTGCCGAAAAGCAAATCTCCGATAAAGGCGAGAACTAAAATCCCCCCTAGTACCGGCAATATCCATCCTGCTTTTCTTGGCGCCATCCTGCTAATTGTATACCAGCGGTTTAAAATAATTCCAATTATGTCCCGGACCCAATTCCGGATGAGCAATGGATAATAAATCGGCCAGAACCCTGTCGGGGCGCACCACGGCTCCTTCCCAGAAATCATTACCCCCCTGATCGTTCACGCGGTTGAATACACTGTATACCCTTCGGTCCTGCAATGCCTTGAATACAGAATACCGGGGTTCCGCTGCCATCAGCTGCGAAAGTGAATCCACATTAACGCTGATCCAAACCTTTGCATCGGTCAAACGAAGGATAACTGATTCAAAGCTCAGGGCCAAACTGGCTGATTGGTCGGTATCCCTGTAAATATAATCCATTCCCGCATCCTCGAAAAAGCGGGCCATATAATTTTTGCCACCCGGCATGTACCAGGTCCCTTTAAATACATTTCCTGTCAGCACTTTGATTTTCTCAGGGGTCTCATGGCCCTTTCCGGCATAATTCAAATAATTCTTTTCGACTAAGCGGAATAGCGAATCAGCAGCCTTGTATCTGCCTGTGATCATGCCGAATACTTTAATCCATTCGGCCCGTCCAAGAGGCGTCGATTCCATCCATTCCAGCACAAACATCACCGGAATCCCTGCGCCGGTTAACCTTGTATCAGGTTTAAACTGCCCGTCAATACCGGATTGCAGAACCAGATCAGGCCGGCTCGCTATCAGATATTCAAGGTTATAGCCAAGATCGCGGCCTGTCCTGACCAACTCCCCCTTCCGATACCGTTGGAGCAGGAGGGTATCGTACAATCGTTCCGGATTATTGCATCCCATCAGCTTATCACTGGCACCAATGGCTGAAAGAAAACCTGCGTGGGTGGTTGAGGAGGCGGCCAGGCCCCTGATCGGAACTACAATGTCCGTACAAACCTCTAGAGTTTTTATTCCGTTTTTGGACGGCAGCAGACGATAACGAGCGATCTCATTTCCAACCTTATTTGGGTCCGACATAACCAATAGCAATCCGTCCGCATTTTTCTCAAACCGGAAACCTTTGGCATATCTCACCGACAAGGAAGTGGTATCATTCATCGTAGTATTCTGCGAACCAGCATCCCCCCTCTTCTCCTTCACCCTGCAACTTCCCGCAAGCACCAAGGCCAACACTACCGCCAGCACAATAACCGTGTCATCCCCGCGAAAGCGGGGACCTCTTAACGCTGTACGAATGCTCAATCTCATGAATCCCTTTTTGAGTCACGAAGATAATGCTTCACATTTTATCATACCTTAGAATCATTCTAAATAGTAAAAATGGCTACCTTTGCACCGCTCATGACATTAGCGGAATTACATACGGGCGAAAAAGGAATCATTGCAAAAGTGAAAGGCCGTGGTGTATTCCGCAGGCGGATCATGGACATGGGCTTCATTCACGGCAAGGAAGTAAAGGTCATTAAATCAGCACCGCTCCAGGATCCTGTGGAATATCTGATCATGGGGTACAACGTTTCGCTCAGGCGCTCCGAAGCCGAGCTGATCGAAATCTCTCCCATCAACATCGAAGCAGGTCTTTCAACCCCTCCCCTTCCCACTGCTCCCGTCTTTGTCATCCCCGCAAATGCGGCACCAATGTTAACCAATGAAACAAGTGACGTTGTCATCCCCGCGAAGGCGGGGACCCCTTCCTTCTACTCCGAAGCCGATCTCACCATCGAAGTCGCCCTTGTCGGCAACCCGAATAGCGGTAAAACATCGATTTTCAACCTTGCCAGCCATTCCCGTGAACATACCGGCAATTATGCCGGAGTAACGGTAGATGCCAAAATCGCTGACATCACCATCGATAATCAAACTTTCCGGATAACCGATCTTCCCGGCACCTACTCACTCAGCACCTTTAGTCCTGATGAGCTTTTTGTCAGGGATCAGCTTTTGGTTGAACATCCCGATATTGTGATCAACGTGATCGATGCGACGAATATCGAACGTAACCTCTACCTGACCACCCAATTGATTGACATGGACTTACCGGTCGTCATCGCGCTCAACATGTATGATGAGCTGGAGCAAAAGGGTGATCGGATCAATCATGAAAAACTGGGCAAACTGCTTGGTATCCCGGTTGTACCGACGGTTGGTATTAAAGGAACCGGAATAGCGGACCTGTTCAGAAAAGCAATCGAAGTGATGGAAGGGCGCGATAAGGTAACCCGGCATATTCATATAACTTATGATCCTGAGATTGAAATCAGTATTAAGAAGCTTCAGGATCAAATATGGAATACGTCCGATTTCTCTGACCGTTTCTCTAGCCGTTTCCTGGCTATTAAACTTTTGGAACGAAATCCCGAGATACTGAAATCGATTAATGGTATTCAAGCCACCGACGGTCTTTTACTTATGGCAGAAAAGGAAATCCACCGGATTGAGGCCTTCTACAAGCAGGACGTTGAAAGTCTGCTTGCAGATTCACGGTATGGATTTATTTCAGGTGCCTTGCGTGAAACGCTGAAAAAAAAAGTTATCGCGGACGAGCAGAAAAATACCACTTCGAAAATCGATAGTATCCTGACTCATAAATGGCTGGGCTTCCCGATCTTTTTGTTGTTCCTCTGGGTGATGTTTCAGTCAACCTTTAACCTTGGGAAATATCCTGTGCAGGGTATTGAAACCATTGTCCAGTCGCTTTCAGCCTGGCTTCATCTGGTTCTCCCTACCGGCATGGTGAGGGACTTTCTGATCGATGGGATTCTTGGTGGGGTTGGAGGCGTAATCATTTTCCTTCCCAACATTCTCATACTTTTCTTTTTCATTTCATTCATGGAAGATACAGGCTACATGGCCAGGGTGGCTTTTATCATGGACAAATTAATGCACCTGATCGGATTGCATGGCAAATCATTTATACCCCTGATTATGGGTTTCGGATGCAACGTCCCGGCAATCATGGCTACCCGGACGATTGAAAACCGCGGCGACCGGTTGCTCACCATGCTGATTATCCCGTTGATGTCGTGCAGTGCCCGGTTACCGGTGTATATATTGGTTGCCGGGATTATTTTCCCCGGACAGGCTGCCAACGTGATTTTCGGACTGTACCTGATCGGTATTATTCTCTCGATATTGATGGCGTTGATCCTAAGAAATACTTTATTTCGCCATCAGGATGCTCCTTTTGTACTGGAATTACCGCCTTATCGCGTGCCTCACGCAAATGCCATCTTCAAGCACATGTGGTTCCGGAGCCGACTTTATTTAAAAAAGATGGGAGGGGTTATTCTGATAGCCTCCATGATTATCTGGGCATTAGGATATTTCCCCAGAACATCGGAAAATAAAACCCGGCAGCTCGAAAATTCGGCGATCGGTTATATTGGCCATGCCATTCAGCCTGTTATGGAACCATTGGGTTTCGACTGGAAGATGTCGGTTGCCGTATTGTCGGGTATTGCTGCCAAGGAAGTGGTTGTCAGCACTATGGGAGTCCTGTATCAGGATGGCGATGAAAAGGCATCCATTCAGGGCCGAATGATGAAATCGAAGCATACGGAAGGCCGGCTCAAAGGTCAGGACGTTTTCACCCTCAGGGCCGGACTCGCCTTCATGCTTTTTGTACTGATCTATATTCCATGCATTGCGGTACTTGCAGCTATACGCCGTGAATCAGGAAAATGGAAATGGTCGGCTTTTATGATCGCCTACATGACTGTTCTTGCCTGGGTGGTAGCTAAGGCAGGCTATTTCATAGCAGGATTATTTTGAATAAAAAAAGGCGGTTACCCGCCTTTTGTAATGCCTTATCGATTGAATCGGGGATTTGGTCTCCTCGGTCCTTCGGAGGGGCCGTCAGTGCGGGGACGAGCCTTCTTCACCACGATCCGGCTACCTTTGAAATCAGTTTCGTTCAGTTCATCAATTGCGGTCTGAGCTTCACTGTCTTCAGGCATCTCGACAAAACCAAATCCTTTTGACTGGTTGGTATCGCGATCAATAATCACTTTAGCCGAATCCACACGGCCATAGGTTTCGAAAAGCCCTTGAAGATCTTCACCTTTGGTGTCAGAGCTTAACTTTGCAACAAAAATGTTCATAGTAATAGGAAAAAGGTTAGTTTAAATGATAAACAAAGATTAGGCTTTTTTAATTAATATCCATATCAAAGTTAAATTATTGATTAAGAGGGTACACCCTTCCGTCTACCCTCCCCCGTTTTTGCCATTAAGGTCGAGTTAACTACCTTCGCAACATGCCGCGTTTCGACAAAAATAAAACACTGACGCTAGGTGATGCCATCCGGGTAACACGTCCGAAAGCCTTTATGGTCATGGCAAAACCTATCGGACCGGTCTGCAATCTTAAATGCACGTACTGCTATTATCTCGAGAAGGAGAAACTGTATCCTGACCACGGCAGTTTTAAAATGACGGATGAGGTTCTGGAAAGCTACATCAAGCAATTCATTGAAGCACAGGAAATTCCTGTTATCACCTTTACCTGGCAGGGGGGTGAACCGACCCTATTAGGTCTGGATTTTTTTAATAAAGCGGTCGAACTTCAGCAAAAATATAAAGGCAGCAAGAAAATTGACAATTCCTTTCAAACGAACGGAACCCGTCTGACCGAAGATTGGTGCCGGTTCTTTAAGAAACATAATTTCCTGGTGGGTATCTCGATTGATGGCCCTGCCGAAATTCATGACAGGTACCGTAAGTCCAAATCCGGCCAGCCAACCCATCAGGAGGTGATGAGAGGGATTCGCTTACTAAAAAGATTTCAGGTTGAGTTCAACACACTCACGGTGATCAATGATGCCAATGTGATGAAACCACTGGAGGTTTACCGGTTCCTGAAAAAGATCGGAAGCGGTTTTATCCAGTTTATTCCGATTGTTGAGCGCAGGTCGGACAGTACTCCACCCGATGGTCTGACACTTGTTGCCCCGGGATATGTTGATTCCGCGAAGCTGACGGATTGGTCGATCCGTTCACGGCAGTTTGGAAAATTTATGATTTCGATATTTGATGAGTGGGTAAAAACCGATGTCGGAAAAGTATTTGTACAATTGTTTGATGCCACCCTTGCAAATTGGGTGGGCGCCGCCCCGGGGTTATGCGTTTTTTCAGAAACCTGCGGAGAAGCTGCCGTATTGGAGCATAACGGTGATCTTTACTCATGCGATCATTTCGTTTACCCGGAGTTCTTGTTGGGAAACATCACCGAAACACCGATGGGAGAAATGATGGCATCCGGCAGGCAGATCCAGTTCGGCAAGGACAAGCGTGACACCCTTCCCCGTCAATGCCTGATATGCGAGGTGCGTTTCGCCTGCCACGGAGGATGCCCCAAAGGCCGCATTGCCACTACAGAAAGTGGCGAATCCGGCCTCAACTGGCTATGTGAAGGCTACAAGTCCTTCTTTGAGCACGTAAAACCGCATATGGATTTCATGGCCAACGAGCTCAAACACGAGCGACCACCATCCAACATCATGCAGGTCCAAATAACAAATGTCAAATGACAAATAACAAATAAAATCCAAAACCCATAAAATCAACATCCAATCCAGTCTCCACAATAACCTCTAACCTTTAACCAATAACCTCCTTATGGAATTCTCCCTCATCTCCGACTTCGTCCCGACAGGTGATCAGCCCGAAGCCATCCGCCAGCTGGTGGAGGGGATCAAGAGCGACGTTCCCTACCAGACCCTGCTTGGTGTGACCGGTTCGGGAAAAACCTTTACCATCGCCAATGTCATCCAGGAGGTTAAACGTCCGACCCTGGTTCTGAGTCACAATAAAACCCTTGCCGCACAACTCTACAGTGAGTTTAAGGCCTTTTTCCCTGATAATGCCGTTGAGTTTTTCATCTCCTATTACGACTATTATCAGCCGGAAGCTTATCTACCGATCAGCGACACCTATATCGAAAAAGATCTGGCCATCAATGATGAGATCGAAAAACTGCGCCTGAGTGCAACCTCTTCCTTATTGTCCGGAAGAAGGGATGTAATCATAGTAGCCTCAGTAAGTTGCATATATGGAATCGGGAATCCGGATGATTTTCACAAGAATACCATCACGATTCAAAAAGGCCAGACACTTTCGAGAAACAAATTTCTTCATCAACTGGTCGATAGCTTATACAGCCGGAATGAGATCGAATTCAGTCACGGAAATTTTCGGGTTCGAGGAGATACCGTGGATATTCATATCGCATACGGCGATGTTGCCTATCGGGTGGTTTTCTGGGGTGATGAAATTGAGAGCCTGGAAATCATTGATCCGGTAACCGGGTATTCAAAAGATAAACCGGATTCGCTGACGATCTATCCGGCCACCATTTTCGTGACCACCAAGGAGCGAATTAAAACGGCCATTCATCAGATTCAGGATGATATGGTCCTTCAAACGGCTTATTTCCATGAGATTGGCAAGCATCTCGAAGCCAAGCGACTGGAAGAAAGAACCACGTTTGATCTGGAAATGATCAGGGAACTGGGACACTGTTCGGGAATAGAAAATTATTCAAGATATTTTGACGGACGAGAGCCGGGAACACGTCCATTCTGCCTGCTTGATTATTTTCCGAAAGATTTTCTCATGGTGGTGGATGAAAGCCACGTAACGATTCCCCAGATACGCGCGATGTACGGCGGCGACCGCTCACGCAAACAAAACCTGGTCGAATACGGTTTCCGCTTGCCCGCTGCCATGGACAACCGTCCGCTGAAGTTCGACGAATGGGAAGGTCTGACCACCCAGACTGTTTTTATGTCGGCAACCCCGGCTCCTTATGAACTGGAAAAATCAGAAGGAATTGTCGTTGAACAGGTTATCCGTCCAACCGGTTTGCCGGATCCGATCATTGAGGTCAGGCCATCCGGCAATCAGATCGATAATTTGCTGGGAGAGATCCGTTTACGCATTAAACTTAAGGAAAGGGTCCTGGTGACCACCCTGACGAAGAGGATGGCAGAGGAACTGACGAAATATCTGAGTAAAATAAATATTAACTGCCGATACATCCATAGCGACGTGGAGACCCTTGAACGCGTCGAGATCATTGCAGGTTTGCGTAATGGCCAGTTTGATGTATTAATCGGTGTCAACCTCCTGCGTGAAGGCCTTGACCTTCCTGAGGTATCGCTTGTCGCAATCCTGGATGCCGACAAGGAAGGATTTCTGCGGTCCGAGGTCAGCCTAACCCAGACTGCGGGCCGGGCAGCGCGTAACCTGAATGGTCTGGTGATCATGTATGCTGATAAAATTACCAATAGCATGAGAAGGGCCATCGACGAGACCAACCGCCGTCGTGAAAAACAACTGAAATACAATGAATTGAATGATATCACCCCGCAGCAGATTATTAAAGCCCAGCGTGAAGGCATTGCCGAATTAAAAGGCAAACCGGGTAAGAAGGCTTATTTTGAAAGGGAGAAAACAGATATTGCTGCCGATCCGGTTATCAGGTACATGGACAAATCCGGGCTGGAGGCCCTGCTCGTTCAGACCAAGGCCATGATGAAAAAAGCAGCTGCTGATCTCGACTTTATAGAAGCAGCGCGGTTGCGCGACGAAATGTACGCGATTGAACGTAAAATAAAGGGATCGTAAAGAGGAGTGCTACTATCCTAAATAGGTCTTGAGGAGTTTGCTCCGTGAGGTATGCCTTAACCTGCGGATCGCTTTTTCCTTGATCTGGCGAACCCGCTCGCGGGTTAATCCGAATTTTTCCCCGATTTCTTCCAGGGTCATTTCAGAGCAACCAATTCCAAAGAAGAGTTTTATAATATCCTGCTCCCGTTCGGTGAGGGTTTGAAGGGCGCGGTCGATTTCCCGGCTAAGTGACTCATTAATAAGAGCATGATCAGCGTTCGGTGAATCATCGTTAATGAGAACATCGAGTAATGAATTGGCTTCGCCTTCAACAAAAGGGGCATCCACTGAAATATGACGGCCTGAAACCCGGAGTGTGTCAGAAATTTTTTCAGCCGGCAGGTCCAAAACAATGGAAAGTTCTTCAGCAGATGGCTTACGCTCGTTTTCCTGCTCAAAGCGTGAATAGGCCTTATTGATTTTATTCAGTGATCCGACCTGATTCAAAGGCAAGCGGACGATTCTTGATTGCTCAGCAAGCGCTTGAAGTATGGACTGGCGAATCCACCATACTGCATAAGAAATGAATTTAAATCCACGGGTTTCGTCGAATTTCTCAGCGGCCTTGATCAGGCCTAAATTTCCTTCGTTGATAAGATCCGGCAAACTTAATCCCTGATTCTGATATTGTTTGGCCACTGAAACCACAAAACGGAGGTTGGCTTTGGTTAGTTTTTCTAATGCTTTCTGGTCGCCTTTCTTAATCCGCTGGGCCAATTCAACTTCTTCTTCAACCGTAATTAGCTCTTCCTTACCAATTTCCTGCAGATACTTATCCAAAGATGCACTCTCACGATTGGTAATAGACTTGGTGATTTTTAGTTGCCTCATATAATAATTTTCAGGAAAAAATTGTGCGCAAAGTTAGACGTTTAACGTCTAATATCCAAAAAGGTTTCAAACCTTCTTTCATCCCGATAAAAACACAAGCTGCCGGAAACGATCCGGCAGCTTATGTTGCTATTTTATCCGGTTTATTTCCGGAAATAGTAATCGTTTTTTCCGTCGGGTCCAACCCCTTCAATGAAAACCCCGCCCTTTTGTATCCGTTCAATGTAAGCTCTTACGTCCTGTACATCACCTACCGGGGCCCGGTTGATATAAGTGATGACAAATCCTTCAGGAATACCGGCTTGTTTGAACTTGCCATCGTGAATTTTAGCCACCCTTACCCCACCGTCGATATTCAGTTTTTCCAGATCCTTGTCACTGACTTTCTCCAGGTCGGCCCCGAGGTAAGCCCAGAATTCAGAGGACCCAACGGTCTTGGTATCTCCTGTAGGAGTTTTTAGGATCACCGGGAATTCTTTCTCGTCGCCTTTACGGTTAACGGTAACCATAATCTTATCACCCGGCCGGTGCTGGGCAATCTGCTCCTGAAGGTCGCCCATCGAAGTCACTTTTGTGCCATCCAGACCGACAATCACATCACCCGCCTTAATTCCGGCCTTCAGTGCCCCTCCATCCTGGGTCAGATCAGATACGTACACACCTCTGTTTACTTTCAAATTCTCATCTTCTACCGTTTTAGGATCTACTGTTCCGCCCGTGATACCAATAACTACACGTTGAACTTCACCGAACTCAATGATATCGCTGACAGTTTTGCGAACAATCGTGGCCGGAATGGCAAAAGAATACCCTGAATAGGACCCGGTTTGTGAGGCGATGGCGGTATTGATTCCCACCAGCTCACCCTGCAGGTTGACCAGAGCACCGCCGCTGTTGCCCGGATTTACGGCAGCATCGGTCTGAATGAAGGATTCAATCCCTGTCCGCGCCTGGGTCTGCTGAGTTTGCCTTTCATAAGGATTTTGCTGTTCGCTTCCGATGATACCAATATTCCGTCCTTTAGCACTGACAATACCGGCAGTTACCGTAGAGGTCAGGTTAAATGGATTGCCAACGGCCAGTACCCAGTCTCCAACCTGCAATTCATTCGAATTTCCAAAACTAAGATACTGAAGGTCATCGGCTTTCACTTTAATGACAGCAACGTCGGTCTGGGGATCGCGTCCGACAATGGAGGCTTTTAATACACGTCCGTCATTCAGGGTGACTTCAATGCTGTTGGAGCCATCGATCACATGGTTGTTGGTCACAATATGACCTTCGGCATCAATGATCACTCCCGAACCGAAACCGGTCAACTCATGGTTAAAAGCGCGTGGACTGCCAAAAAACCAATCCTGAATATTATCATAACCGTACTGTTTTACATTGCTTTTGGTTTTCACGTGAACCACGGCATGCACCGATTTTTCGGCTGCCAGCCTGAAATCAGGGGCAGCGAAGGTGGATGCCGGCAAGCCCATGTACTGAACGGGAGTAGTGACTCCTTTCTGAACCACAACGGTTTTGGTGTGATTAAACGTGGAATAAACAGCTATTCCGATCAAACTGCCAAGCATGGCTACCAGCAGTGTTCCGAAGATTCTTTTTGAGTTCATAATTTGAACATTTTTTGTATTGTCGACTAAATTTTATTCACTTTACCCTGTTTTCAAAAAGCATGCCTTTCAGAACTTAAAACGCTCCGATATGTATAAGAGTTGCATGGAAGGCAGAAGTTTAACAAAACTTAAATCTATTGTCGGTTATCCTTAACAGATGTTAACACTATGAATCACACCCATTTCCAAAAATGGCAGGGAGCCGGTAATGATTTTATCATTATTGACAATCGCAATCAGCAGGTTAAGGATCTTAACCCTCAGAATATCAAGAAATTATGCGACCGCCATTTTGGCATAGGGGCTGATGGGCTCATGCTTATCGGTCCGTCTGTAGATTTTGATTTCGAAATGGTTTACTATAATTCTGATGGCCTTCCGGCTGAAATGTGCGGGAATGGCGGTCGCTGCATCACCGCCATGGCTTATGAGCTGGGCATTTTTACCCACAAAACCATTTTTCTTGCCACGGATGGACTGCATGAGGCTCAAGTGGTGTGCGAAGGACTCATAAGGCTACAAATGGCTGATGTTCTTGATATTAAATCAATCGAAATTGCCCAGGCATATCCATGGTTGACCGGTAAGTCTGCGTTTCTCAATACCGGCGTCCCGCACCTGGTTGTTGTTGTCAGTGATCTTGATTCGATAGATGTTGATGCGGCAGGAAGGGCATTGCGAAATCTTGATCAATTTTCACCAGCCGGCACGAATGTCAACTTCGTAAAAATTGAAGGTCAGACTTTATTTGTCCGCACCTATGAACGCGGTGTAGAAGGGGAAACCCTGGCTTGCGGAACCGGCAATGTTGCAGCAGCGATAGCAACCGAATGGATTTTCAATTACGGGCTGTCGGAATATAATACGGTCGCTCTCGGAGGAAAACTGAAAGTATCGTTCAATCACGCAGGGGAGCAGCGGTTTACGGATGTCTGGCTGGAAGGGCCTGCAGTGAGGGTTTTTGAGGGGACGGTGGAGATCGCTCCGACGTCTTAGAGTTGACAACTTAGGGAAAAGTTGTCAACTCTAAGCGTCGATCTTGGCGTACTTGGCGTTCTTCTCAATGAACTCCCTTCTTGGAGCCACCTCATCACCCATCAACATGGAGAAGGTCCGGTCAGCGGAAGCAGCATTATCAATGGTTACCTGCCGCAAGGTCCTGAATTCAGGATTCATGGTAGTTGTCCAGAGTTGTTCTGCATTCATTTCTCCCAAACCTTTGTAACGTTGTATATGAACTCCGCCTTCTTTGCCGCCTCCAAGTTCGAGTGTTAAAGCTTCCCGCTCGGCATCGGTCCAGCAGTAACGCTCGGTCTTGCCTTTCTTGACTAAAAACAACGGCGGAGTGGCAATATATACATGACCCTGTTCAATCAGGGAGTGGAGATAACGGAAGAAGAAAGTGAGGATCAAGGTCGTGATATGACTGCCATCGACGTCGGCATCCGTCATGATGATGATCTTGTGATAACGGAGCCCCTCGAGGTTAACTTCCTTGCTGTCCTCGTCAGTACCAATGCTGATGCCCAATGCAGTAAAGATGTTTTTGATCTCTTCGTTCTCATATATCCGGTGCTGCATGGCCTTCTCAACATTAAGAATCTTACCCCTGAGCGGAAGGATCGCCTGAAACTGGCGGTCGCGGCCCTGTTTGGCCGTTCCCCCTGCAGAATCACCTTCAACAAGATATAATTCGCAGGTTACCGGATCATTGTTTGAACAGTCGGCCAGCTTACCCGGCAATCCCGATCCGCTCAAAACATTCTTGCGCTGAACAAGCTCGCGTGCTTTGCGTGCGGCATGACGGGCGGTGGCAGCAAGGATTACTTTGTTGACAATCAAACGGGCCTCCTTGGGATGTTCCTCCAGGTAGTTTTTCAACATTTCGCTGATTGCCTGATCCACCGAGAGTGCCACTTCACTGTTTCCCAACTTGGTTTTGGTTTGCCCTTCAAACTGCGGTTCCTGAACCTTCACCGATAGTATGGCTGTCAAACCTTCCCTGAAATCATCTCCGTTGATATCAAACTTCAATTTTGTCAGCATACCCGAATCATCAGCATAACGCTTAAGGGTGCGGGTTAAACCTCTCCTGAACCCCAAAAGGTGGGTACCTCCTTCAATGGTATTGATATTATTGACATAAGAATGCACATGCTCATTAAAAGTGGTGTTGTATTGCATGGCAATCTCAACAGGGATATCACCCTTTTCCGTTTCAATGCAGATGACCTCATCAATCAGTTTTTCGCGCCCTTCATCCACATAGGCAACAAATTCCTTCAATCCTTCGGTTGAATAAAATTCTTCATGAAGGAAGCTGCCATCGTCCTGAATCACACGCTCGTCTGTCATGGTGAGACGGATCTTCTTATTTAAAAAGGCCAATTCACGCAGACGCTCATCCAGTATCTCAATCTTATATTCAAGGGTCGTAAAAATCTCCGGATCGGGCTGGAAATGAATGGTCGTTCCGTTTTTATCCGAGGTGCCAACCACCTCCACCGGTCCTTGTGGAATCCCTTTCTTATAGACCTGCTGATAAATTTTCCCGTCGCGGTGAATTTCGGCTGTCAACAGCATGGAAAGGGCATTCACGCATGACACCCCTACCCCGTGAAGACCGCCGGAAACCTTGTAACTTTCCTTATTGAATTTTCCGCCGGCATGCAATACCGTCATGACCACCTCCAGTGCCGATTTATTTTCCTTTTCATGGAGGTCAACCGGGATACCCCTTCCGTCATCAATGACCGTAATACTGTTATCCGGATGAACAATCAGGTCGATGTTCTTGCAATATCCGGCCAGTGCCTCATCAATCGAGTTATCTATGACTTCGTAAACCAAATGGTGCAATCCGCGCTCCGAAATGTCGCCGATATACATGGCAGGACGCTTCCGGACTGCCTCTAAACCTTCTAAAACCTGAATACTATCCGCTGAATAATCGTTACCATTGGACTTGATCGGTAAATCGCTCATATTGTGATATTTATATACAAAAACTATTCCCCTGAAAAAATCAGACAAAGATAGCAAAAAGGTGGGATTTCAGCTAAAAAATCCAGGACAATCCGGCAAGAAAATTGATTCGCTGCATCGGGTAATTCTGCCAGATAAAATACTTGTCGGAAATCAGGTTATTGACCTGTGCAAACGCCGACATCCAGGGGGTTATGCGATATTCTGCAGCCAGGTTCACATCAACCAGACCATTCATTTCCTTCACTTTGCCCAAAGTGGGATCCGGTTCCGGAACACTGTATTTTCCATACACAAACAGATCAGCCTTGACCACCAGCTTTTTCTTCCATGCATAACGTGTCGTGAAATTCAAGTCCCAGCCGGGCTTATGCCAGGGGGCCGACAGGGTATCCAGGTCATATTGGTAATAATTGCCTTTCAGGATAAAAGAGAGGTTTTCACTCCGCCGCAGTGAAATTTCCCCACCGGTCTTCAGGATGCTTCCCTGGTCATAAATGGCAAGAAACCGGTTTCGAAGTTGAGATTTTACATCCGGAATGAAAAATACCAGACTGTCAGCATCTTCCCACGAAATGTTCAGGTTAAAGGCAATGGACGGAGCCACACGCCCCCTTAAACCACCGTATGCGATAAAACGATGGTTGGTGGGCTTAACATCTATGTTCTCTGCGATATACGGGTTCTCTCTTGATATCGAACGAAAAGTACTGTTTTCATAATAACCGTTCAAGCCAAAATAGGGAACCATCAGATTGGTAATATTGATCTCCACATTTAACCGGGGATAGAAATGGAATTTACCACCGTTGCGGCCCATCGCCACCTTAGGACCACCCATCAGCTTGATAAATTTCCAGTCGAAGCCTATCCATGGATCAAAGCGGGCAATAGCATAACTCTCGGGATCAGTCAGGGTATCCAATCGCTTTGACCGGTAAACATAACCTCCGCCGATTTCCCCACCTAACGAAAACTTTTCCAGTTCCTTTGAGATAGCCAGATCCAGTTTTCCTTCATGTTCCATCTGCAGGCTGTCGCGCAACAGTTTATCATAACCGCCATCCACACGGTCCATGGACAAATCATATCCGCCATCCACACGGTATTGCCATCCGTTGCCGCCTTTCTGATTGGAACGCAGCGATAATTTAGTTCCCAGGTTGACAAACCGCTGAAAAGGGACGGAATCTTTTTGTGTGACCCTCCTATTCATTGGAGTTACGGGAACATCGCCGATGGAATCGGTACTGTAACCGTAGAAGTAGTGGTGATCCTCGGAAAAGTGAATATCCGAAGCCAGGGTTGACTTCTTGAAAAACCGCTGTCCGTAAACCCGGGCCCTGCTATCGCCGTATCCCGCATAGATTTTCCTGTCATCAGCCATCCGCGCATATCCTTGCGACGAAATATGGCTGGCATCCACCCCAAGGCTCATTTTTTGATTTCGTAGCGTATTCAGGGATAGTTTACCCATCGGGGTCCAATAGTTGCCAAACCCAACCGTGATTTGTGAAGGCTTCAGTTCATCAGGCGGCAATGGTTTATAATCATTGGCATCCAGATCCTTCAAACGCATGATTGGATTAATGCGTGCCGGTTGAATGAAGTAATCAAAATGCGTGGGTACCTGAATGGAATCATCCAATTTCGGTATAAAGCGGGTTTTAAAGGCATCCCCGATGGTCGGACTATATGGCCTGACCACATTAACCTCCTTATTCATTCCCTCCTGTGCATGGACACCTGGTAATTGGGTACCCAGAAAAAGAAGGATCAGACTCAATCTGAGATATTCGTTCGATCCAGCATTCATTCGTCTCATAATTGCTATTTTTCTTGGTTTTGGGTGGCGATCCATTTGAGTTTTTCATCCACTGCCGACATAATGCCATCATCTTGCTTTGTATAATTCTCCTTCAGGATCTGAAGAGTGGCTTTAGCCTGGAAAAGGTCTCCCCGTTTCAGGTAAATCTCCGACCAAAGAATATAAGCTTTGGCCAGCCAGTACTGATGTGTCGTATTCTGGTCAAGAAATTCCAGAATCTCTTTTTCGGCCTGGTCCACTTGTCCCTTCCTGAAAAGGATATCAGCGACGAGGTACTTCGATTCGGCGCCCTCAATATTCTTAACATCCCGCGCTACTGATTTTAAAATTTCCAGTGCATTTTCCTGATCACCGGTCTCCAGGTATGACTTGCCGATTTTGTAGGAGGCTTCACGTACGATTTCCTCGGGTACCTTGTCGGCTCCCAGTACGTTTTTTGCTGCCTGGATGGCAGTCTCATAATCTTTCTGCATAAATGCACACCGCATGATTCCGACCCTGGCATCAAGGATGTTTGCCGGAACTTCAGCCTGCTGGAGTAATTGCTGATATAAAACCAGTGCCCTGGCGAAGTTGGATTGCTGGTAATTAATCTCTCCCGAACGGGCTAGGGCCACTTCGGTAAACTCATTTTTGCCCCTGGCCAGGATAAAGGAATAGGCGCTCAGTGCCTTGTCGAGCTCATTTGCCCGGTAATTGCAATCGCCCATGTAGAAATAGGCATTCAGCACAAAATGTCCCTGCGGGAACCTCGAAATGTATTGCTCCATATTCCTCATGGCCTTGTCACAGGTTCCTTGCATGTATAGATTTTCGGCAGCCTGGTAGATCAGGCTATCCTGCTGCGACAGGGAAATATCTGTTGTTTTTCCGGTGGATTGAACGTAAGTCAGGTACTCATCAACCTGATTATTATCAATATAGATGTTTTTCAAACCATTCAATGCATCGACTGACTCTTGGGTATCCGGCCAGGTGGATACCACTTTCTTGTACATGGTCATGGCCTCCTCATTCCGGTCGGAGTTGAAATAGATCAATCCAAGTTGCACATAGGATTTCCTGACATAGGAACTGTTCGGATACTTGGTAATCAGGTCTTTAAAGGTCTGGATGGCATCTAAAGACTGATTCAGGTCGGTGTAGGAACGCCCTATTTCATATAAAGCATCGTCGGTGTAAGGAGATTTTGGATAATCCTTTATCAGCCGGTTCAACACATCGATTTTTTGTCCGGGTTTCTGAACCAGTCCAAGGGTAAATCCCTTCTGGAATATCGAGTATCCCGTATCTTCGGCACGCAGGCCGGCTGCTTTATCATAATACTCAATGGCCTGCCAATAGATTCGGCTCATAAAATAGCAGTCCCCGATCCGGTTATAAGCATCGGCAACCAGCTTGTCCTGTCTAGTAACGTTACCGGCAAAACGCCGGAACCAGTTGGCGGATTCAGCATAGTTTTCCTGATTGAAATAGGCATAACCCATTCCGTACAAGGCCAGTGGATATTCTGGCATCCGGGTGGTTCCCGGGCTATTGATAAACCGGTCGTAGCTTTCCAGTGCTTTTGGATAGGCTTTAATATTATAATAGGCTTCTCCCTGCCAGTAAAAACAAAGTGCACGAATATGATTGTCGGAGGTTCCGTATTCCAGCGACCGGTCGAACAGGTCAATGGCCTCGCGATATTTCAGGTTGTTAAAAAGCTCAAGGGCACGGTAATAGGATATTCGCTGATAGGCCTTCTTAACTTCAGCATTCTTATTTTTGATTTTATCCAGCGCGACCAATGCCTCCTGATAATTACGGGTATTCATAAATACCTTAACCAGATAATCATACACCTCATCCTGATATTTGGAATCGGGGAAGGTATTCAGGAACTCCTCAAAAGCACGCAGGGTTTCACCGGAGATCGATAAATCAAAGTTCAGCTTGGCATAATTGAGTAAGGCTTCTTCCTGAATGGTCTTATCGAGCGTTAATGATGCAGCCTTACGAAAGGCCGACCTGGCCTTTAGTTTATCATTCAGATCCACGAGAATTCCCCCGAGCAGGTGATTGGACGACTGTGTCAAAAGGTCATTGGAATCGCTGATCAGCTCCAGTTCTTTTACAGCTTCCGCTTTCTGATTATTTTTATAATAGGCATAGCCGAGGGCATAATGTTCATCGCGTGACATGGTTTTAGTCCCCTTCCGGTATTGCTCCAGAAACGGAATGGCTTCAGCAAACCGGTCAAGCCTGAAATAAGAGTCACCAAGAATCCGGGCCATTTCGTTTTGTTGATCGGGCTTTGAATTCCTGATCAGTTGCGATGCGAGCTCGATGACTTCCTCATATTTTTCCTGTCCATAATAGATCTGGGCAATGTAAAAGCGTGAGGAGGTCCCGAATTCTTTGCTGTTTTGAAGTCCCAGGAAACCTTTAAGTGCCTTGTCGTATTTCTTTTCCTGAAATACAGTAAAATAATAATAGTACGAAGCTGCCTCCTTAAAGTCCCCATCCGCATTCATGACCTGCTCAAACAATGGCTGGGCTCTATCATAGGCTTTATCGATAAAGAAGCAATAACCCGAATAAAACTGATATTCGGTATGATATTCCGTTCCGAGTTTCTGGATTTTTACCTGCTGCAGCCATCCGGAGGCCTTCTTGAATTTTTTACTTACAAACAGCACTTTCCCCATCTCAAAACGGGCCAGGTTGGCTTTGGAACTTTCGGGGTATTTTTCAAGAAAATCGTTGATCAGCGATTCTCCGTTAAATTGATCCAGTCGCAGGGCGCAAACCGCATGATAAAATGCGGCATCCGCACGGGAGGTGGCTTCCTGACCCTCGGTACGCTTAAGGTATACGTTGAACCTGCTTTGCGCTGCACCATACTGGGCCTTATGAAACATTTCCAAACCCTCCTTAAGATCGGCATCCTGATCCCGGTAAATAGCTGATTGCTGAGCATCTAGCGAGCTATTAAAAAGGAGTAAGAGGAAAAAAGAAAAAATAACAGATCGGTAGCGATTCATAGCTTATAGTGTTTCATCTGTAGAGAATAACTACAATTCCCCGCATTTATTTTTACTTTAGCAAAGATAAAGGGGGTTGAGCAGTTCATAAGCCACCTTTGTGTTTTATAAATTAACAACATACGGTTAATAAAGTATCTACAATCATGGAATCTGTCATCGACCTCAATCATGCTTCGGTCTACCAGCAATTAAACCTTGTCCTTGATAATGTTTCGCTCAAGGTCAGCACCGGAGAATTCATATACCTCATCGGTAAAGTCGGAACCGGAAAGACCAGCCTGCTGAAAACCCTGTATGCCGAGCTGCCTTTACGCGACGGGAATGGATATATCGCAGGATTTGATCTGAAGAACATCCGGCACCGTGATATCCCCAAACTTCGAAGAAAAATTGGGATGGTTTTTCAGGATTTCCAGCTTCTCGATGACCGGAGCGTTTACCAGAACCTGGCGTTTGTTCTGGGTGCTACGGGATGGAAGGACAAACAGGCTATCAAAAGAAGGATATCGGAGGTCCTGGCGCATGTGGACCTTCACTATAAGGATGATAAGCTCCCGCATCAGCTATCCGGCGGTGAACAGCAGCGCGTAGTGATCGCACGCGCATTGCTGAACGATCCGGAGATCATCCTGGCAGATGAACCGACCGGCAATCTTGATCCGGATACCAGTGAGGAGCTGATGCGTCTGCTGATCAGTATCAGCAATAGTGGGCGGGCCATTCTGATGGCCACGCACGATTACAATATGATCCGAAAATTCCCCTTCCGCACGGTAAGGTGCGAAAGCGGCCGGCTCGATCCGGTCGAACCCTCGCTGAACTATTTTGATTTCGAGAAGGTGATGAGGACGTGAGGAGGGTTAAGAGGGTTAAGAACGGTTAAGAACGGTTAAGATTGTAGGGACGGATCGCGATTTGTCTCTCATGTTGGGCGATGAATTTTTGTAGAGGCGACTCTTTCGATCGCCGTGGGAATATCAGAGCGGGACCGCAAGTTAATCAGTTGATTATCGGGAAAAAGTGCTGTAGTTCCTTTTCTTCGGATTCCCAGGTATAGTCCGGCGCTGCAGCCAAAGCCCGTTCACGCCACATCATCAGTAATTCAGGATTGTACAGCATGGATTTTACCGTCTGGCTAAGATATTCAGGATCAAACTGATCAATGATAATACCAAATCCGGCTTCTTCTACAACCTTTCTTATTTCCGGCAGATTGGATGCTATGACCGGAATTCCCGCATGCATATAATCAAACAGCTTGTTCGGCAAGGCAAAATGATAGTTAAGTCCGATATCCTGCTCAAGGCTCATTCCCAGAGCAGCCTGCTGGGTATACCAGGCAAGTTGGCCGAACGGGACCTTTCCGGTAAAATGAACCCGGCTGCCCAGATTTAGATTAGCGACCTTGACTTCCAATGCATTCAGGATATCCCCGTCGCCGACGATCAACAGATGAAAATCAGGCATGAGAGTCAACGCAGTTATCATCTCTTCCAGTCCCCTGCCCACATTTACCGCTCCCTGATAAATGATGACCGGCCTGTCGGTGAATCCTTCAGGGAGGGTCCCGGGTATGAACTCCCGGCTGTTGGCAACTGGCACATTCCTGACCACCCCGACTGAAACCCCGTATTTTTCATGATAAATTCCAGCAATGGAAGAGTTGACGGTATACACGGAGGTCAATTTGGGGAAAATGAATTTTTCTATCACTTCCCATATTTTCCTGACAGTGGTCCTGCCCACCAATTCCGGAACCTCGGTAAAATATTCATGCGAATCATAGACGATTTTCTTTCCTCGGATTTTTCCGGCAAAAAAAACTGCAGGTAAAGAGTCCAGGTCATTTGCCAGAAAAACAGCTGATTTAGCAAGCAGCAGGAAGAAGAATAACCGGATATTGAAACTGATATAAAACAGGGGGCCTTTGTTGAAAACCAGTCTGAACCTCCTGCAGGGATAGGGCCTGGAAATTTCAGCTGAATGCGGCATGCGGCGGCCAACCAGAACCGGCTCGTAACCAAACCCGATCAGGCTCATGGCCACTTTGTGCACGCGCTGGTCGCCTGACAGGTCATTAGTAACCGCGATGATGACGCGCTGAGTCATAAATGAGTTGATTTCCGGGATTCAAAGTAACAATAAAACGAAAAATAGTGGATTTATTATAACCAACTTATCTTTGCTGCATGATAAAGATCAACCGGAACTATTCCCTGAAACACTCCAACTCCTTCGGATTGGAATCCACCGCCAAACTATTTATTGAGGCGGATGAACCGGAGGAACTAATGGATGCTCTGAAAACGATTCACCCGGACAAGGAAAATATCCTGATTCTGGGAACAGGAAGTAATGTCCTTTTTAGCGATCGCAGGGCCGGAACAGTTATTCATCCCATTAATAAGGACATCGGGATTCTTGAAGAATCCCCCGATTCAGTTTTGATAAAATGCGGGGCTGGCATGGATTGGGACGAATTTGTGAATTGGAGCGTTAACAGGGGCTTCGGAGGTCTCGAAAACCTTTCGCTGATTCCGGGATCGGTAGGAGCCGCCCCCATTCAGAATATCGGCGCTTACGGCACCGAAGTTTCCGTTTTCATTGAATCCGTTGAAGTTATTGATCTCGAAACCTCACAACGATTCAGATTAAACCGTAACGACTGCCGTTTTGGGTACCGCGACAGCATATTCAAAGATCCGGACAACCGGTCCTGGCTGGTATGGGAAGTGCTTTTCCTTTTAGATAAACAACCCCGTGTGAATCTCTCGTATAAGCCCCTGGAAGAGGAATTCAATTCCGGGCCAAAACCTGATATTCAAATGGTCAGGGAGGCTGTAATACGAATTCGCCGGTCGAAATTACCCGATCCGGCCGAATTTGGCAATGCAGGCAGTTTCTTTAAAAATCCGATAATCAGTGCTTGCCAGGCCAGGCTTCTCAATGAACAGTTTCCTGAAATGCCCACCTACTTCCATGGCCCTGGAACGGTAAAGATTCCGGCCGGTTGGCTGATCGAACGGTGCGGATGGAAAGGATACCGTGAAGGACCTGTTGGGGTGTGGCCAAAGCAGGCTTTGGTCCTGGTAAATTATGGAGGTGCCGAATCCAGGGAGATTATGGGCCTTTCCGATAAAATAATCGATTCGGTGAAAAAGACCTTCGGAATCAGGTTGGAACCGGAAGTCCGGTTCGTTTAGCGCTGATTAAGGGCTTTCTGGTACTTCCTTGCATTGGCCAGATGATCGCCATAAGTCCGGGCAAACACTGAATACCCGCTGAAATCCTCTTTGGCACAGAAATACAGGTAATCATGCTTCTGATAATTCAAGCAGGCATCAATGGCCTGTACTGATGGTATCCTGATCGGACCTGGCGGCAATCCTGCATATTTATAGGTATTATAGGGGGAATCATAGATAAGGTGACTGTGCATTACCCGACGGATAGTATAATCACCAATGGCATAAATTACTGTAGGATCTGCCTGGAGTTTAATCCCTTTCCTTATACGGTTCATGTATACCCCTGCCACGACAGGCATATCCTCCGTTTTGTAAGTTTCTTCCTGTACAATAGCCGCCAGCGACATCAGCTGGAATTTATCCAATCCGATTTCCTCCAACCTGCTCTCTCGTTCCGGATTCCAGAAAGCCTTGAATTCCTGGTTTATGCGTTCGAGAAAATGATGTGCATCGGTATTCCAGAGAAAACGGTAAGTATTGGGGATAAACATGGCTTTCCATTGATCCGGTGTGAATCCGAAGGAGGACATAACCGCTGTATCACGAAAAGCCTGTACCAGAGAGGCGGAATCAGCCTCAATTTGCCGGGAAATTACCCCAGCCAACTTATCGAGAAACCGGGTTGTGTTAAAAACAAGATTCACCTCTGCCTGCCGTCCCGATCGCAGTATATCGATAATCCTGGAATTGGACATCCCTTTCAGTAACAGGTAACGTCCGGGTTTAATATTGGCCGGATACTCCTTTCGCTTGGCTACCCAGTCGAACCCACGGTCGTATTTCAACCAGCCCGACTTCTTGAAATCCATGTAAACCTGAGGATAGGCTGATCCTGTCCTGACAAAAAAATAAACAGAATCCTTGTCAGATTTCGTCAGGCTGGGGCTGTAAATCCAGCTATAAAGGATGGCACCGCCGGTAATCAATAACAAGATTATCAACGCCCCCCCAATGAGGCCGCCCCTGATCAGTAGCTTCTTCCGTGGCATAATTCTATTTTAGCCTCGACAATGCTTCAGCAATCCGGTCAATCGCCTTATTTATGATCTCCTGTGAAGTGGAATATGAAATCCGGATACATCCGGGAGCACCAAATGCTGTACCGGAAACGAGTGCCACATGTGCTTCATTTAACAGATACATGACCAGGTCGCATTCGTCGCGTACAACCAGTTTCCCATCTGTTTTTCCATAAAAGGACGTGACTTCCGGCAAAACATAGAAGGCTCCGGGAGGGTTGTTGGTCCTGATACCCGGAATGGCCGACAGCCGCCTGACCACCAGGTCGCGACGCATTTTAAATTCACTGACCATGGTTCCGATCACGGACTGATCGCCCAGCAATCCGGCAATCGATGCTTTCTGCGCGATAGTACTTGCTCCAGAGGTATATTGACCCTGTAGTTTCTGGCATGCTTTGGCCAGCCAGAGCGGTCCGGCCATATAACCGATCCGCCAGCCTGTCATCGCATAGCCCTTTGATACTCCGTTGATTATGGCAACCCGATCACGAACAGAGTCAAACTGTGAGATGGATTCATGTTTGCCATCATAATTGATATACTCATAAATTTCATCCGAAATGATCAGAATCTGCGGATGTTTTTCAAAAACGGCTGCCAGACCGGAGAGCTCTTTCCGTGAATAAATTTCACCGGTTGGATTCGATGGGGAGCTGAATAAAAAGGCCCTGGTTTTGGGAGTGATCGCCTTTTCAAGCTGTGCTGCAGTAATTTTAAAATTCTGCTCAATGCCTGCATGTATAATAACAGCCTTGCCTTCAGCCATTTTAATAATCTCCGGATAGGAGACCCAGTAGGGAGCCGGAATAATGACCTCATCACCGGGATCCACCGTGCTCAGTAAAACGTTTCCGATGGATTGCTTGGCTCCATTGGATACTACAACCTGGTCGGGCGTGAAATCCAGACCGCTGTCGCGTTTCATTTTGGTTACAATAGCCTGGCGGAGGTCGGGGTATCCGGGAACTGGCGGATAATGCGTAAAATTCTGCCTTATGGCCTCTATACCAGCCTCTTTTATGTGTTCCGGGGTATTGAAATCCGGCTCGCCCAAACTCAGGTCAATGATATCAAATCCCTGACTCCTGAGTTCCCTGCTTTTTTGAGCCATAGCGAGGGTTTCTGATACTGCCAGCGCCTGCAACCGTTTCGAAACCTGATCAATTTTCATTTTGTAAGTCCCTTTAAAAAAAGAAAGGGCTAAAGTTACTATTTTTACCTTTGTGCCTGTAATTGGGAGTAAATTGATATTACCATAATCTTATTATCATGCAAGACCTGCTCGAAATTCTGAAGTATACCCTGCCCGCCCTGGTTGTTTTCCTGACGGCAATAATCATGATGCGGTACTATTTCAAGTCTTTTGTCAGGGAGAGGGACCGCGACCTTCTCCTTCAGGACCGGAAAAAAACTCTGCCGATGAGATTGCAGGCCTATGAAAGACTTGCCCTTTTTCTTGAGCGGATTACAGTCGATTCACTGGTAGTGCGGGAGCAGAGCGATGAATTTACCGCCCGTGAATTCCACCAGCATCTGCTGGCAAGCATCCGGGCTGAGTTCGAACATAATCTTTCACAGCAGATCTATATTTCCGGCGATGCCTGGCAAGTGATCAGAAATGCAAAGGAAGGTACGCTCAACATGGTAAACAAAGCCGCTTTGCAGGTCAACCCTGACGGATCCGCCCTTCAGTTAAGCAAGAAAATCATTGAAATACAGATGGAAGCCGAAACCTCGCCAACCCAGGTGGCGCTTGAATTCCTGAGGAACGAGGTGAGGCAGCTGCTGGAACGTTAAGAAGGGTAAGACAGTTAAGATAGGTAAGAGAGGGTAAGAGAGGTTAAGAGAGGGTAAGAGTGGTAAGATGAGAGGTTTCCAGTGAAATTCTTCCTTAATTCTTATACTCACTTAGCTTTCGACGAAGAAGTGTCATCCCCGCGAAGGCGGGGACCCCGTCACTCTAGTAGGATCTCAGCAGCGGGGACCTCTTTCCTTACAACAAAAGCCTTTGGGAGCCATACTTGAGCCTTGAGCCTTGAGCCTTGAGCCCTCTGTCTTCTGCCTTCTGCCTTTTAATCAATATCTACATAAAACCCCATGCTCAGCGACAATCCCTTATTCTTGAGCGGCTTGGAATCGCCGATCACCAATGGATCCCTGAGGATATTTTGCAGTCCGTACTGATACTTGATATCAAGGATCACTCCGAATCCCGGACGGATGGGAGTTTCGATCCCACCCCCAGCAATAATACCGAAATCATGCGGTCGAAGGCCATCGCGGATCGGTTCCTTTTTCACCATTTCCCCCAGTCTTAAACCGGTAAAATTGGCGTGCACCAGATATCCGTAATAGCCCCCGAGCTGTACATAGAATTTGCTGGTCCGTCCGAGGTTAAATTTCAGATACAACGGAATATTGACGTAATCGAGATTGGTTTTGACCAGATAGGTTGAGTCGTCGATCACCACTCCCTTTGAATCCCATACCTGGTTGGTGTATTTATTTCCTTTACGCTGATAACCCAGTTCCGTCATCAGCTGGAGACCGTCGATGATCTTGAAACTGCCAGTCAATCCCAAATTAAGGGTAATACGCTGACTGGCAATCTGTTCATCTATAAATCCAGGAAAACCCATACCCAATTTTGCACCGTAGGAAAACTGTGCCTGAGCAACCGATCCGCTGATCAGGAGCACAGCCACCACTGAGAATGCAATCCGTTTTATCATGTCATTGCTTAATTATGATTTCCGAGCAATCCGATGCTTCTTTGAACAAACGCATCAAGAGCCTCACCGGTCAGCCTGTTTGTGGCAAGTAAGGCCAGATCGATCAGCTGTTTAACCAATGGATTTTCTGTGCCATAGGCAGCCAGAATATCGTTGCGCTGTTTTTCAGCCTCTTCGATTTGCTTATTCAATTCAGTCCTTTTATCTTTTTCTTCCTGAAGAATCTCCTCCTCCTTTTTCCCTTTCAACAATTTCTCCAGACTTTCCTGGTCCGCTTTCACCTTGGTGATCGTTTCATCAAATCCGGCGGCTTCAGCTCCATGGGCTAGCTTTAGTTCCTCGCCGATCTTAAGAACCACCGGGTGGTTGCCATTGATAACCAGATTGAAGCTATCCGGCAGATCTTTATAAAAATTCATGCCCCCTGACAGTTTAGACATTTCTTTCATCCTGCGGCTCCATTCCGACTGGGTAATGATCACAGGATGGGCAGTCTCATCAAGCGCTTCGAAAGTTACAAAATATCCTTCGGCCGGCACCTGGCTTTTAAAAACAGGATTTAACCAGGATTCCAGCGTTTTATCAAGTTTTGATTCCTTACGATCAGATTTGTCAATCAATTTATCAACGACATCGGAATCCACCCTTACAAAATGGGTTTTCTCCAGCTTCTCTTCCAGATGGTTCAGGAAATGAGTATCAAACTGGCCGTCCATAACCAGAACGTCATACCCTTTTTCTTTGGCGGCACGGATAAAACTGAATTGCTCATCCACCTCATTCGTATAAAGGTAAACCAGGGTACCGTTCTTGTCAGTCTGGTTACCTTTAATGATTTCCTTGTATTCATCATAGGTGAAAAACTTGCCTTCGGTGTTCTTCAGCAAGGCGAATTCTTTCGCTTTATCCCAGAATTTCTCTTCGGTAAGCATCCCGTAATTGATAAACAGCTTCAGGTCGTCCCACTTCTGTTCGAACTTTGGTCTTTCATTGGTAAAGATGTCCTTTAACCGGTCTGCCACCTTCTTGGTGATATGGGCCGATATTTTCTTGACATTCTGATCCGACTGGAGGAACGACCGGCTGACGTTCAATGGGATATCCGGACTATCCAATACCCCGTGCAACAGGGTGAGAAAATCAGGTACGATGCCTTCTACGGAATCCGTCACAAAAACCTGATTGGAATAGAGCTGTATCTTATTTTTCTGAACTTCGTAATTGTTCCGGATTTTCGGAAAATACAATATCCCGGTGAGATTGAACGGATAATCAACATTCAGGTGGATATGGAAAAGAGGATCCTCCGACATCGGATATAATTCCTTGTAGAATTTGGAATAATCTTCCTCGGTGAGGTCGGCAGGTTTTTTAGTCCAGGCCGGTTCTGTGTTGTTGACAATTTTATCCTTGCCGGTTTCCACATATTTGTTATCCTTCCATTCCTTTTCTTGGCCAAAAGCGATCGGGACCGGCAAAAAGCGGCTGTATTTATTCAGGAGGGCCTGGATACGGTCTTCTTCAAGAAATTCTGACGATTCCTTGTCAAGGTGAAGGATGACATCCGTACCACGTTCCTCACGGTCAAATTCTTCGAGAGTATACTCCGGATTTCCTTTGCACGACCAATTGACGGCTTTTCCGCGCTTGTATGATTTTGAAATAATTTCAACTTTGTCCGACACCATGAAGGATGAATAAAAACCCAAACCAAAATGCCCGATGATTGCGTTGGCATCCTTTTTATACTTCTTCATAAACTCCTCTGCACCTGAAAAAGCAATCTGGTTGATGAATTTATCGATTTCCTTGGCAGTCATACCCACTCCCCGGTCAGAAACCGTCAGGGTCTTTTTCTTTTTGTCGAGAGATACACGGATGGTAAGATCACCCAGATCACCGGTAAATTCACCAACCGAAGCCAGTGTTTTCAGTTTTTGTGTTGCATCTACTGCATTGGATATCAATTCACGCAGGAATATTTCATGGTCGGAGTACAGGAATTTCTTGATGATCGGAAAGATATTTTCCGACGTAACATTGATCGTGCCTTGCTGTTTTGAAGTTTCCATATCATTATAAAGTTTTAGCCTGCCTGGTCATTTCAAAGGCCATGCCACCAAAAAAATCTGACATTTTTACAGTAACAGGTTATCCCTGGGTAACTGATCCTGTCGTATAATCGAGAGTTGATCCAAAAAGGCTGTGGGGGATGCTGAAAATGACAAGGGTCATAACCGCAGCAAGGATGATCAGCCATGGGCGTCCCTTCCCCTTTATTCCAAACAGGGCGGCAGCCCAGAAAATAAAGGCAAAGAGGGTTTTGTTATCCGTAAGGTCCCATCCGAAAGGAATGCCGGTCCACCAGTCACCAAAAGCGTACCACTGCACCCAGGGTCCGAAAATAAATCCGCCAATAAAAAGAATAATAAAGGTCCAGATGGTATATCTGCGGAACCTTTCGATTTTGAAAATGGCAAATAAACCGGCAAGGGTAGAGAACATCATGGTCAGAAACATGAGGATGATATGCGGGATCAGTACTCCGGCCGGAACATCTCCTTTAAACCGGATGACTACCGGGAGGTTTTTGGCAACCTCGACGGTCTGATTGTTCTTTGTAAGCTCTAAATAATACTCCAGCTTGCCGGCAGGTGGCTGCTGCGGCAGATAGGCTGCCAGAACCGTTTCATCCTTCTTCCGTAGCACTTTTTTCATAAAGGCGGAATGGTAGCGGATGTCGGTCATTTTAAAATCGACCTTCGTCCAGTTCTCGGCCACGCCCAATTTCTTATAATAAATAGAAGCGTGAACCGTGGTATCGGTAATCGGTAGCTTGACCCTCGCATCCCTTTCACCACTGGTGCGGATAAGCTCGAGATTATATTTGGTATCCCCCAACACTATTTTCTCTTCTCTGGGATAGGTCGGACCGGTAGTCCTTTGATATATGGCGGCACTGATCGTAATCACCACCGCAAGCACCCACAACAATGTTTTTCTCATATCAATTGAAATTAAAGTTGAACTAATACTACTATTTTCTTTTCGCCACGTATCACCTCGACTGAAACGGTCTGACCCGCTTTCAAAGACTGGAGCCGGGTCATATAATCATAAATATTCGTAACCGGCAATCCGTTGATCGCAACAATCCGGTCACCTTTGGTAATCCCTGCCAACTGGGCTGGTTTTCCCGGTGTTGCAAATTCAACACGCAGGCCGTTGGTTTCAGTACCTGAAACATCCGGCATGATTCCCAGGGTAACCTTCAGTTTCCTCCGGCCTGAATCAGAAGCCTTTGGGCCTGCTTCCTTATAGGTCAGTGCCTTGGGGGCATCAGCCACAGCAAGAATCAATTGAGAAACCTCCTGATCAATTTCCAACATGTTGGTATAATCCAGTTTATCAGGGGTATCGGCCGGGGTATGATAATCCAGATGTGCTCCGGTACTGAAATAGAGAACCGGAATTCCAACTGTATAAAACGAAGCGTGATCTGACGGGCCAAAGCCTTCGGGCGATTTCGACCAGGTCAGTTTACCCGGCTTAACCAATCCAAGCAAGCTGTCCATCTCAACTGCCGTGCCGGTTCCGTTAATGGTCAGCCGTTTTTCTTCATTAGGCCTGCCAACCATATCCAAATTAAACATGGCAGATATTTTTTTCAGTCCGACCGGTGAATGAGCAACGAAGTATTTCGATCCCAGGAGGCCCATCTCTTCGCCTGTAAATGCAACAAAAAGCACCGACCGGTGCAGTTTGTTCTTTGTAGAGGAAAGATAGCCGGCCATTTCAATGATTGAGGCCACTCCGGATGCATTATCATCTGCCCCCGGATGAACCCCGACCGTATCCTGGACTCTTGAGTTGCTTCCCATGCCTCCCATGCCCAGATGGTCGAAATGAGCACCAACCACCACCCATTCCTGCATGGCCCCTGTATCGCGGGCTTGTATCCAGCCCACCACGTTCCGGGTTGTCGCCGACTGTGTGATCACATCAGTCTGAATGGATGCTTTGAGGCCAAGATCTTTTGTAAGGGGTTTATGTGTTAGGTTGAGCTGGGTCTCCAGTTCATCTATTTTAAGGTTCAAAGCGGCAAGTGCCTGATTCATATAGGCGCGTTTAACCCTGATTACGGGCAAACCGGCGGAACTCTCCTTTACGGTTCCAAAATCCAACTCATCCTTGTCATCATAGGCTGGTCCTGCAACCAATATTACTGCTGCAGCACCCGCGTCACGCGCATTCAGCAGTTTCGACCTCAGCGAACCGTAATCCTCGAACGGGTCAGCAGCGCCTTTGGCTGGCTCAGGTGCTCCAAGAAGGATCAGTGCAACTTTTCCTTTTACCCCTCGGCCTGAATAATCATCCCAGTTGAGAGAATCCGATTTGATTTTAAACCCATATCCGAGGAATACCATCGCTTCTTCCACTTTCCCGTTTTCACTTATGGATACGGGAGTAAAATCTTTATCCACAACAGCTGAGACCCCTTTTATCGAAAATAAGTTGCCTGTTCCCTTCTTTATTCCTGTGGTCACATCGAAGGATTGAAATCCATTTCCCGACAAAAGCGTTAATCCGTATTCCTTAAAACATTTACTGATATAGGTGGCAGCAGCGAGATCTCCCGGGGTTCCCGGAAAACGGCCGGCTAATTCCTGGGACGCCAGATATTCCACATGCTTTCTGAGCTCGCCGGAAGTGATCTGAACCTGATTCTGAGCCTGGCAGGCAGAAATCGGGATCAGAGATAGAATGCTTAATATTAGTCCACTAACTATTTTTGTCATAGATATTTGATATAATATGGTGGTCAAAAATACAATTTTTACAATCCGAACCACCAAGAGGTTTAGTTGATAAAAAAAACACAAGCATTTATCAAAAAAATATTGCGGAATCTAAAATCATTTTTACATTTGCCATGTGATTTTTATAACAGTGTTATTTCGATAACGTTGTTCCATTACTGCTGTCTGTGGGGACAGGTTAAAATAATCAGCAGGATGGCTTTTAAAAGTCGCACATCAAAAGGATCCACTCTGGATCATTTCATAGGTTAGGTTTTAGGTTAGTGAAAATCCGGATTCCCAATCCGGATTTTTCCTATTTTTACGCCTCCTAATATTTTTGTTATGAAGATATCCTACAACTGGCTGCGAACCTATATCAATCTCGATATATCCAAAGAAGAAACCGCTGATATACTCACCAGCATTGGTCTGGAAGTTGAAGGCCAGGCACCTTATGAATCAGTGCCTGGTAGCCTGCGCGGTCTGGTCGTTGGCCAGGTTCTCCGTTGCATCTCTCATCCTCAGGCAGATAAACTGAGTCTGACCACCGTGGATACCGGTGGCCAGCAACCTCTGCACATCGTTTGCGGTGCCCCAAATGTAGCGTCCGGACAGAAAGTTATCGTTGCTCCTGTCGGGTGTACCCTTTATGGCTTAAAAGAGCCGTTAACCATAAAGAAAGCTAAAATCAGAGGCGAAGAATCGGAAGGGATGATCTGTGCAGAAGACGAAATCGGAATCGGAGATGACCATTCGGGAATCCTGATCCTCGATCCTTCAATCCCGGTTGGAACCTCAGTTGCCGAACTCTTTGAAATTGAATCCGACCATATTTTTGAAATCGGGCTTACCCCTAACCGCATCGATAGCGCATCTCATTTCGGTGTAGCACGCGAACTTAAAGCAGCCATGGGTTCGGATCGAAAAGCCACCCTGTTAAAACCGCGGGTCATTCTTCCTGAAAAAACCGGTTCGCTCGATATTTCAGTTGAAATAGATAATCCGGAGGCATGCACCCGGTATTCGGGAATATCTATGACAAACCTGAAGGTAGCCGATTCACCCCAATGGCTGAAAAACCGAATTCAGAGTATTGGAATGAAGCCGATCAATAATGTTGTGGATATCACCAATTTTGTCCTTCATGAAACCGGTCAGCCCCTGCATGCTTTTGATGCGGATCGTATCACCGGCAATAAAGTCATTGTTAAAACATTACCCGAGGGTACCCGGTTTGTTACCCTCGACGAGCAGGAAAGAAAACTGACCCCGGGCGACCTGATGATTTGTAATGTGGAGGAAGGAATGTGCATGGCGGGGGTTTTTGGCGGACTTCATACCGGGGTATCCGGTTCTACCACAAATATCTTCCTCGAATCAGCCTGTTTTAATCCGGTTTGGGTGAGGAAAACCAGTAAACGACATTTGATCTATACCGATTCATCCTTCCGCTTTGAGCGCGGAACCGATCCGAATGGGACCGTATATGCTTTACTAAGAGCTGCTTCCATGATATGTGAAATCGCAGGTGGGCAGATCGCTTCGGAGATCATTGATGTTTATCCGGATCCGGTACAACCTTATCCGGTCGAATTGAAATGGAAAAACCTGGACCGCCTCATCGGAATTAAAATTGACCACGATGTGGTCAGGAACATCCTGAAATCCATTGATATAGAAATCATCAGGGAAACGGATACCGGCCTTCAACTGGCCGTGGCCACTTATCGTGTGGATGTGCGGCGTGAGGCAGATGTGATCGAAGATATTCTCCGGATTTACGGATATAATAATATTGAACCGACTGACCGGGTTACCTCCTCCCTATCTTATGCACCCAATCCTGATCCGGAAAAATTGGAAAACCTCATTTCGGAACAGCTGACCGCCCAGGGTTTCAATGAGATGATGGCCAATTCCTTATCACCTTCTTCCTATTACGAGAAATCGGAATTTTACCCAGCGGATTCAGTGGTCAAATTATTGAACCCCCTGAGCAACGACCTGAATACACTTCGCCGGACCCTTCTGTTTGGCGGATTGGAAGCCATTTCCGCAAATATTAAATTCAAGAATTCCGATTTGAAATTTTATGAATTCGGTAATACCTATGAATTAAAATCAGGTCATAACCGACTGGTTGCCGGCAGCTATCACGAAACCCGGTTTTTATCCCTTTTGCTGACTGGCAAGAAAACTCCTGAAAACTGGTCGGGCAAAAGTCAGGATACCGGTTTTTTCGAACTGAAATCTGTCGCTTTCCGAATTCTCCGGCGTTTGGGAATCGATATGGATAATCTCACGATCGAAGAGAAGGCCGATGAGCGATTTGCTTTGGGAATAACTTGTACCTCGGGAAAATCAATCTGCCTGACCATGGGCCAGATACATCCCGGGCTGCTCGAGGCTTTTGAAATCGGACAATCGGTTTGGTTCGCCGAAATAAATTGGGACGTAATTCTTGGTAAGGCAAGCCTAAGCGCAAAATTTCAGGAATTGCCAAAATATCCGCTCGTCAGACGCGATTTTGCCCTTGTTGTTGATCAGTCCGTCCGGTATGAAGACATTCGCTCCCTAGCTTACCTGGTAGAACGAAAATTACTGAAAGACGTCAATATTTTTGATGTCTATACCAGTGACAAACTTGGACAGGATAAGAAATCGCTCGCGATTAGTTTTATATTGCAGGATGAAAATAAAACACTGACCGACAAGCAGATCGAGCAAGTCATGGAGAAGCTCCAAACAGCCTTTGAGAAAAAACTGGGCGCCGTTTTGCGCTAAGGCTCTTGCGAGCGATCACTAAGTTACCATCGGAGCAGTGTCATCCCCGCGAAGGCGGGGACCCCGTCACTCTAGTAGGATTCAGGCAAGCGGGGACCGCTCTCCGCTGCTCCTTGCTATCCTCACAGCCTCTGAAAACCCGCTCTCGCCATTTGAGCTCACCTGCCGGTACACCGCCCTCAACTCCTCCGGCGCATTGGCAACAACAAATGGCTGACCCACAAACTTCAACAGATCGGTGTCATTGTAGTCATTGCCAATGCCCATCACACTTTCCTGATCGAACCCAAGCATGTTACAAAGGTATTCTATCGCATTGCCCTTCGAAATATCCTGGTGGTAAATTTCCATCCAGATGGACTGGTGATCGAGCGGCGATGTTGCCCGGATGACTTTAACCCCTTGGAATAAGGACTTTAATTCCTCAAAACGTACAGGGTCAGGCGGCAGTATGATCAGGAACTGACAGGCTTCACCGAAATTTGGCGGATCGAACGAGATCGGTTTTTCAAACCCGCGGTACATTTCCATTCTCCTGACAAAATCAGGATGCAAATTCCCGTTTTTAAAAAAAACAAAATGGTGATTTTCAGGAACCGGAGCTAAAACCTTGAAAGAAATACCAAGTGTCCTAAGGATGGTGGCAATGCGATAAACGGTTTCTTCGGGCAGGTTCATGGAATAAAGGATTTCCTTGGTACGATAATCCATGATCCCTGCACCGGAGCTGAATACCAGGTAATCAACCGGAAAATCGGACGGCATCACCCGTTGAAAGGAAAATGGGGATCTTCCGGTAGCAATGACGCGGATTATCCCTTGATTTCCAAGCCCAACCAATGTATCTAAATCTTCAGCACTCACTTGATGATCATTATTCAGCAAGGTGCCATCGAGGTCAGTCACAACCATATTTAACATAGCGCAAAAGTACGAAAAGCCCCAACTATGATAGATCCGGCCAAATCACTATTTTCGCATAGAATATAAAAATGGCCAGGATAAAAGATTACCTGTCACTCGTGGTTTTCAGCCACACCATCTTCGCAATGCCTTTTGCATTGATCGGATTTTTCCTGGCTATCCGATACAGCCATTGTCCTTTCAGCTGGTTAACCTTGCTTCTATGTCTTGTATGCATGGTGCTGGCCCGAAATGCGGCCATGGGCTTTAACCGTTGGGCCGACCGCCACCTTGATGGTAAGAATCCCAGAACCGCACAACGGGAAATTCCGAAAGGCATCATCAGCGGAAATTCAGCATTGGCCTTTTCCATGATCAATGCAGGGCTGTTCGTGGTGGTGGCCGGCCTGATTAACCACCTCTGCTTCTCGCTTTCCCCCGTGGCTCTGATCATCGTCCTGGGGTATAGCTATACCAAGCGTTTTACCTGGCTGTGCCACCTGATCCTCGGACTTGGACTGGCCATAGCCCCGATCGGAGCCTATATTGCGATTTCCGGACAATTCCATTGGTTACCGCTCATGATTTCGGGGATTGTATTAACCTGGGTGGGAGGATTCGATATAATTTATGCCTTGCAGGATGCTCAATTTGACAAATCCAACGGATATTATTCCATCCCTTCAAAAGTTGGAATACGAAACGCCCTGGTCATCTCGATAATCCTGCATTTTATATGTTTTACCTTAGTTATTACGGCAGGTATACTGGCCGGTTTCGGACTTCTTTTCTGGATAGGAACCGGTCTGTTCACAGCCTTGCTGATCTATCAGCACCTCATTGTAAAACCAGACGATTTAAGCAGGGTTAACCGGGCATTCGGCACCACCAACGGAATTGCCAGCGTCATTTTTGCCCTCTTTGCAATTATCAGTCTTTATGTCTGATTATAAAAGGAATAACTAAATCGCACACCCAGGATTTCATTGAACTGAATCCGTTTACCTTCCCCGACCTTCACTTTAGTCCCATCCCTGATTTCATAAATCGGAATAATGACCTTATCGTCATACATCAATTCGGTGTTGATTCCCAGATTAATATACCTGTTAACCTTTAGATTCAGCGTAAGACGCCAGTCGAAGTAAACTTTTTCCGGATGATTGATGTAGTCGGAAAACAGATGCAGGTAATTTATCATGGTCACATTTTTCATCACCATCATATTATGATTGATAATCACCCTCGCCCCAAGCTGTGCCAGCATCCGCTTGTCCGCCGCCAGTCCGTACTTCGTCTGATTGATCAGGACGGTATCCAAAACAAACCTTAATCCCCCTGACAGCGGCGACATGTTGATCGTGAGTTTGGGATTGGGTTTATAAGTCATCCCTAAACTCAAACTCAGGTCTGCGGGTGAAAAAAACTTAGATACAGGAACAGAATCATTCGGATAGGCGAACCCCTTAAAACCCTGGGTGTCAAAGGTCATTCCAAGTGTATAGTCGAAATTTGTGAATGCTTTGTGCGAAAGGTTCGATACGATATTGATCCGGTCCTGATTTTTCCTGATCGTGGTCAGTTCAGCTTTTTGAACTCCATAAAGGAACCAGAATGAATTATTCCAGGTGATATTGCCTCTGGCATAATTAGCAGAGGCCTTTACATCAGTAGTGAAAGTGATATTATTATTCCCCCCTTTGGCCCAGTTGGCAAAAGCTACCTGATTGACCATAAATGCCAGTTCAGCTCTCTTTGTCCAGAACCTGACAGGCGGTAACGGAACCACCCTCCGGGAGATCCTGTATTTATTAGGATCTTCCCACCTGATCCCAATGCCTTCCGGAGCACCCTGTTTTTTAAGCAGGTGCTTGAGCATTAGGTCGTCGCCTACCCACATATACAGGGTATTCTTATCCAGGCTCCTCATGAACAGTTTGGCTGAGTCATTCTTGCTGTTCATCACATAAAAGGCCGTGGAATCGATCTTATTTTTCTTGAGCACAAAAGGAATGGTATCCAATTTGGCATTCACAATCCGGAAGTAGATCGAATCGTTTGAAAGATGGTGCAACAAACGCTCCATGGAATAGCGCAGAAACAACGGTTTAGGTGAATAAGCGGTATCTTCATAAACGATATCCACGATTTGCTTCATGGAACTCCTGATGGAATCCTGGTCTAAGATTCCGATGGGATTATACAAGTCCTGACGAGTCTTACGGTTGTAATCCCGATAGCCAAAATAGCGCCTCATGCGCTCAGCTGAATCCAGTTTCTGACGATAAATCGACTGGTTAAGTGCTGCATTCAGTGAATCACGGTAGTATTCGAGTTTTATGATAATCTTCGACATATTCACGGAATCACGCCTTCGTGCATTGAGGAGTGAATCTTTCATCCGGATCAGCTGGACTACTGAATCCCTTGAAATATTCAGGGTATCCTTTCGCACATTGCCCTTTTCCGAAACCTGGGCCATAAGCGATCGGCCAGGCAGCAATGTGCATAGGATTATCAAAACCACAGTAAACTTTCTCATGTTGTAAAAATTCCGGTCAGCGTGCAAAAATACAAAAGCAGTTCCCAAAAATTCATGTATTGCGACAACTTATCCGGTTAATTTCCGAAATTTGCATTTCCATATGAACGTACAAAAGGTCATATCTATTTTAGCCGGTCAGGTATTTCGTAACCTGAAGAAGAGGGATTCCTTCCCGGGATAGTGGTCGGTTACCGGTTGTCATTGGTCCGTTTATCGAAAAGTTCTCATCCTTCGTACCTCATTTCCGATACCCGATACCTGATACCTGATACCCGCTAACCAATTAACCTCTCACCATTAACCTTTTTTTTCTCTCCCACACTTAAACTCTCTACTATGCTGCCCTCCTGCGAACCCTATAAAATAAAAATGATCGAACCACTCTATCCCAGCACACGCGGGGATCGTGAAAAGTGGATACATGATGCACGGTATAACATTTTTAACCTGAGGAGCAATCAGGTATTTATCGATTTTCTGACTGATTCCGGCACCGGTGCCATGAGCGACCGTCAATGGGCCGCGCTGATGTCGGGCGACGAATCTTATGCCGGCTCCCGCTCATTCCATGAGTTAAAAGACACTGTCAGAGAGCTAATGGGCTTCGAATATCTGCTGCCAACTCATCAGGGCCGCGCAGCCGAAAATGTCCTTTTCTCGGTTCTGGTAAAGGAAGGGCAACTGGTTCCCGGAAATGCCCATTTCGACACCACCAAGGGACACATAGAATTCCGCAGGGCGACTGCGGTTGATTGCACCATTGATGAAGCCTACGATACTACCAGGTCTCATCCTTTTAAAGGTAATGTCAATACCGTCAAATTAGAATCACTTCTTAAGGAGTCAGCCGACAAAGTATCCTTCATCCTGATTACCGTCACTTGCAATACGGCAGGCGGTCAGCCGGTTTCTATGGAAAACATGCGTGAGGTCCGCAAACTGGCTGACCGTTATGGAAAGCTCCTGATCATGGATGCAGCCAGGTTTGCCGAGAATGCCTACTTTATTAAAACGAGGGAAGAAGGGTACCGGGATAAATCAGTCCGCTCCATTGTTCTTGAAATGTTTTCCCTTTTTGATGGCGCCACCATGTCGGCCAAAAAAGATGGCATTGTCAATATTGGAGGGTTCATTGCCTTGAACAGCAAGGAGATCTATCAACAAGCCTCCACCTTTAACATTATGTTTGAAGGGTTTCTTACCTATGGCGGACAGGCCGGTCGGGATATGGCGGCACTGGCACAGGGTCTGCGTGAAGCCACCGAATTTGACTATCTCGAATCAAGGGTATCCCAGGTCGCCTTTCTGGGTGAAAAATTAAAGAGCTACGGCGTACCGGTACAGGAACCTTTTGGTGGTCATGCCATCTTTATTGATGCCTTGAGATTTTTCCCGCAAATTCCAAGAGAGGAGTTTCCCGGACAAACCCTGGTCATTGAATTGTACAAAGCCGGCGGAATCCGTTGTGCCGAGATCGGAGCACTGATGGCCGACCGCGATCCCGTGACACGCGAGAACAGATATCCGCCACTCGAATTGGTGCGCCTGGCAGTGCCAAGAAGGGCCTATACCAATAATCATATGGAGTATACGGCTGCAGCAGTTAACCAGGCGCTTGAGAATTCGAAGAAGATCACGCGTGGTTACCGGCTCACCTATGAAGCACCAATCATGCGTCATTTTACTATGGAACTCGAGCCTGTTACTCCTTAACGTTTCGAGTGGATCCGGATCGAATTTGACCAGCCCCTGAATTCGGGTGCATATAAACTGGTGGCCGTTGCATACCCCCCGAAATAGCTACCGCCTTGTTCTGCAACAACCTGATAATCTATGACATTTGATCCTTTGGGAAGCTGTGAAACATAGCAGACCACCGATTCCGGTTCACGGGATTGATAATAAGACAATCCGCTCCTGTATTGATATCCTGACAATACCTGGACCGGCATAAACCCGGTGGCCAGATGATCCCTGATCTCAATATAACTGAGTTCACGGTCGGAGGAGACAGTCAATCGTATCCTGACAAGGTCTCCGACACGGATGGTTTGTCCTATTTTCACCCGAGTCCAGCTGCCGCGTTCATCCCGGACTAATACTTCCCTGGTTACACTCAACGGACCAGCAGTCTCTGACAGCTTATTCAGCTCGTAATTGTTCAGGGTATATAAGGTTCCCCAGGCAGGTCCGCCTTGTGCTTTGATGACTTCCATGGTGCGGGATTTTGGAATAACATCTGCATTTTTCCAATCATAACGGTAATAACCCTGCACGCCCATGCTACCCGTTTTGATTCGCAAAGTTGAATACTTTTCACCACCCCACTCCATTGAAACAGTGGCCGGACTAACGGCCAATTTGGTCCCGTAAAAAAGTAGAGATTTAGAAGCCCAGGCAGCAACCATTCCATTACCCCAATCCCGTCCCCTCTTTTGATGAATCAAGTACAACTTCAATTGATCCAAATCTTTACGACCATCTTCCACACACGCAAACAACTCAATCATACGGCTTTGCATCCACAAGTCCCACCCAAACCATGCGGAAGCGAAACCCTTTCGAGGCCAATACATACCCCATTGTTCATCAACCTTGGCCCGTTCCCGGAGTGATTTATAAATCGGTATGGCATTGGGCATATGTCCAAGTTGAACACTGGCAGTCCCCAACAGAGCCTGAAGACCGGGGCTGTGCCTCATCCATTCCAAAGGAATCCGGTCGATAAAATACAGCCAGGCAATCTCATTGGAAGGTGAAAGAGTCAACCCGGTATAAAAACTCCTCGCATGCAAATAATGTATGATCAGAGGATTCAAGTGAACTTTCTGTGGCGTAATCGAATCCCTGCGGATGACCTCCCTGAATTCGCGGTACATCCAATTGTCCATAGCCTCAATGGCCTGGGTCACCATGTAGGTGCCGCGTTGGGTAATCGTCACATCAAAAATTCCCCAGTTCTTCAGCTCTCCGAATCCGGCAATGATCTCCTGGGTCATAAAAAGGTCAGGTCCCATTCCTTTATACCAGGGCCAGGTACCATCAGAATTCTGGAGATTGGATAGTTTTTCCAGAACATAAGCAAACTCCACGGCGCGGGTATCCGGGTTCATCCATTCGCGTAACTGACGGATCCTGTCCTTCTGCGTTTCCGGAACCGAATCGCTCAGGAACTTATCAGCAATCGAAGGAAACCGGTCGGCTATGTTCCCGGCCAGACTGGCAAGATAGAGCCTGCTGAACCAGTACTCGGAGCAATCGCGTTCCTTATCGGCAACAATAGGTAGCGACTGAAGAACCTGCCAGGCCGGTGTGGTGGTAACTTCAAACATCGCCTCTAACGGATTTCCCTCAATGTTCAATTGTCTCTTCCCCGGTTTCGATAAAAAGAATGGCTGGGCCGTCCATAACCTGATTTCATCCGGATATATTTTGATCGTATCCCTCAATCCATCCGACCATTCAGGAGTGTTTGACTGTATCTGATAAACAACGGGTTCTGTTTTCTGTACGGTCAGCGGCCAGTAAAAGGGGACTACCCCACCCTTTGAAAGCGATGAATGAACGGGTGGATAATTTCCCAGTCTTCCTCCGATTGAATCAGTTAACCTGAGGGAGGTAATTGCTTCAATCTGATCTTGGCCATACCAACCCAACCTGGCTGAAAGCTCTACCGTATCGCCTTTTCTCATGAATGTCGGAAAATTCGATTTTAACATGAGGTCTTTCACCGACTTAAACTTATGCTCGAAATTTCCGACAGCCATTTTCTTGTCATGACCGGTTACCAAAACCTTCCATTCAGTAAATACATCCGGAACGGTAAAACTGATCTCGGCAATGCCATCATTGCCAGTCAAAATATTTCCGTCAAATAGCGCCGTCTCCCTGAAATCACTCCTTAAAACGATTCCACCAATTTCCGCTTCTCTCACCTCCTCCATCGTTTCATTCTTAATATTCTCACCGTTCTCACTGTTCTTAACGTCCGTAACGCCCTTTACGTCCTCTACGCCCTCTGCGCCCTCCCGCCTTCCTCCCGCACTTTCCGGTCGTGCCATGGCTATTTTCATCATCGGCTGATCCATGCGGCTGATACCATAATAACCCAGCCCGAACCAATTCAGCGTAATGGGCTCGACAGAACCTACTTCAATCCAATGCATCACCGGCTCAACCAGAAGCAAGGAGCCGGATGATCCCGGATACGATACCTGAAAAGAGGCCCCCCACACAGGTACCGGGTGTCGGATGGGTGACCATTGGTGGGGAAATATCTGGTCAAGAGAGGCATCATAAATGGTAATCCCAAGTGAAGCACTGACCGGTGTGCCCTGTTTATCCCTGACTAACAGACGGACAGAAGCGTTTTCACCGGGCTTAAGCGTTTTGATTTTCTCAAATCCCGTGATGATCAGCTCAGAATTTTCCCAGGGAACGGCTATCGGGATACTTTCTTCAAAGACCCGGTTTGAACGTAGCATAATGACATGAATGGAAACACCGCCCTGCCAGTCATTTGAAACCAACCAGGTTAACCGGCTAATTCTTTGATCGACAGGATACCATTTTGCTTCTTGTGAACTTCCTGACTTTCTGACCTCGACCATTAAAAAACCTTTTTTGTTCGAAGCCAGATCCAAATTTAATGTCTGTCCGGGCTGGTAGTCCTTTTTACCGGGCCGGGCATATAAATCCTCCGCACCATCGAATTTGACAGGTTGTTCATTTTCAATGAATATAAATCTGGTTACCGTCTTGCAAATCTTTGGATCAAAGGGGATTACATCAACCTTATACCAGCCTTTCGGCCATTTACCGGCAAGCGGTAATGTAAAGTTCGTGATTGAGTCATTGGGGTAAATGCTCTCGAAAGTCTTGCCGGTTATTGACCAGGTAGAAGGTACATGTTCATCTTTATAGGGAAGATTCAGAATCCTTTTTTGCCAATTTTTTTTCGAAACGGTAAATCGGTCTGGTTCGGGAAGAACCGGCTTGATCCAGGTCCGTACCGGATCCTTCAATTTACTGATAATGAACCTTACCGGAACTTTTACATTCCGTCCGTCATTTGAATATGCCCTGATATTTCCAGCCAGTGTATCGATATTCAAAATGCGTTCCGGAATATTCAGAACTAAGCGAACTGATCCTTTGCCACTATCAATCATGGTTTCCTCCTGATGCGATTCTCCATTGATATCGGTCACTTTTATCTGAATGGAGTAGCGCATTACGGAGCCGTCACCGAAGGGATCGGCACTTTCAGGAATTCCGGACCACTTACAGATGAACCCTCCTGCATTGTCTGTGGTGGATTTAACCGTTGTGATCCGCATTTTTTGTCCTGAATAGGGCGACCATTTCCGTGGTCCCCACACGGGCTGAAGATAAATATCCGCCTGAACTGTCGCTGCCGGCACCGGTTCCCCTGATAAAGCGTTGACCACCCCATGAATATACATCGGTCCGCCGGCCTGGAATATTTCCCTGTTTGGCAGAATGCTGATGGAGAAAGCCGGCCGCCGGATCTGTTCCATCCGGATGGCTGTCTGTCCAAACTTTGACTGGATAAGGTAATTCCCGGTGAGGCCTTTAAAAGGAAGTTTGAAGAAACCTGTAAATACCCCCATCGAGTCAACCGGCAAAACTAATTTTTCTATGACCTGGTAACGGGGATCCTGAAGAGACAGAACGATGGAATCACCCCGGTGAATCGCCATGGAATCTCCCATATAATCAACTAGAACCCCACGGAAAAAAGTTTCATCACCGGGATTGTAAAGGCTACGGTCAGTGAATAAATGAAGGTTTGTCCGGGTAACGATTTTCCCCTGATGATTGCCCGGATAGAACATTTCCTGGGTGATGAGGGTATCATATCTATTGATGATCTCCAACCGGTAAGGCATGGCATCCGTCCCATTCCGGCCCGGATTCCCATCAGGCAAAAAAAGATAACCTTCAGCGCCTGAATTATTTGATTTACCTTTTTCAAGTATCATTCTTCTGAAAACCTGATCATACCGGCCAAACCAGGGGATCACCTCAAGATTCGCCAATACAGCTCCATTGTCGCGATCGCGGAAATAAAAATCAATTCCTTTTGACATCCCGGTCCGGGAAACAAAGGTTGTCCGGGTGACCGTAACCGGCACGGCAACCATCAGCTTATCTTCTGAACCCTCTTTTCCCTGATTGGTAAAAACCAGTAAATAAAATCCGGAAGGAAGCGGATCCAGGATAACATTGGCCCGGTGCTGATTCATCAGACCATCGTCAGGCAGTTCCACCGAGCCCGTTTTCACAGTTTTCAATCCGGCGATCCGGTTGAGTTTTTCTTCCTGCTGAAGATCATTCCAGTTTGCATAGTATTCGATCGCAGGCATTCTGGTTATCCGGTAATGAATGGTTTTCAGATTGCGGTATTCCACACTCACCGGGAAGGTGACTGATGGAATCTGGTAAAATTCGGATTGAACCGACAGTTCAGGCTTGATCAGGCTTGTCAGGAGATTCTGGCATCGCTTGCCTGCAAGGGTTTCCGGCCAGTTTATTGCTTTTTTCAGCCATTCACGGGAGCTTTTCCTTTCCCCCATGTACTTTGCCGTATCAGTACTATTTATCTGGTAACCATTCGCTTTGTCGAGATGAAATTGTGCAAGGGCCTCACAAACTATTGCATTGGAACTATCGCTGGCCGTACTGATTAACCACCTTTTCAAGGCAGATTCGTACAGGCTGTCGCGGTTTACGTTGCATGATTGTTCGTAAACATATCGCAATCGCTGAAGATCAGGGACCAGGGCCGATACTTTATCTTTTTGCCTCAGCCAGAGACCATACCAGTCAATAGCCTGTAAGTACGGATTCGTTCCTGGTACTTTGGGATCAGGACCTGTATTAAAAAATTGAGAGGGTTCGCTGAAAAGATCGGACGAACAAAACAGGGATGGTTTCAGCTCCGGTAGAGAGAACTCACTTGCATGTTCAACAAATTCAAGTGCACGACTGATCAGTATATCAAATATATAGGGTTTATTCACCGTATCGGCCAGGTTGCCGCTCCACAATCCGGGTAAGGATCCGACAGGGTAACCGGATAATGTATCCGGCATCTGAAGCGATTGTTTATACAGATTAAGAGTAAACGTGTAGAATCGCTCGGGTGACCATGTTTTTATTGACTGAACCGGACCCTTGTCCTCTGTTGGATTCTGATTGATCTGCCAACGGTTGGCGGAATAATAACGGTAGTATAACTCAGCAAGCATGCTGTTTTTCAAAGCTGCTGGTAGCAGTCGATTATCGGGTAGCTCCTTTTCCAGCAGGCTGATTGCGGCGAGGGGGCCATCCTCTTCCAGTTCCTGTGTATATTTAAGCCTGTAAATCAATGATTTGATCTCAGTCTCCGTATCAGCACCATTTCTTGCCTGTAAATAGATTTGCTCTGTTAATCGAAGGGCCGACCGGTACAATCCGGCTGATTCGAGAGAGTCGATCCGGACCCACATCTTTTTATCATCGGTCATATTGGACACCGGTATGGCCAACAGGCTTGCACCGGCAACGATGATCAACAGGTAAAGGATTTTTCTCATGGTGTCAGCTTTTTTTATCTCTAACAATTCGTCTGCCAAAGTTAATCATCCCTCCCTAACAACTGAATTGGCTCATTCTGCTAACTTTGTGCCAAATTCCAAAACAAGCCATGATCAGATCGATGACAGGATTCGGAAAAGTAACTGCAGACCTTGGAAACAGGAAAGCAAATATTGAGATTAAGTGTCTGAACAGCAAGCAGGCTGACTTGTACCTGAAATTGCCATCGATGTACCGTGAAGGGGAGAATCAGGTCAGGAACGAAATAAACCGAACCCTGCAGCGTGGTAAAATTGAGTTAAGTGTTTGGTTTGAGTCCTCTGGTAATGAGCGCAATGTAACTATAAACCAGGCAATTATCCTTGATTACATTGAACAATTAAGACAGCTCGAGCCGGCTTTGACCGTTCCGGGCAATGAAGTACTTCTACCTATGGTTATGAAGCTGCCCGATGTTATCAAGGTTGACAAACAGGATTTTGATGAAGGGGAATGGGCCAAGCTTTTCGATGCCATCAAGCTGTGCATTAATCAGGTGGATGAGTTCCGTTTGCAGGAGGGTCGGTCCATTGAGGATGATTTTAAAACCCGGGTCCGGATCATTTTGGAGGGGGTTGCACGCATCAGGCTTATTGAAAAGAACCGGATCGACCGGCTTCGAGAGCGCATGACCAGCGCCCTGAAAGATATCACGGAGCGGATCAAGGTCGATTTAAACAGGTTGGAACAGGAATTGATCTACTATATTGAAAAACTGGATATTAATGAGGAAATGGTCAGGCTGGGTAATCACTGCGACTATTTTATCGAAACCCTGAAAAACGAAGAAACTCCAGGCCGGAAACTGGGATTTATCTCCCAGGAAATCGGTCGTGAAATCAACACCATCGGATCCAAGGCAAATGATTCTGAGATACAAAGGATTGTGGTTGAAATGAAAGACGAACTTGAAAAGCTGAAAGAGCAATCGATGAACGTACTTTAAACTTAATCTAAGGCTCAAGGCGCAAGGCTCAGGGCTCAACTAAGGCGCAAGGCACAAGGCTCAGGGCTCAAGAAAGGCGCAAGGCTCAGGGCTCAAGTAAGGTTAAAGATTGACTAAGGAAGAAAAAGTAAGAAAAAGAAAATAAAGAAAACATTACGCCAATGCAGTCCTTATACTTATCTCTTTTCTCCTCAAACTTACTTGAGCCTTGAGCCTTGAGCCTTGAGCCTTTACTAAGATAGCTATGCCAAACGCCCAAAAATTCATCATCCTCTCCGCCCCCTCGGGTGCCGGAAAGACTACCATAGCCAAGCATCTGCTGGAGGCAGGCCTGGGACTGGAGTTCTCAATAACCGCCTGCAGTCGTACAAAGCGGACGGGTGAAACCGACGGGGTTGATTACTATTTCATCTCGGCTGAGGAATTTAAGACAAGGGTTAAAGCCGGAGATTTTGTGGAATGGGAAGAGGTATACCCCGACCAATTTTATGGAACACTGAAATCCGAAATTAAGCGGATCCATGAGAAAGGCCATTCTGTGCTCTTCGACGTTGATGTTGTGGGTGGCCTGAATATCAAGAAGATATACAAAGATCGGGCCTTAGCATTGTTTATTAGTCCCCCCTCGTTTGGCGCGCTCAAGGAGCGGCTCGAAAAACGGGCAACGGATCCCCCTGAAAAAATCAGGATCAGGTTGGCCAAGGCAAAAATCGAACTCGAGCGGGCACCTGAATTTGATATTATTATTGTTAATGATAATTTAGAGGAAGCCCAGGCAAAAGCGGAAAAACTAGTTAGAGAATTCGTCGATGGCAGGTAAAAAAATCGGACTTTTTTTCGGATCCTTTAATCCGATCCATAACGGTCACCTGATGATCGCCAATTATCTGGCAGAATTCGGGGATCTCGATCAGGTTTGGTTTGTCATCAGCCCGCAGAACCCCTTTAAAGAAAACCAGGAGCTCCTTCCCGATTACCACCGCCGTGAATTACTTACCCGGGCCATCGGGGATTATCCAAAATTCAAGGTCAGTGCGGTTGAATTCCAACTTCCGAAACCCTCTTATACAATCGATACTTTGTTTTATCTAAAGAGTAAGTATCCTGATAGTCAATTTATTCTGATCATGGGCTCTGATCAGCTGCCCAACTTCCACCGTTGGAAGAAGCCTGATGAAATCCTCGCGAACTACCGTATTCTCGTCTACCCGCGACCGGAAGAAGATCGTGAGGCGGTTGACGTGAAGCGTGAGACGGAAGAAGGTAGTAGTGGTGATTCCGGTTTTCCGCTTCACGCTTCACGCTTCACGCTTCACGATCTTATGAAACATCCCTCCATCAGCATCGTGCAGGCCCCCATGATGGATATTTCGTCAAGTTACATCCGTCAATCCATTAAGGAAGGAAAAGATGTGAGGTTCTACATGCCCGACCACACCTGGCAATACCTCGAAGAAATGCATTTCTACCAATAACCGCTAACCATTAACCGCTAACCTCTAACCAATTAACCTCTACCCCCCTCTTTGTTATCCCTTGAACCTATTAAACCTCAACCCCTTGATCAACCAGTCGGGCAGGTTTTTCAACGGATCCCTTTTGGTCAGATCGATGGATATTCCCAGTTTTTTCAGAATGGGGACCCTATGTGTTTCAACAAATTCCAGCAAGGTTCCATCCGGATCTTCGATATAGCTGAAATGCCCGGCCGCCTCGCCCATGTCAAAGGATTCGCCCTCCTTGACTTCACTGTCCACGGTAAATGGAAATCCTTTTTCCGTGCATTCCCTTTTGAGGTCCTTCATTCCCTGAATATCAAAACAAAGGTGAATGAACCCCAGGTCTCCCCAAAGCCGGTCCTTAAATATTCTGACCGCTTTCCTATCGAGTGATTGGATCAGTTCGATCGTGCTTTCACCAAAGAGCCGGCTAAAACCTCCTGTGCGCTTTACACTGGTTGTCAGTAGGATACGTCTGAATTTCCCGGATCCGCCCGGAATGCCGGCCAAGTCGCTAAACACCCCGGTTTGGTCATATTCGACCTTGTCGTAACCAAGGATTCCGGAATAAATTTTCAACGCCTGATCTATATCCGATACCCCGATGATGGCGCCATAGGTACCGCCGCCATGTTTCTTATCTTCATGAAACCAGCTGTTTCCCTCCACAATATCAAAAATATTATGGTAGGGATCAACCACGAAAAAGTGCTCCTTTCCGTTTGGAGCCATAACCACTCCACCCGGAATCGTAATACCAGCCTGAGAAAGTTCATTAAAACTGTTCCGGATATTTTTCGATTTTACCTTGGCGGCAAAGATCCCCAGGTCACCGGCCTGAATTTGGAATGTTGCCGGTTCTGGTATCCTGCCTTTATACTGCCAGATTTCAAATCCCCCGCCACCCTGAATATTCACGGCAAGCGCTGCATGCCTCTTTCTCGGCTCCCCGCCGGTATAGGGCAGCATGAGTGCAGCCACTGCATCATCCTCAAAAACGCGGATATCCATCCCGAATACTTTCTTATACCACCTCCAAGCTTCATGGAGGTTCTTTACGCCGATGCCAATCTGCTGAATTCCGGTAATTCTTTTCTCAGTCATTGTGTGTATTTTTCCGCCGGCAAATATACGAACGCGCTTTGAAAACTGACAGGTTCAGCGATTACTTAAAATGAATTAGTATTTTAGTTGAGGAGGAAAACCTATGAAAACCCTAAAAAACAAAACAGTCTGGATAACTGGTGCATCATCAGGGATCGGTGAAGCGCTGGCCCTTGCTTGTGCCCGGGAGGGTGCCAACCTTGTATTAACTGCCCGCCGCGAAGAAGAACTCAGGCGTGTTGCAGCGCTGGCAGGCTTGTCTGAAAAAGCCTTTCTCATTCTGCCTGCCGACCTGTACCGGTTCGATCAGTTTCAATCCATGACGGATCAGGTTATGGCGCGTTTTGGACAAATCGATGTACTGTTTAACAATGCCGGCATCAGCAGCAGGGCATTGGCCGTTGAATCTCCCCTTGAGATCGACCGTAAGGTCATGGACCTCGATTATTTCAGCGTGATTGGTTTGACCAAAACTGTTTTACCAGTCATGATGAAGCAAAAAAGCGGACATATTGTAGTCACCTCAAGTGTTGTAGGTAAAATCGGCACACCATTGCGCTCTGCCTATTCCGCCGCTAAACATGCTTTGCATGGTTTTTTTGATTCTATTCGCCAGGAGGTATCCGATTACGGTATCAATATCACCGTAGTCTGTCCGGGCTATATCCATACTCAGGTTTCGGTAAACGCCATCACCCCGACCGGTGAAAAATTCAATAAAATGAGTCAGAACCAGCAAAAAGGCATTGAGCCGTCGGTCATGGCATCGAAAATGATCAAGGCGGTTTATACCAATAAACGTGAACTCATTTATGGAGGCAAAGAAATTTTAGGTATTTACCTCGACCGGTTTTTTCCCGGCCTGTTAAACCGCTACCTGCACATGCAGCATAAGAAGAATGCGTTTGCCGACTAACCTCTAACCTCTAACCCCTAACCTTCTCCACGATCTCCTGTCCTACAGCAATTGCCTTCTTGTTGAGTTCGAGCAGGTGACTGTACCTGGCAGGAATGGATTTTTCAAGTCCTTTGTAAACATTTTCAATCTTAACAATCGGCTTGATTTTCAGGTAGCCGCCGAGGACAACCATATTAAAGGCTTTGGTTGATTCCATCTTAGCTGATGCGTCAGCTGCATCAACACGAAAAATCTGAATATCAGTGCGTTCAGGTAGTCTAGTCAGACCATTGCTGTCGAAAAGCAGGACTCCGCCGGGTTTTACAGAATTTTCAAATTTGTCCAACGACTGCTGGTTGAGCAGGATTGCTGTATCATAGAAATGAAGAATGGGGGAACTGATCCTTTCATCACTCAGAATGACGGTTACGTTAGCCGTCCCGCCTCTCATTTCCGGTCCGTAGGATGGGAACCAGCTTACTTCCTGATTTTGCATGATGGCTGAATAAGCCAGAATCTTACCCATGGAGAGTACACCCTGACCGCCAAAACCGGCTATTATAATCTCTTCTGTCATTTCTTTTAGTTTATTGATTATTAACCAGTTTACCATCAACTTTAATATCTCCGAGCGGATAGAACGGGAACATATTCTCCACCATCCAGTCATTGGCTGCAACAGGCTCCAGCTTCCATCCTGAATTGCAGTTGGAGACAATCTCAACCAGTGAAGTTCCCTTCTTTTCTTTCTGACACTCGAAAGCGGCGCGGATGGCTTTTTTAGCCCTCCTCACATTCCTGGGTGAATGAACGGATTGACGGCTCACATAGTATGTTCCGGGTAGCTGAGCAACTAAATCGCTCATTTTAATAGGATTGCCCATTGTTTCCAGGTCACGTCCATAGGGACTGGTTGAAGTTTTCATTCCTTTAAGTGTGGTAGGTGCCATCTGACCGCCGGTCATCCCGTAAATACCATTATTAATAAAGATGACGGTAATGTTTTCACCCCTGTTGAATGCATGGATGGTTTCAGCGGTTCCGATAGCGGCCAGGTCACCGTCTCCCTGATAGGTATAGACAAATTTATCCGGCCAGCAGCGCTTGATCCCGGTAGCCACTGCAGGAGCGCGGCCATGCGAGGCTCCAACCATGTCAACATTCATGAAATCGTATGCCAGCACTGAACAGCCCACAGGTGCCACACCAATTGTTTCTGATTGAATACCCATCTCCTCGATGACTTCCATAAGAATGCGATGAGCAGTTCCATGACCGCACCCGGGACAGTAGCTCAGGGGTTTATCGGTCATAAGGGCAGTTTTTTGATAAACCAGATTTTCCGGTTTAATGATATCTTTTATATCCATATCTATCACTTAATAAGTAGTTTCTTTAAATTCACCAGTACTTCCTCCGGGGTCGGAATCATGCCACCCATCCGTCCGAAATGTTCGATATGAACACCACAGCCGGCAGAAAGCCTGACATCTTCTATCATTTGACCTGCACTCTGCTCAACACATAAGATACCTTTCATTTTTGGAGCCAGTTCAGCCACCGGTTTTGCCGGGAAGGGCCATAAAGTAATTGGCCTGAGCAAGCCTATTTTCAAACCTTCTTCGCGTCCGAGTTGAATGGCTTTCTGACATATTCTTGCTGATGAACCATACGCAACAAACAGATATTCTGCACCTTCAGTATTGAGCAGTTCATATCTGACCTCAGCTGCTTCGCACGCGCTGTACTTTTCCTGAAGATGCTGGTTATGGACTTCCTGTCTCGAGGCATCCAGATCCAGGGAGGTCACAATGTTTCTCTCCTGGCCATCGGGTTTGCCGGTAAGTGTCCAACTCCTGTCGAAATAGGTGGTTCTGGGCAATTGCTCACAAAGCTCAACCTTTTCCATCATTTGTCCGATCAGACCATCGGAAAGTATCAGAACAGGGTTTCTGTATTTAAATGCCAGATCGTAACCCAGGAAAGGGAAATCAAACATTTCCTGAACCGATGAAGGGGCCAGGACGATTAACCGGTAATCACCATGTCCTCCGCCCTTGGTCGACTGAAAGTAATCAGCCTGTGAAGGTTGGATGGTACCCAAACCCGGGCCTCCCCTGGCCACATTCATGATCAGGCAGGGTAGTTCTGCCCCGGCAAGATAGGAGATTCCTTCCTGCATCAGACTGATACCCGGACTGGAAGAGCTGGTCATGGCCCTTTTCCCGGTGCTGGCAGCACCGTACACCATATTTATCGCAGCGAGTTCGCTCTCCGCCTGTAAAACAACCATTCCAGTGCGTTTCTCAGGTTGTTCCGACATAAGATATTCCATCACCTCCGACTGGGGTGTGATGGGATAACCAAAATAACCATCGGTCCCGGCACGAATAGCACCTTCAGCCGCAGCCTCGTTGCCTTTCATCAGTTTTAATTCCTTCATCATCCAGCAGTTTTATAGTTAATCGGATAATTTTACTTTATACACGGTTATTACCCCGTCAGGACAAACAACAGCACAGTTGGCGCATCCGACGCAAGCCTCCTGGTTCTCCTGATACGCATAGTGGTAACCTTTATGGTTAACCTCCTGAGCCATAGCGATGACCTCGTTTGGACAAGCTACTCTGCAAACCTCACATCCTTTGCATTTCTCTATGTCGACGACTATCGCCCCTTTCATTTTTGCCATAACTATTTATTTTATTTCGATAAATCATTGTGAAATTGCTTAAGCCTTGATTCCAGCACCGGATATAGGGAGGGATGAATCTGGGAAACACAGGCCCTTAGTCCTTCAGTTCTGGTGCTGCCGCATATTATCAGCGAAATGGCGCTGATCCCGTAATAGAGCAGCCTCTCGAGCAACTGGGATCCGGTCATCCCGTCATGGGAAAGTGTAAAATAAAACCCATCTGCAATTGGTTGGTCGATATCGGTATCATAAACAATACGGAAACCATTGTCGAGAAAGATTTTTTTCAATTCATGTGCCCTTCTTCCATACTCCTGAACAATTTGTACGAAGTTAAACTCTCCGTCATTAGCCGCCTTCATCATTGCAGCCAGACCGTATTGTGCGGAATGACACACGCCTGAAGACAAAGCATACAGGGCGCCATAAATCATGGAGTATCCAAACTGGTCGGAAGTATAATACCGTTTAAGATCAGGGTAAACACGATTATAGAGCTGATCACTGATTATCATGGATCCGACACGTTCGCCGGCAAATGAAAAAGCTTTTGAACTGGAAATCAGCAAAAGCCAGTGCTTACAGTAATTGGCCACTGTGGGCTGATAGGGTTCCTGTCCGGGATGGGAATAATCCTTCCGGAAATCCATACCGAAATAGGCCAAATCCTCGATGACAATAACATCGTATTTATCTGCAAGTGTGCCAATGGTCCTGAGTTCATCCTGGTTAAAACAGATCCATGAAGGGTTATTCGGATTTGAATAGAGTAAGGTGGAAATCTTTCCGGACGACAGATAGGATTCCAGTTTCGGTCCCAGTTTCTCTCCCCGGTAATCATATACATCGAATGACTCATAATCATGTCCCAGCACCCGGCATTGCTGCTTTTGAACCGGAAATCCAGGATCGATAAAAAGCGTTCCCAGCTTGTTCCTATCGGAGCGGTTGGCTACCATGAAAGCAGCCATCGCCCCTTGCATGGAACCTACACACGGTATGCAGGCCTCCTCCTTAACATCAATATTCAGGAATAATTTTGCAAAACGCTGGGTTTCCCTTTTCAATTCAGGAACCCCCTCGATCATAGGATATTTTGATGCCACCCCCTTATGCAAAGCAATGATCTCGGCTTCAATACCAATCTCAGGGGGTTCCAGTCCAGGAACACCCATTTCCATTCTGATATACTTTTCTCCTGTAAGTTGTTCGATCTTATTTACCAGCCTGACGATCTCGCGGATCGAGGCATAACCCAGATCGGGCAGGTTGGACAGTGCAATTTGTTCACTGACAATTTTGCTGTCAATTGGAGTGTTTTGTACCATCGAGCAAGTTACAATTTTTATTAATCCAACAAGGGAAATATAATCAAATTCCAGAAAAGTAATCAGCCTTTTCACCGTCGGGAAACCGGTATCCCCGTATCAAATTAGCTGTCAGGCAAGAATGTACGGGAATGATTCCAACCAACGCACCAGGCTGCAAATTTCTGATCACTTCCGGGGGTGCTTCCAGTATTCCGTGTTCCTGCGATAATGATACCATGAAGGATTCAGAGACCGGACGATGCCACCGGTAATTGGACATCTCAACCAGTTGACCATAAATAGGGCCATGGTCGGTCGACAGAGATTCTTTTGAAAAATGGATTGCCCCTCCGTATAACACGGCCTGATTCCTGGACTCATGAACGGCTACAACCGGGCAGACAACTATTCCACCAATTTGCTCGGGCCGGCATACTCCGGCGAACAGCTGCATGAGATCATAAAAAACAAAACAACCGGGCCTGATTTCATCAATTCCGGGGAATGATGCAAGAGTGGCGCAAGAAGGGGTATCTCCGTAAGATAAAACCAGTTCCCTGCCCTGTTCTCCTAACTTTTCCCTGACAATGTTTAAGATCTGAACTGCAGAATGATAAATCCTGACAATTTCATCCGGTCCGGAGGCATGATAAGTGTGTCCGGCATGGGTGAGCAAACCGGTTAGCCTCATCATGGGACTCTCCCGGATTATAGAAGCCAGCTCAGTAATATCAGGCATTTCATCCAATGTCAATCCGGTCCGGTGATATCCGGTATCAATCTTTATATAAACATCTACCGGAGATTCCAGCCGAGTTGCCAACGTCTTGACAACCGGGGGGTGCTCCACCAAAAGCCCAAGCCTGATCTTCCCGGCCAGCCGGTTCATAAGATCGATTTCCGGAAGGTTCACCGGGAAGGCAACCGTGATGTCGTCCCAGCCGTCCTGTGCAAAAAATTCTGCAGCGGTCAAGGAAGATACTGTAATCCTGCTCACTCCGGCTTCACGGAACCACCGGCCGATCACCAGCGATTGATGTGTTTTGAAATGAGGCCGGAAAATAACACCGGACTGCGCTGCCTTGACAGCCATGTTCCGGATATTACCCTTGCAGGTTTCCGGATTAATCAGATAGGTCGGCCTGATTATTTTCATCTTGTTTAAACAAAAAACGGCAACCGAAGTCACCGTTTTTAATTGATCCGGTACCTTAAAACTCAGTTTTTAGAAGTTCAACCCAATGGTTTATACGTTCTTGCGTCAATTCTGGTTCATTATCCTCATCAAGGGGCAATCCCAGAAATTTACCATTCCTGAATGCTTTTGACTCATCAAAGGTATAACCTGCGGGATCCACCAGACCGACCAGTTCAGCACCGGCCTGTATGGCTTCATCAGCAATGCTGGCGATATCATCAACGAATTTAAATGAGTAACTGACCTGATCGCCAAGACCAAATACCGCACACTTTTTTCCATGCAGATTCATTTTATATAGTTTGGTCAGAAAGAGATCCCAGTCGTTTTTCTGATTGACATCCGTCCAGGTATGTGTCCCGACAGTTGGACCGCCAAAGACTATCGCGGAATAACCGTCAATATCGCCTTCATGCAGATCTTTTACAGGAATAAGGTCGGCCTTGCCTTCACCAAAGGCTTTTGCGACCATTTGAGCAGCCTTTTCAGTGTTTCCACCTGTCGGACCATAGAGAATTGCAATCTTATTCATCGCTTAAAGTAATTTGTACAAAAATATAAATTTCAATGTGACTTTTCGATTCTGATCCTTGCATCTACAGCCACCACTTTATCGGCCAGTCCCATGACCGGATTTAGATCCATCTCCGCTATTTCAGGAGCCGATTCCACCAATCGTGAAACATTGATGATCAGGTCAATCCACTTCTTGACGTCAACCGACTGTTGTCCACGAACACCGTCTAAAAGCTTTTTACTTTTCAGGTCTTGTATCATGTACGTAATTTCAGTCCTGGATAAAGGCACCAGTCCCGACTGAACATCCTTCAAAACCTCAATAAAAATCCCCCCCAGACCGATCATGATTAAATGTCCGAATGGATTCTCGCGCTTTGCACCCACAAATAGTTCACGTCCCTTGAGCATGGGTTGCAGAAGTACACCCGTGGCACTCTCGATGGACATGAGTTTATCGAAGGCTTCTTCGACATCAACATGATTGCGCAAATTAAGCAGAACACCACCGACATCTGTTTTATGGATGGGCCCCACGACCTTCATCACCACAGGAAATCCAAGGGAAAGTGCTGAACTTACAGCTTCCTCGACCGTATTGACGACCTTTTCCTCAATTCTTATGATTCCCGAGACATCCAGCAATTCCTGGACCTGACCGGGGGCAAGATAGCCATCGGTAAACCGGTCTATCAGTTTCCTGATCTGACGGTTTACTTCGACCGGGTTCCCAGCCTCCATTTCAGCCGGCTCAGGGGTCAGGCGCGATTTAGCCAGTGCCTGACCAAAGAGAACTTCATCCGGAAAATTTATTCGTCCTTTCGATAAGAACAGATCAATCTCTTCACGGGCATTGATGATGGAAGGCAGGATAGGATAAACCGGCTTGCGGCAGGTTTTCATTTTTTCGTCGATCAGACTATAAATTGAATCCATCGAAGAGAGTCCTGGACTTCCAAAAATGATGCACATGCCATCAATATAGTCCAGTTCTTTATCCACAAATTCGATAGCAGCATCCAGGTGTTCGGCCGTGCCCGTTGCCAGCAGGTCAATGGGGTTGGCAATTGTTGAACCCGGGTGAAGTTTAGTCAGTAATTGTTCGGCGGCCCTCCCTGAAATCCGGGGAACTTCAAGTCCTCCCACTGACAGGGTATCAGTCAGCATTACTGCGGGTCCACCGGCATGCGTAATTATAGCGAGTCTGTCGCCTGCCAGCTTTTTGTGCATAAAAAGCTCTCCCATCAAAGCGAGTTCAGATCGGCTGTAACAGCGCACAATGCCCGCTTTTTTAAACAGGGCATCTACAGCGGTATCCGGACTGGCCAATGCTCCTGTATGCGAGGATGCCGCACGGCTTCCTGCCTCCGAAAATCCTGCCTTTATCGCTGCAATCCTGCATCCCTTGCGTATGAGAGAAGAAGCATGTTTCAGCAGCTTGGCCGGTTTCTGAACACTTTCCATATACAGCAACTTCACCCGGCTGGATGTTTCCGGATTAAAATTCTCATCAAGGTATTCAACAATATCTTCAACCCCGATCTGGGCCGAATTACCAACACTAAATACACTTGAAAAAGTCAGGCCATTTGGAATGGCCGATTCCATAAGATATACAGCGGTTGCACCCGAACCCGAGATAAAGTCAACCCCCCGGGAGTCTAATTTCGGAACCGGCAAAGTAAAACAGCCTGCATAGGTAGTAGTGATAACACCAATGCAGTTGGGCCCAATCAGACAACTGCCGGTCTCATTTAAAATCTCAACAATTTCTTTCTCCAGGTCTGCCCCTGCGGCATTTTCTTCAGAAAATCCGGCAGATATAATAATAAAAGCGCGTGTTTGTTTTTTGTTGGCGAGTGTTCTGACTATTTCCGGGCACATAAAGGCAGGAACGGCCAGAATTGCTAAATCGGTCTGAGGCAAAGCTTCTAAATCAGAATAAGATACAACTCCTTGAATATCTGATCCTTTTGGGTTGACAACAAACAATTTACCACCATATCCATGATCCAGGATGTTCTTTAACAATTTTCCCCCGGGCTTTCGGGCGTCATTAGAAGCTCCAATTATCGCTATACTATTGGGATACAGCAACTCACGATTAATCATACAGGGATTTTTAATAAAAATTCGAGCGGCCTAAATCTAATAAGTTATTTCCATTGTTAGGTAATCGTTAAGGAGTACCTGAAAAATCATCAGATAAAAACTTCTTGGTTCTTAAATTTGGAAACCCTAATTTCAAAATTCAAATCTATAACTGAAATGAGAAATATTCTCCTTGTTTTTATTTGTCTATCCTGCCTCACCATGGCAACGGCTCAACCCGGAATTGAATACTACCTGCCCGGAACTGCCCGGTATAATCCCTCGATACCCACACCGGAATCTGTGCTGGGTTTCAAAACCGGTGAATATCATCTTACCTGGGACAAATTGTTGCGGTACCTTGAAGTTCTCGATCAGGCTTCAGACCGGGTCAGTATTGTAAAAATCGGGGAAACCTATGAAAAACAACCTCTTATCCAATTAATTATCACCTCTCCTGACAACCAACTTGATCTTGACAAACTTCGCAGGGATCATCTCGCAGCACAGGATCCACTGACGCAATCCTCAATAAAAGGACGCGATCCCCTGGTAGTATGGCTGGGATACAGTATCCATGGGAATGAGCCGAGCGGAGCCAACGCGGTGCCGCTTATAGCTTATTATCTGGCAGCCTGTGAAAATGACAATATCGTTCAAATGCTGGGTCAGACTGTCATTCTTCTTGATCCTTGCCTGAACCCGGACGGGCTGAACCGTTTTGCTTCCTTTGTAAACAGCAGGAAGAGCCTGAACAATAATCCTGATCCCAATTCATTTGAATTTCAGGAACCCTGGCCGGGCGGCAGGTCCAATCATTACTGGTTTGACCTGAACCGCGACTGGTTGCTTCTTCAGCATCCGGAGACCCAGGCATTGGTGGCTCAGTTTCATTTCTGGAAGCCCAACATTGTGACCGACCACCATGAAATGGGCTCGAATTCAACTTTCTTCTTCCAGCCCGGTGTGCGAACAAGATCAAATCCACTGGTACCATCCGGCAACTTTGCGTTGACCCAGAAAATTGGCAGCTATCATGCAAAAGCATTGGATCAGATTGGTTCATTGTATTTTACCGAGGAATCTTTTGATGACTTTTATGTGGGTAAAGGATCATCCTACCCGGATATTCATGGCTCAATCGGGATACTCTTTGAGCAGGCCAGCAGTCGCGGTCATCTCCGCCAAACCATCAATGGCCCTCTTACCTTCCCTTTTACCATACGGAACCAGGTTACCGTAACCCTATCAACACTGGCTGCCGCTTTCGATCTGAAGAAGGAGCTGCAGTATTATATGGCTGACTTTAACAAGACTGCTTTAAAAGAAGGGGAAAACTCGGCAATCAAGGGATATATCTTTGGCGACAGATATGAAACATACAAATCCCGCATGATGCTGGACATCTTATCCCGTCATCAGATCAAGGTTGTTCAGATTGACCGGCCGGTGGAAATAAACGGGACCCGTTTCAACCCTTCCAGCGCCTGGTTTGTACCTGCAGGCCAGGTCCAGTACCGTCTGATCACCTCTCTTTTTGAAACGGTCACGAAATTTTCCGACAGTACTTTTTATGATGTAAGTTCCTGGACACTGCCCCTTGCCATGGGAATTCCTTATGAACCGGTAGATTCAAAAAACCTGGCTGCAATAGGTTCCAATTGGGTTCAAACGCTTCCTGACGTCTCCGGAACGGTGGTCGGAACCGAAAGTCCTGTTGGGTACCTGATACCCTGCGATCCCTATCTGATTCATAAATCCTTGTACCAACTGTTAAACCAGGGAATCCATGTCAAAATCGCCACGACCTCCTTTATGATTGACTTTGGTAAGAAAAGGGTGAATTTCCAACCGGGAACTTTACTGGTTCAGGTTCAGAATCAGCCTGTTTCAGGAGTAGACCTTTTTTTCACACTGACCCAGCTGGTTAACAAGGATGGACTGGTGATGTATTCAACACCAACCGGTTACACTCCTGACGGACCTGACATAGGGAGCGGAAAATTCACTGATCTGATCCTTCCAAAGGTTCTCACTTTTTCAAATTCCGGTAATAGCGGCGTTACCGGTGAAATATGGCATCTCCTCGACAGCCGTTTTATCATCCCGTTGACCATTGCTGATATCGCCAAATATCCTTCGATGAATCTCAATGCTTATAATACCATTATTCTCACCGGATCCTATGATCTCGATGAATCCGGATTGGAAAAACTGAAGGAGTGGACCCGCAAAGGGGGCACCCTGATTGGTATCGGATCAGGATGTTCCTTCCTGTCCAGGAACGGTTTTGCCAAGCTGACTCCGGTCGAAAAAGCGAAGTCTGATGCACCGGATACGCCGGAGTTAAGGCCTTATGGTAAAAAAAACGAAGATATGGCCGGCCGGTCCATTCCGGGCTCTATTTTCCTGGCTGAACTGGACACCACTCACCCCATCGCGTATGGATATCATGATGCAAATCTCGCTGTATTTAAAGAAGGAACAACGTTCTATAAGCCCGGTCCGGATGTGTATGAAAACCTTGCCGTTTTTGCAGATGAACCGCTGCTTTCAGGATACAGTAACAAAGCCAACCTGTCACTCCTTAAAAGATCCTCTGCCATCCAGCGGCAGTCATTCGGGAGCGGCAAGGTGATCCTCTTTTTTGATGATCCGCTTTTCCGTGGTTACTGGGCCGGCATGCACAAGCTATTCCTCAATGCGCTGTTTTGGGGAAAGATATAGGGGAGTGTTAAAACCTCATCACCAGTTTAAGGTAAACATTACGTCCCGGTTCAACCAGGATCATGCCCCTGTTGGTGGCAAGATGGTTGCGGTATGACTTATTAAATACGTTATCCACCCCGGCAAAGATCTGGAATGAGGTGATACCGGCTTCCCAGGCAGCGGAATACAACGAAAAGTCGGACAGGAAATAACTCTCTGTTGCCGTTTCTCCAATCGCTATTTTTTTCTGCGCTGCTACCCAATTGGTTGTCCACTCAACGGTAAATATGCCCGGCACATAATAACGGAATCCTACACCGGTGGAAAAAGGAGGAATAAGGGGAAGATCGGAATTTTGTACCAGATTAATACCACGGACAAAAGCAGCCTTGGCGTAGATAACCGAATTACTGAATGGCTGATAATTGACGGATGCATCAAAACCCGCCAGCAGAGCCCGGTCGACATTCGCATTTTTAAGTGCGGGTAAAGTATCCACCTTGCCGGCATCGGTTCCTGTATTCAATGTATAGATAAATACACCCGGCGTTTCGACGATCATGTCATTTAAATAATTGATGAATCCATTGGCCTGCAATTGAAAGCGTTCTTTCCATATCCTCAGACCGAGGTCAGCGAACAGTCCCTTTTCAGGTTTCAGGTTGGGATCACCCAACCGGACTTTCGAACCCAGATCAATATATTTAAACCTTTCTTCCAGCGACGGACTCCTGAACGACCGCCCGATATTTGCAGTAAAATCAAGGTTTTTGAGCAGATGATACAGCGCACCGGCATTGGCCGACCACGACCAGGCTCCAATTGTATCTGCCTCAAAAACAACGCGTTGTCCCGGAACAGGTTCTTTAACAACGCCATCAACCGTCAGGGAGAATGGATCCAGCCCCAGCTCATTGGCGACACGAATCCGGTCAATCCTTGCACCGAGAGTCAGTTCAAGCTTATCATTCAGGTGACTCGATTCATGTTGAATAAAAATCCCGCCGCTGCCGAATTTTGAATCAGGATTCGGCTTTTCTGACCGAATAATTTGCATGGTTGATTTCACTTGTTGAAATGCGTCCAGGATCTCTTGCTTGAGGTATTTATCACGGCTGGTCACCAATTTTCTCTGCCATAAATCGATGCCGCCTACGAGACGGCTGTTTTCGCCGGTCTTCCATCTGGTTTCCAGAACCAGCCCATCCGTTGCATGCTCACCCCTGGGCAAGACCCTTTCGGCTGTTAACCGGATATTTCCTGCAATGACGGGCGGTGTGTTCGGAATCATTTCAACATCGCGTAAAATGAATTGATGGTATACCCGCAGACTGATTTCATCCATTAAAGGAAGAAGGCTCTTGATACTATATTTTCCTGAAATCAACTGCCTTCTTTCCTCCGGGTACGTCGCAGTGGCCAGTGGACCGAATGCAGCACCGCCGGGAATCCCGACATTAAAGGCCTGAAAATGCTGTGCATTGATCTCCAGTTCATGATTGGCCAGAGGCCTGATCCCTATGGTAGCATTAATATCGCGATCGTTGAATTGCGAATTGGGTTGTATACCATCAGGGGTCTTATAATTGCCGGCAGTACGATAGCCCCCGCTCAGGCGCACTTTCCACGTTTTTGACCCCGACTCCACCGCCACATGCGTTCCCAGCAGGTTGTTGACCGTTTGATAAGAACCGATGGCTGAACCATGGATCGTCTGCTTATCGTAGAATTGTCCTTTTTGGGTCAGAATGTTAACCACCCCACCCAGCGCCCCGGTCCCGTAAATCGATGATGCGGCACCTTTAATGATTTCTACGCGTTCAATTTCATTCACATCAAACATCGACAATCCGGCAACAAGGTCCGATGCGGTTTCAATGCGGTTACCGTCAACCAGGCTGACCATACGGTTTTCGCCCAGACCCCTGATATTAACAGAGGTACTCCAGCCTCCATCACGTGACAGGGCTATTCCGGGCTCACGTGATAAAACATCAGATAGTGTAATAGATGACTGCCTCGGAAAATATTCCCGGGGAACAACGGTTATTGGCAGCGCAACATCTTTTTCCAGTTTATTGTAACGCAAACTTGATATCTGAACTTCTCCAAGCGGAATCATCGCCGGTACCAGTTCAATCGAAACATCACCAGTAGCCTGATCGCCGGCCTTTACTTCAACACTGACCGGATAATAACCCAGCATGCTGACTGACAGACGATAATCTCCCGACTGGAGGCTCTTGACGGTGAAATTTCCCTTCTCATCGGTCAGTCCTGTGACTATTTGGTGTGTTGAGGAGTTCTTTACCTCAACATAAACATAGGCCAGCCCTTCCTTTGTTCCGGAATCAGTTATTTTACCGGAGATGCTTATATTCTGCCCTGCTGCAGTTGCAGCGATCACAGAAAATAATACCATGAGGAGTTTAATCATTTTCATTATTCTTGATTTTTAGTACAACCGATTTTACCTCAACCCCTTTAATCCGGCCAAGCTGTCCGGTTAAAGAACCAATCTGATCGGTGGTCCCCTCAAGAACCAATGAAATAATTCCGGAAAGGGAATCCTTGATCGGTAAACCCTGGCGGCCAATAATAATTGAAGAATGACTGGAGATAATGGCGTTTATCTGGGGAGCTGCTTCTTTTTCCTGAAGCAAAATTAAAACGCTGCCAATTCTCTTTTCCATTAGTAAATCCTCCGGATCAGATTGATATTGAAATCCTTGTGGTCGATTGATCTTCCACTCAGATCGTTGTTATTCCGATCACAAAGATAAGTATTTTTTTTAATCACCACAACAGGTTACAGCTGATTTGAAGTTTGGATCGGTCTAAACTATACTATTGTTACCTAATCTGTCTATTGTGATGAAAAATCCGCCATGCAAACAGTGAATGCATTAATTTAGTACCCTGAATTAACTTAATTATGAAAAAATCAATGCTGTCCTTCCTGATTATTTCCTCCCTAATAATAGCCTCCGGATTTCTTTCCGGCTGTGCAAGAAAAGATAAAGCAGTTCATGAGGGGCCCGGAAAAATCCCCAATGATTGGTTCTACAGGCAAAGAGCGTATCCAAATACAGAACTTCGCTCCGATCTGTACTATAAGGCAATGGAACAGGTTCAGGCAATGGAGGCCATTGGACTGAAATCCGGGCAGGACACTTGGACATTAGTAGGGCCCATTAATATTGGCGGAAGGATCACCGATGCAGAGATGCCTTCAAATGACCAGAATACTATTTTTCTCGGGACCGCATCAGGAGGTATTTTCAAATCCACGAACCTGGGTACCAACTGGACTCCCATATTCGACATTTCGGTTGCCTTATCCATCGGAGACCTGGATATTTCCAAATCTGATCCTGCCATCATTTTTGCCGGTACTGGTGAACCCAATGCGGGGGGCGGATCCCATACTTATGAGGGTTATGGTGTTTATAAATCTACCGATTCAGGTGACCATTGGATCCAATCCGGACTCACTTCTTCCGGAAGCATCAGCCGTGTTAAAATCGATCCCTTGAATCCAAGTACCATTTTTGTGGCTGCCATGGGCCACCTTTTTTCCTATAACCCTGACCGGGGAATTTTCCGCTCACTCGATGGAGGAGGTACCTGGCAAAAAGTGCTTTACCTGTCCGATTCGACCGGAGCATCCGACCTTTGCATGAACCCTTCCGACACCAAAATAATTTATGCCGCCATGTGGGAAAGGACCCGGAGGCCACCTTATCAAAGCTATGGAGGAAAAACAAGCGGGCTCTGGCGGTCAGTAAACGGAGGGGATACCTGGACCGAACTCCTGAATGGGTTGCCAAAAGGAGATGTCGGCCGGATCGGAATTGATATTTCAGAATCCAATCCACAGGTTTTATACGCAACTTACACCGATTCAACAGGCTATCTTAAGGGAATTTACAAAACAGTCAACGGCGGCGATAACTGGTCGCAAACTGCAGATCTCGGCGAAAACGCCTCATACTGGTGGTGGTTCAGTGAAGTCGATGTTGACCCGATTAATCCTAACATTGCTTATGTTTCAGGTTTTCAAGCTTATAAAACCACGAATGGCGGCACTTCCTGGGTCAATACATTTAATTCGGCCCACGTGGACATGCATGGAGTGTTTATTCACCCCAAGGACAATGCATTATCACTGCTTTGCAGTGATGGTGGGCTATACGTTTCCAGGGCTGCCGGATCCACTTCCTTTCATATTGAAAACCTTCCCATCACCCAATTTTACACCTGTGAGGTGGATTACCTCAATCCCGACCGGTATTACGGAGGAACTCAGGATAACGGTACCATCCGTGTCATCAACAAAACGATCAACCGCTGGCAATCCATTTACGGTGGAGATGGATTTGTTGTCAAGGTAGATCCAACAGACAATAATTATGTTTACGCCCAATCACAGTATGGGGGACTAGGCCGGTCAACAGATGGCGGATCCAGCTTCGCCGGAGGCACCCAGGGTATCAGCGGCGGCGACCGGAAAAACTGGAAATCGCCACTGGAATTGGATCCACAGAATCCTTCTATCCTCTATTTCGGGACCAACAGGGTATACAAATCCACCAACCGGGCTCAGTCGTGGCGGCCTGTTTCGCCCGACCTTACGAAAGGTCCGGGTATCAATGTAACTTACGGCACAGTCACGACGATTACTGTTTCCCCTCTCGATGCCAATATTATTTATGCCGGAACCGATGACGGTAAAGTCTGGAATACTTTAAATGGTACAACCCTCTGGAATGATGTGTCGGCCACCCTCCCCGACCGATGGATAACCTGTGTTTTTGCGAGCCCCTTCAATAAAACGGAAGCATTTGTGACGATTTCAGGATACCGCTGGGATTCATACCTGCCCCATGTATACCGGACATCAAATAACGGAATGACTTGGGAAGATATTTCGGGTAACCTGCCAGATTTTCCAGTCAATAGTTTTGTGGTTGATCCGGTGAATCAGGGAACCTACTTTGCCGGAACTGACGGTGGTGTTTTTATCACTCAAAATCAAGGGGTTACTTGGGAAATTTACGGAACCGGTTTACCAAAAGTCCCGGTTTTTGATCTTTATCTTCATCAGCCGACACGGAAACTTACCGCCGCCACTTTTGGAAGGTCCATGTATACCATACCGGTACCTTCCGGTGCAGGCACCAATCAAGTCTCAAACCTCAATACTGAAATAAAAGCTTACCCCAACCCTTTCAGCACCCATTTGCAACTCACTTTCACTCTAGGAAAGGCTTTAACCGGAGAGGTTGCAGCCTATGATTTGTCGGGAAAGCAGGTGCGAATGATTCACCGGGGTTCTTTTAATCAGGGAGAGAATAGTTTTACCTGGTCGGGTGATGATGATAACCGGAATCCGGTTCCTCAGGGGGTGTACCTGATTCGACTGGTTAGTGGCCATTCAGTTTCAGCTGTCCGGGTACAGAAGATCTGATCGCTATGCGACCTATTATAGCAATCTTGACATTTCTGACGGTTAGCCTTGCCGGTTGCAGCCCGCGGATGAACAAGAACGATAATGTCACGCTTCTGACATTAAAGGGGCCATCTGCCATGGGAATGATCCACCTGATTGATAAACCGGATCAGATCATTCCGGAATCCCTGACTATAGAAATTCTTGACGATCCTATGCTGATCAGGGCCCGGATCATGAAGGACAGCCCGGAGCTTGCCGTGCTGCCGCTTAATATGGCCTCCATTTTATATAATAAAGAGATTCCTTATCAGGTCATTGCCATTCCGGTTTGGGGAACTCTCTATCTTTTTGGGTCTGACAGCACGATTGCAGGATGGCCTGCACTCAGGAACAAGCGCGTATATCTGATGGGCAATGGCACTACTCCGGATATACTTTTCAGGTACCTGCTGACCTTCCATGGTCTAATCCCTGATCAGGATGTAATCCTCGATTATTCATTTCCTACGCATATCGACCTGGCAAATGCGGTAGGTGCAGGACAAGCGGCACTGGCAGTGATTTCGGAACCGTTAGTGAGTCTCGTCAAAGCAGGAAATCCATCGATTCTGCAGATCATGGATCTGAATACTGAATGGACCGGAGCACTGCCCGGACATCCGGCCATGCCGCAAACAGCATTGATCGGAAGGAAAGATTTCCTCCATGACCATCCGGATTGGGTGATGAAAATCTGTGAAGCATGGAAGCGATCCACCGGGGAGGTCAACCTCCATCCGGAAGCAGCAGCGGCCAGGATTGTGTTTTACAAGATCCTTCCGGAGCCAGCCATAGCCATAAGTTCAATACCCCGGTGCAACCTTAATTTCAGATATGCCGATGAAATAAGGAACGAAATCGGACAGTACCTGCAAGTTTTTTTTACTTTTAATCCGGATGCCGTTGGTAGCAAATTACCTGATGAAAAATTCATCTTTCAGAGACCGGATCATTAGCCTTTCTGTTGTCCTGGCACTGATTTTAGCGTGGGAATTATTATCTCTTTCCTTGCACTCCCGTCAAATACTGCCAGGTCCTGCAGATGCCGTTCAGGCGTTGATCAGGATTACCATTAATCCTGATTTTCTTCCGTCATTAGGGGTTACCATTCTTCGCGGACTGACCGGTTTTCTAATCGCTTTTGCCGGTGCTATTCTTATCGGGATCCCTTCCGGTTTATACTCAGGAATCGAAGCGGGATTCAAACCCATCCTGATCACCATCCGTTCCACCCCGGTGGTCGCCATCATCCTGCTTGCCCTGATCTGGTTCAAATCAGAACAGGTTCCGGTATTCATTGGATTTCTGACCATGTTTCCTATCATGGCTATCAATATCAGCCAGGGGATCCGTGAAACCGACCCTGAACTGATTCAAATGGCTGGACTGTACCAGATTAACCGGAAGAGAATATTGACTGATATATACTGGCCTTCCATCCTGCCCTTTCTGTACAGCGGAATTTCCACAGCCATTGGGTTTGGCTGGAGATCGGTGATCATCGGCGAAGTACTGAGCCAGCCACGGTACGGAATCGGCGCCATGATGCAGGATGCGCAAAGCTATCTTCTTGTATCCGAAGTTATTGCCTGGACCTTGATCGCAATTCTGGTGAGTGCGGTATTTGAATTATTGGTCCGCACAGTTCAAAAACGTTCACTCAGATGGAAACCATGAGCCTCAGACTCGAAAATATATCAAAGTCATATGGTGACCGTCCGGTCCTCGATCAGTTCACACTGGCTTTTAAGTCTGGTTCAATAACTTGTTTGTTTGGCCCTTCAGGCTGCGGGAAAACCGCCATTCTCAATCTGATCGGAGGAATTTCCACCCCTGATGCGGGTATCGTTTCAGGTTTCGGGGAGCAGAAAATCTCCTGTATTTTTCAGGAAAATCGCCTGCTGCCCTGGAAAACAGTCCTTGGGAATGTTTTATTTCCCTTGCTTGATAAATTTCCGATTGACCAGGCTATGGATTCGGCCCGAAAATTCATCAAATTGGTTGGACTCGAAAAGGAGGAAGCCTACTATCCGAGACAGTTAAGCGGTGGTATGAAGCAACGGGTGTCCATTGCACGTGCGTTTGCTTTTCCAGGAAACCTGATACTGATGGATGAAGCGTTTCAGAGTTTGGATAATACGCTTAAATACAATATTCTGGATTCATTTCTTGAAATCTGGAAGGAGGACCTGCGTACGGTAATATTTGTCACTCATGATATTGATGAAGCCATCAAACTGGGTCAGGAAATTATTTTCATGAATCACAGACCATTGCAGGTCATAAGATCAGTCAATACTTCGAGGGAATCTGCCATGTCAATAAAAGTTCAAGCCGGCGAAATCTACCATCAATAGATCAACTCACCTATCTCTTCAATATCCTGGCTGAAATTTCCGGGGTTAATGATTGATTCCCCAGGTTTAGCCTGTCTGATCCTTTTATTGAACGCCAAATTGACTTCGGGAATGCCTGCAAGGTCAAATTCAGGGGTATGTATCAGAATCCGGCAACCATCGGGTGTTTCGGTGATGAGCACCAGTACTTTTATCTTTCTGGAATCCTCAGTTATGGAACCGGCATATACTCCCGGCAAAGTGAGCTGTTTCTCTGGTTCTTCAGGAAACAATTCAAACCATTTTAACCCTGTTTGTCCCGAAAGGTCCTGAACGGGTTTAACCGGGGCGAGTATAAAGTACTCATGATCCAGATAAGCATTGGCCCTTTGAATATTTCCTTCAAGTATGGCTTTCCTGATTTTGGTGGAACTAACAAACTCATTATGTATGTCCTGCTCAGGGATCTCTTCCACTGCAAAGTCATAGTACTTTCCCAGCTCATGCAGATAATCATAATCGCCTTCCCTGTTGTGTCCGAAATGATGGTTGAATCCGACCACCACACAGCTGGCATGAAGTTTCCCAACCAATATCTTCCTGATAAAATCCACAGACGTGGTTTTTGAAAACTCAAGGGAGAAAGGGATAATCACCAAATGATCCAATCCGGCTTGCTCCAATAACAAAATCTTTTCACGCTGCGTATTGATCATCTGAAGATCTTTACCCTGGGTGTTGGGATAAAGAATTTTACGTGGATGGGGATAAAAAGTGACGAGGACTGAAACCCCGTCAATTTCTGTGGCGATGGCTTTTAACCGGTCGATGATCGTCCGGTGGCCGACGTGCACGCCATCAAAAGATCCTGTGGTGACCACAGACCTCTGTATGTTGAGTTTTTCAAGACTCCGGTGGACAAGCATTATGAAGAAAAAAGGGTGCGTTGGTTATCCCTGGTGATTTTTTACAAAATAAGCGATTTTCTCCAACGAAGTGATCATGTCATATTCTTCAAGATAAACATGAGGGGGCATATTCAACGGTGCGGTGGTGAAATTCAAAATCCCGCGGATACCGTTCGCAGCAACAAAATCTGCAGTTGCCCTGGCATGTTCAGGTGGAACAGTCAGTATGGCAATGGAAATTTTAAAGTCCCCGGCTAATTTTGGAAACTCATCAATTGAATAACACTTGACGCCAGCTATCATTCGTCCTATTTTGTCGGCATCAATATCAAAAGCGGCCACTATGTTCAGTTTCGACCTCTTGCCACGAAAATATCCGGTGATTGCCCGTCCAAGATTTCCTGCACCTACAACGGCAACATTTAATCCTTCGGTAGTATCAATCAATGCACCAATGGCATCAATTAATTCTTTTATGGCATATCCTTTCCGCTGCATGCTGGTAAAACCCATCAGCATCATATCACGACGGACCTGAACAGCCGTGTTGTGCAACAGTGCGGCCAGCTCATGAGAGAATATATGGCTCTTTCCCTGATTCAGGCAATCCAGCAAAGTTCTTCTATACTCACTAAGTCTTTCAACTGTCTTTTCGGGTAAGTTCATGATAATCAGTTTAATTTTGGTCAAACATACATATTCACTTTATAACAGGCAATACCACCCTGAAAATTGATCCGCTTCCCGGATGGCTTTCTAATTCGATGGTTCCCTCATAAAGGTCGATCAATCTCTTGACTATGCTCAATCCTAAGCCTGACCCCATGATATGTTTGGTTTCCTTTTGCCTGATCCTGACAAACTCGCGGAAAAGAGTCGGAATATCATCTTCCGGAATTCCAATTCCTGAATCTTCAACCTCAATGACCAGCTTTTTATTAATGTTTTGTAACCGGCAAACTACCTTTCCGCCAATTTTATTATACTTAACAGCATTACTGATCAGATTGTTTAGAATAATTTCAATTTCCTCAGGATCGGCCTGAACCAGGAATTCGTCAGGACACTCCAATTCGATCTTGACTTCCATCTGAATGGCCATCGGTCCCATCGTTTCGGCAGAAATTCTGGCAATCTTGACGACGTCGAACTCCTGCATTTCCCGGTTTTTCCTTCCCGATTCAATTTTCGTCAGATCCAGAAGGTCCATGATGAGAACTCGCATACCCTTGATTCTTGCAATTGCCCGGTCAATCATTTCATCGTATGAAGCAATTTGGTCGCCAGCCTGCCTTTCCTGCATCATCCTCAAATAACCTTCGATGGAGTTCAATGGATTTTTCAGCTCATGGGAAAGAACAGAAAGAAACTGAAAGCGGATTTGCTTCCCTTCCTTATTCATTTTCCGGGTCATACGTTTCAGAAAGAGGTGCTTGGTGATATTATCCATTGACGACCGCAATTCCTGCGGAGTAAATGGCTTGGGCACAAAATCATAGGCACCGACATTGGTGGCTTTAACCGCCAGCTCCAGCGAAGCAAATGAGGTTATCATCATGACCTCAATATTCAATTGATTTCGCTTTATGTATTCAAGAACCTCAACTCCTCCCATTCCGGGCAGTTTATTGTCGAGCAGGGCTATATCAGGCGGGTCATCATGAAAAATCCGTATGGCTTCTTCACCGGTTCCTGCTTCATAAACTGTATAGCCAATATCCTCATCCATAAATGGATAACCGACTGTATATTTGCTCAGGATACGGTCAATTCCCGACCGGATCCCAGGTTCATCATCCACCACCAACACTTTAAGCATTTCCATATTTACCTGATTAATAGGGATTTTACATGTTCGATCAACTGATCAGGGTGTAATCCTTTTTCAAGGTAAAGGTCTGCCTTGATCCATTCGCCGGCCCCGGGCATGCCCGACCCGAATTGCCGTCCTGTTTCCGCAGTCACGGCTGTCAGCAAAATAACCGGCATCGAGGGATGCTTCCTTTTAGCATGATAAGAGAGAATAAAGCCGGCGTCATCCCTTTCCATCATCAAATCAAAAATGGCAAGTTTAGGATGTCCCTTGTCGATCACCACCTCAGCTTCTTCCATTGATTCAACAGCCACGACATTGAATCCGGCCCTTTCCAGTGCAAACTTTGTTTGAAACAGATAATCAGGATCATCATCTGCTAAAAGTATTAAAGGCTTATAGTCTGTATCCATATTTAAAAATCACTTAGTCGGGGTAATAGTATTTTAAAACAGGTGCCCAAGGGTCCTTTGGCCGGATCATTATTAGACTCCAGCTCAATCTTTCCCTTGTGCATTTTTATTATGCCGTAGCTGGTTGCCAGTCCCAGTCCGGTACCTTTGCCAATCTCTTTGGTAGTAAAGAACGGGGTGAAAACTTTATCCATGTTTTCAGGAGAAATACCAGTCCCGGTGTCCTTGACGCTCAGCGAGAAGAAATCACCCTCGCCACCGATCAATATGGTCAGATAACCCTCCCCGGGCATGGCATCAATGGAATTTTTTATCAGGTTGGTCAGAACCTGGGTCATTTGTTCCTGATCAACGTATGTCACCGCACTCTTCACCCGGCTGTCGATAATGGTTTTGATACGATCCGGAATCACTACCGAATTCAAACTATCCTGAGCCAGTTTTAACAAGTTTGTTTCTTCGAGGCGGACCTGGTTTTTCCGGGCAAAATTGAGAAGATTGCCTACTATTTTCTTACACCGGTCGGCTTGTGCGGCGATCAATCCCAAATCCTGCCTGACCTGCTCATTTTCGCATTCATCGAGGAGAATGTTTGCGTACATGATGACCACTCCAAGGGGATTATTCAGTTCATGGGCGATACCGGCCGACAATTGACCCATGTGCGCCAACTTTTCCGAGTGTTTCAATGCCTGCTGGACCTTGGCCAGTTTCTCGTTTGAGAAATTCAACTCCATAATGGAATGGTGCATCTTTTCAATGGTGTAAGGCAGGCACATGTCCACCTCAGCGAGCCCCTGGGCAATAGCAATGGCGTGGCTTTCACAGGAGTCATAGCCACAGGCCCCGCAATTCAGGTGATCCTGCGGATTTCTCCTTCCAATGGATGCCAGAACCTTTTTGATCTTTGCCGGAGAAGGCAACTGGAGCCGGCGGTCGACGGCTTGAAAGGTCTGGCTCAGGTCAATGGTTGAACATTCCGCAATTTCTTCTTTCCAGATTTCCGGATCCTGCTCATGAATTCTTCCCCTGACATAGTTTCCTATTAATGCCCGGCGTGCATAACGCTTTCCGTCGGGCGACATTCCCGGACCCATCAGGCATCCTTCACAACACAGGAGTTCCAGGTGCTGGTCGGAAATCACTCCTTTTTCAAATTCATCGATGGCAGCCTGAAAATTTACTTTTCCTTCCGCGACCAGTACGTTTCCATCAAAAAGATCTTCAGGGATATTGATGGTTTGCAGCATCCCTCTTTTAACAGGAAAAATCAGGCCCCTTCCGGCCCGTGGGGGATCAAATTCCGATGGTTGAATTTGTCCCGGTTTTATCCCTTTGCCCTTGAGTATATGCCTTAATTCCTGAAAGGTAATCACATAATCAATCTCTTCCGATTCGGCTTTCTTGCTGATGCAGGGCCCGATAAACACAGTGCGCACATGATTGCCGTACTTCCTTTTTACCACACGGTTCATGACAACCATAGGGGAAGCTATCCTGGCGAGGGAAGGAACCAATCCTGGATGATACTGCCTCACATAATAAACTACCGCCGGACAATCAGAGCTGATTACCGGTGCGTGTTCTTCATTTGAAAAAATATCAGATACAGCCCCGGCCACCAGGTCGGCTCCAAAGGCCACTTCACAAACATATTTAAATCCGATGGCCCTTAACACTCCAACCAGTTCATGCGGATTCCCGAGTTCGCCGAACTCCGCGGGAAAGCTCGGGGCTAAAAGCGCTACAACAGGCTGTCCGGATTTTAGTAAAGCGAGGACCTCCTTCTCCTCATTGAGATAACTTTTGGCATTCTGAGAGCAAACTTTGACACAATTCCCGCAACCAATACACCTTTCGTGCATAACTTCAGCTTGTCCGTTTACAATGCGGATAGCCTTGGCAGGGCATTCACGCACACAAGTATAGCATACCCGGCACCGGTCAGGGATAGTGGTCACTAATTTTTTTAATTCAGTTACGGCCATCTGTTCTTTATTTAATAATGAGACGGGGTGCAAAAGCTGCCGACCAATCTTCCCCGGTCAGGGTTACAGATGAGGGCAATTCAAGTTTTTCACGGGTCTGAATTCCCGAATACTTCTCATCCCAATCCAGCACTCCCTTGAGCCTGTTGCGCAAATTACGGTCGGATCCCCGGCAAGGTTGCCCCCCGCCATTGATGCATCCATGCTGGCAGGCCATTACTTCGACGACATCAAATTTATGCTGTTTGCTTTTCATCTCCTTCGAATACCCTTCAAACTGTGCTATACTGCTGAATGAGGCCATCGTGATCTTCCTGTTCCTGACTTCACAGACTGTCTCTTTTACATCTTTCGGCCCCCTGATTTTTCCTAATTTCTCCCCGGTTACTTTGGCATCGGGATATCGTGCCCTGATAATCCGCGCAAGCATCTCAACGAATCCACCCGATATTGCACTCAAATGGCCCAATTTAGCCCCCGGGCTGATGACATCCTCCTGCGATTCCGGACTGAGACTTTCGATTTGTATTCCAAAAAGCCGGATCAGCCGGTAAACTTCCCTTGTAGTCAACGCGAAATCGGGCAAATACTTGGCATCCTTGATCTTCAGTGCCGCAATGGTTTCGTTTTTCGATGCGGTACACGAGGTCAGATAAACAATGTTGATATCTGAGAGAGGTTTTCCAGTTCGCTGGCTGATCATTTCCCTGATCATGGATGCCATCGATTGCCTGGCGGGTTTTAGTGGCACTAGTGATGACAGCAGGTCGGGCCGGCTTTGAGTAATATATTTGACAAATGACGGACACTCGGATAAAAGCAAGGGATGACTGCCTTCCCCGGGGTTATTATCTAGAACTAAATCGACGACTTTACCGGCGAGGAATTCCATTCCCCAGTCCGTCTCGTAAACTTTTTGAAAACCGGTCCTGCGTAATGCGTTTATAAAAATGGATGACGACTCCCGGCCAGGCTTATAATTATAGAATTCCCCCAGGGTGACAAATAAAACCGGGTCGATGAGAGCAACCGATATCTTTTCCTTATCCAGCAGCAATCTGCTAACCTGATCAACGTGACTTTTCTCCTTGAGCGCACCGGTCGGACAGACCTGAATGCACTGGCCGCAACTGATACAGGATGTGTAATTCAGTCCCTTGTCGAGGACCGTGCCCACCTCCGTCCGGCTGCCCCGGTTAAGAAAATCAAGTGCGGCCACCATCTGCAATTCCTCACAAATCCTGACACAACGGCTGCAGAGGATACATTTGGCCGGATCACGGATAATGGCCTGACTGGTATTGTCAATTTTCTTCCGGGTTGTTCTTGTGTCGTATTTTCGCTCGGTAACATTTAATTCGGAGGCGAGGTCCTGCAATTTGCACCATCTTCCCCGATCGCAGAAAAGACAACCGTCTTCATGATTGGACAGCAAAAGTTCGAGAATTGTTTTCCTGGCTTGAATAACCCTGGCGGAATGAGTTTTGATCTTCATCCATTCTTCCACATAAAAAGAGCAGGAGGGCACCAGATCGTTCCGCCCTTCCACCTCAACCACACAAATACGGCAGGCACCCGACGGTTTGAATCCTTCCAGGTTGCACAGGGTGGGTACATGTATCCCATTGGCATTCAGGGTGTCGAGAATCAATTCCCCCTTCTGGGTTTTGATTTTTCGGCCATTAACTTCGATTTCGATGATCATTTCTTGGCAGATTAATTCACCAGGATTGCATTGAACTTGCACACTTCGAAACACTTACCGCAACCGGTACAAAGGTTTTCCACAATATAATGGACCTGCCGTGCGGATCCGATGATCGCCTTTTCCGGACATTTAACGTAACAGAGATTACAGCCATTACAAGCCACCGGATCAACCGTAAAAGATCTCATATTCAGGCAAACGCCAGCCCGGCAGGTTCTATCGAATACATGCTCTTCCAGTTCTTCTTTAAACAATTGCATTCCGCTGATCAGTGGATTTGGCGCACTCTTGCCCAATCCGCATAAAGACGTGGACTGCATGACTTCAGCCAGTTCAAGGATACCGGTAACCCCCTTAAATCTGTCGAGGGCTTCGTATTTATTTTCAGTCGGCGAGCGGCTGGAAATGAGGCTGAGGATTTCCTTGATCCGTTTGGATCCATCCCTGCAGGGTATACACTTACCGCAACTCTCCTGACGGATAAAATCCATCATATTTTTTATCAGGTTGATCGGACAGCTTTCCCCGTCAAGCAGTACCATGCTGCCCGATCCCATAACCATTTTGTTTTCCTGAAACCGGTCGAGATCCAGTGTAATCTCAAACTTCGACAGGGGCACAAATTGTCCGGAGGGGCCACCCAGCAGCACGGCTTTGGCAGGTTTGCCATTTCGGGTGCCACCACCCATTCCGTCAATGACTTCTCCTAACCTGGTTCCGAAAGGAACTTCCACCACGCCGAGTCGTTTGACTTTACCCGACAGGCTGAACAATTTTGTTCCGGTGGATCCGGTGGTGCCGGTTTTCCGGTACCATTCCGGTCCTTTTTCAATGATTACAGGAACCTGGGCCAGGGTTTCAATATTGTGAACAAGGGTCGGTTTACCGAATAATCCGGACGTTGCGGGATAGGGAGGTTTGGTTCTGGGGGAGCCCCTCTTTCCTTCAAGACTGGCGATCAGCGCAGTTTCCTCACCGCAGACAAATGCTCCGGGGCCCCGTTTCAGTTGTATATCCAGTGTGAATCCGCTGTGCAGGATATCCTCTCCTATCAATCCGAGTGCCCGGACCTGATTAAGGGCACGCTGGATCCGTTTAACAGCTATCCGGTATCTCGAGCGTGTATATATAATGGCGTGATTGGCGCCGATGATATAGGCCGCCAGCATAATCCCCTCTATAATCAGATGGGGATTGCTCTCGATAAGCACCCGGTGCATATAACCACCCGGATCGGATTCGTCGGCATTGCAAAGAACATATCTTTTATCGCTTGTGGTGCCAGCAGCTTTGGCCCATTTCTGAGCAGCCGGAAACCCTGAACCTGACCGGCCTCTTAAACCACTCTCCTCAATAAGCTTCAACAGTTCTTTATCCGAATAATAGCGGATGCTTTTATAAAAAGTCCGGTATCCCCCCCATGCAATATAATCCCCGATCGAACCGGGATCAATGATCCCGTTTAAATGCGTTACGGTGCGGACCTGATGATTAAAAAACGGATGTGACATCCAGTCGGCAATATTCTCCCATGGCTGCTGGTTGCCCAATATCATCTGTCCGATCAGGTTCTCTTCGGGAATGACCTGCCGGGTGATCGCATCCAGCAAACTACCGATATCCGAAGGTTCCACCGGTCCATAATATAATCTGGCACGACCGGGAGCCTGAATACCGACCGAAGGCTCGGCTGATATCAATCCGAGACAGCCGGTTTCAACAAGTTCAAAGGGTATTTTGCTCTGTTCCGACCATTGACAAACGGCCTCAGCAATCAATTCGGTAGAATAGATCGAGGATGGTGTGGTTTTGTCGATAAAGACGGTAAGCTTTTCAACCCGTTCGCGGCGAAGGGTTTTTCCAAGAAGCTTCAATGAGGCGTCTGAATCCGGCTGGTCATGGGTAATCAAACGCAAAAGAGGTTCATGCTGCTCTGAAAGAATACCGGATGTTTCCATAATACTAGTGGTTACGGAATTTATCGACCATTTCTTTCAACTTCGTCGGGGTCATTTTGGGATGCATGATCCCGTTAACTGCAAGGACAGGGGCTTCCTGGCATACACCCAGACAAGGGACCCATTCCAGGCTGAACCATCCGTCACCTGTGATTTCCCCTGGACCGATTTCCAGTATCCGGCTCAAATCAGTACGGATACGCTCACTTCCATCCAATTCACAGCCAATTCCCTGGCAAATCTGAAAATGATATTTGCCGCCTGCGTCAAACCTGAATTCATTATAGAATGTCGCAACACTATAAATTTTCACTGCCGGTATCTCAAGGTATTCTGCTATCGCTGAAACGGCTGATTCCGGAATAAACCCATGGTGGTCCTGAATTTCCTGAAGGATTGGAATCAGGTTTTCCCTCCGTCCGGCAGGATATTTCTTCAAAATATCGACAAATTCGAGGCTCATTCTGTTATTTTGAAAACATTGTTATTATTATAACACATGATACAGGTTGCAAATTTTACAACATTTTTCGGTTTTTTCCTAATAGCCGCGTACTTAATTGTTATTTTTGAAACAATGATTTAACTTGATGGATGAAAGACAATAAACCTGAGATCAGAATTTGCCTGGGAAGTTCCTGTTTCGCCCGGGGAAACAAGAAAATGGTTCAGGTAATCCAGCAATTCCTGATTCAGCATCACCTCGAAGACAAGGTGATTTTTCACGGTGCTCACTGTTTCGGTCATTGTGGAGAGGGACCGATGATCCAGATCGGAGAGGAATTAATACATTCGCATGATCCCGATGAAATGAAAAACATACTAAAGAATCGTTTTGGGTTATGAACAAGACCAATATTCCTGAAAGCCAACCCGATGAAAGCATTATCTGGATTGAGCCGGAACCTTGCATACTTTGTTATGCCTGCGTAAGGGAATGTCCGGTTATGGCCATTGAAGTCAAAGCCAATGTGGATCATGTGAGTATTCTGCCCAACCGGTGCATCGCCTGTGGCAGTTGCTATACCATATGCCCCACCCGTGCCGTCAGGATAGCCTCCGATCTGGAAAAAGTGAAGGAAGCAGCTAAAAGTGGTAAAACATTGTGTGCCATAATTGACCCCAGCATATCGGCTGAATTTCCCGACATCACCGATTATCGGAATTTTGTCGGAATGATCAGGGCACTCGGCTTTAAAGGGGTGTATGATCTTTCCTTCGCCGTAGACCTCTCGGCAGGAGCGCACGCTGCTCTTTTCGCCGATTTTAAAGGCAAATTCCGTATTTCTTCAAAATGCCCGGCAGTGGTTTCATTTATTGAAAAACACCATTCCCAGCTCACCGATAACCTGGTGCCAGTGTTTAGCCCGGCTTCCATCATGGCCAGGATTATCCATCAAACAGAATCTGCCGAAGCTTATGTGGTTCTTATAAATCCTTGCCTGGCCAGTCGTATGGAATTTGGTAAACCCGGCGATATCCACAGCATCGATGCCCAGATCACCTTTCCTGAGCTAAGAGAGTGGTTTTCCTCCGCACAAATTTCCGAGAATTCAGTCGAGTTTTCCGACTTCGATCCTCCAAACGGACGAAAAGGAGCCCTGTTCCCCCTTTCTTCAGGTTTCATGCAGGCTGCGGATCAATTTGAGGACCTGTTGATGAGCAATTTCCTCTCCGCTGAGGGTCGTCAGGATATGGTTCAATCGATCGAGGGATTCGCCACTTCATATGATATCAGGAAACATCTGGATCTGTTCTATTGTGAAGGATGCATCATGGGACCGGGAATGTCGTCGAATGGAAATAAATTCCGCCGCCGGACCCTGGTCACCGATTATGCAGCAAAAAGATTTGAAACTTTTGTAGAATCGGACTGGAATGATCACCTCAATGAACATGAGATTATCGAATCAGACCGGCATTTTGAACCTGACAGCCAACAGTTGGCCATGCCCGATGACACGGAAATCAACGATATCCTCAGGTTGATCGGAAAAACAGGGGATCATGATACTGATCGTGGCTGTCTGGCATGCGGTTACAAATCCTGCCGCGACTTTGCCATTGCAGTCGCCCTCGGCCTTGCCAAGGCTGAGATGTGTCACCTCTATGGTACCAAAAACAAACAGGAGTATATTAAATCGCTCAGATCATCCAACGAACAGCTTGCCAGGGCGCAAAAAGCTCTTCAGGAATCTGAAAAGCAAGCTCTTGAGGAGAAAAAAATTGCTCAGGAGAACTCAGAGACACTTTCGGCCGTTCTGCAGAAAATTCCTTCCGGTGTGGTCGTGGTGAATGAAAACCTCCGGATCATTCAGGCAAACAGGGAATTCATTGAAATCCTGGGGGATGAAATTAAAGCGATCGACGAAGTCATTCCCGGATTGAAAGGCGCTGATCTCCGGACACTCTTTCCTCCTCATATGCTGAGCCTGTTCACCTTCGTCCTGCAAAACAACCAGGATGTGATGCATAAAGATATCTCGATGAACAACAGGCTCCTGAACCTCTCGGTCTTCCCTATCAAGAAAGGTTCAATCATGGGGGCCGTTCTCCGTGACCTTTCGTTGCCGGAGGTCCAGAAAGAGGAGGTCATCAAGAAAGTTACCGAAGTGATCGATAAGAATTTGGAAATGGTTCAACAGATTGGTTTCCTGCTTGGTGAAGGAGCTTCCGACACGGAGAAAATGCTGAATTCCATTATTAAATATTACCGGTCCGAAGAAACTAAATGAGCGACCCCCAGTTCCATATCGAAATAAATTGCCAGCAGAAATTCCAGGAAGGGGAAAGAATTTGCGGCGATGTATTTCTTAGCCAGAAAGTCTCGGAAGAAGGTCGTACCATCATGGTGCTGAGCGATGGAATGGGACACGGCGTTAAAGCCAATATGCTTGCCACCCTAACGGCAACTATGGCGCTCAATTTTACAAAGGAGCATAAGGATGTGGAAAAGATCGCCGAGATCATCATGAATACGCTTCCGGTCTGTTCCGACCGGCAAATGTCCTATGCCACCTTTTCAGTTATTGATATTCAGGAGGATGGCTTAACCAGGATCCTTGAATATGACAATCCGCATGCTCTCATTTTCAGGGGTAAACAATTGCTTGAGCCGGAATGGAATTGCATTTTGATGACCACGGAAAAAAATGCCGGAAAAGAAATTCTCACCTGCTCTTTTAATGCCCGGAAGGAAGATCGCATTGTGATCTGCTCCGATGGCGTGGTGCAGTCCGGACTTGGGTTTACCGCTTATCCTTTCGGATGGGGCCGTGACAAACTTGGGGACATGGTGCGTGATCTCATTACCCGTGACCCCGAAATCTCCGCACGTAAATTATCAGCAAGAATAATAAACACTTCTGTTCAGAACGATAAATACCATTCCCAGGACGATACAAGCTGTGCCACCATTTACTTCAGGGAACCGAGAAAATTACTGATCTGCTCAGGCCCACCCTATGATCTGGAGAAAGACAAGGAACTTGCTGTCATGGTGAGGGAATTTCCGGGCAGAAAAGTTCTATGCGGGGCAACGACCGCGGATATTATCGCCCGTGAATGGGATAAAAAAATCGTGGACTCCTTTGAGTTTTCCGATCCCGACCTTCCTCCGGTTGCCTTCATGGATGGCGTCGACCTGATTACCGAAGGAATACTCACACTGGGTAAGGTTTCCGTTCTGCTCGACCAATACAATGAAAACCTGAAAGTTGGGAAAGGTCCTGCAGATGAAATCATTAAAATGCTCCTCCAGTCGGATGAGGTGTACTTCATTATCGGGACACGCATCAATATCGCGCACCAAGACCCGAGTCTGCCGGTAGAATTGGAGATCCGCCGTACAGTGGTCAAGCGGATTGCCCGAACATTGGAAAAAAAATTCCTCCTCGAGGTCAAGGTCTCCTATATCTAACCCCTTTCAATCGAAGACGTTGTAGAGACAGATAATTATCTATCTCTACCGTACCTCCCGCCGAAGAACGTGTAGAGACAGATAATTATCTGTCTCTACATATATTCGGCCAAAATCTCACGTACCCCGTCCGGTGAAACCCGACCGTAGGTCTTATCCCCCACCATGACTACCGGAGCCAATCCACAGGCACCGATACATCTCAGGCAGTTAAGTGAAAATTTTCCATCCTTGGTGGTTTCCCCAACCTCCACATTGAGTTTCCTTTTGAATTCTTCCAGAACCTTTTCAGCACCTCTCACATAACAGGCCGTTCCCATACATATTGAAATCGGATTCTGACCTTTTGGTATCATAGTAAAGAAAGAGTAGAAAGTCACTACACCATAAACCTTGGCCACGGGAATTTTCAATTCGCGGGCAACAATCTCCTGAACTTCCGCCGGCAGATATCCGAATATACCCTGTGCTTTATGCAAAACATTGATCAACTCATAGGGATCATTGTTAAAAAACCGGCAGACTTCAACCAGCTCTTTTACCTGATTTTCGTGTAATTCTATTTTAATACTGGACATTTTGTTGGCTTTAAGGGTTAACTTTTAGATTTCGGGATTACCACCTTGACCTTACTCCGGTCAAAATAATGAGTATGAAGTAAATCATGGGATTTCTCACTCAAAGGCTCCCCTAAAAACTCATCATAAAGTTGAATGATATATGGATTCTCATGCGATTTCCTGATGGGTTTCAATAAATCTTCCTGATAAATAGCCTTCTGGCGGGCGGTAATCACACTGGATTGACCATGGTGCAGCGGCTGTCCGCCGCCACCGATACACCCCCCCGGACAAGCCATGATCTCGATAGCATGAAAATTACAGGTACCGGCTTTAATGCTTTCGAGCAATTCTCTTGCATTGCCGAGGCCATGAGCAATTCCGATATTGATCGGCAACCCGTCGAAGTCAATGGTTGCATGACGGATTCCCTCCATTCCACGAAGTTCCTCAAAACTTATTTTTTCGAGCTGTTTTCCCGTATATAACTCATAGGCCGTTCTTATGGCTGCCTCAATGACCCCACCGGTGGTTCCGAAAATAACTCCTGCACCTGTCGACTCACCCATCGGTCTGTCGAAATCCGAATCAGGAAGGCTGAGAAAATCGATATTTGACTGCTTAATCAGATTGGCCAGTTCACGCGTTGATAAAGCATAATCAACATCGGGGTTTCCATCTGTTTTGAATTCTTCACGCTGGCATTCATATTTCTTGGCCAGACAGGGCATGATGGAAGCAACAACAAGGTCCTTCCTGTTAACTCCGATCTTGTCTGCAAAATAGGTTTTGGCAATGGATCCGAACATCTGTTGCGGGGACCTGGCTGTTGAAGGAATGTCCTTCATTTCAGGGAAATATTCTTCAAAGAAATTTACCCATGCCGGACAGCATGAGGTTAATATCGGTAAAGATTCATTCTTGTTGCCATTCAGATAATTGGTCAAACGGGTGAGGAGTTCGGTGCCCTCCTCCATAATGGTTAAATCAGCGGCAAAATCGGTATCAAAAACATAATCAAACCCGAGTTCTTTCAGGGCTGACACCAGCTTCCCTGTCACCAGCGTTCCCGGCTCCATCCCAAACTCTTCACCCAATGCTGCCCGAACGGCAGGCGCAGTCTGCACGATAACGGTTTTCTTTGGATTGGCAAGTGCCCTGATAATATGGTTGGTATGGTCGACTTCTGTCAGAGCACCAGTTGGACATACTGCAACGCACTGTCCGCAATAGGTGCATGTTGATTTGACAAGATCCTGCTCAAAAGCCGGTGCCACCACCGACATGAAACCGCGGTTGATTCCCCAAAGTGCACCAACAGTCTGAAACTTATTGCACATCATTTCGCACCGGCGGCATAGAATGCATTTGTCCATGTCCCGGATAATCGATGGTGAACGGTCTTCCTTATAATGAGATTGCTCCCCTTTGTAATGAATCTCCCGGATGCCCAGATCCTGTGCAGTCTTCTGTAAATCACAGGTGCCGCTTTTCGCGCAAATCAGGCAATCAAACGGATGGTCCGACAAGATCAGTTCCATGACCGTTTTACGTGCATTCAGAACACGCATGGTATTGGTCCTGACCACCATTCCCTCCTGACAGGCAGTAGCACAGGAAGGGGCCAGATTCCTCCTGCCATTCACCTCAACAACGCAAATTCTGCACCCGCCGGGTTTGTTCTCAATATTAAGATCTTCCAGGTGCAGATAACACAAAGTCGGTATTTTGATCCCAACATTTGAAGCTGCTTTCAACAGACTGGTTCCAGGAGCCACCTGGACCGGCTTATTATCGATAATCAAATTTATTTTATCCATAGCAATTGATAATCAATACTTAAGAAACAAACACCGCATTAAACTTACATTTCTCCAGGCAAGCACCGCATTTAATGCAGCTGACAGAATCGATCACATGGACTTCCTTGCGCTCACCACTGATGGCGCTTACCGGACAAACTCTGGCACAGGCTGTGCAGCCCACGCAATTTTCAGCATCAATCCAATAAGTCATCAGATCCCTGCATTGTCCCGCGGGACACTTGTGATCGTATACATGAGCCTCATATTCAGCCATAAAATGGTCAAGCGTCGAGATAACCGGGTTCGGCGAGGTTTGTCCCAGACCGCATAGTGAAGTATCCTTGATCACTTCGCTCAGGTTTCTCAGTCTCTCAATATCTTCAGCAGTTCCCTTACCTTTGGTGATGGTCTCCAGGATTTCATATAAACGCTTGTTTCCAATCCTGCATGGTGAGCACTTTCCGCACGATTCTTCGACGGTAAAATCCAGGTAGTATTTTGCCATGGATACCATGCAATCATCTTCATCAACGACAATCATACCTCCTGAACCCATCATGGAACCTGAAGCTATCAGATTATCATAATCAATGGGGAGATCCAGGTGTTTTTCAGTTAAACAGCCCCCGGAAGGACCGCCCGTCTGGACCGCTTTAAACTTTTTGCCACCCCTGATGCCTCCGCCGATTTCAAAAATCACCTCACGTAAGGTAGTGCCCATAGGAACCTCAACCAAACCGACATTATTGACTTTGCCTGCCAGCGCGAATACCTTGGTGCCCTTGGATTTTTCAGTTCCGATGGAGCTGAACCAGTCGGCTCCCTTCAATATGATCGGAGAAATATTGGCATAGGTTTCAACATTGTTTACGTTGGATGGTTTGCCCAGAAAACCTTCTTCCGAAGGAAACGGCGGTTTGAAGGTGGGCTCCCCTCTCTCCCCTTCCATCGAATGGATCAGGGCAGTTTCCTCCCCGCACACAAATGCTCCGGCACCATACCTCAGCTCAATGTCGAAATTAAAACCAGTGCCAAAAATGTCCTTGCCCAGGAATGCCATTTCCCGGGATTGATCAATAGCGGTCTTTAAGCGCTCAATGGCCAGCGGGTATTCTGCGCGTATGTAAACCAGCCCTTTATCGGCCCCGGTGCAATATCCGTTGATTGCCATGGCTTCAATCACACTGTGCGGGTCGCCTTCAAGGATTGAACGGTCCATAAATGCGCCAGGATCCCCTTCATCGGCATTACATATTACGTATTTCTGATCGGCCTGGCTTTTTGCCGTGATTTCCCATTTCAAACCGGTTGGGAAACCTCCGCCACCACGTCCGCGCAATCCTGATTTTTTTATAATATCTACAACCTCAGCAGGGGTATTCTCCGTAAGTACCTTGGCCAATGCATCATAAGCATCCCTTTCAATCGCCTCTTTTATACTTGTCGGATCAATGAATCCGCAGTTCCTCAAAGCGATGCGAAGCTGCTTCTTGTTAATGGTCTGATAGGGAATGATGCCATCCACCAGCTCGCCTTTCTTAATGTAGTTTTCGATGATCTCATCGGCTTTCTTGTTATCAACGAAACCGAACACGTATGGATCATGCCCGGGAAGGGTGACTTCAACCGTCGGTTCTGCAAAGCAGTAACCCATGCATCCGGTTTGCGAAACCGTTGCATCGATCCCCCTCTTCTCCAGTTCTTCCAAAAAAAAGGTCATTACATCCTTTGCTCCGGATGCAATACCGCAGGTAGCCATCGCTACTTTTACGTGAACCGTCGATCCGGTATGTTCGCCGGATTCATGGAGCCTGTTGTCCTCCAGCAATTCCTTACGAAGTTTTTTCAGATCAGCCGGTGTTTTAACCTTGGTCATGTCTTAAATATTTATCTATCAATGTATTATAATCTGTTGTTATTCCCTTTGAAGTTAATAAAATCCGATGGAAACCAATCGATTAATCAGGATCTTATAGGCAGGATATGGAAGGTAAACCACATCTTATATGATGCAATATTTTTAGTATAATCATGCGTAACTGATTGATTTTCTCTGACTTTTCTACCATCATTCATACATTGTTATTTCTATAACATTGTTAAATTTTTCACACGCAAATATATAAGAGTTTTATTTTAATACAAATGATATATGAGTGATTTCGAAAAAAAAGGAGACTATTGAAAAATAGCCTCCTCCTTTTTAATTACCTGTTTTGCTACCTCAATAGCGCTTTCTGGCTATATAGTGAGTATGTAGCAGTGCATGCGACTTATGACTGTTTGGGGTTCCAAGGTATTCCTCGTAAATCATTTTCACCTCGGGGTTCTCATGGGATTTGCGCAAAGGCAGACCTTCATCCTCACTATAAATGGCGGCGGCTCTTTTTGCCCTGATTTTCTCATTAGTGGGGATCGGCTGACCTCCTCCGCCGAGGCACCCGCCCGGACAGGCCATGACTTCAATAAAGTGATAATGGGCCCTGCCTTCTTTAACGGCTTGCATCAGTTTTCTGGCATTAGCCAGGCTATGTGCAATGGCGCAGGAAACTTCAATTCCTTCCAGGAATTTCCATTCAGGCAGGCAGCCTTCGATTTTTACCTTGGCCTCCTTTACACCTTCCATACCGCGGACCGGCAGGATGTTCAGATTTGTAAAGGGAACCTCACGACCCGTAACAACTTCATAAACAGTCCTTAAAGCGGCTTCCATAACACCACCGGTAGCACCGAAGATGACCGCAGCACCTGTTGATTCTCCCATAATGCTGTCGTAGTGGGAATCTTCAAGGTTCTGGAAATTGATCCCAGCCTGTTTAATCATCATACCTAATTCTCTTGTGGTCAGAACATAATCAACATCCTTGTAACCACTTGAACGCATTTCCGGACGGTTGGCCTCATATTTCTTTGCGGTACAGGGCATGATGGAAACCACGCAGATATCCTGGGCTTTTAACCCTTTTTTCTGAGCATAATATGTTTTGGCCAGAGCACCGAACATCTGCTGCGGAGATTTGCAGGTGGAAACATTGGGCAGGTACTCTGGAAAAGTATGCTCAATAAACTTGATCCATCCCGGAGAACAGGAAGTGGTCATCGGCAGTGCCACGGTCGTATCCTTATCAACCAGGGCTCTTTTCAACCGGGTAAGCAACTCCGTTCCTTCTTCCAGGATCGTAAGGTCTGCCGTAAAATCGGTATCCAATACGGAATCAAAACCAAGTCTTCTTAGTGCGGTAACCATCTTACCGGTTAATCTTTCCCCGGGATTGTAACCTAACTCTTCCCCAATAGCAACACGAACAGCAGGAGCAGTTTGAACCACCACGTGCTTGTTTGGATTATTGATGGCATCCCATACTTCCTCAACATAAGTTTTCTCAATTAATGCACCGACCGGACACCGGTTAATACATTGACCACAATTGGTGCAGACGACCTCAACCAATGGATGATCAAGGAACGTCGATATTTTCTGATGGTCACCCTTATAGGCTACCGACAGTGCCGATACACCCTGAATACCATCACAGGTGCGCACACAACGCTGGCAACGGATGCATTTACTGTCATCCTTAATAATGGAAGGGGATAAGTCATCGATCACCCGCTTTTTACCATTTACCAAATCAATAAAAACATGATCACCAACCCGGTACTCATGCGCAAGGCTTTGCAATTCACAATTCCCGTTTTTATAGCATTTGGTGCAATCGGCATTGTGCTCTGACAGCAAAAGCTCGATGATCGTTTTCCGGGCAGTTCTAACTGTTGCACTGTTGGTATGGATTTGCATTCCTTCGGAAACAGGCGTGGCGCAAGCAGCTACCAATGCCCTTGCACCCACCTGCTCAACCACACAAACCCTGCAATTACCCGCGACACAAAGGTCCTCATGGTAGCACAGGGTAGGAATTCTGAAATCAAGTTTCTTGGCAGCAGCGAGAATGGTGGTTCCCTCCGGCACTGAAACCGGAATATCATTAACTGAAAGGTTTACCAAATATTTACTCATGATTCTTCCGATTTTGGCTTAATAAATAATTTCTTCTTTGAAATTCGTAACAATGGAAATAAAGGGATTTGCTACTGACTGGCCCAGGCCACACTTGGCAGCAACCTTCATGGTTTTCGCCAGTTTTTTCAAATCCTGAAGATAAACCGGGCTTTTCTCACCCCGCTTCACCGCTTCGATTCCCTTTAATAATTGCTGGCAACCCACTCTGCATGGGGTGCATTGACCGCATGATTCTTCGGTGAAAAATTCCAGGTAATCATGTAAAACATTATACATCGACCGGCTGCTGTTGAAAAGCATCATGGATCCTCCGGTAGGAATTCCTTCATAACCGATGATTGTTTCCTTGAACATTTTCCTCGGAACGCAGCCACCCGAAGCGCCTCCAACCTGGACTGCTTTCGTGTCACCGTCACCGAATTCATCCACAAACTGTTGGACAGTCATACCCAGCTCCAACTCCGATATCCCTGCTTTTGGGGTATCACCTGAAATTGAAAAGACTTTCGATCCCCTCGAATCCTTAGTACCCATTTCCTTGAACTTCTCCGGTCCAATGCGTGAAATCATGAATGCGTACACCAGCGTTTCAACATTGTTGATCGCCGTTGGTTTTCCAAGGAATCCGGCTACCGTTGGATACGGTGGTTTATTTCTTGGCTCACCACGTTTCCCTTCCATCGATTCAAACAGGGCGCTTTCCTCACCACAGATATAGGCGCCGCTACCCGACCGCAACTGAATGGAAAAATCCAGACCGATTTCTTTTAACCTCTGATTGAATACAACCAGCTTTTCATTCAGCGCCGGTAGAAGGAAGTTGTATTCACCCCTTAAATAAATGAACCCCTCACGCGATCCGATGGTGTAACCGCAAATAGCCAATCCGGCAAATACCTTTTCCGGCACCCGGTCGAGAATTTCCCTATCCTTGAAAGTTCCGGGCTCCCCTTCATCGGCATTACAAATCACATATTTATCATAGCTATCCTCGTTCCGGGTAAATTTCCACTTCAAACCGGTTGGAAATCCTGCTCCTCCACGTCCCTTTAATCCTGAATCAATCATATCCAGAATGATATCATCCGGGCTTCTTTTAATAGTGCTCTCAACTACTTTGATCGGATCAATACCTTCCATGATAAATATCGTATCAACCCGTTTCAGCTTTGTATTTTCCATTTTCTGTTTCTTTTTATTCAAATACTATTCTTCAACCTCCTGGTAAGTCTGCAGGATTTCCAATGCCTTGTCCACAGTCAGCTCTGGGTATACCTTATCATTGATAAGCATTACGGGACCTTTATGGCACCAACCCAGACAATTAGCGGTGAGAAGAGTGAACTTTTTATCAACAGTTGTTTCGCCGGCTTTTATATTCAATGCCTGTTCAATCGCGAGGATAATTTCATCCTTTCCGGCCATGTGGCAGGAAATCGTCTTACAAACACGGATAACATTTTTACCTCGCGGGGTGGTATCCAGGAAGGTATAAAAACTTGCAGTCCCAAAAACTTCCGCAGCAGAAAGATCTAATGCTTTTGAAATCGCGATCAGATCGTGATCGTCCAGGTAGTTCTTTGTTTTTACTACGGCTTGAAGCAGTGGCATCAGTGCCGTTCGTTCTTTTCCGTAAACCTCTGTTACTTCTTTAATAATCTGTTGAACATCAGCCATTTTTGTTCTCCTTTGAATTCAGTTATTATCGTTTTCTTTATAATGGATATCCACTTTTTTGATCTGTTAAAACTATAACAAATCAAAAATCGCAAACATGACGTTTATTAGTAAAAGGGGTGACAAAAATCAGATTCCAAAAAACCGACCGGATTCAGCAGGCGTGAACCGATTGTTCAAATCCCTCAAAATCATTTTGATTTGGAACTGCAGGAACCAGCCGGAGAGAACTGCGATTCACCAGTGGAAGGGTGAAATAAAAACAGGAACCTTTCCCAAGTTCTGATTCAACCCATATCCGGCCATTCATGGTCTCAACAATCAGTTTGCTAATGGTCAAACCTAAACCAGTACCCTGATAAAGAGTCGCGCTTGTTTTGCGACCCTTATTAAACCATTCGAAAATGTCATCCATATCGGCCGGATTGATCCCGATACCCGAATCCCTGACCCAGAATAACAATTGCCGCTGTTCGAATGGCTGGCAACCGATTTCAATAAAGCCGGTTTCCGTGAATTTAACTGCATTCTCCGACAAGCAAAACATTAATTGTCTAAAACGATTGGGATCAGCAAGGAAGATGCATTTTCCTGTATCAGGATCACATGCCAGGCGTGTCTCCAATCTGGTCTTTTTAAACAAGCTGGCAATCGGTCCGATTTCAGTTGTCAAAACGGAGAGCAAATGCCCCACTTCCAGCTCTTCAAACACAAACGGCATCTGGCGAACTTGAAGTTTGGCCAGTTCAATCATATTGCTGATTGTATTTAATAACCGGTAACCGTTGTGGAGTACCAATGAAGTGTACTCCTGCCGCTGTATCTCGGTAATATCAGGTTCGGCAATCATTTCTGTGAATCCGACGATGGCATTCATTGGCGTCCGAATCTCATGCGACAGGTTTGACAGGAAAGCCGATTTAAGCCGGTCACTGGCTTCTGCCTGCTCCTTGGCTTTGATCAGTCTCGATTGAACTTCATGACGATCAATTGCGAAAGCCAGGTGCTCACTCACATACTCCAGCAATTGAAGGTCGGCCTGATCATATAATACAGTCGATTTATAGCTCTGTATAATGATAACACCTAATACCCTTTCATCTACCATCAGTGGTACACCCATCCAACTCTCAGCCGGAATACCCGCCATTTCAACTTTGCCGGCAGCAACCAAATCTCTGGTCGACGCTTTATCCAACAGCAATGGTCTCCTGTTCCTGATCATATAGGAACTTAACGTATGGCCCAAAAAATATCGTTGAAAAGATTCCATGGTATTTTCCTGGTAAACCGGGTCAATTTCCTGCGTCCCGGAATCATAGGTCCCAACCATAAAATTAGTGACGTCAATAACTTGCCTAAGCTGGTCGTGAATATTCCCGATGATTTCAGCAAGGTTGTCATTCTGATTGACAAAACCAGATATCCTATATAAAACACTTCTCACTTTATCAGCATACCGCCTCTCAGCAATCTCCTCCTGCAAGCGTTCATTGGTTTCCCTCAGGAATTTCGTCTTCTCAATGACCTGACGGTCAAGATCCTTCTTGACAATCTCCAGTTCATTCAACGTTTCCTTGTGCTTTTTTATCTCCCATTTGAGTTTGAGATTCATGGAAGAAATGCTGTCCCAATTAAGAAAAATGGAGAGCCTCCGGTAAAATGCCACGCGACAAACGAAAAATGCCAGAACGACAAAGAATGACCAAATAATACCTTCAGCAGTAAGAGAAGGAAATCCCGAGACAAAATAGCGGAACCAGAAGAAGGATAATAAGCCATTGAGCAGGATGGCAATGGATTCAGCAAATGACAAGATCAGGACCCCATAAATGATAAACAGGCAGACAATAAAAAACAGTGCCGGGTCAAGATTAAAGGCCAGCAGGTTACCTGCCATACTCCCCCACCACAAAAGGCTGATGGAAAATATCGTGCCGGGCAAACGTATGAGCCAGACAGGGAGAATGTTCACTTTTGACAGCAGGATCTGCGATCCGGTGAAAACCAGGGCGGCCATAATGCCAAACAGAATATTCAGCATCATCAGAGAGATAGGCAAGGTTTGAGTTTCCCCGGCGAAAATTTCCGGACTGAGAAAAAATAAAACCGAAAGGGAAAGCCAAACCAGACAAAGCATTCGCAGCCTGGTCAGGTTTTCTGCACCTGTTTCCCGGTAAAATGGCTCTTTGTTTGCAACCGGCAGGCGTGAATTGGTCAACGCCAACCAGGTTTTAACCTTCGACAGAATATCCATTTTATTATCGATTTACCCGCTTTACTTTTTTTCCCGTTTAGGGGGTTACCTTTTGGTCCTTTTACTGATTAACTATTATAAACGCGTTAATTTCTCCAATGTAAACAAAGATAAGTAAAAATGGATTAACAACCAAAATTAACAGGTTAATTTACAATAATAAGTGATTAACGACTTGTTTTAACAAACAAAGGGATGGTAAAACCATCCCTTTGTTCATTTTTGAAGATCCTTGACTACCAAACCAGCTGCATTTCTTTGATTAAATGGGTGGCCCCGGCGAATTTATCGATAATGAAAAGAGCGAACCGGATATCCAGACTGATATTCCGGCACAAATCGGGATCATACATGATGTCGCTCATCGTTCCTTCCCAGTTCCGGTCAAAATTGATTCCGATCAATTGTCCGTCGGCATTGATCACCGGACTTCCTGAATTACCTCCCGAGGTATGATTTGAAGCAATAAAACAAACCGGTACCGATGTACCCGAAACATACTGGCCGTAATCCTTGGCCAGATAAAGTTGCTTGAGTTTTTCAGGTACCCGGTAGTCATAAATCTCCGGATTATCCTTTTCGATAATGCCGTCGAGGGTGGTAAATGGCTTATACTGAATACCATCAGCAGGTGTGAAATCATCGATCTTACCATAGGTCACTCTCAGGGTGGAGTTTGCATCAGGATAAAACAACTTTTTGGGCTGCATGTCCATCTGGGCCTGCATATATTTCCTTTGCAATTCAGGCACAAGATCCTGCCCTTTCGCCAATCCCGGATTAATCGATTCCTTTTGCAATTTCGCCATGCTCTTCATCATAAGAAATGCTGGATCACCGGAAAGTTTTTTTGCTGACTTTGCATTAAAACCGGTAAGCAAAAGTTTTACAGCCTCCTGATCGTCAAGAACTGATTTATCAAAAACGAATTGGGCATACTTAACGAAATCTCCTTTAAAGTCCACCGTGACTTTCTTTAACAGTTCAGGCTGAAATTCCGCAGAGATCCCCTTTGCATAGGCCTCCATCATAACTGCCAGCAGTTTTTGGTCCGTCGGGGCATCATAATCCTTAAAATAGGCTTCAACACCCGATTTCAACCGGTCTGCCTGTTTTGTGACCTCCTCAGCATCCCCTTTGAATGCAAGGTCGACGAGGGAGGAGAACCTTCCGGCAAAACCAATGATCTCAGCCGCTTCACCCGCTTCCTTCAAATAGGTATTGGCTAATTCATAGGGAGCCTGTTTGTTCACAATATCCTGATATTGACTCAAAAGGTCTCCAAATTCCGCTTTCCGGCCCGTATCCGACTCCACCCATTCCTGGAATTGCTTTTCAAATTCCTTTTTTCTTGCAATGGCACCAACTTTCTTCAATCCGAGGAGTACCCCTTGATTCTTCTTCCATGAATTGGCAATTCCTGATTTCTTCGCTGAATACTGGATTCGAATTTTCGGACTGGTTTCCATGGCCGCCATGATGATATCCAGACGCTTTGTTCTCAGGTCAACGGAAGTCGGGATGGTATAATTCACCTGACTCTCAATGACAAATGAGGGAATATATTCGGTGGTACGTCCCGGATAACCGAAAACCATTGTAAAATCGCCCTTTTCAACGCCTTTCAAGCTAATTGGAAAAAACTTCTTCGGTTTATACGGAACATTGCTGGCAGAATAAGCGGCCGGACGGTTATCAGCCCCCACATAAATACGGAATAAAGAAAAATCCCCGGTGTGCCTCGGCCATATCCAATTGTCGGTCTCCCCGCCGAATTTACCAATCGCACTCGGGGGTGCACCAACCAATCGTACATCAGGATATGATTCATATACAAAAAGAAAATATTGATTCCCGTTAAAAAAAGGACTAATCCTCGCTGTATATCCGGTACCCTTAGTCGCTTCGGTCTGGATTTTTTTTGCATTTTCCAGAATGGTCTTTTCGCGATCGGCAGCCTTCATATTTGAGGTAACGCCTGCCAGTGCGGTGTCTGTAATATCTTCAATGCGTATCAGGAAAGTAACACTGAGTCCGGGATTGGGCAATTCCTCACCTCTCGACATCGCCCAGAAGCCATCAGTGAGATAATCATGTTCAACCGTACTATGGCGCTGGATGTTCCCGTATCCGCAATGATGATTGGTGATAAGCAGTCCCTCACCCGAGATTAATTCACCCGTGCAACCTCCTCCGAAAATCACCACCGCATCCTTGAGGCATGCCTGATTCACCGAATAAACGTCCTCAGCCGTGAGTTTAAACCCTGCCCGCTGCATGTCTTCAATTTTATATTTTTTTAACAGCAACGGTATCCACATTCCCTCCTCGGATCTTAATACGGATCCGGCTATCAGTAGAAGAATCAGTACAAATGATAATTTTTTCATAAAGTCAATTTTATCTTGATGATTGGTATCCTGTAAATAGCTGTAACTCCTTATACAACTGCTGAATCGGTAATCCCATGACATTGAAATAGGAACCCTCAATACGATGTATTCCCCGATAACCGATCCACTCCTGGATTCCATAAGAACCGGCCTTGTCATAAGGCATATATTGGTCCACATATTCCTCTATCTCCGATTGATCGATAAGATCAAACCAAACCGTGGTCCTGGCTATAAATGCCGACTCTTTATCCGGATTAGTCAAACAAACACCGGTGATTACTTCATGGGGTTTGCCTGACAGATCGTGAAGCATTTGTATCGCATCTTTACGGTCGGCAGGTTTTCCCAGGATTCTCTTATCCAAAACAACGATCGTATCGGCAGTGATAAGTATATCCATGTGCCCCAGTTCCTCAAAATACGATCGGGCTTTTAACCTGGCTAAAAAAACCGAGATATCTGGCGGGGCCATACCGGCAGGATAGTTTTCATCGACTTCCTCTTTCAGCCAGACTTCAAAGGGTATCCCGGCTTCGGTTAAAAGAAATTGTCGTCTGGGCGACCGTGAAGCCAGAAAAATCCTGTAATCCTTCAGGTGATCAATAAATCGCTTCATCGGGTCAACAATTTCCTGATCAGTAAATGTATAACTGGAGCATATAACAACCCCATGAGCATGATCACTTTAACCCACCAGCTGAGTAATCCGAAATCCCTGGTACTGGCTGAAACAAGTGTTCTTCCGGCAAGGTAGGTGAATGGCATCAGCAAGAACAGGATAAAATAACCCAGGCTGATCCAGTCATTAAGGAAAGAAAAGAAAAAGAATCCCAAAACCAGTGAGGTTAAAACAATCAATATGATGACCACCTGTTTGGTCTTTTTCAGCCCAAGTGAAATGGGGAGGGTTTTGCTGTTCAGGTCACGGTCACCTTCAATATCCTGGGTATCCTTGATAATTTCACGTATCAGATTTGTCATGAATGCAAAAAAAGCAAAAGCGCTTATCCAAAGCAGGATGGTAACCAAGCCTCTTGGGAAAAAGTCGGGACGGTTGCCAAAATTGCGGGCAAGCAATGGATATTCAAAGAGAACGACCAACATTGGGACTGTGGCAGTTAGGACTGATACTGCCAGGTTCCCAATCAATAGCATATGTTTCAGGCGGATGGAATAGTACCACAGGAGAAGAGGGGCACCCAGGAAGACAATGATCATCCAGGGAATATGGTACAAAATGGAAAAAACGATACCGGCAGTGACCCCGATAAAATTCAGGAACACATGCAAGAGCAATGCAAATCTCCTGCTGATATGAATCCCGACCACAACCTTCTTGGGTTTGTTGATCCGATCGGCCCTAACATCATGGTAATCATTAATCACATAACCGGCAGCTGTGATAAAAACAGTGGAGAGCACCAGTCCCAAAAATGCCAGTTCTGATATTTGCAGCTTGATCCCGTACTCACTCAGAAGCGGTTGTATGACCGACCACCTCATTAGATACATGGTTGCTGCCACCATCAGTAAATTGGGAATCCTGAAAATTCTCAGAGCCCCGGATAAACTCATATCATAGGTTATTAATAATTCCAGAAACCCTGTGAACGCAAAACCTGCTCGATCACATCCCTGACACAACCATGGCCACCCGGATAATTTGAAATGTAGCGGGAAACCGATTGAACTTCGTTGGTTGCATCATTCGGGCAGGTAGGCATTCCTACCAGCTTCATCGCCTCTAAATCAGGAATATCATCTCCCATGTAAAGGACCTGACTCAATTCCAATGCGTATTTGCTGATGAAAGACTTAAGGTCCTCAACTTTATCCGGAGAACCCAGAAAAACATCTTCGGTTCCAAGGTCATTGAACCTTCCTCTGAGCGAAAGTGAACGGGCACCGGTGATGATCCCAATTTTAAACCCGCAATCCATCGCGGTTTTCATCGCAAAACCGTCCCTGGTATTCACCGTCCTCATCAAGTCGCCGGAGGCATGCAGAACAACCTGATTGGATGAAATTACTCCATCCACATCAAAAACAAATGCCTTGATCTTTCTCAGGTCTTCTTTAAAAAAGCTCATTATTTTTCCACTTTTGAAGCCGATGAAACACTTTGAATGGAATCGGTAATACGCTTGTACAAAACCTGCAATTCCTGTGAGTAAGATAATAGATCGACATGTTTTTTAATTGTCAGCTGGTCATGTCGTACAGCAGGTCCAGTCTGCGCTTTAACAGGCCCCATATCTATTGCCTTATTGAAAGTCTCCCGGATGAGCGGTTCCAGCCAGGCCACGGGAAGGGAATGCTCATTCATGATGCCATAGGCATTTGAAAGCATATGGTTGGTAAAATTATTGGACCAGACGGCAGCCAGGTGCATCCACCGGCGCTCTTCATGACCAACAACATTTACCACACTTGAGATGCCCCGGGCAAGATTGACCAGGGTCTCGGTAACGGCCGGCTCGCACCCTTCGATAAAGAAGGGGACATTCGAAAGGTCAACGGGCCTGCCGATTGAAAAGGTCTGAAGGGGATACATCCCACCATATTTATACTTCTGACAGGCAAAACGCATGGAGGAAAAGGTTCCGCTTGTATGAACCACAATCCCGCGATAATCACTGATATCATTGATGAGTTCAACAAGCGAATGATCAGCGACCGTGAGGAAAAGAATTTGAATATCCCGGTCGAGTCTGGTAATCTTATCCGTATGCTCGCACCCTACCCGATCACCGAGTTTTTGCGCTGAGAGGGCTGACTTGCTGATTACCTGAAGTATTTTGTGTCCCGAATTCTTCAGGGCCGGCGCCAAATGCCAGGCAACCCTACCTGCTCCTATAAAACCAATCCGATAAGACATGGAATTATAATTTCATGATATCGATCTTATATAACCCAATGTCATTGGGTTCAAATTGATGAATGAACAGCATTCTCTCCCGGTTCCATGATTGGGCGCGCTGAATGAAAATTCGTGCAACATCCTGGTAAACCGGATCCCGTTCGCTATCCAGGAGGAGTATATAACCCATGATGATGTGACCGGCCATTTCAACCAGCCTGCGGGCATGGAAATCCAGATATTCGCCTTCTTCTGATTTCTGTGCTTTAACAATCGCATGCTCATATTCGGTGGTCATTTCAATAAGACGCTTTCTGAGTAATTCCACTTCCGGACTCACTTTCAGATTCTCATATTCCCTGATTTTTGTGAGGTAAACTCCTGTAGTCACGCCGCGGATGGCAGCTACCACCTGTAACTGGCTGGTTCCCTCATAAATTGATGTAATGCGTGCATCCCGATAAAGTCGCTCTACCGGAAAATCCTTCATAAAACCCGTGCCCCCATGAATCTGGATGGCGTCATACGCAATCTGGTTGCAATACTCGCTCGACATCAATTTGATCAGAGGAGTATACACATCAGCCAATCGCTGATAATATTTCATTTCATCACGCTCTTCCTTTTCCAGCTTACGGTGTTCGCTGTGATTTGCATAAGCCTTGTAAATATCAACAAACCGTGCGGTCTCATAAAGCAGGGCACGACTGGCCTGCAATTTTACTTTCATGACCGTGAGCATTTCATAGACAGCAGGAAACTGCACAATGGGTTTCCCAAACTGTTCACGTTCACCGGCATACTTAACGGCTTCGCGATAGGCAGCTTCAGAAATACCAACTGACTGGGCACCAATTCCCAGCCGCGCTGAATTCATCAGTGCCATGACATACTTGATGAGTCCCATGCGGCGATCTCCAACCAGTTTGGCTGGTGCATCCTTGAAAACAAGTTCACAGGTGGGTGATCCTTTTATACCCAGTTTATTCTCAATTCGGCGAACGATCAGGCCTCCATCTTTCCTGTCGAAAACAAATAAAGACAGGCCCCTTCCATCGGAAGTACCCTCTTCGGAGCGTGCAAGTACCAGTGAAATATCAGCATCTCCGTTGGTAATGAACCTCTTGACACCATTAAGAATCCAAATATTCCGATCCTGGTCAAAGTGAGCTTTCAACTGAACGGATTGAAGATCCGAACCGGCATCAGGCTCGGTCAGGTCCATAGCAGCCGTTGCACCAAACTGGAAGCGTGGTAAAAATTCATTTTTAACCTCATCGGAACCGAACTCGTGAATAGTCTCGGCACAGTCCTGCAAGCCCCAGATATTGGCAAATCCGGCATCAGCCCTTGAAACCAGTTCTGCGGCCATAACATAGGGAGTTATTGGAAAATTCAGTCCGCCATATTTCCTCGGAAGCGACATTCCGATTAACCCGGCCTGGTTGAGCATCTCAAGATTTTCCTGAGTGCCGCGAGCATACTTGACTGCATTGTTAATCAGTTGCGGTCCTTCATGATCGACCGATTCGGCATTGGGAGCAATGGTGGTATCACAAATCTCCCCGATGATTTCGAGGACCTTGGTATAAGTATCGGCAGCATCTTCATAATCGAGCGGAGCAAAGTCGAATTTATCCTTGTCAGCAAACCCATATTCTTTAAGAGACACGATTTTCTTCATCAAGGGATGAGAAAGCTGGAATTGCAAATTCTGGTTATCTGTATAATAATTTGCCATGTTTCAGTTTTTAATTACTTGGAATTTTTCTTGTAGTACCTGATCATCTTCGGAATCACATCCGATACCTCACCCACAATTGCGTAATCGGCAATACTATGGATAGGAGCATCCGGATCATTGTTGATGGAAATTATCATCGCTGATTCTTCCATTCCGGCCCGATGCTGAATTTGCCCTGATATACCACAGGCAATATAAAGCTTTGGCCTGACCGTGATCCCCGTTTGTCCAACCTGCCGCTCATGGTCAACGAAACCGGCGTCTACCGCAGCTCGCGATGCACCGACTTCCCCTCCCAATAAATTGGCTAATTCAAACAGCAGGTCGAAATTCTCTTTTGATCCTACTCCATAACCACCGGCAACAACAATTGGTGCGGCTTTAATATTCACCTTCCTTTGCTCCATGTGCCGCTCAATGATCTCAACGGCAAAATCCGTACTGTTGACAAATTCATCCACAGCAACCTCTTTAACCTTACCCTTATGGGATACGGAAAGGGTCTCCTTTTTCATCACACCTTCCCGGACAGTGGCAAGTTGTGGCTTGGTTTCAGGATTGATAATGGTCGCGATAATATTGCCGCCGAAAGCCGGCCTGATCTGGTACAACAAATTCTTGTATTCCGTATCGGTTTTCTTCTCGTAATGATCCCCGATTTCCAACTGGGTACAATCAGCTGTCAATCCGCACCTGAGAGCTGATGCAACCCTGGGTGCGAGGTCGCGCCCAACTGAAGAGGCGCCGAAGAGCCCAACCTGAGGTTCTTCCTTCCGGAAAATACCGGTGACTATGGCAGCATGGGGCATAGTCGTATAAACGGACAGCCTCTTGTCATCAGCCAAATGCAATACATCCAAACCATAAGGAAATACCTGATCAGGAACTTTATTCAGCCCGGAACCAATAGCTATGGCTTCAAGCTTGCAATTCAACTGATTGGCAAGTGACCTTCCTTTGGTCAGCAACTCAAGAGATACTTCGGCCACCAGGCCGTCTTCCACTTCGCAGTATATAAAAATATTATTCACAATATTTTTGATTTGAATTTGATAAAGGGATAGTCTAGCCTATGGTACTGTTAGTGATCAGTTCTTTTACCAACCACTCGATATCATTACCGTCAGCAGACAATTTCTTGGACTCCTTCGCCTTGAAAACAACATTCTCAATCTTCTTCACCTTTGTTGGTGAGCCTGTCAGGCCAAGCATGGAATCATCTGCCTTAACATCGTCCACGCTCCATTCTTCAATTCTCAGGTAGGGCCTGTCCTGCTGGAGGCTTATGTAATCCTCGCTGCTATCCTGCATTTCGGTGACCGTTTGCGCATGTTTGAATTTCATCAGCCGCTTGGCATGCCTCGGCCTGCAGGCGGGAGCTGAATTATGAACGGTTATCAGGAGCGGGAAGGTGGTTTGCACAATCTCAACACCCCTTTCCAATCTCCGTTTAATTTTGATTTTCTTGTCTGTTATCTCCAGGATCTCTTCCACATAGGTTACCTGGGGCAAACCAAGCTTTTCTGCAACCTGCGGTCCTACCTGTGCGGTGTCGCCGTCGATGGCCTGCCTGCCGGCAATAACCATTGCATACGGTTCCATTTTACGGATAGCCATGGAGAGTGCATAGGAAGTAGCCAGGGTATCTGATCCGGCAAATTTTCTGTCAGTCAGGAGATATCCCTTGTCAGCGCCTCGATAAATCGCTTCACGGATAATCTCTGCAGCCCGTCCCGGGCCCATCGTTAGAATTACGATCTCCGTATCCGGATAACGATCCTTGATTCTTAAGGCTTGCTCCAGTGCATTCAGGTCTTCAGGATTAAAAATTGCAGCCAGTGCACCCCTGTTAACCGTTCCATCTGCCTTCATGGCATCTTTCCCAACATTACGAGTATCAGGAACCTGTTTAGCTAAAACTATGATTTTCAAACTCTTCATAAATGATTGATTGAATGTCAGCCGACAAATATAAAAAAAAAGCCCTGCCAAATGGCAGGGCTTTAAATCTTATGCCTCCGCAGTGGGACCGCCAAAGGACATAGGGATCACCGGACCCCCTGTCCGCTCTACGTTTTTGATGACTCCGTGCACCGCTTCATATTTCTGGATATTATCCTGAAGTGCATATAATAAGCGCTTTGCATGCTCAGGAGTCAGGATTACCCGGCTTTTTACATTGGCTTTCGGCAATCCCGGCATGATCCTGACGAAATCGAGAACAAACTCTGAACTTGAGTGGGTGATGATTGCGAGATTGGAGTATACTCCCTGTGCAATTTCCTCGCTCAATTCAATATTGATCTGATTTCCCTTTTTTCCTTGATCTGTCATGATTTAAACTTTACTGAATTTAATCATTCTCGGTGGCTTTACCCTGCATGAGGGCTTGATAGTCTTCAAGTGAACCCACCACAATTTTTTCAAAACTGCGATTACCGGTTCCTGCAGGAATCAGATGGCCAACGATTACGTTTTCCTTCAATCCCCTCAGTTCATCCATTTTACCAAGAATAGCGGCTTCATTGAGAACTTTCGTTGTTTCCTGGAAGGAAGCGGCCGACAGCCAACTGCTGGTCTGCAGTGCTGCACGGGTAATTCCCTGCAGGATCTGGCTGGAAGTTGCAGGTACGGCATCACGGGATTCAACAACCCTCAAATCCTTACGCTTCAGCAATGAATTCTCATCCCGCAATTTACGTGATGAAACGATCATGCCCGGACGCACGGTTTGTGAATCTCCGGCTTCAAGGACAACCTTCTTGCCGTATATCCAGTCGTTCTCTTCCATGACCTCCATCTTGTCAACAATCTGCTTTTCGAGGAATTTGGTATCACCCGGATCTTCGATCACAACCTTGCGCATCATCTGTCGGACAATAACTTCAAAATGCTTGTCATTGATCTTGACACCCTGCATACGATACACTTCCTGAACCTCATTCACGATATATTCCTGAACTGCGGTCGGTCCTTTGATAGATAAAATATCAGAAGGCGTAATAGATCCGTCGGATAATGGAATCCCCGCTCTGACATAATCATTCGGCTGGACCAGAATCTGCTTGGATAACGATACCAGATATTTCTTAACCTCACCTGTTTTCGATGTGATGACGATTTCCCGGTTACCGCGCTTAACCTTTCCATAAGATACTTCACCATCGATTTCCGCCACAACAGCCGGGTTTGATGGATTACGTGCTTCAAACAGTTCGGTTACCCTCGGTAAACCACCGGTGATATCACCAGCTTTACTTGCTGACCGTGGAATTTTAACCAGGATTTCACCCGCCTTGACATTTTCTCCTTCAGTAACAGAGATATGCGAACCTACCGGAAGGTTATAAATCTTCAGAGGCTCATTGTTTTTAGCGAGAATTTTAATCTCGGCGTTCTTGGTTTTATCTTTTGTTTCAATGATTACCTTTTCCCGGAAACCGGTCTGTTCATCCGATTCGTCACGATAGGTAATCCCTTCAATCACACTGTCGAACGCCACTTTACCGGCAGCTTCCGATACGATAACTGCATTGAACGGATCCCATTCGCACAGGAGGTCTCCTTTTTCGACATCCTCACCTTCACCCCTGAAAACCTTGGCTCCATATGGGATGCTGTGAGTTGTCAGGGTAATTCCGGTATTCTTGTCGACAATTCTCATTTCAGCCAAACGACCGATGACCACTTTACCTTTGGTTGCAGGATCACTGAAATCAACGGTACGAAGCTCGTCAAATTCAAGGCGGCCGTTATACCGGGCCATGATACTCGACTCGGTTGCAATGTTGGATGCAGTACCCCCAACGTGGAACGTTCTCAAAGTCAGCTGGGTTCCAGGTTCACCGATCGACTGAGCGGCAATGACGCCTACAACATCCCCATTCTGGGCAAGCCTTCCGGTAGCCAGACTACGTCCGTAACATTTTGTGCAAACGCCGAACTTTGATTCGCAGGTCAGTACCGAACGAATCTCAACCCTTTCGATCGGAGACTCATCAATGGTATGAGCGATGGATTCGGTAATTTCATCACCGGACTCAACGATCATCTCACCTGTGGTCGGATGGTAAATATCATGCAAACTGACACGGCCGAGAATACGGTCGTACAGGCTTTCCACCACTTCTTCATTATTCTTGAGTGCGCTGGCGACCAGACCACGAAGCGTACCGCAATCCTCTTCGGATACGATCACGTCATGGGATACGTCTACGAGACGACGGGTCAGGTAACCTGCATCAGCCGTTTTAAGAGCCGTATCGGCGAGACCTTTACGCGCACCGTGGGTGGAGATAAAGTACTCAAGTACCGACAGGCCTTCTTTAAAGTTGGACAAAATCGGGTTCTCGATAATTTCCGCGCTGGCTGAACCGGATTTTTGCGGCTTGGCCATCAAACCCCTCATCCCGCACAACTGGCGGATCTGTTCCTTCGAACCACGGGCTCCTGAATCAAGCATCATATAGATGGAGTTGAAGCCCTGACGGTCGGTCCTCAGCTTGTCGAGAACAGTCTGGGTCAATCTCGCATTGGTATGCGTCCAGATATCGATGATCTGATTGTATCGTTCGTTATTGGTTATAAATCCCATGTTGTAGTTTCCGAGGACCTCATCAACCTGGTCATAACCATCCTTTATCATCGCATCTTTTTCAATTGGTACGATCACATCATCGAGGTTGAATGAAAGACCGCCACGGAAAGCAGCCTGGAATCCAATTTCCTTAATATCATCCAGGAATTTGGCCGTTTTGGCAGTACCGCATTCTTTCAGCACCCATCCAATGATTTCCCGAAGGGATTTCTTTGTCAGCAAGGTGTTCAGATAACCAACCTCTTCCGGGACAACTTCATTGAAAAGGACACGGCCTACGGTAGTATCAATCAGCCTGACCACTTGTTTCCCGTCGACCATATCCCCGGTTTTCACACGGATATTGGCATGGAGATCAATGGCATTCTCATTGTAAGCAATGATTACCTCTTCCGGAGAATAGAAACTCAGTCCGTCACCCTTGACATGTTCTTTATCGGTACTGATACGTCCTTTGGTTATGTAATACAACCCAAGAACCATGTCCTGTGAAGGAACCGTGATAGGTGCACCGTTAGCCGGATTCAAAATATTATGTGAGGCCAGCATAAGCATCTGAGCTTCAAGAATGGCGGCATTTCCCAACGGGAGGTGAACAGCCATCTGGTCACCGTCGAAGTCAGCGTTAAAAGCGGTACAAACCAAAGGATGCAACTGAATGGCTTTACCTTCGATCAGTTTCGGCTGGAAAGCCTGTATACCTAACCGGTGCAAGGTAGGAGCCCTGTTTAGCAGGACAGGATGACCCTTCAGTACGTTTTCAAGGATATCCCAAACTACGGGATCCCTGCGGTCAACAATTTTCTTGGCCGATTTGACCGTTTTAACTATACCCCTCTCAATTAGTTTCCTAATGATGAAAGGCTTATAAAGTTCGGCTGCCATATCTTTAGGCAGACCGCATTCATGCAATTTCAATTCCGGTCCGACGACAATAACCGAACGTGCTGAATAGTCGACACGTTTACCAAGCAAATTCTGACGGAACCGGCCTTGTTTTCCTTTCAGGCTGTCGCTTAAGGATTTCAGCGGACGATTGGCATCGGTTTTTACAGCATTGGATTTCCGGCTGTTATCAAACAGGGAGTCGACAGCTTCCTGAAGCATGCGTTTCTCATTCCGGAGAATCACTTCAGGGGCTTTGATCTCAATCAGTCGTTTTAACCTGTTATTGCGGATGATAACCCTGCGGTACAAATCATTCAGGTCGGATGTTGCAAAACGTCCGCCATCGAGCGGTACCAAAGGCCGGAGTTCCGGTGGTATGACAGGGACTACTTTTACGATCATCCACTCGGGATGGTTAACGGCTTTAGACGCACGGAATGATTCAACTACCTGCAAACGCTTCAAAGCTTCGCTTTTACGTTGCTGGGAGGATTCATTATCAGCACGATGCCTTAAATCGTAAGAAAGTTCATCCAGATCAATGCGCTCAAGAAGCTTATAGAGAGCTTCGGCACCCATTCCGGCAATGAATTTCCTGGGATCGGTATCATCCAGTAAATGATTCTCTTTTGGCAGGGATTCAATAATATCCAGATACTCTTCCTCACTCAGGAAATCATGCAGCTTAATACCGTCAGCCTCTTTAATTCCTGCATTGATGACCACATATTTCTCATAATAGATAATGGAGTCAAGCTTTTTCGATGGCAGCCCGAGCAGGTAACCGATCTTGTTCGGAAGTGACCTGAAATACCAGATGTGTGCAACCGGAACCGTAAGGGAAATATGTCCCATACGTTCACGCCGCACCTTCTTCTCGGTAACCTCAACACCGCAACGGTCGCATATAATTCCCTTGTAGCGAATACGTTTGTATTTGCCGCAATGACATTCATAGTCTTTAACCGGCCCGAAAATCCTTTCACAAAACAAACCATCCCGCTCCGGTTTATAGGTGCGGTAGTTTATTGTTTCAGGTTTCAGTACTTCTCCGCTTGACCGTTCCAGGATCTCTTCCGGTGATGCCAAACCCAGGGCAATTTTGGTAAAATTCGTTTTTACCTTAGTTTCTTTCCTGAACGCCATAATATATAGAGTTCTATTGTTTACAAACCTGTATTAAATCAACTTAACGCTCAATCCAAGGCCGCGCAGTTCATGCAGCAGCACATTCAGTGATTCCGGAATACCCGGCATCGGAAGCGGTTCACCCTTAACAATTGCCTCATAGGCTTTTGCACGGCCGATAACATCATCCGATTTAACCGTTAGAATTTCCTGAAGGATATGAGCAGCTCCGAAAGCTTCAAGAGCCCAGACTTCCATTTCACCAAATCTCTGGCCCCCGAACTGAGCTTTACCTCCGAGCGGTTGCTGAGTGATCAGTGAATAAGGTCCGATAGAACGAGCATGCATTTTATCCTCGACCATATGGCCAAGTTTCAGCATGTAAATAATGCCCACGGTTGCCGGCTGGTCAAAACGATCACCCGATCCACCGTCGTACAAATAGGTCCGGCCAAATTTAGGAACCCCGGCTTGATCCGTATAGGCGGATATTTCATCAAGGGTGGCTCCGTCGAAAATCGGACTGGCAAACTTCAACCCGAGCTCTTTTCCTGCCCAACCCAGAACAGTCTCATAGATCTGCCCAAGGTTCATACGGGAAGGTACACCGAGCGGGTTAAGCACGATATCCACCGGCGATCCGTCTTCGAGGAAAGGCATATCTTCCTGACGGACGATCTTGGCAACAATACCTTTGTTACCGTGGCGGCCTGCCATCTTATCACCAACCGTGAGCTTACGCTTTTTGGCGATCGATACTTTGGCAAGCTGCACAATACCCGCGGGAAGTTCATCCCCAATGGTAACGTTGTACTTCTTCCTCCGGTAATCTCCTTCAAGTTCCTTATATTTAATCAGATAGTTCTGAAGCAGTTCTCTGATGGTATCATTCTTATCCTTGTCGGTAGTCCATTTGTTTGGATTAACCTGCAGAAAATCGATACCCTGAAGTATCCTTAATGAGAATTTAGTTCCCTTGGCAACGATATCTTCATTCAGGTAGTTTTTAACTCCCTGTGAAGCTTTTCCGTTGATCAGGGTAAACAGTTTATCCACCAGGATATTGGAGAGGTCATCAACCTGACGCTTGAATTCCTGTTCGAATTTGTCGATCAGGGTTTTCTCGGCGGCACGTATTTTCCTGTCCTTCATACTCTTCGAGAAGAGCTTTTTATCAATAACAATACCGTTGAGCGACGGACCGGCTTTTAAGGAAGCATCCTTAACATCGCCGGCTTTATCACCGAAAATAGCACGAAGGAGTTTTTCCTCAGGAGATGGATCCGATTCACCTTTTGGGGTGATCTTACCAATCAGGATATCGCCCGGCCTGACTTCAGCGCCTACGCGGATCAAACCGTTTTCATCCAGATTGCGGGTGGCTTCTTCACTGACATTCGGGATGTCAGCGGTGAGCTCCTCCAGTCCTCTTTTGGTATCACGCACTTCAAGCAGATATTCATCGATATGCACGGAACTGAAGAGGTCATCACGGACAACCCTTTCCGAAATCACGATGGCATCTTCAAAGTTATAACCCTTCCAGGGCATGAAAGCTACCTTTAAGTTACGGCCCAGGGCCAGTTCGCCACCTTTTGTTGAATAACCTTCGGTCAGCATCTGATCCTTTGAAACGCGCTCGCCTTTACGGACGACCGGTTTAAGGTTGATGGTGGTATTCTGGTTGGTCTTGTTGAATTTCGGAAGAACATAAGTTTTGACTTCATTGTCAAACCGTACAAATTTCTGATATTCATCACGGTCATATTTTACTACAATACGTTCGGCATCGGCATATTCGATGATCCCATCCTCCTCAGCAGTAAAATGGATACGGCTGTCCTGGATAACATCTCCTTCAATTCCTGTTCCTACAATCGGAGTTTCAGGATTAACCAGTGGAACAGCCTGACGCATCATGTTCGAACCCATCAGGGCACGGTTGGCATCATCATGTTCCAGGAAAGGAATCAATGAAGCAGCTATCGAGGCAATCTGGTTGGGAGCCACGTCCATCAATTGAATATCTTCAGGGGCAGCTATCGGGAAGTCACCTTCAAACCTTGACTTGATTCTGGTATCAATGAATTTGCCATCGTCGTTCAAACGGGCATTTGCCTGTGCGATAATCTGACCTTCCTCTTCTTCAGCAGTCAGGTATACAAGGCCTTCATCGGTTAAATTGACTACTCCGGAATCCACCTTACGGTAAGGAGTTTCAATAAATCCAAGCTCATTCACCTTGGCGTACACGCAAAGGGAGGAAATAAGACCGATGTTCGGTCCTTCAGGAGTCTCGATCGGGCACAAACGGCCATAGTGGGTATAGTGAACGTCACGAACCTCGAAACCGGCACGCTCCCTCGATAAACCTCCCGGTCCCAAAGCCGACATTCTCCGTTTATGGGTCATCTCGGCCAACGGGTTGGTCTGATCCATAAACTGGGAAAGGGCATTGGTTCCGAAGAACGAATTGATCACGGAAGAGAGGGTTTTGGAATTGATCAGGTCGATCGGGGTGAAAACCTCGTTATCCCTGACGTTCATCCTTTCCCTGATAGTTCTTGACATACGGGCCAGGCCCACACCGAACTGAGCATACAACTGCTCACCAACGGTACGGACACGACGGTTGCTCAAATGGTCAATATCATCAACATCAGCTTTTGAATTGATCAGCTGGATCAGATATTTTATAATACTGATGATATCTTGTTTGGTCAGGATTTTCACATCCATCCCGATATCAAGTCCAAGTTTCTTATTGATCCTGTAACGACCTACGTCACCCAGGTCATACCGTTTATCGGAGAAAAACAGTTTGTCAATTACATCTCTGGCGGTGGCATCATCCGGCGGATCAGCATTCCTTAGCTGACGATAGATATGAATGACGGCCTCTTTCTCAGAGTTGCAGGGGTCTTTCTGCAGGGTATTATAGATAATGGCAAAATCGGAAAGGTTCGTATCCTCTTTATGAAGCAGGATCGATTTTGCACCTGATTCGACGATAGCATCCACGTGATCATTATCGAGGACTGTTTCGCGGTCAACAATAATTTCATTACGTTCGATGGATACGACTTCCCCGGTATCTTCATCCACAAAATCCTCAATCCAGGATTTCAGCACACGGGCAGCCAGTTTTCTGCCGGTAACCTTTTTAAGTGCAGCTTTAGAAACCTTGATCTCATCTGCCAGGTCAAAAATCTCCAGAATATCGCGGTCACCTTCAAAGCCGATAGCTCGTAGAAGGGTGGTCACCGGTAATTTCTTTTTACGATCGATATAAGCATACATGACATTATTAATGTCGGTAGCAAATTCGATCCATGAACCACGGAAAGGAATTACTCTTGCAGAGTACAACTTACTGCCGTTGGCATGTGTACTTTGACCAAAGAATACTCCTGGCGAACGGTGCAGCTGAGATACTACCACCCGTTCGGCACCGTTGATAACAAACGTTCCCCTGCGGGTCATGTATGGTACGGTACCCAGGTAAACATCCTGGATAACCATATCAAAATCCTCGTGTTCCGGGTCAGTGCAATATAGTTTAAGCTTGGCCTTTAGCGGTACGCTATAGGTAAGGCCGCGCTCAATGCACTCCTCAATCGTATATCGCGGAGGGTCGATATAGTAACCCAGAAATTCCAGGACAAAATTATTCCGAGTGTCTGTGATCGGAAAATTTTCCTGAAAGACCTTATACAGGCCTTCATTTTTTCTTTGCTCTGGAGTAGTTTCCAGCTGGAAAAATTCGGTAAATGATTTTACCTGAACCTCCAGAAAATCAGGGTATTTTAGCTGACTTTTTGTGGAACCAAAATTGATTCGCTGTGTGCTTTTCTGTGCCATCGACCAAAGAAGAATTAATTAAAGCGGGAATAGGAAACAACAGCAAAAAGGCTTAGAACCCCGGAAGCCGGGATTCTAAACCTTGAGAATCGGGTATGGAAGAGTCGTTCTTATTTAATTTCAACTTCGGCTCCTGCTTCAACAAGTTGTGCTTTCAAAGCTTCTGCTTCTTCCTTCGTTACTTTTTCCTTAACTGCTTTCGGAGCAGCGTCAACCAATTCTTTTGATTCTTTCAGACCCAGACCGGTGAGTTCTTTAACCAGTTTAACGATAGCCAGTTTTGCACCACCCGGGGCTTTCAGAATAACATCAAATTCAGTTTGTTCAACAGCAATCGGACCTTCATCCGATGCGGCAGGACCAGCATAAGCTACTGCAGCAGCAGCAGGTTCAATGCCATATTCATTTTTAAGGATACCAGCCAATTCGTTGACGTCCTTAACGGTTAGATTAACCAGTTCTTCAGCGAGCTTTTTTAAATCAGCCATTTTACTATGATTTTTACAAATGGATTCAACAATAATTACACTTCTTTTTCAGACAGCGTCTTAACAAGACCTGCCAGGATATGTTTACCGGATTGGAGCGATGACATAACATTGTTCATCGGTGATTGCAGGGTTGCAATCAAGTCAGCAAGAAGTTCCTGACGGCTCTTAACGGCAATTAGTTTCTCGATGAGGTTTTCACCTACATAGACACATTCTTCAACATAGGCACCTTTGAGTTCCGGCTTTTTGTACTTCTTGCGGAAGCTTTTGATCATTTTAGCCGGTTTATTTCCTGTATCAGAGATCATAATGGACGTTGGTCCGTTCAATACAGGATATAATTCCTCATACTGCCCTTCGGCGCGTTCCAGTGCTTTCTGAAGGAGGGTGTTTTTCACCACAAGCAACTTCACATCTTCCTTAAAACAAACTCTCCTTAAAGCACTCGTTTCTATTGCATCCAGTCCACCAATATCGGCAATGTAGAAATGTTTTGCCTGATTAATCTCAGTGGTGAGCTGATCTACGATGACGTTTTTGTCTTCCCGTTTCATGATTTGAAATTTCTCATTTTAGGGTATTAAGCGTCAATTGACCGTGGGTCAATCGGAATTCCAGGGCTCATGGTACTTGACATATAAATACTCTTTACATAAGTACCTTTAGCGGCGGACGGTTTCAGCTTGAGAATAGTAGAGAGAAGTTCGCGGGCATTGTCCGCAATCATCTCCGGTTCAAAAGAAACTTTCCCGACACCCGCATGAATAATGCCGAATTTGTCAACACGAAAATCAATCTTACCTTTTTTTACATCGGTAATCGCTTTCCCAACTTCCATGGTAACAGTTCCGGTTTTAGGGTTCGGCATCAATCCGCGCGGACCGAGTATACGGCCGAGGGGTCCGATTTTTGCCATACAGGAAGGCATGGTAATGATCACATCGACGTCAGTCCAGCCTCCTTTGATCTTGTCGACATAGTCGTCGAGACCAACGAAATCTGCTCCTGCCTCCTTAGCTTCGGCTTCCTTATCCGGGGTGACTAAAGCCAAAACCCGAATAACTTTGCCCGTGCCATGAGGCAGGGTGACGACACCACGGACCATTTGATTGGCCTTCCTGGGGTCAACCCCAAGACGAACATCAATATCCACCGAAGCGTTAAACTTAACGGTAGTAACCTGTTTGACCAGGTCTGATGCTTCTGTCAGGGTATACAATTTCTCATCCTCGATTTTTGCGAGGGAGACTTTTCTGTTCTTAGTCACTTTAGCCATGATAACTCCTTAATTATAAGGCTGTCTCACCTTTAATTGTTATTCCCATGCTCCGTGCTGTACCTGCGATCATTTGCATGGCTGATTCAATCGTGAATGCGTTTAAATCTTCCATCTTATCTTCAGCGATCTGACGCACCTGTTCCCAGGTTACAGAAGCAACCTTAACTCGGTTGGGTTCAGCAGATCCTTTTTTTAATTTGGAGATTTCAATCAATTGAACAGCTGCAGGTGGGGTTTTTGTGACAAATTCAAATGTTTTGTCGCTAAAAACCTTTATCACCACGGGAATAATTTTTCCGGCTTTGTCCTGTGTACGTGCATTGAATTGCTTGCAGAAGTCCATAATATTGACTCCTTTAGAACCCAAAGCCGGTCCGACAGGTGGTGAGGGGTTTGCGGCCCCGCCCCGGATCTGCAATTTGATGATTCCCGTTACTTCTTTTGCCATACGATTTCAAAATTTATTATAAACACTCATACAGGGTCCGCAGCAGCAACTTCCTGCGGAAGATCAAAACAGGGGGAAGCATTTTTACCTGCCGGTTCTTTGGAAGCAAGAACCTGCTGGTATCCCTATTCCTTCTCTACCTGCATAAAACTGAGTTCCAACGGTGTTTTTCGTCCAAAAATCTTGACGATAACTTTCAGTTTTTTCTTTTCATTGTTCACTTCTTCAATTACGCCGGAGAAACTGTTGAATGGTCCATCGACCACTTTAACCGCTTCACCAACAAAGAAGGGAACATTCAGTTCCTCATCGGTCTCGGATAATTCATCAACCTTTCCTAAAATCCGGTTGACTTCCGATTGTCTCATCGGGACAGCGATCCCTCCTCGTTCTTCGCCTAAAAAGCCGATTACGTTCGGTACATTCTTCAGGATATGAGGCACTTCGCCAACCAGGACCGCTTCAATCAAAACATACCCCGGAAGATAGCTCCTCTCCTTGGATACCTTTTTTCCATTCCGGATCTGGTAAATTTTTTCGGTAGGGATCAGAACCTGAGTAATATAGTCCTGCAGGTTATGGTGAGCTATCTCGCTTTCGATATACTCCTTAACCTTTTTTTCCTTACCGCCTATAGCTCTCAGGACATACCACTTCTTTTCGTTCTGACTCATTTTCGCTCAGGTTAAAAGAACACGTTGTAAATGGCATGCATAATATTCCTGAACGAAAAATCCATGATCAATACAATACCCGCGATAATCAGAGAAGCGACCAGTACCACAATGGCGGAATTCTGCAATTCCGGCCAGGTAGGCCAGCTAACTTTGTGAACGAGCTCGTCGTAAGATTCTTTAAAATAGGTCTTGACTTTCATTGCTTAAGCACTAGGCACGGATGGAGAGACTCGAACTCCCAACCTGCGGTTTTGGAGACCGCTGCTCTACCAATTGAGCTACATCCGTATGATAAAGGATGATCCGGCTATTAACCGGATCATCCAACAAAAAAAACTTATTATTCAATAATTTCAACCACCTGGCCGGCTCCAACTGTACGGCCTCCTTCGCGGATTGCGAAGCGAAGTCCACGGTCGATTGCAACCGGAGTAATCAGGTGAATGGTAATGGTCAGGTTATCACCCGGCATAACCATCTCAGTTCCTTCCGGAAGAATAATCTCACCGGTAACGTCAAGAGTCCTGATGTAGAACTGCGGACGATATTTATTGTGGAAAGGAGTATGGCGACCGCCTTCTTCTTTTTTCAGGATATAGACCTCAGCTTTAACTTTGGTATGAGGAGTGATCGAACCCGGTTTTGCGATAACCTGTCCGCGACGGATTTCTTCTTTATCCACGCCGCGAAGCAATAAACCAACGTTATCACCGGCTTCGCCGCGATCCAGGATCTTACGGAACATCTCAACACCGGTTACGATTGATTTACGGCCTTCACCCAAACCAATGATCTGGATTTCATCACCCGTGTTAACAACACCGGTTTCAATCCTGCCGGTAGCAACTGTTCCACGTCCGGTAATGGAGAATACGTCTTCCACCGGCATCAGGAAAGGTTTGTCAATTGCCCGCGGAGGCAGTTCAATCCAACGGTCAACGGCATCCATCAGTTCGTATACTTTCTCAACCCATTTTGCTTCTTCATGCATAGCTCCGAGAGCTGATCCGAAGATCACCGGGGTATTCTCACCGTCAAATTTGTAGAAGGTGAGTAGTTCGCGAATTTCCATTTCAACGAGTTCCAGCAATTCCGGGTCGTCAACGCTGTCGCATTTGTTAATGAAAACAACGATTCTCGGAACGTTTACCTGACGGGCAAGCAAGATATGTTCACGAGTCTGCGGCATTGGACCGTCAGTACCGGCAACTACCAGAATCGCACCGTCCATCTGGGCGGCACCGGTAACCATGTTTTTCACATAGTCAGCATGGCCAGGACAGTCAACGTGAGCATAGTGACGGAGTTCCGTCTGATACTCAACGTGAGCGGTGTTAATGGTAATACCTCTCTCCTTTTCTTCAGGAGCGTTATCGATCGAATCAAAGCTCTTCACATCAGAAAGACCCTTTTTATTCAGAGCCATTGTGATGGCAGAAGTCAAAGTAGTTTTACCGTGGTCAACGTGGCCGATCGTACCGATATTGACGTGAGGTTTGTTCCTGTTAAATTTTTCCTTAGCCATGGCAACTTCTTTTTATAATCCTATTTACTTTAGTTATGATACACATTAAATTTTTGAGCCAACTACGGGACTTGAACCCGTGACCTCGTCCTTACCAAGGACGCGCTCTACCAGCTGAGCTAAGTCGGCTAATCTCTGAGCGGGAAACGAGATTCGAACCCGCGACCCTTAGCTTGGAAGGCTAATGCTCTACCGCTGAGCTATTCCCGCCTATTGTGGGGAGAGGAGGATTCGAACCTCCGAAGTCGTCAGACAACAGATTTACAGTCTGCCCCAGTTGGCCACTTTGGTATCTCCCCGCTATATTATATGGATAGACCAAATTCGAGCCAATGGAGGGATTCGAACCCCCGACCAGCTGATTACAAATCAGCTGCTCTGGCCAACTGAGCTACATTGGCAAATTCAGTCTGAAAACGCAAACAAAAAAAGAACTCTCCCATTTCCAGTTTTGGGTCTGCAAATGTAGTGTATAGAAATCAGACATCAAAACTTTTACGGAGTTTTTTTCTATCTGCTGGTTTTTTTACCTTTTTGTCTGGATAGCTGGCGTTTCAGGGCTTCAATAGCCTGATCGATAGACTCCTCAAATGTCTTACATTGTTTCTTGGCAAACAAGTCGTATCCTGATATGACAAGGCGGATTTCGCCGAGTTTATTTTCGGTATTCTGATTTTTGTCCAAACGAAGGATCACTTCTGCTCCTAAAATGGAGTCATCAAACAGGTTCAGCTTGCCGACTTTTTCTTCGATAAAATCCAGAAGCTTCTGGTCAGCATCGAAATGCACGGATTGAATTTTAATTGTCATAGGGTTTTCCTCCTGAAATTTTAGTGATCAAGCTCTTGGATGAGCTTTTTGGTAAACATTTTTAAGCTTTTCAAAACCAGTGTGGGTATATACCTGGGTAGCACTCAAACTTGCATGTCCTAAAAGTTCCTTGATGGCATTTAACTCAGCACCCCGGTTTAACAGATGGGTAGCATAAGTGTGCCGTAAAACATGCGGACTTTTTCGCCCGGCATTGTTTACTTCTGACAAAGCATCATGCACAACCCGGTAAACAAGCTTGGCATATACCTGATTTCCCTTGTCTGTCAGAAGGAGAAAACCGCCAATCTCCGGGCCAAAAGTCCGGTTACGGACGGTGATATAATATTCAATGTATTGAATCAGCTCCGGATTGACTGGAATGATCCTTTCTTTTTGCCTCTTTCCGAACACCTTGATCTGAAAACGCGTCAGATCGATGTCCTTATCCCTTAATCCGGTTAATTCGCTCAGACGCATTCCGGTACCATAAAGCAATTCGAGAATCAGCAAATTCCGGATGCCGGGAAATCCGACCGGGGCTGATTCCTTGTTTAGCAAGGTATCCATCTGATTCTCTTCAACGAAAACAGGCAGGGGTTTGGGAGCTTTGACCGAAGGAAGAAAATCCGCAGGGTTTTTATTGATCAGGCCTTCCTGTTGGCAAAAACGATAAAACCGGCGTAAACTGCTGGTTTTTCTGTTGACCGACCGGGCAGCCATTCCATTGTCGAGCATGGAAATAACCCAGCTCCGGATTTGCCTGGAAGAACACGCGGTAATGGAATCTTGAAATCCGCAATCCATAATAAAACCGCTGAACTGTAGTAAATCAGTCTTATATGATTGCAAGGTGTAAGGGGAATATCGCTTTTCAGTATGAAGAAACCTCAGAAACAAATCAACAGCATCCATCATGATCCGGAATCTTTACATAAATATAACAAAAAAAACGCAAAGATGTTACGGACCGAAAAAAAAGCCGGATAAGTTTATTCGTTCTCTTCGGCCTGCTGCAGACCCTGCACATAGGCAGCACGGAGCAGCTCCTGACGTCGTTTGATCGAAGGTTTAGTGAAAGCCTGACGTGCCCTTAGTTCTTTAACCACGCCGGTTTTTTCAAATTTGCGTTTGAATTTCTTGAGAGCCCTTTCAATGTTCTCACCTTCTTTTACAGGAATAATGATCATACTTTAAAACTTTTTATACGTTCAGTTAACTGAAAATTGGACTGCAAAGGAAAACAAAAATCTTCATTTATCCAAAACCAATTTTTCTTTTTGAACAGAATCTTTGGCAACAGTCAAGTAATGGGATAAACCTCGCCGGAGGGAGTCAGCCAGAATACCTGCTGCCCATAATTCCCCCGGCGATTTCAATAACCCCTTTTTATCTCGAAACCTGGCAATCGCTATGACCTGCTCATATTCAAGGTAAGGATGGGCCAGTAATTCCTTAAAAGTCGCCGTATTAAGATTCAACTTCCTGATTTTAGAAGTATCAATGCTGATCAGTTTGATAAATCCATTCAACCTGACTGTATCCATGCCGTAAACCTCCTTCAGTTGCTGAAGATTAACGAAACCGCCCAGCATCTGCCGGTATTTCAGGATTCGCTTTGCAAAAACAGGTCCGACACCGGGTAATTCAAGCAGTGTCACACTGTCAGCTGAATTAATCTCTATTTTCACCAGCTTCTTGCGCACCTGACCGAATGAATCACTGTCGTTCAGTCCGGTGGTATCCATACCTGTATAGCTGCCGGCCGGACTGATCGAATAGGCCAGGACCCTGATCAGGATCACCCCGAAACTCAACAGCAGAATTCCCCGCAATTCCGAGCGGGTATAAAAATACCGGTAAAATGTGGTCATGAAAACCTCCTTTTACCGGTATTAGATGCAGCTTTTGTTCCGGAATGGAAAAATGGCTGCTAATTTTCAGACCAAGGACAAGACTAAAGGCGGTTCAGGCAGTTGAGGTCATCAAAAGCCTGCTGAAGCCTGGCTATCAAAGTTTTTTCACCTTCGCGTAAAACAACGCGCGGATCATATTTTTTCTTATTGGGCTTGTCGGCACCTTCCGGATTACCGATCTGCGTCTGCAGGTAACCCTTGTTCTTCTCATAGTAATCCCTTACTCCAATCCAGTAAGCCCATTGCGTATCCGTATCAATATTCATTTTAATGACACCATAAGATATAGCCTCACGGATTTCCTCCTGCGTGGATCCTGAACCGCCATGGAAAACGAAATTCACCGGCTTCGGACCTGTTTTCAGGTTTTTCTCGATATAAGCCTGGGAGTTTTTCAAAATCGCCGGATGCAATTTAACATTACCGGGTTTATAAACGCCATGCACATTTCCAAAAGAAGCGGCAATGGTAAATTGATCACTGACTTTTAATAGCTCAGAATAGGCATAGGCTACATGTTCAGGCTGGGTATACAACAATGAATTATCCAATCCGGTATTATCTACCCCGTCTTCTTCCCCGCCGGTAACTCCCAGTTCGATTTCAAGGGTCATCCCGATCTTGCTCATCCGGCTCAGGTATTTTTTGCAGATTTCAATATTCTCCTTTAAAGGTTCTTCCGAAAGATCAAGCATATGGGAACTGTACAATGGTTTACCGTGGCGCTGAAAATGTTTTTCGCCCTGGTCAAGAAGGCCATCGATCCATGGTAGAAGTTTTTTGGCAGCATGGTCGGTATGAAGAATGACCGGCACACCGTATGCCTCGGCTATGGTATGAATATGACGGGCACCGGCGATTCCGCCAAGAATGGCAGATAATTGATTATCATTGGATAATCCCTTGCCAGCCCAGAAGGATGCACCTCCATTGGAAAATTGAATGATTACCGGGCCCCCGGCTGTGCGGGCAGCTTCAATAACAGCATTAACGGAATTCGTGCCAACCACATTGACAGCCGGAATGGCAAAACCGCTTGCTTTGGCAATGCCGAAGATTTTCTGAACATCTTTTCCGGTTACTACACCGGGTTTAACAACATCAAGAATTTTCATGACAGTGATTTTAATGAAACCGCAAATATAAGGTAAGCTGGCTTAAGTTTGCTTAAAAAGGATAACCGATGCCAAAGTTTAGTACGAAATCGCTCCACTGGTATTTCCGGTAACCGGGTATCCATTTCGGACCATCCGGGGTTCCCGGCTCCCGCAATTTCATTCCCAGATCAAGGCGGCCAATGAAGTAAGAAAAATCGGCCCTGATACCAAAACCTGTACCCACAGCAATTTCCCGGTAAAAACCGGCGGCCTTGAAAACCGATCCGGGCCGCTCATCCGAAGAATTGATCGCCCAGATATTCCCGGCATCTAAGAACAGCGCTCCCTTGATGATCGAGAAAAGATCAAACCGGTATTCGGCATTGACTTCAAGCTTGACATCACCCAACTGATTCGGGTACATTCCCTTCTGATCCTCAGGAATGATATAGGTTCCCGGCCCCAGCGACCTGACTTGCCAGGCTCTGATACCCGATGATCCGCCTGAGAAATACTTCTTTTCAAAAGGGATGGTTTTGCTGTTTCCGTATGGATATCCCGCACCGGCAAAAAACCGGAATGCGATCTTGTTGGATGTATTGAAAACCCAGTGGTACCTGAAATCTATGTCCGCCTCAGCATACTGCGAAAAAGGGGTATTAAACAATTCATAACCGTTCTCCGGCCTGACCACACCCGCCAACCGGTTAAAGGCATTGAAAGTGTTCCCGGCAATCTCGGGCCGCAACCTCAAATAAAAGAAACTCGACTGCTTATTGACCACCTGGTTCGATAAGGTATAGGTATAGTTCAGTGCCGGCACCATGTGCGACCGGAAACTGTTCTCAACATAAGTACCTTTGATGATCTGGTAAAACTTATCTGACATGTTGGTCACGTACACATAGTTGAGCTCGAAGATATTGATTTGGTGACGTGCCATGATGGACTTCCAGTTATAACCAAACGCGGCATTGGCAATAATACGGGTAAAATCAGGCCGTGCCTGATAGTTATAACTCATGCTGAGTGAAGAATGCGGCTTCCCGAAGGTTGTGCTTCTACTGGTCGTAAACGGGATCCATGACCGGGGAACTTCCAATCTGGCATCCACTCCAAATTCTACCATCCTGTTAAAATCCGAAACAGCGTTTGCCAGGTATTCAACCGCACCCTTGAATTTAAGCTCAAAACTTTCCGCGCCCCTTAGCAAATTGCGGTTCTTGTATATCAGGTTGCCGGCCACTCCGATGTTTCCCGAGGAGTAGGTTCCTTCAAGCGAAACATCATAGGATTGCCTGATCATCGGACTCAGCAATATCTGGCAGTTCAGCTTTTGTATGGAATCCGAAGAATTCCCAACCGGAGTGAAGTCAACCTTAATTTGTTTAAAAGTGCGCAATGAGCTGAATGACTCTATGGTATGGTCCACAAGGCTCTGATCGAAAAGACTTCCGGATTTAAAAGCTACCGTTGAAGAAAGAAGGCTGGGTTTTAGGAAAAGCTTATTTTTATATATAATACTGGTGCCCTGATAGTTGACAGAATCCGAAGAGCTCAGGTAAGATTTCGGATCCCGCAGGTAATCAGATGGATTAAAATCCGATATAATGCTGATTTTTCCGATCCTGTAAAGTGGATGAAAATCCAATAGCGTGATATCATTCAAAGCATCTTTCGGATTCTTAATTCCCATCCAAACGTCAACCTTATGGTTTCCCTTTAAGGTATCCGCCTCAAAATAAACATATTCCCTCGAAAACCCATAGTACCCATTGTCACGCAGGTATTTGGATAATCTCATCCTTTCCAGCCGCAACACCTCCAGGTCATAACGCATGGCCGGCTTAAGCAAAGAAGAGACAGAATCCTGGCGAATCAGCTGAACAATGGCTTTGTCAGTGACCATTTCCGGACTCGTCAACCTGACCTGGTCGACGATGTACGGTTGACCAAAATCAATCCGGTAGGTGACGCTGGCTCTTTTTCGGGAAAATACGATGGTATCATCTACTTTAGCCTCGTAATAACCGATATTCCGAAGATAATGCCTGAGCTGTTTCAGGGTTTCATTGGCCGCACTCAGACTGTAAATCACCGGTTCTTCACCAATCTTCCTAAGCCAGTTGCTTATTCCTTTTTTCTTTGCCGGATTGGAAAGATTATATACACCAAGATGAAACCGCCAAAAACCGAATATCTTTTTATTTGGCTGCTGACGAAAATAATTCTCCAGGTCACGATCCGGAATGTCTCCGCCTCTGGTCTCAATTTTATTGGATTTAAGCAAATACTGATTTTCAGGAACGTACCGTACCGGGTTGCATCCCAACAAGATAACAACTAACAGAAATAGAACAAAGCCATTCCTGACAGACAGAACTCTCGAACAGCCTGAGATCATTATTCCTTTCAAATGAAAAATTCCGAAATTATAAAAATAGTGTAAATTGCGGATTAACCATGATGCCAATGATCACCAGGGTCCAGATCCAGTTCATCCGTTCACTTGAGCAAAAACGAAACCGGGATGAATCAGGATGCTTCATTGCTGAAGGGGATAAACTGGTCAGGGAAGCTCTTGTTCTGCCGAAAGAGAGCCGGTTTACCATTAAATCGATTTACTGTCTGGATCACTGGCTGGAATCCAATCGGTCAGCCATCGAAAATTCCGGGGTGGAAGTCATCAGTATACCAGAACATGATCTAGGCCGGATCAGCTTGCAAAAGACTCCGAATCAGGTGCTGGCAATCATTGAACGTCCCATTGCCAACCCTCCGGCCGACCTGACGGCGGATGAATTACGAATCGGCTTGGATCAGGTTCAGGATCCCGGAAATGTTGGTACCATCATCAGGCTTGCTGATTGGTTTGGACTGGGTGCGGTGATCAGTTCGGAAGATTCAGCTGATTTCTATTCACCAAAAGTGGTTCAGGCAAGCATGGGATCCATTTTCAGGGTCAGATTATTGACAGCAAATCTTCCTGAATACATCCATGCACTTCCGGAAAATTATCCGGTTTACGGGACTGACCTTGAAGGGGAGGATCTTTATCATGCGGATATTACCCGTCACGGTTTGATAATAATGGGCAATGAATCCAAAGGTTTGAGCCAAGGCCTGGCCGGTCTCATGACAAAAAACCTGCGTATTCCGGATTTTCCCGGAAGATACTCCAAACCCGAGTCACTCAATGTATCTATTGCTTCGGCAATCGTTTGCGCCGAATTCAGGCGGAGAGGTAGAGGCTGACTGAATTAGCGGCGAATTCCCCATCCATGGCCGATGATACTATGCCACCGGCATACCCCGCCCCTTCACCGGCAGGAAATAAGCCGGGCAGTTCCGGATGAAACCCTTTCCCGGGATCGCGCAGGATCCTGACTGGCGATGATGTGCGTGACTCCACTCCGGCCATAATGGCCTGGTTGGTCATGAATCCTTTCATCCTGCGGCCAAAAAAACGCAATCCTTCCTGGAGTCTCTGCCTGATACTCTCCGGGAGCCATTCGTGCATGGGAGAACAAACCAATCCCGGATTATAGGAATGATCGGGAAGGGAGACTGAGGTTTTACCATCAACAAAATCCATCAGCCTTTGTGCCGGTGCAATTTGTCCCTGTCCCCCATAACGGTAAGCTGATTTTTCAAGTTCCTCCTGAAAGGCAAGTCCGGCAAATACCCCATGTTCGCTATAAGCCTGGAGATCTTCAGGTCTGATTTCAACCACCAGTCCGCTGTTGGCAAAAGGTGAATTTCGCAATGAGTTTGACATTCCGTTGACCACAGTTTCATAATCCGAAGTGGCGGATGGAACAATAATACCTCCCGGGCACATGCAAAAGGAATAAACCCCGCGCCCGTTGATATTTTTAACCAGGGCATATTCTGCAGCAGGCAGGTACTTCCCCCGTCCGTCTTTGGTGTGGTATTGCATCTGGTCAATCAAATGCTGAGGATGCTCTATTCTGACCCCCATGGCGAATCCTTTAACCTGAAGGGCCAAACCATTCTGGTTCAGCAAACGATAAACATCAATAGCTGAATGTCCGGTTGCCAAAATCACCCCTTCAGCTGCAAACTGGCCGCTTTGGTCAGTCACCACTCCCCTGGCCCGGCCATTTTGAATGATCAGGTCTGTTACCCTGGTATCGAAATGAAATTCTGCTCCATGGCTCTGCAATGTTTCGCGGATAGAGGTGATGATTGCAGGCAGGCGATCGGTTCCGATATGCGGATGGCTGTCGTAAAGGATGGATTCATCGGCCCCATGCAAATGAAGAATGTCAAGTATCCGTCTTACCTCCCCCCTCTTTTTGGAACGGGTATATAGCTTGCCGTCCGAGAATGTTCCTGCACCACCCTCACCGAAACAGTAGTTCGAATCGGGATTTAATCCCTGGTTCCGGTTGAGAATGGCAATATCCCTCTTACGATCGGAAACATTTTTACCCCTTTCGAGGATGACCGGCTTATAGCCCAACTCCAGGAGCCGAAGTGAAGCAAACAGGCCGGCCGGACCTGCTCCGACCACTATTACGGGAGGAGCGGTACTAACATTTATCCAGTTGAAACTTTGAGCGGCCGGAGGGAGCGGTTCATTAACAGCCAAAGCCACCACCATTCTAACTACGATCGGTCTGCGTCGGGCGTCTACCGATCTTTTAAGAATCCTGAAATCGGTTACAATATTAGGGGAAACCCCGGCCTCCTGACAGGCCTTTTTCCTTATTTGCTTTGGGATTGCGGCATCCTCGGGGTTAAGGGCTATTTCGACTTCCCGCATGGCTACCGGTATTTCAGGTTACCTCGATTGTTCAACATGGAATGCAAGGATCACCATCCTCGAGAACATCTTATCGATGCCGTTGGTATACAATTCGAATTCAGGATCAGCCGGTCCATCGAATATGTCCAGCATCCCAACCGAAAATTTAAGTTCTACCGCAACTTTTGCCATGGACAGGTAAAAATCGCAGCCTACACCCAATTCCGGATAAATATCGAATATTTTGATCAATCGGGTGGCCTTTCCGAATCCTCCACGGGGAAGTTCATGTCCGAGAATACCCATTCGGGGATTAAAACCAACTAACAGATAGGGTGCATAATTGTTCACGCGCTGTGACCTGTATTTAAGCAACATGGGCAAATCAACGAAAACACTCTCAATCGACCATGTTTTGTAGTCTGCGGTAAGCTTGTTTGTTACCGTAATATCTCTTGATGTAAATTGAATTCCGGGCAGAAATCTGATATCCAGAAATTTTCCGATCCTGTAATCGGTGATCAGGTTAATGTTTATTCCCGGACCCTGTACAAGTTTAACCTGATATCCTTCATTGGGAAGAATTACAAAGCCTGCAGTGTTGATACCTACGGAATACCCGAAGTGAAATTTCTGATAATCAGCCATGACCATATTCTTCGGTTTTGAATTTTGCGGAAGAGCGGGAAGGCTGCACACTAATAAAATTCCGAGGATGATCCCTTTGGGCAGAGGCATGCAGAATTGTTTCATACGCTAGAATAACTGCAAATCAGGTGAAATTAGTATTGCATTGTTCTTTTTTAATTCCGGTGTACAATCCGCAAATACCAAAAGTCAGCGGTTCGTAAGAAGTTTCCGAGAAGCCTGCCTGCTTTAACATTTTAACAAAGGCATCCCCTTTGGGAAAAGCCTCCACCGAATCGGGCAGATACCGGTAAGCTGAAAGATCGCGGGAAAACAACCTGCCGATTGCCGGCACTATCCGGTGAAAATAAAACCGGTAGGCTGATCGCAGCCATTTCCGGCTAGGCAAGGAAAATTCCAGGATGGCCAATTTGCCGCCGGGCCGTAGCACCCGAAAAAGCTCATTTAAGCCTTGTCCGGGATCTTTAAAATTTCTGACGCCAAATGCTACGATTGCAGCATCAAAGGAGGATGCCTCAAACGGTAAGGATTCACAAGCAGCTTCAACTAAATGGATCCGGCCGGAGAGTCCGCGGTCCAGTATTTTTTTCCTGCCAATCTCAAGCATTCCCTTCGAAACATCCACTCCGGTGACCTGATCCGGATTAAGCCGGATTGATCCAATGGCCATGTCGGCCGTTCCGGTGGCAACATCCAGTATCCGGCGCGGCTTAACGGCCGCTATGTCTCTGATGGCCTTACGACGCCAGCCTTTATCGATATTCAGAGAAAGCAGATGATTCAGAAAATCGTACGAGCCGGCTATCTGATCAAACATTTCTGAATTTTCCCGGCTTTCTCCTGTATTCATAATTCCCGATGTATGATGGTTGCAGAAGCCTGCGCCGTCGGCATGACCAGCACATCCTGAATATTCACATGAGCCGGACGCGTAATGATAAAATGGATGACATCAGCGATGTCTTCAGGCTCAAGGGGAGTAAATCCATCATAAACTTTGTCGGCCCGCTCCTGATCGCCTTTAAAGCGGACTAATGAAAATTCCGTTTCAACAGCACCCGGGCAAACGGATGAAACTTTAACTCCGTAGGGTACCAGGTCCTGGCGCATGCCAGTTGTTAAAGCTTCCACCGCATGTTTGGTTGCACAATAAACAGCTCCTTTCGGATAAACTTCCTTGCCCGCAATGGAACCAAGATTTATTATATGTCCCCTTTTACGGGCAACCATTCCAGGTGCAACCAGGTGGGTAATATTAAGAATCCCTTTGATGTTGGTGTCAATCATCTGATTCCAGTCGTCAAGCGAACCCTCCTGAATAGTGGACAATCCGGCTGCCAGTCCGGCATTGTTGATCAGTATTCCGACCGGTTTCCATTCTTCAGCCAGTTCGTTGTAAACCTTTTTCAGGGTGGCATAATCACGGACATCCACTGGTATGGACTCACACTTTGTTTTATATTTCGATTCGAGGTAATCAATCAGCTTTTTGAGAGTGACTGCCCTTCGGCCCGTTAGGATAAGCGGATAACCATCCTTCGCCAGGCGCATGGCACAAGCGCGCCCGATACCCGATGTAGCCCCGGTGATGAGAACAATGGGTTTTGATGGATTAGACTTGGTTTGCATAAATTATTTTCATAAAAGAATCTGCAAAATTACAGCAATTTTAAAAGACTCCGACGTAACCCAGATGGATTTTGGAATTCTTGAAATTAAACGGCTGTCCGGATTCCTTTCCCAAAGCAAAAATGATCCTGAATATGCCTCCGGCGGTTCGGATCTGCCCGCCCAATCCCATACCCAGCGGTGTTTTAAGCTGTAGTATGCCGTTCTCCCTGGATCTGAGGAATCCAAGGTCAGTCAGAAAAACCAGATGAGAAGTCCGGTCCAGAAGGTACCTGACCTCAACCGAGGTGACCGCAAAAGCATCTGTTTGAAAAACATCTTCATCAAATCCCCTGAGTTGGTTAAGTCCCCCGAGCCTGAACATTTCATTTTTATAAATCTCCGGTGACATCCGATAACCGGATTGAAGAAATAGACCGCAGGTCAGACTTTTAGACAGGGGTTGAAACCAGGAAATATTTGCCGTAAATTCCGATTGCTGCATGGAAATGCTGTCCGGCAAGCTCTTGCGGCCCGTCGACGCTTCAATCCTGAACCCGAATCCGCGATAGGGGTTCAACCGGCTATCGAGTCGGTCCAGCTCCCAGGTGAGTCCGGTAACAAAACTTGTAAATGACTGCAATGCTGACAACGGAATATCTTCAGAAGATAAAAGGACATTGCTTTCCCGGTGCCTTACAAAAAGGTTGACCTGTTGATTTCCGTCCAGGTGATAGGGAATACCAGCATCCCAGGATACATTGAGATAGCTGGTATCTTGCCGGAATAATTCGAATTTTCCCTGAAACCCGAAAGGCATTCCTAAAAGGTAAGGAACAAGAGCCGAAAGGTTAAGCTTTTGAGAAGTATCCTGGTTGCGGCGCCAGTCAAACTGCCAGTTTTCACCCTGGCCAAGGATATTGCTGAGGTTGAGTGCCAGGGCTCCTGAAAAAGCAAGCATTCCGCTTTTCCGAAGATCCGGAGAGAGTCCGACCCATCCGTCGAACCTGTTGGCATTTGCCTTTTCCGGGTAAAAATATACGGATGCTTTTCCAGGGTGAAAACCTACCTCCAGAGGCCGGGTCTGGCTCATATACGTGATTCGCGATAATCTTCCGGCTGCCTGGTTTATGGCTGATTCACGGTACCGGTCGTCCGGCCGGATATTTAATAGCCTGTACAATACGCCCGGCGACAGTCGAAATCCGGTCCGGTTCATCAGGGTGTCAATCATGATAAGTTCCCCTTTTTCAATAACCAGAACTCCCGATAACAGATCAGGCCGCATTTTTACTGAATCCAATCTGACCCGGATAAAAGGGAATCCGGAGTCCTCATAAAACCTTAATATTTTCTCGATTTTCGAAGTAAGATCAGAGAGCCTGATATCCATCGGATTGGTGAGACGCAGCTTCTTGAGCATGGTTTCATCCGAATCCGGGGAGGGCTCAGAAATGACAATTTCAAGCCGGATGGTACTTTGCCCCGGACTTTTAAAAGGGAAAGAAGTAATCAGAAGAAATAATCCTATGAACCGGTAAATCTTCACTTAAGCAGTTTAGTCATCATTCGACATAAAACCCTGCCTGGTCAACATCTCAAGAAAAGCTCTGGAAAAGAAACGGTTATCACTCCTCTTATACCGGTTATCGGTAAATATCTGAGCCAGGGTTTCTTTGCCATTCACTTTGAGCAAGTCAAGGGTTGATTCCAAGTTTTCTTTCTCTGCATGTATCTTATCGATCTCAGCCGGCTGATACTCCTTATACGTCTCAAAGTGGATGATTCCTCCGACCCGGAGCCTATCGGTCAATGGCGGAGTCTCATCAGGATAACCAATGACCAGAGCCGTAACGGGAACGACAAGCTTCGGAAGATTCAAAATTTCAATCATCCTCGAGGCCATCCAGGTGGCCGTTCCAAGATAACAAACACCCAAACCAATTGATTCTGCAGCAATTGCGGCATTCTGAGCAGCAAGAACCGCATCGATTGCACCGGTTAGAAAAGAAAGATAATTATCATAACCCGGATCGGCTTTTCGTTGATTGCACCACTTGGTGAACCGGTTGAAATCGGAGCAGAAAGTCAGGTGAACCGGAGCTTCCAGTACCATATTCTGTTTGAGGTGAGCTTCCCACAATTGTTGACGAATAGCCGGATCTTTAGTAACAACGATGCTGTATGCCTGCATATTTCCGGTATTGGACGCCCTCGTGGCTGCTTCGAGAATGATTTCAAGTTTCGATGCATCGACCTGATCGGGCTTATACTTTCGTATTGATCTGTGATTGAATAAAGTACCTATCATATCTGTTTACTTTTCGAAACGCAAGTATAAAGATATAAAACGGGGCTAAAAATTAACTATGTCATATTTTTCCATTCCGGTTGGCATCATGCATCTATAAATGGAGTAAACATTAATCCACATTCAGATGAAAAACTATTACGCGTTTTTACTAACGGCCATTCTGCCCGGTTATTGGATGATCGCGGCGGGTCAGACAACCCCGAAGCAGGGAGAAGTATTGATTACCGAGATTATGGTAAATCCCAATGCGGTCAGCGATGCAAACGGAGAATGGCTGGAGGTCTGGAACTCAACAGATTATGATTTGCTCCTGAACGGTCTTGTTCTCAAAGATGCTGGCTCAAACGAGCATATAATCACCTCGGCCGATAAATTGGTTTTCCCGGCAAAAACCTATTGGGTATTGTCTAAAAACGGCGATATCCTGACCAATGGAGGTGTATCAGCCAATTACGAGTATCAGAATTTCACCCTGAGCAATACATCCGATCAGGTAATTATCACAGGTCCGGATGGCCTACTGATCGATCAGGTATCCTATGATTCCGGTTGGCCAGTGATACCGGGGGCTTCAATGGAGTTACACCCTGATTTCCAGAACTTCAGCGGTAACGATCTGCCTGAACATTGGTTTCCGGCGCGTATTGTATTTGGGGCTGGTGATAAAGGCAGTCCGGGCAGGGCCAATCCCTTCACATCAGGATTGGAAGAATGGGAGCAAGATATCAGGTTAACTGTCTTTCCAAATCCGGCTAACGGACCTTTCATACTGGAGGCAATCTTTACGAGACCTCAGTCGGGAGAAATCCGGATGATCAACCTGTTGGGACAGGACTTTTTCTACAAATCCTTTTCCGGGCAATTATTTCTAAAGGAAATCATGGAACCCGGATTTCTGGCACCAGGACTCTGGTTTCTGGAAGTGATAACGGAGGGAAGGACAAAAATCGCGCGACTGGTCATTGGGAAATAGACGCAATCAGCAATTGTGATCATCTATTCCGAGGATCATTTTCATTGAGTGTACAATAGTCGGCAGAATTTCCTGGCAATATTCAACAACCGCCTTGCTGCTTCCCGGAAGGCAATAGACAAGTGTCCGGCCGGATACACCGGCGATGGACCTTGAAACCAGGGCAGCAGGATTAGTCATTCCATATTTTACCCGGATCATTTCCATGACTCCGGGTATTTCTTTGTCCAGAAAAGCCTTAACCACATCAGGAGTTATATCCCTCGGGCCCAGGCCTGTCCCGCCAGTGGTAAAAACGACATCCACACCATCCGCCATGAAATTCATCAGAACCTCGCTTAATCGCTGGGGGTCGTCCGGAATAAGCGCATTCTCAATCATTGCATTAATCGATTTTGCCACAAAGAAATCAATGATCAAGGCTGAAATTGCCGGTCCGCTCTTATCCACGTATTCACCCCGGCTCGCACGGTCGCTGAGGGTGATCACTGCAAACCTGATTTTATCGGGGAAGGTCATGCTTGGTCTTTTCAATTAATCGAATGCTACCGATAATCATTTCTTTATCAACAGCTTTACACATATCATAAATGGTTAGCAAGGCCACACTGACTGCAGTCAGGGCTTCCATTTCCACACCGGTCTGGCCAATGCAATGAACTTCACTGCAAACGGTTACACCAGAATCAGTAAGTTCGGTGGTGACTTTAACCAAGGTCAGGCTAATTGAATGGCAAAGTGGTATCAGTTCAGGGGTTCTTTTTGCTGCCTGTATTCCGGCTACCTCGGCAATGGTCAGCACATCCCCCTTTTTCATCAGGCTCTCAGTGACCAACCGGACAGTTTCCGGTTTAAGCCGTATTTGCCCTTCTGCCCGCGCCTTTCTAAGCTGACCTGCTTTGGCACCCACATCAACCATCCTTGCCCGGCCCTCAGCATCGGTGTGCGAAAGGGCGTGTAGAGACAGATTATTATCTGTCTCTACCCAGAAATCTCCTTTCCTAACTTTCTTCATTATTCTTGTAACTTTACTTTTGCCTTCCTGCCCTCTTGCCCTCTGCCTTGCTCAGCCTCCTAAGTTATAGAATTCGCCTGTGTTATTAAAGCTGCCGCATTCCGGTTTGTTCCTTAGCGCATGCTCAATCGCCTGTCTGGAACCCAGTTCCCGGATGGAATATCCGGAATTGCTGAACAGGCATGGTTTGATCAACCCATTGCTGGTTAACCTCAGACGATTGCATGTGGCACAATTTCCGCCATCACCCCCGATCACACCGTGAAAATATCCCCTTTCAAGGTCCATCTCATGAATATACCTGACATCCAATCCTTTTGCCCTGCCGTATTCCCCAACCATCACAGCATCCGGTTCCCTGGGAGAATTTTTAATTACACAATTGATTTTTACAGGTTCAAGTCCAACGGACAAAGCAGCATCAATTCCTCTAAGTACTTGACTTACATCACCCACCCTGGTGATTGACCGGTATCTGTCAGGATCGATGGCGTCCAGACTGACATTGACTCTCTGCAGTCCCGCATTTTTCAGGTCACGGGCGTATTTCTCCAGCAGTATCCCATTGGTCGTCATCGAGAGATCAAGTATCTCCGGTATTGAGGCAATCATTTCTACAAGATTGACCACACCTTTCCTGACCATTGGTTCTCCTCCGGTGATCCGAACCTTGTTAATCCCGTAATCGACGGCAACTTTTACCACCTCAAAAATCTCAACATATCTTAAGATATCTTCATGGTTTACCATTGGTACACCCTCTTCGGGCATGCAATAGGTGCAACGGAGATTACACCGGTCAGTAACCGATATTCTTAAATAATTGATATTGCGATCAAAGCGGTCGAACATCCACAAATTCCCCTTGTTCAATTATGGTTTTCCCGATCGGTACCGGTATGATCCCGACAGCATCGCGGAGAGAAAATATATGAGCAGAACCATGGTATTCAACAGGATACACCAGACCATCACCATCTATCCTCACTGGCATCCAGGACAGTCGGTTACTCTTCTTGCGCGTCATCTGTTTTCCGGCTCTTAAGCGAATCACCGGCGGATTCCATGAATGACCCATGCATTTATATATAAATGGTTTAATAAGAAGATCGAGCACAAAAAAAGAAGACACCGGATTACCCGGCAATCCAAAAACAAATCTATTCCGACCTGTACCAAAGAGAGTGGGTTTGCCAGGCTGGATGGCAACCTGTTTAAAAGCCACTTCTATTCCAAGACTATTTAAAACTGCAGGAACGAAATCATATTCACCCATGGAAATGCCGCCGCTTAGGATGAGGATATCATTCTGATTAAGGGCATCTGAAATCATGTTCCGTGTGATTTCCTCATCATCTGTTGCTATCCCGTAATAATCACTGTCGATCCCCATCTTTCCCAGTTGCGCAATGATCTGGTAAGCGTTGGTATTCCGTATTTGAGAAAGACCCGGGATTTCGCCCGGTTCAACCAGTTCCGTGCCGGTCGACAATACACCCACTGTCGGCATACAGTAAACATCAACAACCACTTTTCCCACTGTTGCCAGAATGGGCACATGGCGCGAATCCAGAAGGATTCCGGGTTCAAGAATCAATTCCCCTGCTTTTACATCCTCACCGCGGTAACAAATATTGGCAGCCGTTTTTTCACCGGCAAACCGGACCATGGCCAAGTTTGATTGGCTGGCCTCTGTTACCTGACATTCCTCCACTTTGATAACCGTATCAGCACCCTCGGGAATGATTGCCCCGGTCATGATCTGTGCACAAGTTTCCCTGGTAATTGATTTCAAGGGCGGAATCCCTGCCCTGATCACTTCCACCACTCGCATGGGTTTTCCGATATCTTCCCGCCGGCAGGCATATCCGTCCATGGCGCTTTTGTTAAAAGGAGGCATATCCATGTCGGAGACGATATTCTCCGCAAGTACACGGCCAGGACTCTCTTCAAAGCCAATGCTTTCAATGCCGAATGTAATCGACTGGTTTAAAGATAATTCAACGGCCTCTTCAAAAGTAATCATCACATAAATATTAAACGGCTAAGGTATGCTTTTATCTTTTTTCACATTCATGAAAAATACCCGGTTCCATTTTTCCATTTCCCAGCTCATTCAACATCTATATTATTTGTAATCCACTAAAAACTTCAACAAAATGAAAACAGTTAAATGGAAAGGGCTGGGATTCATCCTGGCCATTCTGGTGATCCTGATTGGCAACCTGATCGGAATCAAAGTCATGGCGACCGAAGACGGAGATAACCGGTACATGTCAGTAACGGATGATCCCCCGGCAGGTGTGCTCAAGGGTTATACCCCTTATGTAGAACGGGTCAAGATCGGCGAACATCTCGAATATTGGGGTGGCTGGGTTGGCGTCCCATTTCTCCATTTGGTAACCGACTATGCTGATTCCTATTGCTGCAAGAAAACCTATCGTGAGATGGATGGATGTAAGGGTCTGAAAATCTGTCAAAATCAATCATGAAATTTAAATTCTGGCTCTTCGGCATTTTCAGCCTGCTGATTGTCAATCTCGCCTGGATCTGGGGCACCGATCAGGATAGCAAGGAATATGCACAAAGGATGAACGATAACAGGGACCGCTTTATTCAGACGAGCCGCGAGTTATACCTCATGAAGAGGGGATGGGAATTCACGATGAAATCAAATGAGCAGCGTTTGCCCGAAAGGATATGGATCAAGCATGAAAAGGACACCCTTACCATGCTGGACCATTATGTTGGTCCATCCAGCAAATTGGTTCTGGTGCTGTCGGACCGACATTGTTCAACCTGTGTCGATCAGCTGCTGTTTATCCTGAAAAATGAATTCCCTGAGATACAGCGCGGGAATATTCTGGTACTGTATTCTTCGTCTGGAAAAGACGGAGAACAATGGACCCACAGGCAGAAGATCCTGCCAGGTGTGAATTTTTTAGAAATCAGGGATAAAAGTTTACGGTTACCTATGGATTCACTGGAAATACCCTACTTCTTCGTGACCGGCCGCGACCATTTGGCCGCTCAGTCGTATACCCCCTATCCCGCGCTTGAACTCCAGACGAAAGCGTACCTTAAATTGATGGTGCAGAGATACTTTAACTGATCAAAACCATGAAAACAAAATCCTTTTTTTGCCTGGCTTTTTTCATTCTGATGATGGCAGGCTGTCACACTGACAACACAGCCGAACAACAGGTCATCTCTGTTCCATTTGAGCATGCAGAGGTAATCGATATGGGACAATTCATCGAAAATATCCGTTATATCCAACTGCAGAACCACCCCGAATCCGCCTTTACCAATATCGATAAAATGCTTGTTTTCGGTGGAAATATGTTCATGCTTGACAAAAGGCTTGAAGCGGTTTTCTGCTTTGATACGACCGGGAAGTTCCGATACCGCATCCAGAGGGTAGGACGGGGTCCGGGAGAATATCAGGAGCTGGAATCCTTTTGGTTGAAACCAGCCGAAAAAGAACTCTGGCTCTCTTCCTTTTGGCCATCGAAAATTATGGTTTACAATTTTGACGGGGTGATGCTTCGGGAATTCAAAACCCGATGGTCAGGCAATGATATGGTCAGGGTTGGAGATAATACGATCGCCGTCTATAATACATCCGGATGCAATGATGGTTACGACAGCCTTCGCGAGGGAATGTTTCTACTCGGTGAGGATGGTGGCTGCAGAGGGCAGGCAAAAATATTGGGCGACAGCTCGATGTATTGGTCTATGGCCATGCACCGGTGCCTGGAGGAGACTGAAAACGGCGCCCTGCTTTTAAGCCAATCCGATACTATATTTAAAATCGACAGCAAGGGTGCGGTCACACCCGATATTTTCCTCGATTGGGGTAGTTTGAAATTTCCTGACGATCTCCGGAGGATATACTTTGGAACCCCGGGTTCGGAAGAGGTCTTTAAAGGGAATTATGTTACAGGAAAGGATCAGTTAGTTGCTTTCGGTCCAATCCGGATGTTTGAGATCTTTATTGATGGACATCTGGAATTCGCACTGGCAAACCTCAAAACAAGAAGGGGCAGTTTTTCAACTCAAATAACCTGTAAAACCGCCAGCGTTCCCTTGCTGAATCCTTTTTCGAAAAGTGACCGGGACGAATTGATCGGGATGTATGACATGTCGCTCCTTATCGCTATGAAGGAGTCACAATCGAACCGGAAAGAAGATGAGAAGATGAATAAATTTTTCCGGGCAATGGACTCATTGGTCGGGTCGGCCCTGGCACAGGACCGACCTGTTCTGTGGATAGCAAAAATTAAACAGGAATGGTTAAACACAACACATTAAAATCATGAACGCAAAAAAGCAATTATCAATGATCATTCTGGTTACCGGTCTTATGGTATCCGGGATTGTTTATGGGGATGACCCGGTTAATGGATCAGGAACAGATTCCGGCGGTAGCGATTCCGGAATGGGATGGCAGGAACAAACCAGGCGCACCTCGATGCTTTGGACCGATGGAATGCGAATCAGCACCGGTCCCAGTGTTGGCACATCCGGTCTTGGCTGGTCACTCAATATCAGTGCAAATTATTGCTTCATTGACTGCTGCCAGCCAACCACGTCGAAGCAGTCTTGGTGCAATTACAGTGCGGATGATGCGCGGTGCGACGATTAGACAACAGAACGTTAAGAGTGTTAAGAAAGCTAAGAAGGATAAGAGGGAGCTGTTGCGGAAATCCTGCTGGCGTGACGGGGTCCCCGCCTTCGCGGGGATGACACTTCTATCGATGTTATCTTCTGAAAACGGGAGGAGCTCTTGCTCCTCCCTTAACGCCTACTGCCTATTGCCAACCGTCTTCCGCTTCACGCTTCACGATCTTTTCTTCCGCATCACGCTTCACGATCTTATCCTCCTTCCGGTATGCGTACCAATAAATAATCGGAACAATGTAAATACTGACCATTGTACCGATAGTCATTCCTCCCATGATAGTCAGTGCCAGAGGCTTTTGCAGGTCGGTTCCCAATCCTTTAAAGAAAAGGAATGGGAGGAAACCCAGGATCGTGGTCAAACTGGTCATGATAATCGGTTTCAAACGACGCATCCCGGCTATGTGTATGGCTTCTAAAACAGTATATCCTTCGGCCCGGGTGCGGTTGATCGTATCTATTTTAAGTATTGAGTCGTTAATGATGATCCCGCTCATCACAATGATCCCAATGGCCGACATCAGGTTAAGGGTTCCGCCGAATATCCAGAGCATGAATAAGGCTGCGGCAATATCGACGGGCAATTCCGACAACACAATCAGGGGTTGCAGAAACGATTCAAATTGGGCAGCCAAAATGAAGAATAATAACAGGACCGAAATCAGCAGAACAACCATCAATTCTTTCATCAACACCTTCTGCCTGAACCAGGTACCATCAAATTCAGCCTGCAAAACGGTGGAATTCCTGACACCGTTCTTAATTTTTTCGATAATCATGGGAACCGAAAAAACAGAAGCCTTAGCCACCAGCGGAACATATTCCCCGTTGCGTGAGGCCCTGATTGTTTTGTACTGCTGCTCCCTGCCGATATTTACCAAACTCGACAAGGGGTATTCGACACCTTCGCTGTTCCGTACAAAGGTGTTCTGAATGATAGCCGCTACTGGCCGACGCTCATCAGCCAGTACGATCGGGATAAACCGCTGGTAGGTTTTCAATACCCCTATCCGTTTCTGGTTGAATGCTTTTTCCAGCTGGTCCGTCACACTGGTAAAACTTACCTTGTATAACAACAGAAGTTCGGGATCCACTTCGATAACGATCTGGTCATGCACCGGCACCTGCTCAAAAGTAAGATTATCATTGCGTGCCAGGGAATCCGTGAGAGACCATACTTCCTGAAGCATAGGTTGTTCCTGGCCTTTCATGCTGGATAAACGGGTAAGTAATTCAGGGATATCTTCCGAAAAGATAGCCTCAAAAATGTTTTGCGGGGGATGAAAACTTACTGTTGCAATAGGATATCTGGCTGCCAGGAATTCCCTGATATGCCCGGCCACCTGTTCCAGGGAATCCCTGCTGTTCATCTTAATATAAATCTCCGATTCAGATGCGGTCCGTTCAGCCTCCCGGTTCAGGATGAATTGCTGCTCACCCACCAGTGATGAATATTGAGTAAGACTATCCGGTATCGATGCCACCAGTTGCTCCACCCTCCGAGCATTTTCCTCCACATGAATGGGTTCGTTCCAGTCGAGAACAGCGATAAGTTCCGTTTGCTCGATTTCAGGCAGTTGAGTCACTCCTGCTAATTTATACAAAGGGTACGCGGAAGCAATCATCAGTAGAAAAACAACAATATAAATGGCGCGGTATTTAAAAACATGGCTGAATGATTTCTCATAGGCCTGCTCATAATTTATTTTATTGATCTTACCCAGAAAGTTATTTTCTGATGCTTTTGGCTTACGGGTAAAGAATAATCTGAATAAAGTGGGAATGAGGGTTATGGACACCAGAAAAGAAGCTGTTAATCCGATGGTTACTGATACTGCCTGATCAAAAAACAGTGCCCCCGATATTCCGCTCAGAAATATCAGCGGAATAAAAACCGCACAGGTAGTCAATCCCGACGAAATCAAAGGGCGGATCACCTCGTTGGTCCCATGAATGCACGCTTTATGGACAGTCTCCCCGCGGTCGATATATTGATTGATGTTGTCGATAACGATGATGGAGTTGTCGATCATCATCCCGACAGCCAGCACAAGCCCCGATAAGGAGATAATATTCATCGACAGGCCGAACAGGTAGAACATCAGCAGACAAATCACGAGCGATACCGGGACTGAGAATGCAATCAGCAAGGGTGACCTGAAATCCTTCAGAAACAGGAACATGACGAGCATGGCCAGCAATCCTCCGAACCACAGACTCTGCTTCAGGTTTCCCAAGGAATAGGTTAGAATTGTGGTCTGGTCCTTCTCGATTTCAAAATCAAGATGCGGATAGGCCGACCGGTAAGTGATGAGCATCTTTTCAATTTCGCTTTTCAGATCCTCCATCCGGGCATCAGATTGCTTGATGATAGCCAGACAAAGGCCCGTTTTTTCGCGATTCATGAAGATCCCCCGGCGCTCCTGTGGCCGCACCTCCACGGTGGCCAGATCCTGCAGCTGCATTAACCGGTCGTTCTTTCCAATGTACAGATTTCCAATGTCTTTCGAATCTTTCAGATAATTGGCAAATTTTATCTGGTATTGATAATAACCGTCACGCACCATCAGGTTCCCGATATTCGCATTGTTTGATTCAAGAGCATTAAGAATATCCTGATCCGTGATACCAATGCTTTTTAATTTCTCAGGATCCGGGGTAATGACGAGTTCAGGTTCCATGCTTCCGGTCATATCCACCATGGCAACTTGGGGCAATTGTTCGATCCGCTTCATGATCACTGACTGGACGAATTCACTCAACTCTACCAGTTTTTCCTGGTCAGCCCATTCTGCTTTTTGCGTGATCATCAGGTTGAAAACCGGAATATCAGTCGCGGATGCTTTAACCACCCTTGGCCGGTCAAGTCCCCTGGGCAAATCATTCATCGCATCGTCGATCTTTTCATTGCACTCGATATAGGCATAATTGATATCGGTGCCATGGGTGAATTTCAACCGGATGATTCCGTAACCATCCCGGGTTTCACTTTCAATTCCTTCCAGATGAGCCACCTGCATCAACTGCATTCTTATCTTGGTAATAACGGTGTTTTCCATTTCCCTGGCCGGGATACCCTGGTAGGTGGCCTGTACTGTGATCTCTGGTATGTCGATATCCGGCATCAGCGAAACTGGCAGTTTGAAAACCGTCACGACACCAAGGAAAAGGATAGCGAGGAAGGCCATGATTACGGCAATCGGGCGGTGTATCAGGAAGTTTACCATATTACACCCTTATTTTGCGTGAAACTTGAATTCCAGTTCGGCATCATTGGCCAGATTCAGGTTGCCTTTGGTTATGATGGTATCGCCCGCTTTTAAAATACCGGCTTTAACTACCCGAATCGTATAACTGGTTGAATTTTCGAGGTCGGATTCCACATAATTCCAGTAAGAACGTCCGTTAAGCAGGGAGAATACAACCTGCTGATTATTTCTCAGAACGACAGCTTCTTTGGGAACAATCAGGCCTCCCTGAACCTTATCACTGATAAGAGCCTTAACGTTCATCCCTTCAACGAGGTGACCATCCTTATTCGATACCTGGGCCTTGATGGTCACATTTCCATGCTCATCAACCAAGGGGTTGATCTGGGTAATGCGGCCTATATAGGTAACTGAATCCATGGCAAACGGCTTAACTGTCACTTCCTGGCCAATATGTAATCTGGCCATCTCGTTTTCCATTACCGGAAATACCACCTCAAATTCCTTATCATTGACTATCAGGCAAAAAGGCTTATCTCCGGCCGGGGAGTTCTGTTCCTTACAATCCAAACTGGCGATGCGACCTGAAAAGGGTGCAGTAAGCCTGGTATACTCATACCGGATAAGTGCCTGCTGGTAAGCCAATTCTGCCTCATCATAACCAGATTGCATATTAAAACGTCGAAGGGCCTCAACCGGAATATCTTCAGGACTCCGGGCGCCGATCTTATGGCCGACAATGAGCGCCAAACGATCGATCCGTACTCGTTCCATTCGAAGTTTGGCCTGTTCCAGGTCGAGTTTTTCCAATTGATTATCCTGCTCAGCGATCAATTGACCAGCTTCTACCCAGGCCCCGTTCTGATAATTGATCCTTAGAACTTTCTCATTCCCACGAAACTTCAGGGAGGCCTTCTGGTAAGCTTCAAGTTTGCCGTTGCTCACCAGCTCGATCGGAAAATCGCCGAATTCAATCAACTGGCCTTCCACTTTTATGGGATCTGCCTTGGCCCCGATATCTCCCAGCTTATTTCCGAATTTATTTTCCGTCTTCTTTTTACAGGCCGGCAGACTGCAGAACAGACAGAACACCAGGAGGAAATAGATCAGATTTTTCATGGCAGGTATAGTTTATCTTTTTAATCATTGGAAATGTTTTCGGTGCTTGGGTTTTAAGGGCAGGAAAGCAGGCATGAATAACATGATTGCCAGAACGGAAAATATAAGCCCCCCCATGGTTCCTGCAGCAAGGGAAAACCAGAATACCTCATCATCGCCTTCTGTTATAAATGGTACCAGTCCCAATACTGTGGCAAGAACGGTCAAAGCAATGGGGATAATTTTCCCCTGGTATGATTTGATATAGAGTCTTGAGGGGGTCAGTTTTCTGGGTGCATCTTTCAGGTAGTGATTGTAATCACTTAATATATAGAGCGCTGCATTAACAACAATTCCACTCAGTAGAATGAATGCTGCAAAACCGCCCTGGTCGAAGCTCAGGTTAAAAACAAAAAAAGTCAGGAATAAGCCGACAAAAGAAATCGGGATCATGGCCACCACTGCGAGCGGTTGTACCAGGGATTCGAGCAAAATGGCACAAATCAGATAAATGATAACGATCACCAGAAGAATAAGCAGAAATTGCCTGTTTGCTTCACGTTCCCAATACCGGTAACCGGACTCCTTGATCGAATATCCTATGGGCAGTGAAGCGGACACTTCCCCGATAACTTTATCCCGGTGCAGTTCGGCAAGTTTTGAAGCCCCTATGAAATCATAGGCTACCGTTAATCGGTATTGCTGATCTTCCTTGCAGATGGCTTTATTGATACCCTCCTTCCGGCGATATCCCAGATTATCAAGCCGGATCATAGATTCACCGGCAGCTATTGGGGTGTGTCCCATCATCCATACATCAAATTGATCGGATTGCAAAGATTTCATGCGCACGGGCTCATATTCCCCATTCACAAATAAACGGGCATCAGTCGACTGATTTATTCCAAAACCCTGAAGATAAGAGTATACCTTGACCGGTGAAATGCTTTTCAGTTTCAGTTTTTGGGGATCCATGGAGATCACATACTCATAAAGAGGATCCCGCTGACCCCAATAGTAAGAATCACTAAGGGTACTGACGATATCAAACTTGGAAGCCCTAGGGTGTTCAGCAGCCTTACTCTTAACCTTTTCGGCAAATTTCATCAGTTCCTCATAATTGTACCCAAGAAGATCGATTTGCTGAGAACCCACTTGTTCAGAAAGGGAATTATTAAAATACTGCCCAACCCCAACCACACTCCAGTCGGGTGCCGTAAGTTTATTTGCCAGGTCATTCAGCTGAGAATAAAGGATATATGGAAAAGCTCCCATCTCATATTCCGGTTTGAAATTAATACTCATGCTGGCCGACCGGGGTCCGTTTATGCTTGTGACAAATTGGTCAATCTGGTCGTAACCCTTCAAATAGCCTTCCACTTCCACCATCAGATCGTTCATCTGGCTTAGAGTGGCACCCTGGGGCAGAGCCGCACTGAGGCGGATTGAGGTCCGCTCAGGTTCGCGGTACTTGTATCTGGAAAATACCTTGGTACTGAATAAGCGCAAAGTTCCGCCGAGTATTTTATCGGACACGGGTTTTATTTTCTGGATATAAGTTTCGCTTGCCAGGGTGCTCCGGTACAATTTCTCATACCACTTATCACCTTCCATTTTGGTGGGCAACTTGCCAACGGGAAGACCAAACAACAGGATAGCCAAAACAATAAAAATCCACCTGTAATGCTGGGAAAACTCAATAACCGGCTGATAGATCCGGCCGAATTTTGCCGCAAACCTTAGGCTCTTTTGCCGGCCACCTTTCTCACCCGGTTTAAGCCCTATAAGATCCATCAGCGCCGGAACCAAAAATAGCGCCACTGCCATCGAAACGGTCAGACTTAGGATCATGACTGCTGAGAAATCCATCAATTGAAGACGGAGCTTTTCGCCCATGAACCGGATCACTGAAAGTGCACCAATCGTAGTGGCAGTTGCAGCCAGGATAGCTAAAAATACTTTCCGGTTGCCTTTAGTCCGGAGATGGTCCACCATGATGATGGTGTTATCGATGATGATCCCCAGCGAGACCGTTATCCCGGCCAGGGAATAAAGGTTGATCTCGACTTTAAAAAGATAAAATAGAATAGCTGCAATTAGCAGATTGGAAATCAAGCTGATAAAAATGATCAGCAGGTAACGAAATTTTCGGCTTGTAATCAGCACAAACAGCATGAGAATCCCGAAAGAAAAAAGGGTCCGGCGGACGACCTTGTTTATCTCATCTCTGATATACTCGGTGGTATCATCGCTCAGGAGCATGAAATACCCATGCGGAAATGAAGATGAAAGGGCAACAAGTTCCTTTTTTATATCTGCTGCAACCTTGAGGCTGTTCGCATCTTTTTCTGCGGTAAATACGAGATTTATTGTGTTGTTACCGTTAATCCTGTAATATCCGGTGGGTTCCTGTTCAATATAACGGATTTTGCACAGATCGCTGATCCTAAGCAGCCTGCCCTCGACTGATGCCACGGGAATGTTTTGCCATGAACCATCTTTGGAAGTAATGGTCTGTAAGGATACTGTTTTCGGTGATTCCAGACCCAGCGCATCTTCGCGGTCGAATCCCATCCCAATCACCTGTTTGTTGAAATAACTTCGTAGTGCCTTGGTGATATCAAACCGAGAAAGGCCAACCTGCTGAAGTTTTTCTTCATCATACTCGAGTTCCCATTCCATCGGCATGGCTCCGTAAGTCCGGATGGCTGACAATCCCTCGATATTCGAAAGTTTGGGCTTGATGATTTCCTCGGCGTATTTCTGAATCAGCCTCGGAGTTGCGGGTGCATTGAGGGTATAGGTAAGCAGCGGCTTTTCCTCAGACGTGTTACTATAGGAAGAAATGACCGGGTAACTGACCCTGTCGGGCAAACGCGGGAATATCTCCCTGACCTTGGAAGCTACTTCAAACCGCATGGCGTCCATGTCGGCATTCTTATCAAATAAAAGGCTGATATAACCGCTGCCGTTGCCGGATGAAGACGAAATTTTAGTTACCCCGCGTATCGTATTCAACAGACCTTCAAGCGGTGCTGTCACTTCCTGTTCGATCAACCGGGGAGAGGCACCCATCCAACTGTAACGTACCGATAAGGACTTTGAAGTGCGGGTTGGCTGCAAATGAACCGGTAATCTGGGTATTAGTGCCGCACCGACAATCATCAGAATCATCGAAATGATCAGGATCGAAAAAGAAGAAGTCGGTTTCTTGGTCGACATGCGTTATTGTTGTACCTTGATCCCGAACTCAATTTCTCCGGCATCTCCGGCAGTTATTCTTTTAACCAGGATGGCCCCCAGTTTCCCATTCTGCATTTTCATGAGCCAAACGTCATCCACTTTCAGATTTCCGGCAATGGTAAGGGAGCCGGCATCTTTCCAGCCATCCACCATTCCGGCATCGGTTGAAAGGGAAACAAAATCACCGGAAGTCATGGTCGATTTCATAAAGCGCGTCAACGGGCGCAACGTCCATAAGTTTATACTTCTCGATCCGGGATAAAGATCCTCCGGAATATCTGAGCCAGGCGATGCAAGGGTAGCTAGTGTCAGCTGATCCGAATAAAACAGCATATCAATTTTGGACTGGTTGGTAAACGCACCTTCCAGGGTGTAGGTAGTTGCCGGTACCGTTTGAAAACTGATAAAATTTGCCTTGGCTGTATTATTCTGAGCCCCCAGTATGACAGGTGAATAGTACACAATTGCTCCATATTCCGAGTTTGGATCTTTTGTGAGAGTCAGGGAAACGGACGATTGATTTCCTTTAACATCCTTGACGACAAAGGACCACTTCTCGGTTTCGGCCGGACCTTTTGTCAGGGTCAGATTAAAATTGGTCGTGTCCCCTTCCACTGCAAAAGTCTGGACCGACATATCATTTTGTAATACCTCCAACTGTTCCAATAAGTCAGCACCATTCCAGGTCAGCTTAAGAGCGACTATCAGATTGTGGTTAACTTTTATAAGGGTATCCTTGCCCGTAAAACCCGGACCGGGAACAAATTTTATTGTTGGATCGCCATTATCCTTTTTACAACTAATTATTAATAAGGATGTTAACAAAATGGCTAATACTGCCACTAATCTTCTTTTTGTCATGGTAACTTATTTAATTCATGGAAAAATTTCTTCGTAGTCCGGTAAATAGCTTTGTCGAATTCTTTATGGAGATGGCTGAAAGCTTCAACAAGTTCGCTGCCATCCCCCGTCAGGCGCGAAAGTCCGCCGTCTTTGCCTCCCCTGACTTTTTCCACCAGGGGAAAGCCTATAAATTGCTCTGCTTTCCGGATATCACCCCAGGCTTTGCGGTAGCTCAGTCCCAGTGAATCTGCAGCTGATCTCAGGGAACCTTTGTCCCTTATACCAACAAGCAACCTGACAAGCTTATCATCGAGCCTGCCACCGGTTTCCTGGTTGGTTAACCAGACTTCATAACCAAGAAAGATGTTGTAATATTTTGAACCTTCGGGACCAGCCATTGGAGGTGAGCTTTGTATTTAAGACAAAGATAATAGAAGATGGGTATCGGGTATCAGTGTTCAGCTCCATCACAAATTTCATGGTGATTTTTTTTGTGATTCGAACTTAATGATCCCCTCGATTTGCTCCACGCCAATCCGTTTTGAAATGATCCGTTTGGATCTATCAAGTATATAGATGGTTGGCGTTGAGTAAACTCCGTATAAATCTTTATAATCGATACTCGCAGGAACCGCATTTATCCAGTCATACATTTTGTATTTATTGATAAAATCGACCCATTTCCGTTTTCCATCAATGCCTGATATTAGTTGAATAGCCAGAATCTTTGCCCCTTTGTCCTTTATCAGAGGATAAACCGAATCATGCAGGACCGGCATTTCCTTCATACAATGTCCGCAATCTACCTCCCAAAAAACCAAAACCAGGAATTTCGCCTCAATATCCTTGAGTGAAATCAATTTTCCGATCTGAGTCTGGCTCCTTAAGGCACTATCAATTTGGGCCAGTAAAAAATGATCGGCCGGAACCTCAATCAACGGAATCTCGGGTGCCGGCTGGCCAATCAGGTTTGGTTTGATCCGGGCAATTTCCAACTTTATATTATCACTGGTTTTCTTATCAACCCATGTGGCATTGGGTAAGAAATATTTCTCGGTATAGTAAACAAACACCGCATCCATTCCGACAATTTTATTTGCTAGATCGGCCACATGTCCATAGTAGAAGCCCAGCACATAATTAAAGATTTCTTTGTTGCCTTTGACCCTTGCAATTAACCGGTCAAGCTCAACCATAATGGAATCGGGATGCTGCGGAATAACCTTTTCCAGATAAAACTTAAGCTTTCCTTCATAAAAAGGAGTACTGAGGAGCCTCGGATCAGCCAGATTAAAATTATCAAGGAAATGGGCATGCCAGTAATTATACTTGAATGCCGAATCCATAACATTTCCTGAAGCATCTCTGGGGAAATCGGGGACAACAATATCCTGGAGGGATTTTAACCAGACAGAAATAAACAATTGCGGATTTTCACTGATTATTCTTTTACTATAATCACCGACCTCATTTCCAATATGTTCAATGGCTGTTGCGATCGAATCTTTTTGCTGATCAGATGTCGACTGTTTCTTAATTTCATTCAGTCTGGCTACATCAGCACTCCTGGAACCGATCAGGTTCCGGTAGCCATAAAACAGGTCGTTTTCAACCGATCCCTGAAATTTTATTCCCTTAAGCAAATCACCTGTATCGGCAACAACTGAGAAATACTGGTTCTCTCCAAGCAAAAGATCAAAGTACTTCCTCGTTGGGAAAAGGATAATATACATGCCTCCCGTCAAGGGTTTTGAACCCTTAAAATTTCCGGAGCCTTTATTGTCGAGTTTAATCGTATCATCCGGATTAAAGGTGTTTTCCTTAGCAAAATGATGCGCCAGAATGATGTTGGAATCCTTTAACGCCGGAATCCGCACCTTGATTTCATAACCGGTTTGCGAAAAAACAGGCAGTGTTAGTAAGCTTAGTGTGAAAATTACGATAAGTTGTGTTCTGCAACGTGTCATATTTCAATCAATTAGTACCCTGCCATTTCAAAAATATACTTTCCCGGCTTTTTGAGCTCGATGAAGTTAGCGCTTCGGCTGCCTGCGAAATCATAGCCTCCGGGTGATTCCCTCACCACAATTTCCCGGGTTCCTGCCGACGGTTCCCAGACTACCTGCAGCCCTTCGGGAATTTCAAATTCAAATCTAACTGTCAGGCCGATCCATTTCCAGCGGCAACCCAGTGGGCCTGATGAAAAGTACTTTTCAACCGATAATGAATCAAGACCTTTAACTGGCTGCGGTTTAAGTATAACAGACTTCATGCCGGGATTTGCCGGATCAGGTTGTATGCCCCCAAGCCACTTCAGGTACCATTCTGACACCGACCCAAACATCGGATGGTTTTGCGAAAAAGTGTTATCGCTCTTTTTCCATGTTTCCCAGACAGTGGTCGCTCCATTATCAATCATATATCTCCACCCGGGAAAACCCGGTTGATTAACCACCCGGAAAGCAATATCAGTGCGGCCATGTGAGGATAGCGCTTCCAATAAATATTTGGTCCCGAATATCCCCGTTGTCACATGATAATCTGATCCTGCCAGGACTTTAAGCAGCCGATCCATTGCAACAGCTTGATCTGAAACATTCAAGACTCCCGAATAAATCAGGGTCGCAAGAAGTGTTTGCTGATTGGGAACTTCAACCTGAGGCTCATCCCAGAAAAGATCAATAATCAGTCGGCGGATATCCTCAGCCAGCCTGTTATAAAATTGGATGCCTGGCTGATCGCCCGCCACCTCTGCAAATTGAGCCATGATCCGGGCAACCTGATAATAATGACAGGTTCCGGTGAGTTCAACCGGCACCTTGGCCAGGCTTTCATGATCACTTAACCCATTATCGACCACCAGGTTTGGATGAATCCGTCCGACTTTTTCCATCCAGGCCTGATTGGTTTTGTAAAGTTTTTTCACCAGTTCACTGTCTCCATAGTGGATCCAGAGTGCATACTGCAGAAATAAAAAGGCCGATTCCCAACTCAGCCCGCAATATTCAATTCCAACAAATGGCGCGGTATCCACAAAACCACCCGGCTTCAGGGCATCGATCCAATCGTAAACGATTTTGCGATAGATGCCTGACATATCAAAATTAAAGATATAGGCGTCAGCGGTGGCATTGATATCACCTCCATAACCGAACTTTTCCCTTGCCGGGCAATCCGACTGGACACTCTGAAGATTGCTCAGAAAGGTCCATTGGCAATTCCGGTTCAGGGTGTTAAGATATTCCGATGAGCTGTTTATCCTGGCCGCCTCCCGCACTGCGGTATTCATCCTGCCACCCTGTATATCTGTTTTGGAAAGCTCCTTTTTGAGTCCGGATATCTCAGCATACCTGAAACCATGAAAAGTAAAACGGGGCTGAAAATATTCCGGATTCTTTCCTTTTGCGATATAGATATCCATTTGTTCGGCGACCGGCGGTGCTCCCGGGCCTCCAACGCCAGCCCGCTTGATCTGGCCGCAAACAGCCGTCATCGGGTTGAGCGATCCGTCTATATTAAGAAGTTCTCCATACCGGATGCGAATCGTATCACCGATACCTGCATTTATTTTTATCCGGATCAGACCGGCAAAATTCTGTCCGAAATCAACAACTTGTCGCGAGTGCTTATCGCGGGTAATGGTTAATGGCTCAAGCCATTTGGTAACGCTTATAGGCGGAAAACCAGACAATTCAGGCTGCCCTCCCGGACCATCAACCACTTTGACCGGTTCCCAGCTGTTGGTTTTTGCTCCGGGCAAATTCCAGTTCCTGATTTCCTTCCTTGCATCGTACCATTCACCCAGATAAACGCTGTTACGAATCACCGGTCCGGGCTGCGTAACCCAATGATCAGAAGTGCAGAAAACTTCCTGCTTACCACTCTTCAGGGTAACAACCAATCGCGCGATAACGCATGGTTTACCGACAGGCAGGTCATTTCTGATGTTTCGACCTCCCCACATGCGTAGCGGCAGAGGATTATAAAACCCGTTACCCAGCATGATGCCCCAGGCATTCCTGCCCTTATGAACGGATTCAGTCACATCAAGGGAAGTCACATAAATCCGTTTGCAGAAATCCGACCACGCCGGATCAATCTGCTGATCTCCAATCCTTTCACCATTGATCCAGGTTTCATAGTAACCGGCAGCCGTGATCCGCATTTCTGCCCTTTCAATATCTCCATGGATAACAAAACCAGTCCTCAGTAAAGGTGCGGGATGATCAAGGTAAAAAAGGCTGTCGGTTGAGGGAACCTCGGAGTGGTCGGTAATCCAGACTGCACCTTTAAGCAGGGTATCCTGATCAGGAAAGGATTCTTGATGGTCAGAAGCAAACAAAGGAGGCTGACTTTTCAGGAAAACAATACAAATAAAAACCAGGAAACGAAAAAAAAGCTGTTCATAAAAAGACTTATTCA